>CAVVGB010000001.1:0-289685 GCA_963747715.1 uncultured Actinomycetes bacterium
GCGAGGTCGGCGGTGGCGTCGGTGAGCACCCCGGGGGTGTTCGTCACCACCACGCCGCGCTCGGTGCAGGCGGCGACGTCGACGTTGTCGTACCCCACGACCACGTCGGCGACGACCCGCAGACCCGGCCCGGCGGCATCCAGCAGCTCCGCGTCGACCCGGTCGACCATCATGGCGACCAGCGCGTCGACGCCCGCCACCGCCGCGACCAGCTCGTCCCGGGGCATGGGGGCCGCGACGTCGCGGTAGGCGACCTCGTGACCGGCAGCGACCAGGCGGGCCGGCCCGTCACCGGGGAGGTGTGCCGTGACCAGGACTCGTGCCACGGTCACATGATCCTCCGGACGAGCGGCAGCGGCAGGTGGCTCATGGCCTTCCCCAGCGGCACCCACGGCCAGGCCGGGACCAGGGCCTTGGCCCTTTCGCTTCTCGATGGCCTCGACCATGGCCCGGACCCCGGTCTCCGTGTCGACCATGAACGGGCTTCTCGACCTTCTCGTTCATCTCGGAGCGGATGTAGCCGGGGTAGATCGTCGACACGTCGATGTCCGGTTCGGCTCGCACGCATCTCGTTGCGGAGGCCCTCGGCGAGCGGCGCGACGCCGGCCTTGGTGGCGGCGTAGGTCGTGAATCGTCTTGCGCATCCCGCGCATCGCCGACATCGACGAGATCATCACCAGGTGGCCGCGCTTCTGCGCCCGGAAGATCTCCATCGCGGCCTCGGTCTGGGCCAGGGCGGCCACGAAGTTGGTCATCGCGGTCTGCGGTTGGCGTCGTACCGCCCGGTGCCGATCGGCGCGCCCTTGCCGAGGCCGGCGTTGATGATGATCCGGTCGATCGTGCCGAAGTCGTCGGCGAAGGCCCGGAACACCTCGAACACGCGTCGTCGTCGGTGACGTCGAGGGCGCGCAGCTCGACCGGCGCGCCGGGGTGGCCGTCAGGATCTCGTCGCGCAGCTCCTCGAGCCGCTCGATGCGCCGGGCGGCACAGCGCGAGGTCTAGCCGAGCGGTCGGCGAACTGCCGAGCCATCTCCGCGCCGAGGCCCGAGCTCGCACCGGTGATCAGGGTGGTGGGCATGGGGAGTCCTTCCTTGTCGTGTCGTCGTCGTCGTCGTTGTTGTCGTCGTTGTCGTGGTCAGGAGTCGCCGATGAGGGCGGTGCAGTGGTGGTCGAGGAAGCGCACGACCTCGCGGAACTGCCCGTAGGCCGGGTTGCTCGTCTGGCCGAGGTGGAACCGGTAGTAGATCTGCTGGGCGATCACCGCGAGGCGGAAGGCGCCGAACACGTCGTAGAAGCGCCACTGCTCGGGGGTCACCTCGAGCCCGCGGGCCGCCGAGTAGCGCTCGACCACCTCGGCGCGGGTCAGCATCCCGGGGGTGTGCGTGGGCTGGCGGCGCACGGCGACGAACTCGGGGTGGTCGTCAGCCTGCACCCAGTAGGCCAGTGCGGCACCGAGATCCATGAGCGGGTCACCGACGGTGGCCATCTCCCAGTCGAGCACGCCGATGATGCTGGTCGGGTCGGCGGGGTCGAGCACGAGGTTGTCGAACCGGAAGTCGTTGTGGATCAGCACGTGCGGGCGGTCGGCCGGCTCGTGGGCGACGATCCAGGCCATCGTCGCCTCGAAGTCGCCGACGTCGTCGGTGCGCGCCCGCCGGTAGCGGCCGCACCAGCCCTCGACCTGGCGGCGCACGTAGCCGTCTCCCCGGTCGAGGTCGGCGAGACCAGCACCCTCCACGTCCACGTCGTGCAAGGCGACGAGCGTGTCGATTGCGGTGCGGCACAGGGCAGCCACGCCGTCGCGGTCGAGGCCGAGCTCGGGCGGCACGTCGCGGCGCAGGATGGTGCCCTCGATGCGCTCCATGACGTAGAACTGCGACCCCACGACGTCCTCGTCGGCGCAGAACGCGACCATCCGCGCCACCGCCGGGAACACCGGGGCCAGGGCTGCCTGGATGTCGTGCTCTCGACGCATGTCGTGTGCGCCCTTGGCCTTGGTGCCGGTCGGGGGGCGGCGCAGGATGAGGTCGCGTCCGCCGGACGACGGCCCATCGGCGTACCTGAGCAGGTACGTGAGGTTGGAGGCGCCACCGACGAACTGCTGCACCTCGGGAGTGCCGTCGACGCCCGCCTCGCCGGGAGCGTTCTGGCGCAACCAGGTTGCGACCCGCTCGATGTCGAAGGCGTCCTCGTCGCGCACGGGCGCGGCGCCGGCGACCTGGCTCACGGCACGAAGTCCTCGGGGTCGGCCCCGGCCCGGCGGGCGAGCCGTTTGGCCTGGGCCCTCAGCATCCGGTCGTAGAGGGGCCGGGCGAACCGCTTCGACAGGTAGGCCTGGTGGCCGAGCCGGTCGGTGAGGATGACCTTCTTGCGGGCGTCGACGCCCTTGAGCGCGATCGCGGCGATGTGCCGGGCATCGACCTTGGCCTGGGTGATCAGCCGCATGCCGGCCTCCTGCATCGCGGCGTCCTTGCCGGCGAACGACTGGTGCAGGTTGGTGCGGAAGAACGCGGGGCAGATGACCGAGACGTCGATGTCCCACGGCGCGAGCTCGAAGTACAGCGTCTCGCTCAGGGCGACGACCCCGGCCTTGGTCGCGTTGTAGCTGGCCATGCCCGGGCCGTGGACGAGGCCGGCGAGCGAGGCGACGTTGACGATGTGGCCGCTGCGCTGCTCCTTGAACAGGGGGGTGAAGGTGTGGCAGCCGCGCGCGACGCCGAGCAGGTTGATGTCGACGACCCGCTCCCAGTCGGCGATGGCCTCGATGTCGATGCGGCCCCCGGTGGCGACGCCGGCATTGTTGACGAGGACGTCGAGCCCGCCCCACGTCTCGCGGACCCAGGCCAGCGCGGCATCCCAGTCCTGCTGCGAGCGCACGTCGAGACGGCGGTAGGCCGCCCCCTCGGGCACGGTGTCGGGGCGGTCGTCGGCGAGGTCCACGACCAGCACGGAGTCGCCGCGGGCGACCATCAGCTCGGCGAGGGCCAGGCCGAGGCCAGAGGCGCCTCCGGTGACCACGGCACGTCTGTTGGTCTCGACGCGACGGCTCATCGGGCGTTCTCCAGGGACGGGGTCGTCGTGGATGCCGGTGACGCGCCCCCCGCGGTGGCAGGCGTGGCCGCGGCGGCCGCGCGGGCGGCATACGGACGCAGCAGGTGCCGGGCGACGACGCCGAGGTGCACCTCGTCGGGGCCGTCGGCCAGGCGCAGGCTGCGGGCGCCGGCGTAGGCGGCGGCGAGCGGGAAGTCCTCGCTCATGCCCCCGCCACCGTGCAGCTGGATGGCGAGGTCGATGACGTCGCAGGCCATCTGCGGCACGGCCGCCTTGATCTCGGACACCTCGGACTGGGCGCCCTCGATACCGACGGTGTCGAGCTTCCAAGCGGCGTGGAGCACGAGCAGGCGGGCCTGGTTGATCGCGATCCGGGCGCGGGCGAGGCGTTCGCGGTTGCCGCCGAGGTTGGCGATCGGCTTGCCGAACGCCACCCGGCTGGTCGAGCGCTCGCAGGCGCAGCTCGAGCGCCTTCTCGGCCAGGCCGATGAGGCGCATGCAGTGGTGCACCCGGCCCGGCCCGAGGCGGCCCTGGGCGATCTCGAACGCACGCCCCGGGCCGGCGAGGATCGCGCCGGCCGGCAGGCGCACCGCGCTCAGGGTGACCTCACCGTGGCCGAGCGGCTCGTCGTACTGGCCGAGCGCGGTCAGCATCCGCTCGATGGTGACGCCGGGGGCCTCGAGCGGCACCACGACCATCGAGTGCTGGCGGTGGCGGTGCGCACCGGGGTCGGTGAGGCCCATGAAGATCCCGACCTTGCAGTCGGGGTGGCCGGCACCGGTCGACCACCACTTGCGCCCGTCGAGCACGACGTCGTCGCCGTCGAGGGTGGCCGTGGCCTCCATGTTGGTGGCGTCGGAGCTGGCGACGCCGGGCTCGGTCATGAGGAAGGCGCTGCGCACCCGCCCGTCGAGCAGCGGCTCGAGCCACTCCTGCTGCTGCTCGGGCGAGCCGTAGCGCAGCAGCACCTCCATGTTGCCGGTGTCGGGGGCGTTGCAGTTGAACACCATTGGCGCCAGGGGCGAGCGGCCGGTCACCTCGGCGATCGTGGCGTAGTCGGTGTTGGTGAGCCCGGTGCCGCCATCCGTGCCGAAGCGGGCTGCGTACGCGTCACCGTGCCCGGCCGGGAGGAAGAGGTTCCACAGGCCCTCGCTGCGGGCCCTGGCCTGCAGCTCGCCCACCACGGCGGGCGGCGGCCAGGCGTCCTCACCGCGGGCGCGGCGTGCGGCGACGTCGCGCAGGATGCCGGGCTCGACGGGTTCGATCTCGGTGTCGACGAAGGCCCGGACCCGGGCGGCGAGGTCGGCGGCGCGGGCCGAGGGGGCGAAGTCCATGGTCTTGACCCTAGACCGTTGTTGAGCAATGCTCAATAGCATGGGAGCCACGGCACGGGTGCGGATGACGCCCGACGACCGGCGCCGCCAGCTGGTCGGCATCGGGCTGCGCAAGTTCGTCGAGCGCCCGGTGCAGGAGCTCTCGCTCGACGAGGTGGCGGCCGAGGCCGGGGTCTCGCGCGGGCTGCTCTTCCACTACTTCCCGACCAAGACCGACTACCACCGGGCGGTCGTCGAGGCCGCACGACGACGGGTCGGCCGCAACGTCTCGCCGGATGCCGGGGTGGGCGGCGAGGCCGCGGTGCAGCAGGTCGTGGAGCGCTTCCTCGACCAGGTGGCCCGGCGGCGCGCATCGTACGTCGCGCTCGTGCTCGGCCAGGCGCCGATCGCGCGGGCCGCCGGCGACGACCCCGTCCAGACGGTGCGCGAGCACGTGGCAGGTGTGGTGGTGGCGGCGGCGGACCTGCCGGAGGCCGCACTCCCGGCCGTGCACGGCTGGGTCGCCTACCTCGAGGACCGCGCGCTGCAGTGGGCCGCGCTGCCGGCATCCGAGCGGGATGCCGGCCGGCTCGCCCTGGTCGACCACTGCACCCGAGCCCTCACCCTCCTCACCGCCGCCCCCGCCTGACGTGCCCGAGTGGCGTCTTCCCGCGAAGTCAGGAGCACTCCGCCCAGTCATGCGCTTATACGACCCTGACTCGGCGAGAGGGTCCTGAGCCCGCGAACTGCTCCTGACTCCGCGGGCAACCCGGCCGAGGTCAGCGGCCCGTCGCCCGGGCGTGGGCCTCGTCGGGCAGCTCGGTGACGACGACGACATCCGCCTCGGCCAGCACCACCTCGACGGTCGCCAGCGTCTTCCCCCACCACCCCTCGCGGCACCAGAGCCACTCCGCGACGGCCTCGCGGATCGACTCCTCGTCGAGCATCACCCGCAGGATCTCGTCGGTCGGCAGCGTGGCGAAGATCTTGCCCCGCGGACCGGCGCGGAACGAGGGGAACCCGTGGTGGTCGCGCTCGACGACGTCCGGGAGGTCGAGCGCGAGGAGGCGCACGGCATCCGGCGTCACGACGACCTCGCGGCGAGTGCGGAAACGGTTGCCATGGCGACCACTTCCGCACTCACGGCAGGGAAGGGGGTCACGGGGCCGCGACCACGAGCGGGTCGAGCGTGACGGGCACGCCGTTGAGCACCGCGTTGCCCGACAGTGCCTCGACGACAGAGGGATCGGTGAGGTCGTTCATCGTGACGCCGGGCAGAGCCTCGGCGTTGCGCAGCCGCACCCCGGGGCGGCGGTGCCCGTAGCCGTGTGGCAGCGACACCACGCCGGGCATGACGTCGTCGGTGGCGGCCACCTCGACGCGCACCTCCCCCACCGCCGAGCGCACCACGACCGTGTCGCCGTCGCGGATGCCGCGCTGCGCCAGGTCGTTCGGATGCGCGAGCAGGGCGTGCCGGGGTCGCCCACGGGTGAGCCGGGCCGAGTTGTGCAGCCAGGAGTTGTTGTCGCGCTGGTGGCGCCGACCGATGAGCAGCAAGCTCGCCGTCGCCGAGTCCCGGGGCCGCCGACAGCTCGGCCAGCAGTCCCGGCAGCGCGTCGAGCACCAGCGGGGTCGCGAGGTCGATCCGGTGGTCGGCGGTGGCCAGGCGCTCGGGGAGGCGTGGCTTGAGCGGCCCCCGGTCGGCACCGGCCGACATCCCCTCGAAGCTTGGCGACCGACAGGCGCGCCCCGGTGCGGCGCGAGCATACCCGGCCCCGTTTGTTTCGATTCCGTAAAGAGAGGGTTTAGTCGGCCGGGGTGATTGCCGAGGGGTCTGTTAGCGTTCCGCCCTTCGGACCGCGACGGATCCCCTCCGCCCAGCCAGTGATCAGCCGCCGGACGACATCCCGAGGACTCTTGCTCCTATTCGTGTTTGGAGCCCTCACGGGCACCGCTCAGGCGGCCGTGCCGCGACTCGCCTTCCCGGTCACCGGCAACGTCTCGTACATCAATGACTTCGGCGCGCCGCGCCCCGGCGGCTCGCACGAAGGGAACGACATCATGGCGCGCTGGCGCCAGCCCGCGATCGCGGCCGAGCGCGGCACGGTGGAGCTGCACACCGGCTCCTCGATCGGCACGTGCATGCTCTACCTGCATGGGGCGAGCGGCTACACATACGTCTACATCCACCTGAACAACGACCTCACCGCCAAGAGCGAGGACAGGGGCGGCTGCACGCGCGGCGTCGCGTACGCACCGGGCCTTCGCACGGGCGATCACGTCCGCAAGGGCGAGCTCGTCGGCTACGTGGGCGACTCGGGTGACGCCGAGAACGGAAGCCCCCATCTGCACTTCGAGATCCGCCGCAACGGAAGCCCGCTGAACCCGTACCGGCATCTGAACGGGGCGCGCAAGGCGCTCTTCCCGGGCCCCGCGACGCTCGACCCGATGTGGGTTTTCCTGAAGGGGAGCGTCCGCTCCGTCACGTCCGACACCGCTCGAGGTCAACGTGAGCAAGGTCCGTATGTCCAACGGCTGGCGGTTCGTCTATTCGCGCGCGCGTCGCCCTCTCGCTCTCGGAGACGACGGCGTACCAGCGCAGAACCTCTTCCGGCGTGAGCGGGTCGTCGCCTGACAGCGTCGACGCCGGCGACTCCGTACGCGTCTGGACGACGAGCTTCACGCCGACCTGGACGATGCAGCGCGCCAAGCCCGGCGCCCTCGCCGCGGCCACGGTTCGAACCGGCTAGGCGGGCAACGAACCTCCGCAGCGCTCGCGCCGCCGCTTCCGGATCGGCCGCGTCGCCGATCGCGCGCACGACGGCCAGGCGCGTGGCGCCCGCGGCCACGACCTCGGCAGCGTTGCTCGCGTCGATGCCGCCGATCGCAAACCAAGGACCACGCGCGCGCGAGGCGGCGTAGCGGACGAGCTTGAGCCCGACCGCCGGGCGACCTTCCTTCGTCGGCGTCGAGTACACCGGGCCCACGGCGATGTAGTCCGCGCCGGCCGTGTCGATCTCGCGTTCGGCATGGGTCGAAAGACCAACGCGCACGCCGAACCGCCGCGCCTCGTCAACCGGCATGTCCTCCTGGCCGACGTGGACGTAGTCCGCCCTGCATTCGGCGGCGAGGTCCGGCCTGTCGTTGACGACGAGCGGTATCCGGTAGGCGGCGAGTCACGTCGCGAGCGTGCTCGAGTACGGGGCGAAGCTCGTCGTCGCCGAGCTCCTTGTCACGGATCTGGACGATGTCGACGCCGCCGCGCACCGCCGCCTCGAGAAACGGCTCGAGGTCCGGCCGCGCGGGCGTGATCAGGTAAAGAGGTCTTTCATCTAATCCCACCACCCCGCCCCCATCGGGGTCACCCACCGGCAACGGGACGCGCGACGACGAGCTCGTCGCCGTCGGCAAGCTCGACGTCCGCGTAACGAGCGCGCTCGACCGGCTCACCGTTTCGCTCGACGAGCGCGTAGCGCCCGCCGAAGCCGAGACGCTCGAGCAACGCGGCGACCGTCTCTCCTCCTGCCAGCTCCTGCGGCTTGCCGTTGACGAGGACCGTCACACCTCTCCCCCGACCGGGCTCGACGCGCGCGCGGTCACCGTCTCGTCCATGATCCCGGCGCGGTGCGCGCGCCGACCCGCCTCGACCGCGAGCTTGAAGGCCGTCGCCATCTCGACGGGGTCCTGGGATGTGGCGATGGCCGTGTTGACGAGGACGGCGTCGGCGCCGAGCTCCATCGCCTCCGCGGCGTGCGACGGCGAGCCGAGACCCGCGTCGACGACGACGGGCACCTCGGCCTGCTCGACCATGATCCTGATCGAGTCCTCGAGCTTGAGGCCGCGGCCGCTGCCGATCGGCGCCGCCAGCGGCATGACGGTGGCGCAGCCGACCTCCTCGAGCTTGCGTGCGAGCACGGGATCGGGAAGCACGTACGGCAGGACCGTGAAGCCCTCGGCGACGAGGATCTCGGCCGCGCGAAGGGTCTCGACGGGGTCGGGCAGCAGGTAGCGCGGGTCGGGAATGACCTCGAGCTTGATCCAGTCGGGAAGGCCGCCCGCCCGCGCCAGGCGCGCGCTGCGGACGGCCTCGTCGGCGGTCTCGCAGCCGGACGTGTTCGGCAAGAGCAGAACGTCGTCGGGGAGAAAGGCGGTGATGTCCTCGCCCGGCGCGTCGAAGTCGATCCGGCGCACGGCGACGGTCACCATCTCGGCCTCGGACGCGGCGACCGCGTCGCGCATCGTCTCGAACGAGTCGTACTTCCCCGTGCCGAGGATCAGCCGCGACCGGAACGTCCGGCCGGCGATGACGAGTTCGTCCTGCATTGCTCCCTCCGCTGGCATGACCCAGATCAGGTTCTGCGGTCGCGACCTCGTGGCCGCCTCTCAGCCTCCGTCAGAGGCTCCCGCTCACCAAGGCTAGCAACGGAAAAAGAACATCAGCTGTTCCGCAGGGCGCGCTGGATCGCCGCGAATGCTGCGTCCTCGGTCGCGCCGCGCGCCCAGGCGCTGTGCGGCCAACCGGATATCGGATGCTTCGGAGCGCTCGTAGAAACCAGCCGAACGGTGAAGCCGACGGTGTGCGGGATGAGAGCCGACCACCTGGTGAATCCTTCATCTCGCGCATGAGCCGCGCCCAGTCGGCCGGACAACGGGCCTCGAGCTGGCCACACAGCGGCGTGGCGGACGAAGCGGTTCGATCCGCGTGTCGATGGTCGATCCCTCGCTCACCGGCAGCTCGCGTGTGTTGGCCGGCTGGAAGTCGACGAGCTCCTCGGACGCGCTTCGGGCAAGGTCCTGGGCGTCCCTCCACGTCGTCTTCCACTGGTCGAGGTAGATCTTTCGGCTGTTCGCCTGCTCGCCGTCGACCACCTGGAGGGCAGCGTCGGCGCCGACGGCGAACTTCTGGCAGGCCGCTTCGAGTAGCTCGCCGGCGTGCCGAAGGCGCTCGCTCGGCGGCTCTCCGACCTTCGACCGGTAGGTCGGGGCGCAGTTGAGGATCGCGAAGAGGATGTCCTTCAGCTGCACTTCGACGTCCTTGGGGATCGTTCTCGCGGCTTTCACCTCGTCGAAGGCGGCCGCGGCGCTCTCGACCGGGATGCTGAAGCCGATCGCCCACTCGATTACGTCGCCGGCCCACGTGACTTCCGCCTTGTTGACCTTCATGCGGTCAGGCGCCGGGGCCGCCTTCTTGACGGGCGCCTGGCTGGAGGAATCACCGCCGCCGCAGGCGACGAGAACGAGCAGGAGCGCTACAGCCGCGACGCCGCGAACGACGATCGTTCCGCTCCTTCCCGCCCGCGGCGGGAACGAATCCGCTTCTAGCGGCCCGTGAAACGCGGTTCGCGCTTCTCGACGAAGGCCGCCATGCCCTCGCTCTGGTCCTCCGTCGCGAAAGCCATCGAGAAGAGGTGGGCCTCCGTGCGGAGGTTGTCGCGGTGGTCGCCGGAGAAGGCGAGGTTCGTCGCCTCCTTCGCGGCGGCGAGCGCGATCGGGCTCTTGGAGGCGAGAAGCGTTGCCAGCTCGCGGGTCTTCGCCATCAGCTCGCCCGGCTCGTAAACGGCGTTGACGAAACCGCGCTCGAGCGCCTCCGCTGCGTCCACCATCCGGCCGGTGAAGACGAGCTCCTTGGCGTAGCCCAGCGTGCTCGCGCGGGCCAGGCGCTGGCTTCCTCCCCAGCCGGGCAGGATGCCGAGGTTGATCTCCGGCTGGCCGAGCTTGGCCGTGCTTGCTGCGAGACGAATGTCGCAGGCGAGCGCGAGCTCGCACCCGCCGCCGAGGGCGTAGCCGTTGATCGCGGCGATCGTCGGTTTCGGCATCGTCTCGAGGAGCTCGGCGCACCCCTGTCCAAGCTCGGCCCAGCGCAGGCCTTCGTGCACGCCGAGGTTCTGCATGTACTTGATGTCCGCGCCGGCGATGAAGGCCTTCTCGCCCGCGCCGGTGAGCACGACGACCCGCGCTTCGGGGTCACCCGCGAGCTCGGCGAGAGCGTCGCGAAGTTTCTCGGCGTGCTCGACGTCGACGGCGTTCATCGCGTCCGGCCGGTTCATCGTGACGACGACGAGACCGCCGTCGCGTTGAACGTCAACGCTCACGCCTCTTCGGAGACCTTCTCCTTGAGAAAGTCGACGATCCGGGAGACCGGCGCGCCCGGCGTGAAGACCTCCGCCACGCCCTGCTCCTTGAGCGCCTTGACGTCGTCCTTCGGGATCGTGCCTCCCACCAAGACGAGCACGTCCTCGACCCCGTTCTCGCGGAGGCCGTCGAGGATCTTCGGGACGAGGGTCATGTGCGCCCCCGAGAGGATCGAGATGCCGACGGCGTCCGCGTCCTCCTGGATGGCGGTCTCCACGATCTGCTCAGGGGTCTGGTGGAGGCCTGTGTAGATGACCTCCATCCCCGCGTCCCGGAGCGCGCGCGCGATGATCTTCGCCCCTCGGTCGTGGCCGTCAAGCCCCGGTTTGGCAATGACGACCCGAATCTTTCGGGCCATGTACGCCAGTATATGGACGTGCGCCTGACCGTCATCGGCTCGTCGCCGGCGTGGCCGAACCCGGGCAGCGCGCAATCCGGCTACCTCGTCGAGGGTGCACACGCGTTGCTCCTCGACTGCGGGCCGGGCGTGCTCGGGCGTTTGCGCAAGGATCGCTTGCGAGTCGATGCGATCGCGGTCACGCACTTCCACCTCGACCACTGGGGTGACCTCGTCCCATGGGCCTGGCTGAACAAGTACGGGCCGGTCGACCTGCGCGCGCCCTGCGTCTTATGGGTGCCGCCGAAGGGGATCGACGAGCTCGCCACGTTCGCGTCCTTCTGGGGGAACCCGAACATGTTCGAGGACGCGTTCGAGCTGCACGAGTTCGAGCCGGGCGTGCCGTTCGAGGCCGCGGGCATGGAGGTCGTAGCGCACCGGCTGCCTCATTACACCCTCGAGGCGTACGGCTTCCGCGCCGCCCACGACGGCAAGACACTCGCGTACTCCGGCGACTCGGCACCGTGCCGCGAGATCGCCGACCTGGCGCGCGGCGCCGATCTGTTCGTCTGCGAGGCGACGCTCGCCGACGGCGTGGTCGACGGTCCGCCGCGCGGTCACCTATCGGCAGAAGAAGCTCTGGCCGCCGCGGACGGACCGATCCTCCTCACGCACCGGCCGGTGGAGCTCCCTCAGCCCGACGGCGTTCCCTGCGCGTACGACGGCCTCGTCGTCGAGGTGTGAAGTCTAGAAGACCGGCGTCTCGCGCCAGACGCCCCAGACCTCGCGGAGCGCGTCGCACATCTCGCCCATCGTCACGTACGCCTTCGAGGCGTCGATGATCGCCGGCATGAGGTTCGCGTTCTCGTCCGCCGCGTCGCGCTTGAGACGCGCGCGAGCGCCTCCTCGACCGGCGCCGAGTCGCGCCGTGACCGCAGCGCCTGCACGCGCTCGACCTGCTTGCGGCTCGAAGGCCGGGTCGATGTGGAGGAGCTCGATGCCTTCCTCCTCGGCCTCCTCGTAGCGGTTGACGCCGACGATCACGCGCTGGCGCGCCTCGACCTCGCGCTGGAAGCGGAAGGAGGCCTCGGCGATCTCGCGCTGGAAGAAGTTGTCCTTGATCGCGGGGACGACGCCGCCGAGCTTTCGGATGCGGTCGAAGTACTCGTACGCCTCGGCCTCGAGCCGGTTCGTCAGCTCCTCCACGTAGTACGACCCGCCGAGCGGGTCGATCGTGCTCGCGACGCCCGTCTCGTGTGCGAGCACCTGCTGCGTGCGCAGCGCGATCTTGACGGCGTGCTCGGTCGGCAGGGCAAGCGCCTCGTCGAAGGAGTTCGTGTGGAGCGACTGGCAACCGCCGAGCACGGCGGACAGCGCCTCGAGCGCGGTGCGGACGATGTTCACCTCCGGCTGCTGCGCGGTCAGCGAGACGCCGGCCGTCTGCGCGTGGAAGCGCATGAGCCATGAGCGCGGGTTGCGGGCGCCGTAGCGCTCGCGCAGCTCGCGTGCCCAGATGCGCCGCGCCGCGCGGTACTTCGCGATCTCCTCGAAGAAGTCGATGTGCGCGTTGAAGAAGAACGAGAGACGCGGCGCGAAGTCGTCGACGTCGAGCCCGCGCTCCATCGTCGCCTCGACGTACGCGAAGCCGTCGGCCAGCGTGAACGCGAGCTCCTGCGCGGCCGTCGAGCCGGCCTCGCGGATGTGGTAGCCGGAGATCGACACCGGGTGCCACTGCGGCACCTCGCGCGCGCAGAACTCGATCATGTCGACGCAGAGGCGCATGGACGGCTCCGGCGGGAAGATCCACTCCTTCTGCGCGATGTACTCCTTGAGGATGTCGGTCTGGATCGTCCCGCGGAGCTGGTCGCGCCCGACGCCCTGCTCCTCGGCGACGCAGATGTAGAACGCGAGGAGCATCGCCGCCGGCGCGTTGATCGTCATCGACGTCGAGACCTCGCCGAGCGGGATGCCGTCGAAGAGCTGCTCCATGTCCTCGAGCGAGTCGATGGCGACGCCCTCCCGGCCGACCTCGCCGAGCGACTTGGCGTGGTCCGAGTCGTAGCCCATGAGCGTCGGCATGTCGAAGGCCGTCGAGAGGCCCGTCTGGCCGTGCTCGAGCAGGTAGCGGAAGCGCTCGTTCGTCTCCTCGGCCGTCCCGAAGCCGGCGAACTGGCGCATCGTCCAGAGCCTCCCGCGGTACATGGACGGATAGACGCCGCGCGTGTACGGATAGACGCCGGGGTAGCCGAGGTCGCGCTCGTAGTCGATCTCGACGTTGTCCGGCGTGTAGAGCGGATCGACGTCGAGCCCGGAGATCGTCGTGAAGAGGGCGTCGCGCTCCGGCTTGTGCTCGTAGAGCTCGCGCCGCCACTCCTCGGTGGCGCCGACGCGCTTTTCGTCCTCGGTCATGGCCATTTCTCCGCATTCTACGGAGGCCCCGCCTCCCCTCCGCTCACCCGAGACGGCCTTTAGCGGGCTGGTTCGCGCGCCGATGACCACCTTGTGGCCACCCCACTGCGCCAGCGTGTCTCCTGGAAGGAGCTGCGGGGTCTAGAGGGCAAACCGCGGCAGGACCCGCGCCTGCTCGCGCGTTTCACGTTCTACCTCTACGCAGCAGGCGGGGCACTCACCCTCGTGACGCTCGCGCTGCCCGGGCCGCCGGAACGGAACGAGCTGGCGATCGCAGCCATGGCCGGGTGCGCGTACGCCGTCTCTGTCGGCGTCTTTCTCGCGTTCGACCGGCTGCGGATGCCGGCCTTCGAGCTCCTGGCCGCCCTCGGGACGATCATGATCACGGCGTCCCTCTACTTCAGCGGCGAGAGCGTCGGGTCGTACCGGCTTTTCTACTTTTGGGTCGGCCTGTCGGCCTTCTACTTCTTCAGCCGCCGACGGGCGCTTCTTCAGCTCGCGTTCATGGGCCTCGCCTACGGGGCTCTCCTTGCCGTGGTACCACCGCCGCACGGCGCGGTCGCGGCCTGGATCGTCGTCGTCGCGTCGCTCGCAATCGCCGGCGTCTTGGTGTCTCTCGTCACCGACCGCTTGGAGCATCTCTGGGAGCGTGAGCGAATCGTCGAGACCAGGTACCGATCCCTCGTCGAGCAGATCCCGCTCGTCATCTACATCGACGCGCTCGACAAGACGAGCTCGAACATCTACACAAGCCCCCAGATCGAGCCTTTGCTCGGCTATACGCCGGAGGAATGGGTCGCAGACCCCGAGCTCTTCACGAAGGTCCTCCATAACGAGGATCGCAACCGCGTCATGGGCGAGATCGCACGTGCACATGCGTCGGACGCGGAGTCGTTTCTCTCCGAGTACCGGTTGATCGCGCGCGACGGCCGCGTTGTGTGGATCCACGACGAATCGGTCACCGTGCGAGACGACCAAGGCCGAGCGTTGTACGCGCAGGGATACCTCATCGACATCACCGCCCGGAGGCTCGCCGAGATGGAGCGCGAGCGCCTGCTCGCCGGCGAGCATTCAGCGCGAACGGAGGCCGAACGTGCGCGCGGTACGCTGACGCGCCAGAACGCCGACCTCGTTCGCCTCAACGAGCGTCTCGTCGAGCTCGACCGGTTGAAGGACGAGTTCGTCGCGCTCGTCTCGCACGAGCTGCGCACTCCTCTGACGTCGATCCGCGGCTACCTCGAGCTGATTCGCGAAGGCAAGGCGGGCCGCACCACGAAGCGCCAGGACACGTTCCTCGAGGTCATGAACCGGAACTCCGAGCGCCTGCTTCGCCTCGTCAGCGACCTCCTCTTCGTCGCTCAAGCAGAGTCGGGGAAGGTGACGCTCGAGCTCGAGGCCCTCGACCTCGGCGACCTCGCGCGCGATGCAGTCGACGCCACTCGTCCGCTCGCCGAGAGCAAGTCGATCGAGATGACCGTCGAGGCGAAAACCGACGTGAACGTTTCTGCCGACCGCGCGCGCGTCGTCCAGCTCCTCGACAACTTGCTGTCGAATGCCGTCAAGTTCACGCCCGAAGGCGGCCGCGTCGACGTCCTGCTCTCGACCCGGAATGGTCACGCAGTGCTCGAGGTGGCGGACAGCGGCATCGGCATCCCGCCGGCGGAGCAGGACCGGCTGTTCGAGCGCTTCTACCGAGCGAGCACGGCGACGGCCCAGGCCGTCCCCGGGACCGGGCTCGGCCTCGCGATCGCGAAGGCCATCGTCGAGGCGCACGGCGGGCGCATCGAGGTCGACAGCGACGAGGGCGTAGGCGCGACGTTCCGCGTCGAGCTGCCGGCGCGTCAGCGCGCGCGCCGGCGCGTAAAGGCCGCAGCGTGAGCGTGCAGGCGAAGACCAAGCCGGTCGTGCTCGTCGCCGAGGACGACGAGGACATCCTCGCCCTGGTCGTCTTCGATCTTGAGGACGAGGGCTACGAGGTGCTGACGGCGCGGAACGGCAAGGAGGCGATCAGCCTCGCGTTCGATCGGCTGCCCGACCTCATCCTCCTCGACGTGGCCATGCCGGGTCTCGACGGTTACGAAGTGACGCGCCGCTTGCGTGCGGACGAATCGACCCGCGGCACACCGGTCGTGTTGCTGACGGCTCGGGCCCAGGTGAAGGACGTGATCCTCGGCTTCGAGGCGGGCGCCAACGACTACGTGACGAAGCCCTTCCGCCCGGACGAGCTCCGCACCCGGCTGCACGCCGCCCTCGGGCGCCGCTAGCAATCGAAAACCGGCCGGGACACCCTGGGCGCGGAAAGGCCGAAAGAGGGCCCCCAAAGGGGGATCTTTCGGGGCTTCCTACCGTTTTCATACCGCCTTCGCGCCGCCGCTCCTACGCCCGTCGCCGACGACGTGATCAGACCCTCGCGCACAGGCGTGAGAAGGAGCGTAAATGGCGAGCTTTCATGGAATGCGACAAGCGGGAGACCGCCCGGCGGGTGCCGGGAGGTTGGCCCGTTCGTTCGCTCTCCGGGCACCGCTCGCGCTCGCCGGGTTGGCCGCGGCTTTCGTCCTCGCCTCTCAGCTCGCCGGCTCCGGCGGGACGACCGCGGCCCCCACGCTCCCCTCCTTCCTCGCCGAGGCCCTCGGCGCGCCCGAGACGAATGCACCCCTCGTCCGCGAGACCGCCCCGGGCGTCGAGGTCTCCATCGACCGGCTCGGGATGCGCATCAGCCGTGAGAAGGGCGCGCTCGCGCTCGCATCCGAGGACGGCGGCCGCGGCCGCTGGAACCGCTTCGAGCACGGGGTCTCCAGGCCGACCCCCTTCGGTCGCGAGACGATCACCGTCGAGCCCGGGAAGACCGAGCATTACCTGACAGTCGAGCGCCGCCAGGGCGTTCGCATCTGGCGCTGGTCGATCGACGCCGGCAAGCTCGCGCCGCGGGTCACCCCCGCCGGCGCCGTCGACTTCCTCGCCCGCGACAAGGTCGCGGGCTTCCGCATTCTTCCCGTCGCGATTTACGACGTCGACGGCCGCGACGTCACGCCGGCGGGCCTGCGCTGGACGCTTCGCCGCGACGGTTCGGCCTGGTCACTGCAGCTTCGGCTCGACGACGCCAAGCTCCCGCTCCCGTACGTCATCGACCCCGCCACCATCTCGCTGCGCGAAAAGACCTCCGGCACGAACGGCGCGGGCTCGACGTCGCTCGTGATCAACAAGCCCCTCGGCGTCGTCGCGAACGATTTCATGCTCGCGCAGATCACCGTGCGCGGCGGCACCGGTGTCGCGGTGACGGCGCCCGACGCGACCTGGAACCTCCTCAACAGCACCGACAACGGCGTCGGCGTTCAGCAGGACGTGTACTACAAGGTCGCCGGCGGATCGGAGCCTGCCTCGTACACGTGGACGCTCGCGCCTTCGCAGCGCGCCTCCGGCGGCATCGTCGCGTACTACGGCATCGACAACTCGAGCCCCATCGACGCCTCGAGCGTCAACAGCGGCACCTCGGGGACGACGCTCACGGCGACCGGCGTCACGACGACCGCGGCCAACCACAGGGTCGTCGGGCTCTTCGGCATCGCGAAGAACGGCAACTTCACGGCGCCGGCCGGCATGACCGAGCAGTACGACGCGGGGAGCTCGAGCACGCAGTCGACGGGGGCCGACTACACGGCCGCTCAGGGCGCGACGGGTGACAAGACGGCCACCATCCCGAACGCCGGCGGCGCGCAGGCCTGGGTCGCCCACCTCGTCGCGTTGAAGCTCGACATCACGAACCCCACGTTCTCCGTGTCCGTCACCGAGTCGCCGGCTTCCGCGGATCAGCACGCAACCGGCTCGACCCTCTATTACCGCCCCGCCGGGGCAGGTGGAACCTTCAGTGTCGACTCGGGCGCGGCGGACGCGCAGTCCGGGCTGAACATGGTCACCTTCCCGGGGCTCGCGTCCGGCTTCTCGCCCGGGACGTCCCTGAACGACACGACCTCCCCGTACGCCCGTTCCTACACCTGGGCGACAAGCGCCTCGCTGAGCGGCGCGCAGACGATGACCGCCGTCGACCAGGCGACGAACTCCGCGAACGGGACCTTCACTGTCACCCCCGACTCGACGGCGCCCTCCACGACTGACGACACGGGCACGATCGGCTCCTCCTGGAAGAACACGAACCAGACCGTCACGCTCTCGCCGAGCGACGGCGGCTCGGGTGTCGCGACGACGTACTACACGACGGACGGGTCGAACCCGACGACGAGCTCCGCCCAGGGAACGTCGATCAGCCTAACGTCGGACGGCACGTACACGATCAAGTACTTCTCGGTCGACAGCGTCTCGAACTCCGAAGGGATCAAGACGGCGGGCACGCAGATCCGGATCGACAAGACGGCGCCGACCTCCTCGACGCTCGACGCGCTTCCGGGCGCCATCCGCAACGGGCAGGCGCTCACGGGCTCGGCGGCCGACGGCGGCCCGTCCGGGATCGCCTCGCTCTCCTACTACTACTGCGCGGGCCCGCCCTGCACGCCCTCGACGCTGATCGGCTCGAGCTCGTCGGGCCCGAGCTACTCGGTCACCTGGAACTCGCAGCCGGCCGACGGCGACTACCAGGTCCTCGCGCGCGCGACAGACAACGCCGGCAACACGCTCGACTCGACCAAGCGCACCGTCACGGTCGACAACACGAATCCGAACACGACCATCGACTCGAGCCCGGCCGACCCCTCGAACAACGCAGCGCCCAGCTTCACGTTCAGCTCGAACGAGGGCGGCGCGACCTTCGAGTGCGAGATCGACTCCGGCGGCTTCTCCTCCTGCACCAGCCCGAAGAGCTACTCCGGCCTGACGGCGGGGTCGCACACCTTCCGCGTGCGCGCGACCGATGCGGCCGGGAACGTCGACGCCACGCCCGCGAGCTACACGTGGACGATCGACCTCACCGCCCCGAACACGACCATCGACTCGGGCCCCGCCAATCCGACCAACTCTGCGGACGCTTCCTTCACGTTCTCGTCGTCGGAAGGCGGCTCGAGCTTCCAGTGCCGGATCGACGGCGGTTTGTTCGCCTCGTGCACCTCGCCCAAGAGCTACACCGGCCTCTCGGCCGGGAGCCACACGTTCGAGGTCCGGGCCACCGACGCTGCAGGCAACACCGACGCGACTCCCGCCTAGCCACACCTGGACGATCGACCTCACCGCCCCGCAGACGACGATCGACTCGAGCCCGGCCGATCCGACCAATGCGACCGGAGCGAGCTTCGACTTCAGCTCCAACGAGGGCGGCTCGAGCTTCGAGTGCAAGCTCGACGGCGGCTCGTTCGCGTCCTGCACCAGCCCGAAGAGCTACACGGGCCTGGCGGCGGGAGCGCACACCTTCGAGGTCACGGGCGACCGACGCGGCCGGCAACACGGACGCCACGCCCGGCTTCGCACACCTGGACGATCGACCTGACGGACCGCAACACGACGATCACCGCCTCGCCGCCGGATCCCGACAACGACGCCGACCCGAGCTTCTCCTTCACGCTCCTCGGAGGGCGGCTCGAGCTTCGAGTGCAAGCTCGACGGCGGCTCGCTTCGCCTCCTGCACGTCGCCCGAAGAGCTACACCGGCCTCGCGGCCGGGCTCGCACACCTTCGAGGTCAGGGCCACCGACGCCGCGGGCAACACCGATGCGACGCCCGCGAGCCACACCTGGACGATCGACCTGACCGATCCGCAGACGACGATCACCGCGTCGCCGCCCGATCCGACAACGACGACCGGACCCGAGCTTCTCGTTCACGCTCGAACGAGGGCGGCTCGACCTTCGAGTGCAAGCTCGACGGCGGCTCGTTCGCCTCGTGCACCAGCCCGAAGAGCTACACGGGCCTGGCGGCCGGCTCGCACACCTTCGAGGTACGGGCGACCGACGCGGCCGGCAACACCGACGCCACGCCCGGCTTCGCACACCTGGACGATCGACCTGACGGACCCGCAGACGACGATCACCGCCTCGCCTCCGGATCCCGACAACGACGCCGACCCGAGCTTCTCCTTCAGCTCCTCGGAGGGCGGCTCGACGCTTCGAGTGCAAGCTCGACGGTGGCAGCTTCGCCTCCTGCACGAGCCCGAAGAGCTACACCGGCCTGGCGGCGGGCTCGCACACCTTCGAGGTCAGGGCCACTGACGCCGCAGGCAACACCGACGCGACTCCCGCGAGCCACACCTGGACGATCGACTTGACGGATCCCAATACGAGCATCACCGCGTCGCCTCCCGATCCGGACAACGACGCCGACCCGAGCTTCTCGTTCACGTCGAACGAGGGCGGGTCGAGCTTCGAGTGCAAGCTCGACGGCGGTTCGTTCGCCTCGTGCACGTCGCCCAAGAGCTACACCGGCCTCTCGGCCGGGAGCCACACGTTCGAGGTGCGCGCGACCGACGCCGCTGGCAACACGGACGCTACGCCTGCCAGCCACACCTGGACGATCGACCTCACCGATCCCCCGGCGCCGGCCATCGATCCGCCCAGCCCCGCCCAAGGCGCGACCACCAACGACGAAGTGGACTTCCACTTCTCGGACTCCGAGCCCGGCGTCACCTTCGAGTGCGCGCTCGACGGCGGTGCCTTCACGACCTGCACCTCACCGAAGAACTACACCGCGCTGAGCGAGGGCTCGCACACCTTCGAGGTCAAGGCCGTCGACGCTGCAGGGAACGAGAGCGCCGTCACCTCCCGCACGTGGAACGTCGACGGCGACCCGGAAACCACCATCACCTCCACTCCCTCTGACCCCTCCAACACCGCGAACCCGAGCTTTAGCTTCGACTCCTCCGACCCCGGCTCGACCTTCGAGTGCAAGCTCGACGCCGGTTCCTTCGCCTCCTGCACCAGCCCGAAGAGCTACACGGGCCTCTCGGCGGGGAGCCACACGTTCGAGGTCAGGGCTATCGACCCGGAGAGCAACGTCGACCCGACGCCCGCTGCCTTCACGTGGACGATTGACCTCACTGCTCCGCAGACGACGATCGACTCGAGCCCGGCCGATCCGACGAATGCGACCGGAGCGAGCTTCGACTTCAGCTCCAACGAGGGCGGGCTCGAGCTTCGAGTGCAAGCTCGACGGCGGTTCGTTCGCTTCGTGCACCAGCCCAAAGACCTACACGGGCCTGTTGGCCGGAAGCCACACGTTCGAGGTCAGGGCCACCGACGCCGCCGGCAACACCGATGCGACGCCCGGCTTCGCACACCTGGACGATCGACCTCGCGGCTCCGCAGACGACGATCACGGCCTCGCCCCCGGATCCCGACAACGACGCCGACCCGAGCTTCTCCTTCAGCTCCTCGGAGGGCGGCTCGAGCTTCGAGTGCAAGCTCGACGGCGGCTCGTTCGCCTCGTGCACCTCGCCCGAAGAGCTACACCGGCCTCGCGGCCGGGAGCCACACCTTCGAGGTCCGGGCCACCGACGCTGCAGGCAACACCGATTCGACTCCCGCGAGCCACACCTGGACGATCGACTTGACGGATCCCAACACGAGCATCACCGCGTCGCCTCCCGATCCGGACAACGACGCCGACCCGAGCTTCTCGTTCACGTCGAACGAGGGCGGGTCGACCTTCGAGTGCAAGCTCGACGGCGGCTCGTTCGCCTCCTGCACCAGCCCGAAGAGCTACACCGGCCTGGCGGCGGGCTCGCACACCTTCGAGGTACGGGCGACCGACGCGGCCGGCAACACGGATGCGACGCCCGCGAGCCACACGTGGACGATCGATCTGACCGACCCGCAGACGACGATCACCGCCTCGCCTCCGGATCCCGACAACGACGCCGACCCGAGCTTCTCCTTCACCTCCTCGGAGGGCGGCTCGACGTTCGAGTGCAAGCTCGACGGTGGCCCCTTCGCCTCCTGCACCAGCCCGAAGAGCTACACCGGGCTCGCAGCCGGCTCCCATACCTTCGACGTGCGCGCCACCGACTCGGCCGGCAACACGGATGCGACGCCCGCCAGCCACACCTGGACGATCGACCTTACGGCGCCCAACACCAGCATCACGACTGCGCCGAGCGATCCGTCCAACGACGCTGACCCCGACTTCTCATTCACGGCCACCGAGGGTGGCTCGAGCTTCGAGTGCAAGCTCGACGCGCGGCGCCTTCGCCTCGTGCACGAGCCCGAAGAGCTACACCGGGCTCTCCGCCGGGAGCCACACCTTCGAGGTGCGCGCCACCGACGCCGCCGGCAACACGGACGCGCACTCCCGCCTCGCACACCTGGACGATCGACCTGACCGCGCCGAACACGACGATCACGGCTGCGCCCTCCGATCCGGACAACGACGCCGACCCGAGCTTCTCGTTCACCTCCACCGAGGGCGGCTCGACCTTCGAGTGCAAGCTCGAGGCGGCGCGTTCTCCTCCTGCACCAGCCCCAAGAACTACACCGGGCTCGCGGCGGGCTCGCACACCTTCGAGGTGCGCGCCACCGACTCGGCGGGGAACACGGACGGAAGCCCGGCTTCGCACACCTGGACGATCGATCTGACCGACCCGCAGACGACGATCACGGCCTCGCCGCCCGATCCCGACAACGACGCGGACCCGAGCTTCTCCTTCAGCTCCAACGAAGGTGGCGCCACGTTCGAGTGCAAGCTCGACGGCGGCTCGTTCGCCTCCTGTACCTCGCCGAAGAGCTACACGGGCCTGGGCGCCGGCTCGCACACCTTCGAGGTGCGCGCGACCGACGCAGCGGGCAATACCGATTCCACTCCGGCGAGCCACACCTGGACGATCGACCTCACTGATCCGCAGACCACCATCGACTCGGCGCCGGCCGATCCCGACAACGATGCCGACCCGAGCTTCTCCTTCAGCTCCAACGAAGGTGGCGCCACATTCGAATGCAAGCTGGACGGCGGCGGATTCGCTTCGTGCACCAGCCCGAAGAGCTACGCGGGCCTGGGCGCCGGTTCCCACACCTTCGAGGTGCGGGCGACCGACGCGGCCGGCAACACGGATGCGACGCCCGCCAGCCACACCTGGACGATCGACCTGACCGACCCGCACACGACGATCACGGCCTCGCCGCCCGATCCCGACAACGACGCCGACGCCTCGCTTCTCGTTCACGTCGAACGAGGGCAGCTCAACGTTCGAGTGCAAGCTCGACGGCGGCGGCTTCGCCTCCTGCACCAGCCCGAAGAGCTACACCGGGCTCGCGGCGGGCTCGCACACCTTCGAGGTGCGCGCCACGGATGCGGCCGGCAACAGGGACGGGAGCCCCGCGTCATTCACGTGGACGATCGACCTCACCGATCCCAACACGAGCATCACCGCCTCGCCTCCGGATCCCGACAACGACGCCGATCCGAGCTTCTCGTTCACGTCGAACGAGGGCGGCTCCTCCTTCGAGTGCAAGCTGGACGGCGCCGCATTCGCGTCCTGCACGAGCCCGAAGAGCTACACCGGCCTGGCAACGGGCTCGCACACCTTCGAGGTGCGCGCCACCGACGCCGCCGGAAACACGGACGGCACTCCCGCCTCGCACACCTGGACGATCGACCTGGCCGCGCCGAACACCACGATCACGGCTGCGCCCTCCGATCCGGACAACGACGCCGACCCGAGCTTCTCCTTCACCTCCTCGGAGGGCGGCTCGAGCTTCGAGTGCAAGCTGGACGGCGACGCCTTCGCCTCCTGCACCTCGCCCAAGAGCTACACCGGCCTCTCGGCCGGGAGCCACACGTTCGAGGTGCGGGCGACCGATGCCGCCGGCAACACGGACGGCAGCCCGGCCTCGCGCACGTGGACGATCGACTTCACCGATCCGAAGACGAGCGATCACCGCCTCGCCTCCGGATCCCGACAACGACGCCGACCCGAGCTTCTCGTTCACGTCGAACGAGGGCGGCTCGAGCTTCGAGTGCAAGCTCGACGGCGGCGCCTTCGCCTCCTGCACGAGCCCGAAGAGCTACACCGGCCTCTCCGCCGGGAGCCACACCTTCGAGGTGCGCGCCACCGACGCGGCCGGCAACACGGATCCGCACTCCCGCCTCGCCACACCTGGACGATCGACCTGACGGACGCCGAACACGACGATCACGGCTCGCCCTCCGATCCGGACAACGACGCCGACCCGAGCTTCTCGTTCACCTCCACGCGAGGGCGGCTCGACGCTTCGAGTGCAAGCTCGAGGCGGGCGCGTTCGCCTCCTGCACCAGCCCGAAGAGCTACACGGGCCTCGCGGCCGGCTCACACACTTTCGAAGTGCGGGCCACCGACGCCGCGGGCAACACCGACGCGACGCCGGCCTCCCACACGTGGACGATCGACCTCTCGGCGCCGCAGACGACGATCGACTCGGCGCCCGCCGATCCGATCAACTCGGGCGACGCCGACTTCGACTTCTCCTCGTCGGAGGGCGGCTCGACGTTCGAGTGCCGGCTCGACGGCGGCGCCTTCACCTCCTGCACGAGCCCGAAGAGCTACACGGGCCTCGCGGCCGGGTCCCATACGTTCCAGGTGCGCGCCACCGATGCCGCCGGCAACACGGACGGCACGCCCGCCTCGCACACGTGGACGATCGACCTCGCCGCTCCCGACACGAGCATCACCGGCGCGCCCTCCGATCCGGACAACGACGCCGACCCGAGCTTCTCGTTCACGTCGACCGAGAGCGGATCGTCGTTCGAGTGCCGGCTCGACGGCGGTGCCTTTGCCTCGTGCACGTCGCCCGTGGACTACACGGGTCTCGCGGCCGGCCCGCACACCTTCCAGGTGCGCGCCACCGACGCCGCCGGCAACACGGACGGCACGCCTGCGAGCCACACGTGGACGATCGACCTGACCGCCCCCACGGCAACCCTCGACTCGGCCCCGAACGACCCGAGCAGCGATCCAACCCCCAGCTTCGAGTTCTCCTCCAACGAGCCCGGCTCGACCTTCGAATGCCGACTCGATGCCGGCACGTTCTCGGCGTGCTCGAGCCCGCACACGTACGGCACGCTGGCCGACGGCAACCACTCGTTCGCGGTGCGCGCCGTCGATCCCGCGGGGAACACCGGCGCGCCCGCCACCCACGACTGGCTCCTCGACTCCGGCGCTCCGTCGCTCACGATCACGGCGCCGACCGGGTACGTGAACGCCGGCGACGCCGACCCGTTCACCGTCACGGCGACGAGCCCCGATACCGACGTCACGAACGTCGACTTCTTCCGCTGCGACAACGCGAGCACCGACTGCGCGAGCGGCAACTGGGCCCTGATCGGCAGTGACGCGACCGCCCCCTATTCGAGCGCCTGGCCGGTGGACGCGGACGGTAACCGCGCGCTGCGGGCGGTCGCCACCGACGTCGGCCTGAACACGGGCGCCGACATCGTCAACGTGACGATCGACCGCACGCTGCCCGTCAGCACGATCGACTCCGGTCCCGCTGATCCGAGCCAGAGCGCCAACGCAACCTTCGCCTTCAGCGCGAGCGAAGGCGGAACGACGTTTGCGTGTAGCCTCGACGGCGAGTCGTTCGGCCCGTGCACGAGCCCGCAGGGATACACCGGGCTCGCCGATGGAGCTCACACGTTCTCGGTGCGCGCGACGGACGCGGCCGGCAACGTCGAGGCCCTCCCGCCCACGTTCGGCTGGTCGATCGACACCATCGCGCCCGACACGGCCATCACCGTCGCGCCGTCCGACCCGAGCAACTCGGCCTCCGCCACCTTCGAATTCACGTCGAACGAGGGCGGCGCGTCGTTCCGGTGCGAGCTCGATGGCGCCGGCTTCTCGCCCTGCCCGAGCCCGCTCACCTACACCGGCCTCGCCGACGGCAGCCACACCTTCCGCGTTCGCGCGCTCGACGGCGCCGGGAACCCGGATTCGACGCCCGCGAGCTACACGTGGTTCGTCGACGCCACCGCACCGGGCGGCGGCCTCACCGATCCGGGCAGCCCGCTCCGGGGCACCGTCGGCCTCTCGGCCTCCCCGACCGACGGCGGCGCGGGCGTGCGCGACGTCGATTTCCAGTATTCGCCCGCCGACGCCGGCACGTGGACGTCGATCGCGACCGACGGCTCCGCCCCGTTCACCGCTTCGTGGGACACCACCGCTCTGGGCGACGGTCTCTACGACCTCCGCATCGTGGTCACCGACAACGCGCTCAACGCGACGGCCTCCACACCGATCGAGGACCGCCTCGTCGACAACACAGCGCCGACTGCGACCATGACCGACCCTGGCGCGACCCTGCGCGGCACGGTCTCGCTGTCCTCGACGGCGGACGACGGAACGGGATCGGGCATCGCGACCGTGACCTACCAGCGCTCCCCGGCGGATGCCGGTAGCTGGACGGCCGTCTCGCAGAGCTGGAACACGACCGGATCGCCCGACGGCCTCTACGACCTCCGCGTGATCGTCACCGACAACGCGGGCAACTCGCAGGCTTCCGCGGCGGTCGAGGACCGGCGCGTCGACAACACGAGCCCGACGCTTTCTTCGTCGGCGCCCGTAGACGGCTCGGTCGTCGACGCCGCCGTCTCACTCGCGATCGTCGCGAGCGAGCCGCTGACCGGCATCGCCAACGCCACCATCGACGGTGCAGCGCCGCCGGCTCCCGTCGTCGCGGGCAACACGGTGACGTACGCGGTGCCCTTCGGCGTCGGCCCCCACACGCTGGCCGGCGAGATCGAGGACCTTGCCGGGAACCGAACGCCGATCCGCGTGCACTTCACGGTCCTCTCCGACGCAGACGCGAACGGCATGACCGACTTCCCCTACACCGAGAAGAACTCGTTCGCCTCCGCCGACTCGACCCTCGCGGCGTCGAGCGGTCTGGCCCAAGGCACCGTTCCCGCGGGGGCCTGGACGGGCGCGCCGGCGGGCGATTGGCTCGTGATCCGCATCGACCCGAGGCCGCTCGTCGGGCCGCTCGGCACGGGCTACACCGCCGGCAGCGACATCCTGGACGTCACCGCCTACTGGGCGCTGTCGGGCGCGCAGGTCCACAACTTCGCGCAGCCGATCGACATCCGGTTCTCGAGTGCGGCCGCCAACGCGGTCCCCGCCGTGATCGAAGGCTCCGCGTGGCGGTCCATCGCCCCGCTCAGCGGGACGACGCTCCCCGGCGGCCAAGAGGACGGCTTCTACCGCAGCGGAACCGACGTGCACGTGCTCACCCGCCACCTTTCCTCGTTCGCCCTTCTCCGGGACGCGCAGAAGCCGGGCAAGCCGAGGAGCTTCCGCGGAGCCAACACCAACGGACGTCTCGTGCTCCGCTGGGCGGCTGCGACGGACAACAGCGGCGTGATCGCGAGCTACGGCGTGTACGCGAACGGCAAGAAGATCAAGACCGTCGCAGGAAACGTCCTTTCCGCCGACGTGGGACGCTTCAAGACCAGCGACGCACGCAGGTACCAGGTGCGGGCCTATGACGCAGCGGGCAACGCGGGCGCACTCACCTACAAGCTCGTCGTCGTCCCGTCCGTGAAGAACCTCACGCTGGCTGCTGCGAAGGCGCTCCTCGTCAAGCGCGGCCTCAAGCTCGGCGCGGTCAAGCGGATCTTCTCCGCGGCCGTGGTCGCAGGGCGCGTCGTCAGCGCCTCGAAGTCCGGCGTCCTCAAGGCGGGAACCGGAGTCGCGGTGAGCGTCTCGCTCGGCCGCGCGAATCGGCCCGCTCCCACCGGCAGCTCGGGGTCGGGCACGACCGGCGGAACCGGCACGTTCGGGAACACCCCCGGCACCGGCGGCAGCCCGACGAGCTCCCCGGGCACGAATCCTCAGTCGCCGCCGCTCCCGCCGGCCCCGCCCCAGCCTTCCTCGCCCACCACCGGCAGCGAGGCCGAAGGCGACATCACGACCAACTTCGAAGCGACGTCACAGACCGAGGACTCGGGACTTCGCCGGGCTCTCGGGCTCGCCCTGCTCGGCGGCGCGTTCATCCTCGCGGCGGGCGCGTTGATGCGCTCGCGCCAGCGCCGCTACTACGACGAAGCGGTCGCCGCGACCCCGGCCGAGCCCGTCGTCTTCTGGGACACGCGCCTGCTCCAGTTCGCCACGAGCACGATGCGCCGCCTCACCGGGCGCTACTAGAGAACCGCGTCGATCCCGATCGCGACGGCAACGGCCAGCAGGACGGCGCCGATCGCGCGGCGGAGCGCTGCCTCCGACAGCGCACCCGTGAAACGCGCGCCGAGCCACCCGCCGGGAATCGCGCCCGCGATGCTCACCAGGAGCACCATCCACTCCACCTCGAGCTGAGTCAGGTGCCCGAGAAACCCGGACGCGCCGAGGAAGAAGCCGACCACGAGATTCGTGCCGACGGCGCGGTGCGCGGTGAGACCGACCCAGCGCAGGAGCGCGGGCAGCCTGAGCGTGCCGAGGATCAAGCCGACCGCGCCGCCGATGAGACCGATGATGGCACCGGAAAGCGCGGCTGCGGCGCGCGGACGCCGCGGCCTTCGCGGCGGCGGTCTCAGCTCGAGCAGGAGGTCGAGCCCGTTCCACGCCAGCACGACGGCGATCGCGCCGAGCAAGAGCTCCTCCGGAACACGCCCGCCGAAGAAGCCGCCCAGGAAGGCCGCGGCCACGGACGGCGGGGCCATCCACGCGACGGTCGCCCAGTCGACGCGCCCCGCACGTACGTGCGCCACGCCGGCGGCTCCCGCCGCCGCGGCGCTCACGGCGATATTCGTCCCCGCTGCCGCGGCCGGGCTGCCGGAGGCGACGAGCAGCGCGGGCAAGCGCAGGCTCCCCAGGACGAGACCGACCATGCCGCCCAGGACGCCGGCGGCGAACGACGCGCCTGCAGCTAGCGCGAGCTCCCAGGTTTCCAGAGGAGCTCCGTGCCAGGGTTTGCCGCGCGCGCGAGGATGAAGAGGAGGTCGGAGAGGCGGTTCAGATACGCGATTGCGAGCGGGTTGACCGAGGAGCCCTCGGCAAGCGCGACGGCGAGCCGTTCGGCCCGACGGCACACGGTCCGGGCGACATGAAGACGCGCGGCCGCCTCGCTGCCCCCGGGAAGGATGAAGCTCTTCAACGGCTCGAGCCGTTCGTTGACGAGATCGCAGAGCTCTTCGAGCCGCTCCACCTGTCCCTGGCTTATGCGCAAACGCTCGCGCTCGTCCTCGAGCGGCACGCAAAGATCGGCGCCGAGGTCGAAGAGGTCGTTCTGGACGAGCTCGAGCCACGGCCGCATCTCGTCCGGCACGTCCGCCGCGAGCGCGAACCCGATGAACGCGTTGAGCTCGTCGACCGTCCCGTACGCCTCGATGCGCGGATCGGCCTTCGACACCCGCGCGCCGTCGCCGAGGCTCGTCTGCCCGGCGTCGCCACCGCGCGTGTAGATGCGCGTGAGGCGCACGGGCTCGTCCCGGCGACTCACGCCCCCACCTTGGCCTGCGTGCGAAGACCGAGCGTCTCGCGCGCGATAACGAGGCGCTGGATCTCGCTCGTCCCTTCGTAGATCTCCGTGATCTTCGCGTCGCGGTAGTAGCGCTCGACCGGGAACTCCTTCGTGTAGCCGTAGCCGCCCAGGACCTGGATCGCCTCGCCCGTCTGACGGCGCGCGACCGAGGATGCGAAGAGCTTCGCCATCGCACCGGCCTCGGTGTGAGGCTGGCCCTGCTCACGGAGCCACGCGGCGCGGTAGACGAGCATGCGTGCGGCCTCGATCTCGGTCGCCATGTCCGCCAGCTTCCACTGGATCGCCTGGAAGTCGGCGATGCGCTTGCCGAACTGTTTGCGCTCGAGCGCGTAGGCGCGCGCCGCGTCGTAGGCGGCCTGGGCGATGCCGACAGCCTGGGCGGCGATCCCGATCCGGCCGCCGTCGAGCGTCTTCATCGCGATCGCGAAGCCCTTGCCGTCCTCGCCGAGGAGACGATCTTCAGCGACCCGCACACCGTCCAGCACGACGTCAGCGGTCGAGCTCGAGTTGAGCCCGAGCTTCTCCTCTTCCTTGCTGACCTCCATGCCCTCGGACGCGCCGTCGACGATGAAGCACGAGACGCCGGCGTCGGTGCGCGCGAACAGGATGAACGTGCCGGCGTGACGGGCGTTCGTGACCCACTGCTTGCGGCCGGTGATACGCCACCCGTCCCCGTCGCGCTCGGCGCGCGCCCGCAAGGAGGCGGCGTCGGAGCCGGACTCGGCTTCGGTCAGCGCGAAGGCGCCGAGCTGCTCCCCTCGCGCGAGTGGCGGAACGTGTGTCTCGCACTGCTCGGGCGTCCCGTTGACGACGATCGGGAGCGTCGCGGCGCTCGTGTGCACGGCGACCGTGACGCCGACGCCTGCGTCCGCCCGCGAAAGCTCCTCGAGCACAAGCACGTACGAGAGGAAGTCCGCGCCCGCCCCGCCAAGATCCTCGGAGACACAGACTCCCATGAGGCCGAGCTCTGCGAGCCGGTCGTACAGCTCACGCGGAAAGCGGTGCTCGCGGTCCCACTCGGCGGCACGCGGCTCGATCTCGGACTCCGCGAACTCCCGGGTGAGCGCCTTGATCTCGCGCTGTTCCGCCGAGAGCTCGAACTCCATCCCGGCGGCGAGTATAGGCGGCTCAGACCATGGCGAAGCGGCGCTGGACGGCGCGCAGCCGAGGCTCGCAGTCACGAAACGCCTTGACCACGAAGGGATCGAACTGGCGCTTCGCCTGCCGCACGATCTCGGTGCCCGCCTGCTGCCAGTTGACCGCCGACCGGTACGGGCGGTCGCTCGTCATCGCGTCGAGCGCGTCGGCGACGGCGAACACGCGCGCGCCGAGCGGAATGTCGGTGCCGACGAGCTTGTCGGGATAGCCGTCGCCGTCCCACCGCTCGTGATGGTGACGAACGATCTCGAGGCCTTCGCCCTGCAGGAACGCGACGCCGCCCAGCATCTGCTCGCCGATCGTCGTGTGCGTCTTCATCAAGCGGCGCTCCTCGTCGTTCAGCGGGCCGCGCTTGTTGAGAATCGTGTCAGGGATCCCGATCTTGCCGACGTCGTGGAGCAGGAAGCCGTATTCGACGGTGGGGTCGTCCACGAGCCGCGGCGACACCTCGCGTGCGAGCTCGATGGCGTACCGCTGGACGCGCTGCGAGTGCGCGCGGGTCCCGGTGTCCTTCGACTCGAGCGCCGAGGCAAGGGCGAGCACGGTCTCCCGGTAGGCGTTCTGGAGCAAACGCCGCTGCACGCGTTCGATCTCGAGCAGGTGACGGAGGTCTCGCGCGTAGAGCTCGAGCTGCTCCGCCACCCCGTCCCCTTCTTCCGACCGGAACGGGACCGGCTGCAGCCCGCCCGCGAGGCGCTCCACGATCGCGAGGAGCTCGAGCGGGCTGAAGGGCTTACGGAGGAACGCATCGGCACCGGCCTCGCGCGCGGCCGCCGGCGACGAGCCGTTCCCGCTCAAGAGCACGACGCCGATCGCACGCGTGGCGGCGGCGCCTTTGACGGCGCGGCAGAAAGCGACCCCGTCCATGCCGGGCATCTGGACGTCGAGCACCATGACGTCGGGCGGGTGGATCTCGATCGCCGCGGCGGCCTTCGCTGCGCTCGAGGCCTCGTCGAGCTCGACGTCGACCGCCTCGAAGGTCGTGCGGAGCAACGCCCGAAGGCCCGCATCGTCGTCCACCAGCAAGATTCGCATCCGGTTCTCTCCTCGACTCACCGTGTAAGTCGGTCCGAGGCAGCCATCTCTTGCGCTACCGGAGAGGAATCGGTCGGTAGGACCTAACTCTTTAGGTTTTCCCCGCTCCCCCGTTCGAGGGATGCTTAGCCGTAGTCGTAGAAGCCGCGCCCGCTCTTGCGCCCCAGGCGGCCGGCGGCGACGTGCTCACGGAGGATCCCCGCGGGTTCATAGCGCTCGTCCTTGAGGCCGTCGCGGAGAACCTCGAGGATCGCGACGCACGTGTCCAGGCCGATCAGGTCGGCAAGCGCGAGCGGCCCCATCGGATGGTTGAAGCCGAGCTTGGCGATGGTGTCGATCGCTTCGGGCTCCGCCACTCCCTGCTCGAGCGCCTGCGCCGCCTCGTTGATGTACGGCATCAGGATGCGGTTCGAGACGAAGCCCGGGAAGTCGTTCGCCTCTGCCGGCGTCTTGCCGAGCTCGGCCGCGAGCTCGGTGACAGCCGAGACCGTCTCGTCCGAGGTCTCGCGCCCGCGCACGATCTCGACCAGCGCCATCACCGGCACAGGGTTGAAGAAGTGCATGCCGATCACGCGGTCCGGCCGGCCCGTGACACCGGCGAGCGACGAGATGGGGATCGAAGACGTGTTCGAGGCGAGGATCGCCTCCACCGGGAAGAGCTCGTCCGCGCGGCGAAAGACGTCCTCCTTCACCTTCGCATCCTCGACGACCGCCTCGACCATGAGATCAGCGGCGCGGAGGTCCTCGGCGGGCTGCACGCGGGAGAGAACGGCATCGACGTCGATCTCCGCCCCCTTGGCCGCCAGCTTTTCGAGGCTTTTCCTCATCGTCTCGAGCGCGCGCTCGCCCGCCCCGGGAACCGCGTCGTGGAGGAACACCTCCCGCCCCGATGCGGCCATGACCTGCGCGATGCCGCCTCCCATCTGGCCGGCTCCGACGACGAGCACGCGTTCGAACTTCATCGCGGCGGCACCCTAGCCGGAACGCGCCTCGGGCCAAAGGCGTAGTAGTGGGGATGGTTCGCGCTTTCCTCGTCGCCCTCGTACTGGCACTCGGCACGAACGCCGAGCCGGCCTCGCCTCCCCAGGAGCCGGCGCCGACGCCCGTTCCGCGACACGTGCTCGCCGTGTTCTTTCCAGAGCTTGGCCCGGGCAGTGACCTCGCCCGGGTCGATCCGCTGACGTTGAAACCTTCGGCGCGTCCTCTGCGACTCGCGGGCGGCAGCGCCTGGATCACGACGCTCTCGCCGGATCGCACGAAGCTCGCCCTCTCCGGCGGTCTCGGAGTCGCGTCGGTCGAGCTCGTCGATGTGCGGCGCATGCGCTCGCTCGGCGTCGTCGACCTGAAGATGAACGGCGATCTCAGGTTTCTCTCCTGGGAGAAGCAGCTGTTCGCCGTCGTCGACGATTACGAGCGGCGCGCGGTCGTTGCCATCGATCCGCGCTCCCTGACCGTCCTCGAACGACATCCGCTCGACGGCACCGTCCTCCAAGTCGAACGCGGGGCCGCAGGGCAGGTCGTTCTCCTGCTCGGCCCGAAGCAAGGCATCGGACAGCTTCGCCTGGCAGTCGTCGGCGTCAAGGGCATGACCGTGACGCCCATCCCCCAGCTCACCGGCGGGAGCAGCGTGCAGCGCGACGGGGACGACGTCCACGCCCGCGAGGTGATCCCGGCGCTCGTCGTCGACCGCGCGGGCCGGCGGGCGTTCGTCTACGAGGAAGGCGCCGTCGTCGAGATCTCCCTCGCGGACCTGAGCGCGACCTTCCACGCACTGTCGAAGCCCGTGTCGATCGTGCAGCGGTTTCGCAACTGGCTAGAGCCCGAGGCGCAGGCGAAGCTCGTCGAGGGCTCCTACCGGAGCGGCAAGTGGATCGGCGACGGGCGTTTCGCCGTCAGCGGCACGGACTTCGCGGAGGAGGGAAACACCCCGGCGGGGCTCATCATCGTGGACACCGAGAGCTGGACGCTGCGCAAAGTCGCGGACACAGCCTCGGAAGTGGCGGTCAACGACGACACGCTGCTCACGTTCGGCTACAGCACGGACGAGGGCATACGCGGCTACGACCTCGCGGGGAACGAGCGCTTTCACCTCCTGCGCGGCGAGAGCGCCTGGATTCAAGTGGCCGGCGGTCTCGCGTACGCACAGATCGGCGAGGGCGAACGCATCGCCGTGATCGACACCGCGACGGGACGGGTGCTCACCAAGGCCAACGTCGACCAGCCCGTCACTCTGGTCGATGACCCTCCCACGCTTCCCGAGTAACGGCGTACATCGCGTAGTCCTCGCGCCCGTCGGGCCCGGGCATGAACGCCTCGAGCGTCCCCTCGTGGATGAAGCCGAGAGCCTCGAGCACGCGGCGCATCGCGAGGTTGTCGACGGCCGTCGTCGCCTGCACGCGCCCTGCGGCGGCAGCCTCGAAGAGATGAGTCGTCACGAGCTCTGTCGCCTCGCGGCCGTAGCCCCTCCCGCGGTCCTCGTCCTCGAAGATCGTGATGCCGATCTCGAAGACGCCCGGCGGGAACGCGTTCTTCGGATTGCGCGCGCTGATGTCGCCGACGAGACGGCCCTCCGCCTCGATGCCGAGGTCCAGCCACCCGTCCACGAGCTCCCCCGAGTGCTCGATGCGCTTGCGCAGGCGCTCTTCGACCGCCTCGCCCGACTCCTCCACGAACGCGTACAGGCGCGCCTGCGCCTCCGCGATCGTCTCGAGCTCGTCCATCCGCAGCGAGCGCACGACCACTCGCGTGCCCTGCAGCGTCACCGAGCCGGCCATGCCAGGGCCCTAGACCTCGATGAGGAGGGCGTCGCCCTGTCCGCCGCCCGAGCAGATGGCGGCGAGCCCGAGCCCGCCGCCGTTTCGGCGCAGCTCGTAGATCATCGTCGAGAGGATGCGCGCCCCGGAGGCGCCGATCGGATGTCCGAGGGCGACGGCGCCGCCGTTCACGTTCACACGCTCGGGATCGGCGCCAAGCATCTTGGCCGAGTTCACGACGACGGACGAGAACGCCTCGTTCAGCTCGACGCGCTCGACGTCGTCGATCTTCTTGCCTGCCTTCGCGAGCGCAGCCGCCCCCGCGTTGGCCGGCGTGCGCGCGAGGTAGGCGAACTCGTCTGCGACGTACGCCTGCGAGACGATCGTCGCGAGCACCTCGAGGCCGCGACTCTTGGCGAACTCGTCGCTCGTCACGACGAGCGCGCCCGCGCCGTCGTTCACTCCCGGCGCATTGCCGGCCGTCGTCGTCCCTTCGGGATCGAAGACGGGCTTCAAGCGCGAGAGCTTCTCGTACGACGTGTCCCGTCGCGGTCCCTCGTCGACCGCCACCTCGCCAACGGGCACGAGCTCGTCCTGAAAGAGACCGTTGTCGATCGCCTGCACGGCGCGCTCGTGCGAGCGGAGCGCCCACCGGTCCTGGTCTTCGCGGGAGATCCCGAGCTCGCGCGAGACAAAGGAGGCCTGCTCGACCATGTGGCGCTTGTCGAAGGTGGACGTGAGCCCGTCGTGGGTCATCATGTCGATGAGCACGCCGTCCCCGATGCGATAGCCGAAGCGCGCCTTCTTGAGGACGTACGGCGCGTTCGACATCGACTCCATGCCGCCCGCCACGATCACGCTGTGGTCGCCGGAGCGGATCATGAGGTCGGCGATCTGGACGGCGCGGACGCTCGACGCGCACACCTTGTTGATCGTGTCCGCGGGCGTCTCGATCGGGAGGCCGGCCGCCACGGCCGCCTGGCGCGCGGGCGCCTGGCCGGCGCCGCCCTGCAGCACTTGGCCCATCACGACGTACTCGACCTCGTCGTCTGCGACGTCGACGCGGTCGAGCGCGCCGCGGATCGCGACACCGCCGAGCTCGGTCGCCGCCTTGTCTTTCAGCCCACCTCCGAGACGGCCGAAGGGCGTGCGAACAGCGGACACGATCACGCTCTTGGCCATGCATTCAGCCTAGCCGAACGATGTCGTAGCATCGCGCGCCAGAGGCCGCCCTGCCTGTCATCGAGATCAACGGATTGACGAAGCGGTTCGGAAAGACCGTGGCCGTCGACGACCTCAGCTTCGGCGTCGAGCACGGCCGCATCACCGGCTTTCTCGGACCGAACGGCGCCGGCAAGACGACGACGCTTCGCGTCCTGCTCGGGCTGGTCGAGCCGACGGCGGGAAGCGCGACGATCCTCGGCCGCCGTTACGGGTCGCTCGACGCGCCCGCCGCGCACGTGGGAGCGGTGCTCGAGGCGACGGGCTATCACCCCACGCGGTCCGGTCGGAACCATCTTCGTGTGCTCGCAACGGCCATCGGCGTCCCGACTGCGCGCGTCGACGAGGTACTCGAGCTCGTCAAGCTCGAGCAGTGGGCGCGCCAAAAGGTGAAGACCTATTCGCTCGGCATGAGGCAGCGCCTCAGCCTCGCGTGTGCGCTGCTTGGCGATCCCGAAGTGCTCGTTCTCGACGAGCCGGCCAACGGCCTCGACCCTGAGGGCATCCGTTGGCTGCGCGACCTGCTGCGGTCACTGAGCGCGCAGGGGCGCACGATCCTCATCTCGAGCCACGTGCTCGCCGAGATTGCGCAGACGGTCGACGACGTCGCCATCGTCCAGAAAGGCCGCTTGATCGCGCATGCACCGCTCGAGGAGCTCACGGCGCGCGCGGCCGCCGCAGTGCGCGTGCGGACGCCGTCACCTGAGCGGCTGCGCGATCTCCTCATGTCCGCCGGCCTTAGCGCGAGCATCGTGGCCCCGGACCGCCTCGCGGTCGAAGGAACACAGGAACGGGTCGGCGAGATCGCGGCCGAGAACGGCATCGTCCTGCATGAGCTGCGTGCGGACGCCAGCCTCGAAGAGGTCTTCCTCGAGCTGACCGGCGGCGAGGAGACGAGGAGCTGACCCGCCTCGTTCGGTCCGAATGGCTGAAGATCAGAACGACGCGAACGGTCATCTGGTACCTGCTCGGGGTGATCGTGATCGTCGGCATCGGCGTCGCCGGGCAGATGGCGAGCGCGCCCCGCAGCGCGCTCGAGAGCGAGGAGGGTTTCGTCGACACGCTCGAGTCAGCGACCATCGCGGTCTTCTTCGCGCTTCTCTACGGCGTGGTCGGGATCGCCGGCGAGTACCGTCACGGGACGATCACGCCGACGTTCCTCGCCACGCCGATCCGTGAACGTGTCCTCGGTGCCAAGCTGGTCGTCTACGCCGGCGCCGGCCTGCTGCTCGGCGCATTCGCTCTTCTGCTGGCGCTCGCCATGGCGCTTCCCTGGTTTGCGGCGAAGAACATTGACTATTCCCTCGCCGATCGCGACGTGGCCCTCTTCGTCGTCGGCCTCTTGGCGGCCGCCACGCTCTGGGGTGCTCTCGGAGTCGCTTACGGATCAGTCGTTCCGAACCAGGTGGGTGCACTTGTGAGCGCCCTCATCTGGCTCCTGATCATCGAGAACATCCTGGCCGGCCTCGTCCCGGAGGTTGCGCGCTTCACGCCCGGAAAAGCGGCGCAGGCGCTTATGCGGGTGGATGTCGAGGACCTCCTCACGATGTGGGCGGCCGCCGTTGTGACCGTCAGCTACATCGCGGCCTTCGCCGCGATCGGCGCGACCGTCACGATGCGGCGCGACGTCACCTAGCGGTTGGGCCGCGCCTCCCAGGCGTTGGCCATCGCGATCCGCTCGGCGATCGACGGGTGCGTGTCCATGAGGAAGTAGGACCAGCCCGGCGGCGTCGGGTCGGCGAGCCCCTCGGTCGTGAAGTGCCGGAAGAGATCGCGAGCGCCGTCTGAATCGCGCGTCGTCTCGAGCCCAACCCAATCCGCTTCGGCCTCGGCATGTCGTCCGATCACGTTCAGGAGGGGTAGGGCGAGGAGCTGGAGGACGACGACCACGAAGAGCGCGAGCGGGATCGCCCTCGCCTCGTACACGCCTCCGCGCCGCCGGGTGACGCGCGCGACGATGAAGACGCCTGGGACGGCCAGGAGCGCGTACCACGCCAGGAACTTCCAGATGTGGCTGCGCGAGTGGTGCGCGAACTCGTGGGCGAGCACGAAGCGGATCTCGTCGCGCTCGAACGGGCCGGTAAGGAGGGTGTCCCACAGGATCACACGCCGGCTCGGGCCGATCCCGGCCGCGCCGGCATTGGGCGCGCTCGTCACGTCGCTCACCGTCTCGACGCGGACAGGAATGTCTTCGACCCCCTGCGCTTCGGCCAACTCGCGCGCGTCGGCCGCGATCTGCGGGTCCTCGATCCGGTGCAGGTCGGGAACGAGGTAGGGAAACACGAACGCGAAGAGCAGAGCCAGGCCGATGAAGACCGGAGCTCCCAGCGCCCACCAGTACTCGCGGGTCACTGCAGCGAGCGCCATCACGATCAGGATCGCGAGTGAGATGAACAGGAAAGCGAACCCGAGCGCGAAGTAGGTCGTGGCCGCCCATTCGAGGTAACCGACCTCCGTGACATCGTGACGGCGGTCCCACCAGTGGCCCGCCAACCCGAACGGGACTTGCACGAGCCAGACGAGAGCAAGGCCGATCATGCCGAGCAACATCCCGGTGCCGATGCGCCCGGCCGCCGACTCGCGCGCGAACCGCGCCCCCCTCCACGCGAAGAGGCCGAGCACGGCGACGAGCACGACCTGCGACAGGAGAAAGTTGATGCGCAGGAAGAGGGCGTAGTCGTCCGCGCGGTCGAGCGCTTCGTCCGAGAAGTAGTCGTCCTCGTTGATGCTCGGCAGGTCGAGGTTGCCGGGGACTGCGCTTCGCCAGAGGTAGTAGGCGGCCACCGCCCAGAGGGCGGCGAGCGCGACCCCTATGCCGATGCGAAGGGCGTTAAAACGGCTCGGCAAAGGCGACGGCCGGCTCGGGCTCCTCTTCGACGTGCAGCAACGGACCGCTGTACGGATAACGGTCGGTGACCAGGTAGGCGTAGCCGTTCAGCTGGGCGGAGTAGCGCAGGATGAACGCGCCGAGGTTGCGGAGCCCGAGGGGCATGCGGCCGGTGAAGAGTGCGGCGAACCAGCCGAGCACGCCCAGGACGAAGAGCGTGATCCAAAGCGTCGCCGATACGAACAGGGCCGGGATCGCGAGCAGGAGCCGAAAGCCAGTCACCCAGCGGCTCTGACGCGCCCGCGGTTCGATCGTGACGTCGACCGGGTACGAGCCTGGGTCGCCGGTGAAGCCGGGAAACGGGTTCGCGATCAGGAAGAGGAAGGCGAAGACGTGGACGTCGTAGCGGACGAACGCGCTCGCGAATCTGTGCAGCGCCTCCGGTGAGCGGCCGGCGAAGAGCGTGATGACCCAGTTCACGATTGAGACGAACCAGAGGGCGATGCTCCACAGGCCGAGCCAGACGAGATGCGGAAACGCGAGCAGCAGCCGGAAGAAGACCGTGAGGCGGGACCGGCTGCCGTCGTCCGCGACCTCGAGCGCGATCGGATGCGGAGGCAGCGGATGCGGCGTGCTCTCGGCCGGGTCGCTGTTGGGGTAGCGATCGGTGACCATGAACAGGTACGCGATCACCTGGGCGTTGTAACGAATCCCATACGCGACGAGGTCTCTGAAACCACTGGGCATCCGGCCGCGAGCGAGGATGGCGAACCAGGCGAGGAATGCCACCATGAACGCCACCCCGCCCGTCCCGAAGAAGAAGCCGATGTCGTCGGCCGCGCCGTCTCCGGACGGGCTCCCGCCACCCCCTCCCCCTCCCCCGGAGCAGCTTCCGACGAGCGTGCTCGCGAGCACGAAGGCGGGCAGCGCAAGGAAGATCCGGAAGGTGGTGACCCATCTCCGTTGCCGCGCCGGTGCGTCGATCTCGACGTGAATCGGATACGAGTTGGGCTCTCCCGTGAAGCCGGGATAGGGGTTGGCGGCGAGCAGCAGGTACGAGTAGAAGTGGGTCACGTACCTGACGTACGCCGACAGGAAGTTGTGCAGGCCCTGCGGCGACTGGCCAGTGATGAGCGTCGCGAACCAGTTGATGATCGCAACGACGGCCGCCGCGATCGACCACAGGAAGATCCAGATGTAGTGCGGGATCGCGAGGAGGAGACGGAAGAAGACGGTCAGGCGAGACCGGTCGAGGTCGTCCTCGATCTCCATCCGCACAGGGTGCCCCGCCACGCGCCGCCATTATCCCCGGCGGGCCGGTTGACTCCCCGGCCCCCAATCGCTTACGCTCCGAGCAGTGACAGCTTCCGTCCGCACCTGGTGGGCCTGGCGCCGCGAGCGGAGCGGGAGCGTCGCCTGCTGACCTAGGGCCTGCAAACCCGTTCCGCTCGAGGACCTTCCGCCGGAGGGTCTTTTTGTCTGCCATGACGATCGCAACCGACATCCACACCGATCTCCTCACCCCCCTCGGGGCGTACCTGCGACTGCGCGGCGAGGGCTCGGGTGGCGCGTTCCTCCTCGAGTCGGTCGAGAAGGGAAGGCTCGGCCGCTACAGCCTGGTCGGCTCGGGGTCACGCCTCGTGTCGTTCGCCGAGGCGGAGACCGCCGTCGCAGCGGGCTCGCCGGTCGTCGGCTACCTCGGCTACGACCACGTCGCCCTCCTCGAGCCGACGATGCCGCTGCCGGCGGACGGGCCCGGCTTCCCGGAGAGCCGCTTCGTCGTTGCGGACACGCTCGTCCGCTTCGACCACGTCACGAACGTCGCCGAGGTCATCGCCGGCGAGCGCGATCCCATCGAGCGCGTGTTCCGTTCGGACATGGCCCGGGGTCAGACCCCAGGACACGTCCGGAATGGCCCGAAGCACACGCGACGGTTTCCTGCGCAGAGCGACTACGAGGTGAGCGTGCGCCGGGCGAAGGAGCACATCCGCGCAGGCGACGCGTACCAGATCGTTCTGTCGCAGCGCGCCGAGCGCCCGACCGACGCATCGGCCCTCGAGCTCTACCGCGCGCTCCGCCGAGTCAACCCGTCGCCGTACCACTTCCTGCTCGAGCTCGGCGACCTCGCACTCGTCGGCTCGTCGCCGGAGACCCTCGTCAAGCTCGAAGGAACGCGCGCGAGCGTGAACCCGATCGCCGGGACGATCGAACCGGGCGACGGCGACACCGCGCGCCTGCTCGCCTCGGAGAAGGACCGCGCGGAGCACGTCATGCTCGTCGACCTCGGGCGGAACGACCTCTCGCGCGTGTGCCGCGCCGGCACCGTGCGCGTCGGGCGCTTTCTCGAGCCGGAGCGTTACTCGCACGTGACGCACCTCGTCTCCGAGGTCGCGGGTGAGCTCCTCCCCGGCTTCACACCCTTCGACCTGCTGCGTGCCTGTTTCCCCGCCGGGACCGTCTCCGGCGCTCCCAAGGTGCGCGCGATGCAGTTGATCTCGGAGCTCGAGGGCTACCGCCGCGGGCCGTACGCAGGCGCCGTGGGCTACGCGCTTCCGAACGGCAGCCTCGACACCTGCATCGCGATCAGGACGATCGTGCTTGCCGACGGTGTCGCGCACCTGCAGGCAGGCGCGGGAATCGTGTCCGACTCCGATCCGGCCGCCGAGCACGAGGAGTGCCTGCGAAAGCTCGCCGCGCTCGAAGCAGCCATCGAGCTCGCAGAGCAGAACAGGAGCGCTCCTTGATCCTCATCGTCGACAACTACGACAGCTTCACCTACAACCTCGCGCACCTCTTCCAGGAGCTCGGCGCCGAGGTCACCGTCCTGCGCAACGACGAGATCGACGCCGACGGCGCCGAGCGCCTGTCGCCGAGCCACCTGGTCGTCTCCCCCGGCCCCGGCCGCCCCAGCGATGCCGGAGCGAGCCTCGAGATCGTCGAGCGTCTCGGTCGCAGCGTCCCGACCTTGGGCGTCTGCCTCGGGCACCAGGTGATCGTCGAGGCGTTCGGAGGCGACGTCGGCTCCGCGCAGCGTCTCGTGCACGGGAAGGCGAGCGCGGTCGACCACGACGGCCGCGGCCTCTTCGCCGGGCTCCCGAGCCCGTTCGAGGCCGGCCGCTACCACTCGCTCGCCGCCACGAGCGTCCCCGAAACGCTCGAGGTGTGCGCGAGAACGGAGGACGGCGAGGTCATGGCCGTGCGTCATCGCGAGCTGCCGATCGACGGCATCCAGTTCCATCCTGAGTCGGTTCTGACGCCGCTCGGTGCAGACATCGGCAAGAACTTCCTCGACGGAGGGCGCACATGATCCAGGCCGCTCTCGAACGGCTGCTCGATCGACGAGACCTCACGCGGGAGGAAGCTCGCACGGTGATGGAGGAGGTCATGCGCGGCGAGGCGACGCCCGCACAGATCGGAGGCCTCCTCGTGGCGCTGCGGCTCAAGGGCGAGACGGCGGACGAGATCGCGGGCTGCGCCGAAGCTATGCGCGCGCACGTCCTCTCGGTCCGGCCCGGGCGCGACGACCTCGTGGACACGGCCGGCACGGGCGGCGACGGCGCCCGGACGTTCAACATCTCGACGGCTGCCGCGCTCGTCGCGGCCGCCGCCGGCGCAGGCGTCGCGAAACACGGCAACCGCGCCGTCTCCTCCTCGTCCGGCTCCGCGGACGTGCTGGAGGCGCTCGGCTTCAACCTCGAGCTCGACGCTGGGCGCATCGAGCGCTCCATCGACGAGCTCGGCTTCGGCTTCCTGTTCGCGCCCGCGCACCACCCCGCGATGCGGCACGCCGCGCCCGTGCGCAAGGAGCTCGCGACGCGGACCGTGTTCAACGTGCTCGGCCCGCTGACGAACCCCGCTGGGGCGCGCGCCCAAGTGGTCGGCGTCTACTCGCCCGAGCTGGTTGCCACGGTTGCCGAGGTGCTGGCGCGCCTGGGAGCCCGCCGCGCGTTCGTCGTCCACGGAGCAGGCGGGATCGACGAGCTGTCGCCCGCCGGCCCGAATCTCGTCTGCGAGGTGAAAGAGGGCCGCGTCCACCGGCGCGAGATCGACCCTCAGGACTTCGGCGTCCCGCGCTGCGAGCCGAGCGACCTCGTCGGCGGGCTGCCGACGGACAACGCGGCGACGATCCGCGAGATCTTCGCCGGCGCGAAGGGCCCCAAGCGGGAAGCGGTTCTGCTCAACGCGGGTGGGGCGATCGCGGCGGGCGGTCATGCAGCCGACCTGAGCGACGGCTACGCGCTCGCGGCGGAAGCCGTCGATTCGGGCGCGGCGGGCGAGCGGCTCGAGGCGCTGATTGTCTTCTCCCAGGCGGAAGCGGTGAACGCGTAATGGGTCGTCTCCGTGACGCCCTGGCGGAGCCCGGCCTCGCCGGAATCGCCGAGGTGAAGCGCCGCTCGCCGTCCGCCGGTGACCTGCGGCCCGACGCCGAGCCGGCCGTCTTGGCGCAAGCGTTCGAGCGCGCCGGTGCGGCTGCTGTCTCGATCCTCGTCGACGAGCGCTTCGGCGGGTCGACTGAGGACCTGCGGGAGGCGCGAGCGACGACGCGAGTGCCGCTGCTCGCCAAGGGGTTCTTCTCCACCCGGGCGCAGCTCGAGGAGATGAGCTCGGCGGGCGCCGACGCCGTGCTCCTGCTCCTGCGCGACCTCGACGACCGCACAGCCGGGGAGTTGCTCGCTGCGGCGCACTCACTCGGCCTCGACGCGCTGGTCGAGGCTCACGACGAGCGGGAGCTCGAGCGCGCCGTCGCTCTCCACGCGGACGTCGTGGGAATCAACGCGCGCGACCTCGCCACGTTCACCGTCGACCGGACGGCCCAACTCGAGCTCGTCGCCCGCCTCCAAGACACACGTCTGGGACTCAAAGCCCGCGGACATGGTCGTCGTGGCCGAGAGCGGCATCGCGAGCCGCGCGCAGGGAGCGGCGGCGGAGCTGGCCGGCGCCGATGCGATCCTCGTCGGCTCCGCGCTCATGCGCGCCCCCGATCCCGCAGCGAAGCTGGCCGAGCTGCTGGCGCGGCCGCTCGTGAAGGTGTGCGGCCTGACGCGGGAGGAAGACGTGGCGGCAGCGGCCGAGGCAGGCGCCGATCTCGCGGGCTTCGTCCTCGCCGAGAGCCCGCGCCGCGCCGAAGCGCCGCTGCCGGTGCCCGACACGATGCTCTCGGTCGGGGTGTTCGTCGGCGACCACGAAGACGTCGGCACCGACCTCGTCCAGCTCTACCCCGAGGAGAACGGGCACCGCGCAAGGGAGGGCGCCCTCCTTCGCGACGGCACCGAGGTGGCGCGCGTCCTCGACCTCCCCTGGCTCGAGGAAGACGGCGACCACTGGCGCCGCGCGAGCACCGTGGAGGGACGCATCCTCCTGGCCGGCGCGCTCGGCCCCGACAACGTCAAGGCGGCGATCGAGGCGGTGCATCCGTGGTGCGTCGACGCGAGTCGGAGTCTCGAGTCGTCTCCCGGCGTTAAAGATCACGCGCGCGTCCGCGCGTACATAAGGAACTCCCACCACCCCACCCCGCAGAGAGTCTCCCACCACCCCGCCCCACGCCCTATCGGGCGCGATCCCGCCGAGCGCGACCCCACCGAGGCCGTCCGGTGAGCGTCACCGAACGAGGCCAATACGGTCCCTACGGCGGGCGCTACGTCCCGGAGACGCTCGTCCCCGCCCTCGAAGAGCTCGAGCGCGGGTGGGACGAAGCGCGTGACGACAAGCACTTCCGCTCCGAGCTCTCGCACCTGCAGCAGACGTACGTCGGCCGCCCCACGCCTCTCTACCGCGCCGAGCGCCTGCGGGAGGGAAAGCGGATGTACCTGAAGCGCGAGGACCTCTGCCATACCGGCGCGCACAAGATCAACAACGCGCTCGGGCAGGCGCTGCTCGCCCGCCGGCTCGACAAGACCCGCATCGTCGCCGAGACCGGCGCCGGCCAGCACGGCGTGGCGACCGCGACGGTGTGCGCGCGCTTCGGTTTCGAGTGCGTCGTCTACATGGGCTCCGAGGACATGCGCCGCCAGCGCCCCAACGTCGAGCGCATGCACTTGCTCGGCGCCGAAGTGCGCTCCGTCGAGTTCGGCACCCGTACCCTCAAGGAAGCGCTGTCGGAGGCGATCCGCGACTGGATCACGAACGTCGAGACGACCCATTACCTCATCGGCACGTGCGCGGGGCCGCATCCGTATCCCGAGATCGTGCGCACGCTCCAGTCCGTGATCGGCGAGGAGGCACGTGCCCAGATCCTCGCCGCAGAAGGAGCGCTGCCCGACGCCGTCGTCGCCTGCGTCGGCGGCGGCTCTAACGCGATCGGGCTCTTCGCGGGCTTCATCGAGGACGCCGACGTCCGTCTGATCGGCGTCGAGGCGGCGGGCGCGGCCAGCCTCGGCGCGGGACGCGCGGGCGTCCTGCACGGCGCGCGCTCCTCGATCCTGGCGGACGAGGACGGTCAGATCCTCGATGCGCACTCGATCTCGGCCGGGCTCGATTATCCGGGCGTCGGTCCCGAGCACGCCTTCCTGCGCGACTCGGGCCGCGCTCAGTACGTCGGCGTGGACGACGCGCAGGCGCTGGCCGCCTTCCACCTGCTCGCCGAGCGCGAAGGCATCCTCCCTGCGCTCGAGCCGAGCCACGCGGTCGCCCACGCGCTCACGCTCAACGACGACCTCGTCCTCGTCGGGCTCTCCGGGCGCGGCGACAAGGACCTCGGCGTGGTGCTGTCGTCGTGAAGCGTCTTTCCGTCTACCTGATGGCGGGACCGGAGACGCCCGGGCTCGCCGCCGCCGCGGTCGCGGGCGGCGCGGACCTGCTCGAGATCGGGTTCCCCTTCTCCGACCCGCTGGCCGACGGCCCCGTCATCCGGCTCGCGGGCGAGCGGGCGCTCGCCCGCGGAATGCGGACGCGCGCCTGCCTCGACTGCCTTCGCGACGTGCGCGAGGCCATCGGCCCCGCCGTCCCGCTCATTCCCATGACGTACGCCTCCCTGCTCGAGGCGTACGGCTACGAGCGCTTCCACGCCGACGCGGAGGCGGCGGGCGCGACGAGCATGATCGTCGCCGACCTTCCGATCGAAGCCGCGCCCGACCTGCGGCGCGTGCAGCTGGTCGCGCCGACGACGCCCGCCGAGCGCATCCGTCTGGCCGCCGAGCGAACGGACGGCTGGCTCTACCTCGTGTCGGTCACCGGCACGACCGGGGCGCGCTCGAGCGCCTCGACGCAGCTCGGCGACCTGGTTGGGCGTGCCCGTGCGGTCACGGACGTTTTGCTCCTCGCCGGCTTCGGCATCTCGACGCCGGAGCAGGCCGCGGAAGCCGCGTCGCTCGCGGACGGAATCGTCGTCGGGAGCCGCGCTCTCGAAGTGGCGGACGCCGGCGGGCCGGACGCCCTGCGCGACTACGTCGCCTCGCTTCGATCCGCGGTCGATGCCGCGGGCTCACGCTCGTACGCGCTTACGTAGTCTCCCCGCGTGGCAATGCTCGAGACGCGGGTCGACCGCGAGGCGCCCGACTTCGCCGCCAACCGGGAGCGCATGGCCGCGCTCGTGGACGAATTGAAAGCTCGCACCGCCGAGGCGGCGCTGGGCGGCGGCGAGCAGGCGGTGGAGCGCCACCGCTCGCGTGGCAAGCTGCTTGCGCGCGAGCGAGTCGACCGCCTCATCGACCCCGGCACGGCCTTCCTCGAGCTGAACGCGCTCGCAGCGTACGACCTCTACGACGGCGACGCGCCGTCGGCCGGCATCGTGACGGGGATCGGCGTCGTCGAAGGCCGAGAGTGCGTCGTCGTCGCCAACGACGCGACCGTGAAGGGCGGGACGTACTACCCGCTCACGGTCAAGAAGCACCTGCGGGCGCAGGAAGTGGCGGAGCAGAACCGCCTGCCGTGCATCTACCTCGTCGACTCGGGCGGAGCGTTCCTGCCGCTGCAGGCCGAGGTGTTTCCCGACCGCGACCACTTCGGCCGCATCTTCTTCAACCAGGCAACCATGTCGGCGAAGGGCATCGCGCAGATCGCGATCGTGATGGGTTCGTGCACTGCCGGCGGGGCCTACGTGCCGGCCATGAGCGACGAGACGGTAATCGTCAAGGGAACGGGGACGATCTTCCTGGGCGGCCCGCCGCTCGTGAAGGCAGCGACGGGCGAGGAAGTGACCGCGGAGGAGCTCGGCGGAGCCGACGTGCACTCGCGGGTCTCGGGCGTCACCGACCACTACGCCACGAACGACGAGCACGCGCTCGCGCTCGGCCGCTCGATCGTGGCCAACCTGACCCGGCGCGTCGAGCCGCCGTGGGACCTCGAGGAACCGGCCGACCCTCTTCACGATCCCGCCGACCTGTACGGGATCGTGCCCGAGGACTACAGCAAGGTCTACGACGTGCGCGAGGTGATCGCCCGGCTCGTCGACGCGAGCCGCTTCCACGAGTTCAAGCCGCTCTACGGCGAGACGCTCGTGTGCGGCTTCGCGCACATCGAGGGCTTCCCCGTCGGGATCCTCGCGAACAACGGCGTGCTCTTCTCGGAAAGCGCGCTCAAGGGCGCGCACTTCATCGAGCTTGCGACGAAGCGCCGGATCCCGCTCGTCTTCCTGCAGAACATCACCGGCTTCATGGTCGGCAAGGAGTACGAGGCGGGCGGCATCGCCAAGGACGGCGCCAAGCTCGTCACCGCGGTCGCGTGCGCGCAGGTGCCGAAGTTCACGGTCATCGTCGGCGGCTCCTTCGGCGCCGGCAACTACGGCATGTGCGGCCGTGCGTACTCGCCTCGTCAGCTCTGGATGTGGCCCAACGCCCGCATCAGCGTGATGGGCGGCGAGCAAGCGGCAAACGTCCTGTCGGCCGTCGGGCGCACCGACCCCGACGAGATCCGCGAAAAGTACGAGCGCGAAGGAAACCCGTACTACTCGACCGCGCGCCTTTGGGACGACGGCATCGTCGACCCCCTCGACACACGCCGGGTGCTCGCGCTCGGGATCGCTGCGAGCCTGAACGCACCCATCCCCGAGACGGCTTTCGGCGTCTTCAGGATGTAGCTGTTATCCGCGCATCTACCCGACGTCGGGCAGCGGAGGAAGCTCGGGCGGAGGAGGAAGTGCCGGTACCTCGACCGGCGGGAGCTCGACGGCCGGCGTCGGTGCCTCAACCGGCAGCGTCGGCAGCGGTGGCGTTTCGACCGGCAGCGGCGGCAACTGGACCGGCAGCACCCCCGCAAGACCGTTGCCTTCGGCGGACGATCCGCTCGCCTCCGTCACAGCGCCGCCTTTCCCCTTCACGATCTCATCGGCCGCAGCGGCAGTGGCCCGCGGCTCGGTTGCCAGCGTCGGCGCGAGCGCGGGCGCGATCGACTTGACCGGCGCGATTTCCTCGACGGCCGGCGGCTCCTCGGCGGCGAGAATCGGCGGCACGAGCTCGACTGCACCGGCCCCGACCACGATCGCACCGATTACGCCGGCGGTCTTGGCGCTCAGGCCGAAGCGGCCCACCGACGACCCTACGGATCCGACCGCCTTCGCAAAGAGGCCCGGAAGCGCGAGCGGCGCCAGCAGGACGGCGCGCAGCTTGCTCTCCTCCGGCTCGAGCTGGGCGCGAAGTGTGCGGCGTGCGCGGAAGATGAGCGTCTCGACGGCGGAGATCGAGAGATCGAGCTCGTCGGCGATCTCGGCGTAGGAGCGACCCTGAAGCTCGCGCATGGCCAGCGCTGAGCGCTGCTTGTCGGGAAGGACGCGGAACGCGGCGTGGATCTCCTCGGCCGAGGGCCCGTCGTAGTCGTCGGGCGCGACTGCGAGCTCGGGCTCGAGCGGGACCTCCTGGATCTGGGCGGAGCGCCGGCGGAAGCGACGCCGCGACACGTTCTGCGCGATCGCCAAGAGCCAGGCGCGCGGCTTCTCGGGCGGGCGGCCGTTGCGAAGCGCCCGGTAGGCGTTGAGGAAGGCGACCTGGGTGACGTCCTCGGCCTCGTCAGGGTTGCGGACGTCGTGCAGGACGAAGTTGTAGACGTCACGCCGATGCGTCCGATACAGACGCTCGAAGGAGCGATCGGCTTCGGCTACCCGGCTCTCCGATGCAGCCATAGCGACTCTTTAACTCCCCATCCGCGGCAAAAGGATACGTCCTGGGGGCCGCGATTTAACGGGATTTTCGCACCGACGAGCATTTCCGCCGGGTTTTCCGGCTTGTAAACCGGTTAAAGGACGACTTCTTCCGGAAAGACGGCCCCGCCCTCGAACCGCTCGAGGCGGTAGGGCGACAGATCAAGCGAAGACTCCCCGCGCAGAATCTCCTCGGCGACGGCCAGCCCGACGGCCGGGGACTGCATGAAGCCGTGGCCGGAGAAGCCGCAGGCCGCGTACAGACCCTCGCCGATTCGCCCGACGATCGGATGCGCGTCGGGGGTCATGTCGTACAGGCCGGCCCAGGCTTCCTCAACCCCGATACCGGCGGCCGGCGGGAAGCGGTGCGCGAGGCGCTCGAGCCGGTCGGGGACGAGCGACTGGTCGACCTCTTCGGCAAAACCCCAGCGCGGCGACGGGTCGGTCATCGCGAGGACGAGACCCTCGTCCCGCCGGCGGAAGTGGAAGCCCGTCTCGGCCTCGAGCACCATCGGCAGCGTCTCGGCGAGCTCGGCGACGGGCTTCGTCTTGATCAGCTGGCGACAGAGCGGACGCACGGGCAGCTCCACGCCGAACGCCGCGCCGACGTTGGCCGAGTAGGGGCCCGCCGCGACGACGCGCACGTCCGCGTCGACATCTTCTCCGCTGGTGTGCTCGCGGAGCTCCACCCCGCCCGCGACCGCCTGCCGGACGAGCTCCCGCGTGACGGACGGTGGGTCGGCGACGCCGTCCTCAGCGCAGAAGACTCCACCGTGGACGTCGTCGACCCGCACCCCCGGCGCCACCGAGACGATCTGCCGCGGGTCGACGGACTCGACGGGCACGCCGAGGCCGGCCTGCAGCTCGCGCCGCTCCTCGAGCACGCGGAGCTCCTCCTCGCTCGTCGCGAGGAACAGGTAGCCGACCTGGTGAAAGTACGGCGGCCCCAGCTCCTCGAAGAAACGGATGCTGTCGCGCGCGAGGACCACTTCCGCCGCCGTCGAAAACTGCTGGCGAACACCGCCCATCGCCTTGGCGGTCGATCCGCCCGCGATCTCGCCGCGATCGACGAGGACGACGTCGTCCGCGCCGAGCTTCGCCAGGTGGTACGCGACGGAGGCGCCAATCGCGCCGGCGCCGATTACGACGATACGAGCCATTTCGCCACTGGGTCGCCGAGCTCGCCGAGCTCGGCCTCGGTCAGCGTGCGAAGCGGCGCCCGCACGTCCGCACGAACGGGGACGCCGCGCTTGCCGAGAACCGCCTTCAAGGCGGCGATGAACGGGAACCGCTGGAGGGAGTCCCGCAGGAGGGCGACGCGCTCGGCGCCTTCGTCGGTCGGCTCGGCGACGAGCGACGCAACGATCTCCGGAAAGGCCGTGGCCAGGCCGGAGACGACGCCCGCGGCGCCGCGAGCGAGTGCCTTGGCGGCCAGCGGCTCCGAGCCAACGAAGACGTCGAGCCCTTCGACCAGGTAAGGCTCGACGCGGTCGAATGGCGTGTCGGAGACCTTGAGGCCGGCGAGGTTCGGGACGTCCTCCCGTAGCCGCTCCACGACGGCCAGCGGAATGGCGTACCCGCTCCGCGCGGCGATCTCGTAGAGGAAGAACGGGGTCGGCGCGCACGCGGTGGCGACTGCAGCGAAGTGGCGCGTGAGCTCCTGCTCGTCGAACGGGTAGTAGGGCGGCGCGACTGCGGCGACGGCGTCCGCGCCTCCACGCGCCGCGTGCTCGGCGAGGGCGACGCTGTCGGCGGTCGTCTGCGCGCCGCAGTGGACGACGACGGTAAGCCTCCCCGCGCACGCCTCGACGAAGAGGTCTGCGGCGCGCCGCCGTTCCTCGAGCGTCAGGAGCAAGCCCTCGCCGGTCGTCCCCAGCGCGAAGACGCCGTCGAGCCCGTTGTCGGCGAAGAACTCCACGAGGGGCGGGAAGGCGTCCTCGTCGAGCTTCGCTCCCCCGTCTCGGAGGGGGGTCGCGGCCGCAGCGAGGGCGCCTTTCAGCACGCGTGAACCTTAAGCTGACTCAGGTGAGCGCGCTTCGCGTGGAGCGGCAGGGGCCGGTGCTGCGGGTGACTCTCGCCCGCCCCGAGCGGCGCAATGCGTTCGACGCCGAGCTCATCCGCGAGCTGACCGAGGCCTTCGACGACGTTGGCGATGCGCGCATCGTCGTGCTCGCCGGCGACGGCGAGACGTTCTGCGCCGGCGCGGACGTCGAGTGGCAGCGCTCCTCCATCGACCTCTCCTACGACGAGAACGTCGAGGACGCCGGCCGGCTCGCGCGCATGATGAGCGCGATCGACGGCTGCCCCGCGCCTCTCGTGGTCCGCGTGCAGGGGTACGCACTCGGCGGAGGCGCCGGGCTTGTGGCGTGCGCGGACGTCGCCGTGGCATCGAGCGACGCGGTGTTCGGGTTCTCCGAGGTGAAGCTCGGGATCATTCCGGCCGTCATCTCGCCGTTCGTCCTCGCCAAGATCGGCGCGCAGGCGCGACGCTACTTCCTCACGGGCGAGCGGTTCGACGCCGAGACGGCGCTTCGCATCGGGCTCGTCCACGAGGTGAGGGACGACCTCGACGAGACCGTCGAGAGCATCGCCGGCGAGATCCTGACGAGCGGGCCCGAGGCCGTGCGCCAGGCGAAGGCGCTCGTTCGCGAGCAACCGCCCGCGGACGAGCTTCCGCACGTGGCGGCGCGCAGGCGCACCAGCCCAGAAGGACAGGAGGGGCTACGCGCCTTCCTCGACAAGCGCCGAGCCAAATGGAACACCCACCACCCCACCCCCTGACCCCCCGGACCGGGGAGATCAGAAAACTCCTCGTAGCGAACCGCGGCGAGATCGCCGTCCGCGTCTTTCGAACGTGCGACCAGCTCGGCATCGCGACGGTTGCCGTTGCTGCCCCGGACGACGAAGGCGCCCTCCACACGCGCCGCGCGAGCGAGGTGCAGCGGGTGAGCGGCTACCTCGACGCGGGAGCGCTGGTCGGCGCGGCTCAGGCGGCGAGGGCCGACGCCGTCCATCCCGGCTACGGGTTTCTCGCCGAGAACGCGGAGTTCGCGGAAGCGGTGTCGGCTGCAGGACTGAACTGGGTCGGCCCGCCTGCGCCGGTCCTCCACGCCGCCGGCGACAAGCTCGAGTCGAAGCGACTCGCTGCGGACGCCGGCGTGCCGGTGGTCGAGACCGGTGAGCCCAAGGAGATCGGCTATCCGCTCATGATCAAGGCGGCCGCTGGAGGCGGCGGTCGCGGCATGCGGGTCGTCCGCGCCCCGGAGGAGCTCGACGAGGCCCTCGCTGCCGCGCGGCGCGAAGCCGAGAGCGCCTTCGGCGACGACACGGTCTTCTGCGAGCGCTACGTCGAGCGCCCGCGCCACGTCGAGGTGCAGCTCCTCGCCGATACGACCGGCAACGTCGCCGCGCTCGGCGAGCGGGAGTGCTCGATTCAACGCCGGCACCAAAAGGTGCTCGAGGAGAGCCCGTCGCCTGCGGTCGACGAAGGTTTGCGCGCGCGCCTGGAGGAAGCTGCCATCGCGTTCGCGCGGGCGGCCGGCTACGTCGGCGCCGGAACGGCAGAGTTCATGCTCGACGGCGAGCGCTTCTACTTCCTCGAGCTCAACGCCCGCATCCAGGTGGAGCACCCCGTCACGGAGGCCGTCACGGGTATCGACATCGTCGAGCAGCAGCTGCGGATCGCGACGGGCGGCGCGCTCGGATCTGCGCCGACGCTCGAGGGCCACGCGGTCGAGGCGCGCCTCTACGCCGAGCATCCGCTCACGTTCCTGCCGCAGGCGGGCCGCGTCGCTCGGCTCGAGCTTCCCGACGATGTTCGCGTCGACGCCGGCGTCGAGGAGGGAGACGAGGTCCCGGTCGCCTATGACCCGCTCATCGCCAAGCTCATCGCCAGAGGGGAGACTCGCGAGGAGGCGCTCGACCGCCTGGCGCGTGCGCTCGAAAAAACACACGTCGGCGGCGTCGTCACCAATCTTCCCTTCCTCCGCTGGCTGGTCGGCCATCCTGATGTGCGTGCGGGCAACACGAGCACGGCGTTCCTCGAGGAAAACCCGCCCCTGTCCCGGCCGTTGCGCGTCCCGCACCCGTGGCAGGCGTACTGGCGGCTCAACCGCGATGGTGGCGCGGCTCCTCCCCGCCGTCCGCCCCCGCTCGTCGAGAGCTTCGCGCACGCGACCGGCGGCGGAGGCGGCGCGAGCGTGGTCACCGCGCCCATGCCGGGCACGGTGCTACGCGTGCTCACGCGCGAAGGCGACCGGGTCGAGTCGCGCCAACCGCTGCTTCTGCTCGAAGCGATGAAGATGGAGACGCCGCTCGTCTCTCCCTACGACGCCGTCGTGCGGCGCATCCTCGTCGCGGAAGGCGACCGCGTGTCGGGCGGCGCCGTGCTCGTGGAGCTCGAAGAGTGATGCTCGAGGAGGATTTCGCCAAGGATCCGCTCGAGCAGTTCGAGCGCTGGTTCGAGGACGCTCGCCGCGCCCTCGAGCTGCCCGAGGCGATGACGCTCGCGACGGCGGCCGCGGACGGGACGCCGTCGGCGCGCATGGTGCTCCTGAAAGGCGTCGACGAGCGCGGCTTCCTCTTCTTCACGAATTACGAAAGCCGCAAGGGTCGCGAGCTCGCCGACAACCCCAGAGCCGCGCTCGTCTTCCACTGGGCACTCGACCCGAGACGCCAGGTGCTCGTCACGGGACGCGTGGAGAGGCTCGCGGCAGAGGAGTCGGACGAGTACTTCCGCACTCGCCCGCACGGCAGCCGGCTTGCCGCCATGGCCTCCCGCCAAAGCACGGTCGTCAACCGCGAGGACCTCGACCGGGCCGTGGCAGAGCTCGAGCGCCAGCACCCGGGTGACGACGTGCCGCGGCCCTCCTGGTGGGGCGGGTACGTGCTGCGCCCGGACACCGTCGAGTTCTGGCAGAACCGCCCCAACCGGCTCCACGACCGCTTGCGCTACCGGCGGGACGAAGCGCGCTGGATCCTGGAGCGTCTCTCGCCTTAGGAGGGTTTGGCGGAATTCGCTCGCCGACTGGGTGCGATGGGCGGCGCGAGGCAACGGACGCAGGGAGCGTTCGTACTGATTTCAAGTACGGGCGCGACCGAGGACGCAGCCTGGCGGCGATCCAGCGCGGCCAGGCGGCATCAGCTGTATTTCGTCAAGCCCTCCTTGAGGCGGGTACGCTCGAAGGACAACGACGCAAGGAGGAGACGTGGCCAACGAGCTGCAAGGAAAGCGGATCGCGTTCCTCGCCACGAACGGGGTCGAGGACAGCGAGCTTCGAGAGCCGCACAAGGCGGTAACGGGAGCGGGCGCGGACGCCGACGTCGTCTCGCTCGAAGAGGGTGAGATCGAGGGGAAGAAGGGCTCGAGCTTCCAGGTGGACAAGGTCGTCCACGACGTGGAGGCGAGCGACTACGACGCGCTCGTGCTTCCGGGCGGTGTCGCCAACCCCGACAAGCTGCGCACGGACGACAAGGCCGTTCGTTTCGTTCGCGAGTTCTTCGAGCAGGGCAAGCCCGTCGGCGTCATCTGCCACGGCGGCTGGACTCTCGTCGAGGCGGACGTGGTGCGTGGGCGCAAGATGACGTCGTACCCGAGCATCAAGACCGACCTCGTCAACGCCGGCGCCAAGTGGGTGGACGAGGAGGTCGTCGTCGACCGCGGGCTCGTCTCGAGCCGCTGGCCCGATGACCTGCCCGCGTTCAACGCCAAGCTGATCGAGGAGATCGCGGAAGGCATCCACGCGGAGCAGGCGCAAGCAACTCGCGAGGCCGTACGCGCGTAGTTAGATCGTCACGGGAGCCGGCTCTGGGTCCGTCGTACGACGGCGCGGCGCGGGTGGCAGGAGCAGCGTCACGAAGAACGCGATCGCCGGCCCGGCTGCGGTCGCGGCGACGGCCGTCTCGATGTCGATCGCGTCGGCGACCGCGCCGAGCGTGACCGCCGCAACGCCGCCGAGCCCGATCGCGAGCCCGATCGAGAGGCCGGACGCCATGCCGACCCGCGCCGGCATGTACTCCTGACTCAGCACGAGGCTGACGCCGAACGTCCCGATGACCGCCGCGCCGGAGAGGACGAGCGCGACCTGGCCGGCAACGCCCTCGTCGAGCGCGTACAGCAGGATCAGCGGCGTCGAGACGACGAAGCTGCCGAGCAGAACGGCGCGCCGGCCGACGCGGTCGGCCAGCTGGCCGCCGAAGAGCGTCCCGAGCGCGCCCATGAGCAGGAAAAGCGAGAGCAGCACCGTTCCGTGCGCCTCGCTGCGGCCGCGTGCGACTTCGTAGAGCGGCACGAAGGTGAAGAGGCCCATGTGCGCGACGCTCCGCAGGCCGACGACGCAGAGGAGAAGCACGAGACCGCCCCGCCGCGCGGCCGCGTGCACCGCTTGCGCCGCGGCGGCGGCGCTCGGCGCAAACTCCTCGAGGTAGGGACGAACCGCGAGCAATCCCGCGGCGACGACGAGACCCGGTAGCGCGATCAGGAGCCCACCCGTCAGGCCGAGTGCGATGACGACGCCGGACGCGAGCACCGGCCCGAGGGCGAAGCCGAGGTTGCCGCCGACGGAGAAGAACGCCATGCCGCTCGCCCGCCGCTCCCCGCTGACGTAGCTCGCGAACTTCGACCCCTCCGGGTGGTAGGCGGCGACGCCGACGCCGGCGGCGAGCACGGCGAGCATCACGAGCGGATAGGTCGGCGCGACCGCCGCGAGCGCCATGCCGACGCCCGCCAGGGCCACGCCCGCGGGAAGGAGCCAGAGCGCGCCGCGGACGTCGGACCACGCCCCGAACGCCGGCTGGATCAGTGACGAGCTGATCGTCGCGCCAAGGACGAGGACGGCGGCCATCGTGTACGAGAGGTCGAACTTGACGACGAGGAACGGGAGCAGCGCCGGCAGCGATCCCTGCGCCAGGTCCGTGGCGAGATGCCCCGAGGCGAGGGCAGCCATCGCTTTCCTGTCCACCCCGGCCACGGCGGCCGAGGATACGTCCTAACCGACCGCGTACCGGGCGATCAGCGCGTGGCAGATCTCCCATTGCACGCGCACGATTTCGCGCCTGTTGCGCTCGAGGTCGAGCTCGTTCCCCGCGGCGTGCAAACGCTCCCGTTCACGTAGAAGCCCTCCGAGGCGATCCTGGAGGGCTTCCACCGGGAGAGGGTGCCCGCGGGGAGAGGGTGCGGGCTGAGAGGGTAGAGCTGCGCTCATTGCGCACACCACTCATCGGCCCTCCGAATCTGGACCGCATCCCTCATTCGGGGCAGGCTAGAAGCGGGTTCGGATAGCATCGGCGCTCGCCCATGGACATCGACGTCGTCGCCTCGCCCCCGACGGGAGTCGAAGCGGACGTCCTCGCGTTTCCGGTCCCTGATCCCGTGGTCTTGCCTCCTTCGGGGCTGGAGATCGACCGGCTCGTCGAGGGCCGCCTCGCCCACCTGATCGAGGACGGCGAGCTGAAGGGCTCTCGCGGCCACCTCACGCTCCTTCACTCGGACGGGCGGCTGAAGGCGCACCGCGTCGCAGCCGCAGGGGTCGGGGAGCAGGACGAGACCGACGCGGACAGCCTGCGCACCGCGGCGGCGGCCGTCGCCCGGCGCGCGAGCGAGATCGGCGCACGCACCGTGGCCTGGGTGCTCGAGGAGAACGGCCTGCCCGTGAGCGCGTCCGAGCAGGCCCGCGCAGTCGTGGACGGGATGGCTCTCGGCCCCTACTACGCGGGCCGCTGGAAGACCACGCAGGACGACGGCGAGGAGCGAACGCGCGAGCTCGACCGGCTCATCCTGTGCGGTCCCGGCGCCGAGGCCGTGGCCGACGACGCTCGGCGCGCGAACGTCATCGCACGCTGGACGAACAAATGCCGCGACCTCGTCAACGCGCCGGCGAACGAGCTCACGCCCGAAAGCCTGACCGAATGGGCGCAGTCGACGGCGTCCGATCTTCGGACGCTTCAGTTCGAGTCGATGAACGCGGAGGAGATACGCGGAGCAGGCATGGGAGCACTCACCGCAGTCGGGCAGGGCAGCACGAATCCGCCGCACCTCATCACGATCCACTACGAGCCTGACGGCGCGCGCGATGACTTCGTGCTCGGCCTCGTCGGGAAGGCGATCACGTTCGACGCGGGCGGGCTTTCCTTGAAGCCGGCCGACAAGCTCGACGAGATGAAGTCGGACATGGGCGGCGGCGCGGCCGTCCTGGCCGCGACCGTGGCGATCGCCGAGCTCGGCATTCCGCTTCGCGTCATGACAGTCGTCCCCGCCTCGGAGAACATGCCCGGCGGCCGCGCGTTCCGCCCCGGCGACATCATCACGTCGCTCAACGGCAAGACCATCGAGGTCACGAACACCGACGCCGAGGGCCGGCTCATCCTGGCCGACGCGCTCTGGCACGCGCGCCAGAACGGCGCGACGCACATGGTCGACTTGGCCACGCTCACGGGAGCCATGGTGGTCGCCATGGGTGACTTCTACGCAGGCGTCTTCGGCAACGACGAGGACTGGGTGGAGAAGGTGCGCGCAGCCGGCGAAGCGGTGGGAGACCACGTCTGGACGTGGCCGCTGCACGAGACGTACCGCCGCCACCTCCACTCCACCTTCGCCGACATGAAGAACTCATCCGAGCACCGCCAGGGAGCGCCGATCTACGCCGCGCGCTTCCTCCAGGAGTTCGTCGGCGACGGTCCGTGGGCCCACCTCGACATCGCCGGCACGGCCTACCTCGAGCGCGGCCGCGGCGACTACTACGCATCGCCGGGGGCCACCGGGTACGGCGTGCGGCTGCTCACCGAGCTCGCGCAGCGTTTGGCTGGTGGATGACCCCGAGCCGGGCGGGAAACAATTAACTTCGACCTCTCCGAAGAACACGAGCTCATCCGGAAGACCGTCCGCGAGTTCGCGCGCGATCGCATCGCCCCTGTGGCCGAGGAGCTCGACCGCGAGCACCGCTTCCCGTACGACATCGTCGCGGAGATGGCCGAGCTCGGCCTCATGGGCATCCCCTTCCCCGAGGAATGGAGTGGCGCCGGGGGCGACACGCTCTCGTACGCGATCGCGATCGAAGAGCTGACGCGCATCGACTCGTCCGTCGCGATCACCGTGGCGGCGCACACGTCGCTCGGGACGATGCCGATCTTCATGTTCGGCTCCGAGGAGCAGAAGCGCACGTGGCTCCCCGAGCCTCGCCTCCGGGAAGCGGCTTGCCGCCTTCGCGCTGACCGAGCCGGGCGCCGGCTCGGACGCCGGCTCCATGCGCACGCGAGCCGAGCTTCGCGACGGGAAGTGGGTCGTCAACGGCTCGAAGATCTTCATCACGAACGCGGGGACGGACATCAGCGCGTGCGTCACGATCGCGGCGCTCACGGGCGACAAGGAGATCTCGAACCTGATCATTCCCAACGGCACCGAGGGTTATGACATCTCGAGCCCGATGGAGAAGATGGGCTGGCACGCGTCGGACACGCGCGAGCTCTCTTTCAAGGACTGCGTGGTCCCGGAGGAGAACCTCCTCGGGCCTCGCGGCGCGGGCTACAAGCAGTTCCTCGAGATCCTCGACGGGGGGCGGATTTCGATCGCCGCGATGGGGCTCGGCCTGGCTGAGGGCGCCTACGACCTCGCCCTGGACTACGCGCGCGAGCGCGAGCAGTTCGGCCAGCCGATTGCGAAGTTCCAGGCGATCCAGTTCAAACTCGCCGACATGGCGACGGAGATCGAGGCCGGACGCGGGCTCGTGTACCAGGCGGCGTGGCTCAAGGATCAGGGACGCCCGTACGCCAAGGAGGCGGCGATGGCGAAGCTCTACACCGGCGAGCTCGCCCACCGCGCCGCCAACCACTCGCTCCAGATCCACGGGGGCTACGGCTTCATGGACGAGTACGCCATCTCGCGTCTCTACCGCGACCAGAAGGTGCTCGAGATCGGCGAAGGAACAAACGAGGTGCAGCGCCTCGTGATCGCAAGGCACCTCGGGTTGTAGGATCCCGCGCGCAAACGATCAAGGAGCCGACTTGCCTCTCTTCATGGACGTGCACAACCTCGAAGGAGTCAAATGCGACGCCGTTCGCGAGGCCCATGCGAAGGACGTCGCGGTGCAGGGCGATCACGGCGTCAACTACAAGAGCTACTGGGTGAGCGAGTCGGAGGGCAAGGTCTTCTGCCTCGTCGAGGCCCCGGACGCCGAGACGGCGCACCGCGTTCACCGTGAGGCGCACGGGCTCGTCGCCGACGAGATCTACGAGGTGCAGGAAGGGTCGTAGCCCCGGGGCGGCTGTACGCCGGCTCGTCCGGCTTCTCCTACCCGAGCTGGAAGGGTGGGTTCTATCCGGCCGACGCGCGGCCGGAGGAGTTCCTCCGCCATTACGCGGAGCGGCTTCCCACGGTCGAGCTCAACACGACCTTCTACAATCTGCCCGCCGAAGGGCAGTTCGAGCGCTGGGCCGGGGCCGTTCCGCCCGACTTTCGCTTCGCCGTGACGATGAGCAGGCGCGTCACCTCACGCGGACGCGTGGAAGGAGTGGACGCCTTCGAGCAGAGCATCCGCGCGCTCGGCGACAAGCTCGGCCCCGTGCGCATCAAGGTCCCGCAGGCGCGCGACGACGGCTTCCTCCGCCTCCTGGCCGACTCGCTCTCCCCGGAGATCCGCTACGTCCTCGACTTCCGGCACGACTCGTGGGATGCCGAGGAGATCAGCGCTACCCTGGCGGAGCGCGGCATGGTGCGCGCCAACGCGCTCGAAGGCGAAGCGCCGTTTCGCTATGTACGCCTCCGCGAACCGCCGTACGACGACGCCGGCCTCGAGGCGTGGGCAGAGCGTCTCGAGCCGTTCCTCGCCGCCGGCGTCGACGTCTACTGCTACTTCAAGCACGAGGACGAGCCGACGGCGCCGGGCTACGCCGAGCGCCTGCTAGCGCTGGCCGATCTTTCCGGCGGATGACGAACCGAAGCGCCTGCCACGTGTCGTCGATCGCGCAGCTCTTGTTGTCGACGAGGCCGGCCTCGAGACCGACGCGCTGAACCTCCTCGAAGGACAGGTCTGTCGCGACCTTGGCGCTCTTCTTCGGCCACGCAACCCAGAGGCCGCCAGCGGGCTCGAGGCGCTCAGCCAGAGGCCGGAAACGGCGCTCGAGCTCGGCGCGCTTTGTCGTAAAGAGGACGATCACGTCCGCCGCGCCGCGCGCGTTGCGCTCCACGCCCACGATCGCGCTGAACCCCTTCGGCGCGCCCACGAGGGAGACGCGCACTCCCTCCGTGATCCCGAGCTTCTTCGGCAGAGGGGTTGACGAGTAGTCGCGACTCACGGCCGGCCACCTTAAAGACGGAAGCCGCCCGGAGGCGGCTTCCCCGTTTCGAGCGCTCCTGCTCTAGCTGAGCGCGTCCACCACTGCCTGGAGGTTGTTGCGGATGCCGTCCGAGAGAAGGACGAGCACGGCGATGATGGCAACCGTGATCACGGCGAGAATGACGCCGTACTCAGCCATCGTCTGACCCTCCTCGCGGCGCGCCGCGACGAGAAGCCTCGTGATCTGGGCATTCAGGTAGGTCATGCGTTTCACCTCCCCCATCGGCTTGCGGGAGTGAGCTGACAGCTCGGGAAAGGGGTCGGCGGCATCAAGGGCACTGAAGACCTTCGGCCTCGTCAGGCGTAGGCGCACCGCCGTCGTCGGTCCTAGAGCATCGGGCGCAAGATGCCCGGGGCGAATCCCTCAGATGGGGAAACACCCCAAGAAAACGGGAAGCCGCCCCAAGAGGCGGCTTCCCGAGAAACACAAGTCTTCGTCCCTAGCTGAGGACGTCGACGACGGCCTGCAGGTTGTTGCGGATACCGTCCGAAAGCAGAACGAGGACGGCGATGATCGCGACCGTGATCACGGCGAGAATGACGCCGTACTCGGCCATCGTCTGGCCCTCTTCGCGGCGACCTGCGGCGAGCAGCCGGGTGATGTAGCCGTTGATGTACGTCATTGTCGTTTCACCTCCCCTCGTCGGGGCGGGCGCGCGGGCGCGCACTGGGAGATGGAGTCGATCGGAGCATCGCCAACGTTGGCGAGACCGAACATCCCCCGTCCTGGGGATGCCCGGAGTAATCCCCCGAGCTAGCGAAGCCGCTCGGGCTCGTACCCCGAGTCCGCGAGGAGCTGCAGGAGCTGCCTGCAGTGCTCGTCGTCCCGCGTCGCGACCGTCAGCTCGACCTCGGTGCCGGTGACCGGCAGGTCCATGCCCTCACGGTGATGCTCGACTGCATGCACGTTCACATGCTGGTCGGCGATGAGGGCCAGGAGCTTCGCGAGCGCCCCCGGACGGTCTTCCAGACGGGTGCGCACGACCAGGAACCGGCCCGAGCGAGTGAGCCCGTGCCGGGTCACCTCGATCAGAAGGCTCGCGTCGATGTTCCCGCCGGAGAGAAGTGCGCAAACCGTTCCGTCACCCTCGACCTTGCCGGCAAGGAGAGCGGCCACCGAGGTGGCACCGGCCCCTTCGACCACGAGCTTGACGCGCTCGAGCAAGAGCACGATCGCATCCGCGATCTCGTCCTCCTCAACCGTCACCCACGAGTCGATCCGATCGGCCAGGATCGAGCGGGTTAGCTCGCCCGGCTTCTTGACGAGGATCCCGTCCGCGATTGTCGAGCCGGTTGGCTCGCTTCCCGTATAGGGAGCGCAGCGCGCGGCCTGGACGCCGACGATGCGGAGGTTCGGCCGGCGCTCCTTGAGCGCGAGCGAGATCCCCGAGGCGAGCCCGCCGCCGCCGACCGGAACCACGAGCACCTCGACGTCCTCTGGCAACTGCTCCGCGAGCTCAAGGCCGAGCGTTCCCTGTCCGGCGATCACGGTCGGGTCTTCGAACGCGTGGACGTGCGTGGCGCCGGCCTGCACGCGCTCGAGCGCCGCCTGGTGGGCCTCGTCATAACCCTCGCCGGTGAGCACGATCTCAGCGCCGTAGTGGCGCGCCGCGTCGACCTTCGCCAGCGGCGCGTCCTCCGGCATGAAGACCGTCGCCTTCACGCCCGACTCGCGCGCCGCGAGCGCGACCGCCTGGCCGTGGTTGCCCGAGCTTGCCGTCACGACGCCGGCCGCGCATTCGGCCTCGTCGAGCGACTGAATCTTGTTGAACGCGCCGCGGATCTTGAACGACCCGGTGCGCTGGAGGTTCTCGGCTTTCAGAAAGACGCGTCGGCCGCTCAGGCGGCCGAGGGTCTCGGACGAGAAGACGGGCGTGATGCGAGCGAGCCTCGCGATGCGTGTTCGAGCTGCGTCGATGTCCGCGAGGCCCGGGATCGTCTCAATCGCCATCAGTGATCCTCCGGGTGATGTTGCCGCGTTCCTGGCGAGGGCAAAACAAGCCACGCAAGGACGCAGGGAGCCCGCGTATGGCATACGGGGGCGACCGAGGACAAGGCGTGGCGTAGCTTTTGCACCGCCAGGGACACGGATGACATTGCCTGGGGGATCACATCACCTTGAATACCTTCTGCATGATCTCCCGAACCGCGGTCAGCGGGTCGAGCTCACGGCGCTGAACCTCGTCCAGGAGGCGTCGCAGCTCGGGATCGTCGGCGACGGCTTGCTCCAGGTGAGTCTTCGCGCGGGCGCTCGCGACGGCGAAGACCTCGCCCGCGAGATGGTCGGCGCGCCGGTCTTCGAGCAGCCCGTTGTCCTCGAGATGCGCGCGGTGCGCCTGCACCTTCTCCCAGAGCTCCTCGACCCCCTCGCCCCGGACCGCCTCCGTGAGGACGATGGGCGCCTGCCACCCTGTGTCCTCGCTCAGCGAGAGGATCGAGCGCACCTCGTTCAGCATCGTCTTGGCCGCCGGATGGTCGCGTTTGTTCACGGCGATGACGTCGGGGATCTCCATGATCCCCGCCTTGAGCGCCTGAATCGAGTCGCCGGAGCCGGGCATGAGCACGAGCAGGACGGTGTCGGCGATCGAGATGATCTCGACCTCGCTCTGGCCCGTTCCGACGGTCTCGAGGAAGAGCAGGTCCTTGCCGGCCGCGTCGAGGACGAGTGCGGCCTGCAAGGTGGCCTCGGCGATGCCGCCGAGGTGCCCGCGCGTTCCCATCGAGCGGATGAACACCTCGGGATCGAGGAAGTGGTCGGCAAGGCGGATGCGGTCGCCGAGGAGCGCTCCCTGAGTGAAGGGGCTCGAGGGATCGACGGAGATGACGCCGACCCCCGCGCCGTCCGCGCGCACGTGGCGGACGAGGGCGCTGATGAGGCTCGACTTGCCGACGCCGGGCGGTCCCGTGACGCCGACCGAGTAGCTCTTGCCCGTGTGCGGGTACAGCTCGCGGATGAGGTCGTAGGCGAGCGGGTCCGAGTTCTCGATGAGCGTGATCGCACGCGCGAGCGCGCGCCGGTCCCCGCCTCTCACTCCCTCGACGAGCGCATCGAGGGTCCACTTGCGGTTGCTCACGGCAGGCGCCGTTCGGCTGCGGCGGCGTGCGGCTCGGGCGGCGTGCCCGCCTCGACCGCCGATTGGGGAGCGGTACCCTCGACGCCGCGTACGAGGACGAACCCCACGACCGTCGCGATTCCCAGGAGAACGGAGGCGATGGCCCAGACGGCGCGCGCGCCGAGCGCATCCGTAAGGAAACCGGCGATGATCATCCCCGCACCGAGCACGGCGAAGCCGACGCTCATCACCACCGTGAAGGCCCGACCGCGCATTCGATCCGGCGCGCCACGCTGCACGAGCACCGCATTGCAGACGACCGCGGCGCCGTTTCCGATCCCGGCGAGGACGACCGCAAGGGCGGCGAGCAGAATGTTCGGCGCCGCGGCACCGGCGGCAATCCCGACGGCCATCAAGGCGATCGAGAGCGTGTACGGGATGGTCATCCCGCGCTGCTCGATCCAGCTTCCTCCGAACAGGCTGCCGATCACGAGGCCCGTGCCGGTGCCGGCGACGAGGATCCCGTAGCCGAGATCGCCCGCGTCGAAGACGTCTTTGGCCATCACGACCTCGGCGACGTTCACGCCCGCGTTGGCGAGCATGACGATGCTCCAGGCGACGAGCACCGTCAGGAGGGCGCGCTCTCTCGTTGCAAGCGCGAGGCCGTCGACGAGGTCGCGCCACCGGCCGGCGCTCGGCGCGCGCTCCTCCTCGAGGCTCTCGCGGATGCGGCTGATGAGGAGCGCGGAGACGAGGAACGTGGCCGCGTTCACCCAGTAGGCCGTGTCCGGGCTCGTCGCCGCGACGAGCGCGCCGCCCACGAGTGCGCCGAGTGCCCACGTGAGGTTGTCAGCGGTCTGCAGCAGGCCGTTCGCCTGCGGAAGGTCGCGGTCGGCGACGAGGTTCGGAAGGCCCGCGTAGACGGCGGGGCGAAAGACGCTCGTCGCGGTCCCGGCCGCAAAGGCCAAGATGACGATCTGAAGCGCGCTCGTCGCGAACGGCAGGATGCAGAACACGCCGACACGGAAGAGATCGGCGCTGACGAGCAGCCAGCGGCGGGAGGTGCGGTCGATCAGCCGGCCCGCGAAGATCCCCACGACGACGAGGGGGAGGAACTCGGCGATCAGCAGTGTGCTGACCCAGTTGGCGTCCTCGGTCCGGTCGAAGACGTCCACGACGAGCGCCACGAACGCGAGCCACGTCCCGATGCTGGAGGCGAGCGTCGCGAGAAAGAGGAGGCGAAAGCCTGAGGCCTCGCGCACGAGCCCCAAACGGGCTCCCCTCAGGCCCCTCAACACGCGCGGAACCGTAGCAGCGTCACAGGCGCGCGATGAGCGATGTAAGCGTCTCTACGCGCCTAATTGACGGGTTCGGGAGCTCTGGCGAGGACGCGGCCGAGCGCGGCGGCGAAGAGCTCGTTCTCCTCGGCCGTGCCGACGGTCACGCGGATGGCGCCGGGCGCGCCGAACGGGCCGAGCGGCCTGACGATGACGCCTTCTCGTAGAAGGGCCTCGAAGACCGGCCGCGCGTCGGCGCCGACCTCGACGTAGACGAAGTTGGCGACCGCCGGAGTGGCGACGAACAGGCCGAGATCCAGGCACGCGGCCTCGAGCTGGGCGCGTCCCTCGGCGGTGACGCGGCGGCGGCGCGCGATCTCGTCCTCGTCGGCGAGGCTCGCCAGCGCCGCGTCCTGCGCCGTCTGGTTGATCTCGAACGCGTTCCGGACCTTGCCGATTGCGGTGACGACGTCGGGCGGGCCGATGCCGTAGCCGACGCGCAGCCCGGCGAGCCCGTAGATCTTGGAGAAGGTCCGAAGGACGAGCACACGACGGCCCCGGCGGAGGTACTCGTCGATTCCGTTGGGATAGTGGGGATCGTCCACGTACTCGAAGTACGCCTCGTCGAGCACCGTGAGGACGTGCTCCGGGACCTTCTCGAAGTACTCGTCGATCGTCGCGCGCCCGACCATCGTGCCGGTCGGGTTGTTCGGGTTGCAGAGGTAGACGATCTTCGTGCGCTCGCCGACCTGCTCGAGGATGCCGTCGACGTCGTAGCGGTGGTCGGTCAGCGGCACCCGCTTCGCCTCAGCGCCCATCTTGATCGCGTCGAGCACGTAGCTTGGGAACGAGGGCCAGCCGCACACGATCTCCTCGCCTGGGTCGAGGACGGAGAGCGACAGGTACATGACGACCGCGTCGGCACCAGCAGCGATCGTGACGTTCTCGAACTCGACCCCGTGCTTCTCGGCGAGCGCGGTGCGCAGGCGGTACGCCCCGCCGTCGGGGTAGCGGTTCAGGTCACGCGCACCCCGCTCGATCGCGGCAAGAGCGGCAGGGAACGGGCCGAACTGACCTTCATTGGAGGCGAGCTTGACCACGCGCTCGAGCCCGAGCTCGCGCTGCACCTCCTCCACCGGCTTGCCCGGCTCGTACGGCACGAGATCGGCGATGGCGGGACGGAAGATTCGATCGTCGGCCATGCCTTAATCTTCTCAGCAATGAGCGAGATCGGGCTCTTTCCGCTGAATCTCGTCCTGCTTCCAGGCGAGCAGGCGCCCCTCCACATTTTCGAGCCGCGCTATCGCGAGCTGATCGGCGAGTGCCTGGACGAGGGCCGGGAGTTCGGGCTCGTCCTCGAGGACGACGACGGGATGCGCGACATCGGCACGCGCGCGGGGGTCATCGAGGTGCTCGACCGCTTTCCGGATGGGCGGCTGAACGTCGTCGTCGAGGGGCGCGATCGCTTTCGCCTGCTCGAGCTGACGGATGGACGCTCGTTCGCGACGGCCGAGGTGACGGAGATCGAGGACGACGACCCGGAGGCGCCGACCGACGACGAGGTCGAGGAGATCCTCGCGGCCTATGAGCGCGTGCTCACTGCGGCCGAGGCGGAGCTCGAGGAGCTCGATTTCAGCGCCGACTCGATCGCGTACCAGATCGCGGCGCGCGTCGATCTCGGCACTGAGGTCAAGCAGGGGCTGCTCGAGCTTCGTTCCGAGCGCGAGCGCGTACTCCGGCTCTCGCCGATGCTGAACCGCGCCGCCGACGCTGTCGAGCGTGAGCGCGAGATCCGCGAGCGCGCCTCCGGCAACGGCCGCGTCGAGCCTCTCTAGCTATTCGTCCCGGATTCCGTGCACCGGGCGGCCGGCGGCTTCCCAGGCGTAGTACGAAGCGCTCGGGCCGAACGCGGTCTCGTACTCGACCACGCGAGGGTTGCGGCCCACCTCCTTCGCGCGCTCTGCGTGGCGTAGGAGATTAGGGTCGTCGCGCTGCTCCCAGACGAGCACGAGATGGGCGGCGGTCATGAAGTTCGCGACGAAGGTGCATCCCGAGGCCGGGCACGGAAACGGATCCGTCGCCACGCAGAACCAGCCCGAGTAGTCAGCGGCGGTGTCTTCGGTCCACAGCGTCTCCTGCGGCGTTGCGACGCTCATGGCACGACCTTCGCCATCAGAATCGCGTCGATGAGCTCGTCGCCGCGTCGGTAGTGGCCGCGCCGCAGGCCTTCACGCTCGTAGCCGAGCTTCTCGTACAGCCGGATGGCGGGAACGTTGTGCGGGAAGACGTGCAGCTCGAGCTTGCGCACCCCGGCCTCGCGTGCCCACTGCTCCGCGGTCTCCATGAGAGCGAGGCCGATCCCCTGGCGCCGGTGGTCCCGCGACACCATCAGGCCGAGGTCCGCGACGTGGTCGCTGGCCGGATGTCCGTCGCGGGAGATCGACAGCCGCCCGACGATGCCCCCGTTTGACTCCGCGACGAACACGGCCGCGTCGGGATGCTTGCGGATCGCCTTGAGGTAGCGCCTCTCGGCGGAGGCGCTTCGCCACTCGCCCGCCGTGATGAGCCAGCCTTCCTGCTCCGAACCGACCTCGCGCGCGAGCTCCACCAGCCGCTCGGCGTCGCCAGGCTCGGCGACACGGACTTGGGTAACACCCACCACCCCACCCCCTGACCCCCTGGATCGGATCACTTCACTACTACTCCCGCGCCGCCGCGGCGCGGATCGCCCGCAGCCTCGAGGCTGCCGTCCTCGCGCAAGCCGACCACCGCAGCACCGCCGAAGTACAGGTTGCGCCCGCGCCAGCGGACGACCTCGTAGCCCCGCTCCTCGAGCCGCGCAGCGACCGTGGGCTCGATTCCACCCTCGAGCTGGAGGTGGCTTCCGTCCAGGTGGACGCGTGGACGGGAAATAGCATCGCGCACGCTCATGCCGTGGCCGACGACGTTCACGACGATCTGCGTGATGGCGGCGCGCAAGCGCACCGACCCCGCGCTCCCGACCACGAGACGCGGCCGGCCGTCCTTGAGGACGACGGACGGCGCCATCATGCTCGTCAAGCGCGCGCCGGCCGCGCCCGCAGTGCGCCCGCCCGGGCTCAGGTCCTCCTCGCCGAGCATGTTGTTGAGCTGGATGCCCGTGCCGGGGACGATGACGCCGGATCCGCAGCCGGTGGAAGCGGAGAGCGAGGCGGCGTTGCCCGCGGCGTCAACCGCGCTGATGTGCGTCGTCGACGGAACGCCGGAACGCTCGGCGACCGCCGCCCGGCCCGACTTGCGCGCGGATGCGGCCGCCTCTTCGATGCGCTCGTCGCTGAGCAACCGCTCGGACAGCCCGCCGCGATAGAGCTCGCGCGTGAACGAGCCCCCGCGCGCGGTCGTTGCCTCGCGCATGACCTCTGCCAGAGCCGAGATGGCCGCGGCGCTCCCCGGTTGCGCACGCGACCCGAGCCGGTCGAGCACGCGCAGAGCGAAGGCGATCAAGAGGCCGCCCGCCGACGGCGGTGGATTCGAGACGAACTCGTGACCGCGGTAGGCCGCCCGCACGGGACGCCTGCGAATGATCCTGTACGACGCCAGGTCGTCTTCGGTAATCCGGCCGCCGAGCTCACGCACGGCGCGGCTGATCTCACCGGCCAGGTCACCGCGGTAGAACGCATCGGCTCCTTCCGCCGCGACGCGCTCGAGCGTGTCGGCGAGGTCGCGCATGTACAGGGTCTCGCCCGTCTCCAGGGGTCGGTCCTCCCCGTAGATCTCCCGCCCCTCCGGCTTCGCGCGCAGGGCGACATCGAGGATCGAGTGCAGGAATGCCTGCTGCTTGTTGAGGGCCACGCCGCTTCGCGCAACCTCGATGGCAGGCTCGATCAGCTTCGCCCACGGCAGGCGCGAGTAGAGCCGGTGCGCCTCGCCGAGACCGGCCAGCGCGCCCGGCACGCCGCACGACGCTCCGCCGATGCGGAAGAGCTGCACCGTGCGTGCGTCGAAGGGGACGAGCGCCTCTTCCATCTGGCCGCCCTCATCGGCGCCGAGGCCGCGGCCCGGGATCGTCACGAAGAAGTCGAGGATGCGGTCCGAGTGGTCGCGCGCGCGGTGCACGAGCATGAACCCGCCCGCGCCCGGGCCGGTCAGCGGGCTCTCGGTCACCCACGAGACGAAGCCCGCCGCGATGCACGCATCGACCGCGTTTCCGCCCTCGGCCAGGATGCGCGCACCGGCTTGCGCGGTCAGTGGATGCCCCGCGGCGACGGCACCCTTCATCCGGGTCAGCCTAGCCGCGCGGTTAGAGGTCTCGCGCAAGAAGCTGGGCGGCTCGAGCGTGTCGCCGCTCTCCGGCGTCACGGGCCGCACGATGCGGCGGCTGCCGAGGCCCGTGGCGATCACGGTGACCCAGATCTGGCCGGCGAGCCGCTCGTCGATGGTCGCGCCGAAGATGATGTTCGTGTCCTCGGTGGCGCCGCGCCGGACGACCTCTGCGGCCTCGTTGACCTCGAGCAGGGTGAGATCGTCGCCGCCCGCGATCGAGAGCAGGATGCCCTTCGCGCCGACGAGCTCGGTGTCGATGAGCGGCGAGCGCAGCGCGCGCTCCGCCGCCTCGGCCGCGCGGTTCTCGCCCGTTGCGAAGCCGATGCCCATGATCGCCGAGCCCGCGTCCTTCATGATCGTGCGCACGTCGGCGAAGTCCAGGTTGATGAGCCCGGGCATCGTGATCAGGTCGCAGATGCCCTGGACGCCCTGGCGCAGGACGTCGTCGGCGATCCGGAAGGCGTCGATCATCGACGTCGAGCGGTCGAGCACCTCGAGCAGCCGGTCGTTGGGGATGACGATGACCGTGTCGCAGTGCGCACGCAGCTCGTCCACCCCGCGCTCGGCCTGCGTCCGCCGGCGCGTGCCCTCGAACCGGAACGGCAGCGTCACGATTCCGACGGTGAGCGCGCCGAGCTCGCGAGCGATGCGCGCTACAACCGGCGCGGCGCCGGAGCCGGTGCCGCCGCCTTCGCCCGCGGTGACGAAGACCATGTCCGAGCCGCGCAGGACGTGTTTGATCTGGTCGTAGCCTTCTTCGGCTGCCTGGCGGCCGATGTCCGGGTCGGCGCCCGACCCGAGACCCTGCGTCAGCTCGCGCCCGATGTGCAGCTTGATGGGCGCGTCGCACGAGCGCAGCTGCTGGATGTCCGTGTTGACCGCGATGAACTCGACCTGCGAGATGCCCGCCTCGATCATCCGGTCGACCGCGTTCAGCCCGCCGCCGCCGACACCGATGACGCGGATGACGGCAAGGTACGACGCCGACTCGGGTCGGGGCGCTCGATGAATGCGCGGCGCCTCGACCATGCGCGCCGCGGGGGGCGACTCGATCGGGGGCGACTCGAGCGGCACCGACGTCTGCAGAGTCGCCTCGGTCGCAGCGATGCGCTCGGGCGCGGCGTCCTCTACGGTCGGCGCTTCGGCCGGCACTTCGCCGGCCTCGTCCCGCTCGGCCTGGCGCTGCGCGGCCTCGGTCGCGCGGAAGAGCTCCGCGAGCGGGCCCTCACGCATGCTGGCGCGCCGTCGCGCCATTGAGGACCTCCTTCGCAAGATCGCGGTACGCATCGGCAGCCGAGCCCGACGGGTCGTACTTCAAGACCGAGCTTCCCTGGACGGGCGCCTCGGCGTAGCGGATCGTCTTGCGGATCGACGTGTTGAAGACGAGGTCGCCGAAGTTCTCCTTCAGCATGTCCATGGCCTCACGGCTGTGCAGGGTGCGCGAGTCGTACATCGTCGGGAGGATCCCGCGGATCTCGACGCTCGGGTTCAGGTTCTCGCGGATCATGGTCAGCGTGTTCTCGAGCTGCACGAGCCCGCGCAGCGGGAGGTACTCGCACTGCACCGGCACGATGACGCCGTCGGAGGCCGTCAGGGCGTTGATCGTCAAGAGGCCGAGCGACGGCGGCGTGTCGATGAGGATGTAGTCGTAGTTGCTCCGGACCGGGATGAGCGCCTTCTGCAGCGCGCGCTCGCGCCCGATCATGCTCGCGAGGGCGAGCTCGGCGCCCGCCAGGTCGAGCGAGGCGACGGCCAGGTCGACCTCGGCGCGGTGGATGACTTCCTCGATCGGCAGCGAGTGGACGAGCACGTCGAACATCGACCGCTCGACCTGGTCGGGGTTCATGCCCTGACTCATGGTCAGGTTGCCCTGCGGGTCGAGGTCGATGGCCAGAACCTCGAAGCCCTCTTCCTTGAGGGCGACGGCCAGGTTCAGGGTGCTCGTCGTCTTGGCCACGCCGCCCTTCTGGTTGGCGAAGGCGATGACCTGACCCAGTGTTGCTCCTTTAGAAGTCGACGTCCGCTGACGCGGACGCGTGAAGATCCCGGTGAGGCCCATTCGGGCTCCTGTTTCGTGTCACGCTAGCACAATCCTGCTGCCGCAATAGCATCTCACACCGCCGCAAACGCAGACGGGGAGCGGTGTTCCGCCCTCCGCCGAGCGTAATTGCACGCGAAGCTAGACCCGCGGCTCTCCGGCCACGACGTTGTCGCGGGCGTACCCACGCCCCAGCACGACGCCGAGGAGGATCATCGTGGCGCCGAGCAGCACGTGGAGCACGTTGTCCGCCGGGTTCATCGGCACGAAGTTCGCATCCGATGCCCGGTCGATGATCCACCCGTAGATGGCCAGCGCGAGGTAGAGCGCGCCGCCGCCCACGAGGTAGAGCCGCGAACCCTCCCAGGTTGCCGCCGCCACCAGGCCGATGATGCCGATGCCCAGGTGGACGATGTTGTGCAGGATGCTGACCTGGAAGAGCCCGAGCAGCTCCGAAGGCGACTCGTGGCCCGCGAACTTCATGTCGCCGACGTTCGTCGTGATCCCGGGGATGAACCCGAGAATCCCAACGAGCACGAAGGCCGCGCCGACAACCAAGGCGGCGACCTGAATCGGTGACCTATCCCTCATCGAACCCTCCGTTTCCGAGTACCAGGCATTTCCGAGCCTGACCGAGAACGGCTCCCGGGGCTAGGAAAAAGGTAGCTCGGCTACCGCCTGACCGCAAGCAGCGAGAGCAGCTCAAAACACGCATTTGCAGCGACAAAGGCGGTTTGCCCAGCCGGATCGTAGGGCGGAGAGACCTCCACGCAGTCGAAACCGCGGAAATCGAGCCCGGCCAGGGAGCGGACGTACGTGAGCGCTTCGCGGCTGGAGGGCCCGCCCACCTCGGGCGTTCCCGTCCCCGGGGCGAAGGCCGGGTCGACGAAGTCGATGTCGAACGAGAGGAAGCAGGGCGCCGTGCCGACCCGCTCGCGCACCCGCTCCGAGTACCCCGCCGCCCCGAGCGCTGCGAGCTCCTCGTAGGTGAGGGCGTCGAGCCCGAAGCGGGCGGGCAGCTCTGCATCGGCGGCCTCGGTGAGCGAGCCCCGCAGGCCGGCGACGATGGAGCGCGCGGGGTCGATCAGCTCCTCCTCGACGGCCCTTCGGACGACCGAGCCGTGGAAGAGCTTCTGGCCGAAGTACTCGTCCCAGAGGTCGTGGTGCGAGTCGAGCTGGACGAGCGCGAGCGGGCCGTGCACCGCGGCGAGCGCGCGCAGCTCGGCGAGGAGGACAGTGTGGTCGCCGCCGAGGCAAAGCGTCGTCACCCCTGCGCGCGCGACCTCCTCGATCGCGGCGCTCGAGCGCTCGAGCGAGTCGACTGTCGAGCCGGGCACGGTCGCAACGTCGCCGTAGTCGACGAGCGAGAGCTTCTCGACGACGTCGACGCGCAACAGGGGGTTGTAGTTCCGGAGCATCACCGACGCGCTGCGAATCGCCTCGGGTCCGAAGCGGGCGCCGGTCCGGAAGACGACGGCACCGTCGGTGGGGATGCCGATGACGGCTGCATCGACGCCTTCGAGGTCGCGCACGTACGGCAGGCGCATGAACGTCCGCGGGCCGGAGAAGCGCGGCGTCTCGAACGGATCGGGAGGCTGGTGGCGCGTCAACGCGCGGCGATTATTCCCGGGCTGGCTCCTCTCCGGCCGCGCCGAGGTGTCTGCGGCAGCGCTCGAGTGCCCGCCGCGCACCGTCGCTCCCGTCAGCGCGCTCGGCCGCGAGCCAGCGCTCGCCTTCGGCGAGCAGGCGGCGGAGCTGCGCGAGCAGGACGGCCGCCGGAGCATCGCTGCGCCGCAACGTCTCGATGCGCTCCAGCCTCTTGAGCACGCGCCGCGCCTCGTCCATCAGTCGAGGCTAGTGCGTGATTACGCGCGGGTCTGTGTCGAATCGTCGCGGGAGCGTCGGCAGTCGCGCCAGTACACGATCAGCACGAACGCGGCTCCCGCGAGCCCGATCGCGATGATGATCCAGTCGTACGGATTGAACGCGGCGAGCAGAACGCCGAAGAACGCCGCGATGCGAAGCGCGAGGCAGCGCCGGCGGTGCAGCCGCTCGGCGTCGGTCATCCAGTGGCCGCGACGCGCGTACCCGTCGTGACCTGCGGCCGGGGCCGAAGACCGAGCAGCGCCTCGTCGAACGCGGCCACGAGACGCAAGCGCGAGTCGTGGAGCAACGTCTCGACGAGAGCCCTGCGCACCGCGTCCTCGGCGCGGGCGCCCGGGCCGTCGCCGTCGAGGAGCGCGCGGAACGCCGCGAGCAGCTCCCCGCGCTCGCGGGCTGTCTCGCCGAGGAGAACGGCGGCGCGCATCGCGGCCGCCCACGTTCCCTCGTCGCAGCCGAAGAGCGCCTCGAGGGCCTCGCGAAGCTCGTCGGCGCGGACGGAACCTTCGTGGAAGAGCGCCAGCTCCCAGCGCTCGAGCGCCTCGAGCAGATCGGGGTCGCTCGGCGTTTCTGCCAAGCGCTGCTGCAGTTCACGCGCCAGCGGCGCGCGGAAGGCGTCGAGCCTCGTCGCCTCGCCGGGAGGCGCCTGCGCCGCAAGCGGCGGGACCGGCCGCACGCCGTACGGGCGCCAGTCGAGACGCTCGAACAACACCGGGCCCGCTGCGACAGCGCCCGGTGTCGCGAGGCGCAGAGCGCTGACGGCGAGACCGACCTCGGCCGGCGCGTCAGGAACCTGGCAGGCGGTTCCCTCCAGGTCGCACTCGAGCTCGAGCACGAGCGTGCGGTCGATCTCGCGCCCGAAATGCGGCGGCAAGAGGCGCCCCGCGTCCGGCCACTGAACGGTGAGCTCACCGCTGACCGCAGGCCGCACGCGCAGCCCGCGCGCGAGAGGAACCGTCTCCCCTGCGGTGAGGCCGACGAGCGGTGCGAGCGCGACGTACTTGCGCCGCTCACCGAAGAGGGAGTGTTCGAGCTGGGCGTAGGCGCGCTCGAAGACGGTGTCGTCCCAGTCGAATCCCCCGCAGCCCTCGGCCGTCGCCGTCAGGAGCGGGATGAGGATCGTGCGCCGCAGGGCCTCGTCCTCGCCCACGCGCTCCTCGGCATGCGCCTGCGCAAAGAGGCCGGCGGCGGGCTCGTCCTTGAGAGCGATCAGGGCGTCGCGCGCGTCGTCCCGCAGCCCGAGCCTGTGTGCGCGCTCCTTCACGAACGCGCCCACGAGCGGCCGGTACTCGTAGAGCGTCGGCCGGTTCGGCCCGCCGTGCTCCTCGAGCGAGACCGGGATCTCGGCGCCGCGCTCGAGCTCGAGCCCGAGGTCGAAGAACGCCCCGAGGCAGAAGGCGTGCAGGGCGTGGAAGAGCTGCGGGGAGCGCGGAGCGGCGGCGGCCACGGCACGGGTTACGCCTCGGCCGCCTCCGTTCCTCTCTGACAAGCCGGGCACCAGTACGCGATTCGTGCGTTCTCGCCTTGCGGCCGCGAGAGGATCCGGGCGCTGCAGCGGCGGCACGGAAGGCCGGCGCGCCGGTACACCGAGCGGCGGCCGCGCGGCGCCTTCATGAGGCGCGAAGCCGCAGCGAGCGCGGAGCGAAGCTCTTCGTCCGAGACGTCGCGCAGGCGAGCCCACGGGGAGAGCCCAACGTCGAAAAGCGCTTCCGCCCGCCAGAGGTTCCCGATCCCGGCGACCAGTCGCTGGTCGAGCAGCGCTTCGCCGATCTCCCGGCTCTGGTCGCCGGCGCGTACGCGCCTCACCATCTCGTCGAGCTCTGGCGGGTCGCGCATGACGTCCGGCCCGAGGCGCGCGACGGCGCGCGCGGAGAGCTCGAGCACCGGCCCGTTCCGCTGGACGGCTTCGAATCGCTCGCCGCGGAGGACGAGCCATGGCTTCCCGAAGATGCGCGCCCCCGTCTCCTGGACGTGCCAGCGGCCTCGCATGCGCAGGTGGCTGCGCAGGACGACGCCGCCCTCGAAGGTGAGCAAGAGGTTTTTCCCGACCGCCTCGACGTGCTCGAGCCGCCGGCCGTCGATCCGTTCGGCCACGCCGAGAACGGCCGCGCGCGGATGGGGCGACTCGGCGCTGATCACGTCGCCTTCGAGGACGCGGAGCCGATCCGCCGCGCGGTGGAGAGCGTCTCCCTCAGGCACGGAGAACGGCACGCCGCGGGCCGGCGACGAATCCCGCTTCGAGCAGGAGCGGCATGAGCATCGTCTCGCCCACGGGCTGACCGTCGAAGCGCTCCACCGCGAGGCGCTTCACCTTCATCCTCGGCACGTGCTCGACGAGCGCCTCGAGCGCGCGGCGGAGCCATTCCTCGTCCGGGTCGCGCAGCGGCACGAGCGAACGTCCACCGCGCTCGACGAAGAGCGCCGCTTCGCCGTCGAGCAGCACGATGTACGCGCCTGCTACACGAGCGGCGCGGGCCCTGGAGCGCTTCGGCCAGGGCACCGCGGCGCCGTACGGTTGCGCCGGATCGGCCGCCGCGATCACGAGCGTGCGCTCTTCCTCCAGCCGTTCCCGCAGCCGCTCGACCGCGCCGGGAAGCGCGAACTGCGCACCGCCGAGGCCCTCGACGAAGTACCCGCGCCGGCAGACGCCGAGGGTCTCGAGCTTGCGGAGCTCCTGATAGACAGGCCAGTAACCGCCGGGAATCCCTTCCGCGCGCACGCCTTCGCGCGTGACGATGCCGTGGCGTTCGAGCAGCAGCTCTGCGAGCGTGCGCGGATCCGGCTCACCCGAGAAGAGCGCGTGCGTGGTCGACCACCGCCCCTGCGTCGCGGTTATCGCGTTGGCGCGTGAACGGGAGAACCGTCGCGGCCGCTTCTCCGGACGCGGCGCGGCGAACCGCCGCTCGGCCCGCAGCGGCTGCCAGGCGTCGTTCGTCACCTCGCCTGCCCAGACGAGATCCCATAAGGCCGGAAGCACGACTTCAGCCTCGAGCCCCGTCTCGCGCACCAGGTCGAACCAGAAAAGGGCACCGCCTGCGAGCGCCGCGCGCACGCGCTCGTGCGCATCGCCGTCGGGCGGTGCGAGCGCGGCGGGACGCCCGAGCGCCGGCGCGTCCTCGCGGAAGTACAACGCGACCCGCTCCAGGCCGGCGCCGACCCAGACCACCTCGCCCGACGCGGTGAGCTGGTCGAGGTGCGAGGGCTGGTAGCCGGGCACGCGGCGCGGCAAGACGTCGCGCTCCCAGAGCGCTACCGGGAGAGAGATCCCCTGCAGCGGAACGAGCGCTTCGCGGAGCGTCGCCCGCCGGTCGACACCGTGCCACGCGGGCAGGAAGACGCCGAGCGCTCGCTGCTCGGAGGGCTCGATCTCCTTCCGAAGCGCCGCGAGACTCGCGCGCCGTAGGCGCCGTAGCACGTCCGGCTCGCACCACTCGCGCTCGGTGCCACCCGGTCGCAGCTCGCCGCGCACGAGGCGTCCCGCCCGCTCGAGCGCACCAAGCTCGTCTTCCGCCCGCTCCGCGGAGAGCCCGAAACGCTGTGCCGCCTGTGCGGTCGTGAAGGGACCGCGTCCGCGCGCGAAGCGCACGAGCAGCCCGGCGAGCGGCTCCTCCCCGCTCTCGAGAAACGCATCCGGGAGACCGGAAGGCGGCATCGCGCCGACGGCGTCGCGATAGCGGCCTGCGTCCTCCGCCGCGATGAGACGCTTGTCGCCGCCCACGCGCACGCGAACCGCTCGCCGCTCCTCCTCGAGCGGCCGCGCCAGCGACTCGTCGAACTCCCCCGCTCGCAGGTCGCCGCGACGCAAGAGGACGTCGTGCAGCTGGTCCGGCGATTTCGGGTCGCCGGCGAGCTGCCGCTCGACGTCGTCCAGCGCCTCCGGGTCGAGCAGCTCACGCAGCTCCTCCTGGCCGAGCAGCTCCTTGAGCAGGTCGCGGTCGAGCGCGAGCGCCTGCGCGCGGCGCTCGGCGAGCGGCGTGTCGTCCTCGTACATGTAGGTCGCCACGTAGTCGAAGAGAAGCGACGACGCGTAGGGAGACGCAGACGCGGTCTCCACCTCGACGAGATCGAGGCGCCGGCTCTGCAGGTCGGCGAGGAGCTTGCGCAGCGACGGAAGGTCGAAGACGTCCTGCAGGCACTCGCGATACGTTTCGAGCACGACGGGGAAGTCCGAGTACCGTCGCGCGACCTGCAGGAGCCCCTGCGCCTTGAGGCGCTGCTGCCAGAGCGGCGTGCGCTGGCCCGGGCGGCGGCGCGGGATGAGCAGGGCGCGGGCGGCGTTCTCGCGGAAGCGCGACCCGAAGAGCGCCGTGCCGCCGAGCTCCGCCACGACGAGGTTCTCGAGCTCGTCGGGATCCACGAGGACGTCGTCGACGGGCGGCGGCGCGTCCGCGTCGGGCAAGTGCAGCGCGATCCCGTCGTCCGACCAGATCGAGTTGACCTCGAGCCCGAGCGAGTCACGCAGGCGGGCGGTGAGCGCCAGGGCCCACGGCGCGTGCACGCGGCCGCCGAAGGGTGTCAGGACGCACATGCGCCAGTCGCCGATCTCGTCGCGGAAGCGCTCGACGACGATCGTCTTGTCGGAGGGGAGCACGCCCGTGATCGCCTCCTGGTCGCGCAGGAACGTGAGCAGGTTCTGGGCGGCGCGATCGTCGAGCTTGTGCTCGGACGTGAGCCGTTCGACCGCCTGTCCGTCGTCGAGCGCGACGATCTCGCGCGCCGTGCGGCCGATCGCCTCCCCGAGCTCGTACGGGCGGCCGACGCCCTCGCCTTTCCAGAAGGGGACGAGGCCCGGGATGCCGGGCGCGGGCGACACGAGCACGCGGTCGCGTGTGATCTCCTCGATACGCCACGTGGAAGCGCCGAGCAGGAAGGTCTGCCCCGCGCGCGCCTCGTACACCATCTCCTCGTCGAGCTCGCCGACGCGGCTGCCCGAGTCAACAAGGTGGACGCCGAAGAGACCGCGGTCGGGAATGGTGCCGGCGTTGGTCACCGCAAGGCGACGTGCCCCTTCGCGCCCACGGACCACCCCGTTCACGCGGTCCCACACGATGCGCGGGCGCAGCTCGGCGAACTCCTCTGAGGGATAGCGCCCCGCGAGCATGTCGAGCACGTTCTCGAGCAGCTCGCGCGAGAGGTCGTGGAACGGATAGGCGCGGCGCACGAGCTCGTGCAGCTCGTCGACGGTGATCTCCTCGGCGGCGGAGATGGCGACGATCTGCTGCGCGAGGACGTCGAGAGGGTTGCGCGGCACGCGCGTCTCCTCGATCTCACCGCGGAGCATGCGCCTGACGACCACGGCGGACTCGAGCAGGTCGGCGCGGAACTTCGGGAAGATGCGTCCCTTCGAGGGCTCGTCGACGTGATGGCCGGCGCGGCCGATCCGCTGCAGGCCGCGCGCCACGGACTTGGGAGACTCGACCTGGACGACGAGGTCGACCGCGCCCATGTCGATGCCGAGCTCGAGCGACGACGTCGCGACGAGCGCGGGCAGCGTTCCCTTCTTCAGAAGCTCCTCCACCTCGACCCGCTGCTCGCGCGCGAGCGAGCCGTGGTGGGCGCGCGCGATCTCGCGCTCCGCGCCTTCGTTCAGGCGCAGCGCGAGGCGCTCGGCGAGCCGGCGGTTGTTCACGAACACGATCGTGGAGCGGTGCTCCTGCACGAGCCGCAGGAGCTCGGGATAGATGGACGGCCAGATGGAGCCGCCCTCCTCCGGCTCGCGCATGTCCTCGAGCGGGATGACGACGCGAACGTCGAGCTCCTTCGAACTGCCTGCGTCGACGAGCTCGATCGGGCGACCGCCGGAGACGAAGCGACCGATCTCCTCCAGCGGGCGCTGCGTGGCCGACAGGCCGATGCGCTGGATGCGCTCCCCGGTGAGGCGCTCGAGGCGTTCGAGGCTGAGAGCGAGGTGCGCGCCGCGCTTGCTGCCCGCGACCGCATGCACCTCGTCGACGATCACCGTGCGGACGCTCTTGAGAATCTCGCGCGCGCGTGAGGTGAGCATGAGAAAGAGCGACTCGGGCGTCGTGATGAGGATGTCGGGCGCCTCGCGCAGCATGGCGGCGCGTTCCTTCGGCGACGTGTCGCCGGTGCGCACAGCGACGGAGAGCTTCGACCCGATGCCGGCGAGCGGGCCGCGCAGGTTGCGCTCGACGTCGTAGTTCAGGGCCTTAAGCGGGCTCACGTACAAGACCTGCGTGCCCGCCCCGGGCTCGGCGCGGTCGAGCGCCCAGAGGAACGCCGCCAGTGTCTTCCCCGATCCCGTCGGCGCCTGGATCAGCGTGTGCGCGCCGGAGGCGATCGCCGGCCAGCCGTGCTCCTGTGCCGGCGTCGGCCGGTCGAACGTTCCTTCGAACCAAGCTCGAACTGCGGGGCTGAAGGAGGCGAGCGGGTCCATTTTTCCAGCCTACCGGCGGGCGATAGGATCGCTTTCGTGGCGGTCACGAAGACGAACGCCCTCCATTTCACCGGCAATCCGGAGGCGGACGAGCTGCTCGGCCGCGACCCGATGGCGCTCCTGATCGGCTTCGCGCTCGACCAGCAAGTCACGGTGCAGAAGGCGTTCGCCGGGCCGCTCGAGCTCGAGCGCCGCGTGGGCACACTCGATGCCGGCGAGATCGCCGCGATGGATCCCGACCGCCTCGAGCGCGCGTTCCGCGAGAAGCCGGCGCTTCACCGCTACCCGGGAGCGATGGCCCGTCGCGTCCAGGATCTGGCCGCAGTCATCGTGAACGACTACTCCGGCGACGCCGCTCGCGTTTGGACGGAGGCGGAGGACGGTCGCGACCTCGAACGACGGCTGCTCGACCTGCCCGGTATCGGGGCCATGAAAGCGCGGTCGCTCATCGCCGTGATCGGCAAGCGGCTCGGCGTGAAGCCGCCGGGCTGGGACGAGGTCGCGCCGAAGCACCCCACGCTCGGCGACGTCGACTCCCCCGAGAAGCTCGAGGAGTACCAGGCGATGAAGCGCGCCTACAAGGCGTCTCTCAGAGCGGCGCGCGCGGCCAAGTAGCCGCACATGCCGTGGACGCCCCCGCCGGGCGGCGTCGACGACGAGCACAGGTAGACGCCTTCCAGCGGCGTGGCGTACGGGACACGCTGCGCGATCGGACGAAAGAGGAGCTGTGGCAGGTCGGCGGCGCCGCCGTTGATGTCGCCGCCGATGAGGTTCTCGTTGCGGCGCTCGAGCTCCTTCGGCGACAGGACGCTGCGCTCGAGCACGCGGTCGCGAAAGCCGGGCGCGAAGCGCTCGATCTGCCCTTCGATGCGGTCGGTCATGTCGCGAACGGATCCGTTGGGCAAGTGGCAGTAGGCCCAGACCGTGTGCTTGCCCGCCGGCGCGCGCGTGTCGTCGAAGAGCGGAGTGCTGCGCGAGGAGGACGAAGGGCCGCTCCGCGTGCGCTGCGCGCCACGGCGCTTCCTCTGACGCGGCGAGGTCGTCCAGCGTGGCGCCGAGGTGAACGGTCGCCGCACGTCGGCACTCCTCCGCCTTCCACGGAATCGGCCCGTCCAGGGCATAGTCGAGCTTGAACGCGGCAGGCCCCTGCCGGTAGCCGAGCAGCCGATCGCGGTAGCCCGCGGACAAGCGGTCGCCTGCGAGCGTGACGAACGAGCGCGGCGTGACGTCGCAGAGGACGGCACGCGAGGGCGGGAGGTCGCCGAGCGAACGCACGGGTGCGCCGGCTTCGACCTCGCCGCCGAGCGTCCTCAGATACGCCACCGTCGCGTCCGTGATCGTCTGCGCGCCCCCACGCGGAAATGGCCATCCGAACCGATGGCCCGACACTGCGAGCACGAGGGCGAACGCCGACGTCGCTATCCGAGTCAGCGGCACCATCGAGTGCGCTGCACAGCCCGCGAAGAGTGCGCGCGCCCGTTCCGTTCGGAAGATGCTGCGGGCGAGGCCGTCGGCCGACCTGAGCCCCGGTAGGGAGAACCGCGCGAGAGCGAGTGGATGCCGCGGCGCTCGCAGGAGCGGTGCGAGCACCGCCTCTTCGAGCTTGTGCCAGTCACGTTCGAGCGGCGCCATCAGCCGGCTGTAGGCCTTCGCGTCCTCGCCGAGCTGGGCCGCCGTCGCATCGACGGAGCGCTCGAGCGTGACCGCTGTGCCGTCGTCGAAGGGGTGCGCGACCACCGCGGGCGACTCGACCATCTCGACGCCGTTTTCCGCCAGCGGCAGCGAGCGGAAGTAAGGCGAGCCCGGGACGAACGGGTGGATGGAGGAGCACACGTCGTGGACGAAGCCCGGCAAGGTCAACTCGGCGGAGCGCACTCCCCCGCCGAGCGTGTCCTGCGCCTCGCGGACGAGCACCGACCGACCCGCGCGGGCCAGCGTGATCGCGGCGGCGAGCCCGTTCGGGCCCGACCCGATCACGACGGCGTCGTAAGTGGTCAGGCCGGTGATCTTGCCGATTCTGGGGCGCGCGAGAAGCGAGCCAGGCAAGGACGCAGGGAGCCCGCGTACCAGGCAGTACGTGGGCGACCGAGGACGCCGCCTGGCGAAGTCTTCGCAGCCGCACCAGGATTGGAGGGGATTGCCGGGCTGACCACCAGTTAGACGACTCCGGCAAGGAGGAAGGAGCGGTTCTCCTTCGCCATCTCGCGCGCGATCACGAGGCGCTGGATCTCGTTCGTGCCTTCGTAGATCTGCGTGATCTTCGCGTCGCGCATCATGCGCTCGACCGGGTACTCCTGCATGTAGCCGTAGCCACCGAGTACCTGCACCGCTTCGGTCGTCACCTCCATCGCGACGTCGGAGCAAAGGAGCTTCGCCATCGCCGAGTACTTCGTCAGCTCCGGCGCGTCGTCGTCGATCATCTGCCCGACCTTGTAGAGCAGCCCGCGCGCGGCTTCGCATTTCGTCTCCATGTCCGCGAGCTTGGCCGCCACGAGCTGGTGCTCCGCGATCGGCTTGCCCATCGTCTCGCGGCTCTTCGCGTACTCGAGCGCGTAGTCGGTTGCACCCTGCGCGATGCCGAGCGCCTGCGCGCCGATCGCCGGGCGCGAACGGTCGAGAACGCGCATTGCGATCTTGAACCCCTCACCCTCCTCGCCGAGCAGGTTGCCGGCCGGGACGCGGCAGTCGTTGAAAAAGATCTCGCCGGTCGTCGAGCCTTTGATCCCCATCTTCGGCTCGATGCGGCCGACCTCGAAGCCCGGCGCCTCCGCCTCGACGAGAAAACAGGAGATGCCGGCGTGCCCTGCGTCGGGCTCGGTCTTCGCGAACACGGTGTAAAGGCCGGCGACTCCGGTGTTGGTGATGAAGCGCTTCGAGCCGTTGAGGACGTACTCGTCGCCGTCTCGGCGCGCTTCCGTTCGCATCGCGGCCGAGTCGGAGCCCGAGCCGGGCTCGGTCAGCGCATAGGCGGGCAGCCACTCCCCGCTCGCCAGGCGCGGGAGGTACCGCTCCTTCTGCTCGTCGGTGCCCGCCAGCCTGAGCGCGAGGGAGCCGAGCTCCTGCACAGCGAGGATGAGCCCCGTCGTCGCGCACACCTTCGAGATCTCCTCGACCGCGACGAGCACCATCAGCGCGCCCGTTCCCGTTCCGCCGTGGCGCTCCTCGAACGGGAGGCCGAGGATGTCGTGCTCGCGGAAGAGCTCGACCATGTCGTGCGGGAACTCGGCCGAGGAGTCGATCTCGCCGGCGCGCGGTGCGATGCGCTCACGCGCGAGCGTGCGAACGACGTCGCGAAGGTCTCGCTGCTCCTCCGTCAGCGGGTCGTAACCCACGGGGTCAGTCTAGGAGGCCGCGTAGGCTGCGGGAGGATGCTCGAGCCGTTCTTCGCCGCACTGGCGCTCGTCGGTGGTCACCAAACCGCGCCCGCGAACGAGGTCATCGGCCACTCCGCTTTCGGACGACCGATTCGCGCTGTCAGCTACGGGCGGCCCGACGCGACCCGCACGGTGCTCGTCTTCGGCTGCATCCACGGGAACGAGTGCGAGGGGATCAAGGTGACGCGACTCATCGAATCCGCTCCGCGCGTCGCGAAGATCGTGGTCGTCCATCAGCTGAACCCGGACGGCCGCCGGCTCGGCGTTCGCCAGAACGGGCGCGGCGTCGACCTGAACCGGAACTTCGGGTCGCAGTGGACGCCGATCGGGACGCGCTGGGATCCCGAGTACTCCGGCCCACGTCCCTGGTCGGAGCCCGAGACGCGTGTCGCACGGCGGCTGATCGACCGTATCCGGCCCGACATCACGCTCTGGTTCCACCAGCCGCAGGCGCTCGTGCGCGCGTGGGGACCGAGTCGGCCGACCGCACGTCGCTACGCCGAATACGCGCGCGTTGCCTACCGCAGCATCCCCTGGCCGAACGGAACGGCCCCGAACTGGCAGAACCACCACTTCGATGGAGCGAGCGCGTTCGTCGTGGAGCTCCCGGCCGGCCGGCTGTCGGCGGAGAGCGCAGAGAGGTATGCGCGGGCCGTCTATCGCCTGGCGAAGACGGGTTAGGAGGGTTTGGCGGAATCCGCTCCGCCGAATGGGTGCGATGGGCGGCGAGAGGCAACGGACGCAGGGAGCGTTCCTACTGATTTCAAGTACGGGCGCGACCGAGGACGCAGCCTCGCGGCGATCCAGCGCGGCCAGGCGGCATCAGCCGTATTTCGTCAAGCCCTCCTTTAGCTCGAGACGGCCGCCTTGGCTCGCCGGACTTCCTCGGAGGACGCCACCTTGGCCCCCGCGGCCTCCATCTCGTCGAGCGCGCGCTCCGAATCGCCGGGCGTGAGGTCGACGCCGCGCACCGCATCCTCGACGACGGTCACGTCGAAGCCCTGCCGGACCGCGTCCAGCACGGAGTTCTTGACGCAATAGTCGGTCGCAAGCCCGGCGACGTAGAGCTGCTCGACTCCCCGCTCGCGCAACAGGTCCACGAGCCGCGTGGCCTGGAAGGCCGAGTACCCCTGGCTGTTTGGATCCTGTCCCTTGTCGATGATGACGTCGACCTTGGCGCGCTCGAGAGCCGGATGAAGCTCAGCGCCCGGCGTGTTCTCGACGCAGTGCACGGGCCAGATGGACGGCGGATCGGCGCCGCGCCACTTCTCCGGGTCGACCTCGACCCCCTCGAAGGACCCGTGGTCGGCGCAGTGCCAGTCGCGCGTGGCGACGACGAGGTCGAACGAGTCGAGCAGCGAGTTGATCGGTCCCGCGATGCGATCGCCTTCGGAAACGGGGAGAGCGCCCCCCGGCGTGAAGTCGTTCTGGAAGTCGACGATGAGAAGCGCGTCCACAAAGCCAGTCTAGACCGGCCTCGGGGACGCGCCTCTCGTGTGCTTCGTACGAGCTAGTACCCCATGGCGTTGTCTTCGGTGCCGGTGTCGTCGTCCGTCTTCGTGTTGTCGTCGGTCGTGTCGCTTCCGGTCCCGGCTCCGGCGCCGCCTGCGCCGACGACGAGCGTTCCCTCCATGCCCATCTCGCGGTGGTTCCCGACCGGGCAGTAGATCTCGTACTCACCCTCGGCGAGATCGACCGTCACGTCGGCGCTGTCTCCGCCGCCGATGACGCTCGTCTCCTCTTCGATGCCCTGGCCGTCGATCTCGAGCGCGTGCTCGAACTCGCCTGCGTTCGTGAGGTGGAAGGTGTACGTCCCCGCCGCGTCGAGCTTCGATGTCCGAAGGATTGAAGCTGAACTCGGTTGCGGAGACGTCGACCTGTTGGCCGCTCGCCTCTCCCCCGTCGTCGTCGCTGCCGCAGGCAAGCAGCGCGAGAGGAAAGACGAGCAGAACACACGTGTATGTGAGCAGTCGCAGCATGTCTCTCAATACGAGCCTGCGCCACGGGCGGATTCGCTCATCCGGCATTCGGCAGCACCTCCCGTTCGTAGAAGTCGAAGAACCCTTCCTGGTCGGGCCCCACCTGGTGGACATACACGTGGTCGTATCCCGCGTCCTCGTATTCCTGGATCTTGGCCAGATGGGTTTCCGGATCGGGCCCGCAAACGACGGCCTTCGCCACGTCGTCCTCGCTGACCATCTTGGCCGCCTGCTCGAAATGGAGCGGGAGGGCGAGCTCCTGCGACAGGTCGCCCTTGACCGCCGCGTTCGGCCACCACTCACACGCGGTCCTCTTGGCTTCGCCTTCCGTCTTCGCCCAGCACACGGTCACTTGGCCGTAGGCAGGCTTCCCTTTCCCGCCGCCGGCGGCGAATGCCTTGAGGACTTCCTCGTCGGGCGCCGTGCCGATGAGGCCGTCGTTTCGCCCCGCCAGCTCGGCCGCGCCTTCCTTGGAGGCGGCGACCAGAAGCGGCGGCGGCCCATCGGGCAGCGTGTAGATCCTGGCGTTCTCGACGGTGTAGTAGCGGCCCCGGTGGCTCTGGTACCCGCCCTTCCAGAGCAGACGTATGACCTCGATCGCCTCGGCGAGCATCTCGAGCCGCACCTCACCCGGCGGCCAACGATCGCCGAGGATGTGCTCGTTCAGGTTCTCGCCGGTGCCGACGCCGAGAAAGAAGCGGCCCGCCAGCATCGCCGCCGCTGTCGCGGCCGCCTGGGCGATCACGGCGGGGTGCGTCCGGATCATCGGACAGGTGACGCCGGTTCCGATCTCGATCTTGTCGGTCACCTGAGCGATCCCACCGATCACGGCCCACACGAACGGGCTGTGGCCCTGCTTGTCGATCCAGGGATGGAAGTGGTCGGAGACGAGCGCGTGCGTGAAGCCGACCTCCTCCGCCCGGCGCGCGTTCGCCACGAGCGTGTCGGGAGGGTGTTCCTCGGAAGAGAGGGCGTAGCCGAGCTCGGGCATCTGCTCCGCCTTACCCGGGCCCGCTCTCCGACACACTAGGGACATGCGGGTCTTCACGATCGGCCACGGGACCCGGCCCGCCGATGAGCTCGTCGCGTGTCTTCAGGGCGCCGGCGTCGCGACGCTCGTCGACATACGCCGGTATCCGGGCTCGCGACGCAATCCGCAGTTCAACAAGGAAGCACTCTTCTCGACGCTTGCCGACGCCGGCATCGCGTACCGCCACGCGGTCGAACTCGGCGGCAGGCGAAGCGGTGAGCCCGGTGAGGAGCGGTTCACCTGCATCGGCACCGCGTTCCGAAGCTACGCGGCGCGCATGGGCGCGCGGGAATGGCAGGAGGCGCTCGCAGCCGCCCTCGAGGAGCCGGTGCCATGTGTGATGTGCGCGGAGACGGAGCCCCGGCGGTGTCACCGCCTGCTCGTGTCCGACCTGCTCGCCGCTCGCGGGCACGAGGTCGTGCATCTTCTGCGCCCGCACGACTCCCAGGAGCATCGGCTTTCGAAGCAGGCGGAAGCACGCGACGGGAAGCTCTATCTTTGCGGCGAGTTGGTTGCATGATCCTCGAGAACGGCGTCATCCGCACGATGGACCCGGCGCTGCCTACGTCGGCGGCGCTCGCGATCGCGGGCGAACGGATCGCCGGCGGTGTCGGCACGCACGAGACCGCCCTGGCGAGCCCCGAGCGCGTCGACCTCGGCGGGCGTTGCGTGCTCCCCGGCTTCACGGACTCGCACACGCACTTCGCGCAATGGTCGCTCGCGCAGAGACAGGTTCGACTCGAGGGGACGAAGAGCCTGGAGGAAGCGGTCGCGCGCGTGGCTGACGCCGTGCATTCCGCCGATCAGGATCGCTGGCTGCGGGGGACGGGCTGGCGCAGCGGCGATTGGTCGCCCATGGTCGAGCCGACGCGGCAGGCGCTCGACGCGGTCACCGGAGACAGGCCGGTCGCGCTCATGGCGAAGGACGGTCACAGCCTGTGGGTGAACTCGGCCGCGCTCGCACACGCCGACGGCAACCTGCAGGTGAAGGGCGGCGTAGTCGAGCTCGACGTGCGCGGCGAGCCGACCGGCGTGCTGCGTGAGGAATCGGCGTGGCAGTTTCGCGAGACGTACGTGTACGGCACGACGTCCGACGACGAGTGGATCGATGCCATGCGCGACGGGATCCGCATCGCCAACTCCCGCGGAGTCACCGCGATCCACGACAAGGACGGGTGGCTCGGCGCACTCCGCTTCTTCCAGCGGCTGCGAGCGGACGATGCTCTGACGCTGCGCGTTTGGCAGTCCCTTCCGCACGAGCAGCTCGACCATCTCGCCGAGGTCGGCGTCGGTTCCGGGCTCGGCGACGACCTGTTACGGGCCGGCTACATCAAGGTCTTCATGGACGGCACGCTCGGCTCGCAGACCGCGCGCCTCCTGGACGGCTCCGGCGTGCAGATCACGAGCGGCGAGGAGTTCGCGGACATCGTCGCGCGCGCCGCCCGCATCGGCTTTCCCGTCGCAGTGCACGCGATCGGCGACCTCGCCAACCGCGACGCGCTGGACGGCTACGAGCGCACGCAGGACGAGTGGCGGCCGCGAGGCCTGCGGCAACGCATCGAGCACGCGCAGCTCTTGGCGGACGAGGATCTTCCGCGCTTCGCGAAGCTCGGCATCGCCGCGTCGGTGCAGTTCACACATGGCCCGTCGGACCGCGACATCGCCGACCGCTTCTGGGCCGGCATGACCGAGCGCGCGTACGCCAACGGATCGCTCGCACGGAGCGGCGCGCTGCTCGTGAACGGCTCCGACGCGCCCATCGAGGAGCTCGATCCGCTGCTCGGCGTGCGCGCGGGCGTCCTGCGCACGCTCGACTCGCGGGAGGCCTGGCATCCCGAGCAGGCGGTGTCCGCCGAGCTCGCGCTGCAGGCGACGACCGTCAACCCCGCCTGGCTCGCGCGGGACGAGCGCCGCCGCGGTCGCCTCCTGCCGGGCTACCTCGCCGATCTCGTCGTCCTCGACCGCGACCCACTCGCGATCTCGGCGGAAGAGTTGCCCGAGGTGAGCGTCGTAGCGACGATGCTGGGCGGACGCTGGGTTCACAACCCGCCGCCCTGGGACTCCTGAGCCTCCTATTACAATTGAAGCATGAGCCGCACCATGCGACCCGTGCACGACGAGGACTGCGCAGTCGCGTGCACAGCCGACATCATCGGCTCGAAGTGGACGGCGATCATCGTCCACGACCTCTCTGAAGGCGCGCGCCGCTTCTCCGAGCTCGAGCGGTCCTGCCCCGGCATCAGCCCGCGCACATTGTCGGAGCGCCTACGCGTGCTCGAGCAGGACGGGCTGATCACGCGGGAGAGCGCGAGACGGCGTGTCGACTACGAGCTGACGGAGAAGGGCCAGGCCCTTCTGCCGATCATCGAAGAGATGCGCCGCTTCGGTCACCAGTGGCTCGTGCCCGAGCACGACCACGGCGCCACGCTGGCGCGCTAGCGCGCTAGACCGAGCCGGAAGCGAACCGGCGGACCGTGCACGGGGCCTTCTCTGCCTCGCCGCGCTCCTTGGCCGCAAGCTGTGCGAGCGGCCCCTCGACCTGACACTGGCTGTCGCACCCGTCCCCGCTCGCCATGTTTCCGTCGTCGCAGGCCTCGCCGGCCTCGACCAAACCGTTCCCGCACCGCGGTGGGATCGCGAACGTGGACGTCTTGACCCCGATGCAGATGTGCCGGTGCTCTCCAGGCCGGAGGTCCTTGCTGCCCACCTTGGCGTAGTACCGCCCGGCCCGCGGGTTGTAGACCAGGCTCCACTTGCCGACGCTGTCGGTCCGGTCGGAGGCGACCCGCTGGTCGGGGCCCGACCGAACGCGCATGATGGAGACGCGCCGCCCGGGCTCACACGCCGGGTTCGTAGACGTCGCGCGGCCCTTGAAGACGTTCGTCTCGCCCTGGAACCTGACGGTCAGCGTCCCGCCGAAGCGGACCGTGTGCGCGGACGCGGCCTCAGCCACGAAGGCGGCCGCCAGCCCGCAGGCCAAGACGACCAAAAGGTTCCGCAGAATCGACCCCTGCCGCATGGGACGCTTCATGTCTATAACGCGGCGAGGGCAAAGTCAACGCCGGAGGCCGGCAAACGCCAGAAGCGTCTCCTGTGCGGCCGCAACACCGAGCGGCACGTACCGAAGTAGCAGCCGTTCGTTCGGGGAGTGGATGTTCCCCTCCGGAACGTCGAAGCCGCTCAGGATCGTCGGGATCCCCTTGTCGACGAGCGCGGGCACGATCGGCAAGGTCCCGCCGGAGCGAAGGAGCAGCGGGCGCCGTCCGAGCGCACGCTCGAAGGCGTCTTGCGCGAGCTTGACGGCCGCCGACTCCGGCGGCACGAGCCCGGCGGGGCTCGACGACCACCGCTCCACCTCGAGCTCGGCCTCGCCCGGGACCGCCTCGCGCAAGAGCCGCTCGAAGGCCTCGGCGATCTCGTCGACGTCCTGGCCCGGAGCGAGCCGGATCGACACATTCGCGTGCGCCTCGACCGGCAGCACCGTCTTTTGCATCTCCGACTCTCCGCCGGCGATGCCGTTGACGTCGACGGCGGGCGACGCGAACGTGCGCAGGTAGAACTCCTCGGCCGCGTGCTCGTCCATGGGGCGGGCGCCCTGGTCGGCCAGCACATCGGCGCCGGGCTCAAGCTCGCGCCACGCGGCCACCTCGTCGTCCGTCGGCGCAGCGGTTCCGGCGCGCAGCTCGTCGGGCACGGCGGCCACGGCCGCAAGGGCCTGCATCAGGACGTGAACAGCGTTCATCGCCGCGCCGCCGTACAAGCCGGAATGGAGATCACGCGCGCCCGTGCGCGCGCGCACATGAAAGTAGATGAGGCCGCGCGTCCCCACCTCGAATGCGGGCACGTCCACCTTCGGCATGGGTCCGTCGAAGATGACGCACGCGTCCGCGCCGCGATCGTCGGCGGCGAGGAAATCGACGATCGAGTGGCCGCCCGTCTCCTCCTCCCCGTCGCACGCGACGCGCACGTTCACCGGCAAGCGCCCCTCCGCGGCCAGGAGCTCCGCAGCTTTGAGGAGAAGGAAGAGATTGCCCTTGTCGTCGGCCGCGCCGCGCGCGTAGATCCAGCCGTCACGGACCTCGGGCTCGAAGGGCGGCGATTCCCACGAGCCGAGCGGGTCGGCCGGCTGAACGTCGAAATGGCCGTAGAGAAGGACGGTCGGCACGTCCCCGTTCGTGGACGCCCGGATTTCGCCGACGGCCAGCGGCTGGGGCTCGGCCGGCACGAGCTCGCACTCGCCGCCGGCGTTCGTAACGAACTCGCAGACCCACTCGGCCGCGCGGCGGACGTCGCCCGCGCGCGCCGGATCGGCGCTGACGCTCGGGATCCGAAGGAACTCGAAGAGCTCGTCCAGCCAGGCCTGCGGAGGCGCGTCTGCCACGCGGGGGAGTGTAAGGGCGTAACGAAACGGTCATACAGACCGTTAACACGGCATGGAACGCCCTTCCTTTCGACCCCTCCTACCCCTCATCGCCCTGCTGGCGGCCGTTTGGGCCGGCACCTCGACCTTCGTCGTGGCGCAGCTGTTCTAGCTAGGCGACGTCGCGGAGCTTCTGAGACTCGGCTAGAGCCTGGAGCTTCTTGAGGCTCTGGTTCTCGATCTGGCGCACGCGCTCGCGCGTGACGTTGAACGTCCGCCCCACCTCGTCGAGGGTCCGCGGGTGGTTGCCGTCGAGGCCGTAGCGAAGCTCGAGCACGCGGCGCTCGCGCGCTGACAGCGCGCCGAGGATCCGGCAGAGCGTCTCTTTCCGCATCGTCGTGTCGGCCGCCTCGTCGGGAGCCGAGGCGCTCTCGTCGGCGAGGAAGTGGCCGAACTCGGACTCTTCGTCGTCGCCGACCGGTTTCTCGAGCGACACAGGCGCCTGAGCGCTGCGACGGATCTGCTCCACCTCGTTGACGTCGAGCTCGAGCTCGAGCGCGATCTCGGCGGACGTCGGCTCACGGCCGAGCTCGCCGACGAGCTTGCGCTCGACGCGGCCGATCTTGTTCAGCTTCTCGACGACATGGACCGGCATCCGGATCGTCCGCGACTTGTCGGCGAGGGCGCGCGCGACGGCTTGGCGAATCCACCATGTCGCGTAGGTCGAGAACTTGAAGCCGCGCCGGTGGTCGAACTTCTCCGCGGCGCGAACGAGCCCGATCGTCCCCTCCTGGATGAGATCGAGGAAGGGAAGCCCCTGGTTCCGGTAGTTCTTGGCGATCGAGACGACAAGCCGCAGGTTGGCGGCGATCATCCCCTGCTTCGCGCGGTGGTCACCGCGCTCGATCCGCTTGGCGAGCTCGACCTCCTGCGCGGCGGTCAAGAGCGGCACCTTGCCGATGTCCTTCAGGAAAAGCTGCAGCGAGTCGGTCGAGATCTCGGGCACGACGGCCTCGAGGTCGAGCTCCGGCCCATTCGCTTCTTCCTCGAGCTCGACCTCGTCGATCGGCTCGAAAAGCTCTGTTTTCGCTTTGTCGCCGTCGAGCGCGTCCTCGGGGTGACCGTCCCCCTCGAGCACCTCGCCGTCCGCCCGGCTGCGCGCAAGCATCAAGCCGTCACCCTCATTGCGTCTCCCCTCACCTCTCATGCCGCCGACCCCCTTTCCTGACCGTAGGGCGAAGAACCCCCTTCGTCAACGGCCGAAGTGTCGAAGATGTCGCGCGTGACTCGGGCACCTTTCCAGTCCTGTCGGACGGCTCGCATAGGCCGAACGGCTCATTTTTGTGGTTCGAAAGTCCTAAACTTCTTCGAGCCTCTCGAGGAGCCGCTGGGCCTCACGGGCGTAGAAACCCTCGCCCTCCGCGGCGAGCTCGAGCTGCCGGCGGGCCTCGTCGACTGCACGGATCCAGAGGAGCAGGAGGCCCAGGTGGAAGCGGACGACGCCGGCCTCCGGATGGTCGCGGGCGAGCGGTCCCAGCCGTGAGAAGGCCTCCTCGGGAGCGTCCTTGTCGAAGCGCCCCACGGCAGCCGCCACCTGAGCCTCGAGGCTTCGCGGGTCGCCCTCGAGAGCCTGGTCGAAGGCCGTCTGCGCGGACACCGGCCGCCCGACGCGCTGGAGGGCGACCCCATAGGCGAGCAGGTCTGGTACCTCGCCGGACTCGGCGCGGCGCTCGAGCTCTGCGAGGTCGGCGCCGACCACATCCCGGCTCGGAAAGAAGAAGGGCCGGCCAGGCGCCATCTCGGGGTGGAGGAGGTCTTCCGCGCGAAGGGCAGCGGGGGTGTCGGGCTCACCTTCCTCGGCCTCGAGCCACTCCGACTGGGCCTCCTCCCTTGCGCCCTCGGCGAAGAGGGCCAGGCCGAGGTGCAAGCGGACGAGCGCGCTGTTCGGGTGCTCACGCGCGAGGTCGCGCAGGCGCTCGACGGTGCCCGCCGGCCACGAGGCCACGGCCGCTCCGACAGCGGCCGGGATGGACGAGGGATTCGTCCCGAGGATCGTCTCGAAGCGCCGCCGCGCCTCGGCCGTTCGGCCCCCTTCGTACGCGCGCTCCGCGGCAACCAGGGCGCGCGCCTGCGGCTGGTCGGAGGCGACGCCGAGTTCGAGCGGCGGGGGCTCGCCGGCAGCCGTTTCCTCGCCGTCCAGGAGGAGTCCGCTTGCCACGGCGACTCCGGCGGCCACCACCGCGATAAGGGCAACGACGAGCCGGACGCGCGTGCGGGCTGACACGCGCCGAGGGTATGCGCTTGCCGGTCGCTATACTCATTGAAGCAACGTGGCGAGCTACCGGGAACTCCTGCAGCAGGTCAAGGCGGAGATCGACGAGGTCGACGCCTCGCGCGCGCGTGAGCTACTAGGGGAAGGCGAAGCGGCGGCCGTCGACGTGCGCGAGCGCGACGAGTGGGAAGAGGGCCACATCCCCGGCGCCGTGCACATCCCCCGCGGCTCCCTGGAAGGACGCATCGAGCACGCCGTTCCCGATCGCTCTCAGCCGATCGTGGTGTACTGCGCCGGCGGCAGCCGCTCGGCCTTCGCTGCCCGCACGCTTGAAGAGCTCGGCTACGAGAACGTCGCCTCTCTCGCAGGCGGGTTCACCGACTGGAAGCGAAACGGCTTTCCGTTCGAGCTGCCGCAAACCCTCGACGAGGCGAAGCGGCGCCGCTACAGCCGGCATCTCCTCATTCCCGAGGTCGGCGAGGAAGGACAGCAGAAGCTGCTCGACTCGCGCGTCCTCCTGATCGGCGCGGGCGGGCTTGGCTCGCCGGCCGGGCTCTACCTCGCAGCCGCCGGCATCGGGACGATCGGCATCGTCGACGACGACGCCGTCGACGAGACGAACCTCCAGCGCCAGATCGTGCACTCGACCGAACGGCTCGGCGACTCGAAAGCGGAGTCCGCCAAGCGCACGATCGAGGCGCTCAATCCCGACGTCACCGTCAAGGTCTTCAAGGAGCGCCTCACCTCGGAGAACATCGATCGGATCCTCGGCGAGGGCTGGGACGTCATCGTCGACGGCGCCGACAACTTCCCTACGCGCTACCTCCTGAACGACGCGTCCGTGTGGCACGGCATCCCCATCGTGCACGGCTCGATCTACCGCTTCGAGGGGCAGACGACCGTCTTCAAGCCGCACGAGGGACCGTGCTACCGCTGTCTCTTCCCGCAGCCGCCGCCGCCCGAGCTCGCACCGAGCTGCGCCGAGGGCGGCGTGCTCGGCGTCCTCCCCGGCGTCATCGGCTCGTTGCAGACGAACGAAGCGCTGAAGCTCGCGCTCGGGATCGGCGAGCCGCTCGTCGGCCGCCTCCTGATGTTCGACGCGCTCGCCGGGACCTTCACCGAGATCTCGCTCCGGCGCGATCCCGACTGCCCAGTCTGCGGCGAGAACCCGACGATCACGGAGTACGTCGACTACGTCGAGTTTTGCGCGGGCCCGACACGCCAGCACGCCGCGACGTGAGTCGCGTCCGCATTCCCCCGACGCTCCGCGACCAGACCGGCGGGGCGCGAGAAGTCGACGCCTCCGGGGCCACGGTCCGTGAGCTGCTCGCAGACCTCGCCGAGCGCTACCCGGCCCTCGGCCGGCAGGTGCTCGAGGACGGCGGCGTCGCTCCCTTCGTCAACGTGTACCTCGACAACGAGGACGTGCGCACGCTCGACGGGCTCGACACGCCGGTGCGGGGAACCTCGACGCTCATCCTCCTCCCCGCCATGGCAGGCGGCGAGCGCACGCTGACGCCCTCCATCCTCGAGACGATCGGCGACACGCCGCTCGTCGAGCTGCCGCGGCTCGCACCGCACGGCGGGGTCCGTCTCTACGCGAAGCTCGAAGGCGCGAACCCAACCGGCTCGGTCAAAGACCGCGTCGCGCGGGCGATGATCGATGCGGCGGAAGCCTCCGGCGAGCTCGAGCCCGGCCGCGCGCTCCTCGAGCCGACGAGCGGCAACACGGGCATCTCGCTCGCGCTCGTCGCGAAACTGAAGGGCTACCCGCTCACGTGCGTCCTCCCGGAAAACTCGACGCCCGAGCGCATCAAGCTGCTGGAGCTCTACGGCGCCAAGCTCGTCTTCTCCCCCGCTTCCGAGGGATCGAACGGCGCCGTTCGGCTTGCGCTTCGCATGGCCGAGCGCGAGCCGCGCTACTTCGTCCCCAACCAGTACGCGAACGACGCCAACCCGCGGGCGCACTACGAGGGAACGGGCGCGGAGATCGCCGAGACGCTTCCGCGCGTCGACGTGCTCGTCGCGGGCCTGGGCACGGGCGGCACGCTCATGGGCGCGGGCGAGCGGCTCCGCGAGTCGTTCCCGGACGTCGTCGTCGCCGCAGCGGAACCGCTGCAAGGCGACCTTGTCTACGGCCTGCGCTCGCTCGCCGACGGCTACGTCCCGCCGATCCTCGACGTCTCGAAGCTCGACCGCAAGATCCTCGTCTCGAACGAAGAGTCGGTCGAGGCGCTTCGGCTCCTGCTCGACCGCGAAGGAATCTTCGCCGGCGTCTCCTCGGGAGCCGTGCTGCACGTCGCGCGCCTCATCGCCGAAGAGCTCGAGGACGCGGTGGTCGTCGCGGTGCTCGCGGACGGCGGCTGGAAGTACCTTTCGGCCGACTTCTGGACAAAGGCGGAAGGCGAGGTCGGCCCCGCCATGGAAGACCGCATCTGGTGGTGATCCCCGCCGAGGTGCGTGCGGCGCTCGTCGGGCACGCCGAGGCGGAGAGACCGAACGAGGCCTGCGGCCTGATCGTGCTGCGCGACGGCGTGGCCGAGCGGTACGTCCCCGGTGACAACGCCGCCGAGAGCCCGTACCGCTTCGACCTCAAGACCTCGCCGGACGTGTGGTTTCTCGAGGATGAGGGCTACGAGCTGGCCGTCTTCCACTCGCACCTCTCGAGCCCCCCGCAACCTTCCCGCACGGACGTCGAGAACATTGGCCTGTGGGAAGGCCGGCCGTATGTGATCCTCAATCTGCAGTCGGGCGAGCTCGCGGCGTGGCGAATCGAAGACGGCCGCGTCCGGCCCGACGACCTCTCCTAGCTACTTAGTCCGGCCGCACGTTCACGTTCCCGGTCGTGACGACGCCGTTGTAGTTCCGGAGCACGCTCTCGAAGCGGAACAGGTCGTTGCCGGGGTCGAGGTCGTCGGCCTGGATCGTGTAGGAGACCAGCATCCCGTTGACATCGGCCGTGCCGGAGTACGTCACTTGCGTGCCCACGATGGACACGAAGTCGACGGTCACACAGCGGATCAGGTCGCCGTTGTTGCGGTTCGTGATGCGGCAGTGGCCGGTCGGCCCGTTGTTCGTGGTGGCGCGGAGGCCGAAGGCGAACTCGCCGAGAAGCGGATCGAGCGCATGGCCGCCGCCTGACGCCGAGCCCGTCTCGGGCGCGGCCGGGTCAAACCAGGCCTTCGTCACCGAGTCCGCAGGTTCCCCGGCGTCTTGGCGAGAGTCCTGGTCGAAGTCGACGAACCCTTCGATCAGGTCGGCGCCCGGTTCCTGCGGGCCGATGTACGTGAAGACGCACGGCGTAAGGCAGTCCGTCGAGCTGACCTCGCTCGAGCCGAGCACGTCGATGTGGGCGGGGATCCCTGTGACCTCGTTGCCGAGGAGGTCGAACGTCCGGCCGATGACGGTGTGCGGCGTGCCGACGGGGTTGGTCGCGGCCCGCGGCTCGAGCACGAGGACGACGAGGGGATTCTGTGGAGCAGCGCTCGGCGCAAGGGCTGCCACCGCGGTGACCACGGCGGCGGCGAGCACGAGACGCGTCCTGACGGTGACACGACTCTTCATCTCTGCCTCCTGGGGTGGGCGATGCCTCTAGTCAAAACATGTTTCCCAAAGGCAACAAAGGCAAACGTGCGGGAACTTTTCCTCCGCTGCGGAAGTCACACGGGCATGAAAGCGCTCAAGCTCCTCCCACTCCTCCTTCTCGTCGGCGCGCTCGCCCTCTCGGCCTGCGGCAGCGAGGAAGCCGCCGAGCCGGCCACACCCCAACAGCCGTCGATCGCCGGCATCGGCGCCGGCCCCGGCATCTCGATCGAGGAGGCCATCGCCCTCGAGTCCCCCGAGCCCGTGCTGGTGAACGGCTGGGTCTACGCGCGAGCCGGCGAAGTGCGCTTCTGCGACGCGATCGCCGAGTCGTACCCACCCCAGTGCCCCGGGGTCTCGCTCCTCGTCGAAGGCCTCAAGCTGGAAGAGGTCGACGGCCTCCAGCGCGCGAGCGGCGTGGCCTGGTCGGGGCGCACGCAGCTCCTCGGCGTGGTGGCCGACGGAAAGATCACGGTCGGTGAAAATGTCATGGCGTGAGCTATCCCGAGGGCTGGAACGAGGTGCGCGGCGCGCTGCAGCGCGGCTACCGCTTTCGCGATTTTGGCGAGGCGATCGCCTTCGTAAACAGGCTCGCTGACGCGGCCGAGCAGGCGGATCACCACCCTGACATCTCGATTAGCTGGAACGCCGTCACGGTGCGCTGGTGGACGCACACCAAGCAGGCGATTACGGAGCGCGACCTCGAGATGGCACGCCTGACCGACGGCCTCGCGGCCGTGAGCTAAAAGGAGGGCTTGACGAAATACAGCTGATGCCGCCTGGCCGCGCTGGATCGCCCCGAGGCTGCGTCCTCGGTCGCGCCCGTACTTGCAATCAGTACGAACGCTCCCTGCGTCCGTTGCCTCGCGCCGCCCATCGCACCCAGTCGGCGGAGCGAATTCCGCCAAACCCTCCTAGCTACTTGCGGTCGCCGTTATGGCCGCCGTTCGTCTCGGGGCGGCCGATCCCGGGCGTCGGCGGTGGCGCCGGCGGCGGGTTGGTGGGCTTCGGCGAGCTCGTCATCTAGAAAAGAGTACCGCTCAGCGACGAGAGCAGAAGGATGATCTCGACGGCGAGCGCGACCGCCGCGATCTGGAAGACGCGGAAGAGGCGCGTCATGACGTCGTCGTTCTCCTCCCAGAAGCGGTCGAGGTCGTAGGCCAGCCGGCGGTAGACCTCCTCCATGTCGTCCTGGAGCTCGAACAGCTGCTCGTACACGGCCGACCCCTCGAGCGAGAACACGAACTCGGCGGGCTTCGGGACGAGCACGTAGACGCTCGCGGCGATCGAGATGGCGAACGCGACGAGACCGAGCACGAGCACGACGGTTTCCGCGTCCTGGAAGACGGGCCGCCCCACGAACGAGATCGCGAGGGACGACGCCGCCAGAAGGAGGCCCGTGCGGGCGCGCAGCTCGTCCAGGAGCCGCTCCTGCTTGTCGATGCTTCGAAGCGACGCCTCGTACGAGAGCTGGGCGAGGCTCGATCCCACCCGGGCAGTTATGAGCGCCGCATCGGATGTGGCTAGGGTCTGCGCCGTGGAGGTCGAGAGGATCCGCGACGGTCTCTGGCGCTGGACGGCGCCGCATCCCGACTGGGACGGCAACGAGGGCTGGGAGCGCGACGTCGGGTGTATCTATTACGAGGGCCCCGACGCCGTCGTGCTGGTCGACCCGCTCGTCCCGGCCGGCGAGGAAGACCGCTTCTGGGAGGCGCTCGACCGGGACGTCGAACGGGCCGCACGCCCCGTCGTCGTCCTACGCACGGTGCACTGGCACCAGCGCAGCATCGACGAGGTCGTGGCGCGCTATCCCGGTGCGCGCTTCGCGAACGCCGAGATCGATCCGCCTCCGGCCGGCGTCGAAGCGCACAAGGCCGCCAGGGACGAGATGGTCTTCTGGATTCCCGAGCATCGTGCGCTCGTGCCGGGTGATGTCCTGCTTGGAACCGATGACGGAGGTGTGCGGCCGTGCCCCGACTCATGGCTTCCCGAGGGGACGACAGGCCAAGATCTTCGCGACTCGCTGCGTCCATTGCTCGAGCTTCCAATCGAGCTCGTGCTCCTGTCACACGGGCGGCCCGTGCTCGCGAACGGACGGGACGCGCTGGCCGCCGCTCTCGGCAGCTAGGAGGGTTTGGCGGAATTCGCTCGCCGAATGGGTGCGGATGGGCGTCGCGAGGCAACGGACGCAGGGAGCGTTCGTACTGGTTCAAGTACGGGCGCGACCGAGGACGCAGCCTCGCGGCGATCCAGTGCGGCCAGGCGGCATCAGCCGTATTTTGTCAAGCCCTCCTACTAGGCCGCGAGCGCGGCGAAGTCCTCGTCGCTGAGGCGCAGGTCGTTGGCGCCCATGTTCTCCTCGAGGTGCTCGAGCGCGGACGTGCCCGGAATGGGAACCATCACGGGCGAACGCTGCAGCAGCCACGCGAGCGCCACCTGCGCGGGCGTGGCGTCGTATTTCTTCGCCACCTCGTCCAGCTGGCGCTGTTGCGCGAGCGAGCCGGACGCGAGCGGATACCACGGCAGGAACGCGAGACCCTTGCGCTCACATGCGTCGCGCACGTCCTCGGACTCGCGAAAGCCGAGGTTGTACTCGTTCTGCACCGACACGATCGGCACCACGCCCTCCGCCCGCTCGAGCTCGTCGACGTCGACGTTCGAGAGGCCGACGTGCTTGATCTTCCCTTCGTCCCGCAGCTCGCGCAGGGCGCCGACCGACTCCTCGATCGGCACCTTCGGATCGGGCGCGTGTAGCTGGTAGACGTCGATGCGCTCGAGGCGCAGGCGTTTGAGGCTCCCCTCGCACGCTTCCTTCAGCTTCTCGGGCCGCCCGTCCGTCGGCCAGCTCGCGCTGTCGTCGCGTACGAGGCCGCCCTTCGTCGCGATCACGAGGCCGTCGGGATACGGATGGAGCGCCTCGGCGATCTGGAGCTCGTTCACCTCGGGCCCGTAGGCGTTCGACGTGTCGATCAGGTTGACGCCGAGCTCGACGACGCGCCGGAGGACGGCGAGCGCATTCTCGCGGTCGGCCGGCCAGCCCATGATGCGCGGGCCGCACAGGCGCATCGCCCCGTAGCCGAGCCGGCGCACCTCGAGGTCGCCGCCGATCTGGAAGGTCCCGGGCTCAGCCACAGAACTCGGCCGCCACGTTGACGTACACCTCCAGGCAGCGCTCGGCGGCGGGAACGTCGACCCACTCGACCACGGCGTGCGCGCCGTCGCCCGCCGGCCCGAACAGGACCGTGGGGATGCCCGCCCCCGCGAGCAGCGCCGAGTCCGCCCAGAATGGGACGCCGACGAGCTCGCCCTTTCCAGCGTGGCGGCTCACGATCTCCACGATGCCTTCTCCCCGGTCGACCTCGAACGGGGGACGCGAGAGCACGACCCGCCCTGATCCCTCGACGTCGCCGAGCAGGCCGGCGATCTCGCCTTCGACCTGCTCGACAGTCTCGCCGGGCACCGTGCGGCGCTCCGCTTGGAGCAGGCAGCGATCCGGGTAGCTCGAGAACTCCTGGCCGCCCCCGATGATGGAGGCGTGCAACGAGCCGCTGCCGAGAAGCGCGTGCGTGGGGTTGGCGCGTAAGCGCTCATCGAGATCGTGGAGACGGACGAGCACGTCGCCCATACGCGCGATCGCGTCGATGCCGAGATCCGGCCGCGAGCCGTGAGCGGCGCGCCCGGCCGTTTCGATCTCGAACGCGACGAAGCCTTTGTGGGCAACGGCGACCTTCATCTCCGTCGGCTCGGACACGATCGCGCCGTCGGCCTGGTAGCGGCGCGCGATCGCCTCCGTGCCGATGCTGGCCACTTCCTCGTCGACGACGGCGGTCACGACGACGTCCCCGCGCAACCCTCTTCGCTTCGCCTCGGCGCCCGCGAGCATGATGGCGGCGAGGCTGGCCTTCATGTCGTACGCGCCGCGGCCGTACAACCGGCCGTCCTCGACGTACGGCTCGTGGCCGCCTTCCATCCCGGCCACGCCGACGGTGTCGGTGTGCGCGTTCAGCATGAGCGTTCGGCCGCCACCGGTTCCGTGCGCGATGCCAACGACGTTCGGACGGCCCGGCGCGACTTCGTCGACCTCGACTTCGAGACCCGCGCGCTCGAACCACTCGGCGACGAAGCGGCCGACCTCTCCCTCGCCCGATGCTCCGGGGATCAGCTCCGGATTGACGGAGTCGATTGCGACCAGCTGCTTCGTGAGCTCGACGAGCTCGCTCACAGGGCCTGCACGAACTCGACCGGCGCGCCGTCGACGTCGATGAACGAGACGCGCACGTCGCCGAACACGTCGAACGGCTCCGCGAGAACGGGGAATCCGTCCATCGCAGCTTCGAGGTTGTCCACGCGGTACGCGACGTGCGGCGTCGTGCGCACGAGGTCGACCTCCGGGCTTTCGTCCTCGTACCAGAGGAACTCGACGCGAAACGGATGATCGAGGGGGCTCGTCAGCCAGAGACGCTTCGACTCGAGGTAGCGCATCCCGTCGCGCTTGTCCGCGACGGGGATCCCGATGTGGTCGAACTCCACACCGAGACTCTATTCGGCGGCCTGAACCTCCTCGAGCTCCTCGTCGCCGAGGAACTCGATCTCGAGCTTCTCGATGCGCGGGCCGTCCACCTGGATGACGGAGAAGCGAAGGCCGTCGTGCAGGACCTCGTCGCCGGCCTCCGCGGCGCGGCCTAGCTGCCCGAACACGAAGCCCGCGACCGTGTGGTAGTCCTCCTGCGGCAGCTCCTGCTCGAACTGCTCGTTGAAGTCGTCGATCGGGAACGTCCCGTCCACGCGTATGCGGCTGTCGTCGAGGCGCTCGACAGACTCGTCCGGCAGGTCGTACTCGTCCTCGATCTCGCCGACGATCTCCTCGAGCAGGTCCTCGAGGGTGACGATGCCCTGGAAAGAGCCGTACTCGTCTACGACGATCGCGAGGTGCTGGTTCGTACGGCGGAACTCGGCCAGCATGGCGGCGAGGTCCTTCGTCTCGGGGACGACGTGCGCCGGCCGCACGAGCTCGTCCACCTCGACGTTGTCGATCCCCTGGTCGTAGAGAGCCTTGAAGAGGTCGCGCACGTGCAGGATCCCCACGATGTCGTCGACCGAGTCTCGGTACACCGGATAGCGGGTGTACGGCGAGTCGATCATGGCCGCGAGCGCTTCCTGCGGCGGCAGGTCGGCGGAGAGCGCGACGACCTCGGGCCGCGGGACCATCACCTCGTGCACTTCCTTGTCCGCGAAGTCGAAGACCTTGTAGACCATCTCTTCCTCGGCCTTCGGGATCTCCTCGGTCTGCGCCACGATCAGGCGGATGTCCTCTTCCGTGTGCATGGTCATCCCGACCGGTGCGGGCCCGACGCCGAAGAGCCGCGTGATCGCGTGGGCGGACTTCTGGAGCACCCAGACGAGGGGGTGCGTTATGCGGCCGAGCCAATCGAGCGGAACGGCGAGAAAGCGCGCGATCGCTTCCGCGCGCTGCAAGGCGATCGCCTTCGGGACGAGCTCGCCGAGCACGACGCTCAGGTAGGTCAGGATCGTGAACGAGACCAGGAAGGCGAACGTGTAGGAGAGCCACGGCTCGAAGTAGTGCGATAGGAGCGGCTCGCCGATGGCGCCCAGGAGGATGCTGAAGACGGTGATGCCGACCTGGACCGTGCTGATGAAGCGCACCGGCTCGTCCATGAGCCGAAGGGCGATCACGGCCGAGCGCCCACCCTCCTGCGCACGCTCCTCCAGGCGGCCGCGGCGCGCTGTCACGAGGGCGTATTCAGCCGCGACAAAGATCGCATTTCCCAGCACGAGCAGGAAAATGACGGCGATGCGTAGGAAGTCGCTCACGCCCCGTCCTCCGGGGCGTAGGTACTAGGAGGTTGGTCGTCCACCTTCTGCTCTGAGGATAGCGGAGCCTTCAGGCTTCCCTGGCCAAGCAGGATTTATGCCGCGGAAGGCTAAAGTTTCGCGGCTTCCCACCCGATTATCATCCCTGCTGGGGAAGCCGGATTGTCTGACGAAATCACCTGCCTGATCGCGGACGACCACGAAGTCGTGAGGGAAGGCCTCCGACTCTCGCTTTCGCGTGCGCCCCAAATCCGCGTCGTCGGCGAGGCATCGGACGGCGCGAGCGCCATTGCTGTTGCCGAGAGGCGGCGTCCCAACGTCGTGATCATGGACGTGCGCATGCCCGGCATGGACGGCCTCGAGGCCACGAAGGTCCTCGCGGAGCGCCTGCCGTCGACGTCCGTGCTCATCTTCACCGCCTACGGCGAGCGCAGCTTGCTCGGCCGCGGCCTCGAGGCGGGCGCGAAGGGCTACATCCTAAAGGAGGCGCCGCACCAGACGCTCCTCCGCGCGATCGAGAAGGTGGCGAGCGGAGAGGGCTACGTCGATCCCGCCCTCATGCCCGCGCTGCTCACGCGCGAGCGCGAGGAGATGCTGACCCAGCGCGAGCGGGAGATCCTGCAGTTGCTCGCCGACGGCATGTCCAATGCGGACGTCGCCTCGCGCCTCTTCATCAGCCAGGAGACGGTGAAGAGCCACGTCCGGCACATCCTCGCCAAGCTCGAGGCAGACACCCGGACTCATGCCGTCGCAATCGCGCTTCGCGAATCGATCATCGACTGAGCTGATTCCGCTCCTGCTGGTAGCGGGTGCGGTCGTAAGCGCCGTGGTCGGCGCGGTGGGCCTGGCGAGCGGAGACGACGCCGTCGCCCTCGGGGGTGTCGTGGCGGGCACGGTGTTCGCGGGCGCCTTCTCGATCTACCTGATCGCCACCGAGCGGCGGCGCCACGCGGTTGCGGAGGACTCGCTGCAGGCTGAGGCGAGCCACCTCGAGTCACTCGTCGCCGAGAACGCGCGGCTGCTCGAGGAGGCGCGCGAGCGGGAAGAGGAGCGCGCTCGTCTGACCGACCAGGTGATCACGGCCGAGCAGGACGAGCGCCGGCGCCTGTCGCTCTTCCTCCACGACGGTCCGCTCCAGTCGATGTCCGGCATCGCGCTCATGCACGACGCCGCCCTCGCCGCCATTCGGGACGGCCGCCACGAGGATGCCGCGCACGTGATCGAGAGGTCACTCGAGCGCGAGCGCAAGACGATTCAGGAGCTTCGAGACCTCTCGTTTGCGATCGAGCCGCTCGTTCTGCGCGACCAGGGGTTCCACGCCGCCGTGCGCGCGCTCGGCGACCAGATCGAGCAGTCGGACCGCATCACGGTCTCGACGAACGTCGGAGCCGGCGAGCGACTCGGCGAGAAAACGCAGGCCGCCCTCTACCAGATCATCCGCGAGGCGGTGAACCAGGCCGTGCGGCGCAACCCCGACAACATCGAGATCGGGGTCGGCGAGCTCGACGACGGCGGCTATGCGATCGAGATCACCGACGACGGCGTCGGCGAGCGTCGGCGGGCGAGCATCGAGGCGATCGAGGAACGCGTGCGCGTCTTGAACGGCCGCTACTCGGTCGAGCACGGCGACGAAGGCGGGACGATGGTACGCGTCGTCATCCCCGGGTACGTCGCTGCCGTCGACAACGAGGAGTAAGCTCGAACCATGGGTTGGCGCGACCTCTTCAAGCCGAAGCCACGTGACGAGGACGACTACGACCTCGACGAGCCGGAGTCGGGCGGCGCACCGGAGAAGGGCGACAAGCAAGTCCTCAGACAGCTGCGGCGCCTGGGCGCCAACCTGTCAAGGCCCCGCGAGGTCGTCCACTTCGTCTACTTCCCGACGCAGGTCGCAGCGGAGCAGGCATCGCACCACCTGCGCGGTGAGGGGTACATGATCGACGTACGGCCGGCCGCGAACGCCGCCGACAACCCGCCCAACCCCTGGGTCCTGGAAGCGCGGAACTACACCGTCGTCGACGAGTCGAACGTGCAGTCCATGCGCGCGAAGTTCGAAGCGCTCGCCGAAGCCGGTGGCGGCGAGTACGACGGCTGGGAAGCCGCCTCCGATTAGAACTCCCTAGACTTCGGCCGCTGTGGCCGAGGGGAAGCATCTGCTCTTCATCTCGAAGCCGACGGGCTACGAGCTCGTCGAGCGCGAGGGCGAGCCGCCGGCGGTCGGGAGCGAGGTCGAGCTCGACGAGGGCGCGGACGCGCGCTTCATCGTCTCGAAGATCGCGCCGTCGCCTTTGCCTCACGACGACCGGCCCTGCGCCTACCTCCAGGAGCGCTAGGCAGACGCGCCGAGAGCACGTCGAACTGCTCCTTCGATAGGAGGCCTCTGAACCGCCGGGCGAGGATCTGGCGCGACGGCCCTGTCAGGCTGCGGCCGAGGTGCTCGGGAAACTGGCTTTCGCACTCGGACTGCTAGCTCTACTCGCTGCTGCGCTCCGGGTCAGCGGAGACCTGCTGACTCCGAACGGTCAGGAGCGGGCCGGCGCCGATACCGTCGAAAGGATCGATCCAGAAGGGACTCGGCTTGAGTGGATCGATCACGTCAGCGCGATCTGCGAATGGGAACGAAAGCGAATGAAGGCGCTAAAGCGCGTGTATCGAGAGAGGACCCTTGTCGTCCCCACTGACCTGGAGTTCCTGCTCCTCGGGGTCATCCGGATGGGCGATGAGAGCAAGGCCATCTTCAACCGCTTGACGCCGCCATTCGAGTACCGGCGCGAGGTGCAGCAGCTCCGCACCCACTTTCGCAAGAGCGGCTTGCCTTGGAGGGCTTGGTCGATGCTGTCCGGAATCTCGACCGGCGAGAGTTCCTCAGGCGCTGGCGCGACTTGGCGAGGGCGGACGCGAGGAAGGTCGAAATGCTTCGCAATCTCGGCCTGGCGAAATGCGTCCCGCCTCTTCCGCTGCCTGAGTCGGAAGACCCGAGCTCGACCTTCGTCTGAGTTCAGCCCAGCCCAGCAGCTTGCTCGGCGGCGATCCGCCCCATGACGAGCGCGGCCGCGAGACCGCTGGCGTAGCCGCCCGTCGAAATGCCGCCGACGTCGGCGCCGGCGGCGAAGACGCCGTCCGCCGCCCGGGCGCGCTCGTCGACCTCGATGCCGCCGAGGGTCGTCGTGATCCCGCTAACGACTTCGACGATGAGCGTGCCGTTTCGCCGCTCGACCGGCGCACCCGCCGAGCGGCCGGCCTCGATCATCTCGCTCACCGTCCGGTCGCGAACGCGCCGTGAGAGCGTTCCGTCGGTTACCTGGTACCACGCGCGCGCGCGAGGCTGGCGCGCCGTCCATTGGACGACGTCGAGCTCGGCCCAGTGCCGCGTGACGAACTCCTCGCCGTTTGCATTGGTCACCTTCGCGTAGCGCGCGTAGAGCTGAGCCAGCTCCACGAAGCGCTCCGGTGCGATCTCCGGCGCCGCCGCCATGTTGCGGCCGTAGAACTCGTCCATCCCCTCCGACATGGACGCTCCGTGCTCGAGCGCGAGGCGCAGCCCGTCACCGGTGCTCCAGGGATTGGCGCGAAGCCGAAGCGAAGGGGCTTCCGTCGTGACGTAGCGGCGGACGAGCTCGCGGCTCCCCTGGAAGCCGCCCGTCGCGAGGATGACGGGCGGGGCCGGAACGTCCTCGAGCGGACTGCGAAGCTCGATCTTTCCCGCTGCCCGCGCGAGCGCCTCGACCGTCGCGACGGGATCGAGCCGGACGCCGATCGTCAGCTCGTTCCCCGTCTCGCGCGACGCGACGGCCGCGCCGAGCGACTCGAGCCAGGCAAGCGCATCGTCGAGCTGGTCGAACACGGCTCGCTGGAGCGCTGGGTCGCCGCCCGGGCACTGTGCCCGGAACGTGTCCCACTCGCGGTAGCGCCACACGAACCCGCTCGAGTAGCGAAACGAGCCACCTGGTCGGTCGCCCTTTTCGAGCAGGGTGACCGTCGCGCCGAGCTCCCGGGCGCGCGCGGCTGCGACAAGGCCGGCCATGCCGGCGCCGGCGACGACGAGCTCAGGCAAGCGCTCTCAGGCGACCGGGAGCAGCTTGGGATCCGTCCACGGCCCGCCCGCGCGTTGCGCCAAATCTGCGAACGTCGTGCGGCCGAGAATCGTGATGGTCGCGTCGCGCACCTCTTCCCAGACTCCCTTGAGCGAGCACGCCAGCATCATCGGGCACGTCTCGGGCTGGCTGCGCGTGGCGCAGCCGATCGGGGCCAACTGCCCCTGGAAGAGGCGGACGACGCGTTCGAGCGTGATCTCCTCGGGCGAGCGGTTCAGCCGGTAGCCGCCGGCCGGGCCGCGCTCCGACCGGACGATTCCCGCCGTCCGCATGACCGGCATGACCTGCTCGAGGACGGACTGCGGAACGGCCGTCACACGCGCGAGCTCCTCGAGCTTCATCGGCCCGCCGTTCTTGAGCGCCAGGGCGAGCAAGGCCCGCGTGGCGTAGTCGGTTCGTCTCGAGACCCACATGGCTGCTCCTCGCGGTTCGCGCTTGACGCGGGCACGCGTCTCACCTAGCCTCCCGCAACCTTCGCCTAATGTTTACAAATTTTGTAGGGATTATCAACTCGGGGGAACGGAAAGGAGCGACCGGATGCAGACGCTGATCGTGCTGGTGATCGTGGGCTTCCTGGCCCAACTCGTCGACGGCGCTCTCGGCATGGCCTACGGCGCAACGTCCGCGTCGCTCGTCCTCGCGGCCGGCGTCGCCCCCGCGGCGGCCTCCGCCTCGGTCCACCTGGCCGAGGTCGGCACGACGGCGGTTTCCGGTTTTTCGCACTGGCGCTTCGGCAACGTCGACTGGCGCACCGTCCGCCGGCTCGGTATCCCGGGCGCGATCGGCGCCTTCATCGGCGCGGTCGTTCTCAGCAACCTCTCCGGCGACATCGCCAAGCCATGGATGGCAACCATCCTGCTCGTTCTCGGCGTGTACATCCTCCTGCGCTTCACGCTCAAGGGAGCGCCACAGAAGGAAGGGCGCCGCTATGTGCGCGGGCGCTTCGTTGCACCGCTCGGTCTCGGCGCCGGGTTCATCGACGCGACGGGCGGCGGCGGCTGGGGACCGGTCTCCACGCCGACCCTGATTGCCAGCGGCCGCATGGAGCCGCGCAAGGTGATCGGCTCGGTCGACACGAGCGAGTTCCTCGTCGCACTTGCGGCGAGCGCGGGATTCCTCGCCGCACTCGGCAGTCAGGGCATCAAGGGCTCGTACGTCTTCGCGCTGCTGATCGGGGGCATCGTCGCCGCGCCGATCGCCGCCTGGTTCGTCCGCATCGTGACGGCGCGCCTGCTCGGCGCGTGCGTGGGCGGGCTCATCCTCATCACCAACACGCGCACGCTCTTCGATGCGTTCGACGTCAGCGGCGATGTGCGGAATCCCGTCTACCTCGTGCTCGCGATCATCTGGATCGCAGCCGTCTCCTACGTCGTCTACCGCCACCGGCGCGACGGGATCCCGCTCACCCACAGCCTGCGCAGCGACGATGCCAACCGGCCCGACGGGATCGCCGAGCCCGCGGCCGAATCTTCCTAGACGCTAGACGAGCGAGAACGTCGGCTTGTGCTCGACGTACTCGAGCTTGATGCCGCTCGGGCCCCAGACGAAGAGTGCGTACGTGTTGGCCGCGTCGACGATGTTGTCGATGTCGAGCCCGCGGCGGCGCGCCTCGGCGATGTGGTCCTCGGTCGAGTCGACGAGGAGGCCGAGGTGGTTGAGGATCGGCCGCTCCGTCTCGGCCGGCTGCCCACGCTCCAGGTCCACGTAGGCCTCGCCGGCCCGGAGGCGCCCGCCTTCCACTCGGAACCCGAGCGTCGCGAGCTCCGAGAAGGCGCCCTCGGGGTCGGGAACGCGAAATGTGACGTGGTCGAGGTCGTACGGCTCTCCCTCGGACCGGACGGCGACGAGCGGCACGCCCGCCGGAGCGGACGGGAGCGCGTCGGTCCCGGCCGGGACGCGGATCGCGATCTCGCTCAGGACGCCCTGCTCGCGCGGCCCTTCGGCGGCGAAGAGCGTGAGCTTGCCCCGGCGCGCGTCGGCGCCGACCAGCGTGAACGCGTCCGTCCGGTCGATCACGTGCATGCCCAGGTGCTCGCCGGCGAAGTCCGCCACGGCGTCGCGGTCGTCCACCCAGAGGGCGACGTGGTCGAGGGAATTCACCTGCATACCTGTTCCAGTACCCATAACCCAGGCTTTGAACGTCGGGTGGGTGGGAAAAATTCCTTCGTGGACGACAACGGCCATCGGGTCCTCGTCCTGGCGGCGCGTCAGCCGCTGCTCGTCTCAGAGCTCGAGGCGGCCGGATTCGACGTGGACACCCGCACCCGCCCCCTGGGGACGGGCGAGCTGCCCTCCGTGGACCTCGCCGTGGTCTTCCGGGGTCGCCTGATCGGGCGAAACCAAGCGCATCTCCTCTCCAAGAAGGGCGTCCCGGTGATCGAGGTGCACACGGCGGAGCCCCAGACTCCGTCTACGGCCGGCTGGATCCGCGTCTCGAACCGTATGCCGAAGCCCGACCTCGTCCAGCTCGTTCGGGCGCTCGCCAGCTGGTCGGAAAATGGCGGTCGAGCGGCGTAGAATCGTCGCTCCCGCGCTTCCAGGAGGCCTTTCTCGATGCTGACCTTCGGCGTCACCGTCCTGCCCGACCCACCGCATGGCCGCTTTGTCGAGCTCATGCAGCTCGCCGAGCGCCAGGGCTTCGACAACGGTTGGACCTACGACTCCCACATCCTCTGGCACGACGCCTATCCCCTGCTGACCCTCCTCGCCGTCCACACGGAGAAGCTCAAGATGGGCCATTGCGTCACGAACCCGGGGACGCGCGAGCCGACGGTGACGGCCAGCTCGTACGCGACGCTCCAGGCGATCTCCGAGGGGCGCATGGTCATGGGCATCGGGCGCGGAGACTCCGCGCGCCGCGTGATCGGCCAGAAGCCGGTCAAGGTGGCCGAGTTCGAGCGCTCGCTCGTGATGATGAAGGACCTGATGAACGGCAAGCCGGTCGAGTGGAACGGCAAGGACCTCCAGCTCGAGTGGGCCAAGGACCTTCCCGACATTCCGATGTACATCGCCGGCTACGGGCCGAAGGCGCTCGGGGTCGCGGGACGCGTCGGCGACGGCGTCATCATCCAGCTCGCCGACCCGCTCATCATCCAGTGGATCATGGAGCAGGCGCGCACGGCGGCGGCGGAGGCTGGTCGCGATCCCGACGAGATCAAGTGCCACGTCTGCGCGCCGAGCATCATCACCGACGACATGCAGGAGGCGCGCGACGCAACACGCTGGTTCCCCGCGATGGTCTCGAACCACGTCATGGACCTGATCGAGCGCTACGGCTTTGAGTCGGAGATCCCCTCGGAGCTCACCGAGTACGTCAAGGCGCGCAAGTTCTACGACTACAAGGACCACAGCCGCGAAGGAGCAGCGCACGGCGAGTTCGTGACCGACGAGATCGCCGACCGCTTCTCCGTGATCGGGCCGATCGACCAGGTGCGAGACAAGCTCAAGGAGCTCGAATCGATCGGCGTCGATCACTTCAACATCTACCTCATGACCCACGGGCAGGAGGAGATCCTCCAGGCCTACGGGCGCGAGATCATCCCTGCTTTCAAGGGGGCGGCCGTCTAGGGGATAGGCGTGTCGGCAGGCGTGCCTATAGTGAGACCGCGATGTCTGCCAGGAGACTCGCCGTCATCCTCCTGCTGGCCGTGGCCGTACTCGCCGCTGGCTGCGGGGAAGCGGAAGAAACCGGCCTTACGAGCGACCAGGTGATCGCCGAATTCGGCGCCGGGGGTGCGCCGCTCGTGCGTAAGAGCGGCCCGGGCGACACCGCATGGGACCAGCTCGGGCTTGCCGAGGACGCGCCGCAGCGTCTCATCGACCGTTTCGGGATCTTCTCGATCTACGTCGTCGATCCCGGCGAGAACGCTGCAATGGATTCCCTCTTCCGCGACAAGGCGACGCGAAAGCCGCTCGCACACCGGCGCGGCATCTACTGGGAGCTCGACTCACACAGCAAAACGTGGACTGCGCACACCCGTTACAAGAACCTCGTGCTCGTGTGGTTCACCGAGAGCGAGCAGCCCGCCGTCGACGCGCGCTGGCAGCGCGTGCACAAGCTCCTCCGCGACCTGGCGGCGGCGTGAACAGGTTCTTCCGCCGCATGCAGAGGTTCGGAAAGAGTTTCTCGGCACGGCGCAGTCAGGGACAGATGACGAACAAGCAGGCGGAGGTCTTCGACGCGAGCACGCCCCAGGACGTGACGAGCGTGCGTGCGAAGAGCCAGCGGCACCGAAAGTCCACCGCCGACAAGTGGAATCAGTAGCGTCGGGCCCCGCCGCGCCCCACCCCACCGCCGATCGCGCTGCAGCTGCCCTCCTCGGTGAGACGCTCCGGGGCGCGGGCTATACCGAGAAGGCGATCGTCGACCTGCTCGGCGACGATGCCTACTCCGGCGACCGTGAGGACATCCCCGTGTTCGAGCGCCGGCTGTCCAGCACGCACGTCGACACCCTCGTCAGGCTCCTGTTTCTCCAGCAGCCCGTCGCGCGCAAGGAAGCGGCGGCCGCGCTGGGCGGTTCGCGCGCCCTCGACGCGCTGAGAGCCACCGCGCTCGCCGACGTTGGCGACGAGGTGTCTCCGCGCGGTCGCATCCTCCCCATCGGCAAGCTCCTCGTCGCGTCCGACGACTACCCGCCGGGAGACGAGCCACCGGACTACGTCGCGGCATACACGCCGACGTCGCGCGTGTGCGAGGCCCTTACGCCGCGCCACCGCGTCGGCCGCGCGCTCGACGTCGGCACAGGGAGCGGCGTGCAGGCGTTGTTCGCGGCGCGCCACGCGCGGCGCGTCGTCGCCACTGACGTGAACCTGCGCGCGCTCGCGTACACGGAGCTGAACGCTGCGCTCAACGGTCTCGACAACATCGAGACGCGGCGCGGAAGCTTCTTCGAGCCTGTGGCGGAAGAGACCTTCGACCTGATCACGTGCAATGCTCCGTACGTCGTCTCGCCGGAGAAGCGATGGGCCTATCGCGACGCCGGCTTCGAGGCCGACGAGCTGTCCGAGCGCCTCGTGCAGAGCGCGGCCGCGCACCTGGCCGACGGCGGCTTCGCGACGATGCTCCTGAGCTGGGTCGCCGACGACGAGGACGCGCCCGACACACATGCACTCGCGTGGACCAAGGAGAGCGGCTGCGACGGCTGGATCTTCCCCGTCTGGGGGTCCGACCCCCTCGAGCACGCGGCGACGTGGAACGTCGACCTCGCCGGCGACGGCAAGGCCTTCACCGCCGCGCTCGATCGGTGGACCCAGTACCTGTCACGGCTCGGTGTGCGGTGGGTGACGGAGGGCGCCATCGTCCTCCACCGGCGGCCCGGGAAGCGGCTCACGGCGCGCGTCGACGAGCTCGACGAGGACGACCTCGAGGACGCGGGCGCGCAGGTGCGACGAGCCTTCGCCGCGCGGGCCCGCCTGGCCGGGCTCGCCAAGCAAGCCGGCCTCTTGAAGGAACGACTCGCCGTCGTCGAGCCGCTCGATCTCGAGGTCGAGGTGCGTCCCTCCCGCCGCGACGGTGCGGGCCATGCCTACATCCATCTGGCCGCAGGCACCAGCTCGAGCCTCGAGGTGGCGCCTGCGGTCCTCGACGTCGTGCGCGCTCTCGACGGGACTCGAACGCTCGGAGACGTCATCCGCGCCGCCGCGAAGCGCGGCGAGGAGCCGACGCTGCGCCGCCAGGCGCTCGCCGCGTGCCGGGACCTGCTCGAGCTCGGCGTCCTGGAATTTACGTAGGAACCTGCCCGCGCCGGGCGGTGTAGGTGCCGCATGGTGCGCAGATGGAAGCGCCTCGGCCTCTTCACGCGCGTCGCGCTCCTGGCCGCGGTCGGCGTGCTCGTCCTCAGCGCGGCGGCGTACGGGTACTTCGCCTTTCGCACGACGGGAGCCCCCGCCCCGGCTGGACTCGGTGAGGCACCCGGGTCGCGCGGCGGGCCGAGCGACCTAGACGGCGACTGGGTGCTTGCCGACGACGCGGGCTTCGCCGGCTACCGCGTGCGCGAGAAGCTCGGCTTCGTGCCGGCTCCGAACGACGCAGTCGGCCGAACGACGGCCGTTCGCGGGGCGATGACGATCGCGGATGGGCGGATCGAGACGACGCAGGTCACAGCCGATCTCCGCCAGCTGCGAAGCGACGAGCCCGGGCGCGACCCGGCAGCGCAGGAGGCGCTCGGAACGGGCGAGTTCCCGAACGGAACGTTTCGCCTGACCGAGCCCGTCGACCTGCAGTCGCCGGAACGGGGCGAGGTGATCATCTTCGAGGCGGCGAGCGTCGTGACGCTGCGGGGGATCTCGCGGAACGTGCGCTTTCCACTCGAGGCGCGCTGGAACGGCGACACGTTCCAGGTGGCCGGACAGCTCGACATTCAGAGGAGCGACTTCGAGCTCGAGTTCCCGCAGCAAGTCGGCCTGCGTGTCTCCGACGACGCGAAGATCGAGGTCGAGCTCACGTTCGTGCACAAGGGCGAGACGGCGGAGGCGCCGACGACGACCGGTGAGTCGGACGACGAGAAGCCGCCTGTGCGGCGCGAGCCGAAGGCGACGGGCCCGGGCCGCCTGCTCGTCTCGATGCTCGAGGAGGACGGCGACACCATCGCCGTCTACTCGGTGAACGTCGACGGGTCTGATCTCACCCGGTTGGTCAGGCCGCTCCGGGAGTCGGGGTCCTGGAGCTCCGACCTCGCGCCCGAGCTCTCGCCGGACGGATCGAAGATCGCCTACACCCGCGGCATCGCCACGCAGACCTCGGGCGAAGCGGACCACATCCACGTGATCGACTCGACCGGCTCGGGGCGGCCGAAACAGCTCACCGAAGGATCGTTCACGGCCACGCTCTGGCCCACCTGGTCACCGGACGGGAGCAGGCTCGCCTTCGCGCAGGGCGAGGGCGACTCCTCGTCGATCTGGGTCACGAATGCGAATGGGAAGAACGGGCGCGCGCTGACCGAGGACGACCTCGTCGAAGACGCGACCTTCACGCCCGATGAGTTTCCGACGTGGTCTCCGGACGGCGAGCGGATCGCCTACACGACCTTCCTGCCGGACGGAAACGACGACATCTTCGTCATGAACGCCGACGGCTCGTCCCCGACGCGGCTGACGAGCGGGCCCGAGTACGACGCCGATCCCGACTGGTCCCCGAACGGGCGCCTGATCGCGTTCAGCCGCGACGGCGACATCTACACGATGAGTCCGGACGGGTCCGGGGCCCGGCAGCTGACGCGCGGCTCGGCGCGTGACGGCGCCCCCGCCTGGTCGCGAGACGGACGCTGGCTCGCATTCGCGCGCGCTGACGAGAGCGGCACGACGTTCGCGGGCCCGAGCCGCATCATCGTCATGCGCGCCGACGGCTCGCGCCTCGGTCGAGTCCCCCTGCCCGGCGAAGCGTTCTGGCCCTCCTGGGCCTCGTGAAAGCGCGGCTCGCGACCCTGCTCGTACTCGCAGCCGTCGCGGGCTGCGGCGGGGAGGAGGCCAATTGTCTGCGTATTCCATGGGTTGGGGTTCACTAAGCACCCGCAGGGGAGAATGGCGGCATGACCGAGTCACTCGACGTCCGGACCTTGCACGACGGGGGTCAGCAACCCACTGAAGTGGCGGGCTGGATCGCCGGCTTCATCGACGAAGCGAAGCGCTCGCTCGACCTCGCGCACTACGACTTCCACCTGCAACCGGACACGGCGGCGATCGTCGCCGAGGCGATCCGCAAGGCAGCGGCGCGAGGCGTCGAGATCCGGTTCGTCTACAACGTCGACCACCGCAACCCCATCCCCGTCCCTCCCCCGCCGGAGCCCGACGCCCAGCTGATCGCCTCGCTCGGAGTCCCGGCGCGCGCGATCGCCGGCGTGCCGGATCTCATGCACCACAAGTACGTGGTTCGAGACGAGGACGCCGTCTGGACGGGCTCGATGAACTGGACTGACGACTCGTTCTCCCTCCAGGAGAACGTCGTCGCGACGCTGCGCTCACCCGAGCTCGCGAAGCGCTACCGGGCCGACTTCGAGCAGCTCTGGGCGAAAGGGATAGTCGAGGAGAGCGGTTTCGTCGATCCGATTCCCTTCTCCGTGAACGGGAGGAAGATGCGAGCCTGGTTCACGCCGGGCTACGGCGAGGCGCTGTCCATGCGGATCGCCAAGCACATCGCGCGGGCGCGCCGGCGCGTTCGAATCTGCTCACCCGTGATCACCACGGCGCCGGTGCTCGCCGAGCTCGCCCAGCTCGTGTCTGAGGGCGAGCTGGACATCGCGGGCTGCGTCGACGCCACCCAGGTTCGTGGCGTCATTTACCAGTGGAACGAGAACGGCAACGCATCGTGGAAGCTGCCGCTCCTCGAGCGCGTCCTCGAAGCTCCCTTCTCCGGCAAGCCCTCGACGCCGTGGGAACCGGAGGGAACCCCGCACGACTTCATGCACGCGAAGGTGACGATCGCGGACGACGCCGTCTTCACGGGCAGCTTCAACCTGTCGCGATCGGGCGAGCGGAACGCCGAAGACGTCCTCGAGATTCACGACGCAGAGCTCGCGGACCGCCTGGCGGCCTTCGTCGACGAGGTGCGCGCCCTCTATCCTCCGTTCGCGGCGTCGTCGGTTGACCGCGGCGCTCCCGGCATGGTTGAGTTGAGCGGTCGCACGAAGGAGGCGCAGTGAGCACATCCGGCAACACCGGCCCGCTCGGGCACCCCCGCGGCATCGGCTTCGGGATCCTCATCTTCATCGTCACCTTCGGCCTGTACAGCCTCTACTGGGTCTATCAGACACAGGAAGAGGTCAAGCGCCACAGTGGCGACGGAATCGGGGGCGTGCTCGGCCTCGTCGTCTGGATCATCGTCGGCGCGATCAGCGCGTTCGTGATCCCGTCCGAGATCGGGAAGATGTACGAGAAGGACGGCCGCGAGTCGCCGATCACGGGCTGGAGCGGCTTGTGGCTCTTCCCCGGCGCGCTCCTCATCATCCCCGCCATCGTCTGGTTCGTGAAGGTGCAGGGCTCGCTCAACCGCTACTGGGAGAGCGAGGGAGCGACCGCAGGCTAGTGGGCCGACTCGTCGTCGTCGTGCCGCTGAAGGACGGAGCGTCTGAGAAAGCTCGGGCGTTGCTCGCGAAGGGGCCGCCCTTCGATCTCGAGGCGACGGAGTTCGACCGGCACGAGGTCTACCTGAGCGAGCGCGAGGCCATCTTCCTCTTCGAGACGCCGGGCCCGTCCGCGACGCTGAAGCTCCCCGGCGAGGATCCGTCCCTCTGGAAGGTGGCCGCCACGTGGCAGCCGCTCATGGCGGGCAAGCCCCGCAAGGCCCTCACCGCCTACTCCTGGCGGCGCGCGAAGGATCGCGGGGCCCTCTCCTTCGAGCCGACCCCCGGCCAGGGCGACAGCGAAGGGGGCGACGTGTTCACACCTGCGACCGGAGCGGGTGAGAGCTAGATGGCGAGCCTCATCTGGCTCATCGTCTGGCTCGTGCAGGGGACGCCGAACCTCGAATGGTTCGGCACGTGGAACGACTGGTCGGTCGCGCTCCTCGCCTGCATCGTCTTCGACGTCTTCAGCGGCCGCGAGGTGCGCTCGCGCCGTTGACTCGCTCGAAAGGCCGGCTGGGCCGCTAGCGGAGCATGCCGCCGAGGGCGCCTTGCACGATGCGGAGCAGCCAGATGGCGATCAGCAGCGTGTAGACGAGCACCGGCAGGGCAAGCGTGAGAATTCCGGCCATCAGCTGGATCGCGGCCGGGGCGCTGATCGGCAGCAGGAGGCCGAACGGAAGGAGCTGGGCAAAGACCATCGCCAAAACGAGATGGATCATGATGATGGCCAGACGCTCCGGCTTGAGCTTCGGGAAGCGCACGGAGATCCACAGCGCGATCGATGCCGCACCAAGCACGAAAAATATCCCGAATACGACGACGCTCATCGTGTCCCTTGGACCGCCCTTGGGCTATCGACCGTCGGAGGAACTCGCTTTAGTGATCCTAGACCTTTTGCCGGATTTCGGCGGATGCTAAACGGAAGTTAGCCCTACCTACGGGCTGGCACCCCAGCCCAGGCCCGCTCACGGGCCCGGGAGGCCCGCTTCGATCCTTGTGCCCTCGCCTGACTCTAGCTAATCGTCCGAGCTGAGAAGCGCCAGGACTTGCTTGCGGTCGGTCGCATGGAGCTTGCGGAGGATCGCTGCGATGTGGGTTCGAACCGTTGCGCTGGTGATGAAGAGGCGCCCCGCGATGTCGCCGGTGGAGAGGCCCTGACGCATGAGCTCGAGGACTTCCCATTCGCGACTGGTCAGGTCTACCGGCTGCCGGCGCAGCAGGAAAAGCCGCTTCCGGCGTCCTCGCTCGCGAAACTCGTCGATGAGTTGGGCGACCAGCGTGCGGGGCATAGCGGCCTCGCCGTTCACCACTCCCCGAATCGCGTCGGGAAGTCGTTCGGGGTTCATGTCCTTCAAAAGGTATCCCGCCGCTCCGGCGCGAAGGGCATCGAAGAGATCGTCGCTGTTTCGCGAGACCGTCAACATGATCACGGACGTCCCCGGGAGCCGCGAGGAGATCTCGCCGGCGGCCTCGACGCCACTGCCGGGCATGTGGATGTCCAGAAGGCAGACGTCGGGCTCGTGGCGCAGCGCCTCTTCCACGGCGAGCGCTGCGGTCGCTACCTCCGCACAGATCTCGAAGCCCTGCCCTTCGAGCGCCCGGGCGACCCCCGCGCGCGTGGGAGGGTGATCGTCCGCCATCACGACACGGATGACCTCACTCACCGGAACACCACCTCGACCGTCGTCCCCGCCCCCGGGTCCGAATCGATCCGGAACTCGGCACCGAGCGCTTGCGCACGTTCTTTCATGCTGATGAGCCCAAAGCGATCGCGCCTCGCTTCATCCGCATTGAATCCGACCCCGTCGTCGGAGACCTCCACGTGCAGATATCCGTCGTTCGAGAGGCGCACCGTGACCGCATGGGCGTCGCTGTGACGAGCGGCGTTGAGCACAGCCTCGCGAACGATCCGGAGGAGAGCCTCGCGCCGGGCCGCATCGACCTGAATTCCCTCGGCGACCGAAAGATGGACGGGGATGCCCGTCCGGTCGCTGATCTCCTCCACCATGTGCTCCAGCGCGGTTTCGATCGGCTGGTCGAGCGGCTCGACGAGTGTGGCGATCGCGCGTCTCGAGTCATCGAGCGCCCTCTGCGCGACGATCGAGAGCTCGTCGACGATCGTGCCGGGGTTTTGCCGCGTCGCGCGCTGGGCCTGACTCACGACGTAGGCGAGCTCCTGGGCGAGCCCGTCGTGCAGGTCGCGCGCGATTCGCCGCCGCTCTTCGAGAATGGCGGCCTCGGCGAACTTGGCCCAGTATCCCCTGATCTCCCGCGCTGCGCCGGTCAGCACCAGCGCGTACACACCGAGTCGCAGCGTGTCGCCGATCTGGACCCAGCCGACTACGTCAGATGGATACAGACCCTCGTTCAGACGTGAGAACGCGGCCAGAACGGCCGCGGCGGCAAACCAGAGCATGAAGTCGTCGCGCTTGCCGCGCTTCGCGAAACCGACGGCGGCGACGACGAAGAGTCCCCCGGCAAACAGCTGTGCGACTGAAACGGCCGGGTTCCCGAAGAGCTCCGGACGTCCGGCGGGCGGCGCCGCAACGTCGTCCCAGGCGCCCAGCTGCGCGAGCCCCGCCGCACTTGCGACGACGCCAAAGCTGACCATGGCGAACAAGAGGGAGACGACGACGAACCGCGCGCGCTTGCCAACGGGCGCCTCCGGTGCTACCGCCGCCAGAGCGAAGACGAACGCGCCGGCCAGCGCCCCGCAAATCGGAGCCCAAAGCGCAAAGCCCTCTACTTCGGCCTCACCCGACAGGACGGCGGGCACGGTTCGAAAGAGGATGTTCGTCAGCCCGAAGATGGCAAGGGCGACGACAAGAGTCAGGTCGCTGAGCAGAGCGTTCTGCTGAAAACGCCCGAAAACGAGGTACGCCGCCAGAAGCGCGATGAGAGACGCCGCCGTCTCGATGGCGATATGCAACGAAAGGCTGCGGTGCCCCCCACCCAGGGCCGGGACCGCGACGACGAGCACCGTCAGGGCTGCGCCGATGACGGTCGCACCAGCAATCAAATAGCGGGGCCGCAGCAATTCTTTGTTCCGCTCACTCCTTATAGGCGTTTGTCGCGTTTTCCACAAGGGCCCCAATCCTTTTGGGTGGTTTGAAAGACACAAAACCGCGGAGGGGTGTCGTTTCTGGGGTGTGGAAAGAAATCCACACCCCATAGGTCCAGGGACTTATTGACCCCAAGGCCAAATCGACGGAAGGTAGGCCACCTGTCAAAAACGCGGGCACCGATCGATAGCCAACCGGGGAGAGGGAGGCGGGAGTCGATGAAGCTTCTAATTGCAGATGATCGCTTGACGATCGAGGGGATACGGCGCGCGCTCGAAGGCGCGGACGGGATCGAGATCGTCGGTGAGACCTACGCGGGCACGGAAGTCGTTGGGCTCGTGGAAAGGACGAAACCGGACATGCTGCTGCTCGACCTGCGCATGCCTGGTCTGGACGGCTTCGCCTGTCTCGAGTCGCTGTCCAAGCGCCGGCCGGACATGAAAGTGGTCGTGATCTCGGCGCTTGCCGATCCCGATCACATCGAGAGCACGCTCAAGCGCGGCGCCTCCGGCTACATCGTCAAGAGCGTCGACCCCGTCGACCTGCCCTCCGCGCTTCGTCAGGCGGCCACGGGCGCAGTGCACTACTCCCTGCGTCCAAAGGGCTCGCTAACGGGAGTGCGCTCGAGGCACAGCGGCTTGACCGAGCGTGAGGACGCCATCCTGCGGGCGGTAGCTCGCGGTCTGTCCAACCAAGCGATCGCTCGCGAGCTCTGGGTGACCGAGCAGACGGTCAAGTTCCACCTCCACAACGTGTACCGCAAGCTCGGCGTCAAGAATCGCACCGAAGCTGCGCGCTACGTCTTCGAGCACGGCCTTGCCGAAAGCGTCGGCCTGGCCGCCCCCGCGCTCACCTAAGCTCGCCGAAGCCGATCCGCCCGAGCATGCGGGGACGGCCTCGCCCGGCGTACCGTCTGGTCGAGCGCGCCAACAGAAGGATCAACATGAGCCCGTTGACGGCGGCGACGGACGCCGCGCGCCAGTCGGGCCACCGGAGCACCCCGACGACGATGTCCCCCACCGCGACGAAAACGAGGAAGGCCCAGGCCGCCCACACTCCTTGAAGGAGGCCGAAGGTCACGAGGAGGAGCAGAAAGGCTCCTCCGAGCCAGCGCCCCTGTGATCCCTCGCGGACGAGGGCGACCAGGATCAGCGCCATCACAACGAACGCGTAGGCGACGACGGTGTAGGGCGGACGAACGTTCAGGAGGCGCACGACCGACCTATCGGCAGACCGGCTCGCGCCGACCTACGAAATCGTCCAGGTGAAGGTGGCCGGCGAGGCGTCGACGTTCCCCGCAGCGTCCGTTGCGTAGACCGAGAAGGTGTGTGAGCCTGTCGACAGGCCGCCGTAGCTCTGCAGGCTGCTGCAGGCGCTGAACCCGCCGCCGTCGAGCTCGCACCGGAACGTCGAGCCCGCCTCGTTCGAGTCGAAGGCGAAGTCCGCGAACGTGTCGCCCGTGGGATCGCTCGGCCCCGACGAGATCGTCGTCTCGGGTGCCGTGAGGTCGACTGTCCAGGTACGGCTGTCGCCAGGGCCGGTGTTCCCCGCCCCGTCGATCGCGCGCACGGTGAACGTGTGCGAGCCCTCCGTGAGGGCAGCCAGGCCGTGGGGGCTCGTGCACGCAGCGAAGGCGCCGCCGTCGAGCCGGCACTCGAACGAGGAGCCCGCCTCGTCGGCCGAAAAGGTGAACGTCGGCTCAGCGTCGTTACTCGGATCGGAGGGCCCACCGGTGATCGAGGCGGAGGGGGCTGCGGTGTCGATGGTCCAGGTGAAGGAGGCGGAAGTCGCGTCCGTGTTGCCGAGTCCGTCGGTCGCCCGCACCTGGAACGTATGCGCGCTGTCGCTCAGTCCGCTGTAGCTCCGTGGGCTGGTGCACGAGCTGAACCCGCCGCCGTCCAGCGCGCATTCGAAGGTGGATCCGGGCTCAGTGGCCGTGAAGGCGAAGGTCGCTGCGGCCGAGGAGCTGGGGTTGCTCGGGGACGCGGTGATGGTCGTGTTCGGAGCGGCCGTATCGACCGTCCACGTGTGGGCAGCAGGGGTTCCGTCGGTGTTGCCGGCCGGATCGGTCGCGCGCACCTGGAAGGTGTGCGAGCCGTCGGCCAAGCCTGCGTAAGCCTGCGGGCTCGTGCAGGCGGCGAAGGCGCCGCCGTCGAGCGCGCATTCGAAGGTGGATCCAGGCTCAGTGGCCGTGAAGGACAAGCTCGCTGCGGTCGAGGAGGTCGGGTTGCTCGGCGACGCCGTGATGGTCGTGTTCGGGGCGCCGGTGTCCACCGTCCAGGTGTACGTCGCCGGCGTCGCATCGACGTTCCCAGCCACGTCGATGGCCCGCACGCTGAAGGTGTGCGAGCCGTCGGTCAACGCGATGTAGCTGCGCGGGCTCGTGCACGCGGCGAAGGCGCCGGCGTCGAGGCGACACTCAAAGGTCCCGGGCTCCGTCGAAGTGAAGCTGAAAGCGGCGCTCGAGGAGTTCGACAGGGCCGGTGGGTTGGCCGTAATCGTCGTGTTGGGAGCGAGCGCGTCCACGGTCCACGTGTGTGCCGCGGGAGTCGCGTCGACGTTTCCGGCGGGATCGGTGGCGCGCACTCGGAAGGTGTGGGATCCGCTCGCGAGGCCGGTGTAGGGCTTCGGGCTCGTGCACGCCGCGAACCCGCCTCCGTCGAGCTCGCACTCGAAGGTGGAGCCGGCCTGGGTGGAGGTGAAGGTGAAGCTGACGGACGCCGTGCTCGGGCTCGTCGGGGCCACGGTGATCGTCGTGTCGGGGGGCGAGTTGTCGACCACAACGGTCTGCTTGGCGGAGTTGAGGATGTTTCCGGCCGCGTCCGTCGCACGCGCGAGTACCTGGTAGGTGCCGTCGACCGGCTGGCCGGCCCAGGTGACCGGGTAGCTCGGGCCAGCCGAGCTCGAGCCGATCAAGACGGTGGGCGTACAGGAAGCTCCCGCGCAATAGAAGTACGACAGCGACACGATCCCGGAGAGAGCGTCCGTCGCCGTGCCGCTCAGAGCCTGGCCGTTCCGGATCTGCGCGGGAAGCAGGTTCAGCGCCACGGAGCTCGGAGGCGTCTTGTCGATGCGGATCTGGGTCCCTGCGGTCTTCACGGCCTCGGCGTTGGCGACGTTGTCGACCGAGAAGTACTTGACCGTGTACACACCGTCCGCGGTAAGGGCGACCGATGTCCCCTGCGGAGACGCCGTCGTCGGCGTCGCGCCATTCGAGGTGTAGTGCGTCGCCGCGACCCCGGAGCCGGCCCCGTCGGACGGCGTCAAGGTAACCGTCTGATTCGTGTTCTTCCAGGCCGAGCCGATCGCGGCCGTGTTGTCCGTCGTCGTCGGCGCAGCCGAGTCGGGCCCGACCGCGAAGGTGGCGCTCGATGTATTTCCGACGTTGTCGCGCACGGTCACCGTGAGCGCCGTGTTGTTGAGGGTGGCGCCGGTGACCCACGAATAGACCCTGGAATAGGGCGAGGTGGTGTCGGAGACGATTCCGGTCGGTGTGAACCCACCGCTGAGGCCCGGGAAGTCAACCCGCTGCACCCCGGCGCCGCCGTCACTCGTCGTCGCGGTGACCGTCAGGCTCCCGCCCGCGCCGGCCGGGCGGTAGAAGAACGACGTCCCCGTCACGTGGCTGTCCGTCGTCGGTTCGAGGAGCGAGAGGACCGGCAGCGTTGGCGCCGTGTTGTCGATGCTCAGCTGTACGGTGACGCTTCCCAGCGCAGTCGACTGATAGTCGACCAGGATCGTGTGCGTACCCGTGACTGTCAGGCGGGTGTAGACCTTCCCGCCGGTGATCGCGATGGCCTTTGGCGAGACGAGAGTCGTGCCGTCCGGCTTGAGGATCGAAACCGCCGTCGCACAGCAGGCCGGGCCGATGGTGACGACCAGGCCGTCGCCCGCCGTGCCCGCGAACGTAAGCCGCGCGTTCTGTCCGGCGGACGTGGTCGTCACGGTAACGGGCGGCCCGCCCGGCGTTATCGTCGCGCTGACGTCTGCCGGGACCAGGTAGAGCGTAAGCGTCATTGTTCCCGTCGACGTCCCTTGCGGATCGACGAGGACCGTGTACGTGCCCGTGACCGGCAAGGTCTTCGCGTCCATGAACTTCTCGACCGTGCCCACGCCGATCGGAGAGACGAGAATGGTTCCGTCTGGCTTGAGGATGGAGACGTTCGCGGTGCAACACGTTGCGGGCGCGTACTTCATCTTCATGCTGATCGCCTGGCCCGCGGTCCCCGAGAACGTCAAGCGCGCGTTCTGAGACGCCGTGGTCGTCGTGACGGTGACGGGATTCCCGTCCGGGAGAATCGAGCCGGTCACGTCGGGGGCGACATCCTGGAGCGTCAGCGTGGCGCTGCCCGTGGCGAAGCTCTGCGGGTCGACGAGAACCGTGTAGACCCCTGCGAGCGGAAGGACGCTCGGGGTGAGCGTTCCGCCGCTCGTTCCGAGCGTGAGTGACTTGAGCGCCGTTCCATCCGGTCGCAGGAGCGAGACCTTGGTGCTACCGGTCGGCGACGGTCCGATCGTGACTCCGGTGACCCGCACTCCTACCTGCTGCCCGGCGGCGCCCGTGAAGGTTGCTCTTGCGTTTTGCCCGGGTGTGGTGGTCGTCACCGTGAGGGGTGCCGTGAACGTGATCGGGGCCACGACGTCTGCGGGCACGTCGTAAAGCGTGAGCGTGACGCTCCCCGTCGCCGCACTCTGTGGATCGACGGCGATCGTGTAGGTGCCCGCCGCCGGCAGCACCTTCAGGTCCACGAAGCCGCCGATCGACGAGTAGTTCGCCGCGGTCGCGAGCGCCGTCCCGTCGGGCTTCGTGATCGAGATCCTGGCCGTGTCCGCCGCGGTCGTAAGGCTGACCGGCCCGATCTTGAGGCTTACGCGCTGGTTGACGGCGCCCGTAAAGGCCGCCTTGGCGTTCTGCCCCGGGACGGTCGTCGTCAGCGTGAGCGGGGCGCCCCCCGGCGTGATCGGAGTGACGACGTCCGGGGGAATGTCGTAGAGCGTCAGCGTCATCCCGCCGGTCGACGACGTCAGGGGGTCGATGACCACGTTGTACGTTCCGGCCGTCGGCAGCAGCGCCTCGAGGAACGCGCCGCGGGTGCCGACGTTCATCGGAGCGACGAGCGTCGTCCCGTCCGGCTTGAGGAGTGAGACCTTTGTGCTCGCCGTCGCGGACGTCCCGATGGTTACGTTGGTCATCTTGAGGCCGATGCGATTGCCGGCGCTTCCCGGGAAGGTCGCCAGGGCGTTCTGACCGGGCGTCGTGGTCGCGACCGTGACAGGCGCCCCACCCGGGGTCGTTGCGACCGCGGCATCGAGCGGGACGTCGTAGAGCGTCACGACCATGCTTCCGGTGACCGTTCCCTGGGGGTCGATGAAGATGCGGTAGGCGCCGGAGACGGGGAGCGTCTTCACATCCAGAAAACCGCCGTTTCGACCCACGTTCGTGGGCGCGACGAGGTTGGTGCCGTCGGGCCTGCGGACCGAGACCTTCGTGCTGCAGCAGGTCGAGGTGCCGAAGGTGACGCTGCTCAGCTTGACGCTGATCCGCGCTCCGGCCGTGCCGTTGAAGTTGACGTTGATGTTCTCGTCCGCGGCCGTCGTGGCCACGGTCACGGGCGCCCCGCCGGGGACGATCGTGTACGAGGATGCCACGCTCCCACTCGGGACTGCCAGGACAGCCGCGAGGAGGAGGACAGGGAGTGCGAAGCGGATGCCTCGTCGCACGACCGGCCCCGCTCCCTAGCCGCCGAAGGCTTTCAGCAAGGAGAACACCGCGGGCGCGAGCAGGATCACGAACATGGCCGGGAAGATGAAAAAGATGAGCGGAAAGAGGAGCTTGATCGGCGCCCGTTGCGCACGTTCCTCCGCGTTGGCCCGGCGGCGCTTGCGCATCTCGATCGCCAGGTTCCGCATGATCTGGCCGATCGAGACGCCGAGCGTCTCGCCCTGGATGATCGAGCGGACGAAAGAGCGCATCGCCGGCGTCTCGCATCTCGCGAGCAAGTTGCGAAGCGCCTCTTCCGTCGAGAGTCCCATGTTTTGCTCCTGCAGCGTCAGTCGGAGTTCCTCCCCGAGCGCGCCTCGGAACCGCTCGGACGCGACCCGCAGGGAGCCGCTGAAGCCGAGGCCCGCTTCGACCGTGACCACGAGGAGGTCGATCAGCTCGGGCAGCTCCCGGTCCACGTCGGTCATGCGGCGGCGACGCCGGTTCTCGACGATGGACAGCGGCGCAGTCCATCCGACGAGGATCGCGATGATCAGCCCCAGCACCGCGATCACGCCCCCGAAGCCGGTTACCGAGGCCGACCAGAGCCACATGGCGGGGACGCAAACGAGTGAAAGCACTCGATACCCGACGAACTTGCGCGGCGACGTCTTGTACAGCCCGGCTGCCATGAGCTTGTTGCGTAGGTCGACTTCGCTTCCGAGCCGGCCGGCGACGAGCCCGCCGATCGTTCCGGCCACGCCGTCGAGGGCCGCACGCAGGCCGCCGTCCTGTTCCGCCTCGGCCTTCTTGCCTTTGAATCCGTAGGCGGGGATCTGAGCCAGTGTCTCGTTCGCCCGGATCCTCGGCATGACGAGAGCCCGCGCGAGGAGAGCGACAGCGGTTCCGACCAGTACTACGCCGATGAGAAGAAAGAGCATCATGATCAGACCTTGATGTTCACGATGCGTCCGATCACGACCGAGCCCATGACGACGAAGAAGGCGGCGGTCACGAGCAGGAAGCGTCCGGTCGACGTCTCGTACAGCGGTGACATGTAGTTGGGGTTGATGAGCGTGATGATCCCGAGCAGCACGAGCGGCAAGGCGGTCACGACCCAGCGAGACATCCGTCCCTGCGCGGTCAGCGTCTTGACGAGTCTCCTCAGCTCGAATCGCTCGCGAATGGTGTCGGTGACCCGATCGAGAACTTCGGCGGTGTTGCCTCCTGTTTCCCGCTGCAGTGCGGCGACGAGCGAGACCTGCTCGAGATCGCGGTTGTCCATGCGGCGGGCGACCACGTCAAGCGCGTCCTGCAAGGGCACGCCGAGCTGCTCGTCGGCAATGACTCGGCGGAACTCTTCGCGAGACGGCGACGGAGAGTCGTCGACGACGACCGAAAGCGCGCCGACAAAGCTGTGCCCGGCCCGCAGCGCCGATGAGAGAACCTGCAGGTTGTCGGGCAGCTGCTCGGAAAACTGCTTGCGCCGACGAAGCAGCTTGCGCTTGAGAAACCAGCGAACCGTGAATGGGATGAAGAGGGCAATCGGCGCGAACACAATCCCTCCAAGCCCGTACAGAATCCACATGAGGACCGCGGTGACAGAACCCGTGATGACGACGATGCTGACCGCCGAGACGCGGACCTCGGCGATCTCGAGCTCCTCCTTGAAGCGTGCCCACCATTGCGTGCGCTCGAGCGATCTCTCTGCGCTCTCGAGCACCTTTCCGGTCAGCGCGCGCCGCCGCTTCTCCTCATCGGGGGCCGACAGCGAGACGAACCCGGCCATCCGGCTGCGCAGCGTCGTCTTGCGCCGCTTGAAGACGGCGAGGAACGCCCCCATGACCAGACAGGCGGCCAGGAGGCTTGCGACCACCATGGTCACCGGTGATTCCCACACCGTGTCGTTCAAGGAGCGGTGGTACGGCGCCGAGGGCTCCGTCGGCAGGGACGGCGTCAGGTAGGTGCTGGTCGCCGGAACCTCGCTGCCCTCAACGAGCACCTGGACCTCGACATCGACACCAGGGCCCTCGAGCGAGCGGTACCGGATCAAATGCTCATTGGCGAGCTGCGCTCCCAACCGGTTGTAGATCGCGACCAGCTCGTCTCCCGAACCGGCCTCGGCGTACGCTCCCCCACCCTCTTCCGCGATCGTTCTCATCGCGGAGGGCCTGAACACGCGCGAGCGCAGTCCAACCGTGAACACGCGCGCGTGGGCCTCGTCGGCCGCCGCCACCGCCTGCGACAGCGTGGTTTCACTGCCCCAATCGACCCCGTCGGTGAGGACGACGATCGAGCCGGCGGTCATCTCTGCCCCTCGCAGGAGCTCGGCTGCCTTGGCGATGCCGTCGTAGAGGCGGGTGCCTCGTCTTAGCGGCGGCGGTTGGTCGAGCGCCGCAGCGATGGCGGCGACATCAGCCGTGAAGGGCAGCACGACTGGCGTCTCATCGTTGAACGTCACGACGGCGAGCTGTTGTTGGGAGTTCCGCTGAGCGGCGAACATACGCGCGGCCTCCAGAGCCCTCTCGATCGCGCCACCCACCGCCATGCTGCGACTCGCATCGATGACGAGCACGACGCCGAACTCGTCCGCGCCGGCCGCGCTCGCAGGAACGACCGTGAGGTCCGAAACCGGCTTCCCGTTCTCGAGCACTTGCACCGTGCTCGGATCGAGGCGGGTGGCCTCGGGGAGCGACAGGACGAACGCTCTTTCCGGGAAGCGTGGGCTCCCGACCTCCGTGAGCGTGCTTTCCGATCCTTGGGCGCCGGCCGTCGCGGCGAGGACGAGCGCCGCGAGCATCGCGAGCAGGCCGGCAATCCACGTGAGGATCCGTCTCAAAGGAGATCCTTTTGCTGGCTCTGCGGCTTGCTGAAGAGGCTGACCGGCAGCGAGACACCTCGCTTCTCGAACTTGTGCAAGAACGTGGGCCGAAGACCCGTCGAGCGCAGGCTTCCCACCACGGTCCGATCGGGAGTGACCCGGTCGACCTTGAAGTCGTAGATCTCCTGGAGGGTGATCACTTCGGACTCCATTCGCTGGACCTCGGTGATCGCAGTGACGCGGCGACTCCCGTCTTCGAGCCGCTCCAGGTGAACGATGAGGTCGAGTGCGGAAGCGACCTGCTGTCGAATCGCGCGTACCGGGAGGTCGAAGCCCGCCATCAGAACCATCGTCTCGATGCGAGCGAGCGCATCGCGGCACGAGTTGGCGTGCACCGTGCAAAGCGAGCCGTCGTGGCCCGTGTTCATCGCCTGGAGCATGTCGAGCGCCTCAGCGCCGCGAACCTCGCCCACGATGATGCGGTCGGGGCGCATGCGCAGAGAGTTGCGAACGAGCTCGCGAATCGCGATCTCACCTTCGCCTTCGATGTTCTTCGGGCGGGCCTCGAGCCGGAGTACGTGCTGCTGGTTGAGGCGCAGCTCCGCCGCGTCTTCAATCGTGATGATGCGGTCAGAATCGGGAATTGCGGTCGAGAGCGCGTTCAGAAGCGTCGTCTTGCCCGACCCCGTGCCTCCCGAAATGAGGACGTTCAGCTCGGCGAGGATGCAGCGCTGAAGGAATTCGACCGTCTCGGTCGTGAGCGTGCCCAGCCGGATCATGTCGGGCAGGTGCAGCCGCTTCTTGCTGAACTTGCGGATCGTCACGAGCGGGCCGGTCAGTGAGAGTGGCGGGATGACGGCGTTGACGCGGCTTCCGTCCGGCAGGCGGGCGTCCACGAGTGGCGATGACTCGTCGATGCGACGGCCGACCTGCGCGACGATCTTGTTGATGATTCGGCGCAGATGCGAGTCGTCCGTGAAGCGCACGGTCGTCTCGAACAAGCGCCCTTGACGCTCGACCCAGACATCGTAGGGGCCGTTGACCATGATCTCCGTGACGCTGTCGTCGGCGAGCAGGCGCTCAAGGGGCCCGTGCCCGAGGATGTCGTCCGCGATTTCCGCGACGAGTCTCTCGCGGTCGTCACGCGCGATGCCCGCTTCCCGCGACAGGTGGTCCGTCAGGTCCTTGAGCACCTGCTCCCGCAGGCCGACCGGATCCATGTGGACGTTGAAGAGCTGCGGCCCAAGCTCGCCGATCACCGCCATGTGGACGCGGTTCTTGACCTCGGAGAAGGGATCCCGCCCCGTCGTGGGCGCGGCCGGCCGAAGTGTCGTGAGGCGTTCGTGGAGCTCCATCAGTGCTTCCTCGCCCGCAGAAGCCTCGTACGCCCGTTCTTCTTGCCGTTGACTTTTCCATTCACCGTGCCGTTCGAGCCGGTGTGGAGAAAGCCGTCGGCGAGCGCACGAAAGGCCTTGGCCGCTTCCGACCGGTTCTTCAGGAGCACGATCGGGACGCCTTCGTTGACTGCTCGCGGGATGTCGCGGTCGCTCGGGACGAGGAAGTCCGGCTTCCTTCCCATCACGGTCCGCACGTCGTCGGGGTTGATGCCGACACGGCTGTCCGCGCGATTGAGCACGAGCGTGATCCGGTCCTCGTCGTAGCCCATCAGATCGAGCGTCTCGAGACCGAGCTTCGTGTTCTTGAGGGAAAGTGCGTCGAGGACGCCCACCATGCAGATGTGCGACGAGCTGTCCGTGGCTGCGATGACCTCGGGCGTGAAGCCGGGCGGCGTGTCGACGATGACGTAGTCGTGCGACACCCGCAGCACCGCGTACACCTCGCGAAGGAACTCGGTCGTGATCGCTCCAGCGTGGTCCGGTCGGGTGGGCGCCATCAATACCCGCGCTCCCGACTCATGATTCGCCAGGTACCCGTCGAGCTTGTCGGCGTCGAGCGAGCCACCGGACTTCGCCAGCTCGTAGATCGTCTTCTCGGGACTCAGGCCCAGTGCGAGACCTACGTCGCCGAATTGGAGGTCGAGATCGACGACCGCAACCTTGTGGCCGGCGTTGGCGAGGCTCACAGCCAGGTTGGCAGCAACGAGGGTCTTGCCGGCGCCGCCCTTGGGGCCGAGGATGCAGATCATCGGCGAGAGCGCCGCCCCGGTCGCCACGGCGGCGCCCTGCTTGCGGGCCACCGCCTTTTCGAAGACGAAGCGAACCTCCTCAGGAGAGTTGGGCAGGATCACGATGTCGTCGGCGCCCGACTCGAAGACCCGGCGAACGAAGCCGTCGGGCGCGTCTTGACCGAGGACGACGACGGGCCGCTCGGGCCGCTGCTTCACGGCGCCGTCGATCAGGAACAGCGCACGGTCCGAGTAGCCTTTGCAGGCGACGACGAGGAGATCCGTCGGGGTTTCCTGCAGAGCGTTCCAGCTGTCCTCGAGGCCGTCCACAATGCCCACGAAGTGGATGTCGGACTCGGCGGGCAGGGCTGCCTGGAAAAGCTCGCGGTCCACTCCCTCGTCGAGCGCGATCAGCGTTCTGATCTGGCTCATGGCTTCCCTCCGAAGGACTCCACGGCCGTGACGGGCTTGACTCCCAGCAAGAGCGTCTCGAGCGTCACGACAGAGGTGTCAGGCGTACTCGCTCCACTCAGTGGCCGGAGCGAGAACCAGACCTTCCCGTTGTCCGACGCGAACGCGAGTTGCGTCGCCTGCTCCGCGCTGAGACGGAGGACGACGTTGGCCGCGGTCGAGCCGCCTCCCAGCCCGCCGCCGCCGTCGGCCGGCACGTCGAGCACGAGGATGTTCTCCATGAGGAGCTTCATGACCGGGCGGGCTGCGCCTCCGTTTTGAACGGGTGTGCCCCTGCGGTCCACCCGCACGACGTTGAAGCCGCCGAGGATGTCGACGCGGTCGCCGGCCCGAACGTGCCCGATGAGTCCGTGCGCCTCGTCGAGCGGAATCGAGACGGCACGCTCGTCCGCCGTGATCTTCGTAGCGATGGCGTCCGTCGTCGTCGAGGAAAAGTCGCCGGTCGTGAGCTGCTGGCCGGGATAGATGTCCTCGACCGCAACCCGTCCGTGAAGGGTCGCCGGGTCGGTGAGCGCGCCGTCCTTCACCTGGCTCTGCGGCGCGGTCGTCGGCTGGAACAGCTCTTGGGTGCCGACGAGGTCGCCCGACATCCCCTTCGGAATCAGGCTCTTGGCGATCAGGACTCCGACCGGTTCGCTCGAATCGTCGACGCTGCTCCTGTACTGGTTCATGAAGAGCAGGAAGACGAGGAACGCCATCAGGGCGGCGGCGCCGGCGACTGCGGCGGTGCCTCCCCTCGTTGCAAGTAGCTTCTGCATGACTTCCTCCTTTAGTGAGTGAGCACCGCGACGCAGCTACCAAAGCTCGTGAAGTCGCAGAGCTCACCGCTTCCGCCGCCGTTGTTGAGCACTTGGACGTACTTGATGAAATGGCCGACGATGTAACCCGAGTCGTTGCCCGGAACCGGGTCGTCGCCGTTTCCCTGGCACGGGTTTGCGAAGCCGCCGCCCTGCGCGGTCCAGCCCGTGACGTAGAAGGTCGCGAAGTTCGTAACCGGAACGGTCGTGCTCCCACTGCCGTCGAAGGAGCCGAAAGGAGTGAGGAAGACTTGGACGATGCGCGGGTCGCCCTCAGGCAGGCCCGGGTCGTCGAACATGCTCCAGTTGTTGTGGCCGAGCTCGCCGAGCGGTGGGCAGATGGACGGCTTCTCGCTTCCGAGGACGCGCTGATTGAGGCCGGCCGGCACCTGATTGACCGCGCCACCCGTCTGAACACCGACGCACGGCCAGGGCTGCGGTGAGCTGTGCAGCGCCGACACGCTGTCCGGGCAGGGCGTCCCGGTGTTCTTCGTGTACTGCGGGCGGCAGCCGATAGCGAGCTCGGTCTTGAGGTTCGGCGACAGGGGGTCGCAGTCGAGCGACTGGTTCTGGCTCCCCCCCATGACGCGGAGCGCCACGATGGGATCGCTTTCGCTCTGCGCGTTCTGCATGTTCGCGACGATTCCGACCTTGACCACCAGGTCGTGCGTCGTTCCTTGCTCGAAGGAATTCGCCCAGAAGGAGCCGCTCTCCCAGATCTGGGCGAGCTTGATCGGGCCGGAGCGCGCTTCTGTTGCCGAGAAGGCGCGCTGCACGATCCCGAACGTTCCGTCGCACTTGTTGCCGCCGGTCGTCTTGCAGGTCTCTCCGCCGACCGTTCCGATCGTCTCTTCCCAGTCGAGCGTGACCGAGACCGGGCCGGCGCCGGCGCCGACGGTGAAGAAGTTCCCGCCCGTCGATTCCCACTGGCCCGTCGCCGAGTTGTACGTCAGAGGATGGGTTGTGCCTCCGACGGTGGCTTCGAGCTTGGCGCCGACGACCGCGGGATCGCCGCCGAAGTCGACGACGGCGCGGACACCGACGGTGCAGGCCGCACCGCTGGAGAAGTAGGGGTCGGTGCACGTTCCGGGAAAGAGCGTGACGCTGCGCGCGAGCGGCGGGTTGGGCTGAGCCCCGCTCCCTGCGTTCGACCACCCCCGGGCGTGGACGATCCCGTTGGGCGATTCGAGGTCGTAGCACTGCACCAGCGGGTCCAGACAATTCGTCGAAGTCGTCCCGCTGAAGGCGACCCGCACGCCGATGTGCGCTCCATTGATCGGCACGGAGACGGGGCTCGTGCTGTTGTCCCAGACGGACAATCCACCGACGGGGGCACCGTTGGTGAGCGGCGTCGAGGCCAGCACCTCCCCAGTGGTTTCGTTGACGAACCATGCTCGAGCCGACTCGGGATTCACGTCCGGAACACCCACCGGCAACGCTCCGCCGGCCGTGTGCAACGCTTGGATCTCGACCCGTGCGTGTGCGTTGATCGCAGGCACGAACTTGGCGCCGAGACCGAAGAAGAACGGCAGATTCGACTCCGTGATCTTGACGTCGACCATCTTGGCCGCGCACGGCGGCCCTCCGTCGCTGTAGTCGACCCCCCCGTTGTTCCAGAAATCGGTCGAGTTGATCAGGACGTGAACGTTCGCGTCCTGCGTGTGCGGAACCTGCTGGTTGTAGCGCGCCAGCTGCGTAGGATCGCCGGAGTATTTGCGCGCCTCACCCTCGACGTCGACATCGGCGCAAGGCAGATGGAAGCTGCCCCCACCGGCGAGCGCGCCGGCATCGGCCTGCAGCTGGAGATGGCGCTTGTGCTCGAACCAGTTGCCGACGTCGACGACGAAGCTGACGAAGAGGATGAGCACGGGCAGGATGAGCGCGACGAGGACGAGGACACCCCCCTGCTCCTCCTTCACGGCGACGACGACGCCCGTAGTGGTCCCGCGCGTGCCCCGGATATGCCAGCGGAGCCTCACGAGCACCCCGCTCCGTAGTTTGAGGGCGGCGCCTCCAGGCGCATGGTCGCCGAGCCGCTGATCGTCACGGACGTGGCCGAGATACGGTCGCCGATGAACGGAAGCCAGTGGTACGTCGCGCTCACCGTCACGCGCACGGGGTCACCGACGTTGGCGCTTCCGAGCGGAAACGAGATGCACACCTCGGCCTCGTCGCCGGCCGGAATGGACGGCGTGCCCCCGTCGCGGAGCTCGACCGTGTTGGCCTGACCCTGGATGTACTGCTGCAAGGTCCCGGCGCCGGGATTGCGGTTAACCACTGCCCACCTCGCACCCTGATTGGCGAGGTGCGTTGTGTCGATCCAGTAGTTGTAGGCCTTTCCGAACTCGAGCATGCCGAGCAGAAGGACGAGGAGGAGCGGGAGGACGAGCGCGAACTCGACGAGCGCTGCCCCTCGCTCATCACGGCACGCCCGCACTACCTTGCTCCGAAGAACCATCAGAGCCCGGCGGCGATCCCGCCTAGAAGGTCGGCGACGGCCTGAAGCATCGCCTGGACATCCCCGCCCATGAGCGTGAGCATCGCGAGCGATACGACCGTGATCAGCGCGAGGATGAGGGCGTACTCGACCATCGCCTGCCCTTCTTCGCGTCGGTAAGCGATCTTGAAATTTTTTGGAGACATACGCTCGCTTTCACTACTGCTACGGGGTCGGAAAACCACGGGGCCCAGCCCGCCTCGCGGCGCCTGACCCGGAAGGAGGGCGCCGCGAGGACGAAGGCTGGGCGCTGCAGGCCCGTTGACTACGGGAGCGGAACAGCTGCGAGTGCACCCTGGATCGCTTCGAAGATGGCGTTCACGTTCGTTCCAATCAGCGTGAGCGCTGCGATCGAGACGACGGAGACGAGGGCGAGGATCAGCGCGTACTCGACCATCGCCTGCCCTTCCTCACGCCGAAAGCGTGCGAAAAACTTCTGCATTCGGTTCACCTCCCTTCGCCTCTCCCGAGCGCCCACAGAAGGGGCGCCGTAAGACCCGACGACGACGAAGAACGCCGAGCTGAGTCAGCCGCATTTGCGCGTTCTCGCTTTCACGATCGCAACTATCAGCGACGACGAGGCACTTGAACATCCATCGTCGGAACAGAAGATGCGCGTGGTTTCGCGTCGCCCCGGCCACCCTTCGGCTGCTGACGGAAGTTCAGGTAGCAGTCCGAACGATGGGCTCCCGTTCGCTTATCCGAGCGGCTTTCTGAAGAGGCGATTCCGGTTGCCTGGGGAGTAGACGGCGTTCGGCGCTCCCCGTAGCGTGCCCGGGATCCCATTTGCCGTCGTCGTCATCTCATCGTCATGACTAGGACCTCGTCGAGAAGGCGTATACACGTGTTCTTCGTCGCGCTCGCGATGACGCTGCTTCTCTTCGGCGGTGCGGCGCTCGCCGCAGGCGCTACCGAGCTGAACAGGCGACGAAGCGCACGCGCGACTCCACCAGCAGCGAGTCGACCGAGACGGCTACGACTCCCGAACCGGCGCCCGTGCCGCAGCCGGAGGACGTCCCACCACCACCACCGCCGCCCCCGCCGCCCCCGGCGGAGGAGCCTGCCCCCGGTCCCGCTCCACCGCCCGACGAGGTGCCCTTGCCGCCCATCCCGGAGCCGGGCGGCCACCCGGTCGTGATCGTTCCCCCCGCCTGGCTCGACAAGCCCGAGACGGCGATCCTCGACCCAGAGGCACACAGGAGCGCCGGCGCCGTCGTGTGGGTCTACCGCGTCTTGCCTGATCCCGACGCCGCCCGCGAAGCGCCTCGCCCCTGCGTACGCCCGCACGCTCAGGTCGGTGGCCCGTAGCGAGCACGTCCACTGGAGTCTCTTGCTCGGGGCGCTGCGCGCGAACGGTCACGAGGGGCGCGTGCCCGCCACGAAACGCCAGATGGCGTCCCTCGCGCACCGCCTTCGAAAGTCCGGTGTCCGCCGAGACGCCTCAGACGGGCCTCACCGCCTTTGGTGGGACCGTGTTCGCGCAGCGGGCGATGGCCCTCGCCCACTACAACCGCGCGGTCGGCTTGAGCGCGCTCGTGCGCGGCCTCGGAGCAGCGAAGGTCGACTTCCAGCGCAGGATCCTGGCGAGCCGGCGAATCGAGCTGTACCCGCTCGGACGCGTCGACGTCGCTTCCGGACGAATCGACGTCCGTGTTCTGGTCCTGATGCTCTACCTCGCCGAAACGTATGGCGAGGTGACGGCGTCGAGCCTCCAGTCGGGCCATCGGCTGTTCGCTCGGCCCGGAGTCGTCTCCGCGCACGTGCACGGGCTGGCCGTCGACGTCACGGCGCTCGGCAACGTCTCGATCGCGGGGAACCAGCGCCCCGGCGGGCTTACCGAGCATGCGGTACGCGCCATCCTTCTCCTGCCTGCCGAGCTGCAGCCACGGCAGGTCATCTCGCTGCTCGGGCTCGGCGGCGCCTCCTTCCCGCAGGCGGATCACGCGGACCACATCCATGTGGGCTTCTAGGAAAAACCGCGACGACGTGATCGCCGTCCGCGGCGAGGAGGGCCAGGTCGTCTGCGAGTCCTGCCGCGTGCCCACGACGATTCGGGGACGGATGCGCGGCCTAGTCGGCCGCTCAGAGCTCCCTGCCGGCGAGGGCATGTTGCTTCGGCGCGTGTCGGCGATTCACACGCTGTTCATGCGCTTCGTGATCGACGCGGTCTTTCTCGACCGCGATCAGGTCGTCGTCGCGATCGAGTCGCAGGTTCCGCCCTGGCGCTTCGCCTCCCAGCGCCGCGCGCGGGCCGTCCTCGAGCTTGCCGCCGGAGAGGGCGCGCGCCGCGACCTTCGGGTCGGCGAGCGCCTCAGTTTCAGCGCCCTCCCGTTCCGCGCGGACGAGGGGCGATGAAGACGATCGCAGCGGTCCTTCCGGGACAGAACTCCGTCCCGACAAGACTCGTGATTCACCTCAGCGTCGTCGCGCTCGCCTTTGGATGCATGGCGAGATACGGAAAGGGCGCCGACACCGTCACGGCGATCTTCTTCGTGACCGTCCTCGTGATCCTCTCCGCGATCGACATCGAGCGGCGAATCCTTCCGAACGTGATCCTCCTGCCCGCAACCGCAGTGCTGCTCGTCGCGCAGGTCGCGCTGTTTCCCGAGCGCGCCTTCGAGCTCGTGGTCTCGGGTGTTGGCGCGGCGCTCCTATTGCTGCTTTGCATCGCCGTGTATCCGAACGGGATGGGCATGGGTGACGTGAAGCTTGCGCTCTTCATCGGAATCGGTTTGGGAAGCGCAGTCGGGCTCGCCCTCCTGGTTGGCGCGCTTGCCGCTGCGGTGTTCAGTCTCGGGCTTGTTCTCTACCACGGCGCGGCCGCCCGCAAGATGGCCATCCCATTCGGGCCCTTCCTGGCCTTCGGCGCGATCTTCGCGCTCTTCGGCGGCTCTCTCCCCTTCCTCTAGTGAAGAACGGGTCGCGGCGTCCTCTCCGTGCAGTTCGCCTTCGGGCGAACGTCGTCGTGCCGCACCTCGTGGTCGGGGCCGACCGGACTGTGGCTGTCGTGCCCGCCGTCGGCCCGGCCGGGAGATGGACGGGCTCGCTCCGAGACAAGCTCGCCGCGGTTCAGCGCGCCATCGGCATGGACGAGCGCCAGTTTCGGGACCGTCTGCGTCGCGATGAGCAGCTCGCCGCCGTCGCCGACGCGGAGTTTCCAGAGCCGCGGCCGACCCTGACTCCCGGTGAGGCAGAGCTCCTCATCGAGCGCGGGTTGGCCGACCCGGTTTTCGATTCGTGAGAGGGCTGTGGAGAAATCTCAACGCCTCGGGGGCCGTCCGGCTCATTGAAGGCGCCCGTACGAGGGGTTTAGATGGGTCGGGCCTGCGAGTGCTGCGGCTTTTCGTGCTCGCGGACAACCCCGCCATGCGGGGATGCGGCGGCGACAGAGGAGGCATGAGATCGTGAGGAATCGAACACCCGCACCGAGAGGGCGCGTTGCCCTGATCCTGTTGAGCATCGTCGCGATTGCGGCGCTCGCGATCGCCGGCCAGGCGTCTGCGGGCATCGGCGAGTCCTCTCCGCTTCCCTCGATCTCGAGCGACAAGGCCGATTACACGCCTGGCGAACTCGTCACCCTGAGCGGAGCTTCTTGGGCTGCCGGCGAGTCCGTGCACGTCGTCGTGAACGACGACGCGGGCCAGGTCTGGCGCTACGAAACCGATGTGACCGCGGGTGCCGACGGCAGCTTCAGCATCCAGTTCAACCTGCCGGAACTGTTCGTTGCGTCCTACACCGCGACCGCCTCGGCAGCCTCGGGAACGGCGTCGACGTTCTTCACCGATGCGAACCTCAAGTTTGCGCTGGCTACCGCCGACAACGCAGCTCCGTCCAACGTCACGTGGTCCGTGAACTGGGATCAGTGGCAGGGGACGGGGCAAAACGCCAACAACACCTGCGCCGGGACGCGGTCGACCTTCGGAACGGCGAATTACTCGGGCAACACACTCTCGAGCGGATCCGAGGCCGGAATCAACAACAACGCCTCCGCCAAGCCGACCGGCGCCCAGACGACCGGTGCATTCGCCGGCACGTATGAGCTCAACTATTGGTCGAGCTCGCCGACCAGCACGACGCCGCTCAACGCAGCGCAGCTGTGCCAGGCGGGCGTCAACGGACCAACTGTCTTCACGTTCTATGCGCACTTCAAGCTGGCCGACGCCATTGCGCCTACGACGACGGCTAGCGCCTCGCCTGCAGCCAACGGAGCCGGGTGGAACAAAACGAACGTCACCGTCGATCTGAGCGCGACCGACAACGCCGGCGGCTCGGGCGTGAAAGAGGTCACGTACTCCGCAAGCGGTGCGCAGACGATCGCCTCGACCACGGTCTTGGGAAGTTCCGTCAGCGGCATCAGCATCACCACGGAAGGGACGACGACCCTCAGCTTCTTCGCGAAGGACAACGCGAACAACACCGAGGCGACCAAGACGCTTGTGCTCAAGATCGACAAGACGGCGCCGACGATCAGCGACCTTGGCCCGACCACGAGCCCCAACGCAGCCGGCTGGCACAAGGCCGACGTCGTCAACGAGTTCAAGGCAAGCGACGGCCTTTCCGGCCTCGACGCCGCCTGTCAGAGCGCCTTCCCCGATCCCGTCACCGGCGGACGGCGCCAGAACAAGACGACGAGCGGCGAGGGTGCGGCGGTCAAGGTGAGCTCGGACAGCTGCACCGACCTAGCCGGCAACACGGCCGCGGCCGTGGACAGCGCCGCCTTCAAGGTCGACAAGACCGCCCCCACCGTGGTCGTCAGCCTCGCCCGCGACCCGGATCACAACGGCTGGTACAGCGCGCCGGTCGGCTACAGCGCCGCCGGCTCGGACGATACAAGCGGGATCGACTCCTGCCAGGCCGACGCGGTCTACAACAGCCCAGACGGCGAGGATCGCAGCGCCAGCCTGACCTGCCGGGACAACGCCGGCAACCAGGGCGAGGGCTCGGTCAGCTTCGACTACGACAACACCGACCCCGGCGTCGTCGTCAGCCTGGCCCGCGACCCCGATCACAACGGCTGGTACAACGCGCCGGTCGGCTACAGCGCCGCCGGCTCGGACGATACGAGCGGGCTTGCCGACTGCGATGCCGACGGGCTCTACAACGGCCCCGACGGCGAGGATCGCAGCGCCAGCCTGACCTGCCGGGACAACGCCGGCAACCAGGGCGAGGGCTCGGTGAGCTTCGACTACGACAACACCGACCCGGTCGTGACTGCGACCCCCAGCCGCGCTCCTGATTCCAACGGCTGGTACAACCATGCGTTCTCGGTCAGCTACAGCGGCGAGGACGAGACGAGCGGCATCGACTCCTGCGATGCCGACGACGAGTACGACGGTCCGGACACGGCCGGCGACTCCCTCAGCGGCAGCTGCACCGACAACGCCGGGAACTCCGCCAGCGCCTCGTACGACTTCAAGTACGACGCGACGGCGCCGGCCGTGGTAGTCAACCTCGCCCGCGACCCCGACCACAACGGCTGGTACAACCACGCCGTCGGCTACAGCGCAGTGGGCTCGGATGCACTGAGTGACATCGACAGCTGCCAGCCCGACGCCGTTTACACCGCGCCGGATTCGGCGGCCGCGTCCGTGACGCGTACCTGCACGGACAACGCCGGCAACGAGGGCTCCGGCTCCCGGACCTTCATGTTCGACTCCACCGACCCCGCGGTCACGGTGAACCTCGCCCGCGACCCCGACCACAACGGCTGGTACAACGCGCCGGTCGGCTACACGGCCGCCGGCTCGGACGAGACGAGCGGGCTCGACTCCTGCCAGGCCGACGCGGTCTACAGCGGCCCCGACGGCGACCCGGTCACCGTCACGCGCACCTGCACGGACAACGCCGGGAACGAAGGCGTGGGCGCGCGAAGCTTCAAGTACGACGCGACGGCGCCAACGATGGTCGCGACGTTGAGCCCGCCCGCGAACGGCAATGGGTGGAACAAGACCGACGTCACTGTCAGCTTCACCTGTGACGACAACCTGAGTGGCATCGATCCCAGCTATGGCTGCCCGGCCGATGAGTTGCTTACGTCCCAGGGCCTGCACACCCTGCACAGGGCGACGAGCGACATGGCGGGCAATCTCATCACTCCGAGCTTCGACGTGCGCATCGACAAGACGAACCCGTCGATCAGCGGGAGCGCGAGTCCTGCGGCGAACTCGCACGGATGGAACAACACCAACGTGGTCGTCTCGTTCAGCTGCTTCGACGGCCTGTCGAGCCTCGACTTCTGCGAGCCGAACCACACGCTGAGCGCGAACGGAGCCGGACAATCCGTGACGGGTCATGCGGAGGACAAGGCCGACAATCAGGCGAGTGCAACCGTCAACGACATCAACATCGACAAGCTGCCACCGAACGTCTCGGTGACGGGGGTTGCCGACGGCGCGACGTACACGCAGGGATCCGTTCCGGCAGCCGGCTGCTCGACGACCGATCAGGCCGGGCTGTCCGGCGTCGACACGCCCGCATCGGTCTCGGTTAGCGGCCCGGCGAGCGGCGTCGGCAGCTTCACGGCCACCTGCAGCGGCGCAACCGACCGGGCGGGCAACTCAGCGTCCGCGTCGGTGACCTACAACGTCAACTACAACTGGACGGGCTTCTTCCAGCCGATCGACAACAACCCGGATCAGTCCGGGAACCCGGCCCTCGCCACGGTCTGGAACAGCGCCAAGGCGGGTCAAGCGATCCCCGTCAAGTTCAGCCTGCACGGGAACCAGGGCCTGTCGATCTTCGCGACCGGCTATCCGAAGTCGACCAAGGTGACGTGTCCGTCGGCCTCGACGGCGCCCGACCCGATCGAGACGTACGCGTCGAGCACGTCAGGCCTTCACTACGACGCGGCCGCCGACCAGTACAACTACGTGTGGAAGACGACCACGGCGTTGGCGAACACGTGCCAGCGGCTCGAGGTCAAGCTCGTCGACGGAACGTCGCACTACGCGTTCTTCAGATTCGTGAAATAGGAGCATTAGGGAGAGGGGAGCGAACGGCGGGCGTCTGCGCCCGCCGTTCGCGGGACCCATGTGCTTCCGTCAGCCGGGAATCACCTCAGCCGCTGGCGGGTGCTGAGGTAGATGTCGGACATCCCCTCCGGCCCTGGCGCCCGCCCGAACAAGAGCTTGCGTGCGTTCCAGGACAGCGAAGGGCGCGTCTCGGCGGCGGCCGTGTTGACTCCACCGCCGACGTTGGCCGGCGCCGACCACGGAGCCGAGATGCTCGACCGCATCGCAGTCCAGATGTCCTGACCGCCCGCCGTGCCCGTGCGGTTCGAGGAAAACACGACTTCCCGCCCGTCCTTGCGCACGTTCGGCTGGATGTCGTTCGCCAAGGGGTCGTTCAGGCCTGGGACCGCAGCCGCGGGGCCGAAGCTGCCGTCCGCGAGCCTCTCGCTGACGTAGATGTCGCCCGGCACCGTCGCAGAACCGCTCGAGAAGTAGAGAAGCGGCTGGTCGCCGGCTTCCACGTACGAGGGGCCCTGCTCGTCGAGCGAGCTGTTGGGGCCTGCGGGCGCGCACGCGAGATGCGCCGGCTCACTCCAACCGCTCACGGGGTTGTTACGAGCGAAGTAGATGTCTCCCATTCCGCAGGACTCGCTTGTCACCCTGCGGCTGACGAAGAACAAGCCCTCCCCGCGGACCGGGGTCGGACAGAAGTCGTCGGCGGCCGAGTTGATGGGTGCGCCGATGTTCTCCGGAGCGCCGAACCCACTGCTGGTGCTCGCCCGCCGGGCGACCCAGATGTCGAGCCCGCCGAGACCACCGGGCCGATTCGACGCCATGTAGAGGCTGAGCCCGTCCGGCGAGAAGATGGGACAGCCGTCGAGAGCCACGGTGTTCAGCTCCGAGCTGTTTCCCCCGATCTCGTCGATCTTCTGTGCGGTCGACCAGGCCGTGAACTGCGGGCCGGCAGCGGCCGCGGCCGGCGCGATGAGGATCGCCACGATCCCGACCGCCAGCGCATGTCTGATGCCAAGGCGCATGGTTACTCCCTTCGTGCGTTGATTTCCACCGGGGGAAGGGTCACAGTGGAGCGTGTGACCGAACGTGTGACGGGCGGAAAGCCAACGTGAGCCTCAGCATCCAGCTGCTGGGCCCGCCGAGGATCGACCGAGGCGGAGGCGGTTCCGAGACGACGCGCGGCCTCAAGACGTGGGGATTGCTTGCGTATCTCGTCGTCGCGCGGGTCCCCCCTTCGCGGGAGCGCCTGGCGGAGCTCCTCTTCCCTGAGGCCGACGACCCCCTCGCCGCTCTGCGCTGGACGCTCTCGGAGCTACGGCGCCAGCTGGGCCCGGAAGCGGAGGTCCGTGGCGACCCCCTGCGCCTGTCCTTGCCGCCCGGGACGCTCGTCGACGTCGAGGTCCTGAGCCGCGGCTCGTGGATGGAGGCCGTCGCGCTGCCGGGCTTGGGACAGGAGTTTCTCGAGGGGCTCGTGTTCCGATCCAGCCCGGGGTTCGAGATGTGGCTCGAAAACGAACGGCGTCACGTCGCGGGCACGACGAGCGCCGTCCTCCACCAGGCCGCGCTTGCCCTGCTTGGCCGAGGAGACCCGGCCGGTGCAGCCCGCCACGCGTCGGAGCTCGTTCGCCTCAATCGCTACGACGAGAACGCCAACGTGCTCCTCGTTCGCTCCCTGCGGCTCGCGGGTGACGCAGAAGGTGCGGCGCGCCAGGCCGCCGCCTGCACGGAGCTCTTTCGCCGCGAGCTCGGCACGGACCCCACTCCCGCTCTCCACGACGCCGCCGCGTCGCCGCCGCCCCGGATCGAGACGCACGTGTCGGGGCGCACCGCCGTTCGCGCTCAGATCGAGGCCGGCAAGGCGGCGCTTTCGGCCGGCGCAGCCGAGACCGGTGTGCAACGCATGCGCGGCGCCGTCCAGGCCGCTCGCAGCGCGGGCGATCGCGATCTTCTCGCCGAGGCGCTCGTCGGGCTGGGCGGCGCACTGGTCCACTCCGCGCGGGGGACGGACGAGGAAGGCGCCGTCGCCCTGCACGAAGCGACGACTTTGGCGGAGGAGATCGACCGTTCCGACGTCTCGGCGAAGGCCTGGCGCGAGATCAGCTGGATCCAGTTTCTCCGCGCGGAGTACGAGCGCGCCGAGGAGTCGCTCACGCGGATCACGGAACACGCGAGCGCAGGCGACGAACAGTTCGCGTGGGCGGAGCTCATCCGCGGCGCTTGCCGCCACGATGTCGGCGACTACGCAGCCGCCGGAGATCTCCTCCGCTCCGCGCTCGAACGTTCTCGGGAGCTGGACTCGGGACAACCTCTTGGACAGGCGCTGACGCTGCTCGCCCGCTACCACCTGATGCGCGGCGAGATCGAGGATGCGGTTCATCTTCTCGACGAAGCGCTGCGCCAATCGGACGACCGGGGCATGACTGCGTTCGTACCGTGGCCCGAGTCGTTTCGCGGCGACATCGACCTCGTTCTCGGTGACCTCGACACGGCCGAGGAACGCTTCGAGCACGCCTTCGCGCTCGGCTGCCAGGTGGGGGACCCGTGCTGGGAGAGCGTGGCGCTGCGAGGACTGGGACTGGTGGCAGCTGCGCGCGGGGATGTGCCTCGCGCCCTCGATCTCCTTGTCGAGGCGCCGAAGCTCTGCCGGCGGCTTCCCGACACGTACCTGTGGATCGAGACCTACGCGCTCGACGCCCTCTGCTCGGTGGCCGTCGAACATCAGGTCGACGCGAGCGCCAGGTGGATCGACCAGCTCGAGGCGATTACCGCTCGCCGCGGAGTTCGGGAGCTCCTCCTGCGAGCTACGGTCTACCGGGCGCGGCTGGGCGAGCCCGGCGCCTCCGACGCCGCCCGGTCACTGGCCGCCGAGATCGACAACCCGGCGCTCGACGACCTCCTCGCATCCGGCGAGCTCAGCCCCGCCCTCTAGAGCTCAGGTCTTGCGTTGTGACAGTCGCGCCGCCTCGGCGGAGTCGACCACCGGCACGACCTCGAAGGCGGCGAGGTCGCTCCACGCCGCGATCCACGGCTCGAACAGGCTCGGATCGTCGGTCTCCACGAGCTGAAAGCAGCGGTCGAGGCGCTCGTCGATCCAGCTGTCGACGTACGTGAGTCCCTCCGGGAGCATGCGGCCCCGCTCGGCGGCGCGCGCATACACAGGCTCGGCACCTTGGAGAAAGGTCTCGATGACCATGTAGCGCACGACGCCCTCCCGGGTCGCGACCGGAAACGAGAAGAGGCCGCCCTGCGGCCCTCTCGACATCATCCCGCCAGTCGGACTCGCTTCGCCGGCTCGGGGCGGTCGAGCAGGCCGGTGCAGACGGCCATGCTCGTCTGCACGAAGTCGGCCAGCGCAGGCGTGCTGTAGCGATCGGCGCGCTGCACGAGCGCGATCACGCGGGGCTCGAACTCGGCCGGCAGCGACGCGATCTCGAGCGTGCGATCGCCCGGGTCGAGCGCCAGGCGCGGAAGCAACGCGGCGCAGACGCCCGCGCCCACGATCCCCTTCAGCACCTCGTTGTCGTCCGAGCGCAGGAGCACGCGCGGCTCGACGCCCTGAGCTTCGATTCGGCGAAGGGCCGATTCGGTCGACCGGCACGCCTGGAAGCAGACGAGCGGCAGCTTGCCGAGATCCTCCGCGGACAGGGTGGCCCGCCCGTTGATGAGACCGGCGCCCGGGTGGGCGACGACCACGAGCGGATCCTCGAGCAGCTCGGTGACCGTGAGGGCCGTCGCGTCGGTGGACGGAGGAAGGGTCACGTAGGCAAGGTCGAGCTCAGCGCGGCTCACCGCCTCGGCGAGCTCCGAGTCTCCAACCGTCTCCCGGAGCTCGATGTTCGCTTCGGGCCACCGCTCCATGAAGCGCTTGAGCACCTCGGGGAGGATGCGCGCGCCGATGGTCTGAAAGCTCCCCACGCGGACCGGCCCCGCCCGGCCCGCGCCGATCGCCTCGAGGTCTCCCTTGGCGGCAGCGAGGCTCTCCTCGATGTTGGCAGCGTGGCGGAGGAGCCACTCGCCCGGCAGCGTGAGGGAAAGGGGGCGAGCCCCCCGCCGCCGCTCGAGGAGCTCGTGGCCGACGATGCGCTCGAGCGCCGCGATCTGCTGGCTTACCGCCGACTGGCTATAGCCGAGCCGAAGCGCGGCCTGGTGGAACGAGCGCTCCTCCGCGACCGCGCGGAGCGCGATCAGATGCCGAAGCTCGATTCCCAGCCATTCATTCCCTCGTGGACTCGTCATCCCCCACACTCGCCACGACGCCGCCCAAGCCTGGAGGAGCCGCCCCAGGCGCCTGGGACGACTCCTCTCAGGGACTTAAGACGTTCCTATTCCTGTTTTGATTGGTCGACGGCCAGCTGTGACCAGGCCGCCTCGCCCGAGAACTGGTCGTAGGTGTAGTTCACGACCGCGTCGCTGATGACGTCGACGTTCGTGGCATCCAGGTAGGGCACCCACGGAACGATCTCCTCCATCAGCTTCTTGTCCAGGTCCTGCCAGCAGACGTTGCGCTCGCCCGCGTCGAGGACCGCGTTGCACTTGTCGATGTCCGCATCGACGCTCGGGAGGCCGTCGATGGTGCCGGTCGCGCCGACCTCTTCTGCCTGCTCGGGCGTGAGGCCGATCAGCGAGTAGTTCACGTTGCCCTCCGGCAGGATGCTGCGACTGTCGAAGAGGACCATGAACGTCGAGGCGTCGGCGTAGTCCTTGCCCCAGCCGGGCGTGGACGAGACCGGAACGTGCCGCTTGACGGTCTGGATGACCGTGTACGAGTCCTCGAACTCCCGCGTCACGATCTTGATCCCGATCTTGGCGAGCGACTGCTCGATGACCGGCTCCATGTTGACCCAGATGTCCGTGTTACGGGTCACGTGAAGCACGTCCTCGCACTCGGGCGCGTCGCAGATGCCGTCCTGGTTCGAGTCGTACTTGGACTGCCGCATTTCCTCTTTCGCCTTCTCCAGGTCGCCGGCGTCGCCCTCACTCTTGTACGGCTGGTAGTCCTCGAGGTCGTTGTTGAACATGACGTCGGGGACGATGTGGTGCGAGATGTCGCCCTTGGACGGCCCGCCCCATGCTCTGCGGAGGCCCTCCTTGTCCATGATCCAGTTGGCGGCCTTCCGCACGTGGATGTCGTCGAACGGAGGCTGCGTCAGGTTCAAGGTCAGGTACCACGTGCGATCGCCCGACTCGACCTTGTACTTGTCGCTCAGATCCTCGTTCTGGGTGTACTCACGCGCGACTTCCGGCGGCACGCCGGCGATCTCGCCTTCGAGGGTGTTGTTCTTGATGCGATTGAAGATGTCTTCCGCATTCGTGTTGAGGGTCAACTCGAAGCGGTCGATGTAGTTCTTCCGCCACTCGTCCGTCGACTGGTCGTAGTCGGGGTTGCGGACGAGAATCAAGTGCTGATTGGGGTTGAAGCCCGACAGAGCCTTCATCGCCTTGCAGCTCGAGGCGTCGAGCTCGTCTGAGCCCTCGACCATGTAGGGGCCCGACGAGATCACGAAGCGGCCGTACTCGCCCGCGTTCGTGAAGCATCCCGCGACCTCTTCCGGAATCGGACCGGCCGCGGACATGCTGACGCGGTAGTTGAAGTCGCCCGTCGGCTGCGTCAGATGGAAGACGATCGTCCTCTCGTCCGGCGTCTCGATGCCGGAGATCTCGTTGCCCTTCTTCGTCAGGCCTCCGGCCTCCGTGAACTCCTGCATGCCTTCGATCACGGTGTAGTAGAAGCCGTACTGCGCTACGACGCTCTCCGTGCCGATGCGCTTGAAGGCGTAGTAGACGTCCTCGGACGTCACCGGCCGCGAGAGCGGCGGCCCGAAGTTGACTCCTTCGCGGAGCGTGTACGTGTACGTCTTCCCGTCTTCGCTGACCTCGGGCTCGGCCTCGGCGAGATCGGGTATCAGCTCGTTGCCCTCGTTGCCGGGCTGGTGCTTGTAGCCCATCAGGGTCCGGACGAGCATGTTGTCGTAGATGCCGAGAGCGGTCCCCAGGTACTCACCCGTGGGATCGAAGTTCCCGGTCCACTCAAAGGCATCCGTCTGCAGGCGAAGCGTTCCGCCCTGTTGGGGCTCGCCGCCTGCGTCGGTCTCGCCCCCTGTGTCGGCGCTGTCGCTGTCGCCGCCGCCGCAACCCGTCGCGACGACCGCAAGCCCGAACACGAGTGCGAGCAGCAACGCGAATACCATCCGGCTGCGTCTCATCGTCCTCCTTCTGAAAGATCGAACCGTGTCGAGAACGCCGACGCGACCCCCGCAGCGAAGTTAGACCTACGCTGCGAACAGTTTCTTATCGCCTAATCACGATTCGCGTTCGCCCATTTTGTTGATTCCATCTCGTGCACGTGCAAGTGGCGAACCGAATCGCTTTTGCCGATTCGTCTCTCTATCTTTGACCGGGACGCCTGGACGATGGTCCCACCGCCGTCCAGTGTTCTCTTCCTCACGTTGGCGGAGCTGAACCCCTCGGCTCCGCTTGCTCTGCGGGGCGCCGCTCGACGTCGCGACCGTCCGAGTGCGACCTCCTCGTCGGCCTGCTCGATGACGAGCGGATCGTGGGTGGCGCACACCACCGCCGTCTCGAGCTCGTCGGCCAGGCGTACGAACAGGCCGGCGATCGCAACGGCGTTCTCCTGGTCGAGGCGCGCGGTCGCCTCGTCCGCGAGCAAGAGCGCCGGGCGCGGCGCGATCGCGCGCGCAACAGCCACGCGCGCCCGTTCACCCGCCGAGAGCCGCGCGACGTGATGCTCACTCCGGTCGGCCAGGCCGACCACGGACAGCGCCCGCGCCGCCTCGGTCCGCGCGCTCTCGGACGGGACGTCACGTAGCGCGAGGCCGAGCTCGACGTTCTCACGTGCGGTCAGGAACGGGAGGAGGCCGGGATCCTGCTGGATGAAGCCCACGTGCGAGCGGCGGAGCCTCGCCCGTCCTGCCCGGTCCAGCTCGGCGAGCTTCGATCCCACGACCGTCACCTCGCCCGCATCCGGGTCTTCGAGCCCCGCGAGCAGGCGGAGAAGCGTCGACTTGCCGGACCCCGATCGCCCCGTCACGACCGTCAAGAGCCCGCTCCGAAATTCTGCATCGAGCTGCGCGAACACGTGGCGCTCGCCGAACGCCTTCTCGACGCCGCGAAGCTCCGCCACGACTCGGCCGGGCCTGCGTTCACGCAGGTCGACGGGCTCGGCGTCTACCGAGGCGCCGTCTCCCGACGAGCTGAGCATGATCGCCCGCCCCTCCATGCGTGCGCGCACGCGCGTCGAGATCCTGGCCTGGGCGCGCAGTTCCTCGGGAAGCCGCACCCAGCCTCCGCGCCCCACGACCAGCGTCTCCTCGCGCTCGCCGCGTGCGGCCTCCTCGCTGACGCGCCCGTCCCGCACACGGACGACGCGGTCGGCGATCGCGCCCGACGCGGGATCGTGACTGACGACGACGGTCGTCGTCCCGTGCTCGCGCGCGAGCTCGCCGATCAGCTCGTACACGATCGCCGCGGACTCCTCGTCGAGCTCCCCCGTGGGCTCGTCCGCAAGCAGAAGGCGCGGGCGATGCGCAAGCGCTGCGCAGACCGCGACGCGCTGCTGCTCGCCGCCGGAGAGCTCGGAGGGACGCGCGTCACGCCGGTCCGCGAGCCCCACCCGTTCGAGCAGCTCGTCGGCGCGCGAAAGACGTGGTTCGCGTCGGTGCGCCCGCCAGCGCGAGCTGGAGCGCGACGAGCTCGCGGGCGGTCAGGTCGGGATCGAGCGCGCGCGAGTAGTGCTGCTCGACGAAGCCGAGGAGCCTGGACCGAAACTTGCCGCGGCGCCGGCCGCGGAGCTTCGCCACGTCCGTCCCCAGCACGCGGACGGTGCCCGCCGACGGGAGCTCGAGCGCGGCGAGGATGCGAAGGAGCGTGGACTTGCCGGAGCCGCTGGGGCCGAGCACGACGAGCACTTCGCCCTCGGCGACGGCTCAGCGTGAGGCCTTGCAACGCAGCAGCCTCGCCTTCCGGGTCCCGAATACACGCGAAAGACGTCGCGGGCCTCGATCGCCGTCATCGCGCGACCGTCCGCGTGGTCAGCATGATGATCGCCGCGGCGACTGCCGCGTAGAGGAGGCCGGCGGCGGCGATCAGCACCCAGTCGGCCGACAAGAGCAGCGGCGGATCGAGCGCTGCCCGGCTCGCAGTGACCGCGACCATGTCGACGACGGCTGCCGCCAGCACCGCCGCGATCGCGGCGCCGCCCAGGAAACCGAGTGCCGGTCACGAGAAAGGCACGGGCGCGCACATGGCGCCGCAGCTGCGCGGGGACGAATCCCTGCACCTCGAGATCCGCGAGCTCGCCGCGATCGTCTCTTCGGTCGCCGGCCAGAAGGAGCGCCAGGCCCGCGAGAGCAAGAAGCGCGCCGGCCGCCGCCGCTCCGAGCAGAGCCCACAGCGCGCCGCGCGTGAGCGGGTCCGTGCGCAGCTCATGCTCGAGCGAAGCGCGCGTCGAAACAGCGAGCACGTCGAACGGCGGCTCACCGAGTCGTGGCGCCAGCAGGTCGGCGTCGCCGTCGATCCAGATCTCGTTCGTGACGGCCGCGCCGGGCGAAGCCGCGTTGAGCGCGGTGCCCGCCAGCGTCGCATCTGCGATGACGGCATCGCCTTGCGTGGTCGGAAAGCGCTCGACGACCGCGACGACACGGGCGCGCAGAGGCGTATCGGGGAATCGGATCGGGAGCGTGCCGTCCGGCGAGGCCGAGGCGGCGATGCGCGGCGTGGCGAGAACCGGTACGAAGCTTGCCGTCGGTCGGCTGTCGCGGCCGGAAGAGCCCGGCAAAGTTCGAATTGCCGACGAGGAAGCGCAGCCTCGCCTCGTTCCCGCTGGCGGTCGCGTCGACGTTCTCCGTGCCGAGCCAGTCGCCGTAGCCGGAGAGGATCGGCGTGCCGTCGGCCCGCAGCGGTCCGATGGTGACGGTTCCGTCGACACGAACGAGACTGCCATGTCCCTCGACCGTCGCTGCTCGGCGCACGGCGAGACCCACGAGCTCCCCGCCGCGCGCCGCGCGCGGAATGGGTGCTCGCAGCGTGCGCGCTTCCGCGCCTCGCGTCGAGCCGAGGTCGACGAACACGAAGTCGCCGCGTGGCGTCTGAATGGCCGCCTCGAGGCTCCCGTCCCCACCCTCGGCGGACGCCGTGACCGACAGCTCGGCAGCGTCGCTCGGGAGGCGAACGTAGCGAGGCTGCGTCGCCGTCGGCGCAAGGAGCGCCGCGAGCTCTGTACGCGAACGCGCGGAGAAGTCGTCACGCCAGCCTTCGAGCTCGGGCAGAGCTTGCGCCGGCAACGCGAGGAACGTCACCTGCTCCGGTCCGGCTACGGAGGTGACACTCGCACGCTGTCGCATGACCGGGACGGCTTCCCGCCCGAGCGCGGAGAAGCGCTCGAGCGCGGCCGCCTCGAGCGGTGAGACGAGCCCGCCGGGAGAGAGATCCTCACGAACGATCGCCTCAGACGGGTGGGCGTAGGAGGCCTGATCGGTGATGCCGCGTGTGAGCGAGCTGTAGTACAGAAGGGCGAGCAGCGGCCAGGCCGACGCTGACCGCGAGGAAGGAAACCGCGATGGCGCCGTGACCCGACCGCCGGGCGAGCGTCAAGGCGGCCAATCGCGTGGACGCGTCGCGCGTGCCGCCGGCGCGCCCGACGAGGCGAAAGAGGGGACCGCTTATTCGCACGAGGACGACGGCGGCCGCGAAGGCGACGAGCCCCGGCAGCAGGAGAAGCGCAGCCCCCTCCGGCGGCCCGGTGAGGATCACAAGGAGGAGGGCGAGCAAGGCGCCGGCGGCGGCCGCATCCAACGGTGAGATCGTCCTTCCGCGCAAATGGAGAACGGGAGCGCGCAGCGCCAGCACGAACAGCGCGCTCGCCGCCGCCACGAGCACGAGGAGCGCGACGACCCCTTCCGTCCCGAGCACCGAGTGCGCGAGCAGCTCCCCTACCGGTGCGTCCGCACCATCGGCGAGGGCGGCCGTCAACGCGCTTCCGAGGATCCACCCGACCACGCCGCCGGCGACGGCGCTCGTGACCGCTTGCGTTCCCGAGACGACGCCGAGCTGCCAGCTGCGCGCGCCGCGCCACGTGAGGCGCTGCCAGTCGGCGAGCGCGTCCCGTCGCATCGCGGCCGCCGCGAGGATGACGAACGCAAGCAGGAGCGCCCCGGCCTGCCCGCCGATGACGAGGACGCGCCGGCTCGCGCGTGTGCCGTCCTCCCGAGCCGCAGCGAGCTCTTCGACGGGCGCGACGAGATCGGCGTTCGGTGATTCGCTCTTCAGCGCAGAGCGGCCGCTCGTGACCGCGCCGGTGAAGCCGTCGATGTCCCAGGGCTGGACGCGGTCGGCGGCGAGCGGCGAGACCCACGCGTACGTGCGGTAGAGCGACTCGAGCGCGGGCAGCTCCGCGACAGCCGTGAATCCTTCTGCGAGGACGAAGGGCGGCTCGCGCTCGAGCCCAAACGACTCGCCGATTCTCGTCCCCTCCGCACCGGCCAGACGCGCGAACAGCGTCGGCGAAGTAAGACGCCCTTCGCCTACGACCTCGAGCCTGAGGTCGGGCTGGGAAGGGACCTGTCCGCTGCCGGCTAGTCGGACGACTTCGCACCTCGTCGGCGTACACGTCTCCGGCAAGCGGCCCGACTCGAGTCGAACCCAGCGCGCGACGTCGTCCGCGGCGGCGAGGTTGACTGGGGCGGCGTCGAACGTGAGCAGCTTGAATTGGAGGACACGCGCCGGTTGCTCGCCGCTGACGCGCGTGACGGTTGCGGCGGCGAGCGGATCGATGTCGTCCAGCGTGATGCCTCGACGCGCGACCCCCGAGTCGGCGTAGGTCGCCGTGACCGCGCGCTCGCCGCTGGGGACGCGCTCGAGGGCACGCGTGATCGCGGCGCTTTCGGCAACGCGGCTGCCGCCGATCACGCCGGAGAGGAGGAAGGCGGCGGCAGCGATGCCCGCGCCGACGAGCAGGGCGGCCGTCGGGTCGCTCCGCATGCGCAGGCCCGCGTGCCCGACGGCGAAGGCGAACTGGCGGATCAAAGCGGCCACGGCTGGAAGTTACTGCGCGCGGCAATGTCGAACGCTAGACCTGACCCGCCCGTCGGCCCCGGTCGTTCGCGCGACGAGGGCGGCTAGCGGCTGATCGCAGTGATGGTGGCGCGCCAGGTTCCCCTCGGCGCCTCAACGGCGACCTCATCGCCGACTCGCCTGCCGATCAGCGCTTTGCCGAGCGGCGATTCGGGGGAGACGCCGCCGACGCTCGAGATTTCGATCTCCATCGTCTCGCCGTCGTCTCGGTGATCGTGACGCGCGAGCCGACCGAGACCTCGTCGTTCGCCGCGGCCGCCTTCGTCGATCAGCACCGTCGCGCTGCAGGCGGTCGCGCAGGATCGTGATGCTCCGCTCGAGAGTCCTTGCTCGTTCTTGGCGGCGTGGTACTCGAAGTTCTCGGACAGGTCTCCGAACCCACGTGCGACCCTGATCGCTTCGACCATCTCGGCTCGCTTTGGACCTTCCAGTTCAGCCAGCTCAGCCTCGAGGGCGGCTTTCTGGGCCACGGTCAGATGCTCTGCGCGGTCAGGCACTGGAGTCGCCACTCCAGGGACGCCGGTTGGGCAGAAGTTGGGCAAAACCCTGTGTCGCTGACAGTCGGGCATCGAGGGAGAAAGGCCCCGTTTCCGGGGCCTTTCTAGGTAGCGGGGGCAGGATTTGAACCTGCGACCTCCGGGTTATGAGCCCGGCGAGCTACCTGACTGCTCCACCCCGCGGCGCACGAGAAGAGTACCAAAGGCACGGCTACGATCCGTTCATGCCCTGGTGGACGTGGATCGCGCTCGCCTTCTTCGTCGTCGCGTTCGTCGCGGGGCTCGTGATCGCCGTGATGGCGTTCGTCCGGCTGCGTGATCTGCAGGACCGTGCCGAGAGAATGGCGACCGCGGCCGAGGAGCTCAGCACCAAGGCCGTGGCGCTCGAGCAACGCGCGCTCACGGTCGAGCAGAACCAGGCGCGCCTCGAGGCACATCTCTCCCGCCTCGCCCGCTCGCGCGAGCGCCTCGACGTCCTCACCTGGGCGCTCCGCGACGCGACCAAGGACCTGACCAGCTTCCGAAGCGCTCTCCGCAAGTGACGCGCGTAGGGGTCGTCGACCTCGGGACGAACTCGACCCGCCTCCTGGTCGCGGACGTCGAGAACGGCACCGTTCAGGAGCTCGAGCGCCGCCTCGAGATCACGCGCCTCGGGGAAGGCGTTGACGAGCGCCGGCAGCTCCTGCCCCAGGCGATCGCGCGCGTGCGCAACGTCCTCGTCGACTACCGCCGAACGCTCGAAGGGCTGAACGCCGAGCGAACGCTCGCCTTCGCGACGAGCGCCGTGCGCGATGCCGAGAACGGCGAGGCCTTCCTCGGCGAGATCGAATGGAGCTACGACTTCCGCACGCGACTCCTGTCCGGCAACGAGGAGGCGCTCCTCACCTTTCGCGGCGTCTCGTCCGGCCGCGCCGTCGCCGAGGGGACGCTCGTCGTGGACGTCGGCGGCGGCTCCACCGAGCTCATCCTCGGCGGGTCCGACGGCGTCGCCTTCCACGAGAGCCTCGACCTCGGCTGCGTGCGCCTGACCGAGCGCTTCTTCAAGAGCGACCCGCCGGCGCCGCGCGAGCTCACGGACTGCGCGGGATACGTCCAGTCGCTGCTGAACGAGCGCGTGCCTCCCGGTCTGCACGCGACACGGGCAATCGGCGTGGCCGGAACGGTGACGACGCTCGCCACTCTCGACCTCGACCTGGAGGAGGAAGATCCAGAGCTCGTTCACGGGCACGTGCTGGAGACGAGTTGGATCGCGGACGAGCTCGCCCGGCTCGCGCGCACACCGGTGGCGAAGCTTCGCGAACGGCGCGGCCTGCACCCGGAGCGAGCGCCGGTCATCGTCGCCGGCGCCGTCGTCGTCCTCGAGACGTTGCGCTACTTCGGCTTCGACGAGCTCGAGGTGAGCGAGCACGACATCATGCACGGCGCCGCGCTCGCGGCCGCCGATCTCCCCGCTTCGACGCAAGGCGACGCGCCACCCGGCGCGTACGTCTGCTGCTGATCCTTAAAGAGAACGGGGCGCTTGCGCGCCCCGTCTCCGCGGTTTCCGGTAGGGGGAGCCTAACCGGAGCCGCTGGACCCGAGCCGCTTTCATTGCCGGGGCCACTGTTGTCGTCTCCGCCGTTGTGGCCGGAGTTGTCGTCCTCACCATGCGAGCGGCCGGAGCGGGTCGTCGTCCTGCCCGCCGGGGCCGGGGCCGCTCGAATCATTCGGGGCCGCGCCGGTGCAGCGCGGATCGTTGGCGTGCTCGGCCTCGTCGCAGGGGCCGCTGATGTCGCCCGGGCCATCGTCGTCGCGGTTGTCGTCGCCGGCGCCCGGAACCGTAACGCCGGTGCAGCGCGGGTCGTTGGCGTGCTCGGCCTCGTCGCACGGGCCGCTGATATCGCCGGCGTCGTCGCCGGTCGTCGTGCCGATCTCAGTCGTTGTGCCGGTGTTGCCGGTCAGATCGATGTCCGAGCTCGAGCCTCCACCAGTGGCGAGTGCCAGTCCTCCCCCGACCGCAAACGCAGCGAGGAGGGCGGCGAAGATCGTCAGAAGTTTCATGCCGTCCGTCTCCTTCATCTCGTTGAACATTCGCCACCGAGACTAGAAAACGGCTGGAAAAGCGCGGGTTTCGGTTCCCTAAGGGCTCGGCGAGGGTTCGGTTAAGACTTGGTAACTCGGCCGGGAAGGCGGGATCAGTCGTCCCCGCCGCCGTGACCGGAGTTGTCCGAGCCGGAACCTGAGTTGCTCGACCCGCTGCCCGAGTTGGAGCTGCCGGAGCCCGAGTTGTCGTCGTCGTCGGAGCCGCCGGACACGCACTCAGGATCGTTGCGGTGCTCGGCCTCCTGGCACCGGTCGCTGCCGCTCCGGTCGTCGGTGGTCGTCCCGTCGTCCTCGGTGGTCGTCCGGCTCGGCTCGGCGATTACCCGCTGCGTGATGGCCGCAGGAACGGGTTGCGCCGCCAGCGACGGCTCGGCCGTCACGTAGACCGCAAAGGCAAGCCCGACCGGAAAGGCCAGAGCCAGCAGAACGAGCAGGACTACACCGACACGCATGGGCCCCAAGCTACCAACGGCTTGTCAAAGCCCCGGCAAGGCGAGAGTCAAGAATTGGTAGGCGTCGCAGGAAAGGTCGCCTCGACGCGTGTTCCCGGGCCCTCGAGGAGGCGCACCTGTCCGCCCCAGCGCCGCGCGAGCTCCGCGACGATCGCAAGGCCGAGCCCGGTGCCGGGACCTGCCTGGCGGCCGTTCGTCCCGCGATAGAAGCGCTCGAAGACGCGTTCCCGGTCCTGCGGCGGGATTCCCGGCCCGTCGTCGCAGACGCGCAGGGCCGCGAATCCGTTCTCGCGGCTCGTCTCGACGGTGATCTCGGTTCCAGGCGGGCAGTAGCGGAGCGCGTTCTCGATGAGGTTGTCGAGGATGTGGGCGATGTCGGTCGGGTTCCCCCAGACGCCGGTGGACGTCTGTCCGGCAAGCCGAAGGTGCTTGCCCGCGCGCTCGGCCGGTTCCGTCCAGCGCTGCACCGCTGCCTCCGCCGCCTCGCCGAGATCGACGCTCCGACCCGTGGGGTCGGCGGATGAGGCGCGCGCGAGCTCGAGCAGGCCGTCCACGAGCTCGTTCAGGCGGTCGAGCTCCGCCTCGGCCTTGGCCGCCTGCTCGCCCACCTCGCCGCCCTGCTCCTTGAGCGCCTCGAGCCGGAGCTTCAGGCCCGTCAGCGGCGTTCGCAGCTGATGGGACGCGTTGGCGAGGAAGTCGCGCTGCGCCTCGAGGTTGGCGGTCAGCGTCGACGCCATCGTGTTGAACGTGCCGGCGACCTCTCGCAGCTCCGTCGGCCCTTCGTCCGGCGCCCGCGCCGCCAGGTCGCCACGGCCGAGCTCCGACGCCGCGTCGCGAACGCCCTCGAGCTTCCTTGCGAACCACGTGGCGAAAAGCCACGCGAGCGCGAGACCGGCGAGGAAGACGGCGAGCCCGATCAGGCCGAGACGCAGCCAGCTGCGGTGCACGCTCGCTTGCAAAGCGCCCGTCGGCGCGGATACACGGATGGCTCCCGCGACCTGCTCGTTCTCCACGACGGGGACCGTGACGAGCAGCAGGTCCTCCCCCAGGTCGTCGCTGTGGCGAGTGCGCACGTCGATTCGTCCCTGGAAGAGCGCGACGCCGAACTCCGGGCGCTCGGCGTTCGCGTACTGCACTCCCCGCGCCGCCGCGCCGTCGCTGTCCACCAACACCCGGCCGCCCGCGTCGGTAACGAGGATGCGCTCGCCCTGCGCCCGTGGCGTTTCGTCCACGAGCCGCTGCAGGCGCCGTACGCCCGCGTCGGTCCCGCTCGCCACGAACTCGTGGCTCTGCGCGGCGAGGATCGCGGCGTTGCCGAGCACGCCGGACTGGAACTCCGACTCGGCTCGGCGGTCGACGTTCAGCGCGAGCGGCAGCTCGAGCGCGACGATGACGACCGCGAGCAGATAGGCAGACGCGATGACGAGCCCTGCGCGAAAGCTCACGCGCCGAGCTCGTCGGCCGAGGCGAACCTGAAGCCGACACCGCGAATCGTGTGGATGTAGCGCGGCGAGGACGGATCGTCGCCGAGCTTCTTTCGGAGGGCGCTCACGTGCACGTCGAGCGTCTTCGTCGATCCCCACCAGTTCGGGTCCCACACCTCGCTCATCAACGTCTCGCGCTTCACGAGCCGGCCGGCGTTCTCGACGAGCAGGCGGAGAAGGTCGAACTCCTTCACCGTGAGCTCGATCTCGTCGCCGGCGCGTGTCACCTGGCGCCGGTCGAGGTCGACGCGCACGTCCCCGACCTCGAGCAGCTGCTGCGCGGCGGGCGGCGCCGCCTCTGTCCGGCGTAGGACCGCTCGCAAGCGCGCGACGAGCTCGGCCGCGCTGAACGGCTTCGTCACGTAGTCGTCGGCGCCGAGCTCGAGGCCGAGCACGCGGTCCATCTCCTCTCCGCGCGCCGTCAGCATCACGACGGGCGTGCGCGACGTGCTCCGGATGTCGCGCAACACGTCGCGGCCGTCGCCGTCGGGGAGCATGACGTCGAGCAGCACGAGGTCGGGAGAGCGCTTGCGGAACTCCTCGCGCCCCTGCGCGGCCGTCGGCGCCGTCGTGACGTCGAAGCCGTCGCGCTCGAGCGCCTCGACGAGCGGCTCTGCGATCGACTCCTCGTCCTCGATGAGCAGGATGCGACGGCGGCTCAGCACCTAGTCGCGCCCCTCGTCCTCCGCGAGGCGGCGAGCGGTCGGCTCGCGCGGGAGCACTCCGAGCAAGCGCCCGTTCTCGGTGACGGGAAGACGCTCGAGGTCCCGCTCGGCCATCAAGTGGAGCGCCTCGTCGAGCGCCACGTCCGGCTCGATCGTCGTCACGTCGCGGTCGCAGACGTCGGCGACCGTCGCGCTCCCGAGGTCGACGCCGCGCGCGACGGCGGCGACGATGCTCTCCGTGGTGACGCAGCCGACGAGCCGGTCTCCGTCGGCGACGAGCGCGCTCTTCACATTCGGCCGCGTCAGAAGCTCGGCCGCCTCGCGAACGCTCGCATCGGCCTGAAGAACGCGCGGATCGGAGACGAGCGCCTCGCGGACGATCACGGGTAGAAGCCTCTCGCGCGGAGCGCATCCGCCACCTGGCGGATGCTCGTGATCAGCGCCGCCCTGCGCAGAGGCATGCGTTCACTCTCTGAGAGGGCCCACACCCGGTTGACGCCGTCGCGCATGAGGTCGCCGAGCCGCAAACGAATTTCCTCCGGCCCCCAGAAGAGCCGCTGGATGTCCTGCACCCACTCGAAGTAGGACACGGCGACGCCGCCGGCGTTCGTGAGGATGTCGGGCAGGACAGGGATGCCGCGCTCGAGAAGGATCTCGTCCGCCTCGAGCGTCGTGGGGCCGTTGGCGCCCTCGGCGACGAGACGGGCCGCGATCCGCGGCGCGTTCTCGCCGGTCACCTGCTTCTCCGTCGCCGCGAGCACGAGCACGTCACACGGAAGCTCGAGCAGCTCTGCGTTTGTTACTTCCTCCGCGCCCGGGAAGCCCATGAGGCCGCCGTGCTCACGCCGCCAGCCGTCGACCTGCGCGAGGTCGAGACCGTCCGGCCGATGGATCCCGCCTGCGATATCCGACACGCCGACGACACGCGCGCCCTTGGTCGCGAGCTCGTGCGCAGCGACGGCGCCCACCTTCCCGTAGCCCTGCACGACGCAGCGCGCTTCGCGCAACGGCCAGCCGAGCCGCCGCAGCGCCTCGTCCACGACCATGACGACGCCAATCCCCGTCGCCTCGGGGCGCAGGACCGAGCCGCCCACCGACAGCGGCTTGCCGGTGACGATCTCCGGAACCGCGTGCCCGACCTGCATCGAATACGTGTCCATCATCCAGGCCATCGTCTGCTCGTCGGTCGCCATGTCCGGCGCCGGGATGTCGCGTTCCGGCCCGATGATCGGCAAGAGCTCGGTCGTGAACCGGCGCGTGAGACCTTCGAGCTCCCCGGGAGAGAGCGACCGTGGGTCGCACCGCACACCACCTTTTGCGCCTCCGTAGGGAAGGCGGAGCAGCGCGCACTTCCAGGTCATCCACATGGCGAGGGCGGCGCACTCACCGAGGGTGACGGCCATGTCGTAGCGAATCCCGCCCTTTGTCGGTCCGAGCACGCTCGAGTGCTGGACGCGGTAGCCGGGGAAGACGCCGAGCGAGCCGTCGTCGAGCTTGACCGGTATCGACACGGACAGCGCTCGCTCTGGATACCGCAGCTTCGCGGTCACAGAGGGGTGGATATCGGCGTGCTGCAGCGCCTGGTCGAGCTGTCCGAGGGCCTGCCGGTAGAGCGGATCGTCGAGCTCCGGCGGAAGCTCCGCCTCGCGCGCGGGCGTCAAAGGTGGCGCTTTCGCCATCGTTCTCAGTCTATTCGGGTGACTTCGAGAGTCAGTCCGTCGATTGCGGCGACGCGGACCGACTCGCCCACGTCCGCTCCGGCTTCACAGCGCGCCTTCCACAACTCACCGTCGAGGCGCACCTGACCCTCCGGCCGGCACGTCGATGCGACCTTCGCGGTCTTCCCTGGAAGAGCCTCCCGCCCGGCTTGAACGCCGCGCCGCTTCGACAACCAGATCCAGAAGAAAAACTCGGCGATCTCGATCACGGCCGCCACGATGACCGCCGCCAGGCCCCACACGGGAGGCAGGACGAAGACGGCCAGCAGGATGGCGCCGAAGAGAAGCACTGACGGAAGTGTGCCGCCACGCGCCACGGGTCCGGCCGACGCGGGCTGTATAAGCCGCATGGATGGCCACCTGCGAGATCTGCGGGACGGACTTCGACGACCTCGGCGTGCAGATCGTCGTCCCCGGCCTCGGCAAAGAGCGTCTGCCAAGTCGACTGCGCCGTGCGGGCCCGGAACCTCGCCGGCGCTGGGAGCGCGCGCGTGCCGATGCGGGCGGTGCTCGTCCCCCTCGCCGCCGGCGCCGCAACTGGTTTGTTCGCCCTCGGCGGCTTGTCGGCCGGGCTCGCGGCCGCACTCGCGGGCACGACGCGCGCGCGTTGCTCTCGGAGGCGCGACCGTCGGGGTCGCTCTTCTCGTCGCGACGACGGCGCACCTCGCCACCCGCGGCGGCGACGTGACGGAGCCGACCGTACGTCCACAGTCGCTCGCGCCGCCTGCGCGCTACGCGGCCGACTCCGCCGACCGCGTCCGTGCTTTGACCGTCGCCGTACAGAAGCGTTCCGAGCCACAGGTCAGGTACACGCTGCTCGCGGCCAGCCGGTCGGCTGACGTTCCGCGCGCGGCGCGAGTCATGACGGTCTCGACGCGGACACGCACACACGCCCCGAAGGGTGTCCTGCACGCACGCCACGGCACGGGTGGCAAGGCGCCGACCGCGAGTAGCGGCTCCCGCGGCAGAGGCTCGTCGCGCCCCGGCTGGGGCCACGGCGACAAGAACCACAGCCACGGCGGCCCGAGCAAGCACAAGAGCAGCGGTTCGAGCAAGCATTCGAAGGCCGCGAAGCACGGCAAGAGCCACAAGCACAAGTAACGATCAGGTTTACGAGGCTCGGGGCCGGGCCAAAGTGAAGCGGAGGGCCCTCCATGCCTCCCCTTTGGCGCAACCGCACAGTCCTCTTCGCCGACCTCGCCGTCGCGGCGTGGGCGGTCGTGTGGATCGTGCTCGGCGTCGTCGTCGTTCGTGAGGTGCGCCAGCTCGACGACCTGAGCGACACGGTCGTCACGGCAGGAGAGGCGCTCGACCAGACCGGGGACGGCCTCAGGGGAACAAGCGACAGCCTGCGGGAAATCCACAGGGCGTTGCAGGTCCTCGAATCGCTGCCGGTCGTCGGCCGCGAGATCGAGGAGAACCTCGAAGGTGCGGCTGACACGCTCGACGACATCGCAGCCGAGGTCGAGGAGACGGCGCAAAGCGCGCAGGCGAGCGGACGCGTGAGCAAGGAGAGCACCGCAGATCTGAGCGTCATCCTCGGGCTCGCCGTCGCGCTCGTCCCCACCCTCACCCTTCTCGCCGCCTACGCGCCCTTCCGCTCACTTCGCCTTCGCAGGGCACTCGGCCTGAACGCATGAGGCGCACCGCGTTCGCCCGGGCGTTCGCATGGACGGTCGTCCGTCTGCGCTTGGTGATCCTGGCCGGCTGGATCGCTGCGGCCATCGGCGCCGGGGTGTTCCTTCCGAGCCTGGAAGACGCGGGAAGCCTCCCGGCGACGAGCCTGCTTCCGAACGACTCGGACTCCCTCGACACGACCGCGCACACACAGAGGCTCTTCTCGGTCCCGCTCACGAGCCAGATCGCTGTCGTCCAACGCGACCCGGACGGCCTGTCGGCGACGGCCCAGGCACGCGTCGTCGAACGGGCCGCGGACGTCTCTCTGGGGGATGACCCGGATCTCCCGGGAATCGAGCTCGCCCTCCCCATCACGAACACGCTCGGCCTCTTCCCGAGCTCGCGCGAGAGCGGGACAACGGCGATCACGTTCCTCGTGATGGACCCGGAGCTGTCGCTGCGAGATCAGGACGAGCTCGCCCACAGGTACGCCTCGAAGTACGTCACCGAGCCAGACGACGCTCTCGTCGGCGTCACGGGGGCCGTGCCCGCCCGACTCCAGGAGTGGCGCGAGATCGTCGACGCGCTTCCCTGGGTGACGCTCGCGGCGATTCTCGCGATCGCCGTCATCCTCGGGCTCTACTACCGAGCGCCGCTCGCGCCGGCGGTCGCGCTCGCCGCGGCGGGCATCGCGTACCTCGTCTCGAAGCACGTCGTCGCGTGGGTCGGCCCCCATCTCGGCTTCTCCGTCCCGCAGGACGCGGAGCCGGTCATGGTCGCGCTCGTACTCGGGATCGTGACCGACTACGCCGTCTTCTTCCTCACCGCGATGCGCAACCGCCTGCTCGAAGGCGAGGAAAAGGTCGACGCGGCCACGAAGGCGACGGCGGAGTACTTCCCGACGGTGCTCACCGCAGGGCTGATCGTCGCGGCGGGGACCGCGGCGCTTCTCGCCGGCACGCTCGACTTCTTCCAGGCGCTCGGCCCCGCCATGGCGGGCACGGTGATCATCAGCCTGCTCGTCGCGGTGACGCTGGTGCCCGCGCTCATGGGTCTATTCGGCCGCCTCCTCTTCTGGCCGAGTCTCGAGCGTCTCTCCGATACGCCGGTCGCAAGGACGCGAGCAGCGCGCACGGAGTTCTACGGATCGCTCACGCGCATCGCGCTTTCTCGGCCGGTGGCGTTCGTCGTGATGCTCATCTGCCTCGGAGTCCTCGCGCTCGCAGCCCGGGGACTGGCCGAGGTCAACCTCGGCATCACGGCGATCCGCGGGCTTCCCGGAGAGAGCGAGGAGCGCCGCGCCGCGGTCGCCGCCGGCGAGGGGTTCGCGCCCGGCGTCCTGGCGCCGCTGACCGTCCTCGTCGAAGGCGACCAGGAGCTGCCGCGCGAAGGGCTCGAGCGCCTGGAAAACTCGCTGGCTGAGCAGGAAGGCGTCGCCGGCGTCATCGGGCCCGGGGACGAGGTGGCCCGCCGTATTCCCGAGCTCGTCACCTCGGAGAGGGCTCCGGCGGTTCGCTACCTGGTGATGCTCGCCGAGGACCCCCACGGCGGCGAGGCGATCGACGACTTCGAGGCTCTCAAGGATCGTGTGCCCGACCTCGCCGATCAGGCGGGTCTCTCCAACGTCGAGATCGGGTTCGCCGGGGAAACGCGCGTTCGCCGCGGAGACCGTCGACACGATCGTGCACGACCTCATCCGAATCGGTCTCGCGGCGCTCTTCGCCAACTTCATCCTGCTCGCGCTCTTCCTGCGGGCCCTCATCGCACCGCTCTACCTGCTGCTGGCGAGCGGTCTCGCCCTGGCGGCGAGCCTCGGGCTGACCGCGCTCGTCTTCCAGGAAGCCCTCGGCTACGGCGAGCTGACGTACTTCGTCCCCTTCGCGGTCGCCGTCCTGCTCCTCTCGCTCGGATCGGACTACAACATCTTCGTCGTGGGCCAGATCTGGCGAGAGGCGGAGGCCAGGCCCCTACGCGACGCCGTGGCCGTCGCGGCTCCGCGCGCTTCGGGGGCGATAAACGTGGCTGCGCTTGCGCTTGCGTGCAGCTTCGCCGCGCTCGCGCTCATCCCGCTGCGCAGCTTCCGGGAGTTCGCGTTCGCGATGTCCGTCGGCATCCTGCTGGACGCCTTCCTCGTTCGCTCGGTGCTCGTGCCGGCGCTGGTGTCGGTCGTCGGCGAGGCCAGCTGGTGGCCGGCGCGCCGCGAGCTTGCCGCGGTGCCCGCGGGCGAGCAAGGGTCGATCAAAGAGCTATAGGGCGGGCATGCGCGGCCCCTGAATGCCGGGGGTGAGATTCGAACTCACACGGGCTCTCGCCCAGAGGATTTTAAGTCCCCCGCGTCTACCGTTCCGCCACCCCGGCGAGTGACACTATGTACCGGGCTCTAACTGGCTAGGCTCGAAGCGCTCGACGCCCTGATAGCGGAAGTCGTCGCGGAACGTCGAGAAGGCGTCCTCGTCGAACGTCGTGCACATGGCGAGGCGCCCTTTCGAATCGGTGATGCGTGCGTCCGGGTTGGTCGGGTCGCCGTCGTAATCCGCCGTCCAGGCGGTGAGCGCGATCCGCTTGCCGAGCGCCGGCAGCGGCGCGACGACCAGGGCATTCGGATCGTCCGAGTACCAGGCGACGATCTGGTCGACGGTCGCCTTGGGGACCTGGGACCCGTATTGCACGGCGATGCCGCCGTGCTCGAGATTGTGGACGAGGTTGATCTCGGGAACCGGGCTGTCGTAGACGTTCCAGATCACCCACTGAGCGTCGTGCGGGCCGCTCGTGGCCGGGGACGAGTTGTACTTGAAGCCCTTGGGGAGCTCGGTGACGTGGCCGGCCCGCTGGCTGTTGTTGTCGAGGCCCTGGGCCGGATAGCTCGTGAGCGTGCACGGGCCCAGCTGCCCCGTCGCCTTCTTCTCGTCTCCACGGCCGACCGCGAAGGCGATGGCGGCCGCGCCGGCGGCAACGACGAGCGCCGCCCCGAGCGCGATCAGGATCATCCGCGTCCGGCGCGGGTCACGGGGGGCCCGGTACGGCTGAGGGGCCTGGACCACCTTCCGAGGCGGAGCCGGGACACGACTCTTCTTCTTGGCCACGCGCCAAAGGTAGCAAGGGGCCACTCGCGGGAACGGGCGGTGGCGCGCTCGGGAAAAAACACGCACTTTGCGAACACTGTCTCGCCTGCCCGCTTGACTCGACCGCGCGGGGAGCCTTAGGCTGCGCGCGTCGGATCCGGTAAGCCCTCGGGCTCGCCGGATTCGGCATTTAACGGCCCGTTTTCCTCCCCGGCCGCCCCCTTCTCTTGCCGTCCGACGACCCCACTAGGGTTCGTCGGCCCATGATCGAACTGGGAGTACTTCTCGTCCTCGCGATCGGCGCCGTCGCCGGTGCAACCTGGCTCGCGCGCCTCCTGCGGGAGGAACTCGGGACGCTCCGCGCCGAGACGGCCTCGCAGCTGGCCGAGCGGAACGCGGACGTCGACCGCCGGCTCGAGGCGATGACGGCAACCATGGATCGCCGTCTCGAGAGCACGGCCAAGACGACGACCCAGGTGGAGCGCCAGCTCGGCCAGCTGGGGCAGGCAAACGCCGAGATCCTCGCGCGGGCGACCGAGCTCAAGCGGCTCGAGCAGGCGCTGCGCCCTCCCAAGGCGCGCGGCGGCTTCGGCGAGCTTCTGCTCGGCAACCTCCTTCGCGACCGGCTTCCCGCCGACGCCTACGAGCTCCAGTACGGCTTTTCCACCGGCGAGCGCGTCGATGCGGTGATCAAGGTGGAGCGGCTGGTTCCCGTCGACGCCAAGTTCCCGCTCGACAACTTCGAGCGGCTCGTCGAGGCGGAGACGGACGAGGAGAAGACTCTCCACGACAAGGCCTTTGCCCGTGACCTCAAGAACCACGTCGACGCGATCGCCGAGAAGTACATCCGTCCCGACGAGGGCACGTACGACTTCGCGCTCATGTACCTGCCGTCCGAGTCCGTCTACTACGAGCTCGTGTGCGGCAAGACGGGCGCCCTGCTCCAGTACGCGCACGTCAAGCGCGTGTTCCCGGTCTCACCGACGACGTTCACCTCGCAGCTGCAGGTGATCGTGCTCGGCCTGAAGGGAATGCAGATCGAGCAGCGTGCGCACGAGGTGATGGCGTACGTCGCGCAGCTCGAGAAGGACTTCGGGCGCTTCCGCGACGACTTCGACGTGATCGGCAAGCACCTCGGCCACGCGCAGTCGAAGTACTCGGACGCCGAGCGGCGCCTCGACCGCTTCGAGACGAAGCTCGAGCGGGCGGCGGAGTCGGAAGTCGCCGCGGTCGAGCCGCAGACGCTCCACGAGCTGCCCCGCGCAGACGCTGCCTAGGCACGCGTCGCGGCGCTTTCCCTACGCGACTGGTTGCGCTTCGCGGAGGTAGCGAATCAACCCGCCTGCCACGGCGATCTCGCGCTCGCGGGGCAGGAGGTCGTGGGTGATCGTGATCGTCCCGCCGCCGTCGACGATCTCGGCCTCGAGCTCGTCCTCGCCCTCGGCGATCCCGTGGAGTCCTGAGATCCGCCACGTCTGTCCGAGCTGAGCGCGGTCGTACTCCGCTTCATCCTTGAAGAGGAGCGGCAAGACCCCCTGCGCGATCAGGTTGCGCCGATGGATGCGCGCGAAGCTCTTGGCGATCACCGCGCGCACGCCGAGCTGCGCGGGAGCGAGGGCCGCATGCTCGCGACTCGACCCCTGCCCGTAGTTGTGCCCGGCCACGATGAAGCCGCCGCCCCACTCCTTGGCGCGGCGCGGGAACTCCTTGTCGCGGTGCTGGAACGTGAACTCGGCGATGGCGGGAACGTTCGAGCGGTACGCCATCACGGTCGCGCCGTCGGGTGAGAGGTCGCCGGTCGAGATGTCGTCGGGCGCGACGATCAAGACGCGCAGCTCGAGCTCGTCGGGAAGCGGCTTCTGCTCGGGCGGGGGCTTGATGTTCGGTCCGCGTGGGATCTCGATCGCCGCCGCCTCCTCGGCGGGCGCGGGCTCGAGGATGTGTTTCTGCACCACTTCGGGCCGCACGGCGGGACGCCCGGGCAGCTCGACGTCGGCGAGCTCACGCGGGTCTGAGATCACGCCGGTGAGCATCGAGGCCGCGGCGACCGCGGGCGAGCAAAGGTAGACCTGGTCGTCGGCCGTCCCGCTCCGTCCCGGGAAGTTGCGGTTGAAGGTGCGAAGCGACGCGGAGCCCGACGGCGGCGCCTGTCCCATCCCGACGCACGGCCCGCAGGCCGGCTCGAGCATCCGCACGCCGGCCGTCAGCAGGTCGACGTACGTGCCGCTGCGCGTGATCTGGTCGAGGATCTGGCGCGAGCCGGGCGTCGCGGTCGCCGACACGAGCCGGTCCGAGATCCGCTTGCCACGCAGCACCGCGCCGACCACAGCCAAGTCTTCGTACGAAGAGTTCACGGACGAACCGATGCAGACCTGCAAGAGCTCGGTGCCGGCCACCTCCTCGACCGGGACGACGTTGCCGGGGCTCGACGGCTTGGCGACGAGAGGGACGAGCGCCGCGAGGTCGATGACCTCGTCCTCGTCGAAGTCGCCCTCCGAGCCCGTCTCGAGCGCGGTGAAATCCTCCCCGCGTCCCTGCTCGTCGAGCGCGACGCGCGTCTGCTCGTCAGAGGGGAAGACGGCCCCGGTCGCGCCGAGCTCGGCGATCATGTTGGCGATCGTGCCGCGCTCGGTGTAGCTCAGTGTCTCGACACCGGGGCCCCAGAACTCGAAGATCGCTCCGCGGCCTCCGCGTACGCCGCGCCGGCGCAGCAGCTCGAGGATCACGTCCTTCGCCTGAATCCACGGCCGGCGCAACTCATTCTCGAGGCGGACACCGACGATCTTCGGGCACGGGAGCTCGAACGGGTGCCCGGCCATGCAGACCGCCACGTCGAGGCCACCGGCGCCGATGGCGATCATCGCGCACGAGCCCGACTGGGTCGTGTGGCTGTCGGCGCCGATCAGCGTCTTCCCCGGGGTCGCAAAGCGCTCGCAGTGGACGTAGTGGCAGATCCCGTTGCCCGGGCGGGAGAACCAGGCGCCGTACCTTGCGGCCATCGCCTGCAGGAAGCGGTGGTCGTCCGGATTCTTGAAGTCGATCTGGAGGATGTTGTGGTCGACGTAGACGACGGCCGTCTCGACCTGGACGCGGTCGACGCCGAACCCCTCGAACTGCATCATCGCCATCGTCCCGGTCGCGTCCTGAGCGAGCGTCTGGTCGACCCGCAGGCCGATCTCGGTTCCGGGAACCAGCTCGCCGCGAACGAGGTGCTCTTCGAGGATCGTGCGGGCGAGAGAAGCCACTTACTTCAGTATCGCAGCAGCGCCCCGATCCCCTCGACCGGCTCGAGATCCTGGCGGTTGCGCACCGCCCACACCGTCCCGCCGTGGGCGAGCGTCTGGTGGACGGCGAGATCGAGCCCGCCCTCGTGAGGCTCGAGGCTCGTGCCGTCGAGCGGGCATTTGCCATCCGCGGCGTCGACGCGGCCGCAGGCGGGGCACTGGAACGCCTGGCGGTCGACGCCGTCCTGGAAGAGCAGCACCTCGACGCGGCCGTCGGAGGCGGCCGCCAGCGTGTCGGTCCAACCGGCAGAGGCGCGACCGTTTCGCCCCGACTCCTCGCGCCAGCGCTCGATCGCGTCCTGCTCGCGCTCCGCGCGCCAGTTCTCGAGCACGGGCGTCGCCGCCGCCAAGAGCTCGGGCGCCTGCGCGTGAGCCTGCGCGTGCGTCCAGCCGATGATCGCGCCGCGTGCTTCCTGCGAAAGCAGGTCGGAGAACCTGGCCCACGCCTCCTCGGGAGCGATGACGACGACCTGAGGCCCGCGGAAGCGGCGCACCAGCCGGTCGAGCTCCTCGCCGACGTCGCGCAGATGCTCTTCCGCGAGCTTGTCGACGTGGCGCTGGAAGCGTGACTGCGACCAGCCGCCCTGATCGTGACGGCGCGGCTGCTCCTCGTGCAGGTCGGCGAGCTCCTCGAGGCGACCGCCGCGCAAGCGGTAGAACGCACCCTCCTCGCGCCCGACCACGACGACGAGCGCTCCCTCACCGCGACCGACGAGCGGCACGAGCGGAGCGAGGTAGAGCTGCCGTCCCACGCGCACCTCGTCGGGAACCGACTCCGTCAGCGGGAGCGGACGCCAGACGTTGTCCATCGTGGCCGTGAAGACGGCGAGCCCGTGGGCGCCGTCGCGGCTGAACTCGTTCGCGAAGTAGGAGCGGATGCGGTCGAAGTCGGCCTTCAGGCCCTGCCGCTGGTCATGCGTCAGGGCGCGCTTGTTCGCCCCGTCCGCCTTGGCCCCCTCGTCGAGCAGCGAGTTCAGACGGGTGCCGGCCTCCCCGGCCGTCGGCGAGACGCTGGGGTCGAGGTCGAGATAGAGGCTGATCGCGCATCCCTTCGCCGCCTCGAAGGCGGCGAGATCCCGCAACTCGTCCCAGGTGATAGTCCGCGCCATCCCTCCGGGCGGGTAGGTTTCCTTCCGGGCCGCAACCTACACAATCAGGAACAGGGCGACCCCCGCCGGCGTTCTAATGAGTAAGAGCACATTCTCCAAGGAAGGCTTGCGTTGAACGGAAACGACCTCCGCGAGGTCATCATCATCGGCGGTGCGGTGGCCGGCTACACGGCCGCCCTCTACACCGCTCGCGCCAACATGAACCCGCTCGTCATCGAGGGGCTGAGCTGGGGCGGCCAGCTCATGATCACGAGCGACGTCGAGAACTACCCCGGCTATCCCGAGGGCATCATCGGCCCCGAGATGATGCAGGACTTCAGGAAGCAGGCGGCTCGCTTCGGCGCCGAGTTCATCACGGACGACGCGACGCGCGTCGACTTCTCGGAGCGCCCCTTCCGCGTGTGGGTCGGGGACGACGAGTACCGCGCCGAGACGGTCATCGTGGCGACCGGCGCGAATGCTCGCCAGCTCGGCCTCGAGTCCGAGAAGAGGCTCCAGGGCCGCGGCGTCTCGTACTGCGCGGTCTGCGATGCGGCGTTCTTCAAGGACCAGGAAGTCGTGGTCGTCGGCGGCGGCGACTCCGCGATGGAGGAGGCGACCTTCCTGGCGAAGTTCGCCGACAAGGTCTCGATCGTCCACCGCCGTGATGTCTTCCGCGCGTCTTCGATCATGGTCGACCGCGCCCGGGCGAGCGACAGGATCGAGTTCGTCACCGACTCGGTCGTCGAGGACGTCCTCGGCGACGACCGCGTCACCGGCGTCGTCATCCGCAACATCAAGACGGACGAGCGCACGGAGATCCCCGCCGACGGGTTCTTCGTCGCGATCGGGCACGACCCGAACACGCAGCTCTACCGCGGTCAGCTCGACATGGACGAGTCCGGCTACCTGCTCACGAAGGGCAAGACGAGCGAGACGAACATCGAAGGGGTTTTCGCCGCCGGTGACGTCCAGGATCACGTCTACCGCCAGGCGGTGACGGCCGCGGGCTCAGGATGTATGGCCGCGCTCGACGCGGAGCGCTGGCTCGCAGCACAGCGGGGCCGCGAAGCGGATGCCCTCGCCGCGCCTCGCAGCGACTAGCTAGCTTCTCGCCATGCCGTACTTCATCTGCCCGAACTGCCGGAGGCGCGTCGTCGATCACGACGGCCTCGAGAACCTCACCAACGAGCGCGTCGGCTGCTCGTCGTGCGGCTTCGGCTTCCTCTTCGAGCTGATGGACGACTACTACCCCGCGCCCGGGACCGGCTTCGTCGTCTGCGACCACGGCGGCCGCATCCTCGCCGCGGGGCGCGGCGTGTTCGAGCTCACCGGCTTCCAGGAGTCTGACCTCCTCGGACGCGAGCTCGAGGATGTGCTCGGCTTGACGAGCGAAGGCGAGCAGCACCCTGCCGGCCTCGCGCTCGAGTGGGGCGTCCGGCGCCTCGACCAGAAGGTCGCCGTGCGCACGCGCGCCGGCGCGGCGAAGGAGATCAAGGCGGACTTCTTCCCAGCCTACGACGAGGACGGCGGCCTGCTCGTGGCGCTCATTCCGCGCTCTGAGTGAGCCCCTCGCGCTCGGCGTAGAGACGCCGCTCGACCCAGGCCTGAAGCTCTTCAACGGCTCGCACGCACGAGGTGAGCTCGGCGACCTCGGCGCGGGCGGCCTTCGTGTCCGTGAGGGACAGGAGCCCGAGTGCTTGCAGGCGCGCGACGAGCGGCTCGTCCAGGGTGCGGCGGGCGTCACGCTCGATGGCCGCGCGCCGTAGACGCCCACGTGCCCGTTCGAGCTGGGCAGCGAGGGTCGACGCGCGCGCAGCGAGCTCGTCCGCGTACAGAGCAAGGTCGACGGCCCGCACGAGCCAACGGTAGGAGCGAAAGGCACACGCAGGTTGCGCCGAGGGTGTCTAACCCGCGAAGGGGCCCGCGTTCCAGGTCACTTCCGCGAGCACTCGCTGGCCCTCGAGTGACGGATGGAAGTAATCGCGGGTCGAAACGTGCCTCGGCTGGAAGGGATAATCGAAGACGGCGTTGCCGTCGAACCGGCACTGAACGTACACCGCGCAGACCTCCGCGAGCACGATGTTGTAGTCGACCACGCGCTGCCGGACGCGCTGGCGTCGCGCCTCGTCCTCGGGAGCAGTCGAGCCTGGCCGCGCGAGCATCGACTTGCAAAAGCCCGTCAGCCGCCACACCAGCCGAGCGGTCGGGTTGTCGTGCAGGACCTGCCACAAGCGATAGATGTCCGGGATGCTGACCACGTAGACGACCGCGGCCGGCGACCCCGTGGCGACGGCGTTCATGGCGCTCGTGAACTGGGCCCTGAACTCGGCCACCGGTGTCATGGCCGCTTCGCTCGAGGCGCACGCGTCGTTCGCTCCCATCAACACGGTGACGTAGTCGACGTTCTGCGTGTTCACGACCTGCATCTGACCCTCGAGCTCGGCCATCTCCGCTCCGCTCCGTGCGTCGTTGAAGTTGCGTCCGAGGATGAACGGGTTGACGGCGCGTATGCGGCGCTAGTGGCTCTGGACGTACTGGCGAGACCCGGTCGACCAAGAGTTCCGCGGCGCGTCCGTGTAAGGAAGAAGCCCCGTGTTGAACGCGCGCGTGATCGAGTCCCCGGTAGAGGCCATCGAGTCCGGGTAGTCGGTCGCTTGGGCGCCGGCAGCCGCGGGGAACGTGAGAGCCGCGACGGCGGCGAGCGCGGCGAGGAGCCGTCTCACGCCCTGCCCTTACCCGCTCGGCGCGATCCTAGACGCGGCTCGACGGGCAGAGATCGTTGAGGACGCAGACCGCGCAGCGGGGCGCGCGCGCGATGCAAACCCGCCGCCCGTGCCAGATGAGCAGATGGGGGAAGCGCGCCCAGTCCTCCTTCGGGACGAGGCGCTGGAGGTCGCGCTCGATCTTGACAGGATCGTGCTGGCGGGTGAAACCGAGGCGCTGGGACAGCCGCCGGACATGCGTGTCGACGACGACGCCCTGCGCCGCGCCCCGCTCCGAGGCGACGACGTTTGCGGTCTTCCTCCCCACTCCCGGCAGCCGGACGAGCTCCTCCACCTGCATCGGCACCTGGCCGTCGAACTCCTCGAGGAGCACCTTCATGGCCCCGCGCAGATTGCGCGCCTTCTGCCGAAACGTGCCCGTCGGTCGTATGTCGTCCTCGAGCTCCTCCGGTGGGACGGCGAGATAGTCGTGCGGCGTGCGGTACTTGAGAAAGAGACGCTCCGTCACGCGGTTGACGGTCACATCGGTCGTCTGTGCGGAAAGCATCACGGACACGAGCAGCTCGAGGTGCGTGCGAAACCGGAGAGCGATGGCCGCGTCGTGCTCAATCGCGAGCCGCGCGATGACTGGACGGATGCGTTCGCGCTTCGGGCCGACCCGCTTGCGCGCCTCGTGGACGTAGCTCTTGGCCACTGGCCGGAATGGTCACAAGGACGGGCGAGGCATGCCTCGCCCCTACCTCTACGGACCGTTCTCGGACGAGTAGGGGCCGGGCATGCCCGGCCCGGAATCACGCAGCAACCTGGGTCCCGCGCAGACGACGTCGAGCGCCGGACAGCCGGGGCAGATGAACTCGCTCGGAGTCGGGCGGAAGCGGCCCGAGTTGATGGCCCCGATCGCAGTCGAGAGCTGCGTCTCGAGCGCCTCTACGTCGGCGCGAAGGAACGTCCGGCTGACGGGCTCGTCCGGGCGCTCGAGAAAGACGTAGGCGACCTCGACCTCCTCGGCGCCCGCACGGAACGCCGCCAGTGCGTACACGAGACGCTGGAGGACGTACTCGCCTTCCACTGCCTCCGCCGGCGTCAGGTCCTCGAGGCGGTTCGTCTTGTAGTCGACGACGAGCGCCCGTTCTTCCTCGAGCCGGAAGATGTCGAAACGCCCATGGAGGAGCACGCCGTCGTGCTCGAAGGCGAAGCCGAGCTCGGGGCGAACGCCGTCGCCGACGACGCGCGCCGCGAGGGGTGACCGGCCCCACGCGGCGACGAGCGTCCCGATGCGATCGAGGTCCTCGTCGGTGGCATCCGGATAGCGCCCGGTAGCGCGCTCCTTGGCGGCCTCGGGATCGAGCCCCAGCTCGAGTGCGATATGGACGGCGTCGCCGATCTCGGTGGCGGCCAGACCCTCGATCCCCGGCACCGTCGCGATCGCGTCGACGGAGTGCAGGCCGACGATGCGCTCGGCGTAGAAGCGATACGAGCAGCGCTCGAACAACGCGAGCGCGCTATACGAGAGCCGCCGGACGCGCGTTGCCGGCGGCTCCGGGATCGGAGCGAGCGGAGGCAGCTCGGGGGCCAGGCGAGCCGCGCCGCCGTCGGCCGGCAGGAAGAGCGGCAGCTGGTCGGCGGCTGGCACGGGCGCGCCCTCTTCGACGACGGCGCGACGGTCCGTGCGCACGAGCACGCGGGCGCCGTCGCGCTCGAGCTCCTTCGGACGGTCGGTGGGAAGGGCCTCGACGTCGGCTTCGAGCCGGTCGAGAAGCCAGCGAAGGGGTGCGCGGGCGTCGCGCTGGCTACTCGGGTCGACCGCGCCCGAGATGATCAGCCGGTCGACGGCCCGCGTCATGGCGACGTAGTAGAGGCGCCGCGTCTCGGCCTCCTCCGCCACCCGCTCGGCCTCGCGCAGCTCTTCGAAGCCCAGGGCGGCGTGCCGCCGGCCGGTCGACGGGTCGACGACCTTGAAGCCCACCCGCCCATCCGGCAGGCACAGGATTTCTTCGCGCGCGGCGTGCTCCGGGTTGCGGCCGGCATCGGCGACGACGACGACCTTGAACTCGAGCCCCTTGGCCGAGTGGATCGTGAGCAGTCGCACCGCGTCCGCGCCTTCTTCGATCGCCACGGCTTCGAGCTCTTTCGCGCCCACCGTCTCTTGGTCGGCAAGGAACCTGAGGAAGCCTTCGATGTCGGCGCCGCGTAGCTCCTCGTACGACCGCGCCAGGCGTCCGAGCTTTCGCAGGTTGGCGTACCGCCTGCGACCGTCCCAGCGCGCGAGCACCGCGAGGTCGTAGTCGTGCTCGGCGACGATGCGGTCGCAGAGCGTCTCGAGCCCGAGACTCGCGCCGAGGCGGACGAGCCGGTCGTAGCGCTGGAGGAACGCTTCGAAGAGGCGCTTGTCGCGCGGCCCGAGCTCCCGCGGGAGCTCACGCTCGAGCCCGCTGTAGAGCGGCCGTCTTCCGGCCGCCCGGCGCAGGAGGACGAGCGCGTCGTTCGACACGCCGACGAACGGTGAGGCGAGCACGCTGACGAGCGCCTCGTCGTCGTAGCGGTTGACAAGAAGGCGCAGGTACATCGTGAGGTCGCCGACCTGCTGCTGGCCGAAGTAGCCGCGGCCCGCCGCGCGGTGCGTCGGAAGTCCCTCTGAGCGAAGCGCTTCCTCGTAGCGCTCGGCGTCGGTGCCCGCCGCGAAGAGCAGCACGACGTCGCCGGGCGTGGCGTCGCCGGCATCGACGAGGTCGCGAACGCGCCGCGCGACGTGGCGAGCCTCGGCGACCCGCCAGTGCACGTCGCCTTCGCGATAGCTCGACTTGTCGGTGACGAGGACCTCGACTGCCGGACCGAAGAGCGGCTCCTCGAACCGGCCCGCGGCGACGAGCGGGGCGAAGTCCCCGCCGAACTCGGCGCCGAAGAGCTGGTTGACGACGGCGAGGACCTCGGGGCGCGAGCGGTAGTTCTCGGTCAACGCGAGAACGCCCGCGCTGGCCTCGCGGCGCTGCCGGAAGACCTCCACGTCCGCGTGCCTGAACCGGTAGATGGACTGGAACTCGTCGCCGACGAAGAACACCTCGTCGTTGCCGACGAGGTCGATGAGCTCGCACTGCAGCAGGTTCGTGTCCTGGAACTCGTCGACTAGGAGCGAGCGGAACCGCCACTGCGCTGCCTCGCGCACCGTCTCGTTTCCCTGCAACAGCTCGCGCGCCAGGAGCTGGAGGTCTTCGAAGTCGAGCGCGGACTCGGCCGCCTTCGCCTCGCGGTAGGCGCCGTCGAATTCCTGGAGAAGCAGCTCGAGAAGCGCGCGGTCGCGCATCGCCAGCTCCTCGAGCGCGGCACGCTCGAGCGCGGCGAGCGCCTCGTTGAACCCCGCGAACCGTTCGCGGTCGGGGCCGGGGACGCGAAGCTCGGAGAGATCGCGGAGCCGATCGGCCGCCGGTGGCTCCTCGCCCAGCAGCTCGAGCGCGTGCTCGACCTGGGCGCGCCCCTCGAGCAGCGGATCCGTGAAGCGGAGCGTCTCGTCGGCGCTCTCACGCAACGCGGCCACCGCATCCTCGAGCCCGGACGTGACCTCCGCGGCGAGGACGAGCGGGCGGCCTGCCGAGCGCAAGCGGTCGAAAACCGTGGTGAGCATGCGCTGGAGGCCGTCGGCTCCGTAGGTGGCGAGCAGCCGCAGCCGCTCGGGCTCACGGGAGTCGAGGAAGCGCGTCAGCGCTGCGGCGAAGGCCTCGGCGCGCAGCACGCGCGACTGGCTCTCGTCCAGGACGCGGAAGCGGGGATCGAGGCCGGCTTCGAACGGATGGCTTCGTAACAGGCGGTGGCAGAAGCCGTGGATCGTGGAGATCCAGCCCCGGTCGAGGTCGCGCGCGAGGTCGTGCCGGTCGAGAGCGACGAGGCGCTCCCGGATGCGCGTGCGCAACTCGCCCGCGGCGCGCTCCGTGTAGGTGATGACGAGCACGGAGTCGATCGCAAGGCCGCGCTCGCAGACCGCCTTGACGAAGCGCTCGACGAGGACGGTCGTCTTCCCCGTCCCGGCACCCGCCGAGACGAAGACGACGCCCGGCTCCTCGATGGCGGCGAGTTGCTCGGTGCTGGGAACGGTCTCGGTCATCTCCGCCGTGGACGGCGTCACGAGCGTCGCACCCGGCACATCGTCCAGAGGTCGCACCACTGCGGGCACTCGCCCCCGCGCGGGTCGTGACGGACGTCGCCGGTACGGATCCCCGCCACGGCAGTCACCGCGTGCCCGCGGGCCGCGTCCACCCGCTCCCAGAACTCGTCCGTCTCGAGGTAGTCGTTGTTCTTGAAGCCCGGCACGGCGTCGTCGCGCGCGTCTTCGCGCAGGAGCCCGCGCGCCTCGCGCGTGCCCGTGAGGCCGCGGTAGATCCCGCCGAGCGGCTCGATCCCGACGAGGTCACGAAGCGCGAGGATGTAGAGCGGGACCTGCAGCCGCAGCTCGGCTTCGATGTCGCGCGCGCTGTGCGCCCTACCGAGCTTGTAGTCCTGAACGATCCCACGGGCGCTCAACGGGTCGAGGTCGATGCGGTCGATCTTGCCCGAGACGCTGAAGTCGCCCAGCTCGAGCCCGCGCTGGAGCTCGACAGGCGCACCACTCGTTCCGAACGCAACTTCGAAGCGCCGCGGGACGAGAGGCAGGCCGAGCGCGACGTCCTGGCGGACGAAGTGCTCGAGATCGCGGGCAAGCGTCTGCTCGAGCTCGAGCAGGGTCGTTTCCGGCACGTCGAGACGCACCCCACCGGCGATCGCCTCGGCGAGGCACTCCCGCAGGAAGACGATCGCGTCGTCGAGGCGATCCTCGTCGAGTGTCTCGATCCCGAGCCGCTTGGGCAGGCCGCTGTAGAACCGGTACAGCGCCTGGTGGGCAACGCCGCCGCGCACGCGCGCGTCGAGGACGGAGTCGATCTCCTTGGGAGACACGACTCGCTCGAAGAGCCACATCGACGAGCAGTCGTGGAAGCGCTCGAGCTCGGTGACGGAGAAGCGCTCGCGCTCCTTCAGTTCGCGCAGCACGAGCGGGTGGGTGAGCCTCGTCACCCGGGTGAAGGCGGCCAGCGCGCGCTCGACGCGCCGTTCCCAGCCGTTGGCGCGAGCGAGCGCTCTCGCTTCCTCAGAGTCACCGGCCGCGAGCGTGGCGACGCCGCGCAGCCGTTCGCGCTCGGTCGGCGCCTTGTCGACGTCCCACGTGAGACTCGCGAGCGGACGACGCCGCGTGGCGCGCTCCACCTCAGCGGCCTCGAAGAGCGAGCGCATCTCCTCGTAGAAGGGGCTCGGCTCGCGCGGCCGGCCCTCGTCGTCAGCGGACTCGCGTACGAGCACGAGCAGCTCCCACGGCCGCGTGCACGCGGTGTAGAAAAGGTAGCGGTCGCGGGCGAGCGCGTCGGGACGGGCGAGGCGGCGCCCCCGCTCCTCCTGCTCTCGCCTGATCTCGTCCGACAGGAACGGCGTCTCGGGAGCGCGGCGGGGGAAGACGCCTTCCTCGAGCCCGAGGATGAACACCGAGTCGAAGCGGCGCGTGCGTGCGCGCATGAGGTCGAGCACGGCAACGCGCCCGGGCTCGCGCGCTCCGGGCAGACGAACCGGCGCGCGCTCGAGCGCGCCGATGAGCTCGTCCGGCCTGACCTCTTCCCCAAGGCCGTTCCATCCCTCCAGCTCGTCGAGAAGCTTCACGGCCGCTTCGTGAGCCCGTAGGTCGAGACGGGCACGCTCGTGCACGGGCGGCGACTCGAGCCCGTAGGCGACGCGCAGCATCGTCCGCGCGAGGTTGCGCGCTCCTTGGACGAGCGTGGGCGCGGAGCGAAGATCGCCGAGGACTGGCAACGGGTGGCCGAGCAGCTTGGCGCTCTCCTCCTCGACGCGGGCAGGCTCCTTGACCGCACGCCCGCGCAGGCGGCCGTCGAGGTAATCGGCGCGCGGCCGAGCGAGACCGGAGTACGGCGAGCGCAGGAACGCGAACAGGTCGCGCCGCGTTCCGCCGAGCGAGGCGAAGCGGAGCACCCCGAGGAGCGCATGGCCGAACGGGGTGCGGCCGAGTGGGACGGTTCCTTCGAGCGCGAACGGAACGCCGAGCGCGCCGAACACCGTCTCGAGCGCACCGCGCCGGCGCTCGACGCTCGGCAGCACCACTGCGATCTGCTCCGCCGGCTTGCCGGCGCGCAGGAGCGAGAGGATCTCGTCGGCGACGAGCTCGAGCGCGCCCCGCGAGCCCGCGCCCTCGAGGAAGCGAACGCCGCCCTCGAGCGGCGGAGGCGTAGCGCGCTTCTCGGTGAACAACTGGCGCTCGAGGTACGCGAGCGCATCGGCTCGATACCAAGGCTTGGCCGGCAGCTCCTCGATGCGCTCGTCCGCGAGGCGGGACAGGTCGGTCGCCGTCCGCTCGAGCGACGCGAACACGGCGCGGCCGGGCTCGTACGGAAGCGAAACGGTCACATCCGTTCGCCCTGCGAGCGCCTCGAGCAGCGCCCATTGCGCGCCCGTCAAGTCCTCGAAGCCGTACGCGAAGACGGGAGGCCCGTCCCAGGCGTCGAGGTGGTTGGCGACGAGCGCGGCCGCTTCCGCGCGATCGAGCTGCCGGTCGGTGAGACCCAGGCGTTCGAGCTCCGCGCGGTAGGCGGTGTAGAGCTCGCCGAGATCGCCCTCGACCTCGTCCGGCTCGAGCAGCGCCGACTCGAGCTCGGCCACCGCGTCGCCGAGCGAGTCGGCGAACCCCGCGAAGCGCGCAGAGGCCGACAACCCGTTCTGTGAGGCAACCCGATGCCTCGCCGCGATGCGCGCCAGGAGCAGCGACCGCTGCGTGTCGGCGATGCGTTGCCGGTCGCCACCCCGGCTCCGTTTCAGGATCCGCCGGAAAAGGTCGTCGAACGTGCCGACGGAACCGCCGAGCAGGCCCGGACGAAGGGCGAGCAACTCGCGCTCGACGCGCTCGACGTCGGGTCGGTTCGGAACGACGAGGACGGGTTCCCGGTCGAGCGAAGCGAGGTAGCCCTCCAGGAGGCGCGCGACCTTGCCAGCGTTCGCCGGGCCCGCCAGGAGAGCCAGCGGCATTCAGCCCATTCTAGTTTCCGGCCCGGCGGCCAAATCGGCGCGAAGCCGCTCGGTGCGCGGTTTTTCTACGCGGCCTTCGGCCGGCGACCGCGCCGTGCGGTCGCCCGGCCGGGCATCTTGCCGGCGCATGTGTCGCAGAGATCCCCAGCCTTCGATCCGCGACGTGCGTCTGCGTATGTGACGCGCAGAGACGCACCCTTGCCTTCTTCCACTTCCTTCCCGCAGTTGTCACAAACGAGCACGGTCTTGCGCGCCAAGGTTCCTCCTCGTAGCCGATTCGGGGGCCGGCGAACCTTACTCGCTGAAAATGCGGCTTCGCAAAGAGGAGGCGACGCCGCCCGGGCTTCGCACGATCTCGTTGTCTTTCAGCTCGGCGACAGCGCCGAAGTGCGCGAGGATGCCGAAACCGGCGCGCGTCTTGTTCCCGGAAGCCATGTCCGGAGTCGTATCGGCGACGAAGTTCCGCTCGATGTCGCAGTGTGAGTAGTCCCCGCAGTAGATCGCGACCCCGTGCGCCCGCTGCACCGTGTTGCTCTCCACGTCCGCCATGGACATCTCCGTGACGGTGATGCCGCGCATGCTCGACCCCGTGACGTGGTTGTCCGCGATGCGGACATGCGCGAAGTGCGTGACGATGCCCTCCTGCCCGCCGCTCACGGTGCAGCGGCGGATGCTCGAGGGCTCGAGGTCGAATCCGAAGGAGATGTCGATGCCCTGCGCGTACTCGCCGCCGGGCTCCTCGACAATACAATCGCTGATGCTCACGCTGCTCCGCCGGACGCTGATGCCGTCGAGGCTCGCCCCGTACACGCGAACGTCGTCGAGCACCACGTCCTCGGCGCCGTCGACGACGATGCCGTTGTCCGCGCGCACCACCGTGACGTTGCGGACGGTCACGTCGTCGGCCGTCACGACGATCCCTCCCTCGACGACGGCCCCGTCCTCGCCGATGAGCTTCTGCGCGCTGTCGAGGACAAGCGGGCCGCGATGCGTCCCGGCGGAGAGGCGAACCGTCGGCGGCTCGGCCGCCCACGCAACGCCTCCGGCCGCCGCGCCGACGAGCAGGACCGCCGTCACGACGTGCACGCCCTGGCGGCCGAGCTCGCCCCCGTCCTCGCCGTAGGAGAGGTGGGCGACCGGCAGGACGGCGTGAACCAGGATCTGGCTCATGATCCACGCGCCCGCGAAGAAGCCGTACGCAGCCGGAGCGGGAGCCTCCACTCCGAGCGTTTGGACGAGCACCATGATCAGGCTCAGCTCGAGGAGCCCGAGCGGGACGGCGAGCCACGCGGGCTGGTACCGGAGAAGCGGGTGGTACACGAAGACGTCGAGGGCGAGCCCGACGCCAAGCATGAGCGCCACGAGCTCGAGCGGCCACCATTCGTGCGTCACGAGCGTGACGATGCAGGCGGCGACGATCGGGAGGAGCGCGGCTGCCAGCCGCGTCTCGAGCCGGCCTCTCAGCGTGAACGACACGCCTGCACCTTCCGGAGGAAGCGACGCGCCGCGTACTTCGCGCCCATCAGCGTGTCGGCCGCCGGGAACGCCCATTGAGCGGGTACCCCGGCGAGCGCGAGCGTTCGGGTGCCGTCGCTGAGAGCGGGAACGGTCGAGTCGGGCGTCAGGACGATCCAGTCCTCCGCCGTCTCGAGCCCGTGCTCGTCGACGAGCCGGGCCAGGAGGGCGTCGCGGCGAAAGCCGCGGTTGAAGCCGGTGGCGCAGATGATCTGGTCCGCTCCGTTCAGCTCGGCGGCGACGTGAAAGCGTCCTTCGCGAGCAGCCTGCTCGACCGGCTCGTCCCACCAGCGTCCATGCGGATACGACGGCGTCGAGAAGCGGCGCAGCATCTGCACCCGCTCCTCTGGGCGCGTGCGGTGAAAGCCGACGAGACCGCGCCGCGTAAAGAGCCAGCGCGGGAGGTTGAGGGGACGCCGCTCGGGCTCGCGCCGGCGCACCGAGACGACCTCGGCGCCGGCGGCGAGCGCGTTCAGCCACTCGGTCGCCGCCGCCATACCCGCGCCGACCACGGCGACGCTCTTGCCGTACTCGTGCGGCTCGTAGGCGTGGACGGCCCGCGGCTCCGCGGCGAGGTCGTCGGGGAACGCGAGGCCCGGGTGCCCCGGCGCCACGAGCACGTGGCGGAAGACGCCGTGACCCTCGAGCTCGAACCCACCCGCCACGGCCGTGATGCGCTCGACGCGCGCCAGCCGCACGCTTTCGTCCCAGGCGGCCTCCGCACGTAGCTCGTCGACGTGGTCCAGGAACTCCGCGACCGTCGGGTGATAGCGGTCGAGCACCGTCTCGACAAGCGGGACGACGCTGCGTCGCCGGCGCGCCGCTCGGACGGCGAGGCCGGGGAACGAGGACGCGTAGCAATGGCCGTCGCTCTCGGAGCGCATGTAGCGCTGCCGGATGGCGCCCGCCCGCTTGCGCCACTCAGCAGCCGGATCCGTGTCCGTTGCAAACACGGCGATTTCGTCCGGAGCGAGGCCCCCACTTCTGAGGGTTGCATATGCGGTGAAGCCGGCGAGGCCGCCGCCCACGATCGCGTACCGACCGGTCACGGTTATTTGACGGAGCCCGCGAGCAGGCCTTGCACGAAGTAGCGCTGGAACGCGAAGAAGACGGCGAGCGGGATCGCGAGCGACACGAACGAAGCGGGCGCGATCAGCTCGAGGTTCGAGCCGAACTGGCGCAGCTGCGAGAAGATCGCCACGGTGATCGGCTGGGTGTCGCGCGCCAGGGAGAGCGCGACCAGCAGGTCGTTCCACGTCCACAGGAACTGGAAGATCGCGAGCGAGGCGATCGCCGGGAGCCCGAGCGGGAGGATCAGGCGCACGAAGATCCGGATCTCCGACGCGCCGTCGATGCGCGCGGCTTCGAGAAGCTCCTTCGGGATCCCGATGAAGAAGTTCCGCAGGAGGAAGATGGCGAACGGCAGCCCGAACGCCGTGTGGAACAGGATCAGGCTGAGAGAGGTGTCGAAGATCCCGAGCGTGCTGTAGAGCGAGAAGATCGGGATGAGCGCCATCTGGAGCGGCACGACGAGGAGCGCGATCACGAGGATGAAGAGCCAGTCGCGGCCCGGGAAGTCGAGCCACGCGAACGCATAGCCGGCGAGGGCGGCCACGATGATCGGGAGGACCGTGCCCCCGACCGAGATCCAGATCGTCGTGAGCAGCGCGTCACGGATCGACTCGTTGTCGTAGATCGACTGATAGTTCTCGAACGTGGCGAGGCTCGGCTCGGTGAAGATCTTCCACCAGCCGACCTGGTTCACGTCCGTCGGCGTGAAGAGGGACGTCATGAAGAGGCCGAGAGTCGGGACGAGCCAAAGAAGACCGACGAACACGAGCAGAATGTGGATCGGCGCCTTCCCCAAGGCGCGCAGGATCTTGGTGGCCGTGCTCTCCTCGACGATGACGGGGCGCCCGCCCGCTTCGGCTGCCGCGGTGGCCATCTAGCGATGCCCTCCTGAGCAGATCGCGCTTTGCGGCTGCGAAACGCGAGCGTCGCAAGGACGCAGGGAGCGTTCGTAGCCGGAGGCTACGGGCGCGACTGAGGACATCGCGAGGCGAAGCGTTGCGGCACCCCGCAGAGCACGAACTGTGAAGAAGGGTATCGCCATCAAACTTCCCTCCGGAAGCGGCGGATGTTGAGCACCAAGACCGGAAGCACGGAGGCGAAAAGAAGCACTGCGATGGCGGAGCCGAGGCCGAAGTCGCTCACGCCTCCGAACGACGTTCGCCACATCGCGAGGGCGATCACGTTCGCGTCGTCCTGAACCGATTGCGGCGCGACCGCGATGACGATGTCGAACACCTTGAGAACGTTGATGAGGAGCGTGATGAAGACGACCGAGAGCACAGGCCAGAGCTGCGGCACGGTCACCCTCCGGAAGACTTGCCACTCGCTGGCGCCGTCGGTGCGTGCCGCCTCGAGCGTCTCGCGCGAGATGGCCGCGAGACCGGCCGCGATCACCACCATCGCGAAGCCGGCCCAGATCCAGATGTACGCGATGATGATCGACGGCGTGATCAGCTTGGCGCTGAGCCACGAGACGCCGTTGAACGACTCCGCGAACGTCGCCGCACCGATCGCGACGCGATAGTCGCCCTGCTCGACGTCCTCGAAGGCGAATGAGCCGTCCTCGGCCGTCGTGGCCGACTCGACCTTGTTCCCTTCCGCGTCGCGAAGCTCGACGGTGACGCCGGGAAGCCCGACCTCTTCGGTCTCGACCTCACCGGGAGTTCCGCCGCCCGGCTTGAAGTCGCGCCAGACGACACCGGTGATGCCACCTTGCTGCGACTCCGGCTGCACCGCCTGGAGGGCCCCTTCAGGAACCTCTTCGGAGCGGATGCGCGTGAGGCCGAGGAGCGCCACGTCTCCCGGAGCGATCGGCTCCGCGAGCTCGAGGCCGCCGGCCTGCGTGCCACTCAGGTCCTCCGTCGACGGAGCCGCCTGGGAAAGGACTCCGGCTGGGCTGAACGTGTCCTTGACGGCGGCGATCCCCGCGTTGATCGCACCTCGGTCCGGTTCCTGCACGTACATGATCCGCCACGTCACGCCGGCGGCGAAGGCCGACACGGCCATCGGCATGAAGACGACCGTCTTGAACGCGACGGACCAGCGGACACGTTCTGTCAGGACGGCGAAGATGAGGCCGAGCGCCGTAACGAACATCGGAACGACGAGCACCCAGATGAGGTTGTTGAGAAGAGCCCTCTGGAGCGTGTCCTCGGTGAAGATCGTTTCGTAGTTGTCCAGCCCGACGAAGTTCTCGCCGGAGCGGTCGAAGAGGCTCCGGATGATGGTCTTGACCGTCGGGTAGACGATCCAGACGCCGAGGAGCAAGGCCGCGGGCGCGAGGAACGCCGCCGCGACCGCGTACTTGCGCCAGCGGCCGGGCCCGGCGGACGGCGGAGCCCCCTTGACGGGGGGCTCCGCCGTGATGCTCGCGCCGCTCATGGCGACCCTGCCGGCTTCGTGCTACTCGCCGAAGGCCTTGGCCGCCTCGTCCTCCATCTTCTGCGCGATTCCGTCCACGTCGTCCGGGTTGGCCAGGAAGTCCTGGAAGAGCTTGAACAGGCCCTGACCGACCGTGCCTCCGAAGGCCGACGGCTGCAGGTCGGAGAGGTCGAAGCGGAACGTCTCCGCCTCGGCCAGCGCCGTTGCAGTCGACCGGAGAATCGCGTCGGGGTACGCGTTCTCGTCGACGTTCTTGTTCGGCGAGGAGAAGCCACCACGCTTGACCCAGATCTCCGCCGCCTCGGGCGTCGCCAGGTACTGCACGAACGAACGCGCCGCGGGGTTGTCCTTGAACATGACGACCATGTCGCCGGCGCCGACGACGGAAGCCGGCGAGTCGTTGATGGATGGGAACGTGAAGACGTTGAAGCCCGTCTCCGGCTCGGCGTTCGTCGAGTTGACGATCTCACCGGCGACGAAGTCGGCCTCGAGCACCATGGCCGCTTTCGGCGAGTCGCCGAACGCGTTCGTCACCGACGTCGGGAAGTCGGTCTGGAGAGCGCCCTCGGTCCCGCCGGCGATGTTGTCCGTGTCGCTGAAGATCTTGCCCATCTCGGTCAGGGCGTCCTTCACCGACTGGTCCGTCCACGGAATCTCGTGGGCCGCGAGCTGGTCGTACTTCTCCGGGCCCGCCGTGCGGATGTAGATGTTCTCGAACAGGTCGGTGAGCGTCCAACCGTCCGCACCGCCGATCGAGTAGGCGGGCACGCCCGATGCCTTGAGCGTCTCCGCCGCCGTCAGGAAGTCCTCCCACGACTCCGGCGGCTCGACACCGGCGTCCTCGAACGAGGGGACGTTGTACCAGACGGTCGACTTGTTGGCACCCTTGAAGAAGAAGCCGTACAGCTTCCCGTCGAACGTCCCTTGCTCGACGAGATCGGCCGAGTAGTTCTCCCCGACCGTCTCAGCCGCGAAGTCGATCGGCTGCAGCTCACCCTTGTCGACATACTCGCCCACGGTCGCAGGCTGAGCGATCGTGGCGAGGTCGGGCGGGTTGCCGCCCTGCACCGCCGTCGCGAGCACGGTGACGAGGTTGTCGCCCGCGGCGTTGTACTTCACGTCGACGTCGGGGCACTGCTCCTCGAACCCATCGATGACTGCCTGGATCGACTGCTGCTCGGTCCCGACCCAGATCCCCATTAGCGAGACCGACCCGGAGCCGCACTCAGCGCCGGCCTCGGTCCCTGTCCCGCCTGCTTCCCCGTCGTCGTCGTCGCCGCCGCCGCAGGCGGCGACAGCGAGCATGAGCGCCGCTATGAGCGCCAGCAATACGGTCACGCGCTTCATCGAGCTCCCTTCTCCTGATTAGTGTCGTAGATCCCGAGACCGGTCTCGGGATCGAAGAAATGCAACTGGCGGGTGTCGACGCACACTTCTGTCGTCTCACCCACACGAACCTCCGAGCGAGCGCCGAAACGCCCGACCATCGTCGTCGACTTCGCCTCTGCTTCCGATGCCTCCTGAATCGCACGCTCGTCGCCGATGTCCTGCGCGAGCTCTCTCACGTCTTCGGTCAGCGCCGGCGGAGCGTCGACGGTGAAGTGCACCATGATCTCCGAGCCGAGCGCCTCGCGGAGCTCGACCTGCCCGCGCAGGCGGCGATCGGCCGGGACGTCAGTCGCGAGGGCCGCGTCCTCGAGGTCCTCCGGGCGAATGCCAAGGACGACCTTGCGCCCCTCATAGTCTTTGAGCGCGGGACGGGCAGAGGTGACCTGGTCGCCGAGGGTGATGCTCTGGTCGCCCGCCTCCACGAGGACGCCGCCGTTCGCGCGCGCGACCGTCGCCTCGACCAGGTTCATGGCGGGGCTGCCGATGAACCCGCCCACGAACAGGTTGACCGGATGGTCGTAGAGCTCCTGCGGAGTGGCGACCTGCTGGAGCTCGCCCTTGCGCATGACGGCGACCCGATCGCCCATCGTCATCGCTTCCACCTGGTCGTGGGTGACGTAGATGGTGGTGACGCCGAGGTCGTTCTGAAGCTTGCTGATCTCCGCACGCATCTGGACGCGCAGCTTCGCGTCCAGGTTGGAGAGCGGCTCATCCATGAGGAACGCCTGGGGCTGGCGCACGATGGCCCGTCCCATCGCGACGCGCTGACGCTGGCCTCCCGAGAGGGCGCGGGGCTTGCGCTTCAGGAAGGGCTCCAGGCCGAGGATGCGGGCGGCCTCCTTCACGCGCTTGTCGATCTCCGCCTTCTTCTCCTTCTTGAGCCGAAGGCCGAAGGCGATGTTCTCGTACACCGACAGGTGCGGATAAAGGGCGTAGCTCTGGAAGACCATGGCGATGTCCCGGTCGCGCGGAGGAACGTGGTTGACCACCCGGTCGCCGATCCGAAGCACTCCCTCGCTGATGTCCTCGAGGCCCGCAACCATGCGAAGGGCGGTCGTCTTCCCACACCCCGAGGGCCCGACGAGCACCATGAACTCGCCGTCCTGGACTTCGAGGTCCATGTCATTGACCGCGCGCGTGCCGTCCGGATAGACCTTGGCGACGTCTTCGAACGTGACTCCGGCCAACCCCACACCCCCTTTTCCGCGAGGAGCTTACACCCGGTACTAAGGAGGACTTGCCGAAGCATCAGCTGTTCCGCAGGACCGCACTGGATCGCCGCGAGCCTGCGTCCTCGGTCGCGCCCGTATTTCAGACCAATACGAACGCTCCCTGCGTCCGTTGGCTCGCGGCACCCAGGGCACCCCTGCGGGGAGCGAAGCTCCGCCAAGCCCTCCTAGACTCACGCCGCATGGAAACCCGCACCATCGCGGTCTTGGAGGGAGACGAGACCGGGCAGGAGTTGTTGGAGGAGGCCCTGCGCGTGCTCGCGCCCGACGTCGTCGGCCTCGAGCTCGATCTGCCCCGCTTCGACCTGTCCCTCGACTCGCGGCGTAAGACACAAAATCAGGTCGTCCACGAGGCCGCGGCCGCTATCCGGGAGGCTGGTCTCGGGCTGAAGGCGGCCACCGTCACGCCCGAGGGCAAGGCCGACGTCGGCAGCCCGAACCGGATCCTGCGCGAGGAGATCGGCGGCCACGTCATCGTGCGCACCGGACGGCGCATCCCCGGCGTCGTGCCGATCGGCGGCGTACACCAGCCGATCTCGGTCGTGCGTATGGCGGTCGGCGATGCCTACGGCGCGAAGGAGTGGCGCGAGGGCGACGGCGAGGACGAGGTCGCCTTCAGGACGATGAAGATCGAGCGGCGCATCTGCCGCGCGGTCGCCGAGTTCTCCTTCCGCCACGCCGAGCGGACGCGGGCGAAGGTCTTCGGTGGGCCGAAGTACACGGTCAGCCCCGTGTACGAGGGCATGCTCAAGGAGGAGATGGACGCGGCCGCCGAGCGGCATCCCGACGTCGTCTACGAGCCGCAGCTCATCGACGCGACGTTCGCGCTCCTCATCAGCTCCGCGGGCGAGGCGCTCGTCATCCCGGCGCTCAACCGCGACGGCGACATCCTCTCCGACCTCGTTCTGCCCCTCTTCGGGTCGATCGCGGGCTCGGAGTCTCTCCTCGTCGGCTTCAACGAGGACTACACTCCGCGCGCCCTCATGGCCGAGGCGGCGCATGGGACCGCGCCGACCTTGTTCGGCAAGAACGTCGCCAACCCGCTCGCGATGATCCTCGCCTCGGCGGCGCTCCTCAGCCACATCGACGACGAGGAGGCCCGGGCGGCCGGCCGCGCCGTGCGCGAGGCCTCGCTCGAGGCGGTGGCGGCCGGCGTACGGACCGCCGACCTCACCGGCCACGCCTCGACGACCGAGTTCACGGACGAGGTCGTCAACCGTGTCCGCTCGAAGCTCGAGGTGTGGTCGGCGCTCGGCGACGTTTGACCCGGTTCGGCGCGTACCTTCGAGGTCTCGACCCCCGGCTTCCGCGCTCCGTCTGGACGATGGAGATGGGCGGCCTTGCGAACGCCTTCGGCAACGGCGTCGCCTACCCGTTCACGGTCATCTACCTGCACAACGTGCGCGGCTTCTCCCTTGGGATCGCAGGCCTCGTGCTGGCCACGAATGCGGTCGTCGGTCTCGTCGCGGGGCCGCTCGCCGGTTTCGTGGTCGACCGCTTCGGCGCGCGCGCGACGCTCGCCGTTTCGCTGCTCTTGATGGCGATCGGATTCGGGTCGTTCCCCTGGGTGACCGAGCCGTGGCACGCCTTTCTCGCGAGCGCGATCGCCGGTGTCGGGAACGGCGGCTTCTGGCCGAGCCAGTCGACGCTGCTCGCCGGCCTGACGCCTCAGAACCGACGGCACGCCGCGTTTGCGTTACAGCGCGTGTCGCGCAATCTCGGCATCGGGTTGGGCGGGATAACGGGTGGCCTGATCGCGACGACGTCGGATGCGAGCAGCTTCACCGTCCTCTACATGATCGACGCAATCACGTTCGTCGCGTTCGCCGTCGTGCTCAGCTTCGTTCCGGAGCCGGAGCTGCCCGAGGAAGCGCGCGAGCGACGCGGGCGCTACCTCGACGTCCTGCGACATCGAGTGTTTGTCGCGTTCGTCGCTCTCAACGTGCTGTTCGTGGCCGCCGGCTACGCGCAGCTCGAGCTCCTGCCGGTGTTCGCGAAGAACGAAGCAGGCGTGACCGAGAAAGCAATCGGAGTCATCTTCTTCGCCAACACCCTCGTGATCGTGCTCGCGCAGCTGCCCGTGTCGAAGCTGCTCGAAGGAAGGCGGCGCATGCGCTCGCTCGCGGTGATGACCGTTCTCTGGGCCGCGGCGTGGCTCGGCGTGATGATGAGCGGCGCTCTGCTCGAGGCGTCCGCGGCTGCGATCGCGTTCGGGCTGGCGGTGATGGTGTTCGCGGTCGGCGAGTGCTTCCAGGGCCCGACGCAAGGCGCTCTCGTCGCTGACCTCGCTCCGGCCCACCTGCGCGGGCGCTACATGGCCGTTTCGACGCTCTCGTGGGAGGCCGGGTTCATCATCGGCCCCGCCGCGGGCGGTTTCATCCTGGCGGCCGAGCCGCTCGCCCTGTGGCCGCTCGCAGCCTGCGTGTGTCTCGCGGCCGGCGCCGGCGCGCTCGCGCTCGAGCGCAGCCTGCCCCGCGAACTGCGCCTCACGCCCGCTTAGTGCTCGGTTAGCGCTGGTCGAGCGGAGGGTTCTGCACGTTGTGCTCGGTCGCGTACTCGTTGACGAGCGGGTTAACGACCTCGGGCCCGTCGCCGTACGCGTAATTGATCTTCACGAACGGCTCCCACTTATCGGGAAGCGCGTCTTCGGGGAAAATCGCCTCGACCGGACACTCCGGTTCGCATGCTCCGCAGTCGATGCACTCCTCCGGATCGATGATCAGCATCCGCTCGAACGTGTGGATGCAGTCGACGGGGCAAACGTCGACGCAGGAGAGGTCTTTGATGTCGATGCAGGGCTCAGCGATGATGTACGTCATCGCTGAGCCAGTCTACGCAACCAGTTCCTCGACAAGCTGAGGGGCCCGCTCGGCGAGCGCGGAGCGAACGACGACGCGATCGAGCCCGGCCGCCTGCGCCGCGCGCAGGCCGGCGGTGTCCTTGTGGTTCGTGAAGCCGAGGATCGGGACGTCGGGGTACGTCTCGGCAACTTCGTACGGATCCACACGCGCGATGTCGCAGATGACGAGATCCGGCGGGTCGACGCTGTCGGTCGTCACCAGGCGATGGCTCGCAAGGAGCACGTCGAGCTTTCCCCGGAAGTAGACATCGACCCCGGCCAACAGGATCGTCGCCACATGCGGAGCGTACCACCGTGCCAAGCGCCAGAACAAGCCTTTGCTAGCGTCCTTCGGCTCATGGACGGCGAGGACGACGTCCTCCTCTGAGCAGCAGGAGCTGGAGCGCGGCCTCGAGCTGATCGACGACGGCGCGTACTTCGAGGCCCACGAGGTCCTCGAGGACCTGTGGCGCCCCGCGCCGGCCGAGGAGCGGGACTTCTACCAGGGCCTCGTCCACGTGGCGGTTGCCTGGCACCACGCGGGCCGCGGCAACCGGCCGGGGTTCGAGCGCCAGCTCGCCAAGGCGGCGCGGCGCCTCCGGCCGTATGCGCCGACCCACCGAGGCGTCGACATCGCCGACCTCCTCACCCAGGTCGAGAGCGCTTCCTTCGCGACGCTCGCGCCCGTGCGAGTCAACCGCAGCGTCTAGACGCCGATGCCGAAGAACTCGAACACGCGGTTGAACCCGACGTTCAACCACCAGAAGCGGTCGAAGAAGAGGAGCAGCCCGAGGGCGACGAGCAGCGCGCCGCTCACGATCCTGAGCACGGCGTACTGATCGCGTAGCCAGCGAAACGCGGACGCCGCACGGTCGAACCCGATCCCGACGAGAACGAAGGGGACGGCGAGGCCCGCGGAGTAGACGAGCAGGAGCAGCGAGCCCTGGCCGACGGTGCTCGACTCGCTCGCGAGGGCGAGGATCGACGCGAGCACCGGACCGATGCACGGCGCCGCGCAGAGACCGAACGCTCCGCCGAGCAGCGCGCTCGAGCCGCGCCTACGCGCGGCGTCCAGCAGTCCAGGAGCCGCCATGCGCTCGAAGAAGGGAATCGGGAGCAACCCCATGAACGCGAAGCCGAGCGCCACGACGACGATGCCTGCGATCTTGAGGAGAACGTCGCGATCATCGGCGAGCGCCCCACCGGCCACGCCGGCGAGCGCGCCGAGAGCGACGAACACCACGGTGAAGCCCGCGATGAACGGGAGGCTCGCGATCACGACGCGCCGTCCCCCCACTCCCGGCTGCGTCCCGGAGACCGCCGCCAGATAGCCGGGCACGAGCGGCAGCACGCAGGGAGTCACGAAGGAGAGCAGTCCCGCGGCGAACGCGACCGCGATCTTGCTTTCCATCTAGTGAGCCACCCGGTGACGATGCTCCCCTCCTGGCGCGCGAAAAGCGAGCCAGGCAAGGACGCAGGGAGCCCGCGTATTGAATGAAATACGGGGGCGACTGAGGACGCCGCATGGCGACGCTTTGCAGCCGCTCAGGAAGTCGGCCGGCGTTGCCGGGTGGTTCACTTAACCCTCGAAGCGGGCGAGCTCCTCGTCCACCCGCCGTTCCAGCTCGGGGTCGAGGGGCCGTCGTCCGTCCACGGACGGGCCGGCGGCGGGGGCGGCGCGGGAGCGGCTCCAACGCCGTGCAAGGAAGGCGACCGCGACGACTGCCGCTAGGCCGCCTGCGATCGGCACGAGCCACGCGAGGAGGTTGAAGCCCCGGGCCGGCGGCGCGGCGAGAACGCTCTCACCGAATTGCGCGACGAGCTTGTCCTTGATCTCGCTTTTCGTGTCACCGGCTGCGATGCGCTGGCGGACGAAGGCGCGCATGCGCTCGGCGACGGGAGCGTCCGACATCGCGAGGGTGGTCTTGCACGTCGGACAGACGAGCTCGTCCTCGAGCTCGGCGAGGGTCGGATGCTCCTCGCTCGCGGCCGCCGTGCCGACTACGGCGAGGGCGACGACGAGAATGAGCGCGATCCGTCTCATGCGCTCGACTCGAGCGCGAGCTCGATGTTGCGGTCGAGCTGCTCTGCGGTAACGGGCCCCTGTACGCGCTCGCCGACGAGCCGGCCGCTCTTGTCGACGAAGTAGGTCTCGGGAAATCCGGTGACGCCGTAGCGCCCGAGCGTCGAGCCGCGGCCGTCATACACGTGCGGGTACGTCGTCTCGTAGCGCTCGATGAAGCGACGCGCGTCGGTCTGGAAGTCCTGCGCGTCCACCCCCACCACGAGGACGCCACGGTCGCGCCACCGCTGCCATGCATCCTCGAGGATGTCCGCTTCGTCCTTGCACGGCAGGCACCAGGACGCCCAGAAGTTGACGACGACGACGCGGCGACCCTCTTCCTCCGAGAGGCGGAGGGTGCCCTCATCGTCAAGGCGCTCGAGGTCGAAATCAGGTGCCACCGGCGTCCCGCCGGAGGCGAGCTCAGCTGCGACGCCGCCCGTGGTCTCTTCCCTGGTCACCTGCCAGCCGAGAAGGGCGATGAGAAGAGCGATCACCGAGACGGCAGCCGCCTGCAGGGCAATCTTCGCGCGGCGCGCCATGACTCCGCGCCAAGTCTACCCCCCGTGACTACGCGCGAACGATGAAGACGTGCGTTCCGACGCGGACGCGCTCGAAGAGCCATTCCGCCTCGGGGATCCGCATGCGGATGCACCCGTGCGAGGCCGAGTAGCCGATCGAATAGGCGCTCGGGGTGCCGTGGATGCCGACGCCGCCGACGGACAGGCCCATCCAGCGCGTGCCGAGCGGGTTGTTGATGCCCGGCGGAACCGGGCTCGCGCCGGCCGCCCAGGAGGCCGACGGCGGGTACCACCACGGCCAGCGCACCTTCGAGACCATGCGGAAGTGTCCGATCGGCGTGGGGTACGCGGCCATGCCCGTCGCGACCCCGAACGACGCCCGGAACGTCATGACGTTGTAGAGGTACAAGCGGTGCGAGTCGCGCCGGACGACGACGACCGGGCCGAAGTTGCGCCGCGTGACCGTCTGCTTCACGACTTCGGTGGGAAGCGTGATGGGACCCCGCCCGTGTGCCTTGAGGGCGGCCCGGACGAGCGTTCGGGTCTCGCCCTGCATGACCCTGCGGCCCGGCCTGCCCTTGCTGACGAAGGGGCGGAGGCTCTTCAGGCGGACGGTCGAATTGACCGCCGGCCTGTACGTCTCCCTCGCGCGCCGCGAGACGTAGAGCCTCAGCGCGTCTCGGTTGACGTTCACCGGCAGCGTCAGGCTGCCGAGGGGAGCGGCGGCAAGCGCCTGGGTCACGGCGGCTGAGATGTCGGTACTGCCGCCGAGGCGGGCCGCTGACGGCGTCCACACGCGGCTGCCCAGCGTGAGAGCGAACGGCCGCCTCCAAAAGTCGGTCAGGGCCGCGGCGGCCTCCTCTGCGGTCATGCCGCCGACTGCCACGCCCGCGACCGTCACGCCGTCGGCGATCTTCGGTGGGTCAGGCGGCGGAGGCGGAGGGGTCGTGGCCGTCGTCGGCGCGGTCGTGGTGACGTCCGTGCTCGTGCCCGTCGTGGTGCCGTCCTGGGCATAGGCGGACGCGGCGCCGATCGCCATCGCCAGCAGGCAGACCCCGATCACTCTCCACACCTTGAGCCTCACATTCCCACCTTCGTGCAATTAGACGCAGACCCGAGCGGAATCGTTCGCGATCGTCCGGACGGATCCTCCGCGATCAGGGACGCGTAGGCAAGAGCTGCTCGTCCAGTTCTCCGCCACCGGCTATGTGCTCGATGATCATCCGGTCCGTGAGCCATTCGACCGGGGCGTGGTCGTCGGTCAGCGGGTCACGGGTGCCCCGGACCTCCTCCAGCCCGCCCTGGAAGAGCGGGACGAGCGACCCGACCGCGTCCGGCACCTCCTCGGCCCGCTCTGTCAGGTCGGCCCGCTCGGCCGGGACTCGAAACCCGAGCATGAGCTCGTTGAACCGGAGCGGCTTCCACCGCCAGGCCTGCGGGTAGGCGGCGAGGACGCTGCTCCCGATCGCCTCCGACAGCCGCTGGTCTCCCGGCACGGCCGCGACGTTTAGGGCCAGCACGCCGTCGGCGGCCAGCCGGTCGCGCGTGAGCTCGAAGAACTCGCGCGTTGCGAGGTAGAACGGAATATAGGGCTGACGGTAGGCGTCTACGACGATGACGTCGTAGCGCTCGTCGGTCTGCTCGAGGTACGGCCGGCCGTCGGCCGTGATCACTCGAAGATTCGGGTTGTCGTCGACGCCGAGAAAGCGCCGGCCGGCTTCGCTCACCTTCGGGTCGATCTCGACGCCGTCGATGGCGACGTCCGGGTAGAGCTCGCCAAAGGCGCGCGCGATCGTCCCGCCGGCGTTGCCGATGACGAGCATCCGCTCGACGGGCCTCCCGAGCAGCGGAGGAACGAGCAAGAACATGTCCCATTCACCGCCGGTCAGCACGGAGCTCGGGTACCAGACCGAGTGCACCGCCACGCCTTCGTTGAGCTTGAGGGCCCGAGAACCGTCCGAGCGTTCGACGACCTGGATGTACTGGTACGTCGACTCGGTCTCGTAGAGGAGACCGTCGGCCGCCTTGATCGTCCCGACCGGAACGAAGAGAAGCGCGGCGACCGCGACGGTCAGAAGCTGCCAGAGCGGGCCGAGCAACAGCGCGCCTGCGAAGACGAGGAGCGCGGCGGCCCCGAGCATCGTCCTCTGCGTGCCGATGAGCGGGATCGTCACGATGGCGGAAAGGAACGTCCCCACGATGCTTCCGACCGTGGAGAGGGCGTACAGCCGGCCGGCGACAGTGCCCGCCTCGCCCACGTCGCTCAGCGCGAGCCGGATCGCAAAGGGCGCGACGGCACCGAGGAGCGTCACCGGGATGGCGAAGAGGGCGAGCGCCGCGAAGAAGGATCCCACCGCGGCACCGACGGACACGGCATCGAGCCCGCGCACGGTCAGGTCGAGAATCGGGCGCGCGACGAACGGCGTCAGGGCGATCATGAGCGCGCCGACGATCACGATCAGCCCGAGCAGGCGTGGGTTCGGCCAGCGGTCCGCGACCTTGCCGCCGAGCCAGTAGCCGAGCGACAAATAGACGAGGATGAGCCCGATGATGTTGGCCCACACGATCGTCGAGCTCCCGAAGTAGGGCGCGAGCAGCCGCGACGCCGCGATCTCGGTCGCGAGCGTTCCTGCTCCCGCCGTGAAGACGACCACGCCGAGCCGTCCGCGACCGACGAGCGCGGTCGCGGGAGCCGCGGGAGTGAGAGCCTCGACCACCGCGGGCGTGCCTACGACTCGGTCGCCGCCAGCTTGAGACAGACGATCGCGCAGTCGTCGTCGAGCTCGCCGCCCGCGAATGTGCGGCAGTCGATGAGGATCGCCTCCGCGAGCGCCTGTGCATCGAGCTTGCGGTGCTTGCGGAGCGCCTTGTCCAGTCGCTCCTCGCCGTACAGCTCGCCGTCGCGGCGCGCCTCGATGACGCCGTCCGTGTACAGGACGACGGTGGAACCGGGCGCGAGCTCGACCTTCTCGGTCGCGTACTTCTGGTTCGGCTCGATCCCCAGCGCAAGGCCTCGGGCGTCGAGCGCAGAGACCTTGCCGCCGGGCGAAATGATGCGCGGCGCCGGATGGCCGGCGCTCGCGCACGCGATCTTGCGCTCGAGGGGATCGACGAGCAGGTAGAGCATCGTGATGAACTTGCCGGCCCCGATCTCGTCGACGATGACCTCGTTGGCGTTCGCGAGGAAAGGCGACGGGTCGGGCCACTTGCGGGCGAGCGCGCGGAAGCTGAACTTCGCCATCGCCATGTCGGCGGCCGCCTCGATTCCCTTTCCGGTCACGTCGCCGAGGAACACAGCCAGCCGTCCCCCTCGAGCGAAAGAAAGTCGTAGACGTCACCGCCCACGTCCACGCGCGCGGATGACTCGTACAGGTGCCCGACGTCAAGCCCTTCGACGTGCGGCAGCTGGTGCGGCAGCAGCGTCCGCTGCATGGTCTCGGAGAAGTCCTTCTCGTGCTGGTAGAGCCGCGCGTTGTCGATGGCAAGCGCAGCCTGCGAGGCGACGAACATGGCCGAGTCGACGTCGTCCTGGCTCAGCGGCCTCCCGGGATCCACCGACAGGAGACTCAGCGTGCCGAGGATCTCGCCGGGCTTGGCCATCGGTATGACGGCTGCGGTCGAACCCTTGAGAAGGAACGGCTCCAGCAAGCGGTGGATGTCGCTCTCGGTCGCCACGCCCGGGGTGAGCATGACCGGGCTGCCGGTGCGGAGCAGCCGCCGGGTGAGCGGCGCGCCCATCGGCTGCGGACGATTGAAGATCGCGCTCGCGGCGTCGTGAAACTTGGGGTCCGCCACGTGGATCGCACGCGTCTCGAGGAGATCGCCCCGCTCGCTCGGCAGCCGGATGGCGGCGGCGTCGATCTCGAAAAGCTCGACCATCGTCTTCGTTACCGCTTCGAGCGTCGCCTCGAGCGAGAGGCTCTCGGAGAAGGAACGCGAGATCTCGTACAGCCCGCGCAACTGGCGCCCCGTCTGGCGCTCCGATTGGAGCGTGCGCTCGAGCACCTCGCCGAGCTCCTTGGAGCGCTCGTGCAGGCGAGCGTTCTGCACGGCGACGGCGAGCTGGCTCGAGAGCGCGATCAGAAGCCCCTCCTCTCCTTCGCGGTAGGCCCTCGGGCGCTTCTTGAAGACGGCGAGCGCGCCGATCACCTCGTCGCGGACGACGAGCGGCACGAGGATCGCGCGGCTGATCCCGCTGTCCTCGAGGATCCCGTCGAGCCCTTGCAGGCGCGGATCCCGGCGCATGTTCTCGATGAAGAGGAAACCCCTGCTTCGATAGGGGCCGAGGGCGATCTCGAGCAGGCGCTCCGCCAGCTCGGTGTGTGCGCCGACGAGGCCGCGCGAGGCGGCCGCGGTGAGGCGTTCGCCCTCGCGCAGGTAGACGGCCACGTGGCCGCTGTTCGTGAGCTCCGCGATGCGCTCGACCGCGGTGTCGAGCGTGTGTGCAAGCGAGAGCCTCGCGATCGCCTGGCTGACGACGCCGATGACGGTTTGCGAGCGCGTGAGCGCGACGGTGATGAGACCGACGCGGCGGCTCCGTCGAAGAGCGAGAGCCGCCCGTGCGATGAATGGCGAGAGCACGTCGAGCTCTTCCTCCGACGGCGCGCCCGCGGCGAAGTAGAGCTGCACGGCTCCCGCCGGCGGTTCGCCGAGCGGGATCGTCGCGAAGGGGCCCGCGAGCTCCACGCGGCGCTCGCGTACCGCTCGACCCACATGTTCCGTTGCAGCCGCCGCACCGGAAAGCTCTCCGTTCCCGTGCCGAACGAGCAGTGAGGGCGCCGCATCCGTCTCGACCCGCCAGAGCGCGGCGCTCGTTGCGCCCGTGAGCTCGACTGCGAGACGGACGATCTGCTCGGCCGTCTCGGCCTCGTCGGCGCCGGCGGCAAGGGCATCGCCGATGAGCTCGAGCGCTGCCGACCTCTCGTCGGCCCGGTCACCGAGATCGGCGCTCGCAAAGCGCACGGCAATGCCGAGGTGCGCGGCGGCGAGGCGGCCGAGCATCCGCTCCCGCGCCGTGTAACGAGGACCCGCGCGCAGGAGCTCGAGCGTCGCCGCGGGCGCGCCGTCGAGGACGATGGGAAAAACGAGTGCGGCATCGGCGTGCACCCGCGCAGCGGCCCGCCGGAGAGGAACGGCCAGCGCAGGATCGTCGGCAGGGCTCTCGACGTCGAGCTCGCCGGAAGGCACGGCGTCGAGCGGCAGGCGGGAGCCTTCCAGCTCCGCGGTGACGGCGGCGGTGGCGGTGTGGACGACCCGCGCGGTCAGCTCGCCGTCGCGCGGGCCGCGGGTCCGGATGATGGCCGCGTCGCTCGCGGTCGCGGCCGCGGCGGCGGCGGCCAGGCGATCGAGCGCCTCACGGCCCGGGCGATCCCCAAGGAGGCTGGCGATCACGCCCGCGAACGACTCGAGCGCGTCCTCCTCTTCGTCCAACATGGGCGCCACGGCGGCCACACGGTCGTTGTCGACAGCCTTTGCCACGCCTGAATTATGGAAGAATCGAGGGCCATCCCCGCCCCGGCCCCACATAGAGCGCGCGACGACGAGCCGTCGCTGGACCGATTCGAGGGCCAGCGCGCGGTTGCGCGTGCCCGTGCCCGCCGGCGCGCCCGCGAAGAACACCAGCTGGAGCTCCGTCGCGCCCGGATCCGCTTCGCCGCCCTCCTCGGCGGGCTCGTCTTCTTGGCGCTCTTCATTTCCTTGTCGATCTGGGAGAAGATCCAGGCGGTCTTCGGCTTGTGACCGAGCCTCGGCTCGACGTGCGGGCTCGCCAGCGACTTGCGGGCGCATCCTTCAAGAACACGGGCGAGGGGCTCGCGTGGCTCGGGGGCCTCGTCCTCGCGCTCAGCTCCTTCATGGGCTGGTACTCGGTCTCGATCGGCAGCTTCGCCAGCGACGAGGCTTCGCTCTCGCTGCTCGGCTGGCACAGCGGCGTGCTCGGCAAGCTCGTCTTCTTCATCGGTCTCGCCGTGCTCGCGTTGCTGACCCTGCGCGCGACCGGCTACGAGCTGCCGCCGAGCATCCCGAGCGGCATGGTGATCGCGGGGCTCGGCGCGCTCGGCACCGTGTTCGTGCTCGTGCGTCTCATCGACCTTCCCGACGACTACTCGCCGATCGGGCGCGCCATCGGTCTCTGGATCAGCTTGGTGGCGGCGCTGCTTCTGGTTGCCGCGGGACTGCTGAAGTCCGCCGACGAAATCTGAGCGCGGCGAGCGCCGCGAGCGAGACGGCCGCGCCGATCGCAGCGCCGGCCAGCACGTCGAAGGGGTAGTGCACCCCGAGGTACACGCGCGAGTACGAGGTGGCGGTAGCGAGCACGAGGAAGTAGGGCAGCCCCGGGCGGTACACGGCTCCGAGCACAACGGCCCCCGCGAAGCTCGTTGCCGCATGGCCCGAGGGGAGCGAGCTACCGAGAGTTCCGCCCAGCAGCGGGTCGACGTCGGGGTGAGTCTCGAACGGACGCGGGCGGTCGAAGATCGGCTTGAGCCCCATCGTGATGAGGTCGGCCGTCCACACGCATGCGGCCGTGAGGGCGGTCGTCGTCAGGATCGGCAGACGCGCCAGGATCGACACGGAGACGGCGAGCGCGATCCAGACGAGGCCGGCGTAGCCGACCACGGACAGCGCGATGAACACGGGATCGAGCCAGCCCGCGCGGTGGTCCACCACCCAGAGGAAGGCGTCCGTGTCTACGGACTAGAAGTTACGCGCGGAGCAGCTGCTTCGTCGACCGGATCAGCTGCTGGGGGTCGAATGGCTTGCCCAAGAAGGCCTGCGCGCCACCTTCCGTCGCCCTCTCGGCCGTGTGCTCGTCCACTTTCCCGCTGAACATGATCACCGGGATCGAATCGACGCCGTGGCGCTCGCGCACGCGGCTCAGCATCTCCCAGCCGTCGACCTCCGGCATCATCACGTCGAGCAGGATGAGGTCGGGCGGCTCCTCGTCGAGCGCCGCGAGGCCCTCGGACGCGTTGCCGGCTTCACGGACCGTGTAGCCGTCCATCTCGAGGTTCACGCGGACGAACTCGCGTAGGCGCGCATCATCGTCGACGATGAGGATGACGGGGCCGCTGCGAGCCCCGGTCGAAGGCGTGCCGCGCGAGTTCGAGAGGAACGCGTCGAGGTCGCCGCGCCGGAAGCGGCGGTGTCCTCCAGGCGTGTAGAAAGCAGGCAAGCGACCGGTGTCGGACCACTTCCGGATCGTGCTCTGGGCGACGCCGAGATACTCGGCGGCCTGCCCGAGCGTCAGCCAGTCGAGGCCGCCGCCGGCGGGTCGTTCGCCCTTACGGGTGCGGGTACTCTCGTCGGCCACAGGGGAAGAAAACTAACAAAGGTTGACCTATTCTTCCGGATTTCACGGGTTTGAAACCGTAACGGTGACCGTCTCCTGCGGGGTGAGGGTGTCGGGAACGAGGGTCCGAACGAGCGTCTGCCCGGAGTCGTCCGCGGGCTCTGGGCCCTGCTCGACGGCCCGCCCGACGGCGAGGCCGAGGAAGAACACCGCGCCGAGCACGAGCACGCGGCCGACCCAGACGAGAGCGCGCCGGCGCCTCTCCGCCCTGCGAGCGCGGGCGCGCTCGCGGGCCCGCGAGTTTCGTCGCTCGCGCTCCTCCACTCAGGGTTCGTAGTCGCTCGCGCCCTGCGCGTAGCGCGCAAAGGCCGCATCCTGGACGAGCGCCGTGTCGCGCACGCCGGCGCGGAACTTCGGCCGCGCCGAGCGCAGAACGACGTCCCGCACCCACTCCTCGGCGCCCTCGTAAGCGGCTGCCAGATCGGCGAGCGTGTAGCGCTGGCCCAATCGCCGGCGAAGCTCGTCCGTCACCGCGTCGATGAGAACGGCGAGGTGTCGCGAACGCGCCGTTTCGAGACCCTCCTCCGCCAGGCGCCGCCGGCCGTCGTCCCACTGATGTCGCGCGCTGGCGACGCTCACCTGACCGCGTTCACGCAGCGACCGTCCGGGCACCACCGCTCGCCGGCCTCACCGAGCACTCGCTCGCCGAGCTCGTAACCGGGCCGCGCGAGCGCGAACGCCGCGTGCGCGTGAAGACACTTGAGGTTGCCGCGACTCCGTGTCCCTGCAATGCCGACGTCGAGCTCGGGACGCAGGCGCCGCTGCTCGGCGTCGGCCTCGGCGAGGCTGCGGGCGAGATCAGAGTCCGCCGCCGCCGCGCGTGAGAATCGCTCGACGCCGCCGCCCGCCTCGACACGCGCGATCCCGGACACGAGCCAGGGACAGGTCAGGTAGTAGGTGGTCGGAAACGGCTCGCCGTCATCTCCGAACGGCGCCTGTTCCGTAACCGCCGGAAAGCCGTGCACGCAGCGTGCCGCCACACGCCGGAACGGCTTCGCCCGGCGGCCCAACTGCCAGGAGACCACGCGCGCGTCGTCCACGAGATCATGGTATCTGCGCTTTCTTCGCGCTTTCGACGCCCTTGACGATGAAAAGACGCTCGCCAGGGCGGACGAGCCCGAGGCGGCGCGCCTCGCGCTCGATGAAGGCATCGGTGCCGGTGAACTCGAGCCGCCGCTCGAGCCGTTGGCGTTCGCCGTCGAGGACGGCGATGTCGGCCTGGCGGACGGCGACCTCGTCGCGCGCGTCCAGATAGGCGCGCAGGGGCTGGACGTAGCCGAGCGTGATGACCAGCACGACCGCCAGGCCGAGCCACCGCAAGGCGAGTCTGGACAGGGATGGGCGCCGCCGCCGGACCATGGGCGTGCGCCCTTCGACCGCCTACAGCGGCCTCCTTCTTTCTACAGAGCGGGTCGGACGGACAGCCCTAGCTCTCCTGGACGGCGCGGCTTTCGCCGGGCGAAGCCCGGCTTCGCCGCCCGCCTGACGCCGCTGGACGGCAGGATCCTTCGCTCGCGGACGCTCGCCGTACGTCGAGTACTGTCTCGCGCCCGCTCGCTCGGCTCCTTTGCCAGTTGCGCCCAGGGAGCGCTAGGCCGTTTCGACTTTGATGACGTTTGTGGTTCCCGGCACATTCACGGCCGTGCCGGCGGTGATGACGACCCGGTCACCGGGCTGGACGAGCCCGGTCTCGCGAGCGGCCTCGAGGGACCGGGCCCAGAGATCCTCGACGTCTTTGCACTCCTCGATCTCCACTGGGACGACGCCCCACTCGATGGCCATCTGCTGGACCGCGTGGCGACGGTGCGTCGCCGCGATGATCGGCCGCCGCGGGCGGTGGCGGGCCACCTCGGAGGCCGTGCGCCCGCTGTACGTGGGCACGCAGATGGCGGCGGCCCCGAGGACCTCCGCGATGTCGCACGCCGCGTTCGACATCGCCTCGCCGACGGTCGGGAACGGCTGATCGGCTGCGCGCGCAAGCTCGTGGCGGTAGGGAAGGCTCGGCTCGACAGCTCGCGCGATGCGGTCCATGTACTCGACGCTCTCGACCGGATAGCGGCCGACCGCCGTCTCGCCGGAGAGCATCACGGCCGACGTGCCGTCGAGGATCGCGTTGGCGACGTCGCTCGCCTCGGCGCGGGTCGGCTCGGGATGGTTCAGCATCGACTCGAGCATCTGCGTCGCGGTGATGGCCGGCTTCCCGCGCTCGAGCGCGGCCGCGATGATGCGCTTCTGGACGAGCGGCACGGCGGCAGGCCCGATCTCCGTGCCGAGGTCGCCGCGCGCGACCATGACGGCGTCGGACGCGCTGATGATGGCGTCGAGCTCTTCCAGCGCCTCCGCCTTCTCGATCTTCGCGATCACGAGCGCCCTCGCCCCCGCCTCGTTGAGATGCTCGCGCAGGTTGCGGCAGTCGTTCGCGGAGCGCACGAACGAGAGCGCGACCCAGTCGACGCCGAGCTCGAGGGCGAACTCGAGGTCCTCGAGGTCCTTGTCCGTCAGCGACGGCACGGGGATGCCGACACCCGGGACGTTCACTCCCTTCTGCGAGCCGACGGGGCCGCCGACGACGACGGAGCAGCGCGCGCTCCCGTTGATCACTTCCTCGACACGCAGGCGGACGAGCCCGTCGTCGATGAGAACGTCCTGTCCGACCTCGAGCACATCTGTCAGCACGGCGGGGCTGACGGGCAGGCTGCCCGGCCCCGGCGCCCCTTCACCCGTGACGATGACCTCGCCACCCGTCGGCAGCTCGAGGGGCACCGACAGCTTCCCAACCCGGATCTTCGGTCCCTGGAGGTCGGCGATCAGGGCGAGCGGGCGGCCCGCACGCTTTTGCGCGCCGCGGATGAGCTCGGCGCGCGCCGCGTGGTCGTCGCGTGTGCCGTGCGAGAAGTTGAGACGGGCTGCGTCGAGCCCTGTGGCGACCAGACGATCGACGACCTCCGGTGTCGAGGACGCGGGGCCGATAGTGCCCACGATCTTCGTCCTCCGCTCGCCCGAGGTCACGCCCTCACGTTAGCGCCACGGTAGGCGGGCCGTTCCCCGGGGCCGCCGCGGGCCTCCCTCCTCTTCGAGTGTATTGCTGCGCGACACGCTGGTGTGCCGCGAAACGATTCGAAGGTCGACCGGGGTGTGTGAATCAGCGACCCGCGCGAGGGAACGCGTCCCAGCCGGGATACACCGCACGATCACCGAGCTCTTCCTCGATTCGGAGAAGCTGGTTGTACTTGGCCACGCGGTCGGAACGAGACGGCGCTCCCGTCTTGATCTGCCCGCACCCGGTCGCGACGGCGAGGTCGGCGATCGTGGTGTCCTCGGTCTCGCCCGACCGGTGCGACATGACCACCCCGTAACCGTTCTCGCGCGCGAGCTCGACCGCCTCGAGCGTCTCCGTGAGCGTCCCGATCTGGTTGACCTTGACGAGGATCGCGTTCGCAGCCCCGCCCTCGATGCCCCGGCGCAGGCGCTCGACGTTCGTGACGAAGAGGTCGTCGCCGACGAGCTGCACACGCTCGCCGAGCTGCTCGGTGAGCGCACGCCAGGAGCCCCACTCGTCCTCGGCGAGCCCGTCCTCGATCGAGACGATCGGAAAGCGCGAGCAGAGCGTCTCCCAGTAGGCAACCATCTCGTCCGGAGACGCTGTACGGCCTTCGAATTCATACGAGCCGTCGCGCCACAGCTCGGTCGCTGCAGGGTCGAGCGCGATCGCCACCCGCTCGGCGTGCCCCACCCGCTCCGCAGCTTCGACGACCGCCTCGATCGCCTCCTCGCTCGAGCCGAGGTCAGGCGCGAAGCCGCCCTCGTCGCCGACCGCTGTCGCGAGGCCGCGCTCGTGCAGCAGGTCCTTGAGAGCGTGGAAGACCTCGACGCCGACGCGCAATCCGTCCGCGAACGTCTCAGCGCCCGCGGGAACGACCATGAACTCCTGGAGGTCGAGCGAGTTCTGCGCGTGCGCGCCGCCGTTGACGACGTTCATGAGCGGCACGGGCAAGGTGCGCGCGTCCTCACCGCCGAGCCAGCGGAAGAGCGAGACGCCCGCGTCTGCTGCGGCAGCCTTGGCCGCGGCGAGCGAGCACCCGAGAATGGCGTTGGCGCCGAGACGCGACTTGTTCGGCGTGCCGTCGAGCTCGATCAGCGTCTGGTCGAGCGCCGGCTGGTCGGTCGCATCGAGGCCCACGAGCGCGGACGCGATCTCGCCGTTCACGTTCGCAACGGCCTTCGTCACGCCCTTGCCTCCGAAAGCCTCGCCGCCGTCGCGAAGCTCCACCGCCTCGAACCGGCCCGTCGAGGCCCCGGACGGAACCGCGGCGCGGCCCACTGCCCCCGACTCGAGCCCGACCTCGGCCTCGACCGTAGGGTTGCCGCGCGAATCGAGCACCTGCCTCGCGCCTACGGCGGTGATGCGCGTCTTCACTCGCGGTCCTTAGCGCGGTCGAAGTAGCGGTCTTGCTCCTCAAGCGCCAGCTCGGCGAAGGCGTGCCCGTCGTCCTTCGCGAGCCGCTCGGCGTCCTCCACGCGCGCGCGGAAGCGATCGGTCGCGCGCCGAAGCTCGAGCTCCGGGTCGACGTTCAGGCGCCGCGCGACGTTGGCGACTCCGAAGAGGACGTCGCCGAGCTCCGCCGCCACACGGGGGTCGGGCTCCGTCTCGGCCGCCGGGTCCTGCTTGCCTTCGAGCTCGGCGCGAAGCTCCGCGAGCTCGTCGTCGACGTCGGCCAGAGTGCCCGCGACGTCCGGATAGTCGAAGCCGACCGTCGCCGCGCGCCGCTGCACCTTGCGCGCGTAGAGAAGAGCGGGAAGCACGCCGGGAACGTGGTGGAAGATCCCCTCCCGCTCCTCCTGCTCGGTCTTGAGGTGCTCCCAGCGGTGCTCGACCTCACCGGGCGCGTGCAGGGCGCCTGGGGTCTCGAAGACGTGGGGATGGCGACGGACGAGCTTCTCATGAATCCGGCGCGCCACCTCCGAAAGGTCTCCCTGCCCCCGCTCCTCGAGCAGCAACGCGAGGAAATACACCTGGAAGAGGAGGTCGCCGAGCTCGTCGAGGAGCTTGGCGTCGTCGTCAGTGAGCGCCGCTTCGGCGACCTCGTAGGCCTCCTCGACCGTATGGGGAACGATCGTGCGCGCCGTCTGCGCGCGGTCCCAGGGACAGTCGCGGCGCAGCCGCTCGGCAAGCTCTTGCAGGTCGGCGAGAGCCTCCGCCAAGCCTGCGCGGTCGCTCACCCCTGTTCGGTTGCCGTCGTCTCGCCGGTCGTCTGCGAGGCCGGCGGTGCGAAGCCCGGGGCGTAGGCGATCTGATCGGCGTACTTCGCCTCGAGGTCGTTCACCCATTTGCGCATCGCTTCGTTCTGCTTCTCGCGCAGGAGCGTGTCGCGGATCGACTGCTCAGCATCTTTCAGCGGCGTCGTCGACTTCGGCTTCACGTCGGACAGGACCTCGATCACGTGGTAGCCGAACTGTGTCTTGACGGGCTCGGAGAGGTCCCCCGTCTTCGCATCGAAGACGAACTTGTCGAATTCCTCGACGCTCTGGCCCTTGACGGCGGTGTACTTGCCGCCCTTGTCGGCAGACGACGGATCCTGGGAGTACTGCTTGGCGAGCTTGGCGAAGTCGCCGCCCGACTGGAGCTGCGAATGAATGTCGTCGGCGCGCTCCTTGTTCTTGACGAGGATGTGCCGCACCTCGCGTGACTCCGGCTGTTCGAACTGTGCCTTGTTCTTGTCGTAGTACGCCTTGATGTCGGCGTCGGTCACCTTCACCGACGAGGTGACGGACTCGTAGAGCTTCTCGGAGATGACGCGCGCCCTGATCTCGTCCCGCACCTGCTCGTCGGTCAGCCCCTGCTTGGCGATCTCCTTGCGGTACTTCTCGTCGCTCCCTTCGAAGAACTGCTTCTTCAGTTCGTCGAGGCGCTTCTCGATCTCCTCGTCCGTGACCTCGATGTCCAGCTCCTCGGCCTCGAGCGCGAACTCGGCGCGCTCGACGAGGCTGCGGACGATGCTGTCGCGCAGAGCGATGTACTCGGGCGACCCGGTCTTCGGGAACTCCTGGCCCTGCGCCTCGTAGCTCGCCTGCGCCTGCTTGATGATGCGGTCGAACTCGGACTTGGGGATCTCGGTGTCGCCGACGACCGCGACCGTGCCCGCCGGCGCCGACTCGGGAGCATCGTCGGAGCCGCAGGCGGGCGCGACCAGCGCGGTTGCAAGCGCGGCGGGCACGAGGATCCAACGGGCGAAAAAGGACATAAAAAGAGGCTAGACCTAGGCGGCCAGCCGAAGATCCACTATAGCAGCGAGCAAACCGAGGGCTCCCTCGAACCCGTCGCTGCGAAGCGACACCTCGCGCTGCGCGCTCGAGTACACCGCGGTCGCGGAGCGACGCCGCAACTCGCGCAACTCTTCGGAGCCGAGCACGAGCGGGCCGACCGTCGCCTTGCCGCCGCGGTAGACGAGATAGTCGCCGCCGAGGCGCGCGAGCATGAGCTTGGCCTCCTGGATCGCGAACAGGTGCTCGACGGGATCGGGCAAGGGCCCGTACCGGTCCTCGGCGGCGGCGCGGAGCTCGCGCAGCTCGTCCTCTGATTCCGCGAGCGCGAGTCGCCGGTGGAGGTCGATCTTCTGCGCCTCGGAGGGAACGTACGCGGACGGCACGTACGCGTCGATGTGAGCGTCCACTCGCACGGGCCGCGTCACCGCACGACGCGCTCCGCTCAGCTCGGCCACCGCCTCCCCGAGGAGCTCGACGTAGAGCTCGAACCCGACGGCGGCAACGTGTCCGGACTGTTCGGCTCCGAGGAGATCGCCGGCGCCCCTGATCTCGAGGTCGCGCATCGCGATCGCAAAGCCCGCGCCGAGCTCGGTGTGGTCGGCGAGCGTAGCGAGACGGGCGCGCGCCTCGGTGGTCAGCTCGTGCCCGTCCGGGTAGAAGAGGTACGCGTGCGCCGGCACGTCGCTCCGCCCCACGCGCCCGCGGATCTGGTAGAGCTGGGCGAGGCCGAGCGTGTCCGCGCGCTCGACCACGAGCGTGTTCGCCTGCGGGATGTCCAGCCCGGACTCGATGATCGTCGTCGAGACGAGCACGTCGGCGTCGCCTGCCAGGAAGGAGAGCATGCGCTTCTCGAGCTCCCGTTCGGGCATCTGCCCGTGCACGACGAGGAAGCGCAGGCCGGGCAGGAGCTGGCGGAGATGCTCTGCGGCCTCGTCGATCGTCTCGACGCGGTTGTGCAGGTAGAACGACTGGCCGCCCCGCTCCACCTCGCGTGTGAGCGCGAGAACGAGCAGCTCCTCGTCGTACTCGCCGACGTGCGTGCGGATCGGCCGCCGCCCGGCGGGCGGGGTCTCGATCACGCTGATGTCACGCAGGCCGGCGAGCGACATGTGGAGCGTTCGCGGGATCGGCGTCGCGCTCAGCGACAGCACGTCGACCTCGAGCCGCAACTGCCGCAAGAGCTCTTTCTGCGCAACGCCGAAGCGCTGCTCCTCGTCGACGATCACGAGCCCCAGGTTCTTCGGGAGGACGTCGCGCGAGAGAGCGCGGTGCGTCCCGATCAGGACCTCGACCTTGCCCTCGGAGAAGTCGCGGAGCACCGCCTTCACGTCCGCCGGCTTTCGGAACCGCGAGACCATCTCCACACGAATGGGGAGGTCGCGGTACCGCTCCCGGAAGGTGTTCCAGTGCTGCTGGGCAAGGATCGTCGTGGGCGCGAGCATGAGCGTCTGCTTGCCGTTGACGGCGACGGCGAACGCGGCGCGAACGGCGATCTCGGTCTTGCCGTAGCCGACGTCGCCGCACACGAGCCGGTCGGTCGGCCGCGCCGATTCGAGGTCTTCCTTGACGGCCTCGATCGCACGCTGCTGGTCGGGCGTCTCCTCGTACGCGAAGCTCGCCTCGAGCTGCTCGACGAGGTCGCCGTCGACCTCGTAGGCGATGCCCTCGGCGCGCTGCCGGTTGGCGTAGAGGGCGATGAGCTCGCCGGCCAGCTCGCGGGCGCCCGCGCGCGCGCGTGACTTAACGAGCTGCCACGCCTTGCCCCCGAGCTTCGAGAGAGCGGGCCCGTGTCCGTTGCCACCGACGTAGCGAGAAACCTTGCCGATCTGCTCGTGCGGGACGTACAGGCGGTCGTCACCCTTGAACGCGAGAAGCAGATAGTCGCGCGTGATCTCGGCGACCGTCTTCGTCTCGAAGCCGAGCAGCCGCCCGACGCCGTGGTCCTCGTGCACGACGTAGTCGCCGGTACGCAGGTCGGCGAAGCTCTGAAGCGCGCGGCCGAGCCGCGCGTCGGCGCGCGGCGGCCGCTTGCGGAAGACCTGCGTGTCCGGGAGCAGGACGAGCCCCAGATCGCGAAGGACGAAGCCCCGGCGGGCGGGCGAGACGGCGAAGAAGAGGCCCGGCTCGTCGGGAAGCGCGTCACCGGGCTCGAGCACCTCGGCTTCGAGCCGGCGGAGGAGCGCCTTCGTGCGGAGCGCTTCTCCGCGGTGAGCGAACGTGACGACGACGCGGTTGGCGCCGCGCACGAAGCTGGACAGGTCCTTCTCCGCCTCCGCCAGCCCACGCGCGGCGACGGCGGGGCGCTGCGCTTCGAACGCGTAGGGCTGTCCCGCCGGCAGCTGGCTGAGCTCGGTCGCGCCGCTGAGGCCGGGCTCGATGCCCAGCTGCTCGCGGACTGCTTCGCGCACGTCGTCCGCCTGCCAGACGAGGTGGAGGTCCGCGAGCGGCGCGACGAGGTCATTCGGGACCGGCACGGGTTCGTCGTCCTCGCTCAGCGAGGGCTCGATGAGGTCGAGTCGGCGCTCGGCGGCGGGATAGATCAGGGCCTCCTCGAGCGCGTGGAGCGTTCGCTGCGTGAACGCGGAGAACGCACGGATCGACTCGATTTCGTCGCCGAAGAGCTCCAGCCGGACGGGCTCGCGCCCCGTGGACGGAAAGACGTCGACGATGCCCCCGCGAATCGCAAACTGGCCGCGCTGTTCTGCCTGGTCGACGCGCTCGTAACCGGCGAGGGCAAGGCGCTCGGTGAGGGCCTCGACGCCGGGGTCGTCGCCGACGCGCAGCCGGATCGTCTCCGGTCGTTCCGAAGCGGGCGGGACCCCCTCCACCGCACCGATGGCGGAGGCACACACGAGGCCGTCGGCGGTCAGGACCTCGAGCGCCCGCGCTCGCTCCCCGACGAGGTGCGGCGGCGGCTCGAGGCCGATGCCCCAGCGCACGCCGCGCGAGGCGAAGAGACCAACGCGTTCCTCCCCCAGGAACCAGCCGGCGGCCTCGGCGGCATCACGGGCGTCGGCGTCGTCCGGGAGCACGCAAACGAGCGGGCCGCCGCGCACGAGCCAGAGGGCGGCGAGAAAGAGCGGCAGCACAGGCTCCGACACGCGGGCAGGGGCAGGAGCGGCCGCGAACTCGGCCAGCTTGTCGGTGGCCGCGAGCTCGCGCGCGAGCACGTGGAGAACCGGATTTGTGGTCTTCGAAGCCTGGTCCACAGCGAACGACGGAACGGGCGTTCCGCGGGGCCATCGTAGCTTCCGGTCTACACTCGGCCGCGTGGCGGGAGAGCTCGTGGACATCGGCCTGCGGCCGAAGCTCGTGGCCTCCTTCGACCCACCGGACGCCGAGGAGCGGTTCGCGCTGTGGCGGGAGCGGAATGCTGCCGCGCTCCAGGCCGTGCCGCCGGATTCCCTGCGCGTGGAGTACGGCCGGACCGGGGCCGGGCTCTACGTGCGGGTGCGGGTCGACGAGAGCGCCCTGCCCTCGGGCCTTTCGGACGAATAGGGGCCCGGGATGAACCTGGGTCTAAAGAAGTATGGGAATGCCGCCGAAAGGTAAGCGAGCCCTCCGACGCTGGGCCGCCAAAAGCGTTGGAGCCTCGCCCAAGGGCCGCTCCCGAGGCGGCCCTTTCCTTTGCCCGAAACCCCCGGGGCCGGCCGCGAGCCTCCCTCCGCTACGAGCCTAATTCCGCAAAGGGCGCGTGTCAGTTACTGATCGGCGCGGGCGTGTGACGTCTACGGGCGCTCGTTGAAGCGCTGCTGCGCCGCTTCGATTCCCTCGCCCGCGACTGCCTCGACGGCGTCCGCCGCACGGCCGACCAGCCCCTCGACGTCGAGCTCGGGCGCGAACGGCGACAGGACGAAGTCGGCCACCGGCCGCGGGTCGCCCCGCTCCGGCCGGCCCACGCCGACGCGCACGCGCAGGAAGTCGCTCGTCTTCACGTGCTGTGCAACGGACCGCAGCCCGTTGTGTCCGGCGAGCCCGCCGCCCGTTCGCACCTGCACCCGTCCCGGCTCGAGGTCGACCTCGTCGTGGACGACGAGCAGCGACTCCGGCGGAACCTTGAAGAAGCGCACCGCCGCACCGACCGAGCGGCCCGACTCGTTCATGAACGTCTGCGGCTTGAGGACGGCGAGCCGAAGACCGTCGAGCCTGAGCTCGGCCAGATCGCCGGAGAACTTGGCCCGGTACGACCCGCCGTGCCGCCGCACGAGCTCGTCGCCGACCATGAATCCGACGTTGTGGCGCGTGTCGGCGTACTCGCGCCCGGGGTTCCCGAGGCTGGCCACGAGCAGGTCGAGGCTCGAGCCGCCCTCGCTCCGGCGAAACCAGCGCATGACGGATTAGCCCTCGGTCGTCTGCTGTTCGCCGGCGGCGTCGGCCCCCGGCTCGGCCGGCTCTTCGGCCGCGCCCTCGGGCTGCTCCTCCGGCGGAACCTCGCCCTCGGCCAGCTCTCCCTCGAGCTCTTCCTCGGTGACCTCGGGCTCCGGCTCCTCGACCTTGGTGGGCGGCGTCACGTTGGCGAGCACCGCTTCCTGTTCGGTGAGGATCTTGACGCCTTCCGGCACGCGCAGGTCGGAGACGCGCAGGCTGTCGCCGATCACCATGTGCGACACGTCGAGCACGAGCCGGTCCGGCACTTCCATCGGCAGCGCCTCGACGGTCACTTCGCGGTTCACCTGGCTGAGCACGCCGCCTTCCTTGACGCCCTCCGAATCACCCGTAAGCTCGACGACCACCTGCGCGTGGATGGCGCGGTCGAGGCGCACCTCGTGCAGGTCGATATGGAGGAGCCGCGCGCGCGTGGGGTCGAGCTGGTAGTCCTTCAGCACTGCGTGATGGGGCGTCTGCTTGCCCTCGAGCACGACGTCGAGAATGGCGTGCAGGCCGTGCTCGCCGGTGAGGACGCGCCGCAGCTCCCGCTCCTCGACGCTGAACGGATGCGCGTCGTTGCCCTCTCCGTAGAGGACGCCCGGAATCCAACCGTCCCCGCGCAGACGCCGGGACGAGGCGCTCCCGCGCCCGTCGCGTGACTTCACCTGCAACCTGATGCGCTCGCCGGCCATGTCGGCCGACAACTGTACCCAAAGCGCCTAGAAGAGCTGATTTCCGCCGGGGAAGAGCGCCGAGACCGACTCGTCGGAGAAGACGTTCTGGATCGTCTCGGCGAGAAGCTGGGAAACGCTCAGGACCTCGATCTTGTCGGGCTTGTTGAGCGTGTCGATCGGGACGGTGTCGGTCAATGCGATCTCGGCGAGCTGACTCCCGGCCAGCTCGTGGAACCCCTCCGCGGAGACGAGGCCGTGCGTGGCGCATGCGTACACCTTCGTCGCACCGGCCTCGAGCAGCGCCTCGGCGCCCGCGATCAGCGTGCCGCCGGTGACGATGATGTCGTCGCTCATGATCGCGACCTTGTCGCGCACCCGCCCGATCACCTCGGTGACGGCCGCGACGTCGTGCGCGGGCCGGACCTTGTTGAGGATGGCGAGGTCGGAGTCGAGCATCTCTCCGAACTTTCCCGCGAGCTTCGCGCGACCGGGGTCGGGCGAGACGGCCACGACGCCCTCCCCGTGCAGACCCTTGTCACGGTAGTACTGCGCGAAGCGCGGCAGCGCCGTCATGTGATCGACCGGGATGGTGAAGAAGCCCTGGATCTGGCCCGCGTGCAGGTCCATCGTCAGCACGCGATGGACACCAGCCGCCTGCAGGAGCTCGGCCACGAGCTTGGCCGTGATCGGCTCGCGCGGCGAGGACTTCTTGTCCTGGCGCGAGTACGGATACCAGGGCATGACCGCCGTGATGCGCGTCGCGGACGCAAGCTTGGCTGCGTCGATCATGATCAGCAGCTCCATCAGGTGGTCGTTCACCGGCGGCGAGCACGACTGCACGATGAAGACGTCGGCGCCGCGGATCGACTCGCGGTAGCGGCAGTACATCTCGCCGTTGGCGAACGTCTTCAGCTCGACGTCGCCGAGGTCGATCCCGAGGTGCTCGGCGATCTTCGCGGCGAGGTCCGGGTTCGAGCGCCCGGAGAAGAGCATGAGCTTCCCCGCCGAGCCCGCCTGCGCCCACGGACGCTCGGGCGCGGGTTGCACCGGCTCGACGGTCTCGAGGCCCGGGATCGGGCGGGCGAGCTCAGTCGTCCCGGTTTCCACCACGGTAGTTCTCCTTGTTGACCTGCTTCGCTCGGGCGACGGCGAGCGCTCCCGGCGGGACGTCTTCAGTGATTGTCGATCCGGCTGCGATCCAAGCATGGTCGCCAATTTCCACGGGCGCAACGAAGACATTGTCGCTGCCGGTGTGGACATCGCGGCCGATCACGGTCCGCTGCTTCTCCTCGTGCTGCTCCGGCCGGTAGTTCGCCGTGATCGCGCCGGCGCCGATATTGGTGCCTTCGCCGATCTCGGCGTCCCCGATGTAGGAGAGGTGTGGCACCTTGACGCGCTCCCCGAGCGTCGAGTTCTTCACCTCGACGAAAGCCCCCACCTTGGCCTCCGCCCCGATGGTGGCGCCCGGACGCAGGTAGGCGAAGGGGCCGACGACCGCCCCGGGCCCGATCTCCGAGTCGAGGACGACGACGTGCGGACCGACCTCGGCGCCGGTGCGAACGATCGTCCGTCCGCGCAGCACCGTGAACGGATGAATGACCGCGTCGGCCTCGATCTCGACGTCGGCCTCGATCCACGTCGTCCCCGGGTCCACGACGGTCACGCCCGCGAGCATGTGCTCGCGGACGATGCGCTCGCGAAGCGCTGCCGCAGCTTGCGCAAGGTCGTCCCGGGTGTTCACGCCGTCACCGGCAAGGGGGTCCGGCGCACGGTATACAGCAGCGCGGCGCCCGTCCGCCACCAGATGGCCGACGGCGTCGGTCAGATAGAGCTCGCCCTGCGCATTCGAGGAGTCGAGCCGCTCGAGGGCCTTCCACAGATCCGCTGCGGCAAAGACGTACGTAGACGCGTTGAGCTCGGTGACCGCCAGCTGGTCGGGCGTGGCGTCGCGTTCCTCGACGATGGCCGAGACCTCACCCTTCTCGTCCCGGAGGATGCGGCCGTAGGGGCGGGGGCCGTCGGGCTCGACCGAGAGCACCGTCACGCCGGCTCCCTCGCGCCGATGCGAGGCCAGGAGATCCTCGAGCACGCCGCTCGTGATAAGCGGGGCGTCGCCGGCGACGACGAGCACGTCGCCGTCGAACCCGTCGAGGCACTCGCGCGCCGCGGCGACCGCGTCGCCCGTGCCTCGCGGCTCGCGTTGCACGGCGAGCTCGACGGCGGCAGGGAGCGATTGCGCCAGCTCCGCCTCGCTCTCCGGCGAGACGACGACGACGAAACGGGCCGGCGCGAGCGGCGCAACCGCGTCGACCACCCAGTCGAGCAGGCGGCGCCCGAGCAGCGGGTGCAGGTGCTTCGGCCGGCTCGACTTCATACGCGTCCCCAGGCCAGCGGCCATGACGACTGCTGCGAGGTCCTGGGTCACGAGGGAAGAGTCAGTGCTGGGGCGGGAGGATTCGAACCTCCGGTCACGGGACCAAAACCCGCTGCCTTACCGCTTGGCTACGCCCCATCGGTGGGCACGAGAGATGTTACCTAGCGCCGGTCGAGGAACAGGATGACGCCGACGATGATGAGGACGGCGACCAGCGCGACGATCACGAGCGTCCCGACGATCACGACGATGATCGGGATGAACACCGGCAGGACCTGCGACATCGCCGCCGTCCACGAGACCTGGCGCACCGTGTCGTGGCGCGACTTGCGCCCTATGAAGATGTAGAAGGCGAACACGACCGCCGCGATCGCGAGCACGGGGAACCAGTCGAGGAGATCGATCGGCGGCAGGATCAAGAGCGTCTCGACGACCGCGATCGCAAAGGCGATGCGCAGCCGTCGCGCCCGCAACCACCGTCCCGCACGCGTCGTTCGGTGCTCGATGACGGGATAGGTGGTCATGCGGCGAACCTACCAGACGGGTGCGGTGACCCAGACGCGCGCGCGGAGGCGCAGTCGCCGCGCGGCGGCGGCCGCATGCTCGCGGCGATGGAAGAGCCCGTAGACGGCCGGCCCCGAGCCGGACACGTCGGCGCGAAACGCGCCGCGCTCGCGCAACTCCGCCACGAGCGGCGCGCTCCCGTCCGTGGCGGCGGCGAGGTCGTTCGGAGGGAAGGCGGCGAAGTCGCGCGGCCGCCGGCACGCAGCCAGCGCGTCGAGGAGCGCGGCCTTGCGCTCGGCGAACCCCGCGGCGCCCGCCGATCTCGTCGAAGCGGCCGTACACCGCCCCCGTTCCCTCCTTTGCGTGCACGGCGCGGCAGCGCGACGAGAACCCAGTAGTCCTGCGGCAGCTCGAGCGGCGAGAGGCGCTCGCCGCCGCCTTGCGCGAGCTTCGGCCCAGGCGCCAGGAAGAAGGGGACGTCGGCACCGAGCGTTGCCGCGAGCTCGTGCAGGGCCGTTTCGCCCAGCGGCTCGGGCAAGGTCTCGTTCGCAAGGACGAGCGCGGCGGCGGCGTCGGCGCTCCCGCCGCCGAGCCCGGCGGCGACCGGGATGCGCTTGCGCAGGCGCACGCGCCACGCGGGCGAGCCGCCGGCCGTCCGCGCGACCGCGGTCAGCGCGGAGCGCACGAGCGTGTCCTCGTTGAACCCCTCGACCTCGAGCGTCGCGGCGGGCTCGAGCTCGATCCGATCGCAGATGTCGATGCGCTGGAGGACCGTGACGACCTCGTGACGCCCGTCCTCTTGCGGCTCGCCGACGACGAGCGCGAGGTTGATCTTCGCCGCGACCGGCGCCGTCTTCTTCACGCGACGAGCTCGGCCAGCCGGATGAACTCGTCGGGCACCAGGGTCTCGGCGCGCGCGCCGGGCGGATGTCCGATCTCTGCGAGCGCAGCGTCAGCGTCGTCGCGCTTCGAGACGCCCGGCGAGCGCGAGCGAGTTCGCGAGCGTCTTGCGGCGATGCGAGAACGCCGCCTGCACGACCCGCTTGACCCGCGCGAACTCGGGCCCCCACGTGCGCCGCCGCCGGAAGGCCACGAGCGCCGAGTCCACGTTCGGCGGAGGTCGGAAGACGGTTCTCGAAACGGGATGGAAGCCGGTGCGCTCGGCCGTGAGCTGGACGAGCACGGACACCGCCCCGTAGCTCTTCGTTCCCGGCTTCGCGAAGAAGCGGTCGGCCACTTCGCGCTGCACCATCACGCACCAGAGCTGGACGGTTGGCAGGCCGTCGAGGCTCTCGGCGACGAGCGGGGTCGCGACGTTGTAGGGCAGGTTGGCGACGAACTTCGTCGGTTCCGGCCGGAGGTCCGCGAGCGGGAGCTCCAGGGCATCGCCGAAGACGAGGTCGACGTTCTTCCTCGTCGCGAAGAGCTGGCGCAGGTGCGGCTCGAGGCTCCAGTCGATCTCGACGGCGTGGACGAACGACGCCTCGTCGGCGAGAAGGCGGGTGAGGACACCGAGACCGGGGCCGACCTCGAGCACGACGTCGTCCCGGGAGAGCTCCGCCAGGCGGCCGGCCACCCGGACGATGTTCTCGTCCACCAGGAAGTGCTGGCCGAGCGCGCGCTTCTGCCGAAAGGGAAGGCGGATCACGGCAGGCCGAACGCTGCCGTGGCGTTCTCGTCGATCACGCGCGCGAGAACCTCGGGCTTCTCGCCTCGCGCCTCGGCCAGGACCTCGAGCGTGTGCATGACGTTGGCCGGCTCGTTCCGCTTGCCGCGGACCGCCTGTGGCGCGAGGTACGGACTGTCCGTCTCGGCCAAGAGCCGCTGCGACGGAATCTTTTCGGCGACATTGCGCAACTCACTCGCCTTCGGGTACGTGACGTTGCCGGCGAAGGAGACGTAATAGCCACGCTCGACGGCCGACCAGTAAAGAAACGGATCGGAGAAACAATGGAGCACCACGGTCCCCCCGAAGCCGGCGAGCGTCTCGGCGACTTCCTTCGCAGTTTCTCGACAATGGATGACGACGGGCATCCCGCAGTCCTCGGCGAGCGAAAGGTGGGCGTGAAAGAGGCGCCTCTGCTCTTCGATGATGTCCCAACCACGGTAGAAGTCGAGACCCGTCTCGCCTACGGCGACCGCCTTGTCGTGGGAGAGGAGCTCCCGCAGCTCGGCCAGGTCGCGGTCGTTCGCCTGTCCCGCCGAATTGGGATGGATGCCGAGCGCGGCGTAGACGCCTTCCTCGCGCTCGCAGATGGCCAGGGTCTCGCGGCACGAGTCGAGATCCGTGCCGACGGAGATGACGCGCGTGACTCCAGCTACACGCGCGCGCGCGAGGACCGCGCCGACGTCGCCGTCGCAGGCGTCGAGGTGCGCGTGAGTGTCGATCACGGAGTGTTCAGGCCGCTTCGCTCGACTCGATGCGCGGGAAGAGCGGCTGCGCCGGCTCGATGCCGTCGGCGGCCTCGGCCACGCCGGGGCGGAGGCGGTCCCACGAGTAGTCGAGCGGCTGGCCGAGCGCGCTCAGGATGCGCTCCGACGTGTCCGGAAGATATGCGTGGACGGCGATCGCGATCGCGCACAGGCCGTCGACGAGGTCGTAGAGGACGCGGTCGAGGTCGGCGGAGCGCGCGTCGTCCTTCGCAAGCTGCCACGGCGCCGTGTCTTCGACGTAGCGGTTGAGCTCGCGGACGAGCTGCCAGATCGAATCGAGAGCACCGGTGAGATCGAACTCGTCGAGGCCGCGCGCGACGCCGTCCCGAAGCGCGTCGACCTGCCACGGCGGCTCTCCCGGCGTGCGCCGAGACGTCCGCCGCGATAGCGGGCGACCATCGCCGTCGTTCGCGACAGGAGATTGCCGAGGTCGTTGCCGAGCTCGCGCTCGTAGCGTTCGTGCAGGCCCTCGACGGAGATGGTGCCGTCCTGGCCAAACGACACGGCGCGGAAGAGGTAGAAGCGCACCGCGTCGACGCCGTACACGTCGATCAGTTCGAGCGGGTCGACGACGTTGCCGATCGACTTCGACATCTTCTGATCGTCGCGAAGGAGATAACCGTGGACGAAGAGACGGCGCGGCACGTCGTAGCCGGCGGCCAGGAGGAGCGCCGGCCAGATGACGCAGTGGAACTTGAGGATGTCCTTGGCGAGCATGTGCCGCGCGGGCCAGAAGCGCGGACGTAGGTCCTCGCCCTTCCGCGCGTAGGTGAGCGCGCTGACGTAGTTGATGAGCGCGTCCACCCACACGTAGATGACCTGGCTGTCGTCCCACGGGACCGGCAACGCCCCAACGCTGCGACGCACGGCTGACGCTGATGTCCTGGAGCCCTTGCTCGATGAAGCTCCGCGCCTCGTTGGAGCGAAAGCGCGGCAGCACGAAGTCCGGACGCTCGTCGTAGAGCGCGAGCAGACGGTCGGCGTACGCGGACAGGCGGAAGAAGTAGTTCTTCTCCTCGACGTACTCCGGGACGGTGCCGTGCTGCGGGCAGCGCCCGTCGACGAGCTCGGCCTCGCTGTAGAAGGCCTCGCACGAGAAGCAGTAGAGGCCGGCGTACGTGCCCTCGTAGATCTCGCCGCGGTCGTAGATCGCCTGCAGGAACTCCTGGACCACGCGTTCGTGCTCGGGATCCGTCGTGCGGATGAAGAAGTCGTTCGTCGCGTTCACCCGCTCGGGGAGCTCGCGCCAGTGAGCCGCCATCTGCATCCACGAAGGCACGGGGCTCGAGGCCCTTTTCCTCGGCGGCGCGGGCGATCTTCGAGCCGTGCTCGTCGGTGCCCGTCAGGAAGAACGTCTCCTCCCCCCGCTGGCGCCGGTGGCGGGCGAGGATGTCGGTCGCGATGGTCGTGTAGGCGTGGCCCACGTGGGGCGTCGAATTGACGTAGTAGATGGGCGTCGTGAGGTAGTAGCTCACCGCGGCAATCATACGGAGGCCCTCTCCTCATTCCGCCTGGCGGTTTCCGATCTTGCTGCCTCGGGGAATCACCGAAGCGAGCGAGCCGAGAGGGGCGTCCTACCACGACTATGGGAGCGCGAGCAGCGTTGCGGGCGGCCTCTTCGCAGGCCCACCTGAAGACCACAGGCATCGTCCGCCACGTGGACGAGCTCGGTCGCATCGTGATCCCGATCGAGATCCGGAAGCGCCTGGGCCTCGGCGAGAAGGACCCGCTCGAGATCTCGGTCCATGACGACGTGATCATGCTGGCTCGCGCCTGAGTCGTCCTGCGTCTTCTGCGGCGCCGAGGAGACGGCTGCGCGAGCATCGCGGCCGTGCCGTGTGCGGCGCCTGCGTCACGGACCTGTCTGCGTAGGCCCGCAGCCAGCACGCCCGATCCGAACAGGACGACGAGCAGCGCCCACGTCTCCGCCGCAGGAGCGCCCCGGTGCGGCGGACGCCGACGCGCTTCGCGACGCTCGCGTACGCACGCGCAGGCACCGCTTGCCACCGCGACCGCTTCGCCAGCGCTCGCGCACTTCGCCCCGCGCCCACGCTCGCGGTGACCGACTCGCCTCCTTTCGCGGCGCCCGGCGCGTAAGGGCGTGGACGGCAGGACGCCGCTCACGCTTCGCGCGGCCCTCGCCCGCGGCTCAGGCGCGGCGCGTTCCTCCCCGCGGTTGACCGTCTCGGCCGACCCGTCGACCGAAGCGGCCTTGCCGCCGGACTTCGGCGCAGCCGAACCTGCGGCAGGCTCAGCCGGCGGAGGTGAAGCGGGTCGCCCCGGAAGGAACGCGAGCGGATCGACGTACCCGTGCTCGTCGGCGGCGATGCGCACGCCGAGGTGAACGTGCGGCGCGCCGAGCTCGGCCTGCCCGGTCGAGCCGACCGTGCCGACGAGCGGCACCTTCCTGCACGGCAGCACCTCGCCCGACGGCGAGTGAGCCGAGGTGTACGAGCGTGGCGGAGTAGCCGTCGGCGGTTCGAATGGCGATGGTGAGCCCGCCGCCGGGAGTGCTCCCGGCGAACGTGACCGTTCCGCCCGCCGGCGCGACGACGGTTCGCGCCGACGGACGCGCCGATGTCGGCGCCGCGATGCTGACCGCCGGCGTACGGATTGCCGCGGTCGAATGCGAATGGTCTCAGCACCGGCCCACTCACGGGCCAGGTCCAGGCGAGCGCGGGCGACACGCAGACCTGGAACGCGAGGAGGACCGGAAGCAAGGCCAGGATGCGTTTCATGCCTGCCTCCTCCTCGTTGTCTCAGTTGGAAACGAACGGCGACCGTAGCAAGCGGGTCGGACGTTGTCAACGCTGACTACAGCGAAGAGCGGTACAGCTCGTTGCGCGACAGGCCGGTGAGACGCGCCACGATGTCGGCGGCACGACGGCGTGGCACTCCGGCGGCCACCAGCTCTGCGACCGCGGCCATGCCGTCGCCGCTCGCGTCTGCCTTGCCCGCGCGGCCGGCACCGATCACGAGCGTCACCTCGCCCTTCGGCGGTTCCGCGAACCGCGCGGCCACGTCGCCGGCGGTGCCGCGCACGACTTCCTCGAAGCGCTTCGTCAGCTCCCGGCAAACGGCGACCGGCCGCCCGGGGTCGAAAGAGGCGAGGCTCGCGAGGCTCGCCGGCAAGCGTTGCGGCGACTCGAACGCGACGACGGGCCAGCTCCACCCGGCCGTCTCCTCCCACAGCGACTCGCGGCCGCGCGCGGTGCGCGGCAGGTAGCCGACGAACGCGTAGCGCTCGCCGACCAGGCCGCTCGCGACGAGCGCCGTCTCCACGGCTGAGGGGCCCGGGAGCACCGTCACCTCGAAGCCCTTCTCGAGCGCCGCCGCGACGACGCGAGCCCCAGGATCGTTGACGCCGGGAAGCCCGGCGTCGCTCACGAGCGCAACCCGCTCGCCGGCCTCGAGGCGCGTGATGACCTCACCGACGCGGCGCGCCTCGTTGTGACGGTGGTAGCTGACGAGCCGCGCGGCCGACCCCGTGGCGATCGAGGAGCGTCTTCGTCCGGCGCGTGTCCTCGCAGAGGACGACGTCGGCTTCGCCGAGCTCGCGCAGGACCCTGAGCGTGACGTCTTCGAGGTTCCCGATCGGCGTCGGGCAGACGACGAGCGTCACGCCGCTGCGTCGAGCGCCTCGAAGCCGACGAGGCCGGCGCCGATGAGCCCGGCCTCGACGCCGAGGAGCGCGGGCACGATGCGAACGACGTCGCGTGCGGGAGGAAGCGTCCGCTCGGCCACCACGCGGCGCGCCGGCTCGAACAGCAGGTCTCCCGCGCGCGCGAAGCCGCCGCCGAGCACGACGACCTCCGGATTGAAGATCGTCACGAAGTTCGCGATGCCGATGCCAAGGTGGAAGCCGACCTTCTCGAGCAACTCGCGTGCGTCGCCGGGACCGTCGGCCGCGAGGTCGACGACGAGGCGCGCATCGACCTCCCGCCCGTCCGCCGCCGCCCTCCCCAGGTCTCCGTCGGGACGGGCCGCGGCCAGCTCGCGGGCGAGCAGGTCGGTCGCGCCGTCCCGACGCGAGCGCCTCGAGATGGCCCCGGCCTGGACAGAGCCCCTGGCAGGGCGGCCCGTCGATGTCGATCGTCATGTGCCCGAGCTCGGCAGCGGCGCCGACCGCGCCGCGATAGAGGCGGCCGTCGAGGATGAGCCCGCCGCCGACCCCCGTCCCGAGCGTGAGCATGACCATGTGCTTGCTCCCGCGGCCCGCTCCGTAGCGGTGCTCCGCGAGCGCAGCGGCGTTCGCGTCGTTCTCGATCGCCGCCGGAAGGCCGAACCGCTCGGTGAGGCGCCTGCCGAGGTCGACGTCGTCGAGCGGGATGTTGACGGACGAGACGGCGCGCCCGGCCCGCTGGTCGATCGTCGAGGGAATGCCGACCCCGATCGCCTCGACCCCGTCGTCCGCGAGCTCCGAGACGGCGCCGTCGAGCGCTGCGAGCAGCTCCTCCTCGCCCGCCACGTTCGTGGGCCGCACCGTACGCCGAACGACGACGCCCTCCGAGTCGACCACCCCCGCAAGCATCTTCGTTCCCGCCGAGATCCACTGCGATGACGCGCCTGTCGCTCATGAGCCCGTGGCTACGATAGTCGGTCGCTGTGGCCCCAAAAGAGAAGCCGTACCGCGTTTACCGGGGCGGGCGCCTCAAGGGGCCCGTCAAACACGAACCGCTTCGCAGGGAGCACCGCGAGGCGACCGACGGGTCCGGCGCCTACCCGACGCTCGAAGCCGGCCAGAAGGTCGTGGCGCCGCCCGCTCAAGATCGTGCTCGTCCTCCTCGCGCTCGTGCTCGTGCTCGGCGTCGTCTGGGGAGTGCTCGGCTACCTCTCTTTCCGCGGCGGCGTCAAGGATGCGAACGAGCGGCTGCCGCGCGGCGCGCAGGCGGCGCTCGCGCCGCAGGACGGCCTGCTGCTCACCACGCCGACGAACATCCTCGTGCTCGGAATCGACGAGGGCGGCGCGCGCGGACGCGGCGGCAGCGCCCGCTCCGACGCGATCCTCGTCATCCGTTCCGATCCCGACGCCGGCCGCATGGCACAGCTCTCGATCCCGCGAGACCTGCGCGTTCAGATTCCCGGGCGCGACGGCTTCGACAAGATCAACGCGGCGTACGCCTACGGCGGCCCCACGCTCGCGATCCGCACGGTGCAGAGCGTGACGGGGCTCGGGATCAACCACGTCGTCGTCGTCGATTTCAGCACCTTCCCCCAGGTGATCGACGCGCTCGGCGGCGTCTCGATCGACGTTCCGCGCCCGATCCTGTCCAACCGCTTCGAATGCCCGCGCGCGTCGGACGCGGCCTGTAGCCGGTGGAAGGGGTGGCGCTTCCGCAGGGGCGAGCAGGAGATGGACGGGAAGCGCGCGCTCGTCTACGCGCGCATCCGCGAGAACCAGCTCAACCCGAACGAGACCGACATCACGCGCGGCGAGCGCCAGCAGGCCGTTATCCAGGCGATGGGTGACGAGGTCGTCAGCTTCGGGACGTTCCTGCGCGGGCCGTTCATCGCCGGCGATCTCGTGCGGCCGCTCGCCACCGACCTATCGGCGAACCAACTCGTCCAGCTCGGCTGGCGCAAGTTCCGGACGCCTGACAGCGGGCGACTGCGCTGCCGGCTCGGCGGCGTCGCGCTGACGGAGGGCGGCGTCTCCTACATCCAGGGAAGCGAGGAGAACAGGTCGGTCATCGCGATGGTGACCGGGGACTCGGCGCCGCAGCCGCCGCCGCCCGGCTCCGGGCCGTTCGGGCCCGGCTGTGTAACCGCGGGCTAAGAGCAGGACCTGGCGAAACAGCAGCTGTTCCACAGGGCCGCGCTGGATCGCCGCGAATGCTGCGTCCTCGGTCGCGCCCGTACTTGAAATCAGTACGACCGCTCCCTGCGTCCGTTGCCTCGCGACGCCCATCGCACCCCTGCGGGGAGCGATGTCCCGCCAGGCCCTCCTAGGTCTCCGCGGCCTTCTTCTCGGGCGGCTTGTCCTTCTTGTCGCTCTTCTTGTCGTCCGACTTGCTCTCTGACGAGCTGTCGCCGTCCTTCGACCCGTCCTTCTTGCGACCGGCGCGCCCGTAGTCGGTGCTGTAGAACCCCGAGCCCTTGAAATGAATCGCCGCCGGATACAGCACCTTCTGAACCGGCTTCGCACCGCAGATCTGGCACTCTGACGGCTCCGGATCGCTCATCCGCTGAAAGAGCTCGAAGGTGTGCCCTTCGGGACAGCGATACTCGTATATCGGCATAGAAAGGGCCGCCTTTGCGGGGAGAAATGCTAGCAGGGGAACCGGCCGTCTCCCCCGTCTCGCCCGAGCGGCGCGTGCGTGCGCGGCGCGTGCTCGACGAGGTACGCGCACGATGGTACGCGCTCGCAGTGGCCGCAGTGACGGCCGGTCTCGCCGGGTTCCTGCTCGCGCGGATCGAGACGTGGCCTCCGCACGAGGACGAGACGCTCGTCCTCTTCGTCAGCCGGCAGCCGCTCGGCGACATGTTCGCGACGGTGATCTCCGAGCGCGGTGGCGCGCCGTTGCACTTCCTGCTCGCGCACCTGGTGACGACCGTGTCGTCCGGACTGACTGGACTGCGGCTCATCTCCGTCGTCTTCGCCGTTGCGAGCGTGCCGGTCATCGCCGCGCTCGTCGCCAAGCTGAGCGACCGCCGCACCGCCCTCGTCGCGACGGCGCTCGTCGCGGCGAGCTGGATGACGATCTACCACGGCGTCTACGGACGCATGTACGGGCTCTTCCTCTTCGCAAGCGCGCTCTCGTTTCTCCTCCTCCTGCACGCACTCGACGGACGCCGCTCGACATGGGCCCTGTGGGCGGTCGCATCGCTCGCCGCGATCGCCACGCAACCGTACGGCGCGCTCGTCGTGGGCGTCCAGGCCGTGTACGTCGCGCTGCGCCGCTGGCGCGAGCGCTTCGACATTCGCCCCGCTGCCGTCGCGTTCGTCGCGGTCGGCGCTCGTTGCGCTTCCGCTCTGGCTCTCGTACCGACGACTCGCTTCGCGCTTCGAAGTCGGCGTCAGCGGCGAGGGGAACTCGAAGCTCGGCTCTCCGGTCGACGTGCTCGCCTACCTCGCCGAGACGGCAGGCGACTTCAGCATCGGGTGGAGCGTCGTCACGGCGCTCGTCGGCGTCGCAGCGGTCGTCGGCCTCGTCTCGCTCATCCGCACCCGGCCCCGCGCCGCGCTCCTGGCCGTGCTCGTGCTCGCGCTGCCCGCGCTCGCGCTCATGGCCGTGCGCTCAGGCAGCAGCCTCGGGCTCGAGAGCCGCCACCTCATCTTCGCGCTCCCGTTCTTCGCGCTCCTCGTCGCCGCTGGGCTCGTCCGGCTCACCGCGTTCGCGGGGCGAGCAGCTCCGTTCGTGCTCGCGCTCGCCGTCGTCGCACTCGTCGCCGGCGAGATCGCCTGGGGCTGGCACAAGACCCCGGCGCTCTACGGCGGCGAGAACCCTCTACGTACACGCGCGCGCGAGGACGCGGGTGCGTGGCTCGCCGCTACGAGCCGTTCCGACGATGTCCTGCTCGGCTACGAGCCGCTCTACCTCGACGCCGCCAACAGAGGGGCGCCATTCGGCGACGTGCTCGTGCCGCGCGCCGACCCGCGCCTCATGCTCGACACACTGGTGGCGGCGGACAAGCCGCTCGGACGCGGCGTCTGGGTCTTCGACGCGACCGACGAGCAGGATGCGGACAAGCGCCGCTACACCATTCCCGCCCGCTCGCCCAGCGAGGAGTACGAGGCCCGGGCATTCGGACCGTTCCTCGTGATCCGCACGAAGGAGCCCGTGAGCACGCCGGAGCGGTTCATCCGGCACACGATCGACGTCGAGCTGCTCGGCCGGCAGCTTCGCATCGGCGACGCTGGCCTCAACCTCAGCACCGCGATCAAGGCGCTACGCCGGCTGGAATCGGGCTAGGAGGGCGTGCGGGTCTCGCGCGCGACGGCCTCGTCGTAGCACGGAGCCTGCTCGAAGGCGGCGAGCCCGGCAGGCGTCGTCCGCTTGCCCGGGCGGTCGGCCCGATCCCTGACACGGGCACGACCCGCGGCCGCGAGCGCGGCGGCGCTTCCGATCAGTCCGCCGAGGACGAACGAGCGCAGACGCTTGCCGCGTTCGGGATCCACGAAGCGATTCTAAGTAGTCCGCGCGGCAGCGCCCTCCATGCCCTGGACGGCTGCAAAGCGTCGCCGGGCGGCGTCCTCGGTCGCCCTCGGATTTCAAATCAATACGAAGGCTCCCTGCGTCCTTGCCCTGCTCGCTTTTCGCGCGTCCAGAACGTGGCAACGCAACCGCGCGAACCACTAGGCTCGAAATCGTGCTTTGCACGCTGGGCGATCTGCTGCTCGACGTGATCGTCCGCCTCGATGGGCCGATCGCGGAAGATACGGACACGTATGGGCGCACCCGGGTCGGAGCCGGCGGTCAGGCGGCGAACGTCGCGGCGTGGATCGCGGCGCTCGGCGGACAGGCCCGCTTCGTGGGCAAGCGTGCCCGCGATCCCGCCGGGCGCCTTGTCTCGGAGGAACTCCTTGGCCGCGGCGTCGAGGTGGTGGGTCCCGAGGTGGAGGCGGGTACCGGCACCGTCGTCTCGCTCGCCACGCCCGACGGAAAGCGAACGATGCTGAGCGATCGGGGCGTTGCGCCTCAGTTCAATCCCGAGGAACTCGATGCGACCTGGCTACGGGGATGTGATTGGCTCCATGTGCCCGTGTACAGCCTCGCGCGCCCGCCTCTCCGGGACACGGCGTTGCGTGCGATCCGTCTCGCCGATCAGGTCAGCCTCGACCTGTCCGGGACCGTCGCCCTGGAGGAAGCGGGACTGAACCTCGTGCGCGACCTCATCGAGGATCACCCGCTCGCCGTGGTCTTCGGAAACGAAGCCGAGATCGAGATGCTCGGCTCGGTCCCGGCAGGAGCCATCGTGGTCAAGCGCGGCGCACGGGGAATACTCGTTCGCACGCACTCGGAGACACGCGAGCTGCCGGCTCTCGAAGCGAATGTCGTCGATACGACAGGCGCAGGCGATGCGCTGGCGGCCGGCTTCCTCGTTGGCGGCCCAGAGCTGGGCCTCAGAGCTGCCGCGCGCTGCGTCGCACAGTTGGGCGCGATGCCGTAGTGGCGGAATTGCTCCGTATTCACCCTGAGGTGCGTGCGGCGCTCGAGGCGCGGCGACCGGTGGTCGCGCTCGAGACGACGCTCGTCGCGCACGGCTTCCCGCGCGGTGAAGGCGCCGAGGTGGCGGCGGAAGCGGAACGCCGCGTACGAATGGCGTGGGCCGTGCCGGCCACGATCGGCGTGATCGACGGGCGCATCTGCGTCGGGCTCGAGGAAGGCGAGCTCCAGCGTTTCGCCGACACGCCGGACGCACGCAAGGTCGGCCCGCGCGATCTCGCCGCCTGCGCCGCCCAGGGCGAGCTCGGGGCGACGACCGTGGGCGCGACGTTGGCGGTGTGCCGGGCGGCGGGGATCGGCTTCATGGGGACCGGCGGGCTCGGCGGCGTGCACCGTGGCTGGGCAGAGCACCTCGACATCTCGGCAGACCTCGGCGAGCTCGCCCGCACGGAGGCGCTCGTGGTCGCATCCGGGGCGAAATCGCTCCTCGACGTCCGGGCTACGGCCGAGCTGCTGGAGACGCTTGGGATACCGGTGCTCGGCTGGCATACGGATCACATGCCGCTCTTCTATCGCGCCGACGGCGGCCCGCCCGTGACCGCGCGCGTCGACACGACGCAGGATGCGGCGCGCATCGCCCAGTTCCACTGGAGGCTCGGGCGCCATTCGTCGGTCGTGCTCGCGCAGCCGCCCAAGGAGAGCCTCGACGTCGACGCGCTCGTCGACGACGCCGTTCGGCTCGCCGAGCAGGAGGGAATCAGCGGTCAGGACGTGACGCCGTTCGTCCTCGCGCACGTGCACGAGGCAAGCGGCGGCCGAACCGTGCGAGCCAACAAGAAGATCGTGGTCGAGAACGCCGCGCTCGCGGCAGACGTGGCCGTCGCGTACTCGAAGCTGACGTGAGCCCGCGCGCGCCCGCTCTCGCTGCGCTACTCCTGGCCTCGCTCCTTCCCGCCTGTGGTGGCGACTCGGACGAGGCGACTTCCACCACCCCCGCAGTGGGACCGACGACGACCGAGACGACGGCGACCCCGCCCCCCGCTCCCGGAACGACGACCGAGATTCCCGAGCCGCTACCCGGCCTGCCGAAGAGCGTCGCAGGCTACGACGCGTGGACGAAGCTGAACGACGCGCCGCTTCCCCCGCGCGACTCGGATCCGCACCTGTCCACGAAGAACGTGTACGCGTCGAAGGAGATGGGCGCGAATGGCCGCTTCCCCAACCGCACCGTCATCGTCAAGGAAGGGATCGCACCGGGGAAGGACTTCGTCACGCTCATCGCCGTCATGCGCAAGGAGCGAGGTGCGGACCCGGCGCACAACGACTGGCTCTTCATCGAGTACACGCGCGTCAACAAGAGAGACTCGTTCAGCGAGCTCGCGCGCGGCGCCGTCTGCACGAGCTGTCACGTGGGTGCAGAGGGCGCAGACTACGTCTGGACGCTAGCCAGATAGTAGGTTGAGCAGGTCGTCGACCTCGAGCATCTCGTAGGACTGCGTGTGCACGCTACCGCGCGCCCCGAGCGCGACTGACAGGCGTGCGATCGTCGACGCGTCGGGCGCCTCGATGATGTTCACGAAGTCGTACGGGACCGAGGACGAACCACTGGTGCAGGACGCGCGCGCCCATCTCCTCCACGTCCTTGTTCACCTCGCGGACGCGGTCGGGGTTGGCCCGCAGCGTCTGTAGCCCCTGCTCGCTCAACGAGGACAGCATCAGGTACTTCGGCATTACGCTCCCTTCTCGGTTCGAGGGCGCGAGGATACAGCGCGCGCTTTCTGCTCGAAGTAGAGGATCGCGAGCCCGAGGAAGAAGAGCGGCGCGAGCACGATCTGGGCGAGCAGAACGGCCACGGCGCGGCTGCTGTCGCCGAAGCCCGTCAGCGTGACGCCGAGCACGATGGCGAGCACGTAGTTGAGGAGGACGAGCGCTGCGGCCACCCCGGCCGCATGCAGGAGGTCGACCCGCGCCAGCGCGAGCGCCCGCTCGAGCGGGTAGGCGATGCGCGCGGCGAAGCTCGGCTTCTCACCCTCGCGCTCGAGCATGGCGACGGGAACGGCGAACCCGATGAGGCCGATCCAAGCCGCCGCGATCAGCAGGAAGACGAGGTAGCTCGTGGCGAGCACGAACGGCAGTCCGACGACGAGGGCGAGCACGAGCATGACCGGCAGGCGAACGGCTACCTGCCCCCACGCCTCCCCGAAGGAATCGCCGACGGCGATGCGAGACGCCCCCGCGTAGGCGACCACCACCATGAACGCGGCTACCACGTAGTAGAGGCCCGCGTGGATGATCGCCGCGCCGGCGATCGCAGCCGTGTACACGACGCCGAGCGCGAGCGCAGCCCAAAAACGCTCGCCGTACAGGCGAACCGTCTCGGCGAGGATCTCACCGAGATCGAGAGGCCGGTCGACGGTCGTCACGCGCTCACGCGGCGGCGACCGGCGAGACGACCTCGGCCTTCTCGAACACGAGCTCGCCGTCCCGCTCGTCGACGAGGATCGTGTCGCCGGCAGCGATGTCACCCTCGAGCAGGCGCAGCGCGAGCGGGTTCTCGACGTAGCGCTGGATGGCGCGCTTGAGCGGCCGCGCGCCGTAGGCCGGATCCCAGCCCTGCTCGGCGAGGAACTCCTTCGCTCCGGGGGTCAGCTCGATCGCGATGCCTCGCTCCGCAAGCCGGTCGCGGAGCCTCTCGAGCTGGAGATCGACGATGTCGGCGAGCTGGTCGCGCGAGAGCGCCTCGAAGACGACGACCTCGTCGACGCGGTTCAGGAACTCGGGCCGGAAGTGCTCGCGCAACGACTCGGCGGAGCGGATGTTCGAAGTCATGATGATGACGGTGTTGCGAAAGTCGACGGTGCGTCCCTGCCCGTCGGTGAGACGGCCGTCGTCGAGGATCTGGAGGAGCACGTCGAAGACCTCGTTGTGCGCCTTCTCGATCTCGTCGAGGAGAACGACCGAGTACGGCCGCCGGCGCACCGCTTCCGTGAGCTGTCCGCCTTCCTCGTAACCGACGTATCCGGGCGGCGCGCCGATGAGCCGAGCCACGGTGTGACGCTCCTGGTATTCGGACATGTCGAGCCGTACCGTGGCCCGTTCGTCGTCGAACATGAACTCGGCAAGGGCGCGTGCGAGCTCCGTCTTCCCCACGCCCGTCGGCCCGAGGAAGATGAACGAGCCGATCGGGCGGTTCGGGTCCTGCAGGCCCGACCGCGCGCGGCGGAGCGCGTTGGCGACGGCTTCGACCGCCGCGTCCTGACCGACGACGCGCTGGTGGAGCCGCTCCTCCATGTGCACGAGCTTCTCGACCTCACCCTCGAGCAGGCGGTCAACCGGGATGCCGGTCCAGCGGGCCACCACCGCGGCGATGTCGTCCTCGTCGACCTCTTCCTTCACCATCGGCTCGAAGTCGGTCTGCTGCTCGCGCTCGGCCAGTTCCTTCTCCAGCGCGGGTAGCTCGCCGTAGCGAATCTCGGCGACGCGCTGCAGCTCGCCGCTTCGCTCCGCTCGCTCGGCCTCCATCCGCAGCTCGTCGATCTTCTTCGTGATCTCCCGGACGCGCTCGAGCACCTCCTTCTCCTTGGCCCAGCGTGCGGCGAGCTCGTCGCGGCGCGCCTTGGCCTCGGCGAGCTCGCGCTCGACGGGCTCGCGCACCTCCTTCGACTCCTTGCCCATGGCGGCGAGCTCGATCTCGAGCTGGCGCACGCGCCGCTCGGCCTCGTCGAGCTCGATGGGCAGCGAGTCGATCTCGGTACGCAGGCGCGACGCAGACTCGTCGACCAGGTCGATCGCCTTGTCCGGGAGGAAGCGGTCGGAGATGTAGCGGTCGGAGAGGACTGCGGCGGCCACGAGGGCGGCGTCGCGAATGCGCACGCCGTGGTGCGCCTCGTAGCGCTCCTTGAGACCGCGCAGGATCGCGATCGTGTCCGCCACGGACGGCTCCCCCACGAAGATCGGCTGAAAGCGCCGCTCGAGCGCGGCGTCCTTCTCGATGTGCTTGCGGTACTCGTCGAGCGTCGTCGCACCGATCGCACGCAGTTCTCCGCGCGCGAGCATCGGCTTCAGCATGTTGGCCGCGTCGACCGCGCCTTCGGCCGCGCCCGCGCCGACGATCGTGTGCAGCTCGTCGATGAAGAGGATGAGCTCGCCTTCCGCGTTCTTGATCTCGTTCAGGACCGCCTTCAGACGCTCCTCGAACTCGCCGCGGTACTTCGAGCCGGCGAGGAGCGCGCCGATGTCGAGCCCCCACACCCGCTTGCCCTTGAGGCCCTCGGGGACGTCGCCGGCCACGATGCGCTGCGCGAGGCCTTCGACGATGGCGGTCTTGCCGACGCCGGGGTCGCCGATCAGCACGGGGTTGTTCTTCGTCCGGCGCGAGAGCACCTGGATGACGCGCCGCACCTCGTCGTCGCGCCCGATGACCGGGTCGAGCTTGCCCTGCTCCGCCGCTTCCGTCAGGTCGCGCCCGAACTTCTCGAGCGCCTGGTACGTGCCCTCCGGATCCTGCGACGTCACGCGCTGGCTGCCGCGGATCTCCTGCAGCGACTCGATGAGCGATTCACGGTCGAGCTCGCCGAGAGCGAGGAGCAAGTGCTCGACCGAGACGAATTCGTCACCCAGCTTCCGCATCTCGTCCTCGGCACGGTCGAGAACCTCGGCGAACGCGGTTGACGCGTGCGGCTGCTGCGCAGTCGCGCCGGTCACTGCTGGCTTGGCCGCGAGCTGCGCTTCGCAACGCTGCCTGATCTCGTCGACCGAATGGCCCGCGCGCTCGACGAGCGTGCGCGGGAGCTCCTGGTCGAGGAGCGCGATGCAGAGGTGCTCGGGGTAGATCTCCGGGTTACCGCGGCGGCGGGCAAGCTCCATCGCCGCGCCGACGGCTTCCTGCGATTTCAGCGTGAGCTTCTGGAAGTCCATGGTCCTTTCCGTTCGGGAAGGGGATCATCGGGATCGCGATAGAGGACGATCTCGCGACGGTATTGCTTGTGCACGTTGCGAATCTCGTCACGCATGTCTCGCTCGAACCGGTCGAGACGCGCGCGCAGCTGGTTCATCTCGTCTTGGAGCCGAAGCACCGTCTCGACGCCGGCCAGGTTGAGACCGAGCTCGGTCGTCAGCCTCTGGATAACGCGCAGGCGCTCGACGTCGCTCTCGGAGTACAGGCGCGTGTTGCCTGCCGTCCGCTTGGGGCGGACGAGGCCCTTCGCCTCGTAGATCCGAAGCGTCTGCGGATGCATGCCGACGAGCTCGGCGGCGACGCTGATCATGTAGCGAGGGTGCTCGTGCTCGTCCATCAGCCGCTCACCTTCCTCAGCTCCTCGAGCAGCTCGCGCTCGCGCTTGTTGACACGCTTGGGAACGTCGACCCGTACGCGCGCGAGCACATCGCCCTTGCCGCCGCCGTTGAGCTTCGGCGCGCCTCGTCCGCGAATGCGGAAGAGCTTCCCGGATTCGGTCCCGCCGGGAACCTTCGAGAGAGACAGGGCCCTCGGGCGTCGGCACTTCGACCTCGCCGCCGAGCGCGGCCGTCGCGTAGCCGACCGGGACGTTCACGACCAGGTCGGATCCCTTTCGCTCGAAGATCGGCGATGCAGTCACGCGCGTCGTGACGATGAGGTCGCCGGCTGGACCGCCGGAGAGCCCGGCCTCGCCCTTGCCCTTGAGACGGATCTGCGTGCCGTCCTTGACGCCGGCCGGGATCTTGACCGTGTAGCGCTTCGTCCGGCGCTCACGCCCCGTCCCCTTGCACGTGCGGCAAGGCTTCTCGATCACCGTGCCGTTTCCGCGGCAGTGCGGACAGGGTTGCGAAAGTGCGAAGAAGCCCTGGTCTTCGGAGACGACGCCGCGCCCGCGGCACTCGGGGCAGATGATCGGCGTCGTGCCCGGCTCGGCGCCGCTCCCCTTGCACGTGGAGCAGGTCGTCTCGAGCTCGACGGGGATCTTCGTAGTGACTCCGTTCAGCGAGTCCTCGAACGAGAGGTTCACCGCCACCTCGACGTCGCGCCCGCGCTCGGCGCGGCGGCCGGCGCGCGCCGAAGCCGTGCGGCGCCCCCCGCCGAAGCTCGTGCCGCCGAAGATGCCGCCGAAAAGATCGGAGAGATCTCCGAGGTCGCCGAGGTCGCCGATGTTCCCGGACCACTGGAAGTTTCCGCCTCGCCCTCCCCCGCTGGTGAAGATCCGCGAGCCGAGCTGGTCGTACTGCTTCCGCTTCTCCGGGTCCCGCAGGACGTCGTACGCGCCCTGAATCTCCTTGAAGCGCTCCTCCGCTTCCTTGTCTCCCGGATTGCGGTCGGGGTGGTACTGGCGCGCGAGCTTGCGGTACGCCTTCTTGATCTCGTCCTGGGTCGCGCCTTTCTGGACGCCGAGGATCTCGTAGAGGTCCTTCGTCCGGGTGGCCATCGGCCTAGTTCCCCTGCGAGATCACCACTCGCGCAGGTCGCAACACGCGGTCGCCGAGGCGATAGCCCTTCTGGAGCACCTCGATGATCGCGCCGTCTTCCGCAGCGGACGGCTGGCTGAGGAGCGCCTCGTGCACGTGCGGATCGAACGTCCCGTTCGCCTCGATCTCCGTGAGGCCCTCCTTGGCGAGCGCCTCCTCGAGCTCGCGATGGACGAGCCGCACTCCCTCTTCGAGCGTGGCCTCCTCGTGCTCCTCGGCCGCACGAAGCGCACGCTCCATGTCGTCGAGCACGGGGAGAAGCTCCTTGACGAGGCGCTCGAGGGCGCGCGCGGCCAGGTTCTCCTGTTCGCGCGCGACCCGCTTGCGGTAGTTCTCGAAGTCGGCAGCGACGCGCTGCAGGTCGGCGAGATACTCGTCCCGCTCCTTCTCGAGCTGCGCGGCGCGCTCCTCGAGATCCTCGCAGTGTCTTCGCGAGCTCAGCCTTCGTCGGGGTCTTCTCCGTCATCGCCTAGGAGCGCTTCGCTTCCTCGTCGATGACCTCGTAGTCGGCCTCGTCGACGACCTCGTCGTCGCTCGGCGCCTCGCCGTTGCCCGCCGCCCCGGTCGGTGCGGCCTGGTCGGACTGCGCGCGCTGGTACACGGCCTCGGCCAGCTTGTGCGCGGCCTCCATCAGCTGCTCCGTCTTCGTGCGAACGTCCGCTGCGTCGGAGCCGTCGAGCGCCGCGCGGAGGTCGGCGATGCGCGACTCGATCGTCGAGATCGTTTCCTCGTCGAGCGACTCGCGGTGCTCCTTGAGGCTTTTCTCGGTCGAGTAGACGAGCGTCTCCGCCTGGTTGCGCGCCTCCGCGACCTCGCGCATCTTGCGCGCCTCGTCGGCGTGCGTCTCGGCGTCGCGGACCATCCGCTCGACCTCTTCGTCCGAAAGGCCCGAGCCGGACTCGATACGGATCTGCTGCTCGTTGCCAGTGCCCAAGTCCTTGGCCGAGACGTTGATGATGCGGTTCGCGTCGATGTCGAACGTGACCTCGATCTGCGGCATGCCGCGCGGCGCCGGGGGAATGCCGACGAGCTGGAACTTGCCGAGCGTCTTGTTGAACGCCGCCATCTCCGACTCGCCCTGGAGGACGTGGATCTCGACCGACGGCTGGTTGTCCTCCGCCGTCGTGAAGGTCTCCGACTTCTTCGTCGGGATGGTGGTGTTGCGCTCGATCAGCCGCGTCATGACGCCGCCCTTCGTCTCGATGCCGAGCGACAGCGGGGTCACGTCGAGCAGGAGCACGTCCTTCACCTCGCCCTTGAGGACGCCGGCCTGAATGGCCGCGCCGACGGCGACGACCTCGTCCGGGTTGACGCCCTTGTGCGGCTCCTTGCCGATCAGCTCCTTGACCTTGTCCTGGACGGCCGGCATGCGCGTCATGCCGCCGACGAGGATCACGTGGTCGATCTGGTCGGGCGTGAGGCCGGCGTCGCCGAGCGCCTGCTTGGTCGGCTCGACGACGCGCTCGAGCAGGTCGGCGGTGAGCTCGTTCAGCTTCGCGCGCGTGAGCTGGAGGTCGAGGTGCTTCGGGCCTTCCGGCGTCGCGGTGATGAAGGGCAGGTTGATCTGCGTCGCCTGCGTCGAGGAGAGCTCGATCTTCGCCTTCTCGGCCGCCTCGTACAGGCGCTGGAGCGCCATACGGTCGGCGGCGAGGTCGATGCCCTGGTCGCGCTTGAACTCGGCGACCATCCAGTCGACGATCGCCTTGTCGAAGTTGTCGCCGCCGAGGTGGTTGTCGCCGTTGACGGCCTTCACCTCGAAGACGCCTTCGCCGAGGTCGAGGATCGACACGTCGAACGTGCCGCCGCCGAGGTCCCACACGAGGATCGTCTGGTCGGACTCCTTCTCGAGCCCGTACGCGAGCGACGCGGCGGTCGGCTCGCTGATGACGCGCAGGACGTTGAGGCCGGCGATGCGGCCGGCGTCCCGCGTCGCCTCGATCTGCGGGTCGCTGAAGTAGGCCGGCACGGTGATGACCGCGTCGGTGACGGTGTCGCCGAGGTAGGCCTCGGCGTCCGTCTTCAGCTTCTGCAGGATCATCGCGGAGATCTCCGGCGGCGCGTACTCCTTGCCGCCCGCGTTGACACGCGCGTCGCCGTTCGGGCCCGCGACGACCTCGTAGGGGACGATCTTCATCTCCTCGGAGACCTCCGAGAACTTCCGTCCCATGAAGCGCTTGATCGAGAAGACCGTGTTCTGCGGGTTGGTGACCGACTGGCGCTTGGCCGGCGCCCCCACGAGGCGCTGGTCGTCCTTGGTGAAGGCGACGACCGACGGCGTCGTCCGGCCGCCTTCGGCGTTCGGAATGACCGTCGGCTCGCCGCCCTCGAGCACTGCCATGCACGAGTTCGTCGTGCCGAGGTCGATACCGATCGTCTTAGCCATGCTTGAGCTTCCTCCGTATGTCGAAGATCCGGGCTGAGAAAATCTAAGTCTGGCTATATCATATCCGGCCGAGACCGCTTTGGCCAGTGCCGGCGCCAGTCCAAGAGCGCGGGCTCGGCCACGAGCATCCCGGCCAGGATCCCCAGGGCGCCGAGCCAGGCGGCCGGCTCGAGGCGGTCGCCGGCGAGCAGGTAGCCGAACAGCGCGGCGAAGACAGGCTCCATCGTGATGACGAGCGCGGCCTTCGTGGCGGTTGTCTTGCTCTGCGCCCAGCGTCTGGATGACGAACCCGAGCGCGCTCGCGAAGATCCCCGTGACGAGGATCGCGCCCCAGACCGTCCAGCCGCTGGGCGTCTCCCAGGTCTCCACGGAAAAGCCGATCACGGTGAACGCCGCGAAGGCGAGCACCATCTGGAGGAGGGTGAGCGCGGCGACGTCGTAGCGCGGCGCGAAGCGGCTCGTGAAGACGATGTGGAGCGCGAAGGCGCACGCGCCTCCGAAGAGCAGGAGCGACGCCGTCAGCGACCCCACTTCGACTCCGGACAGGAGCGCGAGGCCCGCGGTCGCAAGACCGGTTCCGATCCACCCGCCCACGCCGATGCGGTCGCGAAAGATGAGCGCCGCGAAGACGGCGTGGAGCGGGACGAAGAGGCCCGTGATGAAGCCCGTGCTCGTGACGGACGCTTTGGAGAGCCCGAAGGTCTGCAGCGCGTAGCCCGTTGCGAGGAAGACGCCGAGCAGGAGGCCCGCCGCGATACCGCGGCGGTCGAGCCTGCGCACTCGCGTGGCGAACGGAATCCCCAGGGTGGCCGTCGAGACGGCGAAGCGCCACGCCAGGAAGAGGAAGATGGGATAGAGCGCCACCGCGTCCTTGACCTGGACGAACGTCACGCCCCAGACCGCGGTCATCAGGAGGAGCGCGAACGTCGGCGGCACGCGCGGGAGGCTACTGCCCTAAACGGTCACGACGGCCCAAAAAGGAAGGCGCCCGGTGGGCGCCTTCCGTCAAACGTTGAGGGTTGGTCGGAGCGTGAATGCGTCACGAACCTCCTCTTTGCCTTCTTCCCACTTCTCCTTGCCTTCGCCGACCTTCTCCTGCATCTGGCCCTGCTTCTCGCGGACCTCGTCGTCGGTCAGCTTGCCTTCCTGCTCCTTCATGGTGCCTTCGATCTTGTCACGCTCACCAGCCACGTGGACCCTCCTTCGTCTTTGGAACCCTGTGGTACCCGGCAAAAGGGTCCGAAAACCCCTGGGCTACCCTTAGGCCGATGCCTCTCGACCGCCTGGGAAGACCGCTTCGAGACCTGCGCATTCGGTCACGGACCGCTGTACCTTCCGCTGCACCTACTGCATGCCGAAGGAGATTTTCGGGCGCGATTACGTGTTCCTCGCTCGTGACGAACTGCTCAGCTTCGAGGAGATCACGCGCCTCACGCGCGTCTTCGTGAGGCTCGGCGTACGCAAGGTACGCCTCACCGGAGGCGAGCCCACGCTGCGTCGCGACTTCGACAAGCTCGTCGGCATGCTCGCCGATCGATCGGCCTCGAAGACATCGCCATGACCACCAACGGCTCGCTGCTACCCTCGACAAGGCAAGGCGCTCAAGGCCGCCGGCCTCGACCGGGCCACGCTCAGCCTCGACTCCCTCGACGAAGCGACCTTCCAGTCGATGAACGACGTCGGCTTCCCCGTCGCCAAGGTTCTCGAAGCCATCGACAACGCCGCCGACCGCCGGCCTGACGCCGTAAAGATCGACATGGTCGTCAAGCGCGGCGTCAACGACCACGACATCGTCCCGATGGCGCGCCACTTCCGCGGCAGCGGGCACATCCTGCGCTTCATCGAGTACATGGACGTCGGCACCACCAACGGCTGGCGCCTCGACGACATGGTCTCTGCGAAGGAGATTCTCGACACCCTGCAGCGCGAGTGGCCACTTGAGCCGGTAGACCCGAACTACTTCGGCGAGGTCGCTGAGCGCTATCGCTACCAGGACGAGGCAGGGCGAGGTCGGCATCATCGCCTCGGTCACCACCCAGACCTTCTGCGTCACCGTCGCGGCCCACAGCTTGTCGCGCGCGGCGCCGAACGGATACTTGTACCAGGGCGTCTGGTGCAGGAACGCCGCGTATTCGGCCGCCTGCGCCGCGACCACCTGATCCTGCGGCGTCTTCTCCGGCCCGCGCAGCCACGCGAACATCCGCCCGGCGGTTTCTTCGTAGGCCGCCTTGAGCGCCATTTCGATCGTGAACGACACGCCGATCACGTAGATGGTCTGGCGCGTGGCCGCGTCGGCGCCGCCGTGGTTCTGGGCGGCCTCGTTCAGCGGGCAGTACGCATTCCAGAACCCGGCGACCGCGGAGGCATAGTCGAACGCGTGCTCGTCGCCGGCGCGCAGCGTCTCGGCCAGGCCCTCGTAGGCGTAGACGATGTGCCACTCGGGGTAGGTGAGATACGAATTGGCCTCTGCTCGCTGGTAGGCCGGGTCGGTGATGATCGGCCGGTACGGGTCCGCAGGACTCGCGCCCGTGCACGTCAGCTCCACGTACGCGATCGGCGCCGTCAGCACCGCCACCAGCGGGATCAGCGCGGCCACCGGCCACCTGAGCGATGCGCCACAGGCGGCTCATGACGGCCTGGGGCCGGTCCAGGAAGAGCGACGCCAGCAGCCCGAATCCACCGAGGCCGATGTGAGGGGTGTTCGCGAGGATCTTGAACGACAGCGGCAGATCCTGGATGCCGTAGTGCACGATGCCGAGGTCGAGATAGCCGGAGCCGACGAAGAGTCCCATCACGCCGTCGACGAAATACAGCAGGCCGAAGTAGCGGAGGAACAGCTTCGACGCGCGGTGGGACGTCGCAGGCGGCATGCCGCCGCCCACGAGGCCGAGACCACGTGCAGCGCGTCGTCGAAGATGTCCAGGGCAAAGACGCCGAAGGAGCGGCCCTTGCTCGTCGGTCAGCCCCGGCACGTAGTTCAGGGCCGCGGCGCGGCCAGCACCATCGTGTAGCCCACCGCGATCCAGCGCAACAGCGTCATCTGCTCCTCACCTCACAGCTTCGACAGGTAGTTGTGCCACAGCCCGTTGCGGAACGTCAGTGACGGGTCGGTCTCGCGTTTCACCTGGAGGAACTCCGCGACTCGCGGATAGCCCTGCTGGAACTGCGCCACGCTGGCGTGCGGGCGGTAGGGCAGGTAGTAGGTGCCGCCGATCGCCAGCACGCCGTCGATCAGGCGCGCCGTCATGCGCGCCATGTCCGCTTCGCCCGCATCGTCTTCTCCTGGCTGAAGAGCATCACCGCCGCGATCCGCGGCTCCGTCGCGTAGGCCAGCACGCTGTCCCGGTCGGTGTCCACGAAGCGCAGCGTGATGTTCAGCAGCTCCTGGAACGAGGACGGGATGACCTCCTGGCAGACGGCGACGAACTCGGCGAATCGCTCCGGCGAGACGAAATACTCGTGCAGGATGTCGGTGCGCAGCGGATCGCGATCGTCGAGCGTGACCACCGGCTCGTTCAACAGGTGTTGCGTGTGGTCGTCCCGGCGTTGACGATGCGGTTGACGTCGGTCTCGATCCGCCAGCGCAGCGTCTTCCAGCGGTCGGACTCGACCTGCTGACGGAACAGGTCGCGCGACCGCCGGCTGACGAAGCCCGAGCCGGTCGCGGCCGGGATCGCCGACTGATCGCCGCCGGCTTGTAGGTGATGAGCAGGGCTTCGGTGAAGAAGCCGTCGATCGACACGTTCATGCGCCCGTAGGCCAGGTCGATGCCGGCATCGCGGCGCAGCGTCCGCTCGAACGCGAGGCCGAAGTCCCGCGCCGGCATCACCTCGAACGCCGGATCGAGGTTACGGTTCGGCACGCGCCTCCATCTCGAGCTCGGTGATCAGCCCGATCAGGCCGTAGCCGCCCATCGCTGCCGCGAACAGCCGCGGGTTCTCGGTGCGCGAGCACGTCACGTGCTCGCCGCTGGCGAGCAGCATCTTCACTGAGCGCGCCGTAGTGCCGCCGCCGCTGAACGTCACCGGCCAGCCGTGGGCGTTGACGCTGAAGGTCGAGGCGACGCCGAAGTCGTTGTTGGATTGCATCACCTTCGGCGACAGCCCCAGCCGGTCGAGCGCCGAGATGACCTTGCTCCAGCGCATGCCGGCGGCGACGCGATAGGTGGCCGCCCCGGTGATCGACCTCGATCCAGTCCTGGTCCAGGGTCAGGGCGAGGCCGTTCGGCTCGAGGCTTTGACCGCCCATCGAATGGCGGGCGGCGTGGGCGACCACGGACTGCCCGGCGCCCTGCGCCTGTTTCAGCTCGAGGCGGAGACGGCCCAGCAGTGCCTCGCCCGGGTTGTCGCGGAGGACGGCGTGACGTGCCACGCGCGTCGGCGCCAGTTCGCTGGCGTCGTTCATTACCAGGCCGCCGGCGCGGCCGGCAGTTGCCGGAGCGGGGAAGGGCCGTCCCGGGGTGGCCTGAGGCTCGTACAGCGCTCGGGCGGCCCAAGCGCCGGCCACGGCACCGCCACCGAACAGCAAGCTCCGACGAGTGACCTTGCCGGCAGTCACAGGCGGGAGAGTGTGGCATGAAGGGAAGAGCAAGGCCAAAGGCCGAAAGGCCAAAGGCAAGGGCAAAAGAAAAAGGGCCGGCGGTCTCTCGACCGCCGGCCCTCAGTTCCGGTTCTAGCCCGGAGCCCGAAGCCTGGAGCCTGGAGCCCCGAGCCGCCCTAGACGACGTCCTTGTGCGTGACCGGCTGGACGCCTTCCTTCTTGCGCGGCCCGCCGAGGCCCTGGATCTGGATCGTCGGCTGCTCCTTGAGCACCTGCTGGCGATAGAGCCGCTCCATCTCCATGTGGTGCCGGATCTCCTCGGGCGTCATCTGCGACTTCTTGCGCGCGGCCAGCTTCTCTTCGCGCGCGTTCTTGGCCACGCCCATGTCTTCGAGGTCGGTCTGCGCGCCGGCGGCCACGGCCTCGGCGTTCAGCACCATCGAGTGGTCCTTGCTGTCCAGCGGCACGTTCTTGTTGCCGGCGAAGATCTCGTGGCGGCCGTGGTCCTCGTACCACTTGGTGAGGTTGGCCGTCATGTGCATCTTCTCGAGGATGTTCCGCCAGCCGATGCCGGTGTTGTAGGCGCAGAAGGAGATCTCGCCCTGCTGCGTGCCGTAGGGGATGATGCACATCTCCGTGCGGCGGAAGTCGTAGTTGAAGAGGTCCTGGAACCACATCCCGGCGATGAACAGGAAGTTCCAGCGGTCGGCGCGGCGCTTCTCGATGTCGGTCATCGTGCGGTCGCCGCGTCACCTTGCCGTAGTTCTTGCCGGTGGCGCCGAAGGTCTTGTCGAACTTCTTCAGCAGGTCGGCGAGGCGGAAGTGCGTCGGCGCCTTGAACGAGTCGTAGTTGCGCATCAGCGCCAGCGCCATCCCGGCGACCGACAGGAACTTGCCGCGCGCGGCGTCGTTGACCTGGGCGACGTCCTTGGCCAGCTGCTCGGCCTTGAGGAACGCCGTCACCGGCACGGCTTCCTTGGTTTCCTTGTCGATCATCATGGCCATGCCGATGCCGCAGTTCGGGTGGCAGCCGCAGGTCAGCTGCCCCCACTCGCGATCGGGCCCGTGCACGACGTCGGCCCAGTCGGTGAAGGTGGACATGAACGAGATCGGGAACCAGTCGCGGATCGGCTCGCCGATGCCGGTCTGGTTCTTCACGTCGTGGGCGAGGTGCGACAGCGTGTAGCGCTGCGCGGCGCGGCGCTCCGGCGTGATCTCTTCGTCGCGGCCGGTGAACGACACCGGCTGGAACGACAGGAAGTTGATGCGCTTCGGGTTGTCGAGCGCGAACTCGATGACGCGGCCCACCTGCTCGTTGTTGACGCCGTTGACGATGGTGATGACCGGGCACGATGTCCACGCCGGCCTGGTGCAGGTTCTCGATCGCGCGCAGCTTGACGTCGAACAGGTTGCCGACGCGGCGGTGCGAGTTGGCGGCGTTGCCGATGCCGTCGAACTGCAGGTAGGCGTAGCGCAGGCCCGCCTCGGCGGCGGCCTTGGCGAACTCGGGGCTCTTCGCGAACTCGATGCCGTTGGTGGCCGCCTGCACGCTGTTGTAGCCGACCTTGCGCGAGTAGCGGATGGCGTCGAGGAAGTACGGCGACATCGTCGGCTCGCCGCCCGAGAACTGCACCGACATCTGCCGGCGCGGCTTGATGGTGATGGCGTTGTCGAGCACCTGCTTGATGTCTTCCCAGCGACAGCTCGTGGACGAAGCCGACCTGGTTCGCATCCATGAAACACGGGTCGCACATCATGTTGCAGCGGTTGGTGAGGTCGACGGTGAGCACCGCGCCGCGGCCGTGCAGCACGGTGGAGGAGCCGTGGTTGTGCAGCTTCTCGTCGTTGTGGGCGCGGATGTCGCGGCCCGGGAAGACCTCTTCGAGGTGCCTGAAGAAGGCCGGGTCGATGGCCATCACGTCTTCGAAGTGGCCATGGATGGGGCAGTCCTTGACCATCACGATGTGGCCGTCCTTCTCGAGGATGGTCGCCTTGATCTCGCCGACCTTCTCGTTGAGGAGGACGCTGACGTCCTTCTTGCCGTCGAGGATCGCCTGCCGCGCTTCGCGCGTGCAGTTCGGGCACAGCGAGTCGGTCTGCCGCGGCCAGCCCAGCTGGGGCTTGGTCTTCTCGTACGACTTGAGCAGGGGCTTGTCGGACCAGCGGGGGATGAACGACGGGTTCTGGCGGATCTTGTTGGCCACCGAGAACACCTGCCAGGCGCCGTTGGCGGCCAGGGAAAGGCCCTTCTCGACGTACTTCATGGGCGCGTGCATGCCGGTCTACTCCTTGCGCCGGGCGACTTGCGGCCCCGCCGGCGCGTCCATGCGCTCGGCATTCGTGCCGAAACGCGCACAGGATAGCGGGAAAGTCCGCGATTTCGGCCGGATTTCCAGCGGACTGGCCGTTCCGGGGGCCGGATGGGCAGCAGGAGCGGCCGGCTGGCCGTTGCCCGGCCGTCACGCCGCGGCTCTAGGCTCTAGGCTTTGGGCCTGAGGCCTGCAGACCTGGAGCCTGGAGCCCGGAGCCGAGTCTGAGGCACATCCATCTCATGCAGAGCATGGATTGCCTGCAGATCATTGTATTTCCCTTATACACGTCACCTGACGAGAATGATCCGACCATGTCCACGATAGACACCTCAGGCGCGAGCTGTCCTCCTCAGCGCAGGGTCTCTACGACCCGCGCGCGCGAACACGATGCCTGCGGCGTCGGCTTCGTCGTGCACATGAAGGGCAAGCGCTCGCACGACATCGTGGACAAGGCGCTGCGCGTCCTGATCAACCTCGAGCACCGCGGCGCGTGCGGCTGCGAGGCCAACACCGGTGACGGCGCCGGCATCCTGCTGCAGATGCCCGACGCGTTCTTCCGCGCGCGTGGTGCCGTTCTCGCTGCCCGACGCCGGCTCGTACGGCGCCGGCCTCGTGTTCCTGCCGCACGACACGCGACGACCGCGAGGCCGTCAAGGCGCTGATCGGCCGCATCACCGAGGAGGAGGGCCAGCGGCTGCTCGGCTGGCGCGACGTGCCGACCGACGACTCGCTGGTCGGGCCGAGCGCGCGCGCGGCCGAGCCCGCGTTCGAGCAGGTGTTCATCGGCGCCGGCGGCGGCATCGCGGGCGCCGACGCGAGCCTGCGCTTCGAGCGCAAGCTCTACGTGATCCGGAAGCGCGTCGAGAAGGCGGTCGAGACGCTGAAGATCAACGCGCTGGCCAGGCGCACCTTCTACATCGTCAGCCTGTCGTCGCAGCACGCTGATCTACAAGGGCATGCTCACGGCGCAGCAGCTCCGGCCGATGTTCCCGGATCTGTCGGACCCGCGGCTCGACTCGGCGCTGGCGCTCGTGCACCAGCGGTTCAGCACCAACACGTTCCCGTCGTGGCCGCTGGCGCACCCCTACCGGCTGATCGCGCACAACGGCGAGATCAACACGCTGCGCGGCAACATCAACTGGATGCGCGCGCGCGAGGGCCTGCTGCAAGAGCCAGGTGCTCGGCGACGACCTCAAGAAGGTGCTGCCGGTGATCCGCGAAGGCGGCAGCGACACCGCCACCTTCGACAACGTGCTCGAGCTGCTGGTGATGGCCGGCCGGTCGCTGCCGCACGCCATGCTGATGATGATCCCCGAGCCGTGGAGCGGCAACGACCTGATGGCCGCCGATCGGAAGGCGTTCTACGAGTACCACTCGTCGCTGATGGAGCCGTGGGACGGCCCGGCGTCGATCGCCTTCACCGACGGCACGGTGATCGGCGCCGTGCTCGATCGCAACGGCCTGCGGCCGTCGCGCTACTACGTCACCAAGGACGACCTGGTGGTCATGGCCTCGGAAGTCGGCGTGCTCGACATCCCGGCCGACGAAGTGCTGGAGAAGGGGCGGCTGAGCCCGGGCCGCATCTTCCTGGTCGACACGTCCAAGGGCCGCATCGTCGACGACGACGAGATCAAGCGCGAGCTGGCCGCCGAGCATCCGTACCGCGAGTGGATCGACGCGCACCTGGTGGACATCGAGTCGCTGCCGGCGGCGCGCGCCGAGAAGCCGGAGCACGCGACGGTCTTCGCGCGGCAGCAGACGTTCGGCTACACGCAGGAGGACCTGCGCTTCCTGATCGGGCCGATGGCGCAGACGGGCGAGGAGCCGATCGGCTCGATGGGCACCGACTCGGCGCTGGCCGTGCTGTCGGACCGGCCGCGCGCTGCTCTACGACTACTTCAAGCAGCTCTTCGCGCAGGTGACCAACCCGCCGCTCGACGCGATCCGCGAGGAGCTGGTGACGTCGATGGGCTCGACCATCGGCCCGGAGCGCAACCTGCTCGAGCCGGAGCCGCGAGGCGTGCCGGCAGATCCACATCAAGTACCCGATCATCCACAACGAGCACGTGGCCAAGCTGCGCCACCTGCCGCCGAAGCTGCCGTTCCGCTCCACGACGCTGTCGATGCTGTTCGACCCGGCGCACGGGCGGCGCGGGGCTCGAGCAAGGCGATGGACGAGCTGTGCCGCAAGGCCAGCGAGGCGGTGAAGGCCGGCTTCGACATCCTGATCCTGTCGGACCGCGGCGTGAGCGCGCGATCTGGCGCCGATCCCGAGCCTGCTGGCCACGGCCGGCGTGCACCATCACCTGGTGCGCGAGGGCACGCGCACCACGTGCGCGCTGGTGGTCGAATCGGGCGACGCGCGCGAGGTGCACCACGTGTCGCTGCTGCTCGGCTACGGCGCCGGCGTGGTCAACCCGTACGTGGCGTTCGAGACCATCGACGATCATGATCCGCCAGGGTCACGCTCACCGGCATCGAGCGCGACACGGCGATCGAGCACTACATCAAGGCGCTCAACAAGGGCGTGCTGAAGGTGATGTCGAAGATGGGCATCTCGACGCTGCAGAGCTACTGCGGCGCGCAGATCTTCGAGGCCATCGGCCTCAGCCAGACGTTCATCGACCGCTACTTCACGCACACCACGTCGCGCGTCGGCGGCGTCGGCATCGACGTGATCGCGGAGGAAGTGCGGCTGCGGCACGAGCGCGCGTTCGGGCGCCAGCCCGTGCGCCCGCAGGAGCTGGAGCCGGGCGGCGAGTACCAGTGGCGCCGCGACGGCGAGTACCACCTGTTCAACCCGGACACGGTGTTCAAGCTGCAGCACGCCACGCGGACCGGGCAGTACTCGATCTTCAAGGAGTACACCCGCGCCGTGGACGACCAGAACCAGCACCGCGCCACGCTGCGCGGGCTGTTCCGCTTCAAGCCGGCCGGCCCGCGCGGTGCCGATCGAGGAGGTCGAGCCGGTCGAGGCGATCGTCAAGCGGTTCGCCACCGGCGCGATGTCCTACGGCTCGATCAGCCAGGAGGCGCACGAGACGCTGGCGATCGCGATGAACCGCCTCGGCGGCGAGTCGAACACCGGCGAAGGCGGCGAGGACGCCGAGCGCTTCCTGCCGATGGCCAACGGCGACTCGAAGCGCAGCTCGATCAAGCAGGTGGCGTCGGGCCGCTTCGGCGTGACCAGCGAGTACCTGGTCAACGCCGACGAGCTGCAGATCAAGATGGCGCAGGGCGCCAAGCCCGGCGAGGGCGGCCAGCTGCCGGGCCACAAGGTCTACCCGTGGATCGCGAAGACGCGGCACTCGACGCCCGGCGTCGGCCTGATCTCGCCGCCGCCGCACCACGACATCTATTCGATCGAGGATCTGGCGCAGCTGATCTTCGACCTGAAGAACTCGAACCGCGAGGCGCGCATCTCGGTGAAGCTCGTCGCCGAGGGCGGCGTCGGCACCGTGGCGGCCGGCGTGGCCAAGGCGCACTCCGACGTCGTGCTGATCTCGGGCCACGACGGCGGCACCGGCGCGTCGCCGCTGACCAGCCTGAAGCACGCCGGCCTGCCGTGGGAGCTGGGCCTGGCGGAGACGCAGCAGGTGCTGGTGCTCAACAAGCTGCGCGACCGCATCGTCGTGCAGGTGGACGGCCAGATGAAGACCGGCCGCGACGTCGTGATCGGCGCGCTGCTCGGCGCCGAGGAGTACGGCTTCGCGACCGCGCCGCTGGTCGTGATGGGCTGCATCATGATGCGCGTCTGCCACCTCAACACCTGCCCGGTGGGCATCGCCACGCAGGATCCGGAGCTGCGCGAGAAGTTCACCGGCACGCCGGAGTTCGTCGAGAACTTCTTCCGGTTCATCGCCGAGGAAGTGCGCGAGCTGATGGCGTAGCTCGGCTTCCGCACGATCGACGAGATGATCGGCCGCGCCGACTGCCTCGACGTCGCGGCCGGCGGTCGACCACTGGAAGGCGAAGGGCCTCGACCTGACGCCGCTGCTGCACCAGCCGGATCTGCCGCCGTCGGTGGCGCGGCGCAAGGTGCGCGAGCAGGATCACGGGCTCGGCGGACGCGCTCGACAACGAGCTGATCGTCACGCTGCCGGCCGGCGCTCGAGTCGCGGACGCCGGTGTCGTTCACGACGCCGATCCGCAACGCCGATCGCACCGTCGGGCACGATGCTCGGCTACGAGGTGACGCAGGCGCTACGGCGGGCCGGGTCTGCCCGACGACACCATCAAGCATCACGTTCACCGGCTCGGCCGGCCAGAGCTTCGGCGCCTTCGTGCCGCGCGGCATGACGCTGACGCTCGTCGGCGACGCCAACGACGGCTTCGGCAAGGGGCTGTCGGGCGGACGGCTGGCGGTGTTCCCGCCGCCGGAGTCGACCTTCAAGTCCGAGGAGAACATCATCATCGGCAACGTCGCGCTTCTACGGCGCGACCGGCGGCGAAGGCGTTCGTGCGCGGCGTGGCCGGCGAGCGCTTCTGCGTCCGCAACAGCGGCGCCAACGTGGTGGTCGAGGGCGTGGGCGATCACGGCTGCGAGTACATGACCGGCGGCCGCGTGGTCGTGCTCGGCCGGACCGGGCGCAACTTCGCGCGCCGGCATGAGCGGCGGCGTGGCCTACGTGCTCGACGCGGACGGCACGTTCGCCGCCGCTGCAACCGCGAGATGGTCGATCTCGAGGCGCTCGTCGATGCCGACCGAGATCGACCTGGTGCAGGACGCTGATCATGAAGCACGTGGCCGCGACCGGCAGCGCCTACGCCGAGCGGCTGCTGGCGGACTGGGCGTCGCTGCAGAGGCGGCTCGTGAAGGTGATGCCGCGCGAGTACAAGCGCGCGCTGGCGCGAGCAGGCCAGCGTCAGGCGGCGGAGGCCGCGCGACGTGTCGGTCGTGGCCGTGGCGGCGGTCGGTGGCCGTGACGGCCATCCGGCGCAGGGCCGCCGCGAGTCCCGCGCATGGGTAAGCCGACCGGGTTCATCGAAATCCAGCGGAAGAAGCACCCCACGCGTCCGGTCGACGAGCGCGTGCAGGACTGGCGCGAGGTGTATCTGCCGTACGCCGACGGCGGAGCTCGGCGCGCAGGGCGCGCGCTGCATGGACTGCGGCATCCCGTTCTGCCATCAGGGCTGCCCGCTCGGCAACCTGATTCCGGACTGGAACGATCTCGTCTACCGCGACCGGTGGCAGGCGGCGATCGACCGCCTGCACGCCACCAACAACTTCCCGGAGTTCACCGGCAAGCTGTGTCCGGCGCCGTGCGAGGGCTCGTGCGTGCTCGGCATCAACGAGGACCCGGTCACCATCAAGTCGATCGAGGCGTCGATCATCGACCGGGCCTGGGACGAAGGCTGGGTCACGCCGCAGCCGCCCGCGCACGCGCACCTGGAAGAAGGTGGCGATCGTCGGCTCGGGCCCGGCGGGGCTGGCCGCCGCCGACCAGTTGAACCGCGCCGGCCACTCGGTGACGGTCTTCGAGAAGTCCGATCGCATCGGCGGGCTGCTGCGCTACGGCATCCCCGAGTTCAAGATGGAGAAGCGCTTCCTCGATCGCCGGCTGGCGGTGATGGAAGCCGAGGGCGTGGTGTTCCAGGCCGGCGTCAACGTCGGCGTCGACCTGCCGGCCGACCGGCTGCGCGGCGACTTCGACGCGGTGCTGCTGGCCGGGCGGCGCCGAGCCAGCCGCGCGATCTGCCGGTGCCGGGCCGCGAGCTCGCAGGGCGTCCACTTCGCGATGGAGTACCTGACGCTGCAGAACCGCCGCAACGAAGGCGACGCGATCGCCGACGCCGACTTCATCTCCGCCGAGGGCAAGCACGTCATCATCATCGGCGGCGGCGACACCGGCGCCGACTGCCTCGGCACCGCGCACCGGCAGGGCGCGCGGTCGGTGCACCAGCTCGAGCTGCTGCCGATGCCGCCGCAGGACGCGCGCCGCCAACAACCCGTGGCCGGAGTGGCCGCAGATCTTCCGCGTGTCGTCGGCGCACGAGGAGGGCGGCGAGCGGCTCTACTCGGTGTCCACGCAGCGCTTCTCCGGCGACGCGACGGCCGCGTGAAGGCGCTGCACGCCGTGAAGGTCGAGCTGGCGCAGAAGGACGGCCGCACCGAGTTCGAGCCGGTGCGCCGGCAGCGAGTTCGAGATCCCGGCCGATCTGGTGCTGCTGGCGATGGGCTTCATCGGCCCGGAGAAGGGCGCGGCTGCTCGACGACCTCGGCGTGGACCTGACCGCGCGCGGCAACGTCGGCCGCGACGCGCAGCTGGATGACCAACGTGCCCGGCGTCTTCACCGCCGGCGACATGCAGCGCGGCCAGTCGCTGATCGTGTGGGCGATTGCCGAAGGCCGCAGCGCCGCCGCGCGCGATCGACGAGCTACCTGATGGGCGAGTCGAAGCTGCCGGCGCCGCTGGCGTAGCCACTGCTCGGCACCCGCAATTGGGGTATCCTGCCGCGCATGCCAGAGTTCGTGATCGAGCGCGAGATTCCCGGCGCCGGGAAGATGACCGAAGAGGAGATTCGCGACGTGTCGATCCGGTCGCTGCAGGTGCTCGGCGAACTCGGGCCGCAGATCCAGTGGCTGCACAGCTACGTGACCGACGATCGCATCTACTGCGTCTATCTCTCGCCCGATGAAGCCACCATCCGCGAGCACGCGCACAAGCTCGGCGTGCCGGCCAATCGGGTCTCCGCGGTCCGCCGGCTGATCGACCCGAAGAAGTACGCCTGAGGGCAGAAACGTAGCCACGGTCCGCGGTCTACGTCCACGGCCCGCTAGTTCTCGCAGCAGCTCGTCCAGCGTAGCGTGCGTCCGTCGCGCCACGCGGCGGCGTAGGTCTCGGGCGTCAGGCGGCTCTGCGCCGTCGCCAGCGTCTGCTGAATCCGCTCGTGCTCGCCCTGGCGCGGCGGGGAGCCGATCTTCATGCGGATGGCGGCCGCCGCGCTGACCAGCGCCACCGCGTCGCGATCGCGTGACTGGCTGGCTGGCGCACCACGACAGCATCTCGAGCTGGCGGGCCACGCCGCGCTGGTGTCCCAGCTCGCGAAAGGCCTGCAGCGCCTGCGTGAGCGACGCGCGGCCGCGGCGTAGTCGGACGCGTCGACGTCGATGCGCGCGAGGTCCGCGAGCACGCCGGCGATCCCCCAGCGATCCCCGATGCGCTGATAGATGTCGAGGCTCTGCTGTGTGGTAGCGGCGCGCGGCCTCGTGGTCGCCCTCGGACTGCGCGACGTCGCCGAGCCCGTTGAGCGCCGCGGCGACGCCGCGCACGTCGCCGCGCGTCTCCGAGGCGCGCGGCCACGTGCGCCAGCAGCCCGCGCGCCTTGCCGAAGTCGCCTTCGAGCTTGGCCGTCGTCGCGGTGTTGCTGCGCGCCAGGTCTGCGGCGACCGCGTCGCCGAGCTGCTCCCAGAGCAGCACCGTCTCCTCGAACAGCGCCGTCGCCTCGGCGTAGCGGCCGCGCCGCTGCGCCTGCCACGCCATCGCCACCATCACCGTGGCCACCGCCCGGGTGTCGCCGAACTGGCGGTAGATGGCGCAGGCCTCGTGCGCCCGCTGCTCGGCCCGGACGTTTTCGCTCAGCAGGTCCGACAGCACGGCGCTGGCGAAGAGCGCGCGTGCCCGCTCGCGCGTCGGCGCCTGGCCGCCCGGCATCGCCAGCACGCGCTCCAGCGTGTCGCACCCTTCGGTGAGATGCTCGCGCTGCTCCCAGAAGCGGAAGAGCGCGCCGGCCAGCCGCTGCGCCCACGCCGCATCGCCCGTGCTCGACCAGATAGTGGCTGGCGGCGCGCAGGTTGTCGTGCTCCGCGTCGCAGATCTGCAGCCACGCGTCGCGCTCGGCCGGCGTCATGCCCAGCGTCTCTTCCTCCGCGAGCACGAGCATGTAGGCCGCGTGGGCCCGCTGCGGTCGCGTCGGCCTCGCCGCTCTCGACCAGCCGGTCGCGGCCGTACTCGCGGAAGGTCTCGAGCATGCTGAAGCGCGGCTCGCGCGTCGTCGGCCAGCCGCTGTACCAGCAGGCTGTTCTCGACCAGCGACGTCACGCCCTCGAGCACCGGCGACGCCCAGATCCTCGGCCGTGTTGCAGACCGCTTCGACGGCCTCGAGCGTGCAGCCGCCGGCGAACACCGAGAGACGGCGGAACAGCCGCTGCTCGGCCGGCGTCAGCAGGTCGTAGCTCCACTCGATGGTGCGGCGCAGCGTCTGCTGCCGTTCCGGCAGGTCGCGCGGCCCGCCGGTGAGCAGCTCCAGCCGGTGTTCGATCCGGGTGCGCAATTCCGCCGGCGGCAGGATCTTCACGCGGGCGGCGGCCAGCTCGATGGCCAGCGGCAGGCCGTCCAGGCGGCGGCAGATGTCGACGACGGCGTCGGCGTTCCTGGTCGTCAGCGCGAAATCCGGGCGCCCTGCGGTCGCGCGCTGGACGAACAGCGCGATCGACGGCGACTGCAGCAGCGACCGACGGCGACGCGGGCGCTCCGGGCGCTGGCAGCGGCAGCGGCGGGACGGGGAACTCGTGCTCGCCGTAGATGTGCAGCACGACGCGGCTGGTGACCAGCACCGTCAGCGCCGGACACGCGTCGAGCAGATCGCGCACGAGTCCGGCGGCCGCGGCCACCTGCTCGAAGTTGTCGATCAGCAGCAGCGTGCGCCCCATGCTGCACAGGTGGTCGGCGATCGACGTCAGCAGCGGGCGCTCGCCGGTCTCGCGCAGGCCGAGCGCCGACGCGATGGCCGAGGGCACCAGTTTCGGATCGGCGATCGGCGCGAGATTGACGAAGGCGACGCCGCCCTCGAACGCCGAGGCCAGGTCCGCCGCGACCTGGATGGCCAGCCGTGTCTTGCCGGTGCCGCCCGGCCCGGTCAGCGTCATCAGGCGGACGCCGGGTTGCAGCAGCGTGGCGGTGACGGCTGCCGTCTCCGCGCCGCGCCCCAGCAGCGGCGTGCGCTGCGGCGGCAGCGTGTGCCGTCGCGCCTTCCTGACCGCTGCCGGCGAACGGCGCGGTCGATCGCCGTCGGCGGCGCTCGCCGCGGTGGCCGGCAGCTCGCGCTTCGACCTCTGCCGCCGTCGGCCGCTCGGCTTCCGTCTTCGCCAGCATCCGCAGCAGCAGCCGCTCGAACCGGCCGGCAGGTGCGGCGCGCAGCTGCCGGGACTCGGCGTTTCACGCGAGGCGATGGCGTGCAGCAGGCCCGAGCGTCGATCCGCTTCGAACGGATGCGTGCCGGTGGCCAGCTCGTACAGGACCACGCCGAGCGAGAAGACGTCGCTCGCCGTGCCCGCGCTCTCGCCGCGCGCCTGCTCCGGCGACATGTAGCGGGGCGTGCCGAGGATCACGTCCGCGCCGGTGTCGCTGCCGGTCGTCGACGCGGGACGTGCGGGCCGCCGGCAGCAGGCGGGCCAGCCCGAAGTCCAGCAGCTTCACGTAGCCGTCGGCGCGCACCAGCACGTTCTCCGGCTTGATGTCGCGGTGCACGATGCCGGCGGCGTGCGCCGTCGCCAGCGCCTGCGCGAGCTGGGCGCCGATGCGGGCGACCCACTCGATCGGCGAGCTGCGGCCCGTCAGCGCCGCCAGCGACTGACCCTCGACGAACTCCATCGCCAGGAACCGGCGGTCGCCGAACTCGCCGATTTCGTAGATGGTGACGATGTTCGGGTGGTTGAGCGACGAGGCGGCGCGCGCTTCCTGTTCGAACCGGCGGGTGACGTCGGCGTGCCCGGTGAGCGCAGGGCGCAGCAGCTTCACCGCCACCTTGCGTCCCAGCCGCGAATCGTGCGCGAGGTAGACCTCGCCCATGCCGCCACGTCCGATCAGGCTGACGATGTCGTAGGCGCCGATCCGGCCGCCGTGAGCGTCCGCGCGCGTCGTCCTCGGCGACCCAGGCGGCGGCGTCCGCGAGCGCCGGTGTGCGGATGAAGTCACCGGCCTCGTCGTTGGCCGCCAGGAGCGACTGCACTTCACGCAGCAGCGTCGAGGTCGCCGCCGCAGGCATCGGCTCAGGAACCCGGAGCGGTCCGCGCCGGCGACGTTCGAGCGCCGCGTGATACAGGCGCTCGACTTCCTGGAAATCCGGCGTGCGTCATTCCCGGCTCAGCTCGCGAAACAGCCAGGCGCGCGCGAGGCTCCAGTCGCGCCGCACGGTGGCCACGGAGACGTCCATCACCAGCGCCGCTTCCTCGAGACTGAGGCCGCCGAAGTACCGGAGCTCGACCACCCGGCTCTTCCGCGCGTCCACCTCTTCCAGCGCCTTCAGCGCATCGTCCAGCGCCATGAGGTCGGCACGGTCCATCGCCGGCTGCTGATCGGCTTCCGACAGCGACACGTGCACCTGCCCGCGGCCCCGCTTCGCCCGGCCGCGGGAACGCGCCATGTCGACGAGGACGCGGCGCATGATCTGCGCGGCCGTGCCGAAGAAGTGCGCCCGGTTCTGCCACTGCACGTCCTTCCAGTTCACCAGCCGCAGATAGGCCTCGTTGACGAGCGCGGTCGGCTGCAGGAGGTGGCCCGGACGCTCGCCGGCCATCTGCCGCGCCGCCAGCCGGTGCAGCTCGTGCTGGATGACCGGGGTCAGAGGCCTCGAGGGCCGCCGCGTCGCCGCCACTCCAGGCGACCAGGAGCCGTGTGACGTTTTGTGAAGCGGTCATCCCCGGCTGCGAAGCGGCAAGCTTAGCAAAATCGGCCGGTTCTCCCGCGATGAGCACTTTCCGCGCCGGATGTCGCCTTCTCCGGTGAAGGAGAACGCCATGAGCCGATATCACATTGCTCGCCACCATCGTCGCCGTCGCGCTGCTGGCGCCCGCCGCGAGCCGTCCGCGCGACGTCGCCGACCGTCGTGTTCGAGTGGAACCAGATAATCCAGGACACTATTCCGGGCGGGGGCGGCGCCGGCGCGCCGCGATTCTTCGCGCTGACGCATATCGCGATGTTCGACGCGGTCAACGCCATCGAGCGCGAGTTCGAACCGTACCACGTGCACATCCGGCCCGGCAACGGCTCGACCGAGGCCGCGGCCGCGCAGGCCGCGCACGACGTGCATGGTGGCGCTGAATCCGGCCGCGACGGCCGCCTATGACGCGCTGCTGCTGCAGCAGCTCGGCGACGATCCGAACGGGTTCCAGCGGCTCGGCGCGGCCGTCGGGGCCAGGGCGGCGCGGCCGTCCTGGCGTGGCGGCAGAACGACGGCTGGATCGTGCCGTCGTTCCCGGCGTATTCCGAGCCGCTGCTTCCCGGCCGCTGGCAGCCGACCCCGCCGGCCAATGCCGCGGCGACGTTCACGCACGTCGGGCAGGCCGCGCCGCTGGCGATGGTGTCGTCGACGCAGTTCCTGCCGGTGCCGCCGCCGATCCTGACGAGCGCGCGCTACGCCACGGATCTGAACGAGGTGAAGGCTGATCGGCAAGTCCGACAGCGCCACGCGGACGCCCGAGCAGACCGACCATCGCCCGGGTCTGGGCCAGCATCGCCGCGTCCGGCACCGGCACGGCGACGCACTATTCGTCGATCTGGCAACTGATCGCCAGGGACGTCGCTCGCGAACGCGCCCTGTCGCTGGTCGAGACCGCGCGCCTGTTCGTGCTGATGAACGTGTCGATTCACGACGCGCTGCAGACGACGCTCACGAGCAAGTTCATCTACGGCGTGTGGCGTCCGGTGACGGCGATTCGCCAGGCGGATACCGATCTCAACGCCGCCACCGACCCGGACCCGACGTGGTCGACGCTGATTCCGACGCCGCCCTACCCGTCGTACGCCGGCAACATGGCCACCATCGGCGCCAGCGCCGCTCGGGTCCTGGCGCTGGCCCTGGGCACCGACGACGTGCCCGTGACCGCGACGTGGCGTCAGTCCGGCGGGCAGCCCGACGTCGTGTTCAATTTCGCGACGCTGTCGGACGTCGCCCAGCAGCAGGCGGACTCGCGCATCTACGGCGGCATCCACTACCGCTTCGACAACGAAGCCGGCCAGATTGCCGGCCGGGCCGTCGCGGAGTACGTGTTCGCGAATTTCATGACGCCGAAGTAGGCTTCCACGGCGGCGTTCCTTCGCCGTAGCCCCTGTCCTTTGTCCTTGGTGCCGGGTCCGTCTCTTGGTCCTGAGTCCTTTGTCCACCGTGGACCGGGGACCATGGACTACAGGACGGACCAAGAACCAGGGACTAAGAACCAGGAACCAGGGATTCGAGGTATCACGATGGTGACCAACGTGGATGGTGAAGCGCTCGCCAGCGATCTCCAGGGACGCGTGCGGGGACCGCTGCTGATGCCGGCCGAAGCTGGCTACGACGAGGCGCGGTCGGTCTGGAACGCGATGATCGATCGCCGCCCGGCGCTCATCGTCCGGTGTCTCGGCGTGGCCGACGTGATGGCGTGCGTCGACGTCGCCCGGCGGCGCGGCGTGCCGCATCTGCATCAAGGGTGGTGGCCACAACATCGCCGGACTGGCGGTGCGCGACGGCGGCCTGCTGCTCGACATGTCGCTGATGCGCGGCGTCTGGGTCGACGCGCAGCAGCGGCTGGCCCGGGCGCAGGCCGGCTGCCTGCTGGGCGACGTCGACCGCGAGACGCAGGTGCACGGCCTGGCCGCCGTGCTCGGCTTCGTCTCGAACACCGGGTGCGCCGGCCTGACGCTCGGCGGCGGGTTCGGCTACCTGACCCGCCGCTTCGGCTGGACCAGCGACAACCTGACGGCCGATCGACCTCGTCACCGCCGACGGCCGGCTGGTGCGCGCGTCGGAGCGCGAGAACAGCGATCTGTTCTGGGCGCTGCGCGGCGGCGGCGGCAACTTCGGCGTCGCCACCGGCTTCGACTACGCGCTGCATCCGGTCGGCCCGGAGATCGTCGGCGGGGCGATCGCCTGGCGCGGCGAGGATGCCGAGGCGGTGCTGGAGATGTATCGCACCGTGGCGACCGATGCGCCGCGCGAGCTGACGTGCGTCGCCGCCCTTGCGCCTGGCGCCGCCGGCGCCGTGGCTCGCCAAGGAGGTGCACGGCAAGTCCGATCGTCGCGTTGTTCGTCTGCTATTCGGGGCCGGTGGACGAAGGCGAGCGGCTGATCGCGAAGCATCAAGGCGTTTGGCCGGCCGGTTGGCGACGTGGTGCAGCGACGCACCTACGTCTCGCAGCAGACGCTGCTCGACGCGACGCAGCCCAAGGGGCGGCGCTACTACTGGAAATCGGAGTACCTGCGCCGGCTGGAGCCCGGCCTGTTCGCCGGCGCCATCGCGCATGCCCGGCGAATCGCGTCGCCGCACTCGGCGATTCTCATCTTTCCGCTCGACGGCGCCGTCAACGAGCGGGCCGGACGATCACTCGGCGGTGGGCAATCGCGACGCCGCTGCGGTGATCAACATCGCCGCCGCCTGGGAGCGCGCCGACGACGATGCGGCGCAGATCGCCTGGGCACGTGAGGCGTGGAGCCGACCTGCGACAGTTCTCGACCGGCGGCACCTACATCAACTTCCTGACCGAGGACGAAGGCGACGATCGGACGCGCGCGGCGTTCAGGTCGAACTACGCCCGCCTTTCCGAGGCGAAGCGGGCGTGGGATCCGGAGAACCTGTTCCGCGCGAACAAGAACATCCCGGCCTGATCCCCGGGTTCGGCCCACCTCTGCGGTTACGCAGACGCGTTCGTCGCGAGCCCCGGCAGCGTTGTCTCATCCAGGAGCCGGTCCCGCCTTCGGGATCGGTTCGTGGAGGGACGCATGCCGCTGCATTCCTACGGAGTGCTCAAGGGAAAGGCGATCGAGGTCCGGCTGGGCGCGGGTCAATCGCCGCACTACCAGGTGCGCCTGGTCGACGACACCACCGACTACCGCATCGCCATCAACGTGAAGTCGCAGCTCGCCGCCGTCGGAGCTGGAGTTCATCGTCCTGGAGCGCTTCCAGCATCCGATTACCGCAGTGGTCGGAGCGACTCGCGCTCTGGGCTTCACCCGGCTGCCGAGCGGACCGGGCACGGGCGCGCTCGATTTCATCCGCGGCAACCTCTTCGACCGCACGAAGATGCGCCCGCTGCCGTTCAGCGTGCCCGGCTTCGACAACGACCTCAACGAGAAGATCGATCGCGTGATGCAGCGCGCGGTGGGCGACGAGACGGGCGCTGGTCTACGCCTTCGGCGAGCGCTGGGGGCCTGAGCCGGGCAAGAAGGACAAGTACTTCGGGTTCCTGCCCGGGCAACGGCATCCACGACATCCACATGAACCAGGGGAACTCCGGCCGGTTCGTCGGCGACGACGGCGTGTATCAGGACGGGGGAGTGCTGGTGCACTTTCCCGATCAGCACGAATGGATTGCGATCTTCCTGAAGTTCCAGTCACAGTCGTGGCACACCGACGATCGCACCGGCCACGCGCTGACCACTCCGGTCCCGCCGCCGCCTGGCCCGCCGCCGCCCGAGCCGCCGTCGCCGACCCACGACGAGCCGAATGGACTGGTGCGCATCGTGGCGGCGCTGGTGAACTCGGTGAAGTCGCCCGAGCAAGAGGTGGTCACGCTGCATCAACACCGCGCCGCACGACGTGTCGCTGGAGGGCTGGGCGCTGCTCGACACGCAGAAGGCGCGGCTGCCGTTGAAGGGCACGCTCCGCCCCGGCGCGACGACGACGGTGTCGCTGTCGCCGCCGCTGGCGCTGTCGAACAAGGGCGGCGTGATCACGGTGGTCGACGACAAGGGACTCAAGGTCCACGGCGTGGCCTATACCAGGGAGCAGGCTCGCGAGCCGGGGTGGACGCTGGTGTTCTGAGGTCAGGTCCGGTGGACGATTTTTCCGTCCACCATCGTCAGCACGGATCGGATTTGCTTGATCTCTTCGTCAGGCACCGAGAAGTAGTCGCGGTCGAGCACGGCGAGATCGGCGAGCCTGCCAGGTTCGATCGAGCCGAGCCGGTCTTCCATCCGGAGGTGCCAGGCGCTCTCGCGGGTCCGGAGACGAAGCGCCTGCTCGCGCGTGAGCTGTTCGCCGGGGTTGACCTGCTGCCCGTACGAGTTCACGCCGGTGACGACGTAATGAAGGTGCAGCCACGGGTTCAGCGGCGATATGTGGGTGGCGTTGCTGAACAGGCTCTTGTGGATCGGGTGCTGATTGATGGTTCGGTAGGCGTGACCCACGACGGTCGGATTGTTGGAGTTGACCCAGTTGTTCGATGACAGCTGTATGCTGCAGCCGAGCCCGTTCAGCCGGTCCAGCAGGCCAGCCGTCACCCACCCGACCCCGCTTCCGAGGATGTTCACGTTCCAGCGCAGGCCGGTGATGTCGATTTCCTTGTTGACGGATTCAAGCTGCTCGACCAGTTGCGTCAAGCCCGCCAGGTTCGACGCGTCGTTGTCGCAACGCCAGCCCGCCTGCGCGACGAGGCGTTGCGCCGCACGCGTCTGCTCGACGGCGGCAGCGGGCGCGGGCCATTCGCCGATGCCGCCGGTGCGCAGCATGTCGTCGCCGAAGTACGGCAGCGCGTTCCTGAGGTATTCCTTCAGCATCGCGTTGTCGTCCAGCTCTGCGAAGGCCGTGAAGTCCATCTGCACCCGCATCGACATCCGACCTTCGTTGTGGACCGCATTCCAGGGGTCGCGCGACCGGTAGGGATCGACGTTCGCCGACCCCTGACGCGGATGCAGCGGTCCGAGCGCGTAGATGGTCGACTTGTCGAGCCAGGCCGTCAGGCCGAGGCTCGTCGAGTACGCCATCGTGCGCAGCGCGTTCCGCTTCCTGTCCTCGAACGTCTGCAGCCGCCGTAGCAGGTAGAGCGTGCTCGTGGACGGACCACCCTTCGCGGTGGACGCAGCGATGGCTCCGGCGTCCGAGACGTTCACCTTGATGTAGTCCGGGTGGAGCGGTGGCGCGGCGTCGGCTGCGTCGAAGAACCGTTTGCCCAGCGTGTTCGTCGCGGCCACTCCGTTGAAGCCCTGGTAGAGGAGCACGGGCCGGTCGCGAACGGCGTCGTCCAGCTCGCTCAGCGTCGGCATGCGGTGCTCGGCCCAGAGGTTGGTGTTCGCGGCGCCAATCGCGGTGATCCACTGGCCCTCGGGGACGGTCTTCCTGTGCCCGGCCAGTACTTCCTGGACCCCTCGAATCGTGCCCGCGCTCTCGACGTCCAGCGCGTGGTAGCCGACGCGATCGGCCGTATCCAGGCCGTGGAGGTGGCTGTCGATGAGCCCCGGCACGACCGTCCGGCCGCGAAGATCGACGATCTGCGTCGCCGGATGGCGTGTTGCGCGGCGCCACGTTGCCGACCGCCGCGAAGCGTCCGTTGCGGACAGTCACCGTGCTGGCGATGGTGTTTCGCGCGTCCATCGTGTGAATGCGTCCGTTCACGAGAACGACGTCGGACAAGGGCCCACCCGCGGGAGGTGCAGTCTGCGGCACCTGCGCGGCCCCTGTGTCGCCAGCCGCCATCGAGCCGGTCGTCGCGGCTATGCCGGCGCCGGTGGTCCTGGCGAGAAAAGATCGACGCGAGACTGTGGACGGCATCGAGCGATCAGCGGCCCGGGCGTTGGCCGGCCTGCTCGGCGAAGAACTTGCGCATCCAGGGGCTGTTTTCCTGGCAGATGTATTCCTGGATCTCGCCCTTCTCGTCCCAGACGATGTCGAAGCCGATCGTCCAGGCCTCGGTGTAGGCGCCCGGATCGTCGATCGTGGCCTCGTAGCGCAGGGTGTAGAGATCCTTGCGCGTGAAGCGCTCGACCAGGTGCAGGCGATCGGTGTGTGGATCGCCCACCATGTCGATCCAGCTGCCCTCGTTGAAGCCGACGACGTCCACCACCAGCGTGTCGCCTTCCCAGCGCCCGACGGAGTGTCCCAGCCAGGTCGGCTGGAGCTGGTCCGCGTCGGGGTGCGGCCGTCCGTCCATGTGGATCACCCGCCAGATGTGGGTGCCGCCCTCGTAGATCATCACGATCCGCTTCTGCTGCGGCAGCTGCAGGATCTCCATCGGGAAGGGCGTCGTCATCAGCCGCGGTCCCGACGGCGGCATGCAGTAGCCCTGCGGGTCGTACTTCGACAGCGCTGCGCGGCGTTCCATCGCAATCCGGCGCGCCCACGGTTGATACGGGATCTCCTTGTGCGAGAGGAGTAGCGTCTTGTAGTCCTGGAACTGGGTCAGGTGCCAGTAGCCCTTGTTCGGCTCGGTCGGCCCGAGGTTCGGCGTGCCGTCGGCCAGCCGCGGCGCCGGCGGGATAGGGCTTGGCGCGGCAGCCGCGGCACGGGGTTGACCTGGGCCGTGGCGGTCGCGGCGCAGACGATCGCGCCCAGCAGCCAGAGGGTGAGGCGCACGGACGGAGATTACCACCGCTGCTAACCACAGCCGGCCAGGCCCGTAATAAGGGGTATGACGCATCCCGCCCTGACCGCTGCCATCGTCGCCTGGCTGTTGCTGGCTCCCGCCGTGACCTGGGCGCAGGCGCCGGTTGCTCCCTCCGCCCCGGTCGCGCCATCTGGCGCCCCTGGCTCCGGTCCAGCCGTTGAGCGATGCCGAACGAGCCGCCCTCGAGGCCGGCGGGGCCCCGCGCGTCCGCCAGGACCTCTACCGGATCCTCCGCCAGTACCCGCCGTCCCTGGGCGAGGTGATTCAGCGCGACCCGTCGCTGCTCGACCGCGCCGACTACCTGGCGCCGTATCCGCTGCTCGCCGGGTTCCTGGCACAGCACCCCGAGGTGCGCCGCAGCCCCGACTACTACTTCGGCAGCGTTTCGTACCGCACCGTCACGCCGCAGGAGCGGGCGCTGGATCTCTTCGAGGAGGTGATGGCCGGCGCCGCCGCCCTGACGGCGTTCTGCGTCTTCGTGAGCCTGCTGGTCTGGGTGATTCGCACCGTCGTCGATCATCGCCGCTGGCTGCGGCAGTCGCGCGTGCAGGTCGAGGTGCACACCAAGCTGCTGGATCGCCTGACCAGCAACGACGACCTGCTGGCCTATGCGCAGACGCCGGCCGGCAGCCGTTTTCTCGGAGTCGGCGCCGCTCGACCTCGGCGCGCACGCGCCCGCCGCCCCGCTGGGACGTATCATCTGGTCGGTGCAGGCGGGCGTCGTGCTGATCGTCCTCGGCCTCGGGCTCTGGGTTGCGCAGTGGAGCCTGATCGATGAAGTGCGGCAGGGCTTCAAGCTGATTGCCACGGTGGCGGCGTCGCTCGGCGTCGGCTTCGTCGCGTCCGCGGCAGTGGCCTACATGGTGTCGTCTCGCGTCGGCCTGATACCGTCCCGGCAGTCATGACGCTGCTCCGCATGCCGCCGATGGCTGAGGCCGAGCCGCTGACGGCCGCGACCGCCGATCACGCGCTGATGATGGGGGAGGAGGCGTTCAGGGCCTTCTACGAGCTGACGGCGCGAGGCCTGTGGGCCTATCTCTCGCGAATCAGCGGCGACCGGCGGCTGGCGGACGACCTGCTGCAGGAGGCGTACTACCGGTTGCTGCGCTCGAACGTCGCCTTCGAAAGCGACGATCACCGGCGCAATTACCTCTATCGCATCGCCACCAACCTGGTGCGCGACGACCGGCGCCGGCCGCGGGCGGACGCGGCCAGCGGCGCCGAGATGGAGCAGGCGCCGGCCAGCCGACGGCGCTGGCGGCGCCGAAGCGCGCGCCGCGCAGCGGCTCGACATCACGCGCGCCATGAGCCAGTTGAAGCCGCGCGAGCGCAGCCTGTTGTGGCTGGCCTACGTGCAGGGCTGCAGCTACGCGGAGATCGCGGACGCGGTGGGCGTCAGGCCCTCCAGCCTGAAGTCGCTGCTCTTTCGCGCCCGCCGCCGATTCGCGGCGATGCTCGAGCAGGGAGGCCGCAAGTGACCGCGCACGAGTGCCCGCGCGAGGCAGAGGTCGCGGCGGCGGTCCGTCAGCGCGCCTGGCGGACCGAGGACGAGGACGTGCGGCGCCACGTCGAACACTGCGCAGTCTGCGCCGAGGTGGCGACGGTGTGCGAGGCGCTGGCGGAGGAGCGCGACGCGCTGCGGCGCGCGCCCGGCCGCGACAATCCGGCGCTGCCGTCCGCCGGTCAGGTCTGGCATCGCGCGACGCTGCGCGCGCGGGCGGAGGGCCTGCAGTCGGCGTCCCGGTCGCTGGTGTGGGCGTACGGGATCGCGGGCGCCGCCGTGGCTGGCCTGACCGCGGCGTTGGTCGGCGCGTTCTGGCCGACCGTCGTGGGCACGTTGAGGCGCATGGCGTGGATGGCGCCGGCGCCGCCGCTCGTGGCCGGTGATTTCGGCGGCTGGGTGAACGCCACGCTTCAGACCGGCTTGCCGTTCGTCGTAGTCGTCGGCGTATGTCTGGCGGCTGGCGACGGTGGCGGTGTATCTGGCGGTGCGCGGCGATCAGAAGCTGTAACGAGAGGCTCCAGGCCACAGGCCCCGGGCTTCAGGAGCTAAGAGCCGGCGATGAACTTGGCCAGTTCCTCGTTTTCGGGGAAGCGCTCCAGCAGCTCGCGGGCCACCGGCACAGCCTCGGCGCGCTTGCCCTCGCGCATCAGCATCTCCCACAAGGCGAAATCGGCTTCGACCTCGCTGTAGAAGTCACTGGCCGCGGCGGCGGCCTCGCGCATCCCGCGCAAGCCGCGATCGCGGCTGCCGCCGCCCATGACCCACCGCGTCCCCCACGGCACATGCTTGCCGATGACGTATTCCATCCACGCCTGGGCCACCTGCGCGCGGACGTGGTCCGGATTCTTGGCCAGCACTTGCTCGAGCAGCTTCTTGGCCTCCCAGTACTCGTCCCATCCGGTTTTTTTTCCCACGGTGCTGAGCTGCAGGAAGAGGTAGGACGTGTCCATCTTCGCCAGGTAGTACATCGCCTGTTCGTCGCCCGGCGCTTCGGCCAGCCGCTGCTGCGCCGCGGCGCGGCCGCGCTTGATCTCGGCGAAGAACACCTCGAGCAGCGGCGGACAGGCCTTGCACGCGGCCATCGCCACCTTGCGGTCCTTGCCGGTCCCGGAGGCTCTCCGGATCTGGAAGTGGAGCGCCGAGGTCCGCAGCTCGAAGGCGGCGAGATCCGACGGCGTCTGCACGATCAACTGCAGGGCCTGATCGGCCGCGGCAGGGAACTTGGAGGTGTAGAAGAGGTGCTGCGCGGCCTCCAGCGGCGTCGCGACGGAGTCGGCATCGAGGCGCCCCGCCCACGGGCTGATCCACACCGCCAGCATCGCGGCTGCTCCGACGGCCCAACGGCTCGCGCCCATGGACCATTGTGCGCTCACGCTCTTCCGCACGCCATGCTTATCGGCTCCAGCTCGTCCCTGTTTCCCCAGGCGCTTTAGCCGCTATTCGGCCGTTTTCCAGTGGACCTCGTCGAAACGCACGGCCTCGGTGGGCTTGTGGGCGATGTGCTTCGCGATTTGCTTGGCGTGAAAGCGGCCGTTCTCGATGAACCAGCGGTTGGTCAGATACCCGCCGCACACCGTGCCGGCAAGATATAGGCCGGGCCGGCTGCTCTCGAACGAGGCTTCGTCCACGACCGGCGTCCGGTAGAGGTCGTCGCCGATCCGGATGCCGAGTGATTCCAGGAAGGTGTAGTCCGGATGGTAGCCGGTCATCGCCAGCACCCAGTCGTTGGCCAGCTCCTGGATCCCCTCGGGCGTCCGGACGACCAGGTTGCGCTCGGTGATGCGATCCACCACGGTGTTGAAGAACGCCTTGATGCTGCCTTCCTTGATCCGGTTCTCCAGATCCGGCTTGATCCAGTACTTCACGTTGCCGTGAATCTCGGGGCCGCGGACGATCAGCGTGACCTCGGCGCCGTGACGATAGCAGTCGAGTGCGGCCTTGGCGGCCGAATTCTTGGCGCCGATGATCGCCACCTTCTGCTGCACGTACCCGTAGGGCTCGCGGTAGTAGTGGGTGACCTTCGGCAGGTCCTCGCCCGGCACGTTCAGCCGGTTCGGCAGATCGAAGAAGCCGGTGGCAATCACCACGTGGCGAGCGGGCCGCTCGGCCTTCTCGGTCACCACCACGAACTGGCCTTTCTCGCCCCGCACTTCCGACACGCGTTCGTAGAGGCACACCGCGATCTCCTCGCGCGCCGCCACGCCGCGGTAGTACTCGAGGCCCTCTTCACGCGTGGGCTTGTAGCCCTGGACGGCGAATGGGTGTCCGCCGATTTCGATCAGGTCGGGGGTGGAGAAGAACTCCATCCGCGCCGGGTAGCCGACGATCGAGTTGACCAGCGCGCCCTTGTCGACGACCAGCGCTGACAGCCCCTCGCGGCGCGCCTCGATGGCGCAGGCCAGGCCCACCGGGCCGGCGCCGATGATCACGACGTCGTGCATGGAGTTAACGGGGCGCCGGTGGCGTGCGCGGCTCGTTGGGGTGCGCGGCCCGATACGCCCGCTCCGCACGCGACGTGCTGATGAAGTCGCGGATGGTGCGATTGCCCTCGTGGCAGGCGTACTCCCACCACTCGTACTCCGGGGTCAGCTTCAGGGGGAACCGCGCCGTCCATGGGCGCGTGTAGACCACCGGGTCCGCGGTCGTGATCTCGTAGGTGATCGTGTCGGGGCTGATGCGCGTCAGCCGCTCGACCATCCGCATGCCCGGGCTGGTCGGAATGCGGTTGCCGGGCGGCGCGCCCAGGATGCCGAAGTTCATCGAGGCGGTGCGGCCGTTGAAGTTGCCGGTCTCGATCACCAGCGTGTTGCCCTCCCAGCGCCCGCGCGAATCGCCCATCCAGTTCTGGAACGCCGCCGGCAGCGCCCGCCGGCCGTCGGTCGGGATGATGCGGTCCTCGTGCACCATTTCCAGGCTCAGGACGACGTAGCCGGGCGACTGGTAGATGTCCATGCCGCCGTTGTAGCGGAACGGAAACATCGACGCCGGCAGCCCGCGGGTGATGCAGCGGTCCCAGGTGTCGAAGTCTTCCGGCGCGTCGAAGGCCTGGTCCTCATCCGCGGACAGCGACCAGCTGCTCTTCATCAGCGCGCTGAGGCGCTTGCCCTCGGCGGTCAGCTCCGGCAGCCGGCCGTTCGGCGGATCCACGATCAGCGAGGTCTGCCGTTGCGGTGTGCCCGGGTCGGTGACGCCGGTGCGCAGCGCCGCGCCGAAATCGCCCGAGGAGATGGCATCGCGATAGGCGTTGCCGCGACCCGCGGCCTGCTTGAGGCGGGCCGCCATTTCCTCCTCGGTCCAGAACGCCTTGGCGCCCAGCGCCTCGTCACGCTGGAGCGGCGTGCCCATCAGGTGTGTCACCGGCCAGCGCCCTTCGAGGTCCGGCTCGCCCCATGGCGTCTTCGGGGCGGTCCAGCCGCCGGCGTGCGTCTCGGCCGGCGCCTGGCCGGTGACCGCAATCGGAAGGGCCGCGGCGGCGAACGCCGCCACCAGTGCGATCACCCGACACACGGCCGGAAGCCGCGACCTCATCTCATCGCTCCACGACCGACCCTTCGAACTCCTCGTAGGTGCCCTTGAAGTCTGCCACACGGCCGCCCTCGACGTGCCAGACGCGGGTGCCGACTTCTTCCAGCAGGTCCTGGTCGTGGGTCACGAGCAGCACCGTGCCCTCGAACTTCTGCAGCGCGATGTTGAGCGCGTTGATCGATTCGAGGTCCAGGTGGTTGGTGGGCTCGTCCAGCACCAGGACGTTCGGCTTCTGCAGCATGATGCGGCAGAACAGCAGCCGCGCCGTTTCGCCGCCCGACAGCGTCGCTGTCGGCTTCAGTCCCTCTTCGCCGCTGAACAGCATCTGCCCCAGCAGGCCGTGGATGTCCTGGCGCGACGCTTCGGGGTCGAAGTGGTGCAGCCATTCGACGACCGTCATGCCCGGTTCGATGAGGCCGGTCTGGTCCTGGGGGAAATAGCCGATGCTGACCTCGTGGCCCCAGCGTAGCGTGCCGGCGTCGCGGTCGGCTGGCATCGGGTCCAGGTTCGGCGACTCGGCCAGCAGCGCCCTGAGCAGCGTGGTCTTGCCGGCGCCGTTCCGGCCGACCAGCACGATCTTCTCGCCGCGGTTGATGACGGCGGCGAAGTCGTCGATCACCGCGCTGTGCTCAAAGCTCTTGGACAGGCCCTCGAACTCGGCGACCAGCCGCCCCGACGGGCGGTTCATCTGGAACCGGATGTACGGCCGCTGGATGTTCGACCGCGCCAGCTCGGTGGTCTGCAGCCGCTCGACCTCCTTGCGGCGCGACGTGGTCTGGCTGGCGCGCGTGCCGGCGCCGAACCGGGCGATGAAGTCCTGCAGCTGCGCGATCTTCTTCTCGCGCTGGGCGTTCTCGCTCTCGATGCGCGACCGGATCTGCGTCTTGGCCATCACCATGTCGTCGTAGCCGCCGGTGTAGGTGATGATCGTCTCGTAGTCGATGTCGGCGATGTGGGTGCAGACGCCGTTCAGGAAGTGCCGATCGTGCGAGATCACGATCAGCGTGCCCTCGTAGCGCGCCAGGAACCGCTGCAGCCAGTGGATCGAGTCGAGGTCGAGGTGGTTGGTCGGCTCGTCGAGGAGCAGCGCCGCCGGCTGTCCGAAGAGCGCCTGCGCCAGCAGCACGCGCACCTTCTGACCGCCCTGCAGCTCGGCCATCGTCCGCTCGTGCAGCGCGTCCGGGATGTCGAGCCCCTGGAGCAGCACGGCCGCGTCGCTTTCGGCGGAGTAGCCGTCCTCCTCGCCGACGATGCCTTCCAGTTCGCCCAGCCGCATGCCGTCTTCGTCGGTCATGTCGGCCTTGGCGTAGAGCGCGTCGCGCTCGGTCAGCGCGGTCCACAGGCGATGGTTGCCCATGATCACCGTGTCGAGCACGCGATAGGCGTCGAACGCATACTGGTCCTGCCGCAGCACGCCGAGCTTGCGCGGGCGCACCACCGATCCCTTCTGCGGATCGATGGCCCCGGTCAGGAGCTTCATGAACGTGGACTTGCCGGAGCCGTTGGGGCCGGTGAGGCCGTAGCGCCGGCCGGCCGAGAAGGTGGTGGAGACGTCGTCGAAGAGCACCTTCGACCCGAACCGCATCGAGACGCTGCTGACTGAAATCATGAGTGGTCCTGCTGAAGAGAGTCCCCCGAGGGGAACTTCCTATCGTAGCAGTACGGACTGTCTGGGGAGGTCGGTACGGACTAGCGATGGAGGTTGGTGCGGACTATCGGCGGAGGTTGGTGCGGACTGTCGGGGGAGGTTGGTAGTTCCTCTGGCGGTGTTGCGACGGTATGGCCGCAATCCCCGCGGCACCCGCCTCCACGATCACACGCCCGCCTGGAGGGGCTCACCGCCCCGGGCGTCTTCAACGGCTCGATCGATACCGACACGTTCGTCGCGTATGTCGACCAGATCCTCGCCCCGACCCTGCGGCCCGGCGACGTCGTCGTGTTCGACAACCTGGCGGTCCACAAGCAACCCGCCATTCGCGCCGCGATTGAAGCCGCCGGCGCGTCGCTTCGCTTCCTCCCGCCGTACAGCCCGGACTTCAACCCGATTGAACAGGCGTTCGCCAAACTGAAAGCCTTTCTGCGGGCCGCGCGTCCGCGCAGCTTCGATGACGTGTGCGCGCTGGTCGCGGCCGCGCTGCGACTCTTCACCCCGACTGAATGCCGGAACTTCGTCCGGCACTGCGGCTATCGCCTCGCTACAACGTTATGAAAAACGCTCTAGAAAGCAGTTCCGGACCGAGCACGATCGACAGTCCACAGCAGAACCACCAACTTCCATCGACAGTCCGCACCAACTGCACGCCGAAAGTCCGCCTAGTGGACCCCTCGTCCGCTGCCGCCCCAGCGGCCGGCGGGTGGAGCGAAGGTCTTCATCTCCAGCAGCTCGATCAGGCCGCGGCACCGCGCGATGATGCCGTCGCGCTCGAGCAGCGCCTGCCGTTCGACCGGGTCCAGGCTCAGGTACTGGGCCAGCGCGTTCACCAGGTCGTCGTCGGCGATGGCCGGCGGGAACTTCGGGTCGGCGCCGCCGCGCTCGATGGCGGCGATGAGCAGCGTTTCGAGCCGCTGGCGCTGCTGCCGCAGCACCGTCTTGTCGCCTTCGCTGGTGGTCTCGGGCAGGGCGTCGACCGTGGCGACGCGATACGCCTTCGAGCGGTCCTCGCTGACGATCCGGAACTTCTCCAGGCCGCGCAGCACGACGTTGGAGCGCCCGTCGGGCAGCCGTTCGGCGTGGGTGATGACGCCGGCGCAGCCGATCGGATACACCGGCGGCGCGCCCTGGTAGTCCCCCTCGAAGCCCGGCTGCAGCAGCGCCATGCCGATGATCCGATCGCCCGCCAGCGCGTCCGCCAGCATCGCACGGTAGCGCGGCTCGAAGATGTGGAGCGGCAGGAACACGTTGGGGAACAGCACCACGTTCGGCAGCGGGAACAACGGAATGTTCGGCGGCAGCATGTCGGGTCTGACGCGCAGCCTCGCTAGTGGATGGTTTTCGTCTTGCGGTTCATGTAGTCGAGGAGCACGTACTGTCCCAGCGTGGCCGGCGTGGTGAAGTAGGCCTTGCCGCGGCAGACCGCCGCGACGCGGCGGACGAACGCCACCAGGTCGGGATCGCGCGCCAGCATGAACGTGTTGATCATGATGCCGCCCTTGGCGCAGGCGTTCACCTCGGCGAAGGTCTCGGAGACGATGAACGGGTCGAGGCCGAAGGCGTTCTTGTAGATCTGGCCGTCGGGGCGGGTCAGGGCCGACGGCTTGCCGTCGGTGATCATCACGATCTGCCGCATGTCCTTGCGCTCGCGCTCGAGGATGCGGCGGGCCAGGCGCAGGCCCTCGCGGGTGTTGGTGTAGTAGGGCCCGACGCGGACGCGGCCCAGCTGCTTGATCGGCACTTCCTCGGCCGAGTCGTGGAACAGGACGGCGCGGAGCGAGTCGCCGGGATACTGCGTCCGGATCAGGTGCGACAGCGCCATGGCGACGCGCTTGGCCGGCGTGAAGCGGTCCTCGCCGTAGAGGATCATGCTGTGACTGCAGTCCAGCATGATGACCGTCGCGCACGAGCTCTGGTAGTCGCTTTGCGCGACCATCAGATCGCCGTACTCGATGTCGATTTTCGTAATCGCCCCACCCTTGGGGTCGGGCGTACTTGAGCCGACCGTTGTCAGCTCCCGCTCGGCGTGCATCCGGGAGACCGCGTTGAGGATGGTGCTGCTCGGGTCGATGTTGATCGTGTCGCCGAACTCGTAGGCCTTCGGCGCCGCGGTGACCTCGACGCCGGTGCTGAGGTGACGGGTATCGTGCATCCCCGAACTGCTGCGGCCGACCGACCCCAGCAGGTCGCGCAGCGCGCGATAGCCCAGGAAATCGAGCGCCTTGTCGGTGACTTCGAAGGAGACGCGGGTCTCTTCGCCGTTGCCGCCGCCGGCGCGCCGCTCCATCCGCTCGCTTTCCAGGTCGGGCGCGTCGGTGATGAAGCCGCGCTCCATCATGCGCTGGATGATCTGCTCGATCAGCTCCTCGAGCTGCTGCCGCGCGCCTTCCTGATCGCCGTCAGCCGGCTCGCCGAGCAGGCGATCCAGCGCCTCCTCTGACAGCACGCCGCCGCTGAACAGCGCCTCGAGGATCGCGTCGTGCAGCGCCTCGAGCGTCCGGTCCTCGTCGCCGCTCGACCCGTGGCCCCACGGGCTGCTGAACCCGCTCGACAGCAGCAGGTCCGACAGCTTCGAGACGAGATCCTCGAGGTCGATCTCGTCGAGCAGGTCGCCGGTGTACTTGGTGTAGCGGAATTTCATCAGGCTCCGGGCTCCGGGCTCCAGGCTTCAGGCGTGGGATTCAATCCTCGGTTCCCGACATGTACCTGCCACCCCGGCCGAAGGCCGGCCGGCGCGCGAAGCGCGCCAAAAAGACACTGTTACAACTGATCAGGATGGACACGACTGGAGAACCATCCTGATCAGTTGTAGTACTTCTTCTTGTTGCCGCCGCCGGAGTCGCGCGGCATCGCCGGCTCCTCTTCCCGCCGGATCGCCTCGCGTGCCGGCCGCCGCACCGGCGGCTCGGCCGCGTGGTAGCCGCGTTCCTCGCTGCGGCTGATCCGGCGCGTGGCATACAAGCCCTCGAGCACGAAGTCGATCCCTGCCGCCAGCACCGGCGCGGACGCGTCCTTCGGCCACGCCGGCCTCGTGCGCCAGCGCCACCAGTCCCTGCACTTCGCCGGCACGTGCCAGCAGGTCCGCGGCGCTGATGGTGTCGCCGAGCTGCAGGCTGCCGCCCAGATCGAACCACTCGATCACCTGGCGCGGATCGACGTGCGTCAGGTAGCCCTCGGCCACGGAAGCCACCGCGCCGCGCACCAACTCCCGCGCCACCACGTCGGCGCCCTTCAGCTCGCCCTCGTACTCGAGCTCGAACTTGCCGGTCATCGACGGCAGCGCGGAGTACAAGTCCGTGACCCGCGGCACCGCCACCGGCTCGTTCTCGACCACCGCCCGCCGCTCGGCGTTCGACAGCACGTTCTCCATCACCGAGATCGGCAGGCGCTGGCTGACGCCCGAGCGCTTGTCCACGCGCCGATCCTGCCGTGCCTGGAACGCCACCTCCTCGACGATCTCCGACACGTAGGCGGGAATCTCGGCGCGCGGCGCGCCGTTCGCGACGCCCGCTGCCAGGGCCCCCCGATCGAGCCACGCTTCCTGCGTCGTGATCGCCAAGGCCTCGTGCGCGCGACTGCGGATAGTGGGTGCGGATCTCCGAGCCGATGCGGTCCTTGAGCGGCGTGATGATCTTCCCGCGCGCGGTGTAGTCCTCCGGATTGGCGGTGAACGCCATCAGGACGTCGAGCGGCAGGCGGATCGGGTAGCCTTTGATCTGGATGTCGCCTTCCTGGAGGATGTTGAACAGCCCGACCTGGATCTTGCCCGCCAGGTCCGGCAGCTCGTTGATGGCGAAGATGCAGCGGTTGGCCCGCGGCAGCAGGCCGAAGTGCATCGTCAGGTCGTTGGAGAGGTGCAGGCCCGCGCGCGCCGCCTTGATCGGGTCGATGTCGCCGATCATGTCGGCGATGGTCACGTCCGGAGTGGCCAGCTTCTCGACGTAACGCGCCTCGCGGCCCAGCCACGCCACCGCCGTGTCGTCGCCGTCCTGGGCGACACGCGCCTTGCAGGCCCCGCACAGCGGCGCCAGCGGGTCGTCGTTGATCTCGCACCCGGGCATCACGGGAATGTGCGCGTCCAGCAGATCCACCAGGGCGCGCAACAGGCGCGTCTTCGCCTGGCCGCGCAAGCCCAGCAGGATGAAGTGGTGCTGCGACAGCAGCGCGTTCACGATCTGGGGAATGACGGTCTCGCCGTAGCCGTGAATGCCGGGAAAGAGGGCCGTGCCGGCACGCAGGTGGGCGATCAGGTTGTCTCGGTACCTCCTGCTGCACGCTCCGACGCGGGACGCGGCCCGCGTCCACGGCTTTTCGCAAGGCTCCCAGCGTGGCAATCGAGGTGTCTGACATAACGGGATCCTATAGCATGGACCGCCGTGCCCTTCTTCGACCGCCGGCGGCCGCGCGTCTACGCGCACCGCGGCGGCTGCGCCCTCGGTCCCGAAAACACCATTGCCGCCTTCGACATCGGACTGGCCGCTGGCGCGGACGGGCTCGAGCTGGACGTGCGCCTCTCGGCCGATGGCGTTCCGGTCGTCGTGCACGACCCAACCCTCGACCGGACCACCGATGCCACCGGCCCGGTGAGCGCGAGGTCAGCGGACGAGCTGGCGCGAGTGGACGCCGGCTACCGGTTCAGGGACCGCGACGGGGCCGCTCCGTTCGCCGGATGTGACATCGGCGTGCCGACGCTCGCTGATGTGCTGCGGCGGTATCCCGGTGTGCCGACGATCGTCGAGCTGAAGGTGGACAGCGAGGACTGCGGCGTGCGTGTGGCGCAGGTCGTCTGCGCGGCCGATGCCGTCGATCGCGTCTGCCTGGCTGGCTACGGGTCTCGCAGTGCTCGCGGCGCCCGCCAGGGATTACCGTCGGCCGGCGCCAGCGCCTGCCAGGTCGAGGTCCGGCACGGCACTGCGCTGCTCCTGGATCGGGTGGCCGCTGCGCGACCTGCCGTATCACGGCTATCAGGTGCCCGAACGATCCGGCTGGCTGCGTGTCGTGTCCCGCCGGTTTGTCCGGCAGGCCCACCAGTCAGGATGTGCGGTCGAGGTCTGGACGGTGGACGAGCGCCCGGACATGGACCGGCTGTTGGGCTGGGGCGTCGATGGCCTGATCAGCAACCGGCCGGATCTGGCCGTGGCCGTCCGCGACGCCTATCTGCAGAGTCGGATCGGCGCCCCTTAACAATCCAGGATCGCCGGATCTTTGCGGCCCAACCGGGTTCTGTTGCATCATGATGACCTCTGGACCCGACCCCGAAGTCTCATCAGGAGGACCTCCGAATGCGCCGATTGCTCACGACCGTCACCGCCATCTTCGTGGCCCTTGCAGGCACAGTGGCCGTGGCACAGAAAGTGACCACCCCAGCTGAACTCGACGCCACGATGAAGAAGATTGGACCGGCGCAGGGAGCGACCGCCAAGGCGATCCAGGCTGGCGACTTCGCCGCCGCCAAGGCATCGGTTGCCATCGTCAAGGCGGCCCTGATGGATGCAGAGAACTTCTGGGTGACGAACAAGAAGGACGATGCCATTGCGTTCAGCAAGGACGCGGTTGCCAAGGTCACCGCGCTCGAGGCGGCGGTGTCGGCGGCGGCCCCCGATCAGCAGGCAGCTCTGGCGGCGATGAAGACGGCCGGCGGCGCCTGCGGCGCGTGCCACAAGACCTACCGCGAGCAGGATGCCAACATGCAGTACCAGCTCAAGGCCGGGACGATATAGACGAGCACGCCCGCGGGAGACCTGGGCCGCGTGCCCAGGAATTCACAAGTCACACGTCAGAACTCACAAAGGGCCGCGCTTGCGGCCCTTCGTCTTTCTTGCGTCATCCGCAATAGTCGGCCCTCTTGGGCCTTGTAATGCCGTAGAATGCCCCCGGCCGCGAGGCGGAAGCCTCGCCGGGTCCGCGGAGAGTTGCCAGGTTCGCACTCCGGGGGGCAGCATGAATCGTCGGCTCGGGATCGTCAGCGCCGCGATGTTGGTAGCGGGGATCGCGACGCTTGCAGGGCAGGGCCCGTCCGCGCCATCGGGCACGGCCCGAGTCGCCGCCGGCACGGCGCCGTCGCGCACCTGGGTCCAGCCGCGCACGCCTGACGGCCAGCCCGACCTCCAAGGCTTCTGGTCCAACTCCACGTACGTCCCGCTGGAACGCCCGAACGGCGTGACAAAAGAGTTCTACACACCCGAGGAGGCGGCGGCGATCCGCAAGAACGCCGCCAGCCGGGAGCAGGCGCAGACCAAGCCGGGCACGGTGGACGACGTCCACTACGACTTCAGCCAGTTCGGGCTCGACCGCAGCCAGGCGGCGCAGGCGCCGAACCTGCGCACCTCGCTCATCATCGATCCGCCCGACGGCAGGATTCCGCCGATGACCGAGGAAGGCCGGCGGCGCGTGGCCGAGCGGGACGCTGCCGCCAAGGGCGTCGGCCGCTGGGATTCGGCCGAGAGCAACCAGCTCGACGACCGCTGCCTGATCATGGCGGGCGCCGGGCCGCCGATGATGGATGCCGCCTACAACAGCAACTACCACATCGTGCAGGCGCCGGGCTACGTGATGATCCTCACCGAGATGATCCACGACGTGCGGGTCATCCCGCTCGATGGGCGGCCGGCGCCGGCGGGCCGGGTCCGCCAGTGGATGGGGACGTCGCGCGGACGGTGGGACGGCGACACGCTGGTGGTCGAGACCACCAACTTCAACGGCAAGAACCCCTTCAGGAACTCGAGCGACCGCATGCGGGTCGTCGAGCGATTCCGGCGCGTCTCCGATCAGGTGATCCTCTACGGCTTCACCATCGACGACGGCGCCACCTGGACGCGGCCCTGGAGCGGCGAGATGCCGATGCAGAAGACCACCGGGCCGCTCTTCGAGCACGCGTGCCACGAAGGGAATTTCGGCTTGTACAACACGTTGGTCGGGGCCAGGCTCGAAGAGCAGCGCGCCGCCGAGGCGGCCCGTACCCCGAAATAAGGGAGCGCCATGCGGCTGCGGATTGGAACCTGGACGTGGGCAGCGGCGCTCGCCGCTGGTGCGGCGCTCGTGTCGGTGTCGGCCGTCTACACCCAGCAGCCGGCTGCCCGGGCAGCCTACCGGGCGCCACGGGCGCCGGACGGCCGTCCCAACTTGAACGGCATCTGGCAGGCGATGAACACCGCGCATTGGGACATCGAGGCGCACTCGGCGGGGCCCAGCGCCGTGCGCGATCTGGGCGCGGCCGGCGCCGTGCCGGCCGGACTCGGCGTGGTCGAGGGCGGCGAGGTGCCCTACAGGCCCGAGGCGCTGGCCAAGAAGAAGGAGAACCTGGCGAACCGGCTGAAGCTCGACCCCGAGATCCGATGCTATCTGCCGGGCGTGCCGCGCGCGACCTACATGCCGTTTCCCTTCCAGATCGTCCAGGGCACCGAAGCACGTGATGCTGGTCCACGAGTTCGCCGGCGCGGTGCGGACGATCTACATGACCGACCACACCGACCCGCCGGCCGACAGCTGGATGGGCTGGTCGAACGGACGCTGGGAGGGGGAGAGCCTGGTCGTCGACACGAAGGGGTTCAACGACCAGACGCTGGTTCGACCGCGCCGGCAACTTCCACAGCGATGCGCTGCACGTGGTCGAACGGTTCACGCCGCGCAGCGCCGACACGTTGCTCTACGAGGCCACCATCGAGGATCCGAAGGTGTTCACGCGGCCGTGGAAGATGAGCATGCCGCTGTACCGGCGCGTCGAGGCCAACGCGCAGATCCTGGAATTCCGCTGTGTCGAGTTCGTCGAGGACCTGATGTACGGACACTTGAGGAAGAAGCCGATGAGAAACAGACCTTCGAATCGTCGTTGCCGGTCTGGTCGCCCTTGCCGGGGCGGTTCCTGCCGTTATCCTGGCGCAGAGCGCAGCGCCCGCACGGTCCACTGCTGCTGGCGCCGGTGGCGCGGCGTCCAAGCCGTACGTCGTGCCACGGACCGCCGACGGCCAGCCGGACCTGCAGGGGTTCTGGACCAACTCCACCTACGTCCCGCTCGAGCGCCCGGCCAACGTGACCAAGGAGTTCTACACGCCCGAGGAAGCGCTCGCCGTCGAGAAGCGCGCCGCGGAGCGCGAATCCGAGCAGACCGAACCCGGCACCGTCGCCGACGTGCACTACGACTTCACCCAGTTCGGGCTCGATCGCAGCCAGTCCACCTTCTCGCGCAGCCTCCGCACGTCGCTCATCGTCGATCCGCCCGACGGCAAGGTTCCCGCCCTGACCGCCGAGGGCGCAGAAGCGCGCCGCGGAGCCGCGCGGCGGCGCGAAAGGCGCTGGGTGGGCAGTACGACGCCGTGGAGAACATGCCGATTGGCTCGCGGTGCATCGTCATGGCCGGCGCCGGGCCGCCGATGATGAACGCGGGCTACAACGCCAACTACCAGATCGTCCAGGCGCCCGGTGTCGTGATGATCCTGACCGAGATGATCCACGACGTCCGCATCATCCCGCTCGACGGCCGGCCGGCGCCGCCGCAGGGCATGCGGCAGTGGACCGGGGTGTCACGCGGACGCTGGGAAGGCACGACGCTGGTGGTCGAGACCACCAACTTCAACGGCAAGAACCCCTTCCGCGGCGGCAGCGAGGGGATGAAGGTCACCGAGCGCTTCACCCGCGTCGGTCCCGACCAGATCCAGTACCGGTTCACCGTCGAGGACGGCTCCACCTGGACGCAGGCCGTGGACGGCCGAGATGCCGATGGCCAAGACGAACGGGCCGATTTTCGAGTTCGCGTGCCACGAATCGAACTACGGCATCGCGAACATCCTGGCCGGGGCCCGCGCCGACGAAAAGCGAGCCGCCGAGACCGCGGCCAAGAAAGGATCCAACTGACATGCGCACCGGGCTCGCGCTCACCGCCGCCGTCGTCGTCGCGCTGCTGGCCTCCGCCGCGCCCGTCCGTTCGCATCATGCGTTCGCGGCCGAGTTCGATGCAGCCAAGCCGGTCAAGCTGAAGGGAACCTTGATCAAGTGGGACATGGTCAACCCCCACTCGTGGTTCCACATCGGCGTCAAGGACCCGGACGGCAAGGTGACGACCTGGCTGATCGAGGGCGGGAGCCCGAATCAGCTGATACGCATGGGCGTGACCAAGAACACCGTGCAAATCGGGACCGAGCTGCTCGTGGACGGCTACCTGGCCAAGGATGGAAGCAACAAGGCCGTGGGCCGCGACTTCGTGCTGCCCGACGGCAAGCGCCTGTTCCTCGGCGGATCAGCCGGCAACGCCGGCGGACCGGTAAAATAGCCGTACTTGGTTCTTGGTTCTTCGTGCTTGGTCCGTTCTTAGTCCTTAGTCCATAGTCCTTCCGCAGTCCGGACGGAGGACCAAGTTACCAAGGACGGACCAAGAACCAGGGACGGACCAAGAACCAAGCACCAAGAACTAAGGACCAACACGCCGGTCGGTTGCGAGCCGCTGCGCGGTACGGAAGGCGTTCGCCAGCATCGGCGGCGTGAGCCGTCCGGTGTTGGTGTTCTGCCGGCTCGGATGAAACGAGCCGACGAGCGCCGGCACGCCCGGTGTCGAACCTGCACCACGACTTCGTGCCCGAACCGCGGCCGCGGCCGCGGCCGACGCCGCGCCGTTTCAGCACCTGCAGCCACGCGTCGAACGCAATCTTGCCGAGCGCCACGACCACCCGCACCCGCGGCAGGCACGCCACCTCGGCCTCGAGGTGATCGAGGCAGCGCGCGATCTCCTCAGGCGTCGGCTTGTTGTCCGGAGGCGCGCACCGCACGGCGGCCGCGATGTAGGCGTCGGTAGCTGTCAGACCGTCGTCGCGGTGGCGTGACGTCGGGATGTTGGCGAAGCCGTTGGCTGCGAGCGCCGTCATCAAGAAGTCGCCGGACCCGCCCACTCCGTCGCCGGTGAACACCCGGCCCGTCCGGTTCGCGCCATGCGCGGCCGGTGCGAGGCCAAGGATGAGCACGCGCGCGCCGGGATCGCCGAAGCCGGGCACGGGCCGGCCCCAGTAGGTCTCGTCGCGGTAGGCGCGCTTCTTCTCGCGCGCGATTCGGGCGCAATACGTCCGCAGGCGATCGCACCGTTCGCATGAGGTGATCGCATGGTGAACATCAGCCAAAAGCCTCAAACGCTGAGGCGAAACAGGTTCCATCCTGGGGAGCCGAATAATAGAATAAGGACGACTCATGCGGAATACAGCTCCGATCGACGCGTGCCGAGATTGAAGCGCTGGAAACCCGTGAATGGCTCGAGTCGCTCGACTACGTGCTGCAGTCGGGCGGAGCCGGTGCGCGTCAGCCGGCTGCTGCGGCAGCTGAGCGACCACGCGCGACAGCGTGGGGTCAAGCTGCCGTTCACGGCCAACACGCCCTACGTCAACACCATCCCGCCGGCCGAGCAGCCGCCGTTCCCCGGCAGCCGCGAGATCGAGCGCCGGATCAAGAGCCTGGTGCGCTGGAACGCGCTGGCGATGGTGGTCAAGGCCAACAAGGCCGAAGACGGCATCGGCGGCCACATCTCGACCTTCGCGTCGGCCGCCACGCTCTACGAGGTCGGCTTCAACCACTTCTTCAAGGGCAAGGGCGACGCGCTCGACGGCGACATCATCTACTTCCAGGGCCACGCCGCCCCGGGCATCTACGCGCGCGCGTTCCTCGAAGGGCGCCTGTCGCCGCAGCAGCTCGAGAACTTCCGCCGCGAGCTGAAGGACGGCGGCGGCCTGTCGTCGTACCCGCACCCGTGGCTGATGCCGGACTTCTGGGAGTTCCCCACGGTGTCGATGGGCCTCGGCCCGATCTGCGCCATCTACCAGGCGCGCTTCATGCGCTACCTCGAGGATCGCGGCCTCAAGAAGCCGTCCAACTCGAAGGTGTGGGCGTTCATCGGCGACGGCGAGACCGACGAGCCCGAGTCGCTCGGCGCCATCACGCTGGCGTCGCGCGAGAAGCTCGACAACCTGATCTTCGTCATCAACTGCAACCTGCAGCGGCTCGACGGCCCGGTGCGCGGCAACGGCCAGATCATCCAGGAGCTCGAGGCCGTCTTCCGCGGCGCCGGCTGGAACGTGCATCAAGGTGATCTGGGGCAGCGAATGGGACGCGCTGCTCGACAAGGACACCGACGGCCTGCTGGTCAAGCGCATGGGCGAGGTCGTGGACGGCGAGTATCAGAAGTACACCGTCGAATCGGGCGCCTACGTCCGCAGCCACTTCTGGGGCGCGGACCCGCGGCTGCTGCAGATGGTCGCGCACCTGTCCGACGAGCAGCTCAAGAAGCTGACGCTCGGCGGCCACGACCCGGTGAAGGTGTTCGCCGCCTACAAGGCTGCGGTCGAGCACAAGGGCCAGCCGACGGTGATCCTGGCCAGGACGATCAAGGGCTACGGCATCGGCGAGGCGGGCGAGGGCAAGAACATCACCCACCAGCAGAAGAAGCTGAACGAGGACGAGCTGAAGGCGTTCCGCACGCGCTTCGGCATCCCGATTGGCGACGACGAGGTCTCGAAGGCGCCGTTCTACCGCCCCGCCGACGACAGCCCCGAGGTCACCTACCTCACCGAGCGGCGCAAACAGCTCGGCGGCTTCGTTCCCTCCCGCACCGTCCAGGTCGAACCGCTCAAGACCGACTCCCTCCCCGAGCTGTTCAAGGAATTCCACGCCGGCAGCGAAGGCCGCAAGGCCTCGACGACGATGGCGTTCGTCCGCATGCTGGCCAAGCTGCTCAAGGACCCGGAGATCGGGCAGCTGGTCGTGCCGATCGTGCCCGACGAGGCGCGCACCTTCGGCATGGAGGCGCTGTTCCGGCAGGTCGGCATCTACTCCCACGTCGGCCAGCTCTACGAGCCGGTCGATCGTGACATGCTGCTCTACTACAAGGAAGCGAAGGAAGGGCAGATCCTCGAGGAAGGGATCACCGAGGCGGCTCGATGGCCTCGTTCATCGCCGCCGGCAGCGCCTACGCCACGCACGGCATCAACACGATCCCGTTCTTCATCTACTACTCGATGTTCGGCATGCAGCGCGTCGGCGACCTGGTGTGGGCCGCGGCCGACACCCGCACGCGCGGGTTCCTGCTCGGCGGCACCGCCGGACGCACGACGCTCGCCGGCGAGGGACTGCAGCACCAGGACGGCCACTAGCCACCTGCTGGCGCTGGCGGTGCCCAACCTGATCTCCTACGACCCGACGTTCGCGTTCGAGATCGCGGTGATCATCGAGGACGGCATCCGCCGGATGTACAGGGACGGCGAGAGCGTCTTCTACTACATCACCGTGATGAACGAGCAGCTACGAGATGCTGGCCATGCCCGAGGGCGCGCGCGAGGGCATCCTGAAGGGGATGTACCGGCTGCGCGCGTCGGCGCGAAAGAAGAAGGCGAAGGGACGCGCGCAGCTGCTCGGCAGCGGCGCCATCCTGCAACGAGGTGCTGAAGGCGCAGGACGATCCTCGACGAGCAGTACGACGTGGCCGCCGACGTCTGGAGCGTCACCAGCTACCAGGAGCTCTATCGCGACGGCCACGCGGCCGAGCGCTGGAACCGCCTGCACCCGGGCGAGCCGGCCGCGCGTGCCCTACGTGACGCAGTGCCTCGGCGAGATCGGAGGGCGTGATCGTCGCGGCGTCCGACTACGTGAAGGCGCATGCCCGACTCGATCGACCGCTGGATGCCGCGCCGCATCACCCCGCTCGGCACCGACGGCTTCGGCCGCAGCGAGGGCCGCGCCGCGCTGCGCGACTTCTTCGAGGTGGACGCCAAGTCACATCGTGCTGGCGACGCTGGTCGAGCTGGCGCGCGACGGCACGCATCGAGGCAGTCGGTGGCGCAGAAGGCGATCACCGATCTGGGCATCAATCCCGAAAAACCGAATCCGCGCCATCGAGCCTGAGCAACGTAGCTGGACGGCGCCGGATCGAGCCATCGTGACGAGGATCGCGGGTTGACCGAATTCACAGTTCCCGAACTGGGAGAGAACGTCGCCGGCGGCGACGTGGCCAAGGTGCTCGTCAAGGTCGGCGACACCGTCGCGCCGCGAGCAGCCGGTCATCGAGCTCGAGACCGACAAGGCCACCATCGAGGTGCCGTCGTCGGTGGCGGGCGTCGTCACCGACGTCACGGTCAAGAAGGGCGACAAGGTGAAGGTCGGCGCCGTGGTCTTCACGGTGGCCGACTCGGCGGCGCCGCGCCGGCGCCCGGCCGAAGCCAGGCCGCGGCGCCGCGACAGCGCCGCGCCGAGCCGCGCCCGCAGCCGGCCGAGCCGCGCAGCCGCCGCCGAGCCGGCCGCAGCCGGAGCACCGCCCGAGCCCGAGCCGAGCCGCGACGGACCGATCAGAAGGTCGTGCGCGATGCCGCCGCGCCCGGCGCCGGAGCCGCCGCCCGCGCCGCGTCGCGCCGCGCCGTCGGCACGCCCGGCGAGCGCTCGCTGGCCCCGGCGTCACCGGCCGTCCGGCGGCTCGCGCGCGAGATCGGCGTCGACATCAACACGGTGATGGGCACGCGGCCCCGGCGGCCGCATCTCGCAGGACGACGTCAAGGAGCACGCGCGGCGCATCCTGAGCAGCATCGGCACGTCCGGCGCCGCGGCGCTGACGGCGCCCGCCGCGCGCCACCCGGCCGCTGCCCGACTTCGCCAAGTGGGGCGAGGTCGAGCGCGCAGCCGTGGACCAACGTCCGGCGCGTCACGTCCGAGCACCTCGAGCTACGCCTGGACCACGATTCCGCACGTCACGCAGTTCGACAAGGCGGACGTCACCGCGCTCGAGGAGCTGCGGAAGAAGTTCAAGGAGCAGGTGGCCAAGGCCGGCGGCAACCTCACGGTGACGGCGATGCTGGTGCGCGTGCTCGCGACCGCGGTGCAGCAGTTCCCGCAGTTCAACGCGTCGCTCGACACCGAGCGCGGCGAGATCGTCTACAAGAAGTACGTGAACATCGGCGTGGCGGTGGACACCGACCGCGGGCTGCTCGTCCCGGTGATCCGCGACGCCAACAGGAAGAACATCACCGAGATCGCCGTCGAGCTGCAGGCAGCTGGCCGCAGAAGGCGCGCGAGCGCAAGCTGACGCGTCGACGACATGAGCGGCGGCGGCATCAGCATCTCGAACCTCGGCGGCATCGGCGGCACGTCGTTCACGCCCATCGTGAACTGGCCCGAGGTCGCGATCCTCGGCGTCTCTCGCGGCGCAATCGAACCGGTGTGGCAGAACGATCAGTTCGTGCCACGCCAGCTGCTCCCCCTGTCGCTCTCCTACGACCATCGCGTGATCGACGGCGCGGATGCCATGCGGTTCCTGCGCTGGGTCGTCGAGGCGATCGAGCAGCCCTTCCTCCTGTCACTCATCGGCTAATGGCGCAACCCATCAAGTTGACTGTGCTCGGCGCGGGCCCCGGCGGCTACGCGGCCGCGTTCTACGCCGCCGACCTCGGCATGCAGGTCACGCTCGTCGACGAAGAGAAGAATCCCGGCGGCGTCTGCCTCTACCGCGGCTGCATCCCGTCGAAGGCGCTGCTGCACGTCGCCAAGGTCATCGACGAGGCGCGGCACGCCAGCAAGTGGGGCGTCACCTTCGGCGAGCCGACGATCGACGTCGACAAGCTGCGCGCCTACAAGCACGCGCGTGGTCGAGAAGCTGACCGGCGGCATCGGCACCATCGCGAAGATGCGCAAGGTGAACTTCGTGCAGGGCCGCGCGACGCTGACCGGGCCGAAGTCGCTGAAGGTCGCCGGCGCCGCCGGCGAACACCGACGCTGCCGTTCGAGCACCTGATCCTCGCCACCGGCTCGCATCCGACCAAGGTGCCGTCGCTGTCGCTCGACAGCCCGCGGATGATGGACTCGACCGGCGCGCTCGACCTGCCCGACGTGCCGAAGTCGCTGCTGGTGGTCGGCGGCGGCTACATCGGCCTCGAGCTGGGCAGCGTCTACGCCACGCTCGGCAGCAAGGTGTCGGTCGTCGAGATGACGCGCGGGCCTGCTGCCCGGCGCCGACCGCGACCTCGTGGCCGTGCTCGAGAAGAAGCTGAAGGGCCTGTTCTCGACCATCATGCTCAACACCAAGGTCGTGAAGGTCGCCGAGGAGAAGAACGGCATCCGCGTGACCTTCGAGGGCGAGGTCGCGCGAGAAGGAGCAGGTGTTCGACCGCGTGCTCGTGTCGATCGGCCGCCGGCCCAACTCGAAGATTCCCGGGCTCGAGACGACGAAGGTGAAGGTCGACGCCAAGGGCTTCATCGAGATCCGACGCCGCAGCGGCGCACGGCCGAGCCGTCGATCTTCGCGATCGGCGACGTGGCCGGCGAGCCGATGCTGGCGCACAAGGCGTCGCACGAGGCGCGCGTCGCCGTCGAGGCGATCGCCGGGCACAAGGCGGTGTTCGAGCCGCAGGCGATTCCGGCGGTGGTCTTCACCGATCCGGAGATCGCGTGGTGCGGCTACACCGAGGCGCAGGCCAAGGAACAGGGCCTGGACGTCGAGATCGCCAAGTTCCCGTGGGGCGCCAGCGGCCGCGCCATCAGCATCGATCGGCCCGACGGGCTGACCAAGCTGGTGCGTCGAGAAGAAGACCGGGCGGATTCTCGGCGTCGGCCTCGTCGGCTCCGGCGCCGGCGAGCTGATCGCCGAGGGCGCGCTGGCGATCGAGATGGGCGCGACCGCCGAGGACCTGAAGCTGATGATCCACCCGCACCCGACGCTGTCGGAGACGCGTGATGGAGAGCGCCGAGGTGTTCTTCGGCCAGGCACGCACGTCTACAGGCCGGCGAAGAAGTAGGCGTAGGCGGACAGGCCGCCTCGAGGCGGCCTTGTTCATGTAGTCGGCTCTCGCGTTGTGGACGGAGACATGCTGACTCGACTGCTCTCAGGCCTGGGCGTTGCCTGTCTTGTCGCCGCTGCTGTTGGCGCCCAGGCACCGGCCGCCGTCGCCGGCACCGCGTGTCGCCGAAGTCGAGAAGCACATCGCGCGCGGCCAAGGCGGCCGCCGGCAGCCGAGCACGCCGGCGCTGTTCGATGCCGTCTGCAGCGACCGCGCGCTCGGTGATCGCCGCCGCGGCAGCGCCCTCGCGCCGTGCGCGGCGGGCCCGGCGGCGCCGCCAGGGCCGGCGGGCCGCCGGCACCCCCGCCGCGCGAGCGCTGGCACGCCGAGCCGGTGAAGGTGTTCGACAACCTGTATTTCGTCGGCAGACCGAGTTCTCGGCCTGGGCGATCACCACGTCGCAGGGCATCATCCTGCTCGACGCCATCTTCGACTACTCGGTCGAGGACGAGGTCGTCGGCGGCCTGAAGAAGCTCGGCCTCGACCCGGCGCAGATCAAGTACGTCGATCGTCAGCCACGGCCACCTGGATCATGCCGGTGGCGCCAAGTTCCTGCAGGAGCGGTTCGGCGCCGCGCTGATCATGACGGCGGCCGACTACGACCTGCTGGACCAGCAGAACCCGCCGTGGAAGCCGAAGCGCGACATGGTGGCCACCGACGGCCAGAAGCTGACGCTCGGCGACACGACGCTGACGCTGTACCTCACGCCCGGCCACACCGAGGGCACGATCTCGACGATCATCCCGGTGCAGCGACGGCGGCGCGCCGCACGTCGCCGCGGCCTGGGGCGGCACGCTGTTCAACTTCGGCCCGATCAAGCCGCGGCTCCAGGCGTACGCCGCCTCGGCCGAGCGCTTCAGCGAGCATCGCCGCCAGGGCCGGCGCCGACGTGATGCTGTCGAATCACACGATCTACGACGGCAGCAAGACCAAGCTGCCGGCGGTGCAGGCGCGCAAGCCGGGCGAGCCGCATCCCTACGTGGTCGGCACCGACTCGGTGGCGCGCTACCTGACCACGGTGGGCGAGTGCGCGCAGGCGGCGATCGCCGGCTTGCCTGATAGTCGTCGCCGGAGCGGACCCGGTAACGTATCTAGGTTTGGCGTTCAGCCGTTCTGAGTGGAGGCGTGGGATCGCATGGAGGCAGTTCCGGTCAAGATCGTGCCGCGCGGGTTCGGCGAGACGTCGCGGCGCGACGCGTGGTGGGTCGAGCCGCTCGTCGTCTTCGTCGTGCTCGGCCGTTCGTCGTCTACGCGACGTGGGCGGCGTTCCAGAACGCGCACTACGACCTTCGGCCCGTATCTGTCGCCGTTCTACTCGCCGGTGCTCTTCGGCGACTCGCCGCACGCCTGGTTCGGCCCGAAGCCGGCCTGGTGGCCGGCGCTGCTGCCGTTCTCGCCGGCGCTGCTGATCCTGCCGTTCCCCGGCCTCTTCCGCTTCACCTGCTACTACTACCGCGGCGCCTACTACAAGGCGTTCTGGGCCGACCCGCCGGCCTGCGCGGTCGGCGAGCCGCGCAAGGGCTATCTGCGGCGAGCACTCGTTCCCGCTGATCCTGCAGAACGTCCACCGCTACTTCTTCTACATCGCGGTCGTCTTCCTCGTTCCTCCTCGTCCTACGACGTCTGGCTGGCGCTGTGGTTCGCCGATCCGGCGACGGGCGGCAGCGAGTTCGGCATCGGCGTCGGCACGCTCGTCCTCGCGGTCAACGTCGTGCTGCTCGCGCAGCTACACGCTCGGCTGCCACTCGCTCCGGCACCTCGTCGGCGGCCGCAAGGACGAGGTCTCGAAGTCGCCGGTCGCTGAGCGCCTGCTACGCCTGCTCGAGCGCGCTCAACGACCGGCACAGCTGTTCGCCTGGTGCAGCCTCTTCTCGGTCGCGTTCGCCGACATCTACGTGCGGCTGTGCTCGATGGGCATCCTGCACCGACTGTGAGGATCCTCTGATGGCCGCGCACGCGACCTACAACTACGACGTGCTCGTCATCGGCGCCGGCGGCGCCGGCCTGCGCGCGGCGATCGAAGCGGCCAACGCCGGCGTCTCGGTCGGCCTGATCTGCAAGTCGCTGCTCGGCAAGGCGCACACGGTCATGGCCGAAGGCGGCATGGCCGCGGCGCATGGCCAACAACGACGACCGCGACAACTGGAAGGTGCACTTCGCCGACACGATGCGCGGCGGCCAGTACGTCAACAACTGGCGCATGGCCGAGCTGCACGCCAAGGAAGCGCCCGACCGCGTGCGCGAGCTCGAAGCCTGGGGCGCGGTGTTCGACCGCACGCCGGACGGCCGCATCAACCAGCGCAACTTCGGCGGCCACCGCTATCCGCGTCTCGCGCACGTCGGCGACCGCACCGGCCTCGAGCTGATCCGCACGCTGCAGGATCACACCGTCTACCTCGGCGTGACCGTGCACATGGAGCACACGGTCATCGCGCTGCTGCTCGACGGCGGCCGCGCCGCCGGCGTGCTCGCCTACGACCGCGAGCGCGGCCGCTTCCACGTGTTCACCGCCAAGGCCGTCATCCTCGCGACCGGCGGCGTCGGCCGCGCCTACAAGATCACCAGCAACAGCTGGGAGGGCACCGGCGACGGCCACGCGCTGGCCTATCGCGCCGGCGCCGAGCTGATCGACATGGAGTTCATCCAGTTCCATCCGACCGGGATGGTCTGGCCGCCGAGCGTGAAGGGCATTCTCGTCACCGAAGGCGTGCGCGGCGAAGGCGGCGTCCTGAAGAACAGCGAAGGCCGCCGCTTCATGTTCGACGACATCCCCGACAACTACAAGCCGCAGACGGCGTCCGATCGCCGAAGAGGGCTGGCGCTACACGCAGGGCGACAAGAGCGCGCGGCGTCCGCCGGAGCTGCTGACGCGCGACCACGTCGCGCGCTGCATCAACCGCGAGGTGAAGGCCGGCCGCGGCTCTCCGCACGGCGGCGTCTTCCTCGACATCGCCTGGATCAAGGAGAAGCTCCCGGACGCCGAGGAGCACATCAAGCGCAAGCTGCCGAGCATGTACCACCAGTTCAAGGAGCTGGCCGACCTCGACATCACGAAGGAGCCGATGGAAGTCGGCCCGACGACGCACTACATCATGGGCGGCATCCGCGTCGACGCCGACACGCAGATGTCGACCATCCCCGGCCTGTTCGCCGCCGGCGAGTGCGCGTCGGGCATCAACGGCGCCAACCGCCTCGGCGGCAACTCGCTGTCGGACCTGATCGTCTTCGGCAAGCGCGCCGGCGAGTACGCGGCCGCGTTCGCGCGGCAGAACGGCGCCGGCACGCGTCGACGACGGCGCGGTCGAGCGCGGCGATGCAGCGACGTCGCTCGCGCCGTTCGAGCGCGGCGACGGCGGCGAGAACCCCTACAAGGTGCAGGCGGACCTGCAGGACACGATGCAGGCCCTCGTCGGCATCGTCCGCGCTGGAAGACGAGATGCAGGAGGCGCTCGACGCGGCATCGCAGGGCTTCAAGGAGCGCGCCGCGCGCGTCGGCGTCGTCGGGCCACCGCGAGTACAACACCGGCTGGCACACGGCGCTCGACCTGCGCAACCTGCTGACGGTGTCCGAGGCGATCACGCGCTCGGCGATCGAGCGCAAGGAGAGCCGCGGCGGCCACTTCCGCGAGGACTATCCCGGACAAGGTCGCCGAGTTCGGCACGTTCAACATCATGGTGCAAGCAGCGGCGCCGACGGCTCGATGCAGGTGTCGCGCGTGCCGCTGCCGCCGATGCCGGACCGACCTGAAGCAGGTCATCGAGGAGCAGAAGTCGTAATGGCGCACGCAACCTTCAAGATCTGGCGGACGCGACCCGGGCGGCGCCGGCACGTTCCAGACGTTCCACACCGAGGTCTCCGAGGGCATGGTCGTGCTCGACGCCGTCCACCGCATCCAGGCCGAGCAGGCGCCGCGACCTGGCCGTGCGCTGGAACTGCAAGGCCGGCAAGTGCGGCTCGTGCTCGGCGGAGATCAACGGCAAGCCGCGGCTGATGTGCATGACGCGGCTGAGCACGCTCGACCTGCACGAGCCGGTCACCGTCGAGCCGATGCGGGCGTTTCCGCTCGATCAAGGATCTGGTCACCGACGTGTCGTGGAACTTCCGCGTCAAGAAGACGATCAAGAAGTTCAAGCCGCGGCCAGCCGGACGCGCCCGACGGCACCTGGCGGATGGCGCAGACGCGACATCGATCGCGTGCAGGAGTTCCGCAAGTGCATCGAGTGCTTCCTCTGCCAGGACGTCTGCCACGTGCTGCGCGATCACGACAAGCACGAGGAGTTCATCGGGCCGCGCTTCTTCGTCTACGCCGCGCGCGCTCGAGATGCACCCGCTCGACACCGACGACCGCGTCGCCGGACCTGAAGGACAAGCACGGCATCGGCTACTGCAACATCACCAAGTGCTGCACCAAGGTCTGCCCCGAGCACATCAACATCACCGACAACGCGATCATCCCGCTCAAGGAGCGCGTCGTCGATCGGTTCTACGATCCGGTGACGCGGCTGCTGCGGATGGTGACCGGCGGATGGCGCTGGCCCAAGAGCCGTACCGGCCAGCGCAGGAAGCCCGCACCCCGACCGTGTTGCCCGGCGCTGACGCGCCGGGGATTCTCGTCCCTCCTCATCGCACGATTCGATTTCGTGGCTCTCGACGCGGTGTGCTCCACATGGAGTCGCCGTCCGGTACGGCCACCTCGGACCCGCGCTCTCGCCGGTTCTGAAACGCGGGGGCGTTGTCGCGGTCAGCGTGTCGTAAGCAGGGTTTCCGCTGGCAGGCCAGAGTCGAAAGCCTAGAGCCCAGAGCCAGCGGCGATGATCAATGGCCCACATCGTCTTCGTCCACGGGCTCGACAACAAGCCCGAATCCGGCTACCTGCACCAGCTGTGGAAGCGGAAGCTGGGGCACGACAACGGCCTGGACCTCGACGCCAACGGCGTCTCCGGCTCGATGGTGTATTGGGCCGACGTCTTCTACCCGGAGCCCGACACCAATCTGGCCGCCTACGAGCACGCGGCCGGCGACATCGAGCTGTGTGGCGGGCCGTTGCCCCCCTGGGCGGCGGATGCCGGATCGCCCGAGGAACTGGCCCGCATCCGGCGGCTGGCCGAGCGCTGTGGGGTTGACCTGTCGTCGTGCGAGACGGCGCTGCCGGATCCGAAGAAATCGCGGCCGTCCGGCAGGAACGGGTGCCGGTGCCGGCGTGGCTGCGCTACCGGGTGATGGCGCGACTGGTGCGCGACGCCCACCACTACTTCTTCAACCTCGAATCTGCGCCGCGCGCGGCGGCGCGCTACCGCGCCCGTGACGAGATTCGACGCCGGTTCGTCGACGCGCTGCGCGCCGCCGACCACCAGCGGCCGCTCGTCGCCGTCACCCACAGCATGGGGACGATGATCGCCTACGACTGCCTGAAGCACGTGGCCGACTGCCCGCCGCTCGACGGGCTGATCACGGTCGGCAGCCCGCTCGGGCTCGACGAGGTGCAGGACTTCTATCCGTCCTGGTCGAAGGACGACGGCTTTCCGTCGGAACGCCTGCAGGGGCCCTGGGTGAACGTCTACGACCCGCTGGACGTCGTGGCCGGTCTGCAGCCGCGGCTGGCGCCGCGACTTCCGCCGCCGCGGCGACCCCGTGGTGGAGGACGTGCGCGAGGACAACTGGGGTACCTGGCGACACAGCATCAGCAAGTACCTGCAGGGCCGGTCGCTGCGCGGACGCATCTCGAGCATGCTGGACCTGGACTGGCCATGACGGGATGGCCCGAGGCGACGGCTGCGCTGCTCGAGGCCGGCACCAGCCGCGACAAGCACGCGACCTGGCAGGCCGCGATCGATCTGCTGCCGTGGCTGTCGGACGTCCGCCATCCGGTCGAGCCGCTCGAAGCCCGCCGGCTGCTGTGGCAGGCGGCAATCCAGCACCGCTGGTTCGAGATCGCAGAGGTGCTGGCGTGCGCGATGGCCTCGCGGCTGGGGGCGCCGCCGGCGCTGAAGCGGCTGCACGCCCAGATGCTGCTGGAGCGCGGGTTCGACGACGAGGCGCTGGCCAGGCTGGACGATCTGCGGCGGGCCGCCGACCTGACCGACTACGATCGCGGGGAAGTGCTCGGCCATCTCGGCCGGATCCACAAGGACCGGTTCGTCGCCGCGGTCCGGGCGGCGGACACGGCCGCGGAGCAGCACCTGTCGCGCGCGATTGAAGCCTATCGTGCCGGCTACGACGAGAACCCGTCGCGCGACTGGCTGGGCATCAACGCGGTGGCGCTGCTGTCGCGCGAGGAGGCCCGCGCCGTGAGGCCCGATGCCGGCGACGAGGCGAGGGGACCGAAATGACAAATAGGACCCATACAGCCCAAGGTGGGACTGAATAGATTCGCAGCATGTTTTACTTGCTGGAGTTTCTGCGGCTTCGGCATTGTCCTGGTCGAGGGGTACGAACTGATTCGTGCCCGGGCCGCGGATCTCCGGTTTTTCGCCGTCGTCAAAGAGAGCGACGGCGTTGTCGCCGGCGCGGCCGCCGATCAGTCCGGCGAGTGGGCTTCGGCGACGGTGCGTCCTTGTCTGAGCGGTTGAACGCCCAATGGACGGTGTTCGCCGGGATGCGATGAAAGTCGCCCTGTTTGCAGAGAAACCCCTGGTCTTTGACGAAAAACCAGATCTCGCCGTCGAGCACGTAATTGATCTGCTCGGATTCGTGCTGGTGCGGTTTGGTGTGATAGCCTGGCTTGCGGGTGGCGATCATCAGACTGCACTCGTTGCCGTAGCCTTTGCGGACGATCATCGCACCGGTGCCGGCTTCGCCGGTTTGCACTCGGTTGTATTCCGGCACCTCGCTGCTTTTAACGTGTGGGGACATAGAATCTCCTCGTGTTTTAGTAGGCGATAAGATTAGGTCGCTTATTTCGTATGACAGCCGCGAGCTTTGGTCAAGTTGTTTTCACCGCCGTGATTCTCAAGTGTTCGGATTCGGGAGCCGGCAGGTATCGCGCTGACGCCAATCTACCGTTGACAGCAATGGGTTTGAGAAGTAAAGGGAAGCTTGAGGTTAGAATGAAATTGCGCGGTTTAGTATCGAGTCCATTATTAGTGGTTGCGCTGACGGCTGCGCCGCTCGGGGCGGAAAAATTGATGCTCGCTCACGTTGCCATCAATCCGGCGCAGGGCATGCTTTTGCTGGCGAAGGATTCGGGATTTTTCGCCAAATATGGTTTTACGGCGGATGTGATTCTGATCCGGGGACGCCGCGCGCGGTGCAGGCGTTGGTCGCCGGTGACATCGATTACGTCGCCGCGGGCGCGCCCGCGTCTCTGCGCGCGCGGACTCAAGGCGCCGACGTGCTCGTTCTGGCGACGGTCGGCTACGTTTCGTCGCAGCGGGTGGTGGTCAGGCGGATTCGCCGTTAACCAAGATCAAGGATCTCAGGGGCAAAATGATCGGTGTCACCCAGGATGGTTCCGCCGGCGATTCATTTTTGCGCGGCGCTCAAAAAGGCGGTATTAAGGAAACGAAGTTACGATCTTGCAGATGGGCAGCACGTCCAGCGTCGCGCAGGGCTCGAATCCGGCAAATCGAAGTCGGCGTCTTGGCGATCGGCCTGCTGCTGTTTTTTCGCGGTATGGTAAAGCCGTTAAAAGGCGGCGACGCTCGAGAGACTGGGGTTTCGCGGCTTCGGATGCCCCATCTCGACCACCGAGCGAAAGCTCAAGACGGACCTGCGGCGTCGTGATCCGGTTTATGCAGGCCTACGTCGAAGCGTCCATTATGTTAAGACCAATCGCGCGGGACGTCGGCGCGCATCTTCACAAGTATTTGCGCGGCTGAGCGAAGAAGATATTGGCTGTGGTCCGATGAGCTGCGCGAGTATTATTAAACCGTTGCCCTATCCCGACGAAAACGGTTTGCGCGCCGAGTTGGATCTGATGAGCATCCCGGCGGGCAAATCCGCACAGCCACTTTGTCAACAACGTCCGTCTCGACGAGGTCAAGAAAAGTCCGGCTTTGTCGATAAAGTTGCAGCAAATAAAGAAGGAGGAAGTAGTTATGGCAAAGATCAAGCATATCGCGATCAAGGTGGAAGATCAGGAGAAGACCGCCGGATTTTATAAGCAGACCTTCGGCATGACCGAGGCCTGGCGTGGTCCGGTGCGCGACGACGGCAATCGCGCGATTTATCTCACCGACGGTTATATCAACATGGCGGTGTTGCCAGCTCACGGCGGCCGCGAAGGCATCGATCACTTCGGTTTCAGGTCGAGAAGACTCGAGGAGACGCTCAAGACAGCCACGGCACCGGCGCACAGAGGCGAGGCGGATAAGAAACCGCGCGACGGGCGTTTCGCCGAAATGGGCGTGCACGATCCGGTTGGGACAGTTGGTCGATGTGTCAGTGCATGGGTGGAAAGTCGTGAGCTGAAATTAAAAATGAAAAATTCGAAAGGCTAAAATTATACTGGAAAGTTGTTGGTATCGCGGGCGAAGTTTTGGGGTGTGGATTGTTGGTTTTATGGGGAGTTCGGCTGGCGTGGCATCAAGTCAATGCCGCCGAGCTCGACCAAGATTCTAATCGCCCATGGCGCGATCAGCAATAACGTTGCGCCGATGTGGCTCGCCAGGGAGCAGGGGATTTTAGAGTACGGCCTCGAGGCGGATTGGTTTTATCATCGCCGGACGGGCGATGCAGGCGATGTTGGCGGGTCAGGTGACAGTCGGTTTCGTCGGCGGCACGCATGTGGTTAACGCCAACATCGGCGGCGGTGATTTCTCGATGATTCTCGGGTTGGAAAACCGGCTTGATTATTGGTTTCTCGCCCGACCGACGATTAAGAGCGGAGAAGATCTCAAGGGCAAGAAGAGTCGGCGATCGGCACACCAGCTGGGTTCGCCTCGATCGCAACCTATGTTGCCCTGGATCATCTTGGTTTGGTGCCGCGCCGCGACAATATTGTGCTGCTGGTGTCGGCGGCGTCCCGAGCGCATGGGCAGCGTTGGACGTCCGGCAGTGTCGATGCCACCGAGTCTGTCGCCCGAAATCGGCCAACAAGTGCTGGGCGATGGCTATCGCGTGTTGGTCGACCTGGGTAAAGAAAACGTGAGTTTCAATCGTCGGGACTGGTGGTCTCGCGAAGTCTGATCAAGACCAATCCACAGCTGGTCGAGAATGTCACCAAGGCGACGGTCGAAGGTGTCGCTTTCGTACACAAGCCGGCTAACAAGGAAATTGTCTTAAAAGTCTCGGTCGCAATTTGCGCTTGGGCAAGCCCGACCAGATGGAAAAGGCGTATCAGGGATTGATCGGCGGCGCTGCCGCGACGACCTTGTCCGTTCGATGGAGGGCATGAACGCGGTGATAAAGCTAATGGTGCAACATGGAATCAATCCGAAAGCTGCGCAGTTAAAAGCCGAGGAGCAATCGGATCTGAGTTACTGCAAACGATTTGAGGACAGCGGCTTCTTCAAAAGTTTGTACTGACAATTGCCGTGATCGCGTGCTTAGATGAATTCGTCGTCGAGGACCGGTCGTGCCGCGCTGGCATCGGATGAATTCATCGCGGAAATTTGGCAGGAGCGGCGCCGCTACGTTAGCGACGGCAAGATCAAACAACCTCATTCCTGGCGCGTCGCCCTGAGCGAAGCCGAGGCGATGGCCCGTTATTACGGCCTGCCACAAGCGGCGCTGCTGTTTACCATGTGCACAGCGACGCCAATGACGAACACGGCGACATCAACGAAGGCATTCTAAAAAAATATTGCACGACTCCGGAACTCCAGGAAAAGGCCTTGGCGGCGGCGCGTTTTCGCTGGGAAAATCAAGAGACTCGCCACGACATCATCTACCGTTATTTCGTCGCGAATGAAAATTAGAAGATTACCTTTTCTTGTTGCTCTGTGGACGCTGATCTTCGCGACTCCGGGTATCTGCGATCCCTCCCTGCACAGCAGCTCGAAACCCTTAACGTTTCCTACGCGTCGGTGACCGGTAGCCGCATTCCGCTCTGTTCGAGCGGTTCGGCCTGAACGTCAACTTGGTCATCATCGCCGCCGGGACGGCTGCAATCGGCGCGCTGATGGGCGGCGACGTGGAAATCCTCGGTGCGCCCGGTTCGACCACGATGGTTTCCGCGGCGAAGGGTCTGCCGTTGGCGATCATCGGTACTTTCGGGCCGGGGGCTTGGAAGCTGATCGCCCATCCGTCCATTACTTCTGTGGCAGAGTTGCGCGGCAAGACCGTCGGCATAAGCCGGCTCGGCACCACCATCGAATTCGCCACGCGGCGCGCGCTCGTGAAGCTCGGACTCACTCCGGGAAAAGACGTGCAGATTCTCGCGACCGGTCTCAGCGAATCGAGCAAGCGGATCCTGACAATCATGCAAGGCAAGATCGATGCGACGCTGGTCAGTCCCGACAACTTGTTTGAAGCCGAGCAGAAGAACATAAAGCTGTCGGTGCTTGCCGATTTGCGCGATTTGGGAATTTACACCAGCGCCAGCGATCTTTCCGCCAAACGCGATTTCCTCAAAAACCAGCGCCAGCGCGCGCGCAATTTCATGATGGCTTATTGCGAGGCGATTTGGTTGGCCAAGGCGAACAAGAGCGTTGTCTTGGCAAGCTTTCGTAAACACCTGCGCGAGCAGGATCCGCACCGACTCGAAACCCTTTACCGCAATTATATTTCAGAGGGATTGCCCCTGAAGCCCTATCCGATGGAAGAAGTCATCCAAAGCGAAATGGAAAGCCTCACACCGACCGTTCCCGAGTTTCGCGGCAAGAGCGCCGTCGACTTCATCGATAAGAGTATCCTCGCCGAGTTGGAGAGAGAAGGGTTTTTCACCAAACTCGCGGCTAAATACGGCAAATAAAAACCTGGGCTTACTATTATCACCGCGACCGATTCGGTTGACGGGTCGAGTTCGATCGGATATTCGATTCAGATTCCTAAAGAAACAAGGAGCGTCTAAGCAATGCCGTATTTCGATTTGCACCAGCATCTCAAGAATCTCGAGGAGCACGGACTTTTGCGGCGTTTCGAGGGCTGATCAACAAGGACACGGAGCTGCATCCGTTGGTGCGGTGGCAGTATCGCGGTCTGTCCGAAGAGGATCGCAAGGCTTGGCTGTTTGAGAATGTGACCGACGCCAACGGCCGGCGTTACGACTATGCCCGTGGTCGTCGGTGCGTTGGCGGGCAAGCCCGAGATCTCTTATCTCGGCATGGGTTGTAATAGTGCCGAGGAGATGGACGCGCTCTGGAAGAAAGCCTTGGCGGAGCCGGTCAATCCGGTCGCCGTGACGAAGGCGAAATGTCAGGAGGTGGTCATTCTCGGCGATGAGTTGGACACGCAAGGCAATGGGCTCGATCGGTTCCCGGTGCCGATCTCGACGCCGGGATTCGACAATGGGCCGTACACGACTTGCTCTCACTGGATCACCGCGGATATCGATACCGGGATTCAGAACATCGGCAATTATCGTGGCGAGATCAAAGCCCGGCGGCGGGTCGGCGTGTTCCCGTCCGGCTTCGGCCAGGATATTTATCTGCACTGGCAGAAGGCGGTGGAGAAGGACCAGCATCTGCCGGCCGCGTTGGTCATCGGCGCGCCGCCGATCGTCTCATGTTTCGGTGCAGAAAGATTCCTTACGGCGTCGACGAGATGGGCGTGGCCGGTGGCCTGGCCGGCGAAGCCCGCAATTCCGATGGTCGAAATGCGAAACCATCGACCTATGGTACCGGCTGGACGGACGAGATCGTGATTGAGCGCCTCTCAATACGGAATACATCGAACCCGAAGGACCCTTCGGCGAGTCCCATGGCTACATGCACCCGCGGCAGCTGAATTTCCGTTCATGGACGTGACCGCGATCACGCATCGCAAGGACGCGATCTACACCTCCTGGTTGAGTCAGCTTACGCCGAGCGAGTCGTCGGTCATCCGCAAGATCGGCTATGAATGGTGAGCTCGTCGTCTGCGCGACGAGTGCCGGATCACCAGCGTGGTGCGGGTCGAAATGCACGAACCGCTCACCAACACTTACAAGCTCGTGATCATCCAGATGCGCCGCCCAACGAGGCGGAAGTGTGGCGCGCGCTGCATGCCGCCTGCTCGTTTCATCCGGGCGTCGGCAAGATCGTTGTCGCCGTCGATGAGGACATCGATCCGTCCAACGAGGCGGCGGTGTTCTGGGCGATGTGCTACCGCATGAAGCCGCACAAGGACGTCCATATCGTCCCGGTATGGAAAAGGGGCATGCTCCGCCGTTTCTCTACGAGCACGAGACCAAGGGCACCGATGTGGTTTCTTATCACCTGCCGGCCGATGAGTCGGCGATGTTGTGCAATGCGATTCTCAAAGAACCATTTCCGCCGGTGTCGCTACCCAAGCGTGAGTACATGGAAAATGCGCGCAAGATCTCGGAGGAGCCCGAGCTACCCAAGCTCCGTCCGCAGATGCCGTGGTTCGGCTATTCGCTCGGCCAATGGAGCGACGAGCTCGATCATGAGGCCGAGCTCGGCGGATTCAGGACGCCACTTCGAGACGGGCGAGAAACTAAAGGCGGCCCGAGTCAAAGTTAGATAACGACAGTCACTCATCATTATGAAAAGCCCGCGCGACGGTTCTTCCAGAGTCGTGCGGGCTTTTTTGTGATTCGAAGTTTTTACCACATGGCTGCAAATGCTTGCCACTTCCGTCTAATCTTCGGTGTGTAGGATATCGGATTGCGCCGCGCCAAATCGCGGCAAGGGATGGCAGGTTTTACAAACCGCCAGTCACGGCGGACAGGAATGTCCGCCCTCCTCGAAAAAATCAAAACACGCGAGTCCCCCTGGTGTTTTTTTGAGATCTTGCGTTCTCGGCGAGTAATCTTACGATCTATAGCGCCACAGCTGTGGGATGGCGATGCAGATGCCGAGGATCATCAGAAAGCAAAGCCCGCTGCCGACTAACAGGGCGTTCAGCGCGCCCATGTACTGAGCGGCGATGCCGGCGAGAAGCGCGCCCAATCCATTGGTCGTCTGTGCGAAGACCGTGATCAAGCTTGCGGCCCTGCCGAGCATGCCGTCGGGAGCGAGCAGTTGGACCACTGTGCGGCGGATCGCGACGCTGACCGAATCGGCCAATCCTAATATTGCCACTGAAATGACCGCCATCCAGAACCATTGCGACAGACCTAGCAATGCGAGTGAACCGGCAAAAAATAGAGCCGCGACGATGACGAGGATGCCTTTGCGTTCGACGTCACCGGCCATGAGCAGGAGCGTGGTGCCGATAAGCGATCCGGCCGACGGCGCGGCATAGAGCAGTCCCAGTCCCGACGCGCCAGTTTTGAAAACATCCGCGGCAAATATCGGCAAGATCGGCCGATAAAAGCCGACCAGGACGACGGCGAAGT
>CAVVGB010000002.1:0-66859 GCA_963747715.1 uncultured Actinomycetes bacterium
TCGGCGGCGTCCATGTTGTTGCGGAGGGCGTCGGCCGCCTGCCACAACTTCGACTCGAAGCCGAGAACCGTTGTGTTCTCTTCTGTTGGGCTGCCAGTGGCCATGCCCTCTTAGCCTACGCCGTCCCTCGGCCCCGAGGTACGCATTGATTCGATCGTCTCATCCCTTCCGGCGTGGACGAGAGCGGGCCAGCGGCGTGGCTGGGCGGTACAAAAACGCGCCAAGGAGAGCCCATGCAGCCCCGCGTACTGCTCGACCGCCTCGCCATGCCGGAGTCGCCTCGCTGCCACGACGGCCGCCTGTGGTTCTCGAACTGGGGAACGAGGCGAGATCATTGGCGTCGACCTGGACGGCAACAGCGGCGTGGTCGAAGAAGGCCCCGATGGACTCGGCTGGGCCACGAACTGGCTGTTCGACGGACGCCTGCTCATCACGGGCCGGAGCTGGTCCGGGTCGAGAGCACGCTGCGTCCGCCTGGCGTACATGCAGTACGCCTCCGAGTCAGGCTCCACATCGGCCCGGCCTCGGCCACATGCGCCTGCAGGCGTCACGGGCGCGCACCTAGCGCCCTCTACCGCGAACTCGAGCAGATGGGCCTCTCGCCTTCGACGCGCAGGCTCACGCACGCCGTGCTACGCCGCGCCCTTCAGGACTTCCTCTGGCCGGCGGACATCGGTGGGCAATGCCGGCCCAACCAGCTTGAGGACCCGTCGAACCCATGGTTGAGCAGGCGGCCGATCGGCGGGCCGACGCCGTAATCGCGATGCGTTTCGACGCCGAGGCCATGGCCGATCAGTGGTCCGAGATCTGCGCGTACGGGACAGCGGTAAAGACGTCGCCTCGACAGTCTTCGTGACAGATGTCGTTCAAGAACACCGAATGGACGTCGCATGTGCGGCCTTGACGATTTAATTACGCGCCGGAAGTAGCGCAGCACGGCGCCAGCCAAGCGGAAGTTTCAAGCCGAATGCGACTTGCCGTTTTGGCGAGACGGAACAGCCAGGGCGTTGCCTCGATAGGCGACGCCGACCGCCGCCGCCGATATGCTCATACCAAGTCGTCTCGTCAGCGGCCTTGTTAGTCATAGCGTCGGCTCTGCGCCTCGCTCTTTCCAGCGGGGCGCTTGCCGTGGTCAGGGGAATGTCGTCGTCCCGCGTTCTTAGACTTCCTTCTGACCAACTGAAGACGAGAATGACGACGACATGCCCTGTGAAGCGCTGACGCCCCGGCGGGCCCGACGCTCCGCCTGGAATGGCTTCCACAAATACGCCACCCTGCGCCGCTTTGCCCATGACCACACCGATCCCGTGGCGCTGCAAGCTGCCGCGAAGGCAACAAAAGTCGCCCAGCGCTTCGGTCACCTTGAACGCTGCCGAGCGGCGGCGAGGCGCGGCGACGTTGACAGTCGCGGTCGTCCAACGCTCGCCGCCGCGATAGGCGCACACCCTGAGTGCAAGAGCGAGATCAAGAAGCTCCGCGTCGAGCTCCGCACTCTGTGCGACGACCTTCGCGGTGTTCGTCGCCACTCGCGGCAGTGGTTCCCGCCTACGCGGCCGCCGCGACTGCAGCGAGAGCAGCAGCGACCCAAAGCGTCGGCTTGCCGTCGGCCACACGGCCGCGAACCCCGCCGCCGCCGCATTCGCTCCTCGCCGCGCCGCGCCCGCGCCCCAAGCCGATCAGGCGACGACGGCTCATCTGATTTACCGCCGGCGGTAAATCGTCCGTCGGCCTTCCTGGCCGAGCATGACTGTGGTCCCGGGAGAGTCGGCATGACCCTTCCGATGGCAAGGGCCGGACCGAGCGCCCGCGCGTCTACGTCGGCTGCGTTCCCTGCGCCCAAGGCCGTTGGGTGGCCGACCTTGAGCACGCGCAACATTTGGCTCGTCACGCACTGGAAGCGGTGCCGGTTCGGCTCGGGGCTGAGGGCGACTGAGAGGCCCGATGAGACGCTGAAAGGGGCGGCATGAGTCCCGAGCCTGCCCAGGATCTCCAAGCCCCTTACGAGCGAGGACCTGCGGCGGGCTGTTCTCGCAGTTCTCGCGCTGCACAACGGCAAGGGGCGAAGAAGGGGCAGCCCACATGAGCGACCGCTTGACCCTAGCCGCGGCTGCGAGGATGATGCGCGACGCCTTGCGGGATCGCTCTTACCGGGCGACCTCACTCGGCCTCGAAGTCGCGAAGTACTACCGCTGGAAGAAAAACGAGTGGGGCGCGACCGCACGAGACCCTGCGCGACTACGAGGCGACCCTCGCCCGAACGGCGCTGTTCTTTGCCGACCTAGAGCTGGCTGACTTCAACCCGCCGGTCGGAACCGATCGCCTGCGCGAATGCTGGAGCACTACTGGGGCGACCTCGCACCGCGCACACGGGCGAAGGTGCGCTCTACCTGGATCGACTTCTTTGAGTGGGCGGTAAGGGAGCGTGGTCTGCACGGAAATCCGGCCAGGGCGCTTTCCGCTCCGAAGAAGCGGGACGTGCCGACCGAAACGTTCTCGCCGTCCGTCGTCGAGCGGATCGTCGCCGCCAGACCTATCCGGCCGACATCGTCGCCGCCGCGCTGATCCTTCGCTACGGGCTACGCCGCGGCGGCATCGTGAACGCGCAACGGCGCCACTTCGACTTCGAGCGGCGACTGTTGACCGTTCACACGAAGGGCGGTCGCATCTATCCGCGCCGCTGCCCGACGACGCCCTTTGGCTCGCGCTGGGCAGGCTCGACCTCGAAGCGCAGTGGCAAGACGACCATTGGCTGCTCTACCGGCAGGACACGAGGCGGATGCGCGTCGACCTAGCCGAAGCCGATGAAACGCTCGGCGTCGGGGGTCAGGAGGTCGGGTACGCGAATGTCACCCGCCGACGCCGCGACCGACAGCCGACGGGGAAGCTCGCGCATCTTTGGTGGTACCGCTGCCTCGAGCGTGCGGGTCTGGTCAGAAGGGCGCTACGAGCGGCATGCACATGCACCGGGGGCGACACACGGCGGCGACAGAGCTTCAACGTGCCCATCACGACCTACGCCTGACACAGCGGCTCCTGGGCCATGCGGATATCCGCTCGACGGCCCGGTACGCACAGCTCGACACGGCCGACCTCGCCCAGGCGCTCCAGGAGATGCAGGCAAGGGCCGTGAGAATGATTCCAACCCGAAATCGCTATTTGCAGGGAAGAGTGGAGGCGGCGGGAATCGAACCCGCGTCCGCGGACGCACCGGGAAGAGCGTCTACAAGCTTGTCCTGCGATTTGCTTTCGCCCGCCGGCCGGTTCACAGGCGACCTACCGACGGGCTAGCCATCCTTTGAAGTCCCGCCTCGGGCGATTGGCTCTCCCTTGGCGGCGAGCCCGTTTGTTGACGCCGGATTCCGATCCACGGGCCGAGACCGGAGCGACGCGTTACCTAACCGAGGTTAGGCAGCGAGTGCGAGTTTCTTATCCGCACTTACGTTGTTCCCGGTTGTTTTACGAGGCCTACCGGGGACCTCGGCTTGCAGCTCTTCCGGAGAACCGACCACGTCGAAACCAGGTCGCCCCCAGGAGGCAAATTGTAGCCGAGAGCCCCAGTTCTCCTAGGAAACGAGGGGGCCGCGCATGACCACCATGCCGGGGATCGGCCGGAAGCCGAGCTGCTCGTTCAGGCGGCGCATCGGCTCGTTTCGCTCCTCGCTCTCCGTGTAGAGCCTCTCGAGGCCCGCAGCCTTGGCGGCGGCGATCTGCGTGCGCTTCAGCGCCCGCCCCACGCCGCGTCGCCGCCAAGCGCGCGCCACCGCCGTGAGCCCGTGGAAGCCGCCGGCCGGGAAGATGTCGAGCGTCGCGAGCCCGACGAGCTCGTCCCCGGCCACGGCGACGAAGGAGAGGTCGTGGCGGCGCGCCGGGCGCTCGAGCTCCCGCACGCTCCAGTCCTCGAAGGTCATCTCCGCCTCGGCGTCGAGACCCGGAATGTCGGCGTTGGCCTCGCGATAGAGCTCGAACATGGCCGGGAGGAGATCCGGGCGCTCCTCCCAGGACTGGATCTCGACCCCCGCAGGCGCCTCGACGGGAAGAGGCTCCAGCGGCCCGAGCTCCAACGCGACCGCCTTTTGCCGCTCGACCTCGCGGTAGCCCCGCTTCTCGAGGAAGGCGATGGCGCCGCCGTCCTCCTCCCCCACCTCGAGCTGGAGCTCGGTCTTGCCCAGGGCGCGGGCGTGCTCGGAGAGGGCCGTGTGGAGGGCTCCGCCGACCCCCTGGCCCTCGAAGCCCCGGGCCACGCCCAGCTCCGCGTACGCGAACGGCTCCTCCTCCTGCTCGGGGAAGACGCCGACCAGGCCGAAGCCCGCCGGCTCGCCGTCCAGGGTCGCGAGCAGAAGCGAGGCGCCCTCGCAGCCGGGCCAGGAGAAAACGAACCTCCTCGGATGTCGATGCGAGGATCGGATCGATCTGCGCCTTGACGCCGAGAACGCGCTCGAGGTCGGCGCTCGCTCGTGACAGCGTCGTAGCTCTATCGCCGACGGTCCTTCAGAGCCCGCTCGATCTGCCGCTGCGCATCTCGCTCGACCAGGTCGCGCCGCTTGTCTCTCGCTTCCTTGCCCCGCGCGAGCGCGATCTCCACCTTCACACGGCCGTCCTTGAAGTACATGCGCGTCGGCACGAGCGTGAGACCGCGTTCACGAGTCTTGCCGAGGAGCGAGTCGATCTCTCTGCGATGCAGGAGCAGCTTGCGATCGCGGTCGGGGTCGTGGTTCTGCAGGTTCCCCTGCGCGTACTCGCTGATGTGGGCGCCGACGAGGTAGGCCTCCCCCTCTCGCAGCTCGGCGAATGCCCGCTGCAGCGTCACCTGGCCGTCGCGAAGCGATTTGATCTCCGTGCCCGTCAGAGCAATGCCGGCCTCGAACTTCTCGAGCAAGTGATAGTCGTGCCGCGCGCGGCGGTTCTCCGCGATCGGCTTCACGCCCTTGGGTCTCGCCATGCAGCGATTCTAGGGTTGGCCTGCGAGCGTCAGGCTGACCTTGCCTTCGGGGATCTTTTCGATCCGGTCGACGCGCACCGCTATCCCGTCACCGAGGCGGTAGGAGCGCTCGGTGCGCCGGCCGACGAGCGCCGTTCCGAGCGGGTTCAGCTCGAAGTAGTCGCCGGCCAGCCTGCGCGCGGGCACGTAGCCCTCGAAGATTCCGTCGAAGCGGACGAAGATGCCCGAGCCGATCGCGCCCACGATCTCGCCGTCGAACGCCGCGTCCCATCCCGTCTCGAACAGGCGCTGCTCGAGCAGCCAGGCGAGGCAGAGCTCGTCGGCCTGGTACTCGATCTGAGCCGCAGCGCGCTCCCGCTCCGAGGTCCAGCCGGCGAGCTCGTCGAGGTCCTCGGCTGCCGGCTCGTCCGCCACACCGAGGAGGGCGAGGAGCGCCCGGTGGCACACGAGGTCGGGATAGCGGCGAATCGGTGAGGTGAAGTGGCAGTACGCGCGGCTCGCGAGCCCCGAATGACCAAGATTGCGCGGGTCATAGCGCGCCTGCTTGAGCGAGCGGAGAACGAGAGCGGGAAAGGCTTCGCGCCCGCGGCCGGAGCTCACGACGTAGTCGGAGACCCGCAGGCTGATCTCAGAAGCGATGTGCGCGGCATCAGCGGCATTGAGATCCTCCGGCACCGGAGGCGTCGGCACCTGGAGGTCGGCGAGCTTTGCCACGAGAAGCTCGACCGCTTGTGGATCGGGCCGCTCGTGGACACGGAACAGCGCGTCGGCGCGGTGGCGGGCGACCAGCTCCGCGACCGCCTCGTTCGCGAGGATCATGAGCTCCTCGACGAGCGCGTGCGCATGCGGCTCGCTCTCGAGCCAGGCGCGCTCCACACCGCCCTCACCGTCGAAGGCGAAGTTGACCTCCCCGGTCTCGATCCTGAGCGCACCGCGCTCGAAGCGGCGGCGCCGCAGCTCGAGCGCGACGGTCTCCGCCAGGCGCAAGGCCTCGGTGAGCTCGGGGCCGGTCTGCTCGCCTCCGGCGAGGATCCGCTCGGCGCGTCCGTACGTGAGGCGCTCGTCGCTTCGGATCAGGCTTCGGTAGAAGGACGGCTCGCCCGCCTGGAGGTTTCCGTCGAACGGGACCTCGACCGTGACGCAGCGACGCTCTTCGTTCGGACGGAGGCTGCAGAGGCCGGCCGAGAGCGCCTCCGGGAGCATCGGCTCGACGCGGCCAGGCACGTACACCGAGACCGCCCGCTCCGCGGCGTCGTGATCGAGCGGGGAGCCCGCGGGAACGTGCGCCGCCACGTCGGCGATGTGGACCCACGCGCGAATGCCGTCCCCTTCCTTCCTGAAGCTGAGCGCGTCGTCGAAGTCCTTTGCGTCCTCGGGGTCGATGGTGAAGGTGGTCAGGTCGCGGAGGTCGCGGCGATCCGGCTCGAGCGGGCCGGGCTCGGCCGGCAGTGGCGGCGAGGGCCGCCTCACGCCCTCGTGCCAGAGCAGGCCTTCGAGGACAGCTTCGATGTCTCCGGCTCGCCCCAGGACCTGGTCCACGCGCGCGCGACCGCGGGCCCGCGGCACGCGCAGGAGGACGAGGTCGCCGACGGACGCGTCGCCCATGCCCTTGCGGTCGGCGAGGATCGCCGTGCCTCCGTTGAAGAAGGGCTCGCCCACGAGGAGCTTCCCGCGCCGGGCGAGCTCGCAGACGACCAGGTCCACGTGTTAGGCGCGGACCAGGTTCAGCAGGATGCGCTGCGCGCGCGAGAGACCCTCGTCGGTGCGGGTGCGCGGATCGTCGTATACGCGGATGCTCGGACGAACGCCCTTTTCGGCGAGGTCGTGGCCGCGCGGCGTGCGGTACGTGGCAGTCGTCAGCTTGAGGGCGCCCCCGTTGGCGAGCGGGCGGATCGACTGGACGGACGCCTTGCCGAACGTGCGCCGGCCCACGACGAGAGCGCGCTCGTGCTCTTGCAGCGCCGCAGCGACGATCTCGGCGGCGCTCGCGCTCGCGGCGTTCACGAGGATCACCAGAGGAACGTCGGGGAAGCGCGGATCGCCGCTCGCCCTGAACTCGTGCCGGTTCTGGTGGAGCCCGGCGGTCGTGCACACGACACCGTCGTCGACGAACAGCGAGACCGACGCAATCGCCTGGGAGATGAGCCCGCCGGGGTTGTCGCGCAGGTCGACGATGACACCCTTGGCGCCGCTGCGAACGACGCTGCGCACGGCGCGCTCGAGATGGGCGGCGGTCCCGGCCCGGAAGGAATGCAGCCGGATGTAGCCGTGCTTGGCTCCGCGGCCCGTGACGAGCCGCGTTCGCAGCGAGGGCGCGTCGATCTCCTGCCGCACGAGGGCGAAGTGGATGGTCCCCTGGCGCGCCCGCTTCACGGTCAGGCGTACGAGCGTCCCCTTCTCGCCGGTGATGAGTGAGAGCGACTGCTCGAAGGAGAGCTCCCCAGCCGGGCGCCCCTGGATGCGGACGATCAGGTCACCGCGGCGAATGCCCGCCTCGCGCGCGGGGCCGCCGAGCGTGGACGTGACGAGCAGGCCGCGCTTGGAGGGCGCCACCGTCAGGCCGACGCCCGAGTAGCTCCGCGCCGTGCGCGTCTTCAGAGTCGCGAACTCGGCTGGGCTCAGATACTCGGTGTACGGATCGTCGAGCTCCCGCAGGATCTCCGGGATGGACGGCTCGGACAGGACGGTCTCGGGCACCGGACGGTAGTACGCGTTGACGAGCTCCTGGCGCACCTGGCCGATGGCCTCCGACGAGCTCTCGCGATCGGGAACGGGGTCGTCGACGACGGTGGTCGGAGACGCCGATTCGGACAGCCTGGTGACGAGGAGGCCGACGAGGAAGGCCAGCAGCAGCAGGATGAAGAAAGCGAGGCCACCCGCACGTCTCATGAGCCGCGAGCGGAGTATAGAGAAGGCCGAGAACCCCCTTTAACCGCTAGACCTGCAGGAAGCGGCGCAGCGTGAGGCCGGAGCCGGCGGCGCCGACGAGCAGGGCCACACCGATCAGGATCATGGCCATGAGCGGGAAGGAGAGGGCTGTCACGCCGTCACCCGACTCGAGCCGCGGGAGGATCGAGGGTAGCGCGATCTCCTTCGCGAGCAGGAGGAGGAGCACCGCCATGAGTGCGCCGGCCAGGCCGCACAGGAGTCCCTCGAGCATGAAGGGCCCGCGCACGAACCAGTTGGAGGCACCGACGAGCTTCATGACCTCGATCTCACGGCGCCGCGAGAAGATGGAGAGGCGGATCGTGTTCGCGATCAGCATGGTCGAGGCGATGAGGAGGATGATGCTCCCGAGCAAGAAGATCGCGCCGATGATCTTGGCCACCTGCACGACGCGGTCGGTCGTCTCGCCTCCGTCGTTGATCTTCGAGACGCCGGCCGGCAACGGGGTCAGCCGGTTGACGACGTCGTCGGCGTCCTCCGCTTTCGTCGGCCGCACCTCGTAGGACGGCGGGAACGGATTGGAGCTCAGGCCCTTGGTCAGCTCCGGGCTTCGCTCCTTCATGATCTGGAGGGCTTCGTCGGCTGACACGAACTTCCACCCGTTGGCCGGGACGACGTCGTCCATGCCCGCCAGCTGGGTACGCACCGCGTTGATCTGCTGAGGCGTCGCCTCCTGTGTGAAGAAGATCTTCACGACGACGCCCTCCTCCACCCGGTTCGTCCATGAGAGCACCCATGAGCCGAGCGCGATGAAGAGGCCGAGCAGGAACATGCCGATGAGCACGGTCATCGTGGCCGCCACCGTGGTCGAGAGGTTCGCCGCGATCGAGCGGACCGCCTCGCCGATGAAGAGCTTGGTGCGCACTACTGGTAGGCGCCCCGCCGCTCGTCGCGGACGACGGTGCCTTCGTCGAGCGCGATGACGCGCTTGCGCATCTTGTCCACCATCTCGCGGTCGTGGGTGGCCATGACGACCGTCGTGCCCGTGCGGTTGATGCGGTACAGGAGCTGCATGATCCCGACGGACGTGTCGGGATCGAGGTTCCCCGTCGGCTCGTCGCAGATGAGAAGCGGCGGGTGGTTCACGAAGGCGCGCGCGATCGAGACGCGCTGCTGCTCGCCGCCCGAGAGCTCGTCGGGGAAGGAGGTCGTCTTCTCGCTGAGGCCGACGAGCGCCAGGATCTCCGGGACCTTGGAGCGGATGGACGCCTTCGACTCGCCTTGCACCTTGAGCGCGTAGGCGACGTTCTCCGAGGCGGTGCGGTTCGGCAGGAGCTTGAAGTCCTGGAACACGCAGCCGATGTTGCGCCGGAGGAGCGGGACCTTGGAGTTCTTGAGCCGGCCGAGCTCGCGTCCGCCGACAATGATCTTCCCGTCCGACGGCTCGAGCTCCTTGAGCAGGAGCCGGATGATGGTCGACTTGCCCGACCCGGAGGGCCCGACGAGGAACACGAATTCGCCCTTCTCGATCACGAACGAGGCCGACCTGAGGGCGACCACCCGCGGGTCGTAGATCTTCGTCACGCCCTCGAAGACGATCATCGGGGACGAGACGCCGGGCGCCGGCGGCGCCGGAAGCTGAGCCGACGCGGGGTCGCCGTTCAAAGCGACCGCGGGAGCGCCGTCAGTCTGGTCGATGGCCTCGTGGAGTTCGGTTTCCTGCACCGGGGGAGTAGGGCGCCCTGGGCGAAGGGCGCGCCGCTAGATGTCGTGCTAAGCGGGGAAGTTTACCGCACCCGGCGGCCACCTTTTCCCACATACCGCGCTAGGCGACCTTGCCGGCGGCCTTGGCCAGCAGGTAGCCGTGAATCAGGCCGTCCAGCTTGCCGTCGAGGACACCCTCGGCGTTCCCCTCCTCGAGCTCGCGTCCGGTGGTCCTTGACGCAGCTGGTACGGGTGGAGCGTGTAGCTGCGGATCTGGCTTCCGAAGCCCGTGTCGAGGACGACTCCCCGCTCCCTGGCGAGCTCGGCCTCCCGCTCTTCCTCGGCCAGCTCGGCGAGACGGCTCTTGAGGATCCGCAGGGCCGTTTGTCGGTTTGAAAGCTGGGAGCGCTCGTTTTGACACTGGACGACGATGCCGGTGGGCACGTGGGTGATGCGGACGGCCGAATCCGTCTTGTTGACGTGCTGGCCGCCCGCACCGCTGGCGCGGTAGGTGTCGATGCGGAGCTCCGACTCGTCCACCTCGACGTCGCCCTCGTCCGAGAGGAGCGGGCTCACGATCACCTGCGCGAAGGACGTGTGCCGCCGGTGCGCCGAGTCGAACGGCGACAGGCGAACGAGCCGATGCACGCCGCGCTCGGCCTTGAGGATGCCGTACGCGTTCTCGCCGGCGACCGTGAAGGTGGCCGACTTGAGGCCCGCCTCCTCGCCCGGCGACGCTTCGATCACCTCGGTGCGAAAGCCGCGGTCGGCGGCCCAGCGGAGGTACATGCGCAGGAGGATCTCCGTCCAGTCCTGCGCATCGGTCCCGCCCGTGCCCGCGTGGATCGACACGACGGAGTCGCCCGCGTCGTAGCGGCCGGTGAAGAGCGCGTCTTCCTGCAGGCGATCGAGCTCGCGCTTGAGGGTCTGCACGGCCTGGTCGATCTCGTCGAGCTCGCCGTCGTCGGACGCGAGCGCGAACAGCTCGGTAACGTCTTGCGCTTCGTTGGTCAGCTCGTCGTAGCGCGTGAGCCGCCTCGAGAGCCGCGCGTGCTCGGACGACTTGGCCGCCGCGCCCTGCTGGTCGTCCCAGAAGCCCGGCGCCCCCATCGCCTGCTCGAGCTCGTCGACGCGGGCCTTCAGGCCCTCGGGGTCAAAGGTAATCACGGACCCAGGCAAGCTGGGCCCTGATCTCCTCCAGTTCTCGCTCGACGGCGGCACGCTCGGCCATGGCGATCTGATTCTACGGACGGCGGCGGTCCCTTCCGTCGTGCTTACGGCCAGCGGAAGGTATTCGGGCCGCCGGTCGAGCGTCGCCGCCGTCGCGGCACTCCTCCGACCAGTACTCCGCCTTCCCCGCGCGGGTAGATGTACACCCACGCGTACTCGGCGACCGAGCGCGCCTCCTCGTCTCCGAGGCCGAGGCCGCGCCCGACGGCCGCCATGTCCTGAAGGCCGTAGCAGTCGGCCGTCGCCTCGTTGTCGATCCCGCGCAGGTGCTGGGACTCATGCGCGAGGACCTTCACCGACCAGGCGAAGTTGAAGATCTCCCAGCGGTCGTCGGGCCACTGGCGCTCGTACGCCCACCTGCCGAGCGACCGGCAGATCGCCGGCGCGAGGTTGGCACGCTCGTGGTCCCACGAGACGTACGCGGTCCATTCCCCCGGGCGCAGCTCGCCGTCCGTCCACGCAGACGACCTCCTCGCTTCGAGTGGCCCAGTCCTCGTCCGACCAGCAGCGCACCTCCACCTCCCGGTCGGCCAGTTCGCTCGCGATGCGCGTGTAGAGGGGCTCGATGCGGCTGACTTCCGTGATCCCGCCACGCGTCGGCAGCGGTCCGTCGTCGTTCGGCGGATCCCACACGACACGGGCGGTCACGTAGACCGCGGTGAGCAGGACGAGCAGGTACGTGAGCGCGCGAACGCGTTTGCGACGCCAGGCGGTGCGGAATCCGACCCACGGAGAAACGGATCGGCTCCGCAAGCGTTTCGCCGCAGGGCCGAAGGGGGGATCAGCTTCCGGGCGGGCATGCCCGGCCCTATCCTTCAGGCCGTCGTCACGCTCCGTGACATTTCTTGTACTTCTTGCCGGAGCCGCAGGGACACGGGTCGTTGCGGCCGACCTTGTCCCAGTCCGAGGCGACGCGCTGCCCGGTCGAGACCGACGTCGCCGCGCCCGCGCTTGCGCCCGCGGTCACGCTCGCCCGCACCGGCGCGGCACGGCCGTCGCTCGCGCCGTTCCCCGCGCCGGCGCCCGCACCCGCGGCGGCGATCGCGTCGGACCCGGCCAGCGACTCGTGCTCGTAGACGAGGCCGCCATCACTCGGGGCGGAGCCGGTCGCCTCGGCCGGACGCAGCCGTTCCGCCTGGTCTTGCTCGATCTCCACGTGCATGAGGTAGCGCACGACCTCCTCGCGGATGATGCCCATGAGCTCCTCGAACATGAGATGCCCCTCGGCGCGGTACTCCGTGAGCGGGTCCTTCTGCGCCATGGCCCGCAGGTGGATGCCGTCGCGCAGGTACTCCATGGACTCGAGGTGCTCGCGCCAGCGCGCATCGACGATCTCGAGCACGAGGAAGCGCTCCACCTCGCGCATGACGTCGGGCCCGTATTCCTCTTCCTTCGTGGCGTACGCGTCGCGCGCGTCGTCCTGGAACTCCGCGATCAGGTCCTCACGCGACATGTTGGCGAGGTCGAGCTCCTCGGGCTTGACCTCCATGGGGTACAGGCCCGCCATGTCCATGAAGAGCCCGTCGAGGTCCCACTCCTCGGCGTACTCCGACTGCGTGTGCTGGTCGACCATGCCGCCGACGACGTCGTCGATCCACTCGGCGATCTGCTCCGACAGATCGTGGCCTTCAAGCACCTGGCGGCGCTGCTCGTAGATGACCTGCCGCTGCACGTTCATGACGTCGTCGTACTTGAGGACGTTCTTGCGCGCGACGAAGTTCTGCTCCTCGACCTTCTTCTGCGCGTTCTCGATCTGCTTCGAGAGGATCCCGCGCTCCATGGGCTCGTCGTCGGGGAGGTTGAAGCGCTCCATGATGCGGTAGATGCGGTCGCCCGCGAAGAGGCGCACCAGGTCGTCCTGCGCGGAGAGATAGAAGCGGGACTGCCCCGGGTCGCCCTGGCGGCCCGAGCGGCCGCGCAGCTGGTTGTCGATGCGCCGCGCCTCGTGGCGCTCGGTGCCGAGCACGTACAGCCCGCCAAGGTCGACGACGCCCTCGCCGAGCTTGATGTCGACGCCGCGGCCGGCCATGTTCGTCGCGATCGTGACGGCCTTCTGCTCGCCGGCGTCCTTGATGATCTCCGCCTCGCGCTCGTGCTGCTTGGCGTTCAGGACGTTGTGCGGGATGCCGCGCCGCTCGAGCAGCTTCGAAAGGTGCTCGGAGACCTCGACCGAGATCGTCCCGACGAGGACGGGCTGACCGACCTCGTAGCGCTCGGCGATGTCTTCGATGACGGCGTTGTACTTGGCTTCCTTGTTCTTGTAGATGTAGTCGTCGCGGTCGTCGCGCGCGACCGCCTCGTTCGTCGGGATCTCGGCGACCGAGAGGTCGTAGATCTCCTGGAACTCCTTCTCCTCCGTCTTCGCGGTTCCCGTCATGCCGGCGAGCTTCTCGTACAGTCGGAAGTAGTTCTGGAGGGTGATCGTCGCCAGGGTGATGTGCTCTTCCTTAATGCGGACGTTCTCTTTGGCCTCGACGGCCTGGTGGAGCCCCTCGGACCAGCGGCGGCCTTCCATGATGCGGCCCGTGAACTCGTCGACGATCTTCACCTCGCCGTCCTGGACGACGTAGTCGACGTCGCGCTGGTACAGCGACTGCGCCTTCAGTGCCTGGTTGAGATGGTTGACGAGCTGCGCGTTGCGCGGGTCGTAGAGGTTCTCGATTCCGAGCGCGCGCTCGACCTTCTCGATAGCCGTCTCGCGGGGTGAGACCGTCTTGAACTTCTCGTCGTACTCATAGTCGGCGTCGTCCTCGGTCTTCACCTGGCCCTTGGGCACGAACTTCGTCTGCACTCCGCTCAGCGTCTTGGCGACGCGCGCGAAGTCGTAGTACGTGCGCGCGGCCGTCTCGGGCTGGCCCGGAGATGATGAGCGGCGTGCGCGCCTCGTCGATGAGGATCGAGTCGACCTCGTCCACGATCGCGTAGGCGTGCCCGCGCTGCACCGTGAACTCGAGGCGGTTGGCCATGTTGTCGCGCAGGTAGTCGAAGCCGAACTCGGAGTTCGTCCCGTAGGTGATGTCGGCCTCGTACGCCGCCTTGCGCTCGTCGAAGGGCATCATGTTGCGAATGTAGGAGGCGCGCAGGCCAAGTGCTTCGTAGACGGGGCTCATCCACTCGGTGTCGCGCTTGGCGAGGTAGTCGTTCACCGTCACGAGGTGGACGTTGTCGCCGGTGAGCGCGTTCAGGTAGAGAGGCATCGTCGCGACGAGCGTCTTCCCCTCGCCCGTCTTCATCTCGGAGATATCGCCCTCGTGGAGGACGATCGCGCCCATCAGCTGCACGTCGAAGGGACGCATGCCCACCGAGCGCTTGGCCGCCTCGCGAACGGCCGCGTACGCCTCGAACACCAGCTCCTCGATGGACTCGCCGCGCTCGACCCGCTGCTTGAACTCGACCGTCTTGGCGGCGAGATCGGCGTCGGAGAGCTTCTCGAAGTCCGGTTCGAGGGACGTGATGTACGCGGCCTGCTGGCCCAGCCGCTTGAGGCGGCGCCCCTCGCCCATGCGAAGGACGCGTTCGAGAGCGCCGTAGTTCTGGGGCATCAGTACAGGCTAGCCATTGCTACAAGGGGTCGATCAGGACTTCCCAAAGCGAGCCCTGGAGCCGCTTCGCGCGCAGGACATAGGCGTCGTGACGGCCGCCGGCGGCCTGTTCGACCGCCGTCATGCCCGCCACCGCGGAACGCCCGTCCACGAGCAGCTCGCGCTCGCCCTGATCAGTCACGGTCAGCATCAGCTCGTCCCCTTCCACATCGGCCGGAAGGTCGGCCACCTCGATGGCAACCGCTCCCACGGCCCACGTGTCCCCGTGCCTGCGAAGCGCCGTCGCCCGGTACGGCGTCACGACCTCGCTCCCGAGCGCCGCGGCGACGCACTTCATGACGCCCGGCGCGTCGCCCTCTTCACCGTGAAAGCGGTCGGCCTCGAGGACGACGAACGTGTAGGCGTTGCCGTCCGCCTGGCACTCGGCCGTCGCGACGGCGTCCCATTCGCGCGGAGGCGCGAGGCCCGACACTCCGCTCTCGACCCAGCGGAAGGTCCGCGGGTCGCGGATCTCGTCGTGACTCAGGCGACCTGGGGCTCGATGAGCCCGTAGTTGCCGTCGCGCCGCCGGTAGACGACGTTGACGTCGTTCGTCTCGCCGTTCAGGAAGACGAAGAAGTCGTGCCCGACGAGTTCGAGCTGGAGCACGGCCTCCTCGGGGCTCATCGGCTTTACGGCGAACTGCTTCGTTTTCACGATCACGGGTGACTCCTCATCGACAACGACAGGACGGCCGACGGGCGCCTGGTCGTGATTGCGCCCGGGCCCGCGGCGGCGCTTCTCCCGGTAGCGCTGCGCCTGCCGCTCCAGCTTCTCGACGAGAAGGTCGATCGAGGCCTTCATATCGCTCGAGCTCTCGCGCGCGCGCAGGACCGGTCCCTTCGTCCAGACCGTCGCCTCGGCCACCTGGTTCTCCGAGATCGACGGGTTCTTCTCGACCTGGAGCTCGAGCTCGAGCCGCGCCGCGTCGTGCAGGTGCTTGTCGAGCTTGCCGAGCTTCTGCCGGGCGTAGTCCTTGAGCGAGTCGCTGACCTCGACGTTCTTGCCCTTGACCTGAAGTCTCACGCAGATCCTCCTCGCCGGCTCGGGAGCCTCAAATCTACCGGGTGGCCCGAGCGAAGGTCACGACGTGGACGGTCCTCGCACCGGCGCGGCGAAGGGCCGTGGCGGCCGCCGAGGCGGTGGCGCCGGTCGTGTAGACGTCGTCCACGAGGGCGACCGCCGGCGGGACGCCCGAGGCCCTGAAGGCACCCTGGACGTTGGCCCGCCTCGCCCTCCGCGGCAAGCCCGTCTGCCTTTCGGTCCGCCGCGCACGCCAGAGCGCCGGGACGAGCGGGATGCGCCAGCGGGCCGCCAACTCGCCGGCGAGCGCCTCGGCCGGGTTCTGGCCGCGCAGAAGGCTGCGGTCGCGCTCAGCCGGAACGAAGACGAGGACGTCCACCGGCGGCTTGAGGACGGTCTCCGCGATCAGGTCGGCGAAGAGGCCCGCGAGCGGACGCCGGCCACGTTCTTTCCACGCTCGGACGAGCTCACGTCCAACGCCTTCGTAGGCCACCGCGGCGCGCGCGGACGCGAATGCGAGCCGGCGGCCGCTGCATTCCGCGCAGCGCTCGACTGGCCAGGCGGTCGGCGCGCCGCAGCGGGCGCAGAGCGGGCCGCGCAGGAAGACGAGCGCGGCCAGGCACCCGGCGCAGACGGTCTTCTCGCCACGGCCGCAACCGGCGCAGCGTTGGGGCACCAGGAGGTCCAGGAGGCTGGCCAAACGAGTGGCATAGCCCCGAAAGCCGCGCGCGTGGTGCGCCGAACGAGATTATTGCGGGCGCCGCGCAAGATTTTGCCGCGAAGGAGGGTCTTTATGGGCAGGTGTTCAAGCTCACGGTGGCCCCCTTCGACTGCCTCCTCGTGCTCCGCGACGACGTACAGGAGACGCGCAACCCCCACTCCTTCATGGCTGAGATCTCCCCTGGTGCGGCGATCCACGTCGAAGGACGGGATTGGGCGGTCGTCGAGATCCAGCACCGGCTCGACGACGTGCCGATGGTCGTCTGTCGGCCTACCTAGCGGCGGTTCGTAGGGCTCAGCGCGCCGCGGGGTAGCGAAGGATGCTGTCGGCGAGCTTGGACGCGTCGCCGAAGATGCCGGTGATCGCGATGCCCTCGTCTGGCACGACGCTCCCCGGCAGAAGCGCGGCGCTTCGAATCGCGGCCGCCTTGCCGACGTGGCAGTCGGCGCCGATGGCGGCGGGGCCACGCACCTGCGCGTCCGCCTCGATGACGACGTTCGGCCCCAGAACGACCGGGCCGTCGACGCGCGCGGCAGGATCGATGCGACAGCCCTCCTCGGCCCACACGCCCGGCGCCACCTCCTCGCCGGGGATGTCCAGGCGCACGTGGCCGAGGACGGCGTCGAGGATCGAGTTGCGCAGCTCGTCCAGATCGCCGACGTCGTTCCAGTACGCCATCGTCGTGTACGCGTAGATCTCCTCGTTCGCAGCGACGAGGCTCGGCCACATGTCCTCGCCGAAGTCGACGAAGGTGTCGGCGCGGGATGCGCTCGAGCAGCTCGGGCTCGATGACGTAGACGCCGCAGTTGGCGAGGTCGGAGCGCGCCTCGTCGCGGCGCGGCTTCTCCTGGAACCCACGCACTCGGGTGTCGCGCTCGAGGATGACGACGCCGTAGGAGGACGGATCGCTCACGGGCTTGACCGTGAGCGTCGCCAGCGCTCCCGTCCGGCGGTGGTGTCCGAGCAGCGCGGTCACGTCCACGTCGTGGAGGCCGTCACCCGACGTGACGAGGATCGGCTCCCCTTCCCAGAAGTCCTCGAGCTTCTTCGTGCCGCCCGCCGTGCCGAGGAGCTCGGGCTCGTGCGACCAGCGAATCGACATGCCGAGCTGCGAGCCGTCCCCGAAGTACGTCTGGATCATCTCCGGGAAGGCGTGGAGATTGATGCCGACGTCGGTGACGTCGTGGCGGTGCAGCAGGTTCAAGAGGTGGTGGAGGACCGGCCGGTTGGCGATCGGCATCATCGGCTTCGGCAGGAAGTCGGTCAGCGGCCTCAGCCGCGTGCCGAGCCCCGCCGCCATCACCATGGCTTTCACAGCGTTGCGGCTCCTGCGCGCGCGGGCCGTGGCAGCGACTCCTCGTAGGGCGGGCGGTGAACGCCCTCCTCGGTGACGATCGCGCCGATCAGCGCCGCGGGCGTGACGTCGAAGGCGGGGTTGCGCGCCGCGAAGCGCATCGTCAGCTCCTCCGCCGCACGCTCCTCGATGGGGATGTCGGCGCCGCTCGGCGTGTCGAGGTCGATGGTCGAGGTCGGCGCGACGACGGTGAACGGGATGCCGTGGTGGCTCGCGAGGACGGCGAGCGGATACGTGCCGATCTTGTTGGCGGCATCGCCGTTGGCAGCGATGCGATCGGCGCCGGTGAGCACGTGATCGACCTCGCCACGCGCCATCAGCGAGCCGGCGGCGGAGTCGGCGATGACCGTGTACGGGATGCCGGCGCGCTCGAGCTCCCACGCCGTCAGGCGGCTGCCTTGCAGCAGCGGGCGCGTCTCGTCGACGAACACGGTCTCTACGAGACCCTTCGCAAAGGCGGCGCGGAGCGCGCCGAGCGCGGTGCCGAACCCGCCCGTGGCGAGCCCGCCGGTGTTGCAGTGTGTGAGTGCGCGCGTGCCCGGCTGGATGAGAGCGGCGGCGTGCTCGGCCATCCGACGGCAGCGGTCGACCTCCTCGCGATGGAGCTCGCGCGCGTGCTCGGCCGGGTCGCCCTCGTGTCGGCGCATCTCCGCGAGCGCCCAGCCCAGGTTGACCGCCGTCGGCCGCGCAGCGGCCAGCGTGGCCGCCGCCTCGTCGAGATCCTCCCCGCGCGCGGCGGCGAGCGCGTACCCGTACGCGGCGGCGACACCGATGGCGGGTGCGCCGCGCACCGCGAGCGTGCGGATCGCCTCGGCCACGTCGGCGGAGGAGCGGCAGACGAGCTCCACCTCCTCCTCCGGAAGGCGGCGCTGGTCGAGGACGACGACGCGGTCGCCCTCGAGCCGGACGATGTCTTGTGGCTTGAGGTCTTCCGTTGGGCCGCGCCCACCGGTTTCTGGGCGGCTGCGAAACGTCGCCATGCGGCGTCCTCAGTCGCGCCCGTATTTCATTTCAATACGTGCGATCCCTGCGTCCTTGCCTGGCTCGTTTCTCGCGGGCCAGAATTCCGGTAGCGCAACCCGCCGGAAGACTAAGTCCCCTCGTCCCAAGAAGCCAGGTACCTCGCCTGCTCCTCGGTGAGCCGGTCGATCTCGATGCCCATCGTCTCGAGCTTCAAGCGCGCGATCTCGCGGTCGATCTCCTCGGGAACGTCGTACACATGCGGCTTGAGACTCTCGCTTTCGCCGACGAGATACTCGGCCGAGAGCGCTTGGTTGGCGAAGCTCATGTCCATGACGGCCGCGGGATGGCCTTCGGCCGCGGACAGGTTGACGAGCCGGCCCTCGGCCACGAGGTAGAGCCGCCGGCCGTCGGGGAGCGAGAACTCCTCCACGTTCGGCCGCGCGGGACGCGAGTCCTGAGCAAGCTCACGCAGGCCGGGGATGTCGATCTCGACGTTGAAGTGGCCCGTGTTGGCGAGGATGGCCCCGTCCTTCATGCGCTCGATGGCTGCGCGGGAGATCACGTTCTTGTCGCCGGTCGCCGTCACGAAGATGTCGCCCCGCTCCGCCGCGCGCTCCATCGGCAGGACCTCGTAGCCGTCCATCACGGCCTCGAGAGCGCGAAGCGGCTCGACCTCCGTGACGATGACGTGGGCGCCCATGCCGCGCGCCCGCATCGCAACACCTCGCCCGACCCAGCCGTAGCCGCCGACGACGAACTTTCGGCCCGCGAGCAACACGTTCGTCGCGCGGATGATGCCGTCGACCGTCGACTGGCCCGTGCCGTAGCGGTTGTCGAAGAGGTGCTTGGTGTTCGCCTCGTTGACGGCGATCACCGGGAAGGCCGAGCTTCCCATCGGCCTCGAGCGCACGCAGCCGGATGACGCCGGTCGTCGTCTCCTCGGTGCCCCCGATGATGTCCCCGAGCTGCTCGCGCCGCTCGGAGTGGAGGACGCCGATCACGTCGGCGCCGTCGTCCATCGTCACCTGCGGCCCGTGATCGACCGCGGCCTTGATGTGCGAGTAGTAGGTCTCGTCGTCCTCTCCGCGGATGGCAAAGACGGGAATCCCGAACTCGGCGACGAGCGCAGCCGCGACGTCGTCCTGGGTGGAGAGCGGGTTCGAGGCGCAGAGAGCGACGTCGGCGCCGGCCGCCTGGAGCGTCCGGGCCAGGTTGGCGGTCTCGCTCGTGACGTGCAGGCACGCCGACAGGCGGTACCCCGAGAGAGGCCGCTCGCGCTCGAAGCGCTCGCGGATCGCGGCCAGGACCGGCATCTGCCGGTCGGCCCACTCGATGCGGATCAGGCCCGCGGGCGCGAGCGACAGGTCTCTGACGTCGTGTTGAGGCGCAGTCGTGGCCAAGCCAGGGGTCAGTCTAGTGACGGGTCGGGAGGGTTTGGCGGAATTGGCTCCGCCGAATGGGTGCGATGGGCGGCGCGAGGCAACGGACGCAGGGAGCGTTCGTACTGATTTCAAGTACGGGCGCGACCGAGGACGCAGCCTCGCGGCGATCCAGCGCGGCCAGGCGGCATCAGCTGTATTTCGTCAAGCCCTCCCTAGTGGTCTGCCCGGCCGTACCGGTCTTCCAGGCGGACGATGTCGTCGATCTCGGGCGTCGAGACCTCGAGGACGGTCGTGTCCTCGAGGGCGCGCCAGCGATGGACTGTGCCCGGCTGGATGTGGAAGGCATGCCCCGGCCCGACCACCTCGATGTCGAGCGGCCCGCCGGGGTCGCCGATCTCCATCTCGATCCGGCCCGCGAGCACGTAGATGACCTCGTCCTTCTCCCGGTGGAACTGGAGGCTGAGCTGTTCGTCCTTGCGGATGAAGAGCACCTTGCCGCAGTAGCGGTCGGTGAGGGCGTAGATGATCTCGTAGCCCCAGGGCTTTTCGACGCGGCTTACGGCCATGCGAAAGCGGTCGAGGTCGAGCAGGTTGGGCGAGATCCGTTCCACACAGCGGACTATCTCAGGCCGGGGGCTCTTCGCAAAACGTCATGCGGACACCGGGAACACGTCTGGGTGGGACGCCACGTATTCGTCCGCGGTGCGGAGGTCTTTCGGCGTGTTGACCGTCAGCCAGACGCCCTCGTGGCGGAAGGCGGCCAGGCGACCCTCCGCCGCCAGCTCCGGAAAGGTCGTCTGCTCGTGGTCCCCCCGCTCCGGCAGACGCTCGAGTGCCTCCTCCCCGAGCACGTAGACCCCACAGCTCGCCCAGTAGGGGAGGACAGGCGCTTCGCGGAAGCCGCTGACCATGTCGCCGTCGGCCAGGTCGACGACGCCGAGCGCCGAGCGGAGCGGGACGACGGCGATCGTGGCGGCCGCCTTCCGCTTCCGATGGCTGTCGAGGAGCGCGCGCAGATCGATGTCGAGGAGCTCGTCGCCGTTGAGTGCGAAGACGTCCCCTTCTTGCTCACGCGCGCGCGCAGCAAGACGAAGGCCGCCCCCACGTCCGAGCGGCTCGGGCTCGGGCGCCGTGACGACCTCCACGCCGAGCCCGCCGAGCTCGGACCCGACGAGGCCTTCCTGCCCACTGAGACAGCTGACGATGACGCGCTCCACGCCGGCGGCTTGAAGCAGCGCCACCTGGTAGGCGGCCAGGGGCCGTCCGGCGACCGGCACGAGAGCCTTGGGACGACCGCCCGCGGCCGCACCGAGACGTTCGGCCTTGCCGCCCGCGAGGATGATCGCCTCCAAATTAGCCGTGAAGTTCGCGTTCGGGCTCGGGCTCGGCCGTTTCGGGCAGAGCCTCGAGAACCGTGGAGGTCCGGCCGATCGCCTCGTACGCGAACCCCGCCGCACGCACCTCACGCGGGTCGAGCATGTTTCGCCCGTCCACGATCAAGGGGTTGTCCATGGCGGCGCGGTTCTCCTCCGAGACGAGCTCTTGCAGCTCTGGCCACTCGGTCACGATGACCGCTGCGTCGGCGCCGGCGACCGCCGCGGAGACGGTCGGAACAAGCTCGACGCCGCGCAAGAGCTCCCGCGCCTCCTCGCCCACGACGGGATCCCACGCGCGCACGTGGGCGCCCTCGGCGAGCAGGCGCGGCGCGAGCACGAGGCTCGGTGCGTTCCGCATGTCGTTCGTGTCCGGTTTGAACGCCAGGCCGAGGAGGGCGATCGTCTTGCCGTGCAGCGGGCCGAGGTGCTTGAGGAGCTTGCCAACGACGCGGCGCTTCTGCAGCTCGTTGACCTCGATCACGGCCGTGAGGAGCTGGAAGTGGTAACCGGAGTTGCCGGCCAGCTGCTTGAGCGCGGTGACGTCCTTCGGGAGACAGGAGCCCGAATAGCCGATCCCGGCGCGGAGGAAGAGCGGGCCGATGCGGCGGTCGAGGCCCATCGCCTCGGCCACGCGTCGCGACGTCGGCGCCCGTTTCCTCGCAGACGTTCGCGATCTCGTTGATGAAGGAGATCTTCGTGGCGAGGAAGGCGTTCGAGGCGAGCTTCGCCATCTCGGCCGACGCCACGTCCATGCGGACGATCGGTGCGCCGAACGGCTCGTACAGGCGCGCCACGACGTCGCCGTCCGCCTCGTCGTAGGCGCCGACGACGACCCGATCCGGCTTCGTGAAATCGGCGATGGCCGTCCCTTCCGCGAGGAACTCGGGGTTCGACACGTAGGCGAGGCGGCCGCGCCCACGCGCGTCGAGCTCGGCCCGCACCTTCGCGCCCGTCCCGACCGGGACGGTGCTCTTCATGGCGAGGACGGTGCTCTCATGGAGCTCCGGCAGCTCGTCGAAGATGCTCCAAACGGCTGAGAGGTCGGCGTCCCCCGCGTACGTCGCGGGCGTTCCGACGCAAACGAACACGATCCGCGCGGCGGCGAACACCTCGTCGAGGTCGAGCGTGAAGCGAATCCGCCCCCGGTTGGCCTCGAGGAGCTCGGCGAGGCCAAGCTCGTAGACGGGCACGCGCCCGGCCTCGAGATCGCGGATCCGCTCGGGAACGACGTCGCGGACGACGACGTCGTGGCCGAGCTTGGCGAAGCAGGCGGCGGTGACGAGACCGACCCAGCCGGCACCGATGACGCCGAGCGGTTCCCTTTCCATTGCAGGGAGTCTAGTGCCCGCTCACGCCATAGTCAGGGCGCTTCTGGCGGCTGCAAAGCAGCGCCAGGCGGCGTCCTCGGTCGCGCCCGTATTAGTGAATACGAACGCTCCCTGCGTCCTTGCCTGACTCGCTTTTCGCTCGCCCGAAGTGGGCGACCATGACCTGAACGGACCCTAGTTAGCGGGCTTCAGGCCCTTGGCGATGGCGAGCATCGTCTCGTTGTTGAGACGGTCGAGCAGCGTGTTCACGACCCAGTACGCCGTCTCGTTGGCCTCGAAGGCCACCATGTGCAGGCGGGGCCCGTCGAAGAAGAGCTTGTATTCCCGGCCGTTGATGGTCTGGGTCACACTCGGGCCCTCGAGGATCGGCGCGTCTGTCCAGGTCGTCTGCTGAATGCCCCAGTACTCCCCCGTTCCCATCGCGTAGACGAGACGGAAGGCGTCGTGGTCGTCGATCCGGTAGGCGCGGGCCGGCTCCTCCGTCGAGAGCACGGAGTTGACGTCGCGCACCGTCGGGACAAGCAGCTGCCCGTCGAACTTGCGGTCGGCCGCTTGCACGTGCGAGACGGCGTGCGTCGCGTCCTTGACGACCGTCGGCTCCTGGCGCTGCGGCGTCTCGTCGCGCGCGCCGGGCGCGAGCCGTCCGTGGAACGTCTGTCCAACCACCACTCGGAGCATCGTCGAGAGCGTCTCGCCGGCTCCGGCCGGGGCGATCTCCGCGTCGCCGAAGAGATCAGCGACAGCTTGCGCGGCCACCTTCGCGTCGGGTTGCGACGCGTCGTAGACGACTTGCGTCGTGAAGTAGTCGAAATTGTCGGCGTTTCCGCCCGTGACGACGTTGTAGCCGCGCCGCGAGAGGAGATAGGCGGCGTCGCTCGCCGAGCCCGCCTGGCCGTTGCCGTTGAGAACCTCGATGGACACGTCGCGCGGCGGCGGGGCCTCGGCTTTCGGGAGCGGGCGTCTGGTCGCGGCGCTCGCCGCTTTCTCGGCCGCCTGGGGATCCGGGTTCATGAACTTGTCGACCGCGGTGTCGATCGCGTCCTGCGGCGCCGACAACTCTGCGTAGCCCGTGATGCCCTGGATCTGCACCTGCTGGAAGTTCCCCGACGGCAGGCCGTACGCGAGCTTTGCGTAGCCGTAGAGCGTGCCGAAGTCGAGCGTCTTGCCCCCGCCCACGCCCACCTCGACGTTCTTCGTGATCGTGTTGACGATGCCCGGCACCCTCGTGATCGACCAAAAGCTCGATACCTGCTGCTTGAGGGCCTTCACGAACTGCTGCTGGCGCGTGATGCGGTACAGGTCGGAGTCCGTGTGGCGGAACCGGACGAAGCTGAGCGCCTGGCTGCCCGTCAAGTGCTGGTACCCGGACCGCAGGTCGATCTCCGCGAAGGTCTGACCGAGGCCGAGACCGCTGTTGTCGTTGAAGTAGCGGTGGTCGATATCGAGGTAGACGCCGCCGACCTTGTCGACGATCTCCTTGAATCCGATGAAGTTGACGGTGATCATGTAGTTGATCGGGATGCCGGTCAGCGCCTTGACGGTCTCGAGCGTCCCTTTCGGGCCGCAGTACGTGTACGCCTCGTTGATGCGACCCCTGAAGGGCGGGTGCCCACGGCAAGCCGGGATGTCGACGATCAGATCGCGCGGGAACGAGAGCATCGAGATCGTGTCGGCCCCGGGATCGGCGCGGAGCAGCATGACCGTGTCCGAGCGTGGCTGCATTCCGCGGTCTGCTCCGAGCCGCTTGTCGTAGCCGATCACGATCGCCGTCGTCGGCTGCCCGGGAACCGGCACGTCGAGGATCCTCTCGGCCGCCTTCACCTCGGGCGAGCTGGCGGCCACCGCCGAGATGCTCTGGTTGATGAAGAGCCACGCGCCACCGGCGAGCGCCCCCGCTGCGACGAAGACGACGATGAACATCCAAAGGAAGATCCGGCCGAGGAGATGCATCGCTCCGCGCCTGGGACGGCGGTAATGGGTGACCGGCGTCAGGAGCCCCGGAGGGACGGACGCCCGACCGGTGCCATTGGCCTCAGCTCGACCGGTGCCTCGCTTGAGCGTCGTCCGCATACGAAAAGTCGCCGGGAGGCGACGAGGTCAGGATAACGAAGCCGGCGGCGGCCCCGGTCACCTCTCCGGATCCCTGGAAAGCCTAGATTTCGGCGACCGTCTGCTCGGCGAGACGCTGGGCGACCGCCAGCAGGCTCTCGGTCTCCTCGTAGACCCGCAGCTGCTCGTCCGCCCCGTTGCCGCGCTCGAGGAGGGCGTCGACCAGTTCGAGCTCGCGCGCGCAGCCGAGCCTCTTGGCGGCGGGCTCGCACCGGTCCGCCAGGGCGCGCACGGCGTCGGGCGCCGTCCGCTCCGTGTCTCGCTCGAGGTCGATGAGCTGCGCGCCGAGCCCGTACCGCGACGCACGCCACTTGTTCTCGCCGACAAGCGTCACCGGCTGCACAGACAGGGGCCGCCCTTCGTCGAAGTCCGCGGCCACGGACGCGACGATGCTCTGCGCGAGCGCGGCGATCGCCGCCACCGCGTCGAGCCGCGTCTGTGCGTCGCAGATGCGGATCTCGATCGTGCCGAACTTCGGGTGGGGCCTGAGATCCCACCAGATGTACGTGTAGTCCTCGAAGGAGTTCGTCCTGATGCCGCGCTGGACGAGCTGCTCGAACTCCTCGAAGGAATCGAAGGAGGGTGGCAACCCCGAGCGCGGGAAGCTGTCGAAAACCTTGATGCGCGTCGAGGCGAGCCCGGTGCGGCGCCCGTGCCAGAAGGGCGAGTTGGCCGAGAGGGCGAGCAGCTCTGGGAGGAACGTGCGCGCGGCGTTCGTGCATGCGATCGCCTTGTCCGGCGAATCGAGCCCGATGTGCATGTGGAGGCCGAAGATGAGCTCGCGCTCGGCGACCCAGCGCATCGCCTCGATCAGCTCGACGTAGCGGGGCCGGTCGGTCACCTCCTGGTGCTCGTAGCGCGAGAAGGGATGCGTGCCGGCACCGGCGATGACCGCGTTCGAGTCGGCCGCCGCGTCGCGAAGGCGCGCACGCAGGCCGCGGAGGCCCTCTACCGCCTCGGCCACCGAGCTCGTCACGGTCGTGGCGACCTCGACGACCGACTGGAGGAGCTCGGGCTTGACGGTGCCCTCATGGGGCTCCTGCTCGCCCAGTGTGTCGAGGACCTCGTCGATGCGGGAGACGAGCTCGAAGCTCTCGCGGTTCAGGAGCTGGAACTCCTCCTCGACGCCAAGGCTGAAAGGAGGGCTTTGGCCGAATGTGTGTTGCAAGCTCCCCCGAAAGTCGGGGCTTAGGGTGAGGCCTTGTTCAGGACGTCCTCCGCGAGCCGCGTTCCCTGCACCATGGTGGCGAGCTTGTCGTAGACGACGTCCCAGCTCCGCGTGCGCAGGCCGCAATCCGGGTTGACCTGGATGCGCGCGGGGTCGTCGAGGACCTTGACGGCGTAGAGGATCCTGTCGCGCACGAGCTCCGCCGGCTCCACGAAGTCGGAGTGGATGTCGAGGACGCCGAGCCCCACGTCCGGGTAGCTGTGCTTCTTGAAGAGGCTCAGCGTGTCGCGGTAGCCGGGCCGCGCATCGTCACTCGTCCCGAGCTCGCGCGAGTCGCGGTTGGCGAACTCGAGCTGCAGCTCGAGGCAATCCTCGAGCTCGAGCACGTGCGGCCAGAGAGCGCTGTAGTCGGAGAAGCAGATGTGCATGCTCTTCTTCACGTCCGCGTCGACGCCGCTCAGCGCGACGTTGAAGCCGTGGACGACGAGCGGCACCTCGTCGGGCTTCGTCGTGGCTGCGGGCTCGTCGATCTGGATCCAGTCGGCTCCTGCCTCGACGAGACCATGGACGTTCGGGCGGATGACGTGCTCCGCCACGTCGGCGACGAAGCGCCTGCGCGCCTCGTAGCGGCGCTCGGCGGAGGCTCCGAGCGCGCCTTCGCGTGCGTAGTGCTCGTCGTAGGACCAGTCCTCCATCGTGTACGCGCCCGTCAGAGGCACCTTCACCACGCGGTCGGTGCGCTCGCGGATGAACTGGAACTCCTCGATGTCCTGCGGCCCGGCCACGGAAGGCGCCTCGACGACGGCGGCCTTGGCGTAGTACTTGTTGTCGAACGAGCGCACGGTCCCACGCGGCTCGAAGCCCTGCGCGAACGCCGCGACGTGGTCGTACATCTCCGTCCGGCGCTGCTCGCCGTCGTAGACGACGTCGAGGCCCGCCTGCTCCAGAAGTTGGATGGCGTACGTCGCCGCCCAGTCGTCGATCTGCGAGAGGCTCAGGCTGCCGGCGCGAAGACCCTCGACGAGCTCCTCGTGGCCGTCCACCTCGAGCCGCTTGCCCCACCGCTCGGCCTCGGCGAGGTCGTGCTTTTCGAGCGCCCGATCGGCGAACGACTTCACGCGCCAGGAAGGCTTGGCGAGGCTGCCGATCTCGCGGGTGAGAAAGCGAACGCTCAAGCGGATACCGCTCTCTCTCGTTGCGCGGCGCGGGCGCGCCCGAGACAGGCGAGCTTCTCGCGCGCGATCCTCTCGGGGACGAACTGGAGGTCGCCGTTGGGCACGAGCGCGATCCCCGCAGGACTGCGCTCGGCCAACCGCTCGACGAAGGTCCCGATCTCGGCAGAGTCTTCGAGCGCCGAGCTCCGGGCATCGACGACACCGGCGAGGAGCTCACGCGGGTAGTCCTCGGGCACCGCCTCGAGCGGCGTGCTGTAGAAGTCGACGCCCACCGCGGTCACGGGCGCGTCGGCCAGCTCGTCGAGGACGGAGGAGGCATCTCCGAAGACGAGCTGCAAGGCGAGCGGAACGCCGGCCGGCAGCTCGCTCAACGCCTCGACAGCCTCCGCGGTGCCACCGGTGCGAGCCAGGAACGGCTCGGACAGGACGACGAGCGCGCAGCCCGCTTCCCCCCACGCCTCGATCTGCGGCGCGAGCACGTTGGCCGCCAACGTCCGGGCACTCGCGCGCCCGTCGGCCGCGCGGGACAAGGCGTGCGGAGACGGCAGCGTCGCCACCCAGCGTCCGGGTGGAAGGTCCGGAGCCGACAGCGGCGCCCGCAGGCGTGGCTCGCCGTCGACGAGCAGGGCGCGATAGAAGGTGTTGGTGTCGAGGAAGCGCGTGAGCGGCCGCGCCTCCAGCCCGTCGGTGGCCTCGGCCAGGGGCCTGAACAGGTCTTGCCAGCGCAGCAGCCCATCGGAGAGGAGATCGAGCCCGGCGCTCTCCTGCGCGGCGACGAGCTCGCGGGCGTCGCGCCCGACCTGCTCGGCGACCGCCTGGTCAGTCGTCCGGCCGCGATCGAGGTCGCGCGTCGCCTGGACGAGCGCTTCGGACCGCGGGTAGATGCCGGGGGCAAAGGCCTTCACGAGTGCGAGAGCTTAGCGGGTGGAAGGAACCGCTCTGCGCAGCATCAGTACTTCCGGAGCGCCTTGGCACCGAGCTCGCCGGGGCAGGGAGCGCATTCGGCGAACTCGTTCGCGTACAGCCCGAGCGGTCCCGCTCCCGCGAGCTCCGGGCTCCCCTTCTCGACGACGTTGAACCACCCGCGGCAGCCGCTCTCGGCGATCCGGGACTGGTGCGAGTGGAACATGTACGCGCCCGCGTGGTGGAAGTCGATCTCGATGATGCACCGCTCGCCCTGGCCGAGCGTGACCGTGTCGGTGTACTCGGGCTCCTTCACCGTGCCGGTGCGGTACAGCCGGAAGAAATCCCCGTGGAGGTGGAACGAGTTGACCGGGTCGTACTCGGTCATGTTGACGAGATAGATGCGAACCGTCGTGGAGCGCTCGACGATGATCGGGTACTTCTCGTAGTAGAACGGTCGCCCGTTGAACGCGTAGAGCTCGTTGGCCTCGTCTCCGTCGACGTCGAACCCGGACTGAACCAGGACGAGCTCCTGGGCCGGTGGACGGCCTTCGCGAGGATCGATGATGAACGCCCCGTATAGCCCCCGCGCGGCGTGCTCGGCCAGGGGGGCGGCATGGCACTGGTAGAGGTGGAGGCCTGCCGGGCGCGCCGGGAAGGCATACAAAAGGGAGCCGCCCGGATTCGCGTGCCGCATCCCGTCCATGCCGCCGCGATGGATCCCGTGGAAGTGGATCGAATGCGGATGCCGGCCCTTGTTCGTGAACATGACCTCGATCTCGTCGCCCTCCGTGGCGCGGACGGTCGGCCCCGGCACCGTTCCGTTGTAGGTCCACGCGTCGAACTTCACTCGCTCGGTCAGCTGGATCCGCCGGTCGTAGGAGACGAGCTCGTACTTGCGCGGCTTGCCCGGGGAGTGGGGCTTCGCCGGCGGCGGGAAGAGCAGGCCCTCCGGGTCGTACTTCCCGTCGACGGGCGCGAGAGGCGCGTCCAGCCCCTCGGGCTGCTGGAACGCCTCCATCATCCGTGCGTGCGAGCCCTGGGGGCTCTGGGCCTTTGCCAGCGGGGCGAACGCGAGCAAAGGCGCGACGCCGGCCAGGAAGCGTCTCCGGGTGACGGGGCGCGTCACTCCTCGATAGGACGAAAGCTGAGCCAGATCGGCGTGGCCCGGCGATGCGATTTCTTGAAGAAACGATCACTCGCGCCGCTCGGACGCGAGGGCGGCGCGTCGTGGTCTAGCCCCTGCCTGCGACCGCGATCTTGTTCTCGGCGTGACGAAGCCGCTGCTCGGCGTGCCAGCGGTCGACCTCCTCGTCCCCGCCCTCGGCGCGCTCGACGAGCGCTCGCGCCTCTTCGACCTCGCGGCGCGCCTGTTCGACGTCGATCTCCTCGGCGCGCACGGCGTCGTCGACGAGGACGACGGCACGGTCCTGCTTCACGGTGATGTAGCCGGGGCCCGCTGCGAACGTCTGCCAGTCGTTCCCGCTCTTCACCCGGACTTCCCCCGCGCGCAGCATCGCGACGAGCGGTGCGTGCCGGGCCAGGATGCCAATCTCGCCCGCGTCGCCGGGGACGATGAGCATGTCGGCCTCGCCCTCGTAGGCCACGCCCTCGGGCGTGACGAGGGAGAGATCGAAGGTGTGCGCTTGGTTTTCGGCCACTAGGAGGGCCTTTTAAGCGGCGGTCGGCTCGGGCTCGCGCTCCTCGGCCTCTTCCTCGGCCTCCGCGTCCCCGTTGGGCGTTTCGGGTTCCTCCGGCTCCTCGGCCCGCGGCTGCTCGTCCTCGCCCGCGAGCTCGCGGCCCCTCGCGACGGCCTCCTCGATCGTGCCGACCATGTAGAAGGCGCCCTCGGGCAGATCGTCGTGCTTGCCGGCGATGATTTCGGCGAAGCCCTTGATCGTGTCCTCGAGCTTCACGTACTTGCCCTCCGCGCCGGTGAACGCCTCCGCCACGAAGAAGGGCTGGGAGAGGAAGCGCTGGATCTTGCGCGCGCGCTGGACGACGAGCTTGTCCTCGTCGGAGAGCTCGTCCATGCCGAGGATGGCGATGATGTCCTGCAGCTCGCGGTAGCGCTGCAGGATCTCCTGCACGCGCGTGGCGGTCTGGTAGTGCTCGTCGGAGACGGCGCCTGGCTGCAGGATCCGCGAGAAGGAGTCGAGAGGGTCGACGGCCGGGTAGATCGCCTGCTCCGCGATCGAGCGCGAGAGCACCGTCGTCGCGTCGAGGTGCGCGAACGTGTTGGCGGGCGCAGGGTCGGTGAGGTCGTCGGCGGGCACATAGATGGCCTGCACGGACGTGACCGAGCCCTTCCGCGTCGAGGTGATGCGCTCCTGGAGCTGCCCCATCTCGGTCGCGAGAGTCGGTTGGTAGCCGACCGCCGACGGCATGCGGCCGAGCAGCGCAGACACCTCGGAGCCCGCCTGCACGAAGCGGAAGATGTTGTCGATGAAGAGCAGGACGTCCTGGCCCTGCTCGCGGAAGTACTCCGCCATCGTCAGTCCGGAGAGCGCCACGCGCAGGCGCGCGCCCGGCGGCTCGTTCATCTGCCCGAAGACGAGCGCGGTCTTGTCGATGACGCCCGAGTCGGTCATCTCGAGCCAGAGATCGTTGCCCTCACGCGAGCGCTCGCCCACGCCGGCGAACACGGAGAGGCCTTCATGCTCCGCCGCGATGCTGCGGATGAGCTCCTGGATGAGCACCGTCTTACCGACGCCCGCGCCGCCGAAGAGCCCGACCTTGCCGCCCTTCACGTACGGCGCCAGGAGGTCGATCACTTTGATGCCGGTCTCGAAGATCTCCGCCGTCGGCTGTAGCTCCTCGAAGCTCGGTGCGTCGCGATGGATCGGCCAGCGCTCATCGCTCTCGGCCGGCCCGCGGTCGTCGATCGTGTCGCCGAGGACGTTGAAGAGGCGCCCGAGGGTTCCATTGCCGACCGGAACCGAGATCGGCGCGCCCGTGTCCTCGATGTCCACCCCGCGCGAGAGGCCGTCGGTCGAGTCCATCGCGACGGCGCGCACGCGGTCGTTGCCGAGGTGCTGCTGGACTTCGGCGATGAGCTCACGGTCTCCGTCCAGGCGGACGCGAAGCGCGTTGTAGATGGTCGGCAGCTTCTCGTGGAAGACGGCGTCGAGGACGACGCCCCTGATCTCCACGATCTTGCCCGTGTTCACGGACTCCTCGGCCACGCGCCTGAGTTTATCCGAGCCTAATCGGCCGAAATCCTCGGCTGCGCCGCGATTTCGACCGAGGAAAACCAAGGAATGAGGGTTCGCAGCATGTGCGCCCCGCTACGAGCGCGTCGGCTTCCGGAGGACGGCCGAACAAGAGAGCGCTGACGCGTTTGCCGCGAGGTCGCCGCCGCCACCCGGGCGGCGTGATCCATGTGTCAGACGTACGACGAGATCAGAGTGGGCTGAAAAGGCACTACAACGATTGTAGGGGGTCGATGCTTTCCGATTAACTAGACGTTGCCGCCCATGCGGCCGGGCGGCGTAACGCGTTCCTGGGGCTCGGAGATGCCGGCGCGCCTGGGGCGCTCGCGGTCGACGCTCTGCTGGAACGCAAACGCCACGTCGCCGACGGGCGAAGTCGCCTGGCGCGAGGGCCCGCCGACGTTCGAGCCGGCGAGGACGCCGAGGCCACCCGCGACCGCCACGAGCGCCGTTGCGATCGCCACCTTCGCGACGACGCGCACGCGCGCGGGCCGTCGCGCGGGAAGCTCGAGCGCGCGGGCCGGCACCGGCTCGAGGGGAGCCGAGCGGACGAGCTTCGTGAAGCCGCGCACCTCTTCGGCGAACTGCGCGCACTCTCCGCACCGCCGAACGTGGGCGGCGAGAAACAGGCGCTCGATCTGCGAGAGCTCCTCGTCGACATCCTGGGAGACCCACGCCCGCGCTCGCCCGCAATTCGCCTCGTCGGAAAGGAAGCGGCCCATTTCCTCCTAGGACGAAGAGTGCCGGAAAACGTTAGGCGTGCGCGGCTTGCTGCAGCTGGTCGTCCTGCTCGAGCGGATACCAGCAGGCAGCCCATTGGTTGCGCTCGACCTGACCGAGCGGCGGCATCTCGGTGCGGCAGTTCTCCGGAACCTCGTCCCGCTTCCCCGACACGATGCGGGCCTTCGGGCAGCGCGGGTGGAACGGGCACCCCGGCGGCGGGTCGACCGGCGAGGGGACGTCGCCCTGCAACACGATGCGTTGCGTCACCTTGCCGTCACCGTGTCCCTTCGGCACGGCAGAGAGCAGCGCCGCCGTATACGGGTGCTTCGGGTTCTCGTACAGCGTGTCGGCGTCGGCGACCTCGACGATGCGACCCAGGTACATCACGGCGATCCGGTCGGAGATGTGCCGGACGACGCCGAGGTCGTGGGAGATGAAGAGGTACGTGAGGTTGAAGTCCTCCTGGAGCCCTTCGAGCAGGTTGAGAATCTGGGCCTGGATCGAGACGTCGAGGGCCGAGACCGGCTCGTCGCAAATGATCAGCTTGGGGCTGAGTGCGAGCGCACGGGCGACGCCGATGCGCTGGCGTTGGCCACCGGAAAACTCGTGCGAATAGCGGTTGTAATGCTCGGGGTTGAGGCCCACACGCTCCATCAGCTCCTGAACTCGGCGTTTCGTGCTGCCCTCGGTCTTGTGAATCGCAAAGGGAGCTCCGATGATCTGCCCGATCGTCAACCGCGGGTTGAGCGACGAGTACGGATCCTGGAACACCATCTGCATCTCACGCCGTAGCGGGCGCATCTGCCGCCGGCTCAACTTGGTGATGTCGCGACCCTCGAACATGATCGAGCCCGAAGTGGCGTCGAGGAGCTTGAGCACGAGCCGGGCGGTCGTCGACTTCCCGCAGCCAGACTCGCCGACGAGCCCGACCGTCTCGCCGGGATAGATGTCGAAGCTCGCGTCCTCGACCGCGTGGACGCGGCCGACTTCCTTCTGGAAGATGATTCCGCGCGTGATCGGGAAGTACTTGGTCAGGTGCTCGACACGAACGAGCGGGTCGCCACCCCGCCGCGAAAGCGACCCCGATTCGCTCGATGCCGAGATCTCGCTCAAACCGCGACCTTCAGACGTCGCGACTCGCGCTCCGCCCAGAGCCGCCGCTTGTCCTCGACCGCCAGGTGGCACGCCTCGGGATGCCCGCCGCCCCGGTCCTTGAAGGCCGGAATCTCCTTGTCGCACGGCTCGAAGCGGTGCGGGCAGCGCGGGTGGAACGGACAACCCGGCGGCACGCGAATGAGCGACGGCGGTGCGCCCTCGATCGGGACGAGGCGTTCCCCTTTTTGGTCGACGCGCGGCCGTGATTCCAGCAGGCCCCATGCGTATGGATGCAAGGGGTCCGCGAAGACCGCATCCCTCGAGCCGAGCTCCATCGCGCGGCCCGCGTACATGACCATCACCGTCTGGGCGACGTCGGCGATCACTCCGAGGTCGTGCGTGATGAGGACGACGCCGATGTCGAACTCACGCTTGATGCGGTCGATGAGCTCGAGGATCTGCGCCTGGACGGTGACGTCGAGGGCGGTCGTCGGCTCGTCGGCGATGAGGATGTCCGGGTTGTGAACGAGGGCCATCGCGATCATCGCGCGCTGGCGCATGCCTCCCGAATACTGGTGCGGATAGTCCTTGAACCGCTCCCGCGGGCGCGGGATGCCGACAGCGTCCAGCAGCTCCACCGCGCGGTCCCGCGCCTTTTGCTTCGAGAGGTCTTCATGGACCTGAACCGCCTCGACGATTTGGTCGCCGACGCGGTACATCGGGTGCAGACACGCGAATGGGTCCTGGAAGATCATCGCCAGGTCCTTGCCGCGCACGGACTGCAACTCGTCCCCCGCGAGCTTCAGGAGGTCGCGGCCCATGAACACGATCTCGCCCGAGACGTTCGCCGCGTTGCGGTTGATGAGCCCGAGGGCGGTGAGGCACGTGACGCTCTTGCCGGACCCGGACTCGCCGACGATGCCGAACGTCTCTCCGCGGTGGACCGTGAACGAGAGCCCGTCGACGGCCTTGACGACCCCGTCGGGCGTGGGGAACTGGACTTTGAGGTCGCGGACCTCGAGCAGTGCCTCGCGCATCGCCATTACGAGCCCGCCGCGAAGCGGCTCACGAATACCTCACGCGCGGGTCGAGGTAGGCGTACAGGATGTCCACGACGAGATTCATGAACGTCACCGCGAAGGCGAGCACGATCGTCACCCCGATGACGGCGGGCAGGTCGTTGGACGACACGGAATCGACCGCCCATGCCCCGAGACCCTGGAGGTTGAAGACGGTCTCGGTGATGACGGCGCCCCCGATGAGGAGCGCGATGTCCATACCAAACATTGTCACGATGGGCGTCAGGCTCGCGCGCAGGCCGTGCTTCATGACGACCTTGCGCTCGGGAAGCCCTTTGGCGCGCGCCGTCCGGATGTAGTCCTCACCCATGGTGTCAATGAGGTTCCCGCGCGTCATCCGCGCGTAGAAGGCCGCATAGAGGAGCGACAGGACGAACCACGGCAGGATGAGATGCTGGGCCCAGCCGATCGGGTCGTCCTGGAGGTTGACGTAGCCGGTGCCGAACTCCTGGATGCCGAGCTTCTGCCAGAAGATGAAGAGGGCCATCAGCCCGAGCCAGAACACCGGTGCGGAGATGCCGAAGAGGGCGAAGCCCATCGCCACGCGGTCGGCGGCCGTCCTGCGCCGAAGCGCCGAGATGATCCCGATGGAGACGCCGATGATCAACCAGAGGACGGCGGCCCCAAGCGCCAGGGATAACGTTTTGGGGGCCCGTTCGATGATCTCCTGCCGGATCGCGGTCCGGCTGTCGTAGGAGACGCCGAGACCCGGCCATCCACATCCTTGGATCGTCGAGGGACAGTCGGCCGCCGTGTCGCCGGTGAACAGGCGGTCGAGGAAGGCGCCGTACTGCGAGTCCCACGGCGGCCACGCCAAGAAGAGGGGCTTGTCGAGGCCGAGTTGCTGCTCGACCTGGGCGATCAGCTCCGGCGTCGGCTGCTTGCCGGCAAACCGGACCGCGGGGTTGCCCGGCGGCATGACGTAGAAGATCGTGAACGTGATCAGCGTCACGACCAGGATGACGAGAACGACCCAGAGAAGGCGCCTGATCACATACCGGCCCATCCCGAACCTCCGCTTTCTCGCTTTCGCCGGACGGCGAGATCTGATTCTAAGACCGGAGAGCCGCCCCCGTGAAGAGGGCGGCTCTCTCGGTTCCTACCTTGCCTCCTAGCCTTGCTTCGACTGGTCGACGCCTACCTGCGCCCAGGCCATCTCGCCTGAGAACTGGTCGTATTCGTAGCCGACGACAGCCTCGCTGATGACGTCCCGGTTGGTGGCGTCGAGGTACGGCACCCACGGAACGATTTCTTCCATCAGCTTCTTGTCCAGGTCCTGCCAGCAGACATTGCGCTCGCCTGCGTCGAGAACCGCGTTACACGCGTCGATGTCGGCATCGACGCTCGGGACACCCTCGATCGTGCCCTCCGCGCCGATCTCCTCGGCCTGCTCCGGAGTAACTCCGACGAGGGAGTAGTTCACGTTTCCTTCCGGAAGGATGCTGCGACTGTCGAAGAGGACCATGAACGTCGACGCATCCGCGTAGTCCTTGCCCCATCCAGGCGTGGACGAGATCGGGACGTGCCGCTTGACCGTCTGGATGACCGTGTACGAGTCCTCGAACTCGCGGCTTACGACCTTGATGCCGATCTTGCCGAGAGCCTGCTCGATGACGGGCTCCATGTTGACCCAGATGTCCGTGTTGCGGGTCACATGCAGGACGTTGTTGCACTCAGGTGCGTCGCAAACGCCGTCCTGGTTCGAGTCGTACTTCGACTGCATCATCTCTTCCTTGGCCTTCTCGAGATCACCCGCGTCGCCCTCGGTCTTGTAGGGCTGGTAGTCCGCGAGGTCGTTGTTGAACATCACGTTCGGAACGATGTGATGTCCGATCTCGCCGGCCGATGAGCCACCCCATGCCCGGCGAAGGCCTTCCTTGTCCATGATCCAGTTGACTGCCTTCCGAACGTGTACGTCGTCGAACGGAGGCTGGGTCAGGTTCATGGTCAGGTACCACGTGCGGTCTCCGGACTCGACCTTGAGGAGATCCTGGAGATCCTCGTTCTGGGTGTACTCCCGCGCGACCTCCGGCGGGATGCCCGCGATCTCAGCCTCGACCGAGCCGTTCTTGATCCGGTTGAAGATGTCTTCCGGATTCGTGTTGAGCGTGAGCTCGAGGCGGTCGACGTAGTTCTTCCGCCACTCGTCCGTCGCCTGGTCGTAGTCAGGGTTGCGGACGAGGATGAGCTGCTGGTTCGGGTTGAAGCCCGGGAGCGCCTTCATGGTCTTGCAGCTCGACGCGTCGAGCTGATCCGAGCCTTCGATCATGTACCCGGCCGTGGAGATCACGAAGCGGCCGTACTCGCCGGCCTTCGTGAAGCACCCTGCCACTTCCTCGGGGATCGGACCGGCGGCCGGCATGGCCACGCGGTAGTCGAAGTCACCGATCGGCTGCGTCAGGTGGAAGACGATCGTCTTGTCGTCCGGCACCTCGATGCCCGAGATCTCGTTGCCATCCTTCGTCAGACCGCCGGCGGCCGTGAACTCGGCCATACCTTCGATGACGTTGTAGTAGAACCCGTACTGGGCGACGATGCTCTCCGTGCCGATGCGCTTGAAGGCGTAGTAGACGTCCTGCGCCGTCACCGGCCGCGAAAGCGGCGGGCCGAAGTTCACCCCGTCGCGGAGCGTGTACGTGTACGTGGTTCCGTCGTCCGTCACCTCAGGCTCGGACTCGGCCAGGTCGGGAACGAGCTCGTTACCCTCGGCGCTGCCCAGGTGCTTGTAGCCCATGAGCGTGCGGACAAGCATGTTCGAGTAGAACCCGAAGGCGGTGCCGAGGTACTCACCCGTCGGGTCGAAGTTGCTGGTCCACTCGAACGCTTCTGTCTGGACGCGGAGGGTTCCGCCCTTTTGCGGCGTGCCCTCTTCGCCAGTCGCTGCTTCCGTGCCGCCTGCCTCGTCGTCGTCCCCGCCGCAGGCCGCAGCCCCGACGGAGAGGACGAGACAAAGAGCAAGGAGCAGTGCGAATGTTCTCCTCTTCACGTTCTCCCTTCTCCTCTCTCATTTCGCTTGCTGTTTTGAAGCCGTATTTCTGCTGAGAACAAGGACGCTGGGCTCGGCAGGAAGTTAGTCCCCCGTCCGCCTAGCGGTCGCTCCGCGGGTCGAATGCGTCCCGCAGTCCGTCGCCGAGCAGGTTGAAAGCCAGGGTGGTCGCGATCAGGAAGGCTCCGGGGAAGACCATCAGCCACCAGGCGACTTCGAAGATCGGCGCCGCGTCGGCGAGCATCCGCCCCCAGGAAGGAGTGGTCTGCGGAACCCCGAGGCCCAGGAACGAGAGGGCGGCCTCGAAGAGAATGTTGCTCGGGATGATGAGGGTCGCGTAGACGATGATCGGAGCGACCAGGTTGGGCAGGACCTCGCGGAACATGATGCGCACGTTCCCCGCTCCGAGCGAGCGCGCGGCCTCGATGAACTCCTTCTCGCGAATCGAGAGGGTGTTGCCGCGGACAATTCGAGCGATATAGGGCCAGCTGAAGAGGGCGATGATGAAGATCACCACCCCGAGGCCGGGCTTGATCAGCCCGCCGAGGCAGCCGGCCGCGGAGGCGCCGCAGGCTGCCGCGATGCCGATCGCGAAGAGGAGGATCGGCATCGACAGGATCACGTCGATCGTCCGCGAGATGAGCGTGTCGAGCTTGCCGCCGAAGTAGCCGGCGATCATTCCGAGGACGACGCCGACGAGAACGGCGAAGCCGGTAGCGACGAGGGCCACGAGCAGCGACGTGCGGGCGCCGTACATGACGCGCACGAACACGTCCCGACCCGGGCGGTCGGCCCCGAACCAGAAATCCTTGTTGGGCCCCTTCGGCAGGCCGAACTCGTCCGTCATCTCGCGAGAGAAGAGCTCGTTGGGACCGTGCCCCGTGATCTTCACGAAGAGAGGCGCGGCGAGCGCGAGGACGAAGAGGATGATGACCATCCCCAGCCCCATGAGCGCCGCCTTGTCCTTCTTGAAGCGGGTCCAGAAGAGCTGCCACGGCGTCTTCCCAGTGACGGGAGCCTCGATCGGGGCTTCGAGCGTCTGTTCCGGTGCGACCGCCGTCATCGCACAGCTCCTTCTGGCCGCTGGACGGCCGGGAGTCTAGTGCAGCGGCGTTTTTGCCGCTGCCCGCCTGCGATTAAGACTACGAAGGGGGCCCAAAGTTAGATGTAGCGGCGGGGCATGCGCCCCGCGCGCCGGCCTGCCCTAAGCCTCGAGGGCATCAGCGCCGGCGACCACCTCGAGGATCTCCTGGGTGATCTCGGCCTGGCGGGCGCGGTTCATGTCGAGCGTGAGCCGGTCGATGAGCTCGCCTGCGTTCTTGGAGGCGTTGCGCATGGCGGTCATGCGGGCGCCGTGCTCGGAGGCCGCCGACTCGAGCAGTGCGCGGTAGATCGTCGTCTCGAGGTAGGTGGGAAGCAGGCGCTCGAGGATCTGCTCGGGCTCGGGCTCGTAGATGAAATCTCCCTCGAGGGCGATCTCGTAGGGGCTCTTGGCCTCCTCCTCTTCCAGCACGGCCCGCGGAATCGGGAGGACGTCTTCGACGCTGACCTTCTGCGTCAGGGCCGAGACGTAGGCGTTGTAGACGATGACGACGCGGTCGACCTCGCGCTCGGTGAAGAGCTCCGCGAGCCGCCGCGCGATCGCCTCGGCATCCGAGTAGGCGGGCCGGTCGGTGAAGTCGACCCAGGCCTGCGCGATGTCGTATCGGCGGAAGCGAAGCGTCGAACGGCCTTTCTTCCCGGCGACGAGCCAGCGGACGTCATGCCCCTCCGCGCGCGCCTCGCGCTCGAGCCGGAAGGCCTGCCGCAGGATCTGGGCGTTGAACGCGCCGGCCAGCCCGCGGTCACCGGTGAGCGGCAGGATCCCCACGGCCCCAACGTCCTCGCGCTCCTCGAGGAGGGGAAAGCCGCGCGAGGGTGTCGCGCGCGCCGTCGTGATCATGAGCTCGCGCATGCGCTCGGCATAGGGACGCAGAGCGGCGATACGCGCCTCCGCCCGCCGCAGCTTGGCCGCAGCGACGAGCTCCATCGCCTTCGTGATCTTGCGTGTGTTGCGGACCGACCGAAGGCGCCGCTTGATGTCCTGGACGGTGGCCATCCCGTCGCTAGGTGGCCGCGCCGATCAGGCTGGTTTCTTCATGCACCGCGAAGGAGCCCTTGAACTCGTCGAGCTGCTGGCCGATTCGCTCCTGCAGCTCGTCCGAGAGGTCCTTCTCCTTCCGGACTGCTTCGTAGAGCGAGCCCTCGGTGCGAAGGAACTCGCGCAGCTCGTCCTGGAAGCGAGGCACCTGCGAGAGCCGGGATGTCGTCGAGGTAGCCGTTGATTCCGGCGTAGATCGCGACGACCTGCTCTTCGACGGGCCACGGCTGGTACTGCGGCTGGTTGAGCGTGGCGACCATGCGCTCGCCGCGTGCCAGCGTGCGCTGTGTCTGCGGGTCGAGCTCGGACCCGAACTGGGCGAACGCCTCGAGCTCGCGGTACTGGGCGAGGTCGAGCCGCAGCCTGCCGGCCACCTTGCGCATCGCTTTCACCTGTGCGTTCCCACCGACGCGCGACACGGAGATGCCGACGTTGATCGCCGGGCGCACGCCGGAGTAGAAGAGGTCGCTCTCGAGGAAGATCTGACCGTCGGTGATGGAGATCACGTTCGTCGGGATGTATGCCGACACGTCGCCCGCCTGCGTCTCGATGACCGGGAGCGCGGTGAGCGAGCCCCCGCCCTCGTCGTCGGAGAGCTTGCAGGCGCGCTCGAGCAAGCGCGAGTGCAGGTAGAAGACGTCGCCGGGAAACGCCTCGCGCCCGGGCGGCCGGCGCAGGAGCAGGGACATCTGGCGGTATGCGTCTGCGTGCTTGGAGAGGTCGTCGTACATACAGACGGCGTGGCGGCCGCTGTACAGGAAGTGCTCCGCCATCGCGCAGCCCGCGTACGGGGCCATCCACTTGATCGGCGCGGCCTCCGCGGCGGACGCGGTCACGATGATCGTGTAGTCGAGCGCGCCCGCTTCCTTCAGCCGCTCGTACACCTGCGCCACGGTCGAGCCCTTCTGGCCGATCGCGACGTACACGCAGATCATGTCCTGGCCCTTCTGGTTCAGGATCGTGTCGACGAGGATGGCGGTCTTTCCCGTCTGGCGGTCGCCGATGATGAGCTCACGCTGGCCGCGACCGATCGGGATCATCGAGTCGATCGCCTTGATGCCGGTCTGGAGCGGTTCCTTCACGGGCTGGCGCTGCACGACCCCCGGCGCCTTGAACTCGAGCGGGCGGGTCTCCTTGCCCTTGATAGGCGGGCCGCCGTCGAGCGGCTGCCCGAGCGGGTCGACGATGCGACCGACGAGGTCGTCGCCGACGGGGACGCTGATCACGTGCCCCGTGCGCTTCACCGGGTCGCCTTCACTTACCGTGTCCCACTCGCCGAAGAGCGCGACGCCGACGTTGTCCTCCTCGAGGTTGAGCGCGACGCCCGTGACATCTGCGCCGAGGTCGAGCATCTCGCCGGCGACGCAGTTCTCGAGCCCGTACACGCGGGCGATGCCGTCGCCGACCTGAAGGACAGTGCCGACCTCGGCCAGGTCGGTCTCGACCTCGAACTCCTTGATGCGCTGCTTGAGAATGGACGTGATCTCTTCCGGGCGTAGCTTCATTCGGCTCCTTGGGTAGTCAGTTCTTCGCGCAGTTGCTGCAGGCGTCCGCGCACACTCGCGTCCAGGCGGACGGAGCCGGCCTGCACGACGAGCCCGCCGATCAGGGACGGATCGACGTCACGGGTCGCTTCGACCTTGCGTCCGGCGGCACGCTCGATCTCGCCGACGATCTTCTTGGCCTCGTCGTCGCTGAGCTCGACGGCGGTGACGAGCTCGAGCTCGAGCACCCGTTCCTCCTCCGCGATGAGGCGCTCGAACTCACGGTGCACGTCGGCAGCATTGGCGACCCGGTTCTTCTCGGCGAGCAACCGAGCGAAGTTCACGAAGCGCTCGTCGGCTCCCTCGAGCAGGCTTTCGAGCACCCGTCGCTTGACGCCAGGCTCGACCTGCGGGTTGCGCAGGAAGTCGCGAAGCTCGTCGGAGTCCTCGACGGCGGCGACGAAGTCGCCGAAGTCCTCGCGCACGCGCGCGAGCGCGTCTGCCTCCTTGGCGGCGGAGAGAAGCGCCTCCGCGTAGACGCGGTTTGCGACGGCCACGCGCCTAGCCGCCGTTCCCCGAGGCGATGCGCTTGACGTCGACCTCGTCGATCGCCTCGTCGACGAGGCGCCGCTGGTCGTCCGCCGTGAGCGTCTTGCCGGTCACCTTCTCGGCGGCGAGCAGGGTCAGCTCGACGACGTCGCGCCGGATCTCCTCGCGCAGCCTCCGGTTCTCCGCCTCGAGCTCGCGCTGGTTCTCGTCGAGCCTGCGCTTCAGGTCCTCGCCCGCCTGCTCGCGCGCGCGTTCGAATTGCGCCTGGGCCTGCCGACGCGTCTCGTCGAGCATGCGCTCGCGCTCGGCCTTGGCCTCTTCGCGCTCCTGCTTGGTCAGCTCGCGAAGCTCGCGAGCCTCGGCGCGCGCCTTGTCGGCCTCGTCGAGGGCTTCGCGGATGCGATCGCGTCGCTGGTCGATGAGGCCCTGGATGCGCTTGAAGGCGAAGCGCCGCAGGACGACGAGGACCAGGATGAAGGTGATGATCGTCCAGATCATCAGCCCGGGGACGACGTCGATCAGCGCGTTGCCGCCGTCGGCCTCCTCCTGAGCGAGTAGCAGAGCGACCATCGTCAGACCAGCACGAACGCGAGCAGGCCGCCGAGGAGCGCGTAGAACACGACTGCCTCGCAGAGTGCGAAGCCGAGCCACTGGATGCCGGTGAGCTCCCCGCGCAACTCGGGCTGGCGCGCGACGGCCTGGATCATCGAGCCGAAGATGTTGCCGATGCCGATGCCGGCGCCAACCGCGCCGAGACCGACGCCGACACCGAAGGCGATCGCCTTGCCGAGATCGGCGACGTTGCCTTCAACCTGTGCGAGAACGAGTTCCAAGTCTCCTCCTTAGTGCTCGGGTTCGATCGCGCCGCCGATGTAGATGGCGGAGAGAAGCGCGAAGACGAATGCCTGGATGGTCACGACGATGACGACTTCGAACAGGTACACCCCGGTCGCGACCGGAACCGCGATGATCGCGAGCGCGAGGTTTCCGAAGATGAAGATCAGGCCGATCATGACGAGGATCAGCATGTGGCCCGCCAGCATGTTGGCGAAGAGACGTACCGACAGCGAGATCAGCCGCATGAACTGGGAGATGATCTCGAGCGGGATGATGAGGGGCAGCAGGCCTTTCGGCACGCCCTGCGGCACCCAGCTCTTCAGGTACTTCGCCACGCCGTTGTAGCGGACGCCCTCCACGTGCGTTGCGCCGAACGTGATGAACGCGAGCGCGAGCGTGACGCTCAGGTTGGCGGTCGCCGCGTAGATGCCCCACGTCGGCAGGTCGGCGCCGAGCACGTTGAAGGTCTCGCTCGAGATCGGCAGCGGGATGAAGCCGACGATGTTCAACACCCAGATGAAGAGGAAGAGCGTGGCGACGTACGGGAACCAGCGGCCGATCGCCTTCACCGGCAGGCTGCTCTCGGCAATCTGTCCCTGGATGAGGTCGTAGAGCGCCTCGCCGGTCGTCTGGCGTCGCGTCGGCCGAAGCGAGAGGCCGAAGCGCATGACCCAGATCCCGAACAGGATCGTGGCGAGGGCGCCAACCCACAGGTAGACGACCGCCTTGTTGATCGACATGTCGATCGGGCCGAGCTCGAGCGGGATCCACGGATCGAGCTCGAACTCGTGCTGGGGTTGGAACTCCTCGGCGGCGGCGAGGGCGACGCTCACGTCTTCATCTTTCCCTGGAAGTAGAGCGTCAAGCTGAGCGCCAGCTCGAATGTGAAGGCTGCCGCGTAGAGCAGGGCGCCCGCAATGGCGACCTCCGGGTCGTAGAGGGCCACGACGATCGGGGCGATGACGAGCAGGATGCCCCGGGCCATCATCCCGAAGGCGACGACGCCCGACCCGCGCAGGGTCGGCTCACCGATCCCGACGCGCGAGAAGATTGCATCGAGGATGCGGCTCGCGACCCACAGGCCGGCGCCGAGCAGCCACCCTTCGAACGGCCAGCCTGCGATCAGGAAGACGGGGAGCGCGAGCGCGATGATCGCGCCTCCGGCGACGACCGCGAGCCGGCGGTCGGGCATGGGCCGCGGCGCGAGCAACGTCTGCGGCATCAGAAGGGCACTCCGATGCCAGAATAGCAGTACGCGCGGGGACTTTGTAACACGCCGAAACGGCTTCATTAGGCCGAAAGCGAGCATTTCAAACCCGACTTTGTTCCACGCCGGCGCGGGCGCGCCCGAGCTCTCGGATGACCTCCACGAGCAGGTCGACGTCTTCCTCGCGCGTCCGCCAGTTGACGATGGCCGGGCGGAACGCGACGCGTCCCTCGTAGAGGGTCGTACCCACGTAGACGCGGCCGTCGGCGAGCACGTCCTCGCCCAGGCGCCGGTTGAGCTCGTCGAGCTCGTTGTCGGGAACGCCGGGCGGCCGGTAGCGGAAACAGACGATGTTGAGCGGCACCTCGGCGAGGCGCTCGAGATCGGGAGCCTCGTCGACCTGCCTCGCCAGGTGCTGCGCGAGGTCGAGGTGACGCTCGATGAGCTCCCGGTAGCCGCTGCGCCCGTACGCCCGCAGGGTCGCCCACACCGCGAGGCCGCGCGAGCGCCGCGAGCTCTCAGGCCCGCGGGCGGCGAGGTGAGGCCGGTCGGCGTCGACCTCGGGGAGGTAGGCGGCGGCCACGCGGAAGCTGCGCTCGAGCGCACTCACGTCTCGCACGAACGCAAAGCCGCAGTCGTACGGGACGTTCAGCCATTTGTGCCCGTCCGAGATGACGGAGTGCGCGCGCTCGATGCCGCGAACGAGATGCTCGGTCCGCGGCGATGCCGCGGCGAACAACCCGAATGCGCCGTCCACGTGCAGCCACGCGTCGTACTCCTCCGCGAGATCGGCCAGCCGCTCGATCGGATCGAAGTCGCCGGAGTTGACCTCCCCCGCGCTCGCCTCGAGGATCGCCGGCGCGCCGTTCAGCTCACGCAGCGCGCGCTCGAGCGCGGCGTCGTCGAGCCGGCCGGTCGCGTCGCGCGTGAACGTCCGCACCGACTTGCGCCCGATGCCGAGGAGCGCGAGCGCCTTGTAGGCGCTCGCGTGGATGTGGCCGCTCGAGAAGACGGGCACCTGCGGGAGGCCGGCGAACCCCTCGTCGTCGACGTCAACCCCGTGCCGCTCTCCCCACCACCGGCGCGCGACGGCGAGGCCGGTGAAGTTCGCCATCGTGGCGCCCGTCGTGAGCACGCCGCCCCACTCCTGCGGCAACCCGAAGAGCTCCTTGAGCCAGGAGAGGCTCAGCTCTTCGAGGCGCGTGCCGAGCGGGGATGCGTCCCAGGCGGCGGCGTTCTGGTCGAGCGACGAGGCGAACCAGTCCGCGGCCAGTGCGGCCGGCGTCACGCCCCCGATGACCCAGTGGAAGAAGCGCGGGCCGGCGGAGGTCACCGACGCCTCGGGGCCCGCGTCCAGAAGCTCCCTGACGGCCGCGAGCGCGCCGACGCCCTCCTCGGGAAGCGAGCCGCCGAAGCCGTGTGCGGTCTCGTCCGCCTCCGGCGAGCGCACGAGGCGCTCGTCCACCCCATCGAGATACTCGCTGGCCGCCTGGGCGGCGACCTCGAGAACCCGCTCGGTCTCTTCGCGCTTCATGCGCTCTTCAGCTCGCGGTCGTCGCGCGCCTCGCGCCGGCGCTCCGTCCACGCGCGCACGCGGCGCAGCTTCAGGATCTCGAGGGTGAGCACCATGTAGAACGACGTCGCGATCGCGATCAGCGCGATCGCAACGACGAGCACGGTCGGCCACAGGTGCCACTCGCCGCCCTCGCGAAACGGCACGAAGCGCGTCGCGAGCGCCGCCATGGCGAGGACCGATCCCCAGAAGTAGAAGTACATCGCGGCGCGCGCCTGCGAGAAGCCGATGTTGCGGAAGCGGTGGTACAGGTGCCACGGCGTCGGCTCCGTCAGCGGCCGGCCGTACTTGAGCCGCTTCGCGATCACGAAGGACGTGTCGAGGATCGGCACCGCGAGCGCAAGCAGCGGGAAGAAGAGCGCGACGGTCGCGGCCGTCTTCAGCGCTCCCTGGATGGCGACGGCGGCGAGGATGAAGCCGAGCAGGTGCGAGCCCGAGTCGCCCATGAAGATCCTGGCCGGATAGAAGTTGTGGCGCAGGAACCCGAGGCACGCGCCGGCGACGATCGCCGAGAGGACGGCGGCGTTGGGCCGGTCGAGCGAGAGCGCGAGAACGGCGAACGTGGCGCCGGCGATCGCGCAGATCCCCGCGGCGAGCCCGTCCATGCCGTCGAGGAGGTTGATCACGTTCATCATCCCGACGATCCACACGATCGTGGCGATCACCGAGAACCAGTACGGCAGATCGTGGATCCCGAGCAGCGGGAAGCTGAAGTGGTCGATGTAGACGCCGAAGTGGACGGCGACGCCTGCGGCGAGCACCTGGCCGCCGAGCTTGAGCCACCATGGGAGCCCTCGGAAGTCGTCGGCCATGCCGACCGCGGTGGCAACGGCGGCCCCGACCAGGATGCCGCGGAACGCCGAGTTGAGCTCGAGGAACGCGAGTGCCGGGATGAAGATGCCGAGGAAGATCGCGAGCCCGCCGAGCCGCGGCACGGCGCGCAGGTGCATGCGCCGCTCCTCTCCCGGCTCGTCGACGACACCGAGAATGCGCGCGACGCGTCCGACGCCGGGCGTCAGGACGAGCACGATGCCGAGCGCCACGAGGAACCCCCACAGCACGTCCATGTGGTCCAGGAACGTGTCGAGCCACCGAGCCGCCTATTTGGTTCCGTAGAGGCGGTCGCCCGCGTCGCCGAGGCCGGGAAGGATGTACCCCTTCTCGTTCAGTCCGCGGTCGATCGCCGCGACGACGATCGCGACGTCCGGGTGCTCGCCCTGCAGCCGGTCGATGCCCTCGGGCGCGGCGATGATCGCGATCAGGCGCACGGACTGCGCGCCAGCCGCCTTGACCGTCGCGACGGCGGCCGCCGTCGAGTTGCCGGTCGCGAGCATCGGGTCGAGCAGGATGACGTCGCGGTCTGCGATGTCGGCGGGAAGCTTCACGTAGTACTCGACGGGCTCGAGCGTCTCTTCGTTTCGGTACAGCCCGATGAAGCCGACGCGCGCACCGGGGACGAGCGAGAGGACCCCGTCCAGCATCCCGACTCCGGCGCGCAGGATCGGGCAGACGGCCACCTTCTTCCCCGAGATCTTTTGCACCGTCATCCGCTCGAGCGGCGTGGAGATCTCGACCTCCTCGGTCGCCAGGTCTTTCGTCGCCTCGTACGTGAGGAGGAGCGTGACCTCGTTGACGAGCTGCCGGAACATCTGCGTCGGCGTCGCGGTATCGCGGAGCAGCCCGAGCTTGTGCTGCACGAGCGGGTGCGTGACCTCCACGACTCTTTGCGTGGCCACGGTCATGCCTGGTAGACCGGGAAGCCGCGGAAACCGGGATAGAGCGGGCGCTTGTCGCAGAGCGCCTGGCTGCGGCCGCTGAGAGCAGCGACGTCGGGCTCCTCGGAGAGCGCGTCCGCGATGATCGCTCCCACCTCGCCCAGGTCCTCCTCGTCGAAGCCGCGCATCGTCACGGCGGGCGTGCCCGAGCCGCACTCCCGAGGCTTCCATCGGCGGGCGCTCGTCGAACGGGACGGTGTTCCGGTTCGCGGTGATCTGCACCTCGTGTAGCCGCTCCTCCGCGGCGCGGCCGGTCCACTCGCTCCCGCGCAGGTCGACCTGCATGAGGTGCGTGTCGGTGCCGTCCGTGAGGAGATCGAGCCCGCGCTCCATGAGCGCGTCGGCGAGCGCGTCGGCGTTGGCGCGCACCTGCGCCTGGTACGAGCGGAACGGCTCCGACGCGGCGATCTTGAAGCACGCCGCCTTCGCCGCGATCACGTGCAGGAGCGGACCGCCCTGCATGCCGGGGAAGACCGCCTTGTCGAGCTTCTGCGCGTGCTCCTCCTTGCAGAGGACGAAGCCCGAGCGCGGGCCGGCGAGCGTCTTGTGCGTCGTCGAGCTCACGAAGTCGCAGTGCGGTGTCGGGTTCGGGTGGAGGCCCGCTGCGACGAGCCCGGCGAAGTGCGCCATGTCGCAGAGGAGGAGCGCGCCGACCTCGTCGGCGATCTCACGGAAGCGCTCGGCCTCGATCTTGCGGGGATAGGCGGAGCCGCCGCACACGATCAGCTTCGGGCGGTGCTCCTTCGCGAGGCGCCTGACTTCGTCGAAGTCGACGAGGCTCGTCTCGCGGTCGACCCCGTAGCCGACGACGTTGTAGAGCTTTCCCGAGAAGTTGACCTTGAGGCCGTGCGTCAGATGGCCGCCGTGGTCGAGCCGCATCGCAAGGATCGTGTCGCCGGGCTCGAGGCAGGAGAAGTACACGGCCATGTTGGTCTGCGCGCCGGCGTGGGGCTGGACGTTCGCGTGCTCGGCCCCGAAGAGGTCCTTGGCCCGGTCGATCGCCGTCTGCTCGATCTCGTCGACGACCTCGCAGCCGCCGTAGTAGCGGCGGCCGGGGTAGCCCTCCGCGTACTTGTTGGTCGGGACGCTCCCGACCGCCTCGAGGACGCTCGCCCAGGTGAAGTTCTCGGAGGCGATGAGCTCGATCTGGCCCCGCTGGCGCTCGAGCTCCCGCTCGATCAGAGCGGCGATGTCTGGGTCGATGTCGGCGAGGCCGGCCTGGCGAAGCTCCTGGAAGGTCTGCTGAGCGACCGCCACAGGCCCAGAGCTTACTTGCGAGGGCACCCGTACCCCTAGGCAGCAGTCGTTCGTTGTGAGAGGGTGGAGCCCGTGAATCTCCTGCTATTGGCCACCCTCGGCGCCGTCGTGCTCGTTCCGCTCGCCCGCGAGTACGCCGATCTGCGCGCCGTCGGCCTGACCCGAGTCACCGCACTCGGGACGCTCTCGCTCCTGCTGCCGGCGCTCGGCGTCGGCCTCGCGCTGACCCTCCCCTTCACGTCCCGCCCCGCCCTGCAGTGGGGCGCGACGGTGATCGTGACGGTGGCGCTCTACTCGGCCGCGACCTGCGCGATCCTCGCGCGCGCCTCGTCGGCGGCCACCGCGCCCTCTCGCAGAACCTGAGGCTCCCGGCCCGTTAGGTCGATCACCGTCGAGGGCGTTCCTGGGAGCGTCCCCGTGTCGAGGATCGCCGCGACGGCGTCGCGGATCTCGCGGGAACGTCATCGATGCGAGCCGGGTCGGGGGCGCCGTGGACGTTCGCGCTCGTCGCCGCCACGACCCCGACGCGCTCGAGAACGACGCGGCACTCCTCGGGCAGATCCGGGACGCGAACTCCGATCGTGTCCGGCCGCGTACCGCTCGAGCCAGCGAAAGCGCCGGCCCGGGTTCGGCAGCACGAGCGTGTAGGGACCGGGAAGCAGCGCCCGCGCCATGACGGCGGCGCGCCCGCGCAGCTCCGGGATGGCGTCGAGGATCGCCTCGAGGTCGGCGGCGAGCATCGCCGTCGGCATCGTCTCCGGGCGCTGCTTGAGCGTGTACAGGCGCCGGACCGGTCCTTCGCGATATGCGTCGGCGCAGAGCCCGTACACCGTGTCCGTCGGCAGGATGACCGTCTTCCCCGCCTTGACCGCGGCGACGACCTCGTCGGTCACGGTTTCGCTAGACGCTGACCCGGTCGGCCTCGGTCGGCTGGACCGGAGCGGTGCGGGTGTGCTTGATCACGTCGGCGAGGATGACGTCGAGGTCGAGCGTCGCTTCCCAGCCGATCCGCTGCTTGATCTTCTCGGTCGAGGGGATGCGGTGGTACATGTCTTCGATCCCCTGGCCGTAGACCTGGTCGTACGGAATGTACGTGAGCTCCGACTGCGACTTGGTCATGTCGAGGACGCGCTTGGCGAGGTCGAGAATGCGGATCCGGTTCGGCGAGCCGACGTTGAAGATCTCGCCCGTGATCGAGCGCTCGTCCATGAGCGCGGTGAGCGCGCGCACCGTGTCGGCGACGTGGCAGAAGCAGCGCGTCTGCGTGCCGTCGCCGTGGATCTCGAGCGGCCCGCCCGACAACGCGCGCTCGACGAAGCGCGGGATCACCATCCCGTACTGGCCGCTCTGTCGTCGGCCCGACCGTGTTGAAGAGGCGGACGATGACCGCGTCCAGGCCCCGTTCCTGGTGGTAGGCGAGGGTCGAGCAGCTCGTCCATCGCCTTCGAGTCGGCGTAGGCCCAGCGCCGCGTCGTCGTCGGCCCGTAGATGCGCCGCGAGTCCTCGGCGAGCGGCACCTCCTCGCGGTGGTCCCCGTACACCTCCGAGGTCGAGGCGATGAGCACGCGCTTCTCGAAGCGGTTGCAGTGCTCGAGCACGATCTCCGTCCCCTGGACGTTCGTGACCAGCGTGTGGACCGGCTGCTCGACGATGAGCCGCACTCCCACCGCGGCCGCCAGGTGGTAGACGACGTCGCATTTGTGCACGAGCTCGTTCACGACGGCCGGGGAAAGGACCGAGTCAACGACGAGGTGGAAGTCCCAGCGCTCCTTCAGGTGCGCGACGTTGTCGATGGTCGACGTCGAGAGGTCGTCGAGCGCGAACACCTCCCAGCCGTCGGCGAGCAGCGCCTCGCAGAGATGCGAGCCGATGAAGCCAGCGCCGCCGGTGACGAGCGCTCTCGGCTTACGGCCTTGCGCAACGCTCATGGACGGCGATTGTAGTGACGGCCCTCGACCACACGGGGGCGGCCCGCCAGATCCGGCGTCACGGCCACGTCGACGTAGCCCAGGTCCACGAGGGCGGCCGCGAGGCCTTCCGCACGCTCGTCGGCTGACTCGAGGACGGTCCAGCCACCCGGCGCGAGGACGGCGCGAGCTCCGTCCGCGACCTTCTCCCCCACGCCGACGCCGACGAGCGCCTCGCGCGGCTCGTACAGGCGAACCTCCGGCTGCAGGGAGTCGAACTCGGCGGGAAGCACGTATGGCGGGTTCGAGACGACAAGGTCGAACGGCCCTTCCACACCGGCGAGAAGGTCGCCGCGCACGAGCTCCACGCGGGCGGCGAAACCGGCCTGTTCTATGTTCACGCGCGCGAGGGCGAGCGCTTCCGGCGAGCTGTCGATTCCGACGACGCGGACACCGCGGTGTTCGTCGACGAGAGCGAGCGCGATCGCGCCCGAGCCGACGCCGACGTCGAGGACGCGCGGCGCTGCGCCACCTCGCGAGGAGCGCGAGGCAGCGCTCGACGACCACCTCGGTCTCCGGACGCGGCACGAGCGCGCGGCTGTCCAGGCTCAGCGTCAGGTTGCGAAATCCCCACTCGCCCGAGGACGTACGCGAGCGGCTCGCGGCGGGCCCGCCGCTCGACCAGCGGCCGCAAGCCGCGCGAGCGCGTCCGTCGGCGAGCGGGCCTTCCGCGTACAGCCGGGAACGCGTCGAGGAGGCCGCGTGCGCGACGAGGAACTCGGCGTCCACCCGCGGGGTGGGGACTCCGGCAGCCTCGAGCTCGCGTTCCACCTCACGGACGACGCCAAGGGCGCTCAACTCGCCGCCGCCTCGAGCGCGCGCCGGCGGTCCTCGCCCGTCAGTGCGTCCGTGAAGGCGTCCAGCTCGCCGCCGAGCACCCCTTCGAGCCGGTGCTGCGTGAGCTTGATGCGGTGGTCGGTGACGCGATTCTCCGGGAAGTTGTACGTGCGGATCTTCTCGGAGCGCTCGCCGCCGCCGATCTGCGAGCGCCGCTCTGCGGCGAGCTCGGCTTCCTGGCGCTGGCGCTCCAGCTCGTACAGGCGCGCACGGAGGACGCGCAGGGCCTTCGTCTTGTTCTGAAGCTGTGACTTCTCGTCCTGCATCGCGACGACGAGGCCGGTCGGCAGGTGCGTGATGCGGACGGCGGAATCGGTCGTGTTGACGCTCTGGCCGCCCGGCCCCGTCGACCGGTAGCGATCGATCTTGAGGTCGTTCTCGTCGATCTCGACCTCGACGTCCTCGGCCTCGGCCATCACGGCGACCGTGGCGGTGGACGTGTGGATGCGCCCTTGCGACTCGGTCTCGGGCACGCGCTGCACGCGGTGCGTGCCGCCCTCCCACTTGAACACCGAGTAGGCGCCGTCGCCCTTCACCGCGAACGTGATCTCCTTGAAGCCGCCCGTCTCGTTCGGGTTGGAGCCGAGCGTCTCCCACTTGAAGCCGCGCCGCTCCGCGTAGCGGGTCAGCATGCGGAAGACGTCGCCCGCCCAGATGGAGGCCTCGTCGCCGCCCACGCCCTGGCGGATCTCGACGATGACGTCCTTCGCGTCGTTCGGGTCACGCTCGACGAGCGCGAGCTTGAGCTCCTCCTCGAGCCGTTCGAGGCGCTCCTCGATCTCGGGCAAGAGCTCGCGGAGCTCGGCATCCGCACCCGCGTCGGACGCCTCCTGTTGTGCAGCGCGCCATTCCTGCGCGAGCTTGTACGGGCCCTCGAGCTCCTTCAGCCGCCGGCCGGCCTGGGCCGCCGTGGCGCGGTCCGTGAAGACGGCCGGATCGCTCATGCGCTCCTGCGCCTCGGCGTAGGACCTTTCGAGCTCGGCGACGAGATTCTCGACGGAGCCAAGGCCTACGGCCTCAGGCCATGACCTCGACCTTGCGCTCTTCCGGAGTCATCCGGCCTTCGAGCCGGAGGACCTCTCCGAGAGCGCGGACCGAGACTTCGATCTGGTCGAGCGTCGGCTCGCGCGTCGTCAGGCGCTGGAGCCAGAGCCCCGGCATGAGCAGCGGGCGCAGGATCGGATGCTCGGGGTGCTTGCCGGCGAAGCGGATGATTTCGTACGCGATGCCCGCGATGAGCGGCAGGGCGAGGATCCGCGACAGGATCAGCACGTGCCACTCCGGCTGACCGAAGAAGGCAAACACGAAGATGCCGATGACCATCACGTAGAGCAGGAACGCGGTGCCGCAGCGGACGTGGAGAAGGCTGTGGCGCGCGACGATCTCCGGCTCGAGCGGATCGCCGGCCTCGTACGCGTTGATCGCCTTGTGCTCGGCGGCGTGGTACTGGAAGACGCGCTTCAGGTCCGGAAGGAAGCCGATCAGCACGAGGTAGGAGATGAAGATGACGACGCGGACGATGCCCTCGACGACCACGAAGGCGCCGGTCGATTCGATCGGCAGCCAGTTCGTGATGAGCGCGGGCGAGACCTTGAAGAGCAGGAGGGCGAAGCCGATCGCGATCGCGAACGCGAAGGCGAGCTGCGCCTTCGTCAGCTCGGTCTCGACCTCTTCCGCTGCCTCTTCGTCTCCCTGCCGGCGGTCCTCCTGCGCGGCGTAGTTGGCGGAGATCGCCAGCGCGCGGAACCCGATCGCGAGCGACTCGCCGAGGGCGACGACGCCGCGGACGATCGGAATGCGAAGCCACTTGTGCTTGAGGAGGACCGAGGCGATCGGCCGGTTGATCTCGGCGATCTGGCCGTCGGCCTTGCGCACGGCGACGGACCACGCCGACGGGCCGCGCATCATCACGCCCTCCAGGACGGCCTGGCCTCCGATCGGCGCGGACACGTTCTTAGGAGCGGCCGGCGCGCTCGAGGCGGCGTTGGAAGCGTTCCACGCGACCGCCCGTGTCCATGAGCTTCTGCTTGCCCGTGTAGAACGGGTGGCACTCGGAGCAGATCTCGACGTGGAGCTCGGGCTTCGTGGACCGCGTCTGGAACTCGTTGCCGCACGAGCAACGAACCGTGGCAAGGACATAGTCAGGATGGATGTCGGGCTTCATGGCTGAGGAGAATCGTCCGAAGGACGACTTTCCTTGAGGATACCAGAGGCCGTTTCGGGGGCCACGTTGCCGCCTGAGACAACGACCCCCACCGTTTTTCCGCTGAGCGAGGGAATTTTCCCGGCAAGGAGGGCCCCCACGCCGACGGCTGCCCCGGGCTCCGCGGCGAGCTTGGCCCGCTCGTAGAGGAAGTGGAAGCCGGCGCGGACGTCGTCTTCGGTGACGAGGATCGACTCGACGCCGTGCTCCGCGCAGATGCGTAGGGGATGCTCGCCTGCACGGGGCGCTGTGAGGGCGTCGGCGATCGTGTCCGGGACGACCGGCACAGGCTCGCCCGCGGCCAGAGCGTGGTGCAGGGCGGCGGAGCCTTCCGGCTCGACGCCGACGACTCGGCGGCCGGGAGCGCCGAGCGCGATGCCGGCCACGAGCCCACCGCCGCCCACCGGCACGACGAGGACGTCCACGTCGGGCACGTCCTCGACGATCTCCCGTCCAAGGGTCGAGTGGCCCGCGATGACGACCGGGTCGTCGTACGGGTGGACGAAGGTGCGCCCGGTGGACGCTTCGAGCTCCCGCACCCGCTCGAAGCCCTCGACCGGCCCCGGCGACTCGAGGTCGACCTCCGCGCCGTAGGACTTCGTCCCGGCGATCTTCAGCGGGCTCGCGCTTTGCCACATGACGAGCAGGCAGTCGACGTTCTCCTGTGCGCACGCCCACGCGAGACCCTGGGCCGCATTGCCCGCCGAGATCGAGATGACGCCGCGCGCCTTTTCCTCGGCCGAGAGCGACGCGAGCTTCGCGAGCATGCCGCGCGGCTTGAACGAGCCCGTCTTCTGCAAAAGCTCGGCCTTCAGGAACGCACGGCCGCCGAAGGCGCGACCCAAGGTGTCCGAGGAAAGCAACGGCGTGCGATGCAGGCTGCGCCCGATCGCCGCGCGCACCGCCGGGGTCAGGTCTTGCGTTGCAACATTGGGCCGCGATTGCAAGACCGACTCCGACTACATCTGTGTGTACTCGGGACCGTCGCCGCCCTCGGGCGGTGTGAGCCGCCCGCCCTTGGCGGTGATCGCGCCGCACTGGACGCAGTTCGACGCCGTCACTTCGACGTCGACGACGTTGCCGGCCGGGCTCGCGTCGCCGGTGATCTCGTACACCTGCGCCGGGCACATCCGCACCCAGGCCTCCGCCACCTCGCGGCGCACCTTCGTGTCGACGCGGATGTGGCTCGGCGCGTCGTCGCGCGTCCGGTTCCCGGACAGATAGACGCTCGAGAGCTTGTCGAAGAAAAGCTTGCCGTCGGGCTTGGGATACGTCCTGTCGCGATTGCCGACGAAGACCTCGGTGTCCGCGTCGGCTTCGAGCTTGAGGTCTCGCGGCGGGAGCTTTCCGAGCGTGTTCAAGGCGGTGCCTGCAAGGACCGCCCCGCGCACGAAGCCGTTGCGAAAGGCGGGGCGCATGTTGCGCACGCGCTCCAGGTCGGTCCAGATGTAGCTGTCTCGGATCGACTGGTCGTACGAGTCCAGGGCGCCGGGCGTCCACGCCGTCTGCCCCGGCGCGATCGCGCGCGCGACCGCTTCGGCCGCGAGCGTGCCCGAGCGGATTGCGTAGTGGATGCCTTTGAGCGCGGGAACGTTCACGAAGCCGGCGGCGTCGCCGACGAACAGGCCGCCCGGGAAGCTGAACCGCTCAGGCAGCGAGAGGAAGCCGCCTTCGGGAATCGTCTTCGCTCCCCAGGCGACGCGCTTGCCGCCTTCGAGCATGCCGCGGACGAAGGGGTGGCCCTTGAGCTCCTGCAGAAGGTCGTGGACGGACACGGTGGCGTCGGCGTAGTCGAGCCCGACGACCATCCCGAGCGCAATCATGTTCTCGCCGAACGGATAGATGAAGCTGCCGCCGAACTCGCGGAACTTCTTGCCGCCGCGCAGCGGCCACCCCATCGTGTGGATGACTCGGTCGAGCGGCCGCGCAACCTCCCAGACCTCCTTGACGCCCAGTGCCCACACCTGGGGCCTGGAGGAGAGACCGAAGTGCTGCAGCGCCACGCCGGTCAAGTGACCCTGCGTTCCCTCGGCGAGGATCGTCGCGCGCGCGACGATGTCCGACCCGGCCTCGAAGTTCGGCAGCTCGTCGCCGTCGCGGCCACGACCCTTGTCGCCGGTGCGGATGCCGACGACGCGCCCCCCGTTCAGCAGCAGCTTGGTGGCGGCCGTCTCGGGAACGATCATCGCGCCAAGCTCCTCCGCCCGTTCGGCCAGCCAGCGGGAGAGCTGCGACAGCGACGCGACGTAGTTCCCGTGGTTCCACATCGTCGGCGGCGCCGGCAGGCGGATCGCACGCTTGGGCGTGAGGTAGTACAGCCCTTCGCGCACCACCGGCGCGGTGAAAGGCATGTCCTCGGTGTGCAGCCCGGGGAAGAGCTGACGCAAGGCGCGCGGATTGACGACGGCGCCGGAGAGGAGATGTGACCCCGGCCCCTTACCCTTTTCGACGACGGCAATCGGGACCTCGCCGAGTCTTTCGCGGAGCTCGGGACGCTCCTGCAGCAACTGCCCGAGGCGGATCGCCGCAGCGAGCCCCGCGGGCCCGGCGCCGACGATGAGCGCTCCGACGTCGATGCGCTCCTCCGACGGATCGCTCGGCGCGGCGATGAACTCCGCAGGATCGTACGGAGGAGGGAAATCAGCTGGGCGCGGCATCGGCGGTCGAGCTACCCGATCAGTGTCTCGCGTGACACTCGGACGCGTAGCGTGTTAGTCATCCGCCTTTCTTCTGCTTCACGAGCTCGGTCAGCTTGGGGACGATCTCATGCAGGTCGCCGACGACGCCCAGGTCCGAGTACTCGAAGATCGGAGCGTTTGCGTCCTTGTTGATCGCGACGATCGTGCCCGCGTTCTGCATCCCGACCTTGTGCTGGATCGCGCCGGAGACGCCGCAGGCGATGTAGAGCTTCGGCGCCACCGTCTTCCCGGTTTGGCCGACCTGCGCTGCGTACGGGTACCAGCCCGCGTCAACGACCGCCCGCGTGGCTGCGACCGCGCCGCCGAGCGCCTTGGCGAGCTCCTCGACGAGCGAGAAGTTCTCCGGCTTGCCGAGCCCACGCCCGCCGGCCACGATCACGTCGGCATCCTCGATCGACGGGCCCTCGCTTTCCTCGTGCGCCTGTTCGAGCATCGTGGCCTTCTGCGACCACTCCTCGATCGCGACGGTGACGTCCTCCACCTCGGCGTTGCCGTCGCCGGCTTCCGTCGCGTCGAACGTCCCGGATCGAATGAGCGCGAGTCTCGGCTCGCTCTTCCAGCCGGCATCGACGATGACCGAGTCCTGCAGCGCGGGACGCTTGCCGACGAGCTTCCCGTCCTGCAGCTCGAGGTCGACGAGGTCCCAGTTGAGGCCCGCATCGAGGCGCGCGGCTAGCGCTGCGGCGATGTCGGCGGTGAGCACCGACGCGCCGAAGACGACCGTGTCGAAGTCGTTGTCGGAGACCACCTTGGCGAGCACATCGACGCGCGGTTGCGGGAGCGGCGACTCGAGCGCAGCGTCGTCGGCCACGAGTACGCGCTTGGCGCCGTAGCGGCCGAGACCGTCCGCGAGCGAACGAACGCCGGCGCCGCAGAGGACGGCGGTGACGTCGCTTCCGAACACCTGTGCCGCGCGAGCGAGCACGCCGAGCGAGCCCTTGACCAGCTCGCTTTCGTGGTGCTCGACGTAGACGAGGGCGGGCATGCCTAGATGAGCTTCTTTTCCTGGAGGTACGAGACGATCGCGTCGGCCGCGTTGCCGTTCTCGTCCTCGATCCGGCGGCTCTCACCGCGGGACGGCGGGTCCCCGAGGGCATAGACCTCGGTACGAGACCCGTTCTCGCCGGCTTCGTCGGCGCCGACGCCGAGGTCGCTTGCGCCGAGCGTCTCCTGCGGCTTCTTCTTCGCGCCCATGATCCCCTTGAGGGAGGGGTAGCGCGGCTCGTTGATCGCATCGGACACGGCCACGACACAGGGAAGCAGCGTCTCGATCACGTCGTAGCCGTACTCGGTCTGGCGCTTCACCTTCGCCTTGCCGTCGGCGATCTCGAGGCTCGCGGCCTGCGACACCATCGGCAACTGCAGGCGGTCGGCGACAGCCGCCCACAGGACCGCGCCGTCGGAATCGCCCGCCTGCTGTCCGAAGAGGACGAGGTCGGCGCCTTCGCGCTCGAGCGCCTTGCCGAGCACGCGGCTCGTCGCGACGAGGTCGGACCCGGCGAAAGCATCGTCCGTCACGAGCACCGAGCGGTCGGCGCCCATCGCCAGCGCTTTCCGGAGCGAATCGGCCGCGCGCGCGGGCCCCATGAGAAGCGCCACGACCTCCTCGGCGCCGCCGTTTTCCTTCAGCCGAAGCCCCTCTTCGAGCGCGTGCGTGTCGAACTCGTTCAGCCCCGCGGCGCCGCTGCGATCGAGGCGGAACGTCTGTGGATCTATCCGCTTCGGCGCAGCCGCATCCGGCACTTCTTTGACGCAAACGGCCACTTTCATCGCGGGCGCGAGCATACCCGGCCCCGTTTGTTTCGATTCCGTAAAGAGAGGGTTTAGTCGTCCGGGGTGATTGCCGAGGGGTCTGTTAGCGTTCCGCCCTTCGGACCGCGCCGGACCCCTCTCCGCCCAGCCAGTGACCAGCCGCCGGACGACATCCCGAGGACTCCTGCTCCTATTCGTGTTTGGAGCCCTTACGGGCACCGCTCAGGCAGCCGTGCCGCGACTCGCCTTCCCGGTCGTCGGGAACGTCTCGTACACGAACGACTGGGGTGCTCCTCGCCCCGGCGGTTGGCACCAGGGCAACGACATCATGGCGCGCTGGCGCCAGCCCGCGATCGCGGCGGAGCGCGGCACCGTGGAGCTGCATACCGGCTCGTCGATCGGCACGTGCATGCTCTACCTGCACGGGGCAAGCGGCTACACGTACGTCTACATCCACCTGAACAACGACCTGACCGCCAAGAGCGAGGATTCAGGCGGGTGCACGCGCGGCGTCGCGTACGCGCCGGGCCTTCGCACGGGCGATCACGTCCGCAAGGGCGAGCTCGTCGGCTACGTGGGCGACTCGGGCGACGCCGAGAACGGAAGCCCCCATCTGCATTTCGAGATCCGTCGCAACGGCACACCTCAGAACCCGTACCAGCATCTGAACGAGGCGCGCAAAGCGCTCTTCCCGGGCCCCGCGACGCTCGACCCGATGTGGGTTTTCCTGAAGGGAGACATGGCAAGCCATTAGCTGCCGGAGCCCTGACATTGATTAGTGAGCAAGGTCCTGCAACAACCTCTCCAATGCCCTCTCACCACAATCTCGTGGGCCACTTCTCGCTCTAAAACAATCAGCGTGAGCCAAACCTCTTCCACGCATGAGCAAATTAATGACAAAGCAGCAAGCATCATTACAGCAACTCGTCCACGTTCAACAAGGCTCACGCACCACCAACCTGGACAATGGTCACACGCCCAGCCCAGCACCCTCCCTCTGCACAGCGAGTCACACAGGTAGACTGGGGCCTGACAATGCAGCAGTCACGGGCCACACATCACTGGATGAGCCAAGGGCCCCTTCGTCCTGGGGTCACCCATGCTTGGAATCTAATTCAACCTTCTTTTTTACATATATACATACATGCTCCGTCTGTGCCAGCCAAGATAACCATTCAGGCAGAGCAGGATCCACCCGTCTCACATCATCCCGGACGCCCGTCTCCCTCCACAACGTCACCTGCCACCCACTTCCAATAAGCCATCACAAATAGCACACGACGGCCGGCGTGCGCGCACCCGCAGCCAGCCGACTAAGCTCTCCAGTTGCTCGCGTCGATGCCGCCGATCGCAAACAGAACACACGCGAGGGCGGCATAGCCGACAAGCTGTTCCGACCCAACAGCCGCAGTCCCTCCTCGGTCGGCGTCGAGTACACAGCCGGCCCACCGGCAATGTGCGTCACCGCCGCTACGTCGGGACTACGTCCTCGGCGTCCAGTTCAAGCACAACGCGCACGTTGAAGCCCCAGTTCGTCGACGGGAAGTCCTCCTCGGCCAGCATGGACGTCACTCCGCATTCAGCGGCGAGGTCCACCTCGTCGACGACGGGCCAACAACTACAACAGCCATGCCTACGTACCGGCGAGAACTTCGTGCTCGACAAGCAAAGTTCCTCGTCGCCGCGCTCTTCTGCTGCGGATCTGGACAATGTGGAGGCTCCCGCCGCGCCCGCCGCTACCTCGAAACAGCTCGAATTCCAGGGCCGCCCGGGCATGATGGCGGCGTCCAAACCACCTTCAGTCTCGTCCGGCTGCCCGCCGAGTACGGCGAAGTGGGCATGGTTCTGTTCGGCTCGGTACCGTATTGCTCAATCCAGGAATCACCACCGGGCTGGATCATGTGATCAACAATGGTGTTCTTGAAGTACTGGAACTGCACTTCCATGGGCGACGTTTTTGCGTGCCTTGCGCCGGACCTTCTTGACGGCAGCCCCGGCGCGAGCCTTCGGTGGCATAAGTCTTCTGCGCTCCGTAATTACTTCTTGCCGGGCTTCTTCTTGCCGGCGACGGTCCGCTTCGGACCCTTGCGGTGCGTGCATGGTGTCCGCTGCCGCGGACCGGCAGGCCGCGCGCGGGTCGGTGCCGGCGTAGCAGCCGATCTCGACCTTGCGGCGGATGTCTGCGGCGACCTCGCGGCGAAGGTCGCCTTCGACCTTGAAATTGGCCTCGATGTAGTCACGGAGTTGAACGAGCTCGTCGTCCGTGAGGTCCTTGGCGCGCTTGTCGGGGCTGATGCCGGTCGAGGTCAGCGCCTCGATGGCGCGGGTGCGACCGACCCCGAAAATGTAGGTGAGCGCGATCTCCATCCGCTTTTCGCGGGGGAGGTCGACGCCGGCTGACGGTGCCATGTGCGGGCGTGCTCCTCGTGGTGTCTCGCGGAGGTCTGTGCCCGCCCCACCCCGCCTGCCCAGGCGGGGCCCCGGCCTCCGACCGGGGGTCAGCCACGAGTCACGCCGATGATCGGCGAATTTCCGCGGCTGGGACGAGCGTTTTCGGTTTGGGTGCGTCAGCCCTGGCGCTGCTTGTGGCGCGGGTCTCTGCAGATGACCATGACCCGGCCGTGCCGGCGGATCACCCGGCACTTGTTGCAGATCCTCTTGACGCTCGGCTTGACCTTCACGGTTGGCCTTTTCTGGCGGTGGTCGGCTCGACGCGTCTACTTGTAGCGGTAGACGATGCGCCCGCGGGTGAGGTCGTACGGCGACAGCTCGACGACGACCCGGTCCTCGGGCAGGATGCGGATGTAGTGCTGCCGCATCTTGCCACTGATGTGGGCCAGGACCTTGTGGCCGTTGGCAAGCTCCACCCGGAACATCGCGTTCGGGAGTGGCTCGATGACCCGGCCCTCGATCTCGATGGCCCCGTCCTTCTTCGGCATGTCCTCCGCTGTCCTGACGTCGGGTTCTTCGGACAGGCTCGCACCGTCTTACACGGGTGATGAGAATCCACCCGCGCCAGCCGCGGCTCCGGTCTGCCCACAGAAGCGCGTGGGTGGGCATGCCAGAGAGGACGCTGCGCGCCAGGGCTAGTCACCGTGTAACGCCGCCTCATGTATTGGCAGCAAACCGGGCGGTCGGCGCCTCAGGCGGTCGCCTCGGCGCCTGCGATCCTGCTCGCCGGTCAGCGTCGGGGCCCCCCCAGGTTGAGCCTGCCGATCGTGGCGAACACCAGGACCGCGCCCGACGGGCCGGCCACCCACATGGGCCAGAAGTAGACCAGGTCGGCGTTGGAGAGGCTCACCAGGAGCCAGACCACCACGTTGACGCCGACGGCGGCCGCCCAGATGCGCCAGAGCACCCTGATCCAGCCGGGGATGGCGCGCGACGGGGCGGCGGGGCTCCGTCGGCGGAGTCGGGGCAAGCTGCGAACGGCTTACCGGCGCGACCCCCGGCAGGTCGGCGAGGAGGTGGTCGAGGTCGGCATACGTCTTCGCCCGGTATGCCTCGGCCACTCGCTCGTCATACTCGTCGAGCTCCAGCCGCCCCTCGTCGAGCGAGGTGCTTGCAGCCGCTCGATGACGGACTCCCGGTCGGCGTCGGCGGCGCGTATCTGGTCCCGCTGGTCCATGGATACGAGCATGCCATCGCACGCCCGCCGGGGCGACAGCCGCCAAGTAGGGCCCTCGGGATGCCGGCTCACGCCGTAGCGGGCTCGCGGGCCGTCACCAGCTCGCCGAGGTGCTCGCGGCCGCCGTCCGGAGCCGTAGCACCCAGACGCCGTCGTCCAGATCGCCATCGTGTGCTCGACGTGGGCGGCGATCGAACCGTCGCGGGTCACCACGGTCCAGCCGTCGTCGAGCTCCTCGGTCTTGGGCGAGCCCATCGTGATCATCGGCTCGATGGCGAGCGCCATGCCGGGACCAGCCGCGGGCCCTTGCCCGGGCGTGCCGTGGTTGAGCACGTGCGGGTCCTGGTGCATCTCGGTGCCGATGCCGTGGCCGCCGTAGCCGTCGACGATGCCGTACCGGCCGCCCTTGCGCCGGACAGCCGTCTCGATCGCGAAGGAGATGTCGGTGAGCCGGCCCCGTGCCGGAGGCGGCGCCGCGCGCGGCGGCGGCCATGCCGGCCCACATCGCGTCCTCGGCGACCTCCGCCATGCGGCTCAGGTCGGGTGCGACCTCGCCGACGCCGACGGTGATCGCCGCGTCGCCGTGCCAGCCGTCGAGCATCGCGCCGCAGTCGATGCGAGATCAGGTCGCCGTCGCGCGAGCACCTGCCGGCGCGCAGGGGATGGCGTGCACGATCTGCTCGTTGACCGAGGCGCAGATCGACGCCGGGTAGCCGTGGTAGCCCTTGAACGACGGGACGGCGCCGGCGGCCGCGGATCACGGTACTCGGCGATCGCGTCGAGGTCGGCGGTGGAGACGCCCGGGCGCGACCGCCTCGCGCATGCGCGCCAGGGCGGCGGCGACGACCAGGCCGGCGCGGCGCATCTGGTCGATCTGCTCGGGGGTCTTGAGTTGGATCAACTGGTGGCGCCATGCTTCGAGGCTAACCGCAATCGTGGCCCACTGAGGGCCGACGGGGCGTCAGCCGCCGTACGAGCGCAGGGCGTCGATCGCGCGGACCGTGACGTCCTCGACCGGTCCGGTGGCGTCGATGCCCACCAGCTTGCCCTGCGCGCCGTAGTAGTCGACGAGCGGAGACGTTTCGCGGGCGTAGACCTTCAGGCGCTCGGCGATCGTCTCGGCCTTGTCGTCGTCGCGCTGGAAGAGCTCGCCGCCGCAGCGGTCGCAGACGCCCTCGCTGGACGGGCGCGTCGAACTCGACGTGCCAGATCTTGCCGCAGCCGCGGCAGGTCCGGCGGCCGGAGAGCCGCCGGATCACCTCTTCGTTCGTCGACGACGAGCTCGAGGACGAGGTCGAGCGCGGTGCCGAGGTCGGCCAGCAGCTTGTCGAGCGCGTTGGCCTGCGGCACGGTGCGGGGAAAGCCGTCGAGCAGGAAACCGTCGGTGGCGTCCGCCTCGGCGAGCCGGTCGCGCACCATGTTGATGGTGACCTCGTCGGGCACGAGCTGGCCGGCGTCCATGTATCGCTTGGCCTCCACGCCGAGCGGGGTGCCCTGCGGCGACGTTGGCGCGGAAAATGTCTCCGGTCGAGATCTTAGGCACGGCCAGGTGTGCGGCGATGAACTCGGCCTGAGTCCCCTTACCCGCCCCGGGGGGACCTACCAGCACGAGGCGCACTACCGGAGGAACCCTTCGTAGTTCCGCTGCATGAGTTGGCTCTCGATCTGCTTCACGGTCTCGAGACCCACGCCGACCATGATGAGCACGGCGGTGCCACCGAACGGGAAGTTCTGCGGACCTGTCCGCCGTCGAGCCAGATGAGAAGAAGTTCGGCAGGATCGAGATCATGCCCAGGTAGAGGGCACCGGGGAGGGTGATCCGGCTGAGGATGAAGTCCAGGTACTCGGCGGTGGGCTTGCCGGGACGGATACCGGGGACGAAGCCGCCGTACTTCCTCATGTTGTCCGCGACCTCGGTCGGGTTGAACGTGATCGACACGTAGAAGTACGTGAAGAAGATGATCATCATGAAGTAGACGATGATGTGCACCCAGTCGGCGGGGTTGGCCAGGTGGTTCTGCACCCACGCCTCGAACGAGTTGAGCTCGTTGGGGTCACCGAACTGGAGGGCCAGCTGCGGCAGGTAGAGCAGCGACGACGCGAAGATGACCGGGATGACACCCGCTTGGTTGACCTTGAGCGGGATGTATGTGGACGTGCCGCCGTACATACGGCGACCGATCATGCGCTTCGCGTACTGCACCGGGATGCGCCGCTGTGCCTGCTCGATGAAGACGACTGCGGTGATGACCACGAGGACGAGCGCGATAACCAGGAAGAACTTGCCCCAGCCCTGGCTCTCCTTGATCGTCCAACCCTCGGAGGGGAGCCGGGCGGCGATCGAGGTGAAGATCAGGACGGACATGCCGTTGCCGACGCCGCGGTCAGTGATCAACTCACCGAGCCACATGACCACGCCGGTGCCGGCGGTCATCGTGACGACGAGCGAGACCAGCGTGATCCACATGGGCATCCCCGTGCCCTCGGGGATCAGCGGCCACTGGTCGCACTGGTTGTTCGAAGAGCTGTCCGGACCGGGCCAGCGCGACGAACGCCGAGGCTTGCAGGACCGCCAGACCCAGGGTCAGGTAGCGGGTGTACTGGGTGATCTTCGCCTGGCCGGACTGACCCTCCCTGCGAAGCTGCTCCAGGCGCGGGATCACCACGGTGAGCAGCTGAAGGATGATCGATGCCGTGATGTACGGCATGATGCCAAGTGCGAAAACGGACAACGAGAGCAGGGCGCCACCGGAGAAGAGGTTGAGCAGCGTGAAGACGCCGGGCGTGCCCTCCTCCATGGCCTCGATACACCGCTGGGCGTTGCCATACGACACACCGGGGCTGGGCAGTGTCGCACCCAGCCGGTAGATCGCCACGATCGCTATCGTGAACAGCAGCTTCTTGCGCAGATCAGGCGTGCGGAACGCACTGAGAAACGCGGACAGCAACGTCTTCCTCCTGCGCGAGGCGGCCGCCGGATCAGGGCGGACGGGTTTGAGGTGCCGGGCGGTCACCCGACATCCATACTGGCAACGGACTCTAACAGTACGGTGTGCGTTCGGGCAGATGCGCCCAGGGACATACACGCTTCGACGATGTTACTGGGGCGAAACGCCGGACAGTAGACGTAGCGCCCGTCAGTCGCGAACGCAACTGGCGGACGCCACAGCTGTCCTACAGCTCGGTCGCCGTGCCACCAGCGGCGGTGATCTTCTCCTTGGCCGACGCGCTGAACGCGTGCGCCGACACCTGCGAGCGTTACGCCACCCAGGTCGCCGGTGCCGAGCACCTTCACCAGCTGGCCCTTGCGGACCGCACCGGCGTTGGCCAGCTCGAGGGGACCGATCTCGCCACCGTTGCGGGAACAGCTCGGCCAGCCGCTCCAGGTTGACCACCTGGAAGACGACCTTGAACTTGTTCTTGAAGCCCTTCAGCTTGGGCAGCCGCATGTGGATGGGCATCTGCCCGCCCTCGAACGCGCGGCCGGAGACCTGGTAGCGAGCCTTGGTGCCCTTCGTGCCACGACCGGCGGTCTTGCCCTTGGAGCCCTGACCGCGACCCACTCGGGTCTTCGCGGTCTTGGCACCGGGCGCCGGGCGCAGGTGGTGAACCTTGATCGTCATTACTCACTCCTCGACACTGTCACGAGGTGGTTTACGGCGAAGATCATGCCCCGAATCTCGGGGCGGTCCTCCTTGACCACCACATCGTTGATCCGCTTCAGCCCGAGCGACCGCAGCGAGTTCCGCTGGTTGCTCTTCGGCCGATGCTCGGACCGGACCTGGGTGACCTTCAAGCGTGCCATTACGCGCTCACCCCCGCCCGCGCGCCGCCAGCATGGCCGCCGGGGCGACGTCCTCGACCGGCAGGCCACGGCGGGCCGCGACCGCCTCCGGAGACTCCAGGCCTTCAACGCGGCCACCGTGGCGTGCACGATGTTGATCGGGTTCGACGAGCCGAGGCTCTTCGAGAGCACGTCGTGGATGCCCGCGCACTCCAGCACGGCGCGCACCGGGCCACCGGCGATGACGCCGGTACCGGCACTGGCCGGCTTGAGCAGCACGACACCGGCGGCGTCCTCGCCCAGCACCGGGTGCGGGATCGTGGCAGCGATGCGCGGCACCTTGAAGAAGTGCTTCTTGGCCTCCTCGACGCCCTTGGCGATCGCCGCGGGCACCTCCTTGGCCTTGCCGTAGCCGACGCCGACCATGCCGTCGCCGTCGCCCACGACGACCAGCGCGGTGAAGCTGAAGCCGGCGACCGCCCTTGACGACCTTGGCGACGCGGTTGATGGTGACAACCCGCTCGAGGTGCGGGGTCTTCTCGGCCTGCTCGCGGGGGCCACGGCCGTCGCGGCCACCCGGCCGCCACGACCCTCGCGGCCGCACCCTCGCGGCCGCCACCCTCGGTGCTACTACCGGACCCGGAGCCCCGGCGCTGTGGACCTGGCATACCTGTCCACGTCTCCGTTCCTGGGCGGATCTCAGTTTAGAACTCGAGCCCGGCTCGCGGGCGGCAGCGGCGAGGGCCGCAATGCGGCCGGCGTACCGTCGCCACCGCGGTCGAAGACGACCTTGTTGATGCCCGCGGCCTTGGCGCGCTCGGCGAGGAGCGCGCCGACCTTGCCGCGGTAGCGCTCTTGTCGCCGTCCGCGCCGCGGATGACCGGCGTCCAGCGTCGACGCCGACACCAGGGCGTGGCCCTTGGCGTCGTCGACGATCTGGGCGGTGATGTTCCGCAACGAGCGGGTGACGACCAGGCGCGGCCGCTCGGCGTGCCGTAGACGTTCTTCCGGACCCGGAAGTGCCGCCTCGCCCGCCCGACGGCGCGCTTCGCGGCCACGCCGCGGCGGCGCTTGAGCAGAGTGGCGCTCATTTGCTTCCTGCCTTTCCAGCGGCCTCGAGATCAGGGCGGCGGACAACCTCGCCCATCACTTCTTACCTGCCTTTCCGGCCTTGCGGCGGATGACCTCGCCTGGGGTACTTGACGCCCTTGCCCTTGTACGGCTCCGGCGGGCGGATCTTGCCGGATGTTGGCGGCGATCTCGCCGACCTGCTGCTTGTCGATGCCCGGCGATGTGGAACAGGGTGGGCCGCTCGCACGGTGAAGGTGATGCCCTCCGGCGCCGGCACGGAGCACGGGTGCGAGAACCCGAGCAGCGAACTCAAGGTCCGTGCCCTTGGCGTGCACGCGGTAGCCGGTGCCGGCGATCTCGAGCGCACTTCCGGTAGCCGTCGGTGACGCCGACGACCATGTTGGCAGACCAGCGTGCGGGAGAGGCCGTGCAGCTCCTTGGCGTGGCGCTTATTGGGCCGGTGTCAGTGCAGCTGTCCGTCGTCGCCCTGCTTGGCGGTGATCGGCTCGGCGAGGGTGTGTGCAGCTCGCCCTTGGGGCCATGGACCTTGACGGTCTGCCGCTGATCGTGATCTCGACACCGGTGGGCACCGGGATGGACTTGCGTCCAATTCGCGACATTTCTCTGTCTCCCGTTACCAGACCAACGCGAGGACTTTGCCGCCGACGCTCCGCTTGCGCGCCTGCCGGTCGGTGAGCAGCCCGTGGGACGTCGAAATGATCGCGACACCGAGGCCGCTGAGCATGTGTGCAGTGGTTGGACTTGGTGATTGTGCACCGGGCTGCATGCCGATGCCCGTGAGGCTGTCATGCCTGGCGCACCCAGCTGGATGATGTCGGCTGCGCATGTGCTCCTCGGGGCCTCTGATGCAGCAGGAAGGACCAGCCCGTGCACCCAGGACTGGGTGAGATGGATTTGGCTCACTGCAGAAGGCATCTGATGGGTTGTGCATGTGCCTGGTCTGATGATGTATGTCAGCAGGGCGGCCACTGGGCTGAGCATTAGGATTGTTGAGATGCCTCCTGCTGGGTTCCCAGGCCACCGCCCCGGCCATGCCAGAGACCAGGTCAAAGCTGTTGTGCACATGCAGTCATTGTAACATTTCCGGATGAGATATGGCATAATCAAATCTGAAGATGAACTAAACCAAGGAGAGACA
>CAVVGB010000003.1:0-536428 GCA_963747715.1 uncultured Actinomycetes bacterium
TCTGGGCTGCCGGGCATGTGAGACCGCGTGTCCAGCCGGGGTCGAGTTTGGCAAATTGCTTGAAGCCGGGCGGGTGGAAGCACGAGTAGGCCGCACGGGGTCACGTCTCGGAGCCCTGGTGCAGCGTCTGTGCTTGCAGGCTCTCTTGCCCACGCCGACACTGGTGCAGCAGTGCGCCAGTTTCCTGCATGTCTACCAGGTCAGTGGTCTGCAACAGCTCCTGCGCGCCAGCGAGGTTCTCCGCCATCTCGCGCCAACACTGGCAACGATGGAGATGCTCTTGCCGCGGGTGCCGGCGCGCGCCGAGCGCTGCCCTGTTCCCACAGAAACAGCGCCTGTCGGCGCAGAGCAAGGGCGGGTAGCCATGCTGACGGGTTGTATCATGCCGGCCCTCCTGCCAGAGGTGAACCACGCCACAGCGCAGGTGCTAGCGGCCAATGGCTATCGCGTCTATGCACCACCAGCACAGCGTTGCTGTGGTGCCTTGCAGGCACACACAGGCGAGATTGAGACTGCCCGTCAACTCGCGCGGCATAATATAGCGCGCTTCGAGGCGACAGACGCCGAGTGGGTGGTAGTGAACTCCGCTGGCTGTGGGGCGCTGATGAAGGAATACGGGCACTTACTCAGAGATGATCCGGCCTTTGCCGCACGCGCTGAGGCGTTTAGCAAGCGTGTGCGCGATGTGAGCGAGATGCTGGCGGCGGCACCCTTGCGTCAGCCGCTCCAGCCTGTGCCGCTGCGCGTGGCCTACGACGATCCCTGCCACCTGCTGCACGGTCAGAAGGTCCGTGAGCAACCGCGCCACGTGTTACGCCAGATCCCAGAGCTTACACTGCTCGAAGTTCCCGAAAGTGACTGGTGCTGTGGCAGCGCTGGGATTTACAACCTCCTCCATCCCGAGACAGCGCAGGCCCTGCTCGACCGTAAAATGCGGCACCTGGCTGCGGTGGAACCGCAGCTCATTGTCACAGGGAATCCTGGCTGTATTCTGCAGCTGCGCCAGGGAGTGGCGCAGTATGGGCTCGCCGCCGAGGTGCTGCATCCAGTCGAAGTACTGGCGCGAGCCTATGGTGCGCCTGCGGAAGAGGGGCGAGAGACACCGGCATGACGGCACAGCAGCTTGCCCCTTACGCGTCGTCCTTGGTACCATAAAGATACACATGTAACCTTCCCTCAGCCATATCCGCACAAAGGAGAACCTCGTGGGAGTGCTGGACGGTAAAGTGGCCATTGTGACAGGCGCCGGACGCCTGCGCGGCATTGGGCGAGCGACTGCAGTGGCGCTCGCAGCCCAGGGGGCTGATGTCGTGGTGACTGGCACCGGGCGCGACCCGGCGACTTTCCCGGCGGACGAAAAGGCCGTCAACTGGAACGACGTGCACAGCACTGTCGAACAGATCGAGGCGCAGGGGCGGCGCGGCCTGGCCCTCACCGGGGATATCAGCCAACAGGCTGACGTCACCCGCCTGGTGCAGCAGACGCTGGCCACACTTGGCCGGATCGACATTCTGGTCAATAATGCCGCGGTCGCCCGCGGCGCTGACCGGGTACCAGTCATCGAACTCAGCGAGGAGCTGTTTCGCCGTGTGCTGGACGTCAAGGTGGTGGGATCGTTCCTGCTCTGTAAGGCCATCATCCCCACGCTGCTGCAGCAGAATCAGGGCGGCAGAATTATCAACCTCTCTTCGGTTATGGGGAAGCGTGGTGTGGCGCACACGACGGCCTACTGTGCGGCCAATTTTGCCATACAGGGGTTCACCCAGGCACTGGCCCAGGAGCTGGCACCGTACCGCATCAGCGTCAACGCTATCTGTCCTGGCACCATCGACACGGCCCGTATGGATGTCCTGGGGCGTGAGGAGCTGTGGCAGAGCATTGTGGATTCCATACCTATGAAACGTGCCGCCTCAGATGAGGAGGTGGCTGGGCTTATTGCCTACCTATGTTCCCCCATCGCAGAGTATATTACCGGCCAATCCATCAACATCGATGGTGGCGTGGTGATGTGGTAAGTGTGGCACGGCATAGCGTCATGTGTCTGTCGAGGAGAGTTGCAATGGCTGCCATCCGGTTTGGACTGATTGGTATGGGCACGCACGGCATGCGCTATGCCCGGCATCTCATGCATGATGTGGAGGGCGCGGAACTCTATGCCGTGTGTCGGCAGGACCCGCTGCGTGGCACGGCCTTCGCCCGCGAACATAATGTGCGCTACTATCGTGAGTATGTAGATATGCTCGGCGATCCTCAGGTGGATGCGGTGGCGGTCGTTACCCCCCCACGCCTGCACGAACGCATCTGTACCACAGCACTCTCAGCCGGTAAGGCCGTCCTGGTCGAAAAGCCCATGGCCTGCACAACGCGCGAAGCGATTAACATCGTCGAAGCGGCCAGCCGTTCGAACCGGCTGTTGATGGTGGCCCACACTCTGCGGTTCAACACCGTGGTGCAGGCGCTGGAGCAGCATCTCGACGAGATCGGGGCCATCCACACCATCAGTATGAGCCAGCGCCTGGAGCCGCCAGAGCGCGACTGGATGGACGATTTTGCGCAAGCAGGTGGTGGGGCTATTTTGAACACGGGTATTCATCTGTTTGACCTGCTACGGTTTCTCTCCGGCGATGAAGTCCAGCACGTCTACTGTGAAACGGCACGGATTTTCTACGAAGAGCTCGAGGACTCCTGCGTGGCGACCATGCGGCTGCGCCATAGCAAGATCCACTGCGTCCTGGATGTGGCGCGCTATACTGGCGGGCGTTCTGGGCGCATCGAACTGGTCGGGGAGACCGGGCAGCTCATGGGCGACTTCGATCATGGCTATGCCATGATCATTCGTGGACGCCGTGCCACACCGCTCGATCTCGCCCCACCTGTGCAGACCATTGTCAGTGCGCTCAAGGCGTTTGTGCAGGCGCTGCAGCACGACGAGGAGCCGCCGATCAGTGCCGTGGATGGCTATCACGCTGTGGAAATTGCCGAAGCGTGCTATGAGTCAGCCAGTGCCAAGGAGCCAGTCGAAATCGAGGCGGACGACGATGACGACACTCCCGAGGACTGGGACGAATGCTGAAGAGGCAGCATTGGAAAAGCAACCGTAAGAGATAAGAAGGAAGGGGAGGGCTAAAAGCCTCTCCGCTCTCGCCACCTTCTCACAGAATCGACATTGTCCCCGGTAAACACTTCTTCTCGCGAATGTGGTAGTCAAACTCCGCCCGGAATTTCTTAATAGCACTCTCCACCGGCCACACCGCTGCATCCCCCAGCGGGCATATGGTACGGCCAAAGATGTTCGTGCCCATGTGCAGGAGCAGGTCCACGTCGCCGGGTCGCCCTTCACCATGTTCGATGCGATGTAAAATTTTCTCCATCCAACCGGTGCCCTCGCGGCACGGGCTGCATTGACCGCAGGACTCGTCGTGGTAGAATTCCGCGATGATGTACGTCGATTGCACGATACATACCGTGTCATCGAGAACCATCATGCCGCCAGAGCCGCCCATGGAGCCGGCTTTTTGCAGGGCGTCAAAATCGCTGTTCACCTCCATTGCCTCGTCGGCCGTCAGGATAGGCGCCGAAGAGCCACCGGGAATGACGGCTTTCAGCGTACGGCCCTCGTGCAGGCCACCAGCATACTCGAAGATAATATCGCGCAGCGGAATACCCAGAGGCAGTTCATAGACCCCGGGGCGTTGCACGTTCCCGCTCACACACCACAGGCGCGTGCCACGATTACGCTCGGGGCCAATGCTGTTGTACCACGCGGCGCCGCGCTCAACAATGTGGCGCACATCGGCGAGCGTTTCGATGTTGTTGACCACCGTAGGCATGCCAAACGCCCCAATATTCGCGGGGAATGGCGGTTTGATACGCGGGTAAGCGCGCTTGCCTTCCAGCGACTCGATCAGACCAGTCTCTTCGCCGCAGATATAGGCTCCGGCCCCACGGTGCACGAGAACATCGAGCTGCATACCCGAGCCCAGGATATTGTCGCCGAGATATCCGGCGGCGTATGCCTCATCAATAGCGCCTTGCATCCGCTGCGCCCCGAGAAAGAACTCGCCACGGAGATAGATGAACGCCAGGCTGGCACGGACGGCATAGCAACTGATAATCAGACCTTCGAGCACCTGATGCGGGTCGTCCTCAATCAAGATGCGGTCTTTGAAGGTGCCGGGCTCGGACTCATCACCGTTGCAGACGAGATACCGCGGGCGGTTATCCTTCGGTAGAAAGCCCCACTTGACTCCCGTGGGAAAGCCAGCGCCGCCGCGGCCACGCAGGCCGGCATCACGTACTATGGTGACGATGTCGTCCGGCTGGTACTCCCGCAGAGCTTTTTCGAGCGTCTTGTACCCACCCAGGGAACGGTAGGTCTCCAGCTTCCACAGGTTGGGAGTGCCGATGTACCGCGTCAAGACCTTTTCCATATGGGACCTCACCCTCGCTCCGCTAAAACCCTCTCCCAGATGGAGAGGGAAACATCTTCACTGTGAAAGTTCCTGGAGTATCTGATCGAGTTTTGCTTCGGTCAAATGCGTGTGCATGAGCTCGTTGTTAATGTGCATCATCGGCGCCTTATCACACGCTGCCAGGCACTCCATACCGCGCAAGGTGAAACGCCCGTCCGAGGTGGTTTCGCCGGCTTTGATGCCCAGCTTGTTTTCGAGATAACGCAGGCAACGGCGCGCGCCATTGAGGGAGCACGACAGGTTGATACAGACTTCAAGACGATATTTCCCGTGTGGCTCGGTAGGAAACAATGAGTAGAAGGTCGCGACACCTTTCACGTCCACCATGGGCACGTGCAGCAAATCCGCGACAGCCTGGCAGACCTCATCATCGATATAGGGAAACTCCCGCATTGCCAGGTGCAGTGCCGGCAGCATCACAGCACGCCGGGTCGGGTAGCGTTCGAGAAGCTGTCGAATTGTCGCTTCGCTTGCCTGGGAGAACTGCACTGCCATACCTGACCACCACCCTTTCGCTTAGCGATCGTTTTCCCCAGCGATCATGTTGATCGTCCCGAACGTGGCGACAATGTCAGCGACCATGCCACCTTTGAGCATCTTTTGGAGACCCTGCATGAGCGCAAAACACGGGGGACGGACCCGACACCGATAAGGGCGACCCGTACCATCACTGATGATATAAAAACCCAACTCGCCGTTGGCCCCTTCGACGGGGAAATAGGCCTCACCCGGCGGTGGCTTGATGCCGTCAATAATCAACTTAAAGTGGTTCATCAAACCCTCGATGGTGCCGTACACTTCCGCTTTAGATGGCATGGTCATACGAGGATCGTCCAGTTGCACAGGTCCTGGGGGCATTTGCTGCATGCACTGTTCTACGATACGGATGCTCTGACGCATCTCTTCCATCCGCACCAGATAACGATCGTAGTTGTCCCCCTGCTCGCCCAGTGGCACGTCAAAGTCCAGGCGATCGTAGACCAGATACGGAGTCGCCTTGCGTACATCGTAATTGACCCCGGCGGAGCGCAGGACTGGCCCCGTAAAGCTCAGGGCAATCGCATCATGCGGGGCGATGATGCCGGTGCCGCGCATACGATCGTAGAAGATGCGGTTTTTCTGGAGGAGATTGGCCACGTCGCGCATAGACTCGCGTAGACCAGCGAGCGTATGCGCCAGGCGCTCGGCAAAACCCTCGGGGAGGTCGGCCATCACCCCACCAACACGGGTGTATGTCGTGGTCAGTCGGGCCCCGCAGATCGCCTCGATGAGACGGTAGAGCTCCTCGCGGGACTTGATGAAGTAAAAGTACACCGTAAAGGCTCCCAGCTCCATGGCGTTGGCCGCAATACAGGTGAGGTGATCGGTGATCCGGGACAGCTCACTGACGAGCACACGGATGTACTGACAGCGCTCCGGCACCTGCACGTCGAAGAGTTTTTCGACGGCCAGCACATAGCCCACATTGTTGATCAGCGGCGAGACATAATTGAGCCGGTCGGTGTAGGGAATCACCTGTGTATAGGTATGGCTCTCCGACTCTTTTTCAAAGGCGCGGTGCAGGTAACCGATCTCCGTATCGCCATCGATTACCGTCTCACCGTCCAGTTCCAGGGTCAGGTGGATGACGCCATGCATCGCCGGGTGCGACGGTCCCATGTGCAAGAGCATGTGACGCGTCTCGGTGCCCTGCTCATTGCGTTTATTCATATAAAACGACGGGTCGAAGGCGTTGTGATCCAGCGGCTGCTCTTTGTCCTGCGGGTAGTCTTTGCGCAGGGGATGCCCTTCAAAGCCCTGGTACAGCAAGATGCGACGCAAGATCCGGGTGGCCATCAAAGGTGATACCGAACATGTCGTATACTTCACGCTCAAACCAGTTCGCCCCCTCCCATACCGGCATCAGCGAATCGATGCGTGGATCGTCATCCGGGACAGGCGCCTTGAGGCGCACGCGCTGGTTATGCACAAGAGAATAGAGATGCGCCACCACCTCATAGCGCGGCGTGCGTCCCATCACGAGGTAGTCGACCGCGGTTAAGTCCATCAAAAAATCGTAGCGCAGGTCCGGATCATCGCGCAGAAATTGCATGATATCGCGCCAGGCAGCACGCTGCACGACTAGCGTATCATCCCCGTGTGCGGTATGCTGCGCCAGAATGGCCGAGCCAAATTGTTGCTGCAGCCTGACGCTGGTAACCGATGCATCACTCATGAATCTCTCCACAGCTCTGTGCGCTTAATCCCACTCCAAGGCGCCACGCTGCCAGGCATAGAGGAAGCCAACCGCCAGGATCACCAGGAAGACCAGCACGGCCACCAGCCCGGGTAGACCGAGCTGACGAAACACCACCGCCCAGGGATACAAAAACGCCACCTCGATATCAAAGATGATAAAGAGCATGGCGACCACGGAAAATTTCACGGGAACCTGTGCCCCAGGTTTGTTGATCTGCTCCATACCGCATTCAAACGGTAGAACCTTCACGGGCGTTGGCCGTCGCGGACCCACAAAGCGCGACAGACTCAGCAATAAGAGACACACTACAGCCCCAAGCAGGAACGTAATAAAGAGAGGCAGCATAGTCACGGCCGTCGCTCCTCACGCGCAGAGATAGTGACGTTCGGCATGCCGCATTCCGCCTGCCGCATGCCCTCACAGGGCTGCGCTATCATCGTTTTCTGCATCTGCATCTGCTCCAGGAGATGGGCTGTGGAGGCGTCCATAGGGCGCAGAAACGTGTAAGGGTACACGCCAATCCACACGATCATCAGCACCACGGGCACGAGCAGGGCAATTTCGCGCGGCGACAGATCGCTCAGGTGGCGATTTTCCTCATGCGTGATCTCGCCGTACATCACCCGCTGATACATCCATAACATATAGACGGCCCCGAGAATAATACCAGATGCCGCTAACACCGCGAAGAATCTATTGTACTCAAACGTCCCCAGCAAGATCAGGAATTCCCCTACAAAGCCATTGAGGCCGGGCAGACCAATGGACGAGAACATGATCACCAGGAAAAACACCGCAAAGATTGGCATCTGCCGCCACAGACCACCGTACGCAGAGATCAGGCGTGTATGCCGACGCTCATAAAGCATCCCTACCAGCAAAAACAGGGCGCCCGTGCTCAGACCGTGATTCACCATCTGCAGGACACTCCCCTCAATCCCGGCCGTCTGCCGCGAGAAGATGCCCAGCACCACAAAGCCCAGGTGGCTGACGCTGGAATACGCCACCAGTTTTTTCACGTCCGGTTGCACCATCGCAACCAGCGCCCCATAAATGATACCAATGATCGCCAGCACGGCAACGGTAGGCGCATACGCCGCAGCGGCTTCCGGAAATAGCGGCAAGCAAAAACGCAGGAGTCCATAGCCACCCATTTTGAGCAGCACCCCGGCCAGAATCACGCTGCCAGGCGTCGGCGCCTCCACGTGCGCGTCGGGTAACCAGGTGTGGAAGGGAAAGAGCGGCACCTTAATGGCAAAACTCAGGAAAAATGCCAGAAACAGCCACTTTTGCTGCCGTAGGGACAGCGGCACGCGATACAGATCGAGGAGGTCAAAGGACAACTGGCCACTGAACTGCTGATTGAACACATAGAGCGCCAGGATGGCCACCAGCATCAGGGCACTGCCGGCCATGGTGTAGAGGATGAATTTGACCGTGGCGTACAGGCGGTTCTCGCCCCCCCAGATGCCAATGATAAAGTACATGGGGATCAGCATGGCTTCCCAGAAGATAAAAAACAGGAACAGGTCCAGCGCCAGGAAGGCCCCTAACATGGCGGTCTCAAGCAGCAGCATGAACATGGCAAATTCTTTGACCTTGGTGGTGATGCTGCTCCAGGCCCCGAGGAAGGCAATAGGCGAGAGAAACGTGGTCAGGAGTACCAGCGGCAGGCTGATGCCATCGATCCCAAGGTGATAGAAGATCCCCACGCTACTGATCCAGGCGCCGTGCTCGCTGAGTTGCATCCCAGGCAACGTCGGATCGAACAGCGGGTACAGCGCCAGCGACACCCCAAACGTCACAAGCATCACCACGAGCGCCCCCCAGCGCAAGGCATTGACGTGCTCGCGGGGAACACCGGCCAGCACTATAGCCCCGAGCAAGGGCAAGAACACGATAACGCTGAGCAGTGGAAAAGCCATACCAGGCTGTCCTTTCTTCCGCGCGTACACGCTCCTAGAGCAACACGAGGAGCATGATGACGGCCCCACCCACCAACGTTAAGGCATAGGTCCGCACATAGCCGGTCTGCTGCGTAACTCAAAAACCGGCCATTCAGACTCATAACACGTCCCACGACATTGACCAGACGATCGATCACCCCCACATCAAAGACGCGCCACAAGGCGCTTTCAGAGAGCACATACAGCGGGCGCACAATGATACTTGGTGTAGGCTTCGTCCACGTAATATTTGTTGAGCAGGAGCGTGTAGTAGCCGTGCCAGCGCTGTATCCACTGGGCTTCTAGCTCTGGCTCCTGGACATAGACCCGGCGCGCCAGGAGCCAGCCACTCACCGCCACCGCGAGTGAGATGAGCATCAGCACCACGTCGCCAAAACCAAAGTGGTGTGGCCCACCGCGGAGATGCTCAGCCCCGGCAAAAACGGGGGCGAGCAAGCGGTGCAGACCACCATGCTCTGGGGGAAAACCGAGGAAGCCACCCAACAGCGAGAGTAGGGCCAGGAACATGAGGGGCACGCGCATCGCCGGAGGCGCTTCATGCAGGTGTTCCGCCACGTGAGGCTCGACGCGCGAGGTCCCATAAAAGGTAAGATACAACAGACGAAACATATAAAAGGCCGTCAGAAAGGCCGTCAAGAGTCCAACGAGCCACCACAGGATATTGAGGCCGCCTGACTTGATCGCTCCAGCCAGGATTTCATCTTTGCTCCAAAATCCGGCAAAAGGAAAGATCCCGGCAATGGCGAGTGTCGCCCAGTACATGGTCCAATGGGTGGTTGGCAAAGCGGCGCGCAAGTTGCCCATCCGGCGCAGATCCTGCTCCCCGGCCAGGGCGTGAATCACCGCGCCAGCGCCCAGGAACAGCAGCGCCTTAAAGAAGGCATGCGTCACCAGGTGGAAAATGCCGGCAGCATAGGCCCCCACACCGACGGCAAAGACCATATAGCCCAGCTGACTCACGGTCGAGTAGGCTAAGACGCGCTTGATATCCGTGGCCACCAGTGCCATGGTCGCGGCAAACAGCGCTGTCGCAATTCCCACAAACGCCACGATACCTGAGGCGGTCGGGGCCATGGTAAAGAGCAAAGACGAGCGCGCGATCATATAGACTCCAGCCGTCACCATGGTCGCGGCATGGATGAGCGCGCTCACCGGCGTGGGTCCCTCCATGGCGTCTGGCAGCCAGACATATAAGGGTATCTGCGCCGATTTCCCCACCGCTCCGGTGAAGAGTAACAGAGCAATCGCCGTCAGCACCCCAGTGCCGACGTGGACATGGGTGAGTTGTCCTTCGATGCTGAGCATGTCCGTCGTTTTGAAGGTCACAAAGAGCAGCAAGACGGCGAGCATGAAGCCAAAGTCACCGACCCGGTTGACGATAAACGCTTTTTTGCCAGCGTCCGCGGCACTCTGGCGCGTGTACCAGAAGCCAATGAGCAGATACGAACACAACCCCACCCCTTCCCAGCCGACGAACATGAGCAGGTAATTGTCGGCCATGACCAGGATGAGCATAGCCCCCACGAACAGGTTGAGGTAGGTAAAGAATCGGGCGTAGTCCTCCTCGTCGTGCATATACCCCGTGGCATAGATGTGAATGAGCAGTCCCACGCCCGTCACCACCAGCATCATGGTGCACGACAGTCCGTCAATCAGAAAACCCACCTGGGCACTGTAGTCTCCTGCAGCGATCCAGGGAAACACCGACGCCTGATAGTGCGGTTCTGCCTGGCTCAGAAAAGCAATAAAGGTCATCAGGGAGATGAGAAAAGCCACGCCTACGGCAGCCATACCAAGCTGACCGACGGTCTCACGGCTATAGCGCCGCCCAAAAAATCCGTTCAGCATTGCACCTAGTAAAGGGCATAACGGAACAAGCCACACACTATCGAGCATACGTAGGTCCCTCGTGCCTACCCTCACAGCAGCAACAAGTCTTTGCCCGTCATCACGCGCCTAGCGTGCAGGTATGTCCTGGATCGAAAGGTGAGACGTACATGAGGATAGCCCCCAATTATGGGGGCTCATTTCGGGAAGCGATCTTAGCAGAGCGACTTCAAGGGTGTCAAGGCGATTCCCAGGCATGACAATCTTACGATGTTCCTTACATGCCGTCAGCAACCTACTACAACGCGGGCAGCATGAGCCCGCTGCAGGTCAGGCAGGACATGCTCAGGCACAGCATACCCTGGCGCGATCTGCCCCAAGACGGCGCCCTCCGGACGCCCATGATAGTCCGAGCCGCCAGTGGCCACCAGACCGTAGCGCGTGGCGCAGTTCTGAAAAAAGGCAAGGGCATCCGGGTAATGGCAGTGGTGGTAGACTTCGAGGCCAACGAGCCCCATGGCTTTGAAGGCGTCGAGGAGAGGGTGCACGCACGTCTGGGTCGGTGCTCAGCGTGCCCGGGTGGGCCAGCGAGCATACGCCTCCGGCCTGTGCGATCAAAGCAAAGGCTTCCTCAGGACCCAGAGCCGCCTTGGGGACATTACAGGGGATGAGAAAGTTTTCAAAAGCGTTTTGGACATTACTGGCATAGCCGCGGGCAATGAGGGCGTGCGCCAGGTGGGGACGGGTCAGCGCGCCGCGGGCGCTCTGCAGCACGCGCTCCTGGTCCAGCGGGGCCTTCCCGTCTTGCACCAGGAGGGCGTTGATGCGCTCCAGCATCTCCACGCCACGCTGGACGCGGTGCTGCTGCGCCAGAGCCAGCCGCGCTTGCAGGGCGGCATGCGTCGGGTCAAAAAAGTAGCCTAACAGGTGAATATCGTCATACTGCTGGTACTGCATGGTCAGTTCAACGCCCACCAGCACCTCGACTCCGCAGTCGTAGCCAGCTTGCTGCGCTTCTGGCAGCGCGGCCAGGATGTCGTGGTCCGTAATGGCCATGACTATGTACACCCTGCTGGGCCGCTTTGGCGACCAGTGTGGCTGGGGAATCCAGGCCGTCGGAGTAGGACGTATGCGTATGCAAATCAACACGTAGATGCCAGGCAACCATAACACCTCCTTCATGGAGTCATGAACGTACGCAATCCCATGGCAAAAGACAAGGCGAAAGCATGGGCCGATGCGTCTCCTGGCGCCCGTGTGGCGATGGACAAGGCACGGCGCCTGTGCTAAGGTTTTAACTACAGATAATGGTCAACGAGATGTCGAAAAGCATGGGGGTGTAAAGCTCCCAGGGTGGGTCCACGTGACTGCCGATGTGGCTGTACAGGGCTGGCGCGGCGCAGAGAACAGTACGCGTCGGAGGAGGCCAGAGATGGGTCGATGCATACGGAATAAGGCGGGATTTACCCTGATCGAATTGATGGTCGTTATTATTATCCTGGGTCTGCTTGCCGCCATCGTGATGCCGCGTATCGTGGGAGAAACCGACAAGGCGCGCTATGGAGCCGCCCTGGCACAGATGCGCATTCTCGAAGACGCCCTGAAACGCTACAAATTGGACAATGGTCTGTTCCCTACTACTGAGCAGGGTTTAGAGTCGCTGGTACGGCGGCCGACCTCCGGTGTCCTGCCGCGTGGCTGGCCGGAGGGGGGCTATCTGGACAAGCAGGAAATCCCCAGAGATCCGTGGGGGAATGTGTATGTCTATATTGCACCCGGCCAGCATAGCCCCGATTACGATCTGAAATCGTTCGGCGCGGACGGTGTGGAAGGCGGCGATGGCTACAATACGGATATCGAAAGCTGGCGTCTATCACGATGAGCGTGGCTTTACCATGGTCGAAATGGGCATGGTGCTCCTGGTGCTCGGGATCGTCATGGCCACGGTGATGCCACGCTTCAGCGGCACGCTTGAGCGGCAGCATCTGCGCAGTACCATCAACGGCATACACGGTACGGTGCGCTACCTGCAGGCCCACGCGGCGCTGACGAAACGTATCTACCGCCTGACGTTTGATCTCGACCGGCAGATCATCTCCGTGTGCTATTTTGATGGTGACATGTGTCGACCCGAGACAAGTCGGGAGCTCCGTGCGTATGCGTTGCCGACTGATGTGCACGTCCTCGATGTGGTCTCTCCCCAGGGGACGAAAACACGCGAGGGCGAGGCCGTGACGCATTTCCATCCGACCGGGCTCGCGGAACCCAGTATCATTCATCTCGGCACGAACAGCAATCGGAAGGCCACCCTGATGATTGAGCCCCTGGCGGGGCGGGTGAAGGTCTTCGATGACTATGTGGAACAGCAGACGAGTTGAACCCCACGCCACAGGCTTTACGTTATTAGAAGTGTTGGTGGCTGTGGCCATTGTGGCGATTGCGCTGGTGACCTTCATGGGCCTGCATCTGCGCTCACTCGACGCCACGATACGCGCCCAGGATTTGACCACCGCGGTTTTATTGGCGCAAGCGAAGATGGCGACGATGGGTGAGTTCCCTGATCCGGGTGAAGAGCAAGGCAAGTTTGAGGGTCCGGAACTGGCACGGTTTCAATGGTCCACGGCGGTGACCGAGCACACGCTGGACGCTGTCGATGGTGGGCAGAGCGTGAACGTACGGCGCCTGGAAGTCACGGTCTTCTGGGCCGATGGACAGCAAACCCGTCGCTACGCGCTGGAAGCATATGGGATACGGTAAAGGCCTGGGCCAGCCCGGGGCATTACAGAGAGAAGCCGGCTTTACCCTGGTCGAGTTGCTGCTGGCCCTATTTTTGTTTGCGCTTATTGCCGCGGTGATCTTCGCGGCGTTTGCCGCGGTGGCAAGTGGAGTGGAAAAGGGACGCCAGAGTATAGAACTCTATCGTGTTGGACGTGTGGCCCTGCTGCACATGGCACAGGAAATTAGCGCGGCCATGCCGCCGCAGATAGGGAACACGATAGGTTTCCAGGGCAAAAAAAATCCAGGGGGGAGTGAGACAGGACAGGATCGCATCGACTTTCTGACTGTTCCCTACCGGCGCCACAGCGACCAGGTGCCACGTTACGAGATCTGCCACGTAGCGTATTACGTGACGGACAATTTGCAAGGGAAAACGGCGCTATTTCGGGAAGAAGACTGCTCAGGAGGAGAGGACGAACGCCGCGAACGGGCCACCCGGTTGGAGTTGACAGACCTGGCGGTCGGGCTCGACATTACCTATTATGATGCGGACAAAGATCACGAGGAGTGGCCTCCCACCAGGGGTGACCAGACTCTGTTGCCGTGCCGTGTGCGCCTGGCGTTGACTCTCCGCGATACGCAGCGGTATGAACGGGCGTTTATGACCACAGTGACGCTGCCCATGCGAGGTGCCTGTGAAGACGCGCAAGCAGGTCGCACACAGACCCAGAGCAGTGTGCCTCCTACCTCAGGGCAGTAGGCAATATCGGGGGCAGGAGCAGGGCCTGGCCCTGGTCATGACTCTCTTCGTGGTGGCGCTGGTGACCATCCTGGTGTTGGAATATCACTTTGAGGCCTCGGTAGAAATAGACCTGGCGGCCAATTATGCCGGTGATGTGCAGGCATACCATTTTGCGCTGGCCGGTGTGCGCTTTGCGCAGGCGTTGCTGCAACGGGATGATCCGAAGGCCGATGGACCGGACGATAGCTGGTATAAGCTCGGACTTGTCCCGGCCTGTTTCTCTCCCCAACAACTGCTCGAACTGGCGACCGCTGGCCTGGGAGAGGGAGCATCGACAGAAGGACGTGAAACCAGGACGGCCGTTGATCAGCGCGCTGGCGACCAGCCCAGCGAGGCCATAGGCCAGGGGGGGCAGGGCTGTGTCAGCCTGCGGATTACGGACGAGAATAGCAAGTTGCCCATCAATGCCCTCATGCCACCGCGTGAGGGAGCACAGCCGTCCACGGTATGGGTCAACATTTTTCAGAGCTTCTTTGAGAGTTTTAAAATTGATCCCGAGGTAGTGGATGCCTTGATTGATTGGATTGACACGGAGGATAATCCCCGCGGCACTGGTGGCGCAGAAAAATCCCACTATCAGAGTCTGCCTGTACCATATGTGCCTCCCAATGGCCGCATGCGTACGCCTGGGGAACTCCGCCAGGTGAAGGGGTTGAATGATACGGAAACACTGGCAAAATTGTTTCCTGGTGCAACGCCAGAAGCCGTTGCTGACCTCGATCTTGGTAGTAACAATTATCTGACTCCCTTTAGTGTGGAGCAGACGCCGACCGGCACGCAGACCGGCACGCAAACAGGCACACAGACCGGCACACAGACCGGTACGCAGACCGGTACGCAAACAGGCACACAGGCAGGCAACCAGCCCGCCAAGGTGAATGTAAATACCGCTGCTCCGGAGGTTCTCAAAGCGCTTCTTGCTGGTGTGCAGTCAGGCCGCAGTAACGTGGAAGGCGTCGCGGAGGAAATCGTTGAGAAACGGCAGGAGAAACAGCTCACCAGGCTGGATGAGGCCGTGCAGGACGGGAATCTGCGGCGCGCCTTGAGCAGTGTGGCAGACGTCAAAAGTACCTATTTTCGTATCGAGTCAGTAGGAGTGGTGGGTCTCGTCCAGAAGAAAATTGTGGTAGTGTTCAAGCGCGGTTCACAGCAAGCCAATCCAGCGAATCTCGCCAATCCAGCGAGTCAAATGACGATGCTTTACTTCAAGGTGGAGTAGGCAGGAGGGGGGCGTATCAGGCACGTCATTCCACAGATTCTGGCCTATACACTATACGCTCTGGTAGCCTTTGTGGTCTGCATGTACATGCTGTTCCCGTACGACGCGCTACAACAGCGTCTCATGGAATGGGCCTCGCAGCACGGGACGCAACTGGTGCTGACGCGGTTGCGCCCCATGTTTCCACCTGGTTTGCGCGCTGAGGGCATTCGTCTGCAAGTGGACCAGCTCAGCCCCAATGACGCGACCCTGGACATCGAGACCCTGCGCCTCTACCCCGGGTGGCTTGCCCTGTTGTCGAGGACAATGCAAGTGCGTTTTGAAGGGCGCCTGTATAGTGGGCACCTGGAAGGAGAGGCGCGCTATAGCAAAGTCGAGGGGGCTCCAGTGTGGGACATCAAAACGCGCTTTGCGGATCTGGATGTGGCCCAGTACGCCCTGCTGCGCAAGGACGGGCAAGCGTTCATCCGCGGCCAACTCGGCGGAGACACTGCCACGACCCTCAGCAGTGATGGACAAATCCAGGAGGGGAGCTTCAATCTGCGCATGCAAGCCATGGCCCTCACAGGCGTACCCGGGTGGCAATTGCAGCTCCCACGTGAGATTGCCTGCGACACCCTGCTGGGTGAACTCAAGACGCTTGCGAAGCAGGCCAGCATGGTGGCGCTCACCTGCCAGGGGAAGGATCTCTTCATCGACGCGCGTGGTTCGATGGCCTGGAAAACCCCTCTGGCAGACAGTCAGCTCAACCTGCGCTGGCAGGTACGTTCCGACGAGGTCTACAAGCAGGAGCTGGATCTCCTGGCGAATATCGTGCGCAAGCGCCCTGATCGGCGTGGGGAGATTTCCTTCAGGTTGCAAGGCCCTCTGCGCCAGCTACGGACGGGGGCCTGATGCACCTGTAACAGTGTGCTACATTGCCTCTCCCTGGCGGAGAGGGAGCGACCATACACGAGGAGTGCACATGACAAGCAACGAAATTCGCAGGGCGTTTTTGCGGTATTTCGAGCAACACAATCACCGCATCGTGAAAAGTTCCCCGCTGATCCCGAAAGATGACCCCACCCTCCTGTTCACCAATGCCGGTATGGTGCAGTTTAAAGATGTGCTCCTCGGGCGGGAAAAACGCGAGTACGTACGCGCCACGAGTTCCCAAAAGTGTGTGCGGGCTGGCGGCAAACACAACGACCTGGAAAACGTCGGCTACACGGCGCGCCATCATACCTTTTTCGAGATGCTGGGAAATTTTTCCTTTGGGGACTACTTTAAGGCGGGGGCCATTGCCTTTGCCTGGGAGTTTTTGACGCAGGTGTTACAGCTCCCGGTGGACAAGCTGTGGGTCACCATTTACCGCGACGATGACGAGGCCTTTGCTATCTGGCACCAGCAGGTTGGCGTAGCGGCTGAGCGCATCGTACGCCTGGGAGAAAAGGACAATTTCTGGGCCATGGGCGATACGGGCCCCTGTGGACCGTGTTCGGAAATTCATATTGATCAGGGGCCGGCGCTCGGGCACAGGCCCTGAGGACGTTCTGGGTGGCGAGGGGGACCGCTTTCTCGAACTGTGGAACCTGGTCTTTATGCAATACAGTCGTGCCGCAGACGGCACCCTGACGCCTCTGCCGCAGCAGAATATTGACACTGGCATGGGGTTGGAGCGCATTGCGGCAATCATGCAGGGGGTGCAGAGCAATTATGATACGGATCTGCTCCGTCCCATCATCGCGACGGTGGAAGAACTCGTCGAAAAACCCTATGGCAGCGTGCAAGCCAGACGATGTCTCCATGCGCGTCATCGCGGATCATATGCGCGCGAGCGTGTTCCTGCTCTGCGATGGGGTGCTGCCTGAGAACACCGGGCGCGGTTATGTGTTGCGACGCATCATTCGGCGTGCCGCCCGCCACGGCAAGATGCTCGGGTTCGAGGAGCCCTTCCTGTATCGCCTGGTCGACACGGTGCAACGCGTCATGGGCAGCGCCTATCCGGAACTGGAAGCGCAGAACGAGTACGTCAGTAAAATGCTGCTGGGCGAGGAGGAGCGCTTCTTGAACACGCTGCACCAGGGCATGCGGGAGCTGGACAGCCTCATCGCGCAGCACCGCGAGGACGGCACGCGGCGCATTACCGGGACCGAGGCGTTTCAGCTGTACGACACCTTTGGCTTCCCGATCGATCTGGCCGAGGAGGTCGCGCTCGAAGCGGGGATCAAGCTCGATCGGCAAGATTTTGAGGACGAGCTTGAGGCCAGGCGTGTCAAAGCGCGCGAGACCTGGAAAGGCTCGGGGAAGTGCAGGTGGCGCCGGTGTATCAACGCGTCCTGCAACGTGCCGGCGCGTCGACGTTTACCGGCTATGATACGACCCAGACGACCAGTCCGGTGGTCGCTATCATTGTGGATGGTCGGGAAGTCGAGGAGGCGCACGCGGGGCAGCGCGTCGAACTGGTGTTCGAGCACACGCCGTTCTACGGCGAAGCCGGCGGACAGGTCGGCGACGTGGGCCGGGCCCTGGCGCTTGAGCAGGGCGTGGAGGTGGAGATCACGGATACGCAGAAACCGGCTGGCGACCTCATCGTGCATTACGGTGTGGTGAAGCGTGGCACCATATGGCACGAAATGACTATGCAGCTCGATATCGACACGCCCGCCGCGAGGCGATCCGCAAAAACCACACGGCCACGCACCTCCTGCACGCGGCTCTGCGGCAAATTCTTGGCGAGCACGTCAAACAGGCCGGGTCGCTGGTGGCCCCCGATCGCCTGCGGTTCGATTTCACGCATTTTGCGCGCCTCAGCGAGCGCGAGTTGGACCGCATCGAGAGCCTGGTCAACGAGCAGATCTGGAGCAATACTCCCTTGCAGGTGGTGACGATGGATCTCGACAGCGCCATTTCCTGGGGGGCGCTGGCGTTGTTTGGTGAAAAGTACGGTGAGGAAGTGCGCACCATCGAGGTCCCGGGCTTTAGCAAGGAACTATGCGGCGGTACGCACGTGCGGGCCACCGGGGAGATCGGCTTTTTTACCGTCACCTATGAAGCCGGCATTGGCTCTGGCGTGCGACGTATCGAGGCCCTGACTGGCCCAGGAGCGTATATGCACGTCAAGCATGACGACCGCATTCTCAGCGATGTGCGACAGGACTTGCGCGCCCAACCCGATGAAGAGGTGGACAAGCTGCAGCGTCTGACGGCCCAACAACGCGAGCTGGAGCGCCAGGTTGAGGCCCTGCAAGCTGCGCCTGGCTACGGCGCAGACGCAGGATTATTTGAGCCAGGTGCGTGAAGTGGCCGGGGTGCAAGTCCTGGCCTTGCGTCTGGAGAATTTTGACCGCAAGGCGTTGCGCTCGTTTGTGGACACGGCCAAAGACCGTCTCGGCTCAGGCGTGGTCGTGGTAGGGAGCGTCGAAGACGATAAAGCAGTGCTCGTCGCCGGGGTCACGCGCGATCTGACGCACGTCTGTCGGCTGGCACCTTGCTAGGGCAAGTCGCCGCGCTCATCGGTGGCAAAGGCGGTGGTCGCCCTGATATGGCGCAGGGTGGTGGCACCGACGTCGCCAAACTGCCCGAGGCAATTGCGCGCGTGCCGGAATTGGTGGCCGCGCTGGCCCAGACAAGGAGTAAGCTATGGCAGAATGGACACATATGGATGCCCAGGGTCACGCGCGCATGGTGGATGTCGGCAGCAAAGACGTCACGGCACGCCAGGCGGTGGCGCGTGGTGCAGTGTATATGCAAGCCGAGACATTGCGGGCGATTGTCGAGCAGCAGGTCGCCAAAGGCGATGTCCTCCAGGTAGCGCGTATCGCCAGGATTATGGAGGCAACGGAGCGGGGCTGGTCGCCGGCCTGCTCGGCCAGATCGGTGAGGCGCTGAAATCGGACAGGCTCGAGACGATCGCCGAGTGGAGCTCGTGGGCGCTTCCGTTCGAGGCCCTTTACCAGGATGCGCTCTACCGGATCACCTCCGAGGCTCGCGGCTTCACCGGCCTGGCGATCCAGCTCGGCCCCTTCGGCGGCTCGGACGCCGGCGGCCCCTTGCTGCCGCTTTGGACGCTCGCGTACTTCGCAGTCGTGCTCGGCGCGGCGATCGTGGCTTTTGCCCGCAAAGACCTCTAGCTCGGGGCAATCAAGTTCGTGATCGGTTCGCCGATAACCCGCATATGGGAAGCCGCCTCGCCGCCGCCCTGCTCGCCACCTTCGTCCTCATGGTTGCCGGGTGCGTCATGGGCAAGACGGAAAACACCGGCGGCGACGGGTCGTCCGCACGCGAGCAGCGGGCCTCACGGCTCGTTTCGCAGTACGTCGGAGAACCCGTCGAATGCAAGGACAACGGCGCCGTCAACGTCGAGCTCCATCCCGAATACGAGCAGGGATTCAGCTGCTACAACGAGGCCGGCGAGTTCCGCAACGCCATGGTCTCGCCGGACGGCCAACTTCTCAGCGTCACCCGGGCCGTCCATCTGAAGCCCGCCGAAGACTCGTAGCCCCTCTGCGGCTCGGGCTTGAAGGACGCCTCGATTCGGAGCATGATTGTGTCCGGCCCGAGGCCGGGTGCCTCGGGCGGAGACAGAGGAGGGGTATGCGGAAAGTGAAGCTGTTTTCGACGCTCGCACTCGCCGTGGCGATCTACACAGCCATGACGGTCGGGACAGCGAGCGGGGCGCGAGCCACTGCGGCGAGCGCCCAGGCATGGAGTTGCTCCACCCAGGCCGTGGCCGCACGAGGCGGCCCCGTGCGGGAGCCTGACGTCGTTCAGGTGCACACGGACCTGCCGGCGTCGGCACAAGGTGTGGCAGGCGCGAACTTCTCCGCCACCGTTCCGGTGTGGTTCCACGTCGTCACAGATGGGACGACCGGAAACATGACGCGTTCGCAGATCCTCACGCAGATCCGGGTTCTGAACAACACGTTCGGCGGTGGTGAGGGCGGTGCCGACTCGGGCTTCACGTTCGAGCTCGCCGGGATCACTCGCACCGACAACGCCAAGTGGTTCAACTCGAGCATCGGCGGTGCCGAGCACGACATGAAGCGGACTCTGCGTCGGGGTGACGAGGGCACGCTCAACATCTACTCGACGACCGCCGGCCCGTATCTCGGCTGGGCGTACCTGCCGTCGATCACGGATTCGCCGTCGCAGCTCTACTTCGACGGCGTGGTCGTCGACTGGGAGTCCTGGAAAGGCACTTCCACCAGGTACGCGGGTCAGTTCGATCAGGGTGAGACCGGGACGCACGAGGTCGGGCACTGGCTCAACCTCGAGCACACGTTCTTCGGGAAGTGCACGGAGCGAGGCGATTTCGTCGCCGACACTCCGTCGGAGAAGACCGCGACGTCAGGTTGTCCGGTCGGCAAGGACACGTGTCCTGCCCCGGGCGACGATCCGATCCACAACTACATGGACTACTCGTTCGACTCCTGTTACACGGAGTTCACGCCCGGCCAGGTGCAGCGCATGCAGGACGCCTGGCTCTTCTATCGGGCCTAACGACTAGTCGAAGTGCAAACGGGCCGGCCCGCATGGGCCGGCCCGTCTTGCGTCTGAGGGCGCAATCGGTCACTCGGTAGACCCCACGCCGATCTGTACGGTGGAGATTGCCCGATGACTCAGGCATCGTGCAGCCACCTCGACCAGATCTCGGTAACCGACCTGCCGCCGTCGATCGCGGGGTGCGAAGACTGTCTCGCGATCGGCGGCTCGTGGGTCCATCTGCGGATGTGCATGAGCTGCGGCAAGATCGGCTGCTGCGACTCCTCGCCCAACCGGCATGCGTCTGGGCACTCGCGTGAAGTAGGGCATCCGATCGCCCGCTCGGCCCAGCCGGGGGAAGACTGGAGCTGGTGCTACGTGGACGAAGTCATGTTCGTCGTCGGTCCGCAGCCCGCTGAGGGGCGGGCGTGACCCTCTCCACGTCTCGAGAGCTGCCCCCGCTTCCACTCGAAGAGTGGGAGGCGACGAAGGAGACCCTTCATCTCTGGCTCCAGATCGTGGGCAAGATCCGTCTTGCCTCCGCGCCCCCGCGCAACCACTGGTGGCACGTTCCCCTCTACGTCGACGTGCGGGGCCTGACCACGCGCCGAATGCATTCGCCGACTGGGGTCCCGTTTCAGATCGACTTCGACTTCCTCGACCATCGGCTGTTGGTCAGGACGGCCGAGGGCCGGACCGAGTCGTTCGATCTCGCTGACGGCCTGTCCGTGGCCACGTTCGACGATCAGCTCCACACCGCGCTGTCCCGGCTCGGGGTCGACGTCGTTATCCGCGAGTCGCCCTTCGGAATCCCGATCACGACGCCGTTTCGTGAGGACCGCGAACACTCGTCGTACGACGCGGAGGCCGTCGAACGCTTCTGGCGCATCCTGGACTGGTCGGACGCCGTGCTCGAGGAGTTCGCCGGCTGGTATTGCGGCAAGACGAGCCCCGTTCACCTCTTCTGGCACTCGTTCGACCTCGCGGTCACTCGCTTCGGAGGCAAGCGCGCCCCGGCCATGCCGGACGCGGACCCCGTCACGCTTGAGGCGTACTCGCACGAGGTCGTGTCGTTCGGCTTCTGGGCCGGAGACCCGAAGGTGCGACAGCCGACCTATTACTCCTATACGGCGCCGGAGCCCGACGGCCTTCGAGAGAAAGAACTCAGGCCCAGGGGCGCGACGTGGAGCGAGCTGGCAAGCAGCTCGCTCGCAGTCTTGCCCTACGAGACGGTGCGTACGGCGGCCGATCCGCGGGCAGCGCTCCTGGCTTTTCTGGAGAGCGCGTACCAGGCGGGGGCGAGCGCGTCGGGCTGGGACATGGGGGACCTGAGGTCCTCCTGGTGTCCCAACCCTCCGCTTCTGAACGAGATCCTCAAGCGCTAAGGGCGCGCGCCCGCCTCGACCGGCTCATCGGCGGGCACCGGCACCGCCGCCTCGTGCTCCCACGGCGGCTCGACGTAGAGGCCCGGGAGCAATCGGTCGAGCCAGCGTGGCATGTACCACGCCCGCTCGCCGAGCATGGTGAGGAACGCCGGCACAAGCGTCATGCGAATGACGAGCGCGTCCGTCAGGATCGCGACGGCGAGCAGCAGCCCGAACTCCTTCGGGATGCGGTCGGCGCTCAGGATGAAGGCGGCGAAGACCGTGCCCATAATCAAGGCCGCGGCGACGACCACGCGCCCAATCGCGGCGATGCCGTGCTCGACGGCCTCGCGGCAGCGAAGCCCGTGCACGTGCTCTTCTCGGATGCGACTCATGAGGAAGACCATGTAGTCCATCGAGAGCCCGAACAGGATCGCGAAGGCGATCGGTGGGACGAACGTCTCGATCGGCCCGGTGCGGTCGAGGCCGGTGAGCCCGAGTAGATGGCCCTCCTGCACCACCAGCGTGAGGACTCCGAAGCCCACGAACGCGGACATGAGCGTCGTGACCGCCGCCGTGGCCGAGATCACGATCGACCTGAACGCCATCGCGAGGATGATGAACGTGACGCCGACGACGTACAGCAGGAAGATCGGCAGCCGCTCGTAGATCCGGTCGGCGATGTCCTTGAACGCCGCACTGAGGCCCGACACGTAGGCGACCGCGTTGCCCTCGGCGGTCGCCGATGGGACGACGTCCCCTCGCAGGTGATCGACGAGCTCGTCCGTCTCCTCGGCCTGCGGCGCGGAGTCCGGCGTCACGAAGATGATCGCCACCGTTTCCTCGTCGTTGAGCTGCGGCTCGCCCACCGAGGCCACGCCCTCGAGGTTCTGAATGCCCTCGTAGATCCGGTTGGGCGCTTCGGGGTCGTCATTGACGTCGACGACGATCGGGATCGGGCTGTTGAAGCCGGCCCCGAAGCCCTCGGCCAGCAGGTCATAGGCGCGGCGTGCGGTTTGAGCAGTCGGCTGCGTGCCCTGATCGGCCGCGCCCAGCCGGACGAGAAGCGACGTCGAGGCAAGGGCGAGGACGAGCACGAGCGTGACCGTGAAGACGACCTTCGCGTTGGCGGTGACGAACCGGCCCCAGCGGGCGATCGGGGTCTTCTCCCGCTCCGCCTCCGTCTCCGACACGCGGCGCAGGAACGGGACCTTGAGGCGGTCGACCTTGTGCCCGAGGAGCCCGAGCACTGCGGGCAGGAGCGAGTTGGCGATCAGCACCGTGGTCAGCACGCCGAGCGCGCTGCCGATGCCGAGCTTGGTGATGAAGTCGAGACCGAAGAACGCGAGGCCGCTCACCGAGATGGCGACCGTCAGGCCCGCGAAGAGCACCGCGCGCCCCGCCGTCGAAGCCGCCTCCGCGGCCGCCTCCCGAGGCGGGAGCCCCTCGTGCAGGAACTGGCGGAAGCGCGTGACGATGAAGAGCGAGTAGTCGATGCCGACGCCGAGGCCGATCATCGAGACGAGAATGGGCGTGATCGTGTTCACGTCGGTCAGCCCGGCGAGGATGTAGAGAAGCATGAAAGCGGTCGCCAGGGCGGTGAGCGCGAGTGCGATCGGGATCGACGCGGCCACGAACGTGCGGAACACGACGAGCAGCACGATGATGGCCGCCAGCAGGCCGAGCACCTCGGAGGTGCCCTGCTCCACGGGCGGGAACTCCGCGTCGCCGTTGAACTCGGCCGTGATACCTGCCGGCTCCACCTCCTCGCGAACGGCGTCCTGCACCGCAACGACCGGTTCGCGGTCCTTCTCGAAGATGATGCGGTCGAACTGCGCTTCCGTGTAGGCGATTCGACCGTTGTCGGAGACCGTGTCGTCCTCGAACGGGTCGCCGACGCTTTCGATGCCGGCCTTGTCCTCGGTCGGCTGAAACTCGTCCGTCTGGAGGCGGGCGATGGCGTCTTCGATTGCCGCCTGGCGCTCGGGAGTGTCGAGGCGCTCGCCTTCGGGGGCCGCGAACACGAGGTTGAGGACGCCGCCCTGCTCGGACGCGAACTCGCTCTCGATCAGGTCGGTGGCCCGCTGAGTGTCGGATCCCGGGATCTCGAACTCGTCTCGAAGCTCGCCACCCACTGTGCCGACGAGCACGACGAGGAGCACGATGGCGCCGATCCAGGCACCGACGACGCGCCAGGGGTGCGTCGTGCAGGCGCGCGCCCAGCGGGCGAGGCCGCCGCTCGACTGGCGTTCGTGCGATGCTCGCCGTTCGGCCATGGGCCGTCCAACGGCGGGCGGCATGTCGGTATTCCCGTCGCTGCTCGTTCGGTGTTCGTCCATCGGGGGGCGGTCCTTTCGTCCGGGGGAGTTTGCAGCCATGACCGAGTTCGCCGCGAAAACTCATCGGTGGCCGCGCTCGGGTGAGTCTAATACGGGAGACCGATGACTTTCAGCCCCGCGCGCCGTCTCAATGGCTGACAACCCCGAAGGGAGACGTAATGGCAGGAGAGGTCGTTCACCTCGAGATCTTCTCGGACGACACGGAAAAGTCCCGCAAGTTCTGGGGATCGCTGTTCGGCTGGCAGTTCGAGCAGTTCCCCGGCCCGAACGAGTACCACATGGCGCAGATCGACGACCGCAGCGGCGTGGCGATCAGCAAGGAGGAGCCGGGCAAGAGGGGCTCGCGGACGACGTTCGGCGTGGACGACATCGACGCCGGCATCGCCTCCGTCAGGGATCTGGGCGGCGAGGCGACCGACCGCAGGCCCGTGCCGAGCATGGGCTGGTTCTCGGTCTGCAGTGACCCGGAGGGAAACGAGTTCGGCTTGTGGCAGACTGACCCGTCTGCGCCCGCGCCGACCGGTTAGCCCTCACGACAACGCGTGACCGCTCCGGCGGTCGCCGCTGAGCGTGTAGTCACACGCCCGTTTCTTCTCGTCCTCGCCGCGACCGGGGCCGTCTTCGCGAGCTTCGGGATCCTTGTCGTCGCGCTGCCGCTGTACATCCGCGACGAGCTCGGCGAGAGCGACCTCGGGGTGGGACTGGCCGTCGGCGCCGCGAGCATCGGGGCGATCCTGGCCGGGCCGCTCACCGGCCGGCTGGCCGACCGCTGGGGCAGGAGGATCTTCCTGTTCGGCGGCGTTCTGCTCATGCTGGGCGGGTATCTCACGCTCGCGGCCCAGCCGCCGTTCGCGGTCGTGGTCGCCCTGCGCGCCGTCGCGGGCGCGGGCGAGGCGATGTTCGTGGTCGCCGCCTTCACGATGGCGACCGACCTCACGCCCCCGGGCCGGCACGGAGAGGCCATGAGCCTCGTGACGACCGGCTCCTATCTCGGGCTTGCGCTCGGGCCGATCGCCGGAGACCTCGCCGTCGACCTGGAGGGCTACACGTTCGCGTGGCTCTTGGCAGCGGCCGCGATCGGCATCGCCGGTGCGATTGCCCTCGTCGTGCGCGAGACACGGCCGGTCCACGACGAGGAGCCGTCGCGTGCTCTCCTTCCGCCTCGCTCTGCCCTCCTACCCGGTCTCATCCTCTTCCTGGCGTTGCTCGGCTTCGGCGGCTTCAATGCCTTCGCTGTGTTACACGCGCGTGAGGTCGGCCTCGACCGGCCCGGCTTCGTGTTTCTCGTCTTCGCAGGCGTCGTCGTCGTGGTTCGTCTGCTCGGGCGCACCGTGCCCGACCGGCTCGGCGCGCGCCTGGCCGCTTCGGCGGCCTGCGCGGCCGTCGCCTGCGGCCTGGTCGTCGTCGCCGCCTGGCAGACCGAAGCGGGCGTCCTCGTCGGCACGGCGATCTTCGCGGTTGGGCAGGCGCTCGCGTACCCGGCCGCGGCACTGCTGGCGATGTCCCGCGCGCCTGCGTCGGAAAGAAGCGCCGCGGTCGCAGCGGTGATCGCCTTCGTCGACGTCGCCCTCGTGAGCGGGGCGCTGGTGCTCGGCTTCGCCGCCGAGGCAGCGGGCTACGGCGCCGTCTTCTTGTGTGGGGCGGCCTCGGCTGCCGTTGGGCTCGTGCTTCTGATCCGCATGGCGCCGCGGCCTGCGGCGATTTGTTAGCGTCGCCGCCTGGTGACGCTTCCCTACATCGACCCCGGCACGGGCAGCATGCTGCTCCAGGTCATCCTCGGCGGTGTGGCGGCGGCCGTCGTCGGTATCAAGCTTTTCTGGGGCCGGCTCCTCGGTTTCTTGCGCATTCGCCGTCGCGACGAGGAACCGAAGGCCCGCTCGGCTCCCTGAGAGCGCCGCAGGTGGGCATGACGGCCGCGCGCGTCGAGCCGGGCTCGTTTCGCGACCCCGACAGCCGGGTGTTCGTGACGGACGACGCCGTCCTCCGCACGCTAAGCCCGCAAGGGCTCGCGGACTGGGAAGCGTTGGCGGCGACGGAGCTCTTCACCCGCGCCGTCTCGGAGGGGAAGCTCGTCGGCACCGAGCGCGTTGAGAGCAGCGATCTCCCCGGCGAGCTGCGAGACGATGCCGCTGCGGTGCTGCGGCACGAACGCGTCCCGTTCGTCTCGTATCCGTACGAGTGGTCCTTCGGCATGCTCCGCGACGCGGCGCTTCTCCATCTCGAGCTCCTCGAAGCGGCGCTCGCCGAAGACCTCGTCCTCAAGGACGCCTCGCCCTACAACGTGCAGTGGCGCGGCGCGAGCCCGCTGTTCATCGACGTCGGCTCCTTCGAGCGCCTCACCCCCGGCGAGCCGTGGCTCGGCTACCGGCAGTTCTGCGCGCTTTTCCTCTACCCCCTCTTGCTCCAGGCCCACAAGGGAGTCGCGTTCCAGCCGTGGTTGCGAGGAAGCCTCGAAGGGATCTCTCCGGAGCAGTTTCGAAGCCTCATGTCGGCGCGCGACCTTCTGCGGCGCGGAGTTCTCACGCACGTGTACCTGCACGCGCGGCTCGAGCGCGGCCGCGACGAGACCGCGCGCGAGGTGAAGAGCGAGCTGCGCGCGGCCGGCTTCAAGAAGGAGCTCATCGTCGCGAACGTGAGGCGGCTGGCCAAGCTGATCCGCCGCCTCGAGTGGAGCCCGTCGCGCTCGACCTGGTCGGGCTACGAGGCGACGACCTCCTACGACGAGGCCGACGCTACGCGGAAGGAGGCGTTCGTTCGCGAGGCCATCGCGTCTCGGCGCTGGGAACTCGTCTGGGATCTCGGCTGCAACGTCGGCCGCTTCTCGCGGATAGCCGCCGAGCACGCGCGCTACGTCGTCGCGCTCGACTCGGACGCGGCCGTCGTGGAGCGGCTCTACCGAGAGCTGAAGAGCGAGAGGTCGACGACGATCCTGCCGCTCGTCGCCGACGTCCTCGATCCATCCCCGGGGCTGGGCTGGCGTGGCGCCGAGAGACAGCCGCTGCTCGAGCGCGGCTCGACTGACCTGACGCTCTGCCTCGCGCTCGTCCACCACCTCGCGATCGGCGGGAACGTTCCCGTTCGCGACGTGGTCGCGTGGCTCGGCTCGCTCGGAAGCGCGATCGTCGTCGAGTTTCCGACGCGCGACGATCCGCAGGTGAAGCGCCTGCTCGCCGCCAAGCGTGACGACATGCACGCCGACTACGAACGCGACATCTTCGAGCGAGCGCTCAACGATGCGTTCGAGATCGAGCGCTCGGAGACCTTGGTGGGCGGCACCCGTGTCCTCTACTTCGCCCGGCCGCGCTGATGAGGATGGAGCACACAGTGGTGATCGACCGTCCGCGCGCGGAGGTGTTCGCCTACCTCACCGACGTCGCAAAGCTGCCGGAGTGGCAGTCGAGCGCGAGCGAGGTCAGCGTCGAGGGCGAGATGGGCCTCGGCGCGCGCGTCCACGAGGTGCGCAGTCTGCTCGGACGGCGCGGCGAATCGACGCTCGAGGTCAGCGAGTTCGAGCCCGACCGGAAGTTCTCACTTCGGGTGGTCTCCGGGCCGCTGCCCTTCGAGGTGCAGCACACGCTCAGCGAGGAGGACGGCGGCACGCGTCTCGACTGGGTCGGCGAGGCGGACACGAGCAAGTTCCCGCGCTTCGCCGTGCGCATGGTGGCCGGCGCGGTCGAGGCGCAGTTCAAGTCCGACCTCGAGCGCCTCAAGCGTGTGCTCGAAGGAAGCGACTAGCTAAGTCGTCCGGGCTCGGAACTTGTACGCGAGGTTCTCGTCGCGGGCTTTCGCGCCGCCGCAGGAGTACGTTGTGAGGCCCGACCAGCACGTGGACAGGTCGTACCGTGCGCTCGCGTTCGTCAGCATGAGGTCGATGCGCGTGACCGTTCCGCGCCCGAACCCTACGGTGCGCGCGCCGTTGCCCGAAGAATCGAGCGTGATCGGCTTCACGCTGTACCCCCCACCCGCGGTGAAGACGAGCAGCGTGGCGGCGGGCTTGGTCGACGTCGCCGGAAGATCGACGGTCACCTTCAAACCTGCTTTGGTGCGGCCGTCGCTCGCGGGCTTGAAGCTGTAGTACGCCGCCGCCAGGTGGCGCATCTTGATGGTTTTCCACGAGATCGCGTCACCGCGGCCGAGCCTGAACGTTCCGCTGCGCGGCGCGGTCGGGTAGGACGGGCCTTCGGAATAGTGACCTGGGCCGGCGGGAAACCGGTTCCACTCCGTGAACGTCGTGAAGGTGCCGTAAAACTGGGCGCCCTCCGCCGCGATCGCGTTCGAAGTCGCCTCCATCGAGTACTGGTCGGGGCCCGACGAGCTTCCGTCGGCGCGGTCCCAGATCTTGCGCACGACGTCGTCGCCGAACCGCTCGGACAGGTACTGGAAGAACACCCATGCGCCGTACTCGTAGAAGTTCTTGCCGTGGTCGAGCGAGTTGCTGGGGCGACTGAGGGGGCTCGTCTGCAAGTAGTCGAAGCGGTCCGTGACAGTCGGATAGACCTGACCTTCCATCCACATGGCCTCGCCCTCCATGAGCCACAAGTCCTCGGCGAAGTCCTCGGCGAACTGCGAGGCGTGGCGGAACTCGTGCGCGGCCACCACCTGGGTGAACTGAGTAGGCGTCCATTCCGTGCCGAAATCGGCGAAGTCGTCGTCGAGCACGCAGTAGGAGGAGAAGTCGAAGAAGGGATAACCCGGGCTGTCGAGGTTCGGGTCGTCGCTCGTGCAGTAGCCGAAGAGCCCATCGTTCCCAAGATCGGCGAGGTAGACATCGAGCTTGGCATCGCCGCCGTCGTTCGTAGACGACAGGTCGGATTTGGGCATTGGATTGCCGAACGCGGTGACCTCCGTCGCCCACACGGTCGCGAACGTTGGCTGGACGACGTCCTCGACCCAGTCGGGAACGCCGTCGGCGTCGGTGTCACCGGCGGGCGGGGCATCGGCGGTCGAGTTCACCCAGTGGATGCAGACGTTGGTGTCGCACCCTTCACCCGCTTGGGAGTCGGGGGCCTCGGCAACGAGCCAGCCGTCGTCGTCATTGCCGAACCCGTCCGAGGGGCGCGCAAGCAGCCTTCTCGCCTCCTCACGCTCGCCGGCGGGAAGGTCCCGCAGGCGGAGGGCCAGGTCACGCAGGATCAGAGTGGCGTCGTGGCCCGCCGCACGCTCGACGTCGCCGAACTCCCGGCGGACCTCGGCGAGGTGGAAGAGCGAGCGGGCGCGCTCGAGGGTGTAGGCAGCCGGCGTGAGGTGGCCTTGGGCCAGCGCCCGGGTGAGGGCGTCATTCGCAACGGGCGCCGGCCGCGGGAGCGGCTTCGGCGCGGCGAAGGCAGGGCCGGCCGAAACAGCGAGCATGCAGACGAGAGCCGCAAAGGCGCCGCCTACCCTGCGGACGGTCGTCCGGTCAGACCCCACTGCAACACCGATCGTCAGAGGAGGGAAAATACTTGAGCCTTAGAGCCTCTTCAAGACCAATTTGGGGAAGCGGCTTCCTGTGCCCCGGCTAGACTCGGCCCCGTGAGCGTCGTCGAGGAAACCGCGTCCGAACAGGGTATCCGAGTCCTGGACCACGGCTTCGTCCGGCTGGACGACGTCATGGCGACCGACCTCTCGGTGGTCAACGCCGCCAGGGTCAGCTTCGCCCGCCGAAAGGACGAGATGGACGATTCGGACGTCGGCCTCGTCAAGTTCCTCATGAGGGATCGCCACGGGACGCCTTTCGAGCACAACTCGTTCCGCTTCCACATCCGCGCGCCGATCTTCGTCGCGCGCGAATGGATGCGACACCGGGTCGGCTCGTTCAACGAATTCAGCATGAGGTACGCGCGCGCGACGGATGAGTTCTACATCCCCGAGGCGGACGACGTGCGCACGCAGGTGGGCAAGCCCGGTGCGTACTCCTTCGAGCCGGTCTCGGAGGAGATTGCCGACCTGACGCGCGAGGAGCTGCGCTCCGTCTACGAGACCGCGTACGCCGCGTACGAGCGGCTGGTGGAGCTCGGCGTGGCCCGCGAGCTGGCGCGATCGGTCATGCCGGTCGGCGCCTACACCGAGTTCTACTGGACCGTGAATGCGCGGGCGCTCATGAACTTCATCTCGCTGCGCGCCGCCGAGACCGCGCAGAGGGAGATCCGCCGCTACGCCGAGGCGTGCGAGCGCTATTTCGCCGAGCACATGCCCGTCACGCACGAGGCCTTCGTCGCCTCGGGCCGCGTCGCGCCGTAATAGTCAGGCGACGTTTGCGCGCAGAAGGTGCGGCTCGGCCTCGTCGCCGTGCTCCGAGATGACCCAGGCGTCGAACTGGGAAAGACGGTACGAGACGGTCATGCGAACAGTCGTCGTCCCCTCCCCAACGTTGAACGACCCGCACGTGGCGGCGTACTCGCCGTCCTTCTCGAGCCAGAGCGTGTAGTAGCGCTCTCCGGGGAGCTTCGGCAGCCCCGTCACCTCGAGGATCAGCTCCAGTTGCCGCTCTTCTCGTCGCGTTCGCCCACCTGGACGACGGCGGCCGCCTCCGGCGCCGCTTCGGTCGCGTGCAGCGGGACGGTCGCGCGCGCCTGGACCCCTGGATCGGAGGTCAAGCGCCCGATGCCGAAGAAGCCCGCGGCCAATGCTGCGGCGAGCGCAACGGCCAGGGCCATGCGCCGCCGGCTCCAGAACGGCGTCGACAGCGTCAGCGACGTGACCGCCTGGGTCAGTCGCGGAGGGACCTGGTGGGGTGGGGCCGGAACCGAGCGGAGCAGGCGATCGACCCGGCGAAGCTCGTCCACCTGGTCGTCGGGAACGTCGTCGCCGATCAGCTCTCGGATGTCAGGTGGTTCCCTCAAGCCGCACCTCCTCGAGCAGCGACGCCAGGCGTGCCAAGCCCGCGCGCGTGCGTGTCTTCACGGTCCCCAGCGGAACGTCCAGGTAGCTCGCGATCTCGGCCTGTGACAGGCCGCTCCAGTATCGCGAGCTCGAGGACGACCGCTACCCTCTCCGGCAGCTTCTCGAGCGCGGCGTGCACACGCCACGAAAGCCACGCCAGCTCCGCGTGCTCCTCGGGAGGCGTGTCGTCGGCCGCCATCTCCGGCACCTCCGCCACGGGCTGCGACGCTGGCGCGCCCGGTCAATGATTGCGTGGCGCGCCACCGCGTAGAGCCACGCCGAGCCGGTGCCGCGGTCCGCGCGGTAGCTCCGCGCCGAGCGCCACACGGCGGCGAAGGTCTCCTGCGCGGCGTCCTCGGCCCGGCCGTTGTCGCCGAGCTGCCGGAGCGCAAGGGCGAAGACGGGCCGCGCGAAGCGCCGGTAGAGCTCCGTGAAGGCGTCGCGGTCTCCGACCGCGACGCGCTCGATCAGCTGTGAATCGCTCTGGGCGACGGCCATGCTGGCGAAAGGCATACCGAGCGGTGGTACGGATTTCAAGCGCCAACGGTTTGAGGGCGCATATAAGCTCTCGACCGCCCATGGCCACGCTGGTCTTCAACCACGAGGAGATCGCCGCCCGCGAGCTCAAGCCGGAGCTTCTCGAGCTCGACGGCATCTCCCGCGCCTCCGTCGAGGCTCATTACAAGCTCTACGAGGGGTATGTGAACAAGCGCAACGAGATCCTGCGCAAGCTCGCAGATGTCGACGTCTCGTCCGCGAACCAGGTGTACTCGGACCTGCGCGGGCTCAAGGTCGACCTCACCTTCGCCATCGGCGGCATCAAGAACCACGAGGTCTACTTCGAGCATCTCGGCGGCGGCGGCGGTGACCCGGACGGGGCGATCGCGAGCCTCGTCGAGCGCGACTTCGGGGGCATCGAGGCCTGGCGCGCCGACCTCAAGGCTACGGGCATGGCGGCTCGCGGCTGGGCGTGGACCGCGTACGACTGGGACGAGGAGCGGCTCTTCAACTACATCGGCGATGCGCAGAACACGTTCCCCATCTGGAACGCGACGCCGCTCGTCGCGCTCGACGTGTACGAGCACGCGTACTTCCTCGACTACCAAACCGACCGCTCGTCCTACATCGACGCGTTCTTCAACAACCTGGACTGGGGCGTCATCAACGGCTGGATGGCGAAGTACCAGATCCAGGCCTGAGCTCAGTCCGCCTCTAACGCCACGATGAACGGTGTGAGCACGGTCCTGCTCGTCGGCGTCGGTTACCTCCTCGGGAGCATGCCGTGGGGCTACTGGGTCCCGCGGATCGTCAAGGGAGTCGACATCCGGACACTCGGGAGCGGCAACCCGGGCGCGACGAACGTGTGGCGCTCGCTCGGCTTCAAGCTCGGAGTGACCGTCGCGGTCCTCGACATCGCGAAGGGTTTCGCGGCGGCTCTGCTCGGCCGCTGGCTCGGCGACGACCTCGTCGGGGTGCTCGCCGGCGTGGCGGCGATGGTCGGGCACTGGCGCCCGCTTTTCTTCGGCTTCGCCAAGGCTGGGAAGACGGTGGCGACGACAGGCGGCGTTGGCCTCGCGCTCGCGCCGCTCGCCACGCTGGCCGCAGCAGTCGTCTGGATCGTCGTCTTCTTCGCGACCCGCTACGCGTCGATCGCCTCGATGGCGGCCGCGGTCTCGCTGCCGCTCTTCGCGGTCATCCTCGGCGCGTCGTGGCCCGTGGTCGCGTTCACCGCCGGCGCGGCGATCGCGATCGTGGTGCTCCACCGCGGCAACATCGCGCGCCTCGCACGTGGGACCGAGAATCGCTTCGTGCTCAGGCGGCGCGCCGCTAGCGCGTCGGCGGGTCCTCGGCGGCCAGCCAGTCTCTGAGCTCGGTGTGACGGCGGCCGTGCTCGCCGGTCTCGAGCTCTTGACGTAGCTCACCCACGGTGCCGAAGCGTTCGGCGAGCACTTCGTGGTTGTGGATCGTCTCGAAGTTGATCTGGCGAGCGTGCACGAAGTCGCCGTCGTCGAGCTCGTCGTAGACGTCGAGGGCGCTCTTGATCATGAGCCGCACCGAGTCTTCGACGAACCGGGGGGCGAGATGCGCATGCTCGACGACGAAGAGCTCGTCCGGGCGCTTGAGGAGCTCGTAGATCGGTGAGCTCATCGAGCGCTCTACCAGGTCGACGAGGTCCTGCGCGTCCAGACGGAGCCTCGTGCCGAGGAAAAGACTGCCCTTGCCGCGCTGGTTGTGGGTCGCGAGCGGGACGAGCTCGAGGATGCGGTCGACGTCGACGTCGTCGAAGCCGGCCTCGCCGAGGCGCTCGGCCGCCTGCTCGCGGACGAGCCCCTGAGCGCAGGGGCAGGCGTTGATCCCGCTCGCCTCGACGCCGACGACGCGGCGCGAGCTGGTCTGGGAGGCGGCCGCGATCCCGATGAGGGTGACGAGCTCCTGCGTCCGGAGCGCGGTCACGGGCGTGAGACGCTCCATCGGGTAGCGGGCGGCGATCCGAACTTCGGCCCGGAGGGCCTGCTGGCGCTCGACGATGTGGCGCGCGATGTGCTCGGCCAGGCGCTCCACCAGGAGCATCTCGCCCATGACCATCTCGTCGATCGCCTCCTCGAAAAGCTCCGGGAAACGCGACATGTGGACGCCCTTCTGGTCGGGGTCGAGGTCGACGAAGCAGTCGATCTCGGCCGAGACGAGGACGTCCTGGCCCCCGTGCTGCATCCGCACGGCCTTCTGGACCCCTGTTACACCCGCGCGCGAGAGACCGATGCGGACATCGGGCGACGAGGCTTGCAGGTCGGGCAGGGCGGTTACTCTCTCATCCACGTAAGCAACCGTAGCAACGTGGCCGCGACAGACGACAGGAGATTTGCCCAGCTCGTGGCCGTTGCGTGCCACGACCTCCGCAATCCGCTGGCCACCGTCTTCGGCTTTGCGCGCACCTTGCCGAAGACGGAGCTGGACGAGCGTGGGACGCGCTACGTGGCGATGATCGATGCGGCCTCCACCGAACTCGGCGAGCTTCTCGACGAGCTTTCGCTCGTGGCTCGCATCGAGGCAGGGCGCTTCACGCCCGAGCTGGAAGAGGCCGACTCGCTTGAGCTCGCCCGTGCGGCGGCCGCCGAGCTCGAAGAGGACCGGCTGGTCGTGAGCGGCGAGGGCGGAGCCGTCCGGGTTCCGGTGCGCGACGTGACGCGCGCGCTGTCGCGACTTGGCAAAGCATCCGCGCGGCACGGCGGTCACGACTCGGTCTCGCTCGTCGTGAGCGGGCCCGACCTGCGCATCTCGCCGATTTCGCGCTCGGCCGAGCCGGTCGTGCTCGGGCGGGAGGTGCGTGAGCTCGGCGCCGCCGCCGCGGTGGTTCTGATCGAGGCCCTCGGCGGCTCACTCGCCGTCGAGGGCGAGACGCTGACGATTCGCCTACCGCAGTAGGCGCGACAGGCGGCGGTCCTTGAGGATCCGCCCTTCGGTCTGGCAGTTGGGGCAGTAGAAGATCGTGTGCTCCTCGAAGTCGACGCGCGCGATGGGCGTGCCGCAGTCCGGGCACGGTTCCCCGAGGCGGTTGTGGATGCGGTAGGCCTTGCGGTCGTTCGCGCCCGCCTCACGCAGCGCAAGGCCGCGGGCGAGCTCCTCGTCGATCGCGGCCGCCAGCCGGCCGATCTCCTCGTCCGACAGCTCCGTCGAGAGCGCGTACGGGGAGAGGCGTGCGCGTTGCAGGATCTCGTTCGCCCACGCGCGTCCGATGCCGGCGAGCGCGCGCTGGTCGCGGAGGAAGGCGTGCAGGCGCCGTGACTCGGCCTGCAGAACTTCCTTGAGACCCTCGGCGCCGAGCTCGAATGCCTCCGGGCCGAGGTGGCCGAGCTCGAGGTCGATGGCCTCCGGGCGATAAACGCCGACGCGCGCGCGTTTCTTTGGCCCGCCCTCCGTGAGCACGAGCACGCCGCCGTTCTCGAACGTGAGCTTGAAGGCCGGCGCCTTCGGCAGCTTCTCGCCGTTCCCCAGGTAGCGGAGCCGGCCGGCGCTCATGAGGTGAACGTGGAGCACGAGCTCTCCGTCGTCCGTCGGGAGGAGGATGTTCTTCCCCCGTCGCTCGGCGCCGGCGAAGCGCCGGCCGTGCAGCACGTCGAGAGGCGGGTCGAACGTCTTCAGCGTCGCCACGTGCGCCGGGCCCGCCCGCTCTACGGGCGAAACCCGCACTGGGCCGTCGAGTGAGCGCCTCAGCGCCTCAATTTCTGGGAACTCGGGCAAACATTCCTCCGTGGACCCGATCAGCGTAGCCGTGGAAAGAGGGGGCGTTGTCGAGTCGCGCCATCGCGTGCACGCCGTGAAGGTTGGGGACGGCGAGGTCCTCGAGGCCAGGGGCGATCCCGGCGTCGTCACGTTCATGCGGTCGGCGGCGAAACCGTTCCAGGCGCTCCTGCTCGTGCGCGAGTACGGCGATCTCGCCGACGAGGAGGTGGCCATCGGCTGCGCCTCGCACGAGGCTCGCAGCGAGCAGCTCGATGCGGTGAAGCTGTTACTCGCGCGCGCGTGGGCGACGGAGGACGAGCTCGAGTGCGGTCCGGTGGACGGAAGCCGGCTTCGCCACAACTGCTCCGGGAAGCACGCCGGCATGCTCGCCGTCTGCGCGGCGCGCGGCTGGCCGCGGGAGGGCTACCACCTTCAGGACCATCCGCTCCAGCAGGCGATCGTCCAGGAGATGGCCGGCGTGACGGGGATCGCGGCCGATCGGCTCCCGCTCGCCGTCGACGGCTGTGGGGTCGTCACCTTCGCCCTGGCGCTCGAGCGCATGGCCGCCGCCTTCGGCCGGCTGGCGCGCGGCGAGCCGGAAGGCGCCGCCCGGATCGTGGCCGCCATGACGGCCAACGCCGAGCTCGTCGAGGGACCGGGCTGGCCCGCCACCGAGCTCATGCTCGCCCTCCCAGGGGTCGTGGCGAAGCACGGGGCCGAAGGAGTCGTCTGCGCCGGCTTCACGGACGGGGTCGGCGTCGCCCTCAAGGTGGAAGACGGCGCCTACCGGGCGATCTTCCCTGCAGCTGCGCATTTCTTGGGTCTTTCGGCCCTGGCGGAGCGGCCGATCCAGAACAGCCGCGGCGACGTGGTCGGGCGGCTCTTCGTCGAGGGTGACTGAGCCTCATGTCGCGCGCTGGTTGAGCCGAAAACCTGTGCTATAAACCGGACCAGCCAGGAAGGGGGGACCTTCGGTCGAACCCCTTGGCATCCCCTGTCGCCGGAGGACTCCATGGCTGTAGAGCCCGTACCCGCTACCACCGAGGGCCGCGACGGCGCCCCGTCGGGCGATCTCGTCGCCGACATCATCATCGCGAACGCGCCCGACCCGGTCTTCGTCTCCGACCTCGAGGGCAAGATCCTCCAGGCCAACGACGCCGTCTCGCAGCTGCTCGGCTTCCGCAAGGACGAGGTGCTCGAGCAGTCGCTCTCGCGCTTCATCAGCGCGGAGGAGACGCGCGAGTTCACGGCCGCGCTGCGACGAGGTGGTCGAGCGCGGCGTGACGCGCGACGCGGTCCTCAACCCGCGCTCGGCCTCGGGCGAGGTGATCCCGACGAGCTTGAACGCCTCCGCGCTTCGCGACTCGAGCGGGAACGTGATCGGCGCCATCGGGATCCTGCGCGACATGCGCGAGCTGGACAAGGCGCGCGCGTACGCGGAGAGCCTGATCAAGGACGCGCCCGACCCGGTGTTCGTCTCCGACCTCGAAGGAAAGATCCTGCAGGCGAACGACGCCGTCTCCGAGCTGCTCGGCTTCCGCGCAGGACGAGGTGCTCGAGCAGTCGCTCTCGCGCTTCATCAGCCCGGAGGAAACGCGCGAGTTCACGGCCGCGCTTCGCGAGGTCGTCGAGCGCGGCGTGACCCGCAACGCCGTCCTCAACCCGCGCGCGCGACGGGCGAGGTCATTCCGACGAGCCTGAACGCCTCGGCGCTGCGCGACTCCGACGGCAAGGTGATCGGCGCGATCGGCGTGCTCCGCGACATGCGCGAGCTCGACAAGGCGCGGGCCTACGCCGAGCGTCTGATCGAGAACGCTCCCGACCCGGTGTTCGTCTCCGACCTGGAAGGCAAGATCCTCCAGGCCAACGAGGCCGTGTCCGCGCTCCTGGGCTTTCGCCCGGACGAGGTCGTCGAGCAGTCGCTGTCGCAGTTCATCAGCCCCGAGGAGACGCGCGAGTTCACCGCGGCCCTCCGCGAGGTGGTCGAGCGCGGCGCGACCCGAAACGCCGTCCTCAACCCGCGCGCGGCGACGGGCGAGGTCATCCCGACGAGCTTGAACGCCTCCGCGCTCAGGGACTCCGACGGCAAGGTGATCGGCGCCATCGGCGTGCTCCGCGACATGCGCGAGCTGGACAAGGCGCGCGCCTACGCCGAGAGCCTGATCGAGAACGCTCCTGACCCGGTGTTCGTCTCGGACCTCGAAGGAAAGATCCTGCAGGCCAACGAGGCCGTGTCCGCGCTCCTCGGCTTCCGCAAGGACGAGGTGGTCGAGCAGTCGCTCTCGCGCTTCATCAGTCCCGAGGAGACGCGCGAGTTCACCGCGGCCCTGCGCGAGGTGGTCGAGAAGGGCGTGACGCGAAACGCGCGCCTCAACCCGCGCACCGCCGGCGGCGAGGTCATCCCGACGACCTTGAACGCCTCCGCTCTTCGCGACGCCGAGGGCAAGGTGATCGGCGCCATCGGCATTCTGCGCGACATGCGCGCGTACGAGCAGGTCGTGCGCGACCTCGAGCAGTCGAAGTCCGAGCTCCAGGAGAAGATCCTCGACCTCGAGAAGTTCGAGGAAGTCGTCGTCGGCCGCGAGCTGAAGATGATCGCGCTCGAGAAGGAGCTGGACAGCTTGCGCGTCGAGGCAGAGAAGCTCAAGAGCGAGAAAGCCGGGGGCTAATGGCCACGGAGCCGGGGACGTCGAAGCCGAACGGCTCCGACGGCGGCGGAAACGGCGACGAGTCTCACGCGCGCCTGCTGGAGCTCGTGCACCAGCTCGAGCGGCGAGTACGCAGGGGCGAGGAGAACCGGCGCGCGCTCCTGCACATCATGGGCGACCTCAACGAGTCGAACAAACGGCTCGCCGATCAGCGCAAGGCGATGATCCACATCCTCGACGACTACGAGTCCGACCGCAGCCGGCTCGCCCGCCAGACGGAGCGGCTCGACAATTCCCGCCGCGCGCTCCTGCACATCCTCCAGGACTCCCACAACTCCAACCTGAGGCTGGAGGGAAGCCGCAAGGCGATGATCCACATCATGGGCGACCTGCGTGAGACGACGCAGGAGATGGAGCGGCGCGAGCAGGAGCTCCGGGACAAGCAGGAGCAGCTGATCCAGGCGGGCAAGCTCGCCACGCTCGGCGAGCTCACGACCGGCGTCGCGCACGAGCTCAACAACCCGCTGAACAACATCGGGCTCTTCGTCGGCAACGTCATCGACTACGTCCGCCTCGGCAAGGTCGAAAACGAGCGCATGCTCGCCGACCTCGAGAAGGTCGTCGAGCAGGTCAAGAAGGCGACCGAGATCATCTCCCACCTGCGCACCTTCGGCCGCGCCGCGCCGGTGGCCTTCGAGCCTGTCGCCGTGAACGACGTCATCGAGCGCGCACTCTCGCTCACCCAGGAGCAGCTGCGCCTGCGCGAGATCGAGATCGAGCTCGATCTATGCCCCGAGGCTCCTGTCGTGCTCGGCAACTCGATCCAGCTCGAGCAGGTGTTCATCAACCTCCTCACGAACGCGCGAGACGCGCTTGCCGAGGCCGAGGAGCGGCGCATCAACATCGAGTGCTCGCTGGCGGGCGAGATGGTCGTGATGGTGTTCCGCGATACCGGTCCCGGCATTCCCGACGGGCTCGAGCAGCGCATCTTCGACCCCTTCTTCACGACGAAGGACGTCGGCACGGGGACCGGCCTCGGCCTCTCCATCACGTACGGGATCATCAAGGAGCACGGCGGCAGCATCACGGTCGAGAGCCTGCCCGGTGGAGGCGCGTCCTTCCGCATCGAGCTGCCGCTGGCCGGGCCGGACGCGGCCGAGGCGGCATGAGCGAGGCGCGCGTCCTCATCGTCGACGACGATCCGGCGCTTCTCGAAGCGCTCCCCCAGACGCTGCGTCTGCGCATGAACGGAGTCGCCATCGACACGTCGTCGTCGGCCGCCGATGCGCTGGAGCGCCTCGAGGCGATCGAGTACGACGCGATCGTGACGGACATCAAGATGCCGGGGATGGACGGCCTTGCTCTCCTTTCGGAGATCAAGAGCCGAAGCCCGAAGACTCCCACGCTTCTCATCACCGGTCACGGCGAGCACGACCTCGCCGTCCAGGCCCTCCGCGGCGGTGCGTACGACTTCGTCGCCAAGCCGATCGACCGCGACTACTTCGTCGCCTCGCTCGAGCGCGCGATCGACATGCGCCGCCTCGACCGCCAGGTCGAGGAGCAGAAGCTCGCGCTCGAGCGCCACGCGCGCGTGCTCGAGCACGTCGGCGACGGTGTCTTCCTCGTCGACGAAGGCGGCGTTGTGCGCCTGTGGAACCAGGCGGCCGAAGGGATCACCGGGCTCGGCGCCGACGCGGTCGTCGATCGCCCGGCCGCCCAGGTCATCCCGGGCTGGCAGACGATCACCTCGCTCGTGTCGGTCGAGCAAGCCGCGACCGCGGGGGCGAGCCGCTCGGAGACGCTGCCCGTCGAGCTCGAGGGGCGGGAGGTATGGCTTTGCTTCTCGGCGGTGCAGTTCTCGGAGGGAGTCGTCTACGCCTTCCGCGACCTGACGGCCGAGCGCGTGGTCGATTCGCTCAAGGACGAGTTCGTCGCAACGATGTCGCACGAGGTGCGCACGCCGCTCGCCGCGATCTACGGCGCGTCGATGACGCTCTCCCGCGACGACGTCGAGCTCGAGGTCGAGAAGCGGCGCAGCCTTCTCGAGGTCATCTCCACCGAGTCCGACCGCCTGGCGCGCATCGTGAACGAGATCCTGCTCGCCAACCACATCGACTCGGGGCGCTTGCGGCTGGCGACGGAGTCCGTCCACCCGCTGGAGGTCGCACGCGCCGTGACGGAGTCGGCGCGCAGCTATGCCCCGGAGAGCGTCCGGGTCGAGATCTCGGCTCCCGAGGACCTTCCGACCTTTCCGGCCGACCCGGACCGGCTTGGCCAGGTCCTGGCCAACCTTGTGGAAAACGCGATCAAGTACTCGCCCGACGGGGGCACCGTGCAGGTGAGCATCGAGGCCATGGCCGACCGCGTGCGCTTCGCCGTCCGCGACGAGGGGCTCGGCATCCCGCCCGCCGAGCATGAGCGGATCTTCACGAAGTTCTACCGCCTCGACCCCAATCTGACGCGAGGCGTGGGCGGAACGGGGCTTGGGCTCTACATCTGCCGCGAGCTCGTACGGCGCATGGATGGGCGCATCTGGGTGGTCTCGAGGCCCGGCGGCGGCTCGACGTTCTTCCTGGACCTTCCCGTCGGCCGCGCCCCCGTGATGGGCGAGCCCGACGGCCGCCCGGCCCAGGCGGCGCCGGCGGGCTGACCGGCCAGAAAATCCGGTCTTCCACTTTTCCACAGGCGCTGTAAACTCCGGGCGGAATGCGGTGAGCCGGGGGGCTCGGGGTCGAGACCCCGGCTTTTTCGTTTTTCGGGCAACTGATGTTGCGGGGGAGAGGGAGAAGGCGAGGGAAATGCTGACCGTCGATATCTCGCTGCCGGATATCGAAGAGCTGCACAAGCTCGTCACCGAAGGCCTCGAGAAGGGCTTCCTGAGCTACGACGAGATCGTCTCGGGCCTCGAGGAGGTCGAGCTCACGAAGGAGCAGGTCGAGGACTTCTACACGTACCTGATCGACCACGGGATCGAGCTCGTCGAGGGCGTCGAGCACAAGGCGCCCCCGCACGAGGCGCCCGCGCTCGCCGAGGAGGAGAAGGGACCGAAGCTCGACCTGACCGTCGAGCCTTCGCTCGACTCGCTGCGGCTCTACCTGCGCGAGATCGGCAAGGTCCCTCTCCTGACGGCCGACCAGGAGGTCTACCTCGCCAAGCGCATCGAGCGCGGCGACATGTCGGCGAAGACGCAGATGATCGAGGCAAACCTCCGCCTCGTCGTCTCGATCGCCAAGGCCTACCTGGGCCGCGGCCTCTCGTTCCTCGACCTCATCCAGGAAGGCTCGCTCGGGCTCATCCGGGCGGTGGAGAAGTTCGACTACCGCAAGGGGTACAAGTTCTCCACGTACGCGACGTGGTGGATCAGGCAGGCAGTGACGCGCGCCATCGCCGACAAGGCCCGGACGATCCGCATTCCCGTCCACATGGTCGAGAAGCTCAACAAGGTCGTGCACGTGGAGCGCCAGCTCGTCCAGCGGCTGGGCCGTGAGCCGAAGCCCGAGGAGATCGGCGCAGAGCTCGAGATGACGACGGGCGAGGTGCGCGAGATCCTGCGCATGGCGCAGCTCCCCGTTTCGCTGGAGAAGCCGATCGGCGAGGAGGAGGAATCGGAGCTCGGCGACTTCGTGCAGGACGAGCAGGCCGAGTCGCCGTTCGACTCGGCGTCCGTGAACCTGCGGCGGGAGGACATCGATCGCGCGCTCGACTCGCTTCCCGACCGCGAGCGCAAGGTGATCGAGCTTCGCTTCGGGCTGAAAGGCGAGGGCCCGCGCACACTCGAGGAGGTCGGCCGCGCCTTCGGCGTCACGCGGGAGCGCATCCGGCAGATCGAGAACAACACGCTGAAGAAGCTCGAGAGCCTGCCCGAGGCCCAGGGCCTCAAAGACTGCGTCTAATCAATCGGCCGAAATCTTCGGCTGTGCCGCGATTTCGTCCGACGAAACCCTTTAACAGGCAGCGGGGTCGGGACGGTACAGCGGCTCGCTGGCTTGGACGCTGACGAGACGGTCGCCGACCGTGCCCGTGAACGAGGCCTGATACGGCACTTGCCATTCGCCCGTTGAGCAGACCGCGAGCTCGACGCGCTCCGTTGAACCGGCCGCGAGGCGGAACTCTTCTGCTCCAAAGGAGACGAGGGCACCGTCGGCTTCCGACGGGACACTGAGCGTGAAGGTCAGCCTGCCAGCCAACTCACGACCCGCCTCCGGCCACAAGCGCACTTCGCCGCGGGGCGCGAGCCAGCCGTCCCAGTGGCGGCCGGGCATGTAAAGCGCGAGGCGCTGCCGGTCCTCCGGCACGACCAGGCGGTACACCGCTGAGCGGGTGACCGTCGTGGCGCCGTGGAACCGGAGCGTCGTGCCGTACGCCTCGACCGCGAGCGGGCGCTCGATCGGTTGCGACCCGATCAGAAGCGACCCGTCGCTCGCGATCTCGACGAGCTCGGCGGAGAAAGCATCCACTGGCGTCGTCTCGGGGAGGACGAGAAGGTCCTCGACCGAGCGGTTCCAGAAGAGCTGCTCGGTGGCGAAGCCGCGGTTGCCGAGCGGCGTTTGGAGGAAGGCGACGTCGTCGATGCCGGAGGCGTCGATCCAGGAGGGGTTCCCCGGGAGGATGATCCGGCGCACCTGCGTCGTGTTGCGGTGGTCGTTGGCGACGACGACGACCGACGCGGCGAGGCAGGCGACGGTCGCCAGGGCGAGAACGACGTGCGTGCGGGCGTCCAGGCGGACCATGACGACGAGGGCGACGAGCGACGCGAGCGCGGCGCCGGCGGCGAAGAAAAGCGACGCGAGCCCGACATCGCCGACCGCGCGCTCGACGACACCCGTGACGAGTAGGAGCGGCGAGTTCGTCTTTCCCTCGGCCGCCGCGAAGCCGCTCAGCGGAACGCGCGCGGCGACAGTGACGAGCCCGGCGGCCAGCAGGACGTGCGCGAGGCGGTGCGGCCAGCCGCGGCGCGCGTAGAGCACGAAGAAGATCGCGACGAGCGGCAGCGCATAGAAGAAGTAGCGCTCCTGCACGCGGTTCCCCCCGCTCGCCGCGTAGAGGGCGCCTTCGAACAGGAGCCCGAGGGTGAGGAAGAGCGCGAGCGCGGCGAACGCCAGCTCGGTGCGAGAGACGGGGCGCCAGAGCGCGAGCACGAGACCGAGGAGCGCGCCGGGCACGAGCACCCATCCCGAGGCGTACGCGAGAACGAGCGACTGCGAACCGAGCCAGGTGAGGAACGAGTCGACGCCGAACCTGAGATCGAGGACGCCGTGGTAGTAGCCGAGCATGCGCCCGGGCCCGGTCGCGAGCCCGCGCGAGGAGGACGGCGCCGAAGAGACCGAGCACGAGCACCTGCTCGCGCAGTGCGCCGCGCAGGCGGCGCTCGCGCAGTCCGACGAGCGCGAGCGCGGCGACGAAGGCGAGCGGGAGGACGATGAACTGGATGCGAGCGAACGTGGCAAGGCCCGCCAGGACGACGAAGGCGACCTGCGAGCCGCGGGTCGGCCGTGCGAGCGCAGCGGTTCCCGCCAGGAGAGCGCCGAGCGCGAGCGGATAGGCGACCGGCTCCGCGACGATCCAGGACGCGTAGAGCAGGTCAGGGACGGCGACCGTGAAGAACGCGATTGCGAGCGCCCAGCCGTCCGTGAGCGCCAAGCGCCGGCAGAGGAAGAACACGGGCACCGCGGCGAGCGACATTGCGAGCGCGCCGATCGCCTGCACGACCCGAAAGGAGACCTCGACGTCCTCGAAGAGCCAAGCCGGAGCGGTGAGGATGGGATGGAGGAGGGCCGGGAAGTGCGCGGCGGTCCCTCTGATGAGCGGCCGGCCCGTCTCGGCGATGGATCGTCCGAGCTCCGCGTAGATGTACTCGTCGGCGAAGTAGGCCGGCGTGGCGCGGAGCCACCCGGCCACGAGGCGGAAGAGGAAGCTCAGCGCGACGATGCCGCCCAGAACGTGGACCGCGCCCACCTGGGCGCGGATTCCAAGTTGGCGAAGGGGCGTGACTCGGCGAACGGCGCGCGCTTCGGCTCCCACGTCGCCTCTATCGGCGCGCGCGGAGGGGGTCTTAACCCAGAGGCTCTACGCGGTCCTGCTCGTCGGCGCGCTCATACGCGACGAAGAGCTTGCAGTGAGGGCATTTGAAGCCCTCGTGGCGGTCCGACCCGCCGGTGAGGAGCTCGGCCTCGAACGTCTTCTGGCAGTGGGGGCAGACCACCTCGTACGTGGGCTTTTGCTTGGAAGGATGCGCCACGCGGCAAGAATAGCTTTGTGACCCCCCAGCGCCGCATCGCTCTCGTCTCGATCGGCGCCGCTGTCGTCCTGATCGGGGTAAAGCTCGCCACCGGTCTTGCCACCGGAAGCCTCGGCCTCCTCTCCGAGGCCGCGCATTCCGGGACCGACCTCGTCGCGGCCGTGCTGACCTTCTTCGCGGTGGGAGTGGCCGTGCGCCCGCCCGACCGCGGACATGCCTACGGGCACGGGAAGGCGGAGCATTTGGCTGCGCTCGCTGAGGCGGCGATCCTCATCGTGCTCGCGCTGTTCGTGGCCAACGAGGCGGTCGAGCGTCTGAGGGGCGCGAACCCGGACCTCGACGTCACCTGGTGGGCGCTGGCCGTCATGGCGTTCGTGATCTTCCTCGACGCGAGCAGGGCGCTCGTGTCGCTGCGCGCCGCGCGCCGCTGGCAGAGCCCCGCGTTCGCGACGAGCGCCCTCCACTTCGCGAGCGACCTCGCAGGCTCGAGCGCGGTGTTCGTGGGGCTCATCGCGGCACGCGGCGGCTATGAGGACGGAGACGCAATCGCGGCGCTCTTCGTCGCCGTGCTCGTCGTCCTCGCCGCCTCACGGCTCATCCGGCAGAACGTGGACGTCCTCATGGACCGTGTTCCCGACCACGCGCACGACGCTGCGCGCGCGGCGATCGAGGCGGAGGTTCCCGACGTTCAGCTGCGGCGGTTGCGCATGCGCCGAGCCGCGCGCGAGTACTTCGCCGACGTCGTGATCGGCGTTCCACCGGCGGCCGGCGTCGAACAGGCGCACGCTGCGGCGAGCGCGGTGGAGGAGGCGATCGAGCGCGCGGTTCCGGGAGCGGACGTCGTCGTGCACGTCGAGCCTCGCGAGGCGGCTGCGCTGCGAGAGCGCGCAGAGGCAGCAGCCATGCGGGATCCGCGCGTGCGCGAGATACACAACATCATCGTGCTCGAAGTCGAGAACCGAATCGAGTTGTCGTTGCATCTCAAGCTGCCGGCGTCACTCACACTTGCAGAAGCTCATGAAGTTGCAACGAGCGTCGAAATGGAGATACTTGACTCCAATCCGCAAATCGACGATGTACATACGCATCTCGAACCGCTCGCGGAACCGTCGCATGGACGAGCACTTTCATCACACGCGTCACCCACTGCAATGGATGCAGTGCGTCGCGTCGTACTCGACGTCACCAAAACCGAGCCGCGCAGTGTACGGTTCATTCACACTGATGTCGGACTCGTCGCGTTTCTCACGCTCGGCATGGATGCAAACCGACCGCTGTCAGACGCGCATGCACTCGCGAGCGACATCGAGGAAAGGATTCGGAGGGCGCACCCTGAAATCTCAGAGGTTGTCGTCCACACCGAGCCCTAAGCTACTCCGAACGTCACACCACCGCCCACACTGCACAGGTGAAAGGGGGTGACCCATGGCGATTACGCGGAAGAGAACTGCGCGGAAGTCCTCGGCCCGGAAGTCCACGGCCAAGCGCTCGACCACCCGTCGCAAGACAGCCGCCCGTAAGGCGGCGACGACGCGGAAGAGGACGACCGCACGTCGCAAGACAGCCGCCCGCAAGGGCGCAGCGACGAGGAAGCGGAAGACCACTCGTCGCAAGACAGCGGCCCGTAAGGGCGCAGCGGCGAGGAAGCGGAAGACGACCCGGCGCAAGACCACCCGGAAGAAGTCGACCGCGAAGCGGACGACCGCCCGGAGGAAGACCACCCGGAAGAAGTCCACCGCGAAGAGGAAGACCACCCGGCGCAAGACCACAGCCCGGAAGTCGACCGCTCGTCGGAGCACAGCACGTAGGAAGACGAGCCGCAGGAAGTCCTCGAAGCGCTAGGGACCGCGGCACCGATCGACAAGGCCCCCGTTCGCGGCAACGACGGGGGCCTTTTCCTTTCCGGGCGGACCGGCCGGGGGCCGCTACGTCTACACGCGCGCGCGTCTGTCTATACGGCCCCCGGTACCATGGGGCTCGCCGGGGGAGTTCCCGAGCGGCCAAAGGGGACGGGCTGTAAACCCGTTGGCTCTGCCTTCGCAGGTTCGAATCCTGCCTCCCCCACCTCGCCCGTCTGGGCGACGGCCCTCCCGCCCGGCGGAGCCGGGCTCCAGGCCGCCCGACGCCGCTGGCGGCAGGATCCTTCGCTCGCGGGCGCTCGCCGTACGTCTTTGTGTACTGTCTCGCGCCCGCTCGCTTGCCTCCCTTGCCAGCGGGCGGCCCAGACGACCGAGCAGGGGCCGACCCCCTTTCTAGCGTCTAGGGCCCATGCGGCCTCGCCGATAGGCGAGAAGCGGCATGAAGCTCGACGAATTCTTGGCACGCGTTGTCGAACGCGGTGGAAGCGACCTGCATTTGAAGGTCGGCTCTCCTCCCATGGGCCGGATCGACGGCGACCTCGTCCCGATCGACGACCGGGCCCTCACCGACAGCGACCTCGAGGCCGTCCTCGTGAAGATCACCGAGCGCACGCCGGCCAAGCGGGAGCACTTCCTGGCCAACGGCGATCTCGACACCGCCTACGTGGCCAACGAGCTCGGCCGCTTCCGCGTCAACGCCTTCCGCCAGCGGGGCGCGGTCTCGTTCGCCTTCCGCTTCATCCCCGCCTCGGTCCCCACCTTCCAGCAGCTCGGCCTTCCGGGCGGCGTCGAGCGCCTCGCCGAGGAGCACCGCGGCCTCGTCCTCGTCACGGGAGCGACGGGCTCGGGTAAGTCGACGACGCTCGCCGCGATGATCGACAAGATGAACCGGGGTCGCAAGCAGCACATCGTGACGATCGAGGACCCGATCGAGTTCGTCCACGAGGACCGGGGCTGCATCGTCAACCAGCGCGAGATCGGGCTCGACACCGAGTCGTACTCGCAGGCCCTCCGCCGCGTGCTGCGCCAGGACCCCGACGTCATCCTGATCGGCGAGCTGCGCGACGAGGAGTCGGCCAAGGCCGCCCTCCAGGCAGCCGAGTCGGGCCATTTCGTCCTCTCGACCATGCACACGATCGACACGACCGAGACGGTCGGCCGCCTCGTGGAGTTCTTCCCTGCGGCCAAGCAGATGATGGTGCGGACGATCCTCGCGGGCGTCCTGCGCGGCGTCGTCAGCCAGCGACTGCTGCCGAAGACCGGCGGCGGGCGCGTCGCCGCGGTCGAGGTGCTCGTCAACACCGCGCGGATCGCTGACCTCATCCGGGACCCGGTCAAGACCGACTCGATCCCGGAGGCGCTGGCCGAGGGCGACTTCCATCAGATGCAGACCTTCTCGCAGCACCTCGTGCAGCTCGTGCTCGAGGATCTCGTCGATCTCGAGACGGCCGCCGCGGCCGCGACGAACCGCCACGACTTCGAGATCGCCGTGCAGCAGGCGCTCCGCCGACAGCAGGCGGCAGCGTCGAACGGCGCTCCTCACGAGGAGCCCGAGCCTGCAGAAGAGCCGGCGGACGAGAACGGCGTCGGCCTTCGACTCGCCTCCTCGGGCGAATGAAGCGCATCGCCGTCCAGCTCGCGGCGCTGGCTGCGCTTGCGCTCACCACCGCCGGCGCCGCCTCGGCGCAGGTCTTCCACGTCGTCACGCCCCCCGACACGCCGAGCGTCCGCGTTCCGAGCTACACGGTCCCCAACGCGGCCAACTCGCTGAAGCTGCCCTCGCCGCTCGACCAGCCGCCCGCCGTGCCCGAGGTGCGCTCCTACGAAGAGCTCCTCGAGCTCTGGCATCGAGCGGGCGCCGCGTACGGCGTCCCCTGGGACGTGCTCGCCGCCATCAACAAGATCGAGTCGAACTTCGGTCAGAACATGGGACCGAGCTACGCAGGCGCGCTCGGGTGGATGCAGTTCATCCCTTCGTCGTGGCTGCGGTGGGGAATGGATGCCGATGGCGACGGAATCGCGGATCCCTGGAACCCCGACGACGCCGTGTTCGCGGCCGCCCGCTACCTCGCTGCGGCCGGCGCGCACAAGAGCCTCTCGCGCGCGATCTTTGCCTACAACCACGCGCAGTGGTACGTCGACGACGTCCTCCGCCTCGCCCGCGTCTTCCGCAAGTCGGACTCCGGTTTCGCCTTCGGCGAGTTCGCCTTCCCGGCCCCGTCGAGCGACGTGCTGGCCGCCGCCGACCTCGAGGCGCGCCTGGCTGCCGCCCGTCGCCAGGTGACGAAGGCGCGGCAGGCCATCCCGAACGCCGAGCGGAAGCTCGAGAAGCTCGAACGGCGGCGCCTCGCGCTCGAGCGCCGCGCGGGGAACCTGAAGCTCTCGGACGCGAAGTTCGCGGATCTCGAAAGGCGCATCGCCGGGCTCGAGCGCGAGCAGTTCCGCACCGAGCGCGGCATCGCGCAGGCGGGCCTGGCGCTCGAAAAGGCGGTTGCAGCCGTCGACGCCCTCCGCGCCGAGGCCGAGTCGGCCGCGCTTCAACCGGAGCAGGCTGCCGTCACCCCGACGCCGGCCGGCGATTACGTCTTCCCGGTGGGCGGGGGCCCCGAGCTCGTCTCCGTCGCGCACGACCACCACGACTATCCCGCCGCGGACATCGCCGCCCCGGAGGGATCGCCGCTGTACGCGCTGGCGAACTCCACCGTCGTGGCGACGTATCCCGATGGGGGCGGCCGCTGCGGCATCGGCCTCAAGCTCCGCGTCGACGGCGGCGCTCTCTACGTCTATTGCCACCTTGCCTACCTCGAGCCGAGCGTCACGCCGGGAACGGCCCTGGCCGCCGGCGCGCCCGTCGGCCTCGTCGGCTCGACCGGCAACTCGACGGGCCCGCATCTCCATCTCCAGTACTCGCCCGCCGTTGCCTACCCCCAGGCGCAGCCGTGGTTCGAGTCATTCGCCGGCGCCGCGTTCAGCTGGCAGGACGCGCCGACGCCCAGGGTCCACGCCCGCAGCGCCGCGAGGGCGGCTAAACCGGCCCAGACAGCCCCGGTCTTCCACGTCGTCGGGGCCCCGACGATGCACGTCGAGCGCGTCGTGACCTTCAGCCGGTAGTCCCGGTTTTCCTACCCGCGTTCATACCTGGTAGGGGGTTGATTTTCCCGCTTTGCGTGCCGATTTGAGCCACATGGCGTCCCGTCTAGCTGCGCTGCTGCCCCGCCTGCTAGTACTCACGGTCATCTGGCTCCTCGGCACGGCCACCTACACGGTGGCGGCCGGGAGCGGAGGCCAAGAGCCCGCACCGGCGGCGGCCGAGCCTGCCCCGAAACGGCCGGAGATCCTCGAGGTGCCCGACGTTCGCCGACAGGCCTACGTCTTCGCCAAGGGCATTCTCCAGGACGCCGGCTTCGCCTGGAACGTCGAGGGCTCCGTGCGCGGCTACGCCGCCAACACGGTCGTCGCCCAGCGACCCGCGCCCGGCACCCGCGTGGTCGACAACGGCGCGCCGATCGTCGTCGTCCGGCTGGCCCGCAACACGTCCTACAGCGAACGCGGCCTCCCGGAGAACAGCTCGCCCTACGGCGGAACGCCGATCGTCCTCGCCTCGACCCTGAGGAAGGAAGCTCCCGAGCCGGCCACGACCACGACCACGACCACCGAGACGACGGAAACGACGGCGACGACGACCGCACCGCAGCCGCCGGCCCCCCAGCCGCCGCCGCCTGCCGCCCCGCAGCCTCAGCCGCAGGAGGAGGGCCGCGAGCCCGACTTCGTCGTTCCCAATGCTCCCCAAGAGCCCGCCGACGAGATGCCCTTGCCGCGGCGCGCCAAGCGGCTCGCCGACCGCGTCGAGGATGCGTCGAAGCCCACGAAGAACCTCGTCGACTTCTGGCTCTACCAGCATTCGTGGATCGTCTACGGCGCCCGGTACGGCTGGGCGGACGGCGACGAGGCCCTTCGCATCCTCATCCGCGTCGACCAGATGCTGCAGCGGCGCTGGGACTTCGGCGCGCGCAGCGAGCGCGTCGCGCGCAAGGCCCTCGCGTACGTCGAGAGCCAGCAGAAGTGACCTTTCCCTCGTTGCCCGCGGCCGGGCGCCAGGAGGGGGGCTACTCCCTCGTCGAGCTGATCGCGGTCATGTCGATCTTCCTGCTCATCCTGACCGGGCTCACGACGCTGTTCGCATCCGGCGCCAGGGCCGAGATGGACCTGAACCGCCGCTTCGAGGCGCAGCAGAACGCTCGCCTCGCCCTCGACAAGCTGCGGCGCGAGCTGCACTGCTCGAGCGGCATCAAGGCGACCAACGACACGGCCCTCCCGACCACTCCCGTGACCGCCATCAAGGTCACGCTCCCGTCCCACTGCCCGACCGCCGGAGGGGTGAACGTCACGGTGATCTACGACACCGTGCTCGTCTCCGCCAACCGCTGGAAGCTCCAGCGCACGAAGTCGGGCGGGGCGGCCGTCCCCGTGGCGGATTACCTCACAAACGACGATGTCTTCACGTATTACGCCCAGTCCACAGCCAGCCGGGCCCGCCTCCACGTCGACCTTCCCGTCAACGTCAACCCGAACGAGGGATGGAAGCAGTGGCGGCTCATTGACGACATCGTCCTGAGGAACACCCTGCGGGAATAACCCTGCGATCCCGGGACACCATGAACAACAGATTGCGGCGACTGTTCAAGCGACAGGACGGCATCACGCTCATCATGGCGGTGGGCATCCTCGGCGTGCTCTCGTTCACCGGCGCGACGATGATCTACTACTCGAGCACGAACGCCCGCAGCGCCGAGTTCTCGGTGGACTCGACAAGCGCCTATGACCTCGCCGAGGCCGGCATCAACGAGATGATGGCCGTTCTCTCCCGGCCCGAGAACAACTCGCTCAAGCCGGACCTGCTTCCGACCACCACGAGCACCTACGACTCCGGCAGCGTCACCTGGACCGGAACGCTCGATGCTGCCACCGCGACCTGGTCCCTGACCTCGACGGGCAAGATCAAGAACCCGACGTCGCGGAACGTCTCCGACGTGCAGCGCACGCTGACGGCCAAGGTGCCGGTGACGGCAACGCTCACACAGCCGCTGAACAACCCCTCTTGGAACTACATCTTCTCCACGCGCACGGGTAACACGTGCGACATGACCGTGTCCCAGAACGTGAGCGGATCCTCCCGGCTCTACGTGATGGGCAATCTCTGCCTCAACAACAACGCCGACATCAACCAGACCTCGCTCCTGGTCAAGGGCAACCTGGACATGGACAACAACTCGGACGTCGGCACATCGGCGAGCATGGACACCAGGGTGGAGACGTACGTCGGCGGCAACTGCCGATACCACAACGGAGCGTGGGCCACGCCGTGCACAGGCAACCAGGACAGCCGGCACATCTTTTCGAAGAAGGACGGCCCCAACTGGGTCGTCGGCGTCAACAACACGGTGCCCGTCATCGCAGCGCCGGCTGCCGATTGGACGAACTGGTACTCCAACTCGATCCCGGGCCCGACGCAGGATTGCACGACGACCAACGGCGCGCGCAGCGGGACCTTGCCGACCTGGGACAACGACGCGGTTAGGAACAACAGCGTCACCACCATCTTCGAGTTGACCCCTGCGTCCTCGTACACCTGCCGCGTGGGGCCTGCCAACAGTCCCAGCGGCGAGTTCTCTTGGAACGCGACGACGAAGACCCTGACCGTCTACGGGACGATCTTCATCGACGGCAGCGTGAGTGCGACGAATGCAAGCCTCAACCAGTACAACGGACAGGCCACCATCTACGTGTCCGGGACGCTCCTCTTCAACAACAACACGAAGCTGTGCGGAGGGGTCTCCGGCTCGAACTGCGACTTCGCCAACTGGAATCCGAACACGGAGATGCTCACCTTCGTCACCAATTCCAGCGGCGGGCAGGCGGGGACTGGAAACGGCATTCACGTCTCGAACGGAGCGCAGTTCCAGGGTGGGCTCTTCGCGACCGGGAACGTCCAGTTCAGCCAGAACTCCCGCTCGGACGGGCCGATCGTCGGTAGCGAGATCATCTTCGACAACAACGTCAACAACGACGCGTTTCCGACGATCACGACCGTCCCGGTGGGCATGCCGGGCAACCCTGCGGTCTACGCCCAACCGAACCCGCCGCAGCTCTACAGCGGTTAGAGCGTTCGACCGATAACGAGGCGGTATGGACGCCGCGCTCGCAGCCCTCGTCTTCGCACCGGCCCTCGCCGTCGGCAGCTTCCTGAACGTCGTCGCGGCGCGCCTGCCCGAGCGGCGCTCCCTCGTCCACCCACGCTCGGCCTGCCCGCATTGCGAGAAGGAGATCGCGTGGTACGACAACGTGCCGCTCCTGTCATACGCGCTCCTCCGTGGACGGTGCCGGCACTGCAGCGAGCCGATCGGGCTTCGCTACCCCGCGGTGGAGCTGGCGACCGGCCTCCTCGTCGCGGCCTGCTTCTTCCGCTTCGGCTTCACCGGCGAGGCGTTCGTTGCCGCGGTCTTCGCGGCGACACTCGTCGTTCTCTCGGCGATCGACGTCGAGCGGCGCATCCTGCCCGACCTGATCGTCCTGCCCGCGACCGTGATCGTCCTGGCCGCCAACATCGCCCTCTTCCCCGACCGAACGCTCGAATGGGTGCTCGCGTCCCTCGGCGCCGCGCTCTTCCTCTTCGTGGCTCTGCTCGCCTATCCCAGCGGGATGGGCATGGGGGACGTGAAGCTCGCCCTGCTCCTCGGCGCCGGCCTCGGATGGACGGTCGGGGTCGGGATGATGGTCGGGATGCTCACCGCCCTCGTCGCGAGCACGGTCCTCTTCGCCCGCCACGGGCTCTCGGCGCGGAAGATGGCTATCCCCTTTGGGCCGTTCCTCGCCTTCGGGGCCCTGGTCGCGCTCTTTTGGGGCGAGGGCCTCCTCGACGCGTACCTAAGCCGCTTCTAGCCGCCTAATCCCCTTTCAGGGGGTTGCAGGTTCGTGCCGATAAGTCAGTAGGTGGAACCCCCCGAAGACCTTCAGCAGTTCCTGCGGCGCGTCGGATCGGAAGGCGAGGAGACCACGCCCGTCGAACCGGCGCCCCATCCGGGCGCCGGCATCGAGCTGAACCCGATCACCCAGCTCGTCGCCGATCTCCTCGAGACCACCGGCCTCGTGCCGGCCGACCGCCTCGCGCAGGCGCGCGCGCGCGCGGGTAACGGATCCATGGCCCAGGCCCTCGTTGACGAGGGCATCGCCGAGAGCAGCGCCATGGCGAAGGTGGCGGCCGAGCATTCGCACCTTCCGCTCGTCGACCTGGCAGCGGAAGGGGTCGACCGGAACGCAGCCGGCCAGATCCCGTCGCATGTCCTTACGCGCGCGGTCGCGATTCCGTACCGCCTCGAGGGCGACCGGCTCTTCATCGCCATCGCCGACCCGACGAACGTCCACGCGGTCGACGAGCTTCGCATCGCCACCCGCCACAACCTCGAGATAGGTGTTGCCCCGCGCGAGGACATCGAGGTCGAGCTCAAGCGGCTGGTGCGGGCTGCGGAGGCCTGGGAGCGGGCCGCCCTCGTCGAGGAGGAGATCGAGCTCGAGGAGGAAGAAGAAGACGGCACCGCCGACCTCGAAGCGGACGACGGCGTCTCCGACGCTCCGCTCGTCCGCCTAGTGAACTCGATCATCCTCCAGGCCGCCGAAGACGGCGCCAGCGATCTCCACTTCGATCCCCAGGACGAGGCACTCGTCGTCCGGCTTCGCGTCGACGGTGTCCTCCACGAGGTGCAGCGGATCCCGAAGCGGCTTTCGCCCGGTGTGACGACCCGCCTCAAGGTCCTCGCCAAGCTCGACATCGCCGAACGCCGCAAGCCGCAGGACGGACGCATCTCCCTGAACGCGAAGACCGCCGGCCGGGTGCTCGACATCCGCGTCGCCGTCCTCCCGACGGTCGAGGGCGAGACGGTCGTCATGCGCCTCCTCGACAAGTCGAAGCGGGCGCCAACCCTCGCCGAGCTCGGCATGTCGGACGAGATGCGGGCCGTCTTCCAGGAGCTCATCCGCAAGCCGACGGGCGCAGTTCTCGTGACCGGGCCGACCGGCTCGGGTAAGTCCACCACCCTCTATGCGGGCCTGACTGAGATCCACCGGCCCGAGATCAACATCCTCACGGTCGAGGACCCGGTGGAGTACCGGCTCGCGGGTGTCAGCCAGGTGCAGATCAACCCGAAGGCCGGGCTGACCTTCGCTTCGGCGCTCCGCTCGATGCTTCGCTCCGACCCCGACGTGATCATGGTCGGCGAGATCCGGGACGCCGAAACGGCCAAGATCTCGATCGAGGCCGCCCTCACGGGCCACTTCGTCCTTTCGTCGCTGCACACGAACGACGCGCCCAGTGCGCTGACCCGTCTGAACGAGATGGGTGTCGAGCCGTTCCTGACGGGCTCAGCCGTCACGGCCGTTCTCGCCCAGCGCCTCGTGCGCAAGCTCTGCACGCACTGCTGCGAGCTGTACATGCCGACCGACCAGGAGCTGGCCGGGGCGCGCTTCGCCGCCGAGAACCTCGCCGCGGCCGACGGGATGGGCCTGTACCGCAAGCGCGGCTGTCCGCGCTGCAACCAGACGGGCTACAAGGGCCGGATCGGCGTCTACCAGCTCATGGTGATGAGCGAGATGCTGAGCCGCCTGGCCTCGCAGCATTCGAGTCGCGAGGAGATCGAACGGGCGGCGATGGACGGCGGGATGGCGAGCCTCTGGGACGACGGCCTCGCCAAGGTCGCCTCCGGCCTCACGTCCCTCGAAGAGCTCGGCCGGGTCCTCGCGTAAGCGGTCGGCCGGGCGAGGCATGCCTCGCCCTACTGTTCAGACGTTCGTTCTCGGCCGACTAGGGGCCGAAATGGGCGACGTCGCAGCCGAGGTACGTCAGGGCGAGAACGGCTTCCTTGATGAAGGCGTCGGCGTCCGTGCGGGTCGAGAAGCGGTACGGGCCCGGGCGGAGCGGCTCGACGTTCAGCCCGGACAGCGGATAGACCTCGCACTCGATCACGCAGGGCCCACCCTCGTCGACCGAGCGGAGCCGGACGACCTCGCGCCCGTCCTTCTTGGCGGAGTGGACGGCGATCTCGGCCCCGCCGGGCCCAGGGTCTGGGGCGAACTGGGGCTCCGGAGCGCTGCTCATCCGCGCGCGTTCGCGGCCGCCTGCGCGACCGTCTCGCGGTCGGCGTAGCCGCCGATCTGGACTGCGACGCGGAATCCCTGCTTGACGACGAGGAGGGCGGGCGCGTCCCGGATCTCGAAGGCGGCGGCCAGCGAGGCGACCTCGCGGTCTCGGGAGACGTCGACGGCGAGGAAGCCGGCACCGCCGGCAGCTGCCCCAGCCCGAGCCTCACGCGCCTGGATCGTGTCGTAGTTCGATCCCGGCGTGTAGAAGAGGACGACCACGACCCTGTTGTCCTCCAACGCTCCGGAGAGGCCGCGTTCGGGGTCGGCGGGGGCGAACGGGTCTTCCGCGCACCGGTCGGCGCCGAGCCTCTTGACGATGCGGGCGATCTCCGCGGCGAGCTCTTGCGTCCGCCGCGCGATCTGGAGGACCTCGGCGCGGTCGTTCGCTCGAATCGCGTCGAGCATGGCCTGGGCGTTCTTCATGCCCTCGGCCGAGAGGGCGCGCAGCGTCTCGATGCGGGCCTTCTGACCCTTGGGCGCGGGGAGCGCGGCGAGGCCGTTGTCGAGGTCTCCGTACACGTCGAGGTAGCGCTCGAAGAAGAGCGACGGCCTGTTCGGGCGTGGTCGGGTATCCGGCCTCCCGCAGGCGCCGGGAAGCAGTGGCGCAAAGCTTGTCGGCCTCGTCGCCCCAGACGGCCAGCGTCGTGACCGGTGGAGGCGGCGGAGCAGTCGTCGTCGTGGCGGCGGTCGTGCCGGCTCCCGTTCCGCCCGGGGGGCCGCCCATGGCGAAGGCGCCCACTCCCGATGCCCATCAAGCCGAGCAGGGCGACGGGGAGGAGAACGCGCAGGCGAAGCTGGGACCGCATTGTTTATCTATCGGCAGGAGGCAAAGGCTTCTTAACGAGAAAGGGCGCGGTTTCCCGCGCCCTTTCCGTGTCTCGGGCGAGATGCCTTAGCAGAGACCTGCCGTGATGTCGGCCGTGGGACCCATCTTCCGGTACTGCGCCTGACCAACGGTCGAGTCGACACAGTAGGAAGCGGGGGTCTTGCGCACGACGCGGATGTTCTTGATGCCGGCGTCGTACGAGGCTCTGCAGATACGTGAGCGTCATACCGGAGTAACCGGTAGCGGTGTGGTCGGCGTAGTACGCCTCCACACCCGGAATCGAGGCGCGAACGTTCGCCTGTGCGGCGGAGCGCTCGGCCCTGGCCCGGAAGCTCAGGTACGAGGGGATCGCGATGGCAAGCAGGATCCCGATGATGATGACCACGACCAGGAGCTCGATGAGGGTGAAGCCCCCCTGGCTGTCTGACTTCGTGATCCGTGTCTTGAGCCTTTGGATCATTTGTTGAACTCCTCCTTCGACGAGGCTGGACGTGCGTATGGCTCCCGACAGGTATCGGCGCTCCGAGCGGCGCCGGAATCCCCTCGTTCGGGGGATCCTGAGAGGCCGTTTTCTTAGGCCTTTAGCGGGGCCGCGCGGTTGCCGATAGCTCCGGCTGGAGGAGCCCATGGACCCCGCTCAGCAGCAGCCTGCCACTTCACCGAACCTGTCGATCGACGATCTGCTCGAACGCATCGTCGCGCGCGGGGCCTCGGACCTGCACGTCACGACCGGCACCGAGCCGGCTGTCCGCGTCAACGGGCGCCTCGAGCGCCTGACCGACGTGCCCCGGCTCTCGGCCGACGACACCCAGCGGCTCCTGTATCGGATCCTCTCGACCGAGCAGCAGAAGCAGCTCGAGATCAAGCGCCAGCTCGATCTCTCCTATTCGATCCCAGGCCTCGCCCGCTTCCGCGTCAACGTCTACTTCCAGCGCGAGAGCCTCGGCGCCGCCTTCCGTCTCGTTCCCGCCGAGATCAAGAAGCTCGAAGACCTCGGGCTCCCGAAGCAGCTCCACGAGCTCACGAAGAAGCCGCGCGGCCTCGTGCTCGTCACGGGACCGACCGGCTCCGGTAAGTCGACGACACTCGCAGCGATCATCGACGAGATCAACAACACCCGGGCCGATCACATCATCACGATCGAGGACCCGATCGAGTTCCTCCACCGCCACAAGAAATGCGTGGTCAACCAGCGTGAGATCGGGCCCGACGCGACGAGCTTCTCGGAGGCGCTGCGCGGCGCGCTCCGCCAGGACCCCGACGTGATCCTCGTGGGCGAGATGCGCGACCTCGAGACGATCGGGACCGCGCTGACGGCGGCCGAGACCGGCCACCTCGTCTTCGCCACCCTCCACACCCAGGACGCTCCCTCGACCGTCGACCGACTGATCGACGTGTTCCCCGCCGCCCAGCAGGAGCAGATCCGGGTGCAGATCGCGAGCACGCTGCAGGCGGTCGTCACGCAGACGCTCGTGCCGACGATCGACGGCAACGGACGCCTGCCGGCCATCGAGATCCTCTTTCCCGACGACGCAGTCCGCAACTTGATCCGGCAGGGGAAGGTCGAGCAGATCTACTCGATCATGCAGACCGGCACTGCCCGAGGCATGCAGACCCTCGAGCAGGCGCTTGCCGACCTGGTCATGCGAGGCAAGGTCTCGCGCGACACGGCGCTCACGCGCTCGAGCCGGCCCGACCAGCTCGAAGGGCTGCTCAAGCGCGCCGGGCTTCGGCGGCGTCGAGGACATGCCGGTCGGCACGTTGCGGGCAGCGGGGCAGTAGTCCGTGGCGCGGCAGATCGTCGGCCTGAAGATCGGGGCATCGCGGCTCACGGCTGCGTGCCTCGAGGTGAACGGGTCCGCACGGCTCCTCCAGGTCGCGCGCGAAACCCTGCCGCCCGGCCTCGTCGTCGGCGGCGAGGTCCGCGACGTCGAAGCGCTGAGCGACTCTCTGAAGCACTTCTTCAAGAAGCACGGCCTGCCGCGCAAGAGCGTCCGCATCGGCATCGCGAACAACCGCATCGGCGTGCGGACGATCGACGTGTCGGGCATCGAGGACGACCGCCAGCTCGGCAACGCCGTTCGCTTCCGCGCCCAGGAGGCGCTCCCGATCCCGGTGCACGAGGCCGTCCTCGACTTCCAGGTTCTGTCGGAGGGCACCGACGAAGAGGGCGTGCCGACCAAGAAGGTCCTGCTCGTCGTCGCCTACCGCGACCTCGTCGACTCGTACGCGGACGCGTGCGAGCGCGCCGGTCTACGTCTGGCGGGCGTCGACCTCGAGGCGTTCGCGCTCCTGCGCGCGCTCACCCCGCCGGCCAACCTCAACATGATCGACCGCAGCGCCCTCGTGGCCGTCGCGATCGGCGCCGAGCGCAGCACGCTCGCCGTCTCCGACGGTTTCAGCTGCGAGTTCACGCGCGTGCTCGAGTGGGGAGGCTCTGCGCTCACGGGCGCTCTCGCACGCGTGCTCGCGATGGAGCCGGAGGCGGCCGAGGAGCTCAAGACGAAGATGTCGCTCGAGGCCGGCCAGGTTCCCGACGACGTCACGATCGAGGAGGCGACGCTGGCACGCGAGGCGCTTCGCGGCGGGCTGCAAGGGTTCGCCCGCGAGCTCGTTTCCTCGCTCCAGTTCTACCAGAGCCAACCCGATTCGCTCGGGATCCGCGAGGTCGTGCTCGCCGGCGGTACCGCGCAGCTCGAGGGTCTGGCCGCCGCGCTCGAGCAGCTCATCGGCGTGTCGGTGCGAGTCGGCGACCCGCTCGTCGGCGTCTCCGTCGGCAGGAAGGTCAAGGGCGAAGCACCCGCGGTTGCGCTCGCTGTGCCGATCGGACTCGGGATGGCGCTGTAGCCATGGACCTGAAGAAGGAGATCAAGCTCTCGGACCTCTTTCGGCGCAACGGGGAGAAGTCCACGAACGGCGCCGACGAGACCCCGGACGAGGAGCCGAAGGAGAAGCGCCGGCTCTTCAGCCGCGCTCCAAAGAACGGCACCGACGAGACTCGGGTCGGGGAGCCGAAGGAGAAGCGCGGGCGCTTCGGCCGCGCTCCCAAGAACGGTGACTCGAACGGCGACGGCAAGCTCGTCGCCGACTCGAAGGCCGCCCCGCCGATCCCGCAGATCCCGCTCATGCGGGCGTTCGACCTGCTCCCGAAAGAGCAGCGTCGCCAGGAGTCGGAAGGCCGTCCCGGTCTCCTTCAGATCGGTGTCGCGCTCGTCGCCGTCGTCGCGATCGCCGCGCTCGGATTCCTCTTCCTCACCTCGAGCTCGAGCGTCAACGACAACCGGCGTGAGCGTGACGCGCTGCAGGCGCAGCTGAACGCGCTCGAGGCCCAGGCGGAGAAGCCCTCGCCGACCTCGGGCCCCGAGCTCGAGGACGAGCGCGTGCAGCGGACGAACGCTCTCGCAACCGCCCTGTCCGGCCGCGTCGCCTGGGACCGCCTGCTCCGTGACGTGTCGCTCGTCCTCCCGAGCGAGGTCTTCCTGACGGCGCTGACGATGTCCTCCCCGTCGCCGGCGTCGGCTCCCACGGCCGCGGCCACGGCCGGCTCGACGCAGTTTGCGATCAGCGGCACGACCGCGAGGCAGGAGTACGTCGCCCTGCTTCTGTCCCGCCTTGCCATCCTCCCCGAGCTCAGCGGCGTCAAGCTCGTCACGGCGCAGCGGGGAGACGACGGCGACGTCGTCTTCACGATCAACGCGGTCGTGCGGCACGAGGTGCCGGCGTCGTGAAGACGGCAGATCCCGATCGTCCCGGTCATCGCCGCCGGCCTCCTGATCGTGGTCGTCGTCGCGTACTGGTTCCTCGTCCGTCCCAAGCGCGCCGAGGCCGGCCGTCTGGGCGAGGAGATCGTGCTCCTCGAGAACCAGGTGCAGGTCGCGACGATCAACGCGCGTAAGGACCAGCCCGCCGTGCGGATCCGGGTCGCCGACCTCTTCGCACTCGCCAAGGCGATGCCGGAGGAGGAGGACATGCCCGGCGTGATCCTCGAGCTGAACGCCACGGCGTCCGCCGCAGGCATCGAGTTCATGTCGATCGCGCCTCAGATCCCGATTTCGACCACAACGGGCTACCACGTCCTGCCGATCGCGCTCAAGTTCGAGGGCAACTACTTCGACCTCACGGATTTCCTGTTCCGTCTGCGCAACCACGTCGCCGTGCGCGACGGTCGCCTGGCCGTGCGCGGGCGCCTCTTCACGCTCGACCTTCTCGACTTCCACGAGGGCCCGGGCGGCTTCCCACACATCGAGGCCGACCTGACGGTCGCCGCCTACGTGTACGGAGCCCTGCCCACGGTCGCGACGCCGGTGTCCGCGCCGGCCACGACGACCACCGCCCCCACCACGACCACCACGACCACCACGACCCCGACGCCCTGATGTCCGCCAAAGCCGCTGAAGCGCTCCGCAAGAAGAAGGAGCAGCAAGCAGAAGATCATCCTGATCGCGCTCGCGCCGGTCCTGCTCGGTCTGCTTGCCTGGCAGGGGCCGAAGACATACAAGTCTCTGACCGCGGGTGCGGCGACGCCACCGCCGCCCCCCGTCGTCACGACCACCACGCCGACGACGACCGGGCCCACCCCCGCGGGTCTTCCCGGGTCCCCGACGAGCGGGGGAACCTCCCAGACTCGGACCCGCTCATCTCGCCCGGGAGCGGCCAGCTCGTCGTCTTCAGTCGTTTCGTCAGCAAGGACCCGTTCCGCGCGAAGCCGACGATCTCCGTCGACGACCCGTCTGACCAGCCGACCGGGGCCGCGACCGGGGCGACGATCGAGGTCAACGGGGCCTCCGACGAGGTCAAAGTCGGCGAGACGTTCCCCGAGAGCGACGGGGCGTTTCGCCTGGTCGCCGTCGGCACGGACACCGCCGAGATCGGTCTCGCGTCGGGCACGTTCTCGAACGGCCAGGAGACGATGGCGCTCAAGATCGGCGAGGAGCTCATCCTCGTCAGCGAGCCCGACGGGACGCGCTACGCGATCAAGCTGATCGGCGTCTCTTAGAGGCCGGTCGACTCGTCGAAGGACGAGCTGACCCGCGCCCATTGACGGTAAGGCGCGGCCGTGTCGCGAACGACGATCGTGATCAGCTTCATCAGGCGGCCCGCGGAAGCCGGAGTCGCCGAGTTGCCGACGCGTCTCCAGGTCACGTAGGTATCGACGCGGTAGTTCTTTCCGTCCGCGCCGGCGACCGTCTTCGAGGGCACGATCTCCGTGCACGGCTGGGTACCGCAGGCGACGACGTGCGTCCGCTGCTTCTGCGTCACGGCGGTGGCCGCCGCGTGCGCTGCTGCGACTGTGCCGGCCTGGCCGCGCTTTACCGTCCACGTCGTCGTTCCCGCACCCGCATCGACGAGCAGGATCTCGTTCTCGACCTTTACGAGGAACGGAACGACCGCCGGGAAGGCCGCGGCTGAGGCGACCGTAATCGAGGTCTGGCTGCTCGTGATCGAGGCCGCGAGCGTCGTCGTCGGCGTGCTGTCGGCCCGGTAGGCGGAGTCGCCCGTGTAGGTGGAATCCGTGGTGGCGACGACCGAGTCGTCGAGGCCCAGAGACTCGTACTTGATGGCCCGGTACTTCTCCATCTCGGTGTCGGCCAGGGCGGCCGCGGTCGTCACGGTGCTCGCCCGCCTGAGCTGCATCAGGCTCGTCTGGAACATCGCGTAGACGGCCAGCAGCCCCACGACGAGGACGGTGATCGCCGCGAGGAGCTCGATCATGCCGAAGCCGTCCTGGGAGGACAGCCGTGACCGCAGTTGCCGCGAGAGAGACACCTCAGGCTGCGTCATCGGCAGACCCGCGTACCTGCTCAAGGCGTGGGCGGGGGATGCCGATTCCAAGCCGGTAATGGCGTCCTACGGCTACACGGCGATCAACGCCTCCGGCCTCGAGCTGGACGGCGAGATCAACGCTCCCGACCAGGGCGCGGCGCGCGAGGCGCTCCGCGTCCGCGGGCTGCTTGCGCTTTCGCTCACCGAGAAGCAGGCGAGCTCGAAGGGCATCCTGGCCGTCAAGAAGGTCAAGGCAAAGTCACTCCAGGTCTTCTCGCGCCAGTTCGCCACGATGGTCGAGGCCGGCCTGAACGTCGTCACGGCTCTCCTGGTCCTCGAGGAGCAGACCGAGGACAAGAAGCTCGCCGCCGTCGTCAGCGAGGTCCGCGCGGACGTCGAGGGCGGTCTCCTGCTCTCGCAGGCGCTAGCCCGCCACCCGAACATCTTCTCGCGGCTCTACGTCGCGATGGTGGAAGCGGGCGAAGCCGCCGGCGTGCTCGACGTCGTGCTCGACCGCGTCGCGTTCCAGATCGAGAAGGACACGAAGATCAGGCGTCGCGTCAGGGGCGCGATGATGTATCCGCTTATGGTCATGAGCTTCGCGACGCTCGTGCTCATCGGCATGCTGATGTTCCTCGTCCCGGTGTTCGTGAACATCTTCCAGCAGCTGGGCGGCGACCTTCCGACGCTGACGAAGATCGTCCTGACGATGTCGAACATCCTTAAGGGCTACTTCTACATCATCTTTCCCGTCTGGGGCGGTCTCATCTTCGGCTTCTTCCGCTACAAGAAGACGCCGCGCGGCAAGCGCATGTGGGACAAGTTCCGGCTCAAGCTTCCCGTTGGGATCGGCAAGGTCGTCCTCAAAGTCGGGATGGCGCGCTTTTCGCGCACGCTCGCCACGCTCGTCGCGTCTGGCGTCGACATCATCCGCTCGCTCGAGATCACCGGACAGACCTCGGGCAACAGCCTCATCGAAGAGGCGACGCTGCACGTTCGCGAGCGCGTGCACCAGGGCGTCCCGATCGCCGTGCCGCTCGCGGAGAGCCCGATCTTTCCGCCGATGGTGGCGCACATGGTGCGCGTCGGCGAGGAAACCGGTGAGCTCGAGAAGATGCTCGAGAAGATCGCCGACTTTTACGAGGACGAGGTCGACACGTCGGTCGCCACGCTCACGTCGATCATCGAGCCGCTCATGATGATCGGCGTCGGAATCATGGTCGGGATCATCATCATCTCGATGTACCTGCCCATGTTCAAGCTGCTCACGCTGATTCAGTAGCGCGAGCTCGGGTCGGCGAAAGCGAGCTTTGCTCTAGCGCGAGCGGGTGCCCGTCTTCTTGCGGGTCGCCTTCACCTTGGCCGTCTCGATGTGGACCGAGCCCGAAGCCGGCGCGAGAATGCTCTCGCGTCCGTCGTCCCAGCGCACGCGGTAGCGAGCCGGCTCCTGCTGCAGAACCTCCTCGATCACGCCCCCGCGCGCTGTGTGCGTGACGCCCTTGGGCTCGACCACGACACGGTCTCCCGTTTGCCCAGTCATCGCTTGCGAAGGATACGCCGCCGGGCGCCCGCGGGCAGCAGTCATTAGGAGGGCTTGACGAAATACAGCCGATGCCGCCTGGCCGCGCTGGATCGCCGCGAATGCTGCGTCCTCGGCCGTACTTGAAATCAGTACGAACGCTCCCTGCGTCCGTTGCCTCGTGCCGCCCATCGCACCCAGTCGGCGAGCGAATTCCGCCAAACCCTCCTAGGCGGTGCGTGCTTCCGCTTCGCGGCCCAGGGCCCAGCGCAGGGCGCGAGCGAGCCACCAAAGGGCCAATCCGAGCGCGAGGGCCCACAAGAGGTTGACGGCGAAGCCGACCGCGCCGACGGTCAGCGCGAGCGCCCATCCCCACGCGCTGTCGAGGTCGCGCAGGAGCCCGATGTGGAGGATTCCGGCCGCTGCGAGGAGCGCCGCGAGGACCGGGAGAGGAAACGCCGGCAGGACCGCTCCGAGTCCCGCGCCCGCCGTGATCGCGACGATGAGGAGCGTCGCTCCCATCACGAGGGGCGCGCCCGCCGTGCGCGCGCCGAAGGAGTAGTGCGCCGTCAGGCCGCCCGCGCCGTGGCAGACGGGCATGCCGCTGATCGAGCCGGCGAACAGGTTGGCGACGCCGTACGTCGTGGCGAGGCTTCCCGGCCGCACGCGCTTGGCGCGGTCTCCGTAGTACACGCGCGCGGCGTCGGCCGGCGCGAGGCACGAGTTCGCGAACGACAGCGGCGCCTGGGGAAGGACGAGCACGGTGAAGGCGGTCGCCAGCGTCGCCGTGTTGAGCGACGGCACGACGAGCGCGGAGGGGCCGAAGGCGGCCTCGTCGGCAGCGAGGGCGAGCATCACGGCCACCCCGCCCAGGACAAGGAGGAGTGACACGCCCGAGCGCTTGAACGCGAGAGCGACCACGAGGGCCGCTGCCGCGAGCGGAAGGGCCCAGCTCGGGTCGAGCGTGTACCCCTCGAATGCCGCGGGCGGGTCGGTGACGAGCCCCCACGCGATCTGCAGGAAGAGCAGGCCGACCGTCAGCTGCACACCGCGAATGAGGGCGCGCGGGAACGCGCGCGCAGCCAGGTCGAGCAGACCGAGGCGGCCGGCCGTGAAGAAGATCGCCCCGATCAGGAGCGCTCCGGCGGCGATCTCCTCGGCGCCGAGCCCTTCGGCGATCGCGATGGCGCCGAACGCCTTGAGCGGTTGCGCCGGCAGGGGAATTCCATAGATGAAGGCGTTGCCGAGGTAGAGCAGCGCGGCGGGAAGCAGCACCGCGGTTGGCGAGAGACCGTTGACGACGATCAGCGCGACCGCGATCGGAACCAGCACGCCGAGGTCGGCCACGGCCCCCGCGAGCTCCCGTCGGTCGAACCTCACGCGCCTATCATTGCGGCGATGTTCTTTCGGCAGGTGCTGCACGAGGACCTCGGCTGCGCCTCCTACGTGATCGCGGACGGCGGCGAGGCTGCTGTCGTCGACCCGAAGTGGGACATCGACGACTACCTCGCGCTCGCCGAAGAGCACGGCTTTCGCATCGCGCACGTCCTCGAGACGCACAATCACGCCGACCACGTGTCCGGGAAGGGACGGCTGGGACGCGCCACCGGGGCGACGATCCATGTCCCCAAGGACGCGGGCGTCGAGTTCGAGCACGAGCCGCTCGCAGACGGCGATTCCGTCACCGTTGGCGAGGTCACCATCGCGGCGCTCTCGACGCCGGGCCACCGGCCGGAGCACACGTCCTACGTGATCGCCGACGCAAGCCGCGGCGGCGAGCCCTGGCTCGTTCTCACGCGGCGACTCACTGTTCGTCTGCAGACGTTGCCCGCCCCGACCTGGCCGTCGAGCCGGAAGAGGGCGCGAGGGGCCTCTTCACCTCGCTTCGCAAGCTCCTCGAGCTGGACGACTTCGCGGAGACGTGGCCGGGCCACATCGGCGGCTCGCTCTGCGGCGGCGCGGGGATGAGCGAGAAGCCCGGCTCGACGATCGGCTTCGAGCGCCGCTTCAATCTTCTCGCGCGCGAGAACGGACGAGGGCGCCTTCGTCCGCGCGCTCACCGACAAGCTTGCTCCGCAGCCGCCGAACTTCAAGCGGATCGTCGAGCTCGAACCGCGGCCCGCTCCTGACGGAGGCGGCCGTGCTCGAGCCGCTCACAGCGCAGGCGGCCAAGGAGCGGCTCGACCAGGGCGCCGTCCTCGTGGACGGCCGCGAGCCGCGCGCCTTCGACGGTGCCCACGTTCCCGGCTCGCTCAACGTGACGATGTCGAAGAGCGCCGTCGGAACGCGGGCCGCATGGGTGGTCGACCCCGAGAGCGACGTCCTGCTCACGGCGGGAAGCGACGAGGAGGCCGTCAGGCTCGGGCGCCTGCTCGAGGCGGTCGGCTTTCGCAACCTGGGCGGCTACGTCGTGGGCGGCATGAGCGCGTGGGGCGAGGCCGGCGCTCGAGGTCGCCTCGACCACCGCGATCGACATCGAGACCCTCGCCGACCACGTGCGCTCGGAGGACGTGCTGCTGCTCGACGTCCGCGAGGACGACGAGTGGGAGGAGGGCCACGTCCCCGGTTCGGTGCACGTTCCGTACCACGAGCTCCGCGACGGCGTGCCGCAGGAGCTTCGCAACGGCGGGAAGCCGCTCGCGGTCGCGTGCTCGGCCGGAAACCGGAGCTCGATCGCCGCCTCGTTGCTCGAGCGCGCCGGCGTCGCGAACGTCATCCACGTGGCCGAAGGGGGCGTGGCCGAGCTCGCCGACGAGGGCATAAAGCTCGAGAAAGGCGCCTAATCACGCTGTTTTTCGCTGCTACACTGCCAGACGGCGGGGCGGCGTAGCTCAGCGGTTAGAGCAGCGGAATCATAATCCGCGTGTCGGAGGTTCGAATCCTCCCGCCGCTATCTTTTGGGGTCACAAACCGCGGAGAAGACTTAAGAAATGGCAACCGGAGTACGAGTAGGGATCACGCTCGCCTGCACTGAGTGCAAGCGACGCAACTACCAGACGAACAAGTCGAAGCGGAACACGCCCGACCGGTTCGAGGTGAAGAAATACTGCCGCTGGTGCGGTAGGCATACGCCCCACCGCGAGACCCGCTGATGGCCCGTCCGTCCCGCACCCGCCGCAAGCGCAGCGCCGACTACCAGGCTCCCGCCTCCGCGGATCGCGCGCGCTCGCGCAGGCGCGAGATCAAGCCCGTCGGCCAGCCGAAGAGCCAGGCCGGCGTCCAGCGGGAACGCCGGGGCGGCTTCCGCGCCTTCGTCGGAGAGTCCGCCGCCGAGCTGAAGAAGGTCGAGTGGCCGGGGCGCCGCCAGCTCTTCTCCGCCACCGTCGTCGTCATCATCGCCGTCGCGGTCGTCGGCGCCTACCTGTACGTCGCCGACCTCGCGCTCTCGCGCTTCGTTCGGGACGTCCTCCTCAACCTCTAGGCGCCACATGTTCCGCTGGTACGTGATCAACACCTACTCCGGGCACGAGAACAAGGTCAAGACGAACCTCGAGCACCGCATCGTCTCGATGAACCAGCAGCCGCGCTTCCGCCGCGTGATCGTCCCGACCGAGCAGATCGTGGAGACGAAGGACGGCCAGAAGGTCCAGACCGAGAAGCGTGTGCTGCCCGGCTACGTCCTCGTCAACATGGACATGTCCGACGAGGCGTGGACGGTGGTCAAGAACACGCCCGGTGTGACGGGCTTCGTCGGCTCGGCGAACAAGCCGGTGCCGCTCTCGCAGCCCGAGGTCGACCGCATCCTCCATACCGCCGTCGGCGCCGCCGATCGCCCGCGCGCTCTGGCCGACTTCGAGCTCGGCGAGTCGGTGAAGGTGACGTCGGGCCCGCTGTCCGACTTCGACGGCGACATCGTCGACGTGAACGCCGACCAGCAGAAGCTTAAGGTGCTCGTCAACATCTTCGAGCGCCAGGTCCCCGTCGAGCTCAGCTTCGACCAGGTAAAGAAGATCGACTAATGGCCAAGAAGATCCTCACCGTCATCAAGCTCCAGATCCCCGGCGGGCAGGCAAACCCCGCTCCGCCGGTCGGCCCCGCGCTCGGCCAGCACGGCGTCAACATCATGGAGTTCTGCAAGGCCTTCAACGCGCAGACGCAGGAGGCCGGCGGCCGCATCACACCAGTCGAGATCACGGTCTTCGAGGACCGCTCCTTCACCTTCATCACGAAGACGCCGCCTGCCGCCGTCCTCATCAAGGAGGCGCTCGGCCTCGACAAGGGCTCGGGCGAGCCGAATCGCACGAAGGTGGGCATGCTCTCGCGCGCGCAGGTGCGCCAGATCGCTGAGACGAAGCTCGTCGACCTGAATGCCCGCGACGTCGATCAGGCCATGCGAATCGTGGAGGGGACGGCGCGCTCGATGGGAGTGGAGGTAGCAAGGGTATGACCCAGCACGGCAAGCGCTATCGGCAGGGACGCGGGACGATCGACCGCGAGAGCGTCTATTCGCCGCTCGAGGCCGTCCGGCTCGTCAAGGAGCTCCCGGACGCCAAGTTCGACGAGACGGTCGAGCTGCACTTCAACCTCGGCCTGAACGTGCGCCACGCTGAGCAGCAGCTCCGCGGCACGCTCATGCTCCCGCACGGGACGGGCAAGGAGATGACGGTCGCCGTCTTCGCGGAGGGCGAAAAGGCGAAGGAGGCCCAGGACGCCGGCGCAGACGTGGTCGGCGCCGCCGACCTCGCGGCCAAGATCGAGGGCGGCTTCGACGAGTTCGACGTCGCCGTCGCAACGCCGGACATGATGGGAACGGTCGGAAAGCTCGGCCGCATTCTCGGCCCGCGCGGCAAGATGCCGAACCCGAAGGCCGGGACGGTCACGTTCGACGTGGGCAAGGCCGTCCGCGACGCCAAGGCCGGCAAGCTCGAGTACCGCACGGACCGCGGCGCCAACGTCCATCTGCTGATCGGGAAGAAGAGCTTCAGCGAGCGCCAGCTGCTCGAGAACTACGCGACGATCCTCGAGGAGATCGTCCGGGCCAAGCCGTCGGCCGCCAAGGGCCGTTACATCCGGACGATCACCCTGACGACGTCGATGGGCCCGGGGGTACGCATCGACCCGGCCAAGACGCGAGGTATCGTGGAGGAGTTGGAGGAGGCCGTAGCGGCCGCATAGAACGCCAGCACAGCCCGTCGCCACAGACAGCCGGCAGCGTCGGAAGACGCGGAAGTCCAGCCGAGGCGGCCGAGAAAGAGCGTCACCTCTTTGCTCGCGCCCGCCCGGAAGGCGGGCGTGAAACGTTCAAGGAGGTGATGAAGTGCTGAGAAAAGACAAGGAGCGGATCGTCGGCGACATCGCCGAGCGCTTGCGCTCCTCGGAAACCCTCATCGTCGCCGATTACCGCGGGCCTCTCGATGACCGAGATCGACGAGGTCCGCACGAAGCTGCTCGACCACGGCGCACGTTTCTCCGTGGTCAAGAACACGCTGACGAGACGCGCCGCCGAGGAGGCAGGGATCAAGGACCTGCTGGAGCTCCTCGAAGGCCCGACGGCGATCGCCTTCGTCCAGGAGGGCGACATGGTTGCGGTCGCCAAGACCCTGAGCGACACGGCCCGCGAGACGAAGGTGCTCTCGATCAAGGGCGGGATCCTGCAAGGCCAGCCGATGACGGCCGAGCAGGTGCGCGACCTCGCGAAGCTGCCGCCGGTCGAGGTGCTGCAAGGCCGGACGCTCGGGATCGTCATCGCCCCACTGCACGCCTTCGTCGGGCTGGTGGGAGCGCCGCTCAGAGACTTGGTCGGAATTATCGACGCGAGAACACGACAACTGCAAGCGCAGGAGGGATAGATGGCTGCAAGCAAGGTTGACAAGGCTCTCGACGACATCGAGAAGTGGACCGTCCTCGAGCTCGTCGAGTTCACGAAGAAGGCTGAGGAACGCTGGGGCGTGACCGCGGCCGCACCGGTGGCGGTGGCGGCTCCGGGCGCGGCTCCCGCCGGCGGTGACGGCGCCGGGGCTGCTGCCGAGGAGCAGACCGCGTTCGACGTCGTCCTGTCGGGTGCCGGCGACAAGAAGATCCAGGTGATCAAGGTCGTCCGCGCGCTCACGAACCTCGGGCTGAAGGAGGCCAAGGACCTCGTCGACTCGGCGCCGAAGCCGGTCAAGGAGGGCGTGACCCGCGAAGAGGCCGACCAGATGAAGGCCCAGCTCGAAGAGGCGGGTGCGGCCGTAGAGGTCAAATAACCCTGTAGGGGCCGGGCTTGCCGGGCCCGCGAAGGGCCAGTAACTCGTGAGGGGGAGCTCCGGCTCCCCCTTCTTGTTGATATTTCGGCAGGGCGCACAAGAGACGGCCGCCCCGAGCGTCTAGGCCATTACGACCACAGTCTCCCGACTGGAGGGATCCAGGTAATGGCATTTCGCTTCAAGACACTCGTAATCGCCCTCGTGGCGCTCATGCTGGCGGTTCCGACCGGCGCTCTCGCCAAGGGAAAGCCTTCGTGGGCCGGCCAGGGTAACGGCGGCGGCCACGGCAAGCCCGCATGGGCCGGCCAGGGCCATGGCAAAGCCGACAAGGCCAAGGGCCACGACAAAGCCAAGGCTGCGCACGAGAAGAAGGCCAAGAAGGAAAAGCAGAACGGCAAGTTCGGCGCCACGGACGAAGAGGACGCGGACGATCCGGACGATCTCTCCCTCGAAGACCTCGAGGCGCTCGAAGCGATTCACGCTCCCGGTCAGTACTGCCATGCGCTCGAGTCCTTCCAGGAGAGCCTCGCGGGCATGTGGGGCGGCGACTCGTTCGACGAGCGCTTCGGCGAGAACCCCAACCTCGCCAACTCGTTCGGCAAGTGCGCCTCCTGGCGCGCGCAGGGCGGCTCCCTCGAGGAGGACCAAGCCGAGGAAGAGCAGCCGGCCGAGGACGAGGCTTCCGAAGAGCCCGCCGAGGATTCGTGTGAGCCCGCCGAGGACGAGGACGCGGCCGAGGAGGGCTCCGACGAGGAGGCCTCCGAGGAAGGCTCTGACGAGCAGGCCGAGGACTGTGAGGCCGAAGACCCCGCCGATGACGGCGAGCAGGCCGATGAAGACGGGGACGAGGACGAGGGCGACGAGTCCGAGGAGGACGACTCCTTCCTGTCCAGCTTCGATTTGGCTCGCCTGAGCTTCTAACCAAAGGTTCGTCGGGAAGCGAGGGCGCCCGCAAGGGCGCCCTCGTCGCGCCCATGGCCGGGTTGGCGTTTTCCAGAGCCGCCAGCTATACTCGGCGGCCGATACGCGGTCTCCCGCAGGCCGGGCCTTGCGGTGGAGCCGTGTATTCTGCTACTCTTAGCGGTCGCGCCGCCGTTTGGGATTTACCCCTGCCCGTTGACATTTCTTCCTGCCTAGAGGGAGGCTGGACATTTGACCACTAGGGTCGCTGCGCGCAGCGCGCGCAAAAGCTTTTCTCGTCTCAAGCACGTTCTCGACCTACCCAACCTGATCGACATCCAGAAGGCGTCGTTCGCCTGGTTCATGCAAGAAGGCCTGCAGGAGACCATCGACGACATCTCTCCGATCGAGGACTACACCGGCACGCTGGCCGTGGAGTTCGGCAAGTACGAGTTCGGCGAGCCCCCGGTCTCGATCAAGGAGTGCCGCGAGAAGGACCTCACCTTCCAGGTTCCGCTCTCGATGACCGTCCGGTTCGTGAACAAGGACACGGGCGAGATCCGCGAGCAGACGGTCTTCATGGGCGACTTCCCCATGATGACCGAGTGGGGCACCTTCATCATCAACGGCACCGAGCGCGTCATCGTCACGCAGCTCGTCCGTTCCCCGGGCGCCTACCTGATGGAGCCGAAGGACCCGACGAAGCAGGTCTTCGTCGCCAACCTCATGCCGAGCCGGGGCTCCTGGCTCGAGCTCGAGATCGACAAGAAGGGCATCGTCTACGCCCGGATCGACCGCAAGCGGAAGCTGCCGATCACGACGCTGCTTCGTGCACTCGCGCGTGAAGAGACCAACGACGGCTTCAAGCTCGACTCGAACGAGGACCTCCTCAAGCTCTTCGGCAACTCGATCTACATCGCCAACACGCTCGACAAGGACACCACGACCCGCGAGGAAGAGGCGGTCGTCGAGGTCTTCAAGAAGCAGCGCCCCGGCGAGCCGCCGACCCTCGACAACGCCCGCAACCTGCTGCGAGGGCTCTTCTTCGACCCGAAGCGCTACGACCTCACGAAGGTCGGCCGCTACAAGCTGAACCAGCGTCTCAACGTCGACGTCCCGGAAGACACCCGCGTCCTGACGACGAAGGACATCGTCGCGCTCGTCCAGAGGCTCATCGACCTGCCGACCAAGCTCGGCGTCGATCCCGAGACGAAGGACTACGCCGCCGACGCCTTCCCGCTCTCGCGCGAGCCGATTCGGGGCGAGCTCGACGAGTACGAGCACTTCGGCAACCGGCGCCTGCGCACGGTCGGCGAGCTGATCCAGGAGGCGTTCCGCGTCGGCCTGTACCGGATGGAGCGCGTCGTCCGCGAGCGCATGACGACGGAGGACGTCGACACGATCACGCCGCAGACGATCATCAACATCCGGCCGGTCGTGGCTGCGCTGAAGGAGTTCTTCGGGTCCTCGCAGCTGTCCCAGTTCATGGACCAGACGAACTCTCTCGCGGGCCTCACGCACCGCCGGCGCCTGTCGGCGCTCGGCGCGGGCGGCCTGACGCGCGAGCGCGCGCCGATCGAGGTGCGCGACGTGCACGAGACCCACTACGGGCGCATGTGCCCGATCGAGACGCCGGAGGGCCCGAACATCGGCCTCATGGGCTCCCTTGCCTCGATGGCGACCGTCTCGGAGTTCGGGTTCGTGCAGACGCCCTACCGCGTGGTCGAGAAGGGCAAGGTCACCGACAAGATCGTCTATCTCGACGCGTCCGAGGAGCAGGAGTTCACGATCGCGCAGGCGAGCGAGCCGGTGGACGAGAAGACCGGCAAGTTCGTACACGCGACCGTGCTCTGCCGTGCCCCCGGCGGCGAGCCGGTCACCGCGGCGCCGAAGGACATCCACTACATGGACGTCAACCCGGCCCAGATCGTCTCGGTCGGGACGGCGCTGATCCCGTTCCTCGAGCACAACGACGCCAACCGCGCCCTCATGGGCGCCAACATGCAGCGGCAGGCGGTGCCCTTGATGATCACGGAGCCCCCGCTGATCGGCACGGGGCTCGAGTACCGCGCGGCCGTCGACACCGGCGACGTCGTGCTGGCCAACGACGCCGGGACGATCGTCGACGTCGACGCCGACAAGATCGTCGTCGAGACGAAGGACGGCCGGGACGAGTACGAGCTCATCAAGTTCATGCGCTCCAACCAGGGGACGCTCATCCACCAGAAGCCGGTCGTCGGTCTCGGCGAGAAGGTCAAGGAGCAGGACGTCCTCGCGGACGGCAGCTCGACCGCGCTCGGAGAGCTGGCGCTCGGCAAGAACCTGCTCGTCGCCTTCATGCCGTTCGAGGGCTACAACTTCGAGGACGCGATCGTCATTTCGGAGAGGCTCGTCAAGGACGACGTCCTCTCCTCGATCCACATCCACGAGTACGAGATCGACGCCCGCTCGACGAAGCTCGGCGACGAAGAGATCACGCGCGACATCCCGAACCGCTCGGAGGAGTCGCTCAAGGACCTCGACGACCGCGGTGTCGTGCGCATCGGCGCCGAAGTCGGCTCGGGCGACCTCCTGGTCGGCAAGGTCACGCCGAAGGGCGAGACCGAGCTGACCGCCGAGGAGAAGCTGATCCGCGCGATCTTCAAGGAGAAGGCGCGCGAGGTTCGCGACACGTCGCTCAAGGTCCCGCACGGCGAAGGCGGCAAGGTCATCGACGTCAAGACGTTCTCCCGCGACGGGGGCGACGACCTCTCTCCGGGCGTGAACGAGCTCGTGCGCGTCTACGTGGCGAAGAAGCGCAAGATCGCGGAGGGCGACAAGCTCGCCGGCCGCCACGGCAACAAGGGCGTCATCGCGAAGATCGTCGCGGAGGAGGACATGCCGTTCCTCGAGGACGGCACGCCCGTCGACATCGTGCTCAACCCGCTCGGCGTTCCGAGCCGGATGAACATCGGCCAGATCCTCGAGGCCCATCTCGGCTGGGCCGCCTTCCACGGCGTCTTCGCCGAGAACGGGGAGAGCAACGGCCCCACTCCTGTCGCGAGCGCCGTCTTCGACGGTGCGACCGAGGAGGAGGTCGACCAGGCCCTCGTCGACTGGGTCGATGCCAACCCCGATTCACCCATCAAGTTCAACGTCGACAAGAAGCGGCGGCCCGGACGGCGCTGCTCGGGCAAGGCGCGGCTCTTCAACGGCCGCACCGGCGAGCCCTTCGACGAGAGGGTCACCGTCGGCTACAAGTACGTCCTCAAGCTGCTCCACCTGGTCGACGACAAGATCCACGCTCGCTCGACCGGCCCCTACTCGCTCGTCACGCAGCAGCCGCTCGGCGGCAAGGCACAGTTCGGCGGCCAGCGCTTCGGCGAGATGGAGGTGTGGGCGCTCGAGGCCTACGGCGCGGCGTACACGCTGCAAGAGATGCTCACGATCAAGTCCGACGACACCGTCGGGCGCGTGAAGGCCTACGAGGCGATCGTCAAGGGCGAGAACATCGCCGAGCCGTCGATCCCCGAGTCCTTCAAGGTCCTCCTGAAGGAGATGCAGTCGCTCGCGCTCGACATCAACGTCCTCTCGGAGGAGGGCGGCGAGGTCGAGGTGCGCGAGGAGGACGACGAGCTCCTGCGCGCGGCCGAGGAGCTCGGCATCGACCTTTCGCCCGGCTCGCTCCGCGCGGCTGCGCGGCAGCCGACCGCCGAGGAGGCAGAGGAGGGGCAGGAGCGGGTCGACGAGACCGGCGAGCTCACCCTCCCCGCCGACGAGCAGCTCGCCGACGTGAACGAGGCCGCGGTGGGCGTCGTCGGTGAGAGCGACGCCGAGGAGGCCGAAGACGCGGCCGGGCCCTTCGAGGAAGCACCCAACGTGGCAGACCTGGAATTAGAGGAATAGAGGGAGCGCTTTGATCGACATCAACAACTTCGACGCGATCCGCATCGGCCTCGCGTCGAGCAAGCAGATCAGGGACTGGTCGTCCGGCGAGGTCACCAAGCCGGAGACGATCAACTACCGCACGCTGAAGCCCGAGAAGGACGGGCTCTTCTGCGAGCGCATCTTCGGTCCGACCAAGGACTGGGAGTGCTACTGCGGCAAGTACAAGCGCGTCCGCTACAAGGGCATCATCTGCGAGCGCTGCGGCGTCGAGGTGACGCGGCAGAAGGTGCGCCGCGAGCGCATGGGTCACATCGACCTCGCCGCGCCCGTCTCGCACATCTGGTTCTTCAAGGGCGTGCCGAGCCGGATCGGCTACCTGCTCGACATCGCGCCCAAGGAGCTCGAGAAGGTCCTCTACTTCGCCGCCTCGATCGTGACGGCGGTCGACAACGAGAAGCGCAAGAGCGATCTCGCCGACCTCGAGGACAAGGTCCGCGGCGAGTCGGAGCGCATCTACGTCGACCGTGACGAGTCGCTGGCCGCGCTCGAGCAGCGCCTCGCGCGCCGGCGCGACTACTTCACGAAGGGCAAGGAGAAGAACTTCGACGAGGACGACGAGTTCTGGGGCCGCGGCCTCTCCGCGTGGGCGGAGGAGCAGGGGCTGCCGACGCTCGAGGACGCCCGCGGCCTGGTCGCCGGCATCTTCACGGACGTCGCGCAGAAGCTCACGACCGAGGACTCGAAGAAGGTCCGCGAGCTCGTGCGCCAGTCGGCCATCCGGCCCGACCGCCAGCTCTCGTCCCGCGAGCTCGACCAGGTCGCCAACGCCGCCACCCAGATCAACGCGGCCCTCGGCGCCGCTCTACAAGAAGGCCGACAAGGCGTCGGGCGCCAAGAAGGGCGCGATCACGAAGAACATCAACCGCATCCTCGACGCGCTGCTCGAGGGCTACGAGGTCGAGGAGGAAGACACCGAGGTCGTCGCCGGCATCGACATGAAGAATCTCGAGAAGGCGCGGGGTCTCGGCAAGGGCCTGCTCGAGGAAGTGCTCGAGAACATCGAGTTCGACCATACGCTGGACCACGTCCGCGAGCTCGCGAACGACCTCTGCCTGAAGGCCGAGGGACGCATGCAGAAGGAGGACCTCGACGCGATCGTGCAGTGGTCGCTCAAGGTCCGCGAGATGTACCTCGACATGGAGTCTCGCCGCGAGGACGCGCGCGAGGCCGCAGTCGACGCCGTCAACCGCCTCGAGCAGACGTGGCAGCTCTTCCGCGACCTCGAGCCGAAGATGATCGTCAACGACGAGATGCTCTTCCGCGAGCTGAAGGACCGCTTCGGCTCGGCGTACGGCTTCGGCGTCTACTTCAAGGGCGGCATGGGCGCGGAGGCGATCAGGGATCTCCTGCGCGACCTCGACCTCACTGCCGAGGCGAAGTCGCTGCGCGAGACCATCCGCACGTCAAAGGGCCAGAAGCAGAGCCGCGCGATCAAGCGCCTCAAGGTCGTGAGCGCCTTCATCACGTCGGAGAACAAGCCCGACTGGATGGTCCTCGAGGCGATCCCGGTCATTCCGCCCGAGCTTCGCCCGATGGTGCAGCTCGACGGCGGCCGCTTCGCCACGAGCGACCTCAACGACCTCTACCGCCGCGTCATCAACCGGAACAACCGCCTCAAGCGGCTGCTCGACCTGGGCGCGCCGGAGATCATCGTCAACAACGAGAAGCGGATGCTCCAGGAAGCCGTCGACGCGCTCTTCGACAACGGGCGTCGCGGCCGCGCCGTGACCGGCCCCGGCAACCGGGCGCTCAAGTCGCTCTCCGACATGCTCAAGGGCAAGCAGGGCCGGTTCCGCCAGAACCTGCTCGGCAAGCGCGTCGACTACTCGGGCCGATCGGTGATCGTCTCGGGCCCGACGCTCAAGCTGCACCAGTGCGGCCTGCCGAAGCTGATGGCGCTCGAGCTCTTCAAGCCGTTCATCATGAGCCGGCTCGTCGAGCGGAAGTCCGTTCAGAACATCAAGGCGGCCAAGAAGTACGTCGACTCGATGACGTCCGAGGTCTGGGACGTGCTCGAGGAGGTCATCGCCGAGCACCCGGTGCTGCTGAACCGCGCGCCGACGCTCCACCGCCTCGGCATCCAGGCCTTCGAGCCGGTGCTCGTGGAGGGCAAGGCCATCCAGATCCACCCGCTCGTCTGCCACGCCTTCAACGCCGACTTCGACGGCGACCAGATGGCCGTCCACCTGCCGCTCTCCTCGGAGGCGCAGGCGGAGGCGCGCATCCTGATGCTCTCGGCGAACAACATCCTTTCGCCGGCGCACGGCAAGCCGCTCGCCACCCCGACGCAGGACATGGTCATCGGCGGCTACTACCTGACGTACTGCGGAACCGACCTGTCCACGGCTGCGGCCGAGGACCTCGACCCGCGGCCGTCCCGCTTCGGATCGGTCGAGGAAGTGATCCTCGCGCTCGACGCGAAGCAGATCGGTCTACAGCAGCCGATCGAGTACCGCCGGCACGGCGAGATCGTCCTCACGACCGGCGGGCGCGTGATCCTGAACGAGGAGGTGCATCGCGCCTTCGCGCGGGCGCTCGGCGACGAGTTCGATCCGGTGACCGCAGAGTTCATCAACCGCACGCTCGGCAAGAAGGAGATGAACGACTTCGTCTCCGGCCTCGCCGACGAGTACGGCGCGCACGCGATCTCCATCGTCCTCGACACGATCAAGGAGCTCGGCTTCCGCTACGCGACCCAGGCCGGGATCACGATCTCCAAGAACGACATCATCATCCCGGAGAACAAGGAAGAGATCCTCCAGGACTACGAGCAGCGGGTCCAGCGCATCGAGGGTCAGTTCGAGCGCGGCCTCATCACCGAGGAAGAGCGCCACGAGGCGATCGTCAACCTCTGGACCGAGGCCACCGACTCCGTCGCCGATGCGATGGAGGAAACCCTCTACGAGCTGAACCCGATCAACATGATGGCCAACTCGGGAGCGCGTGGGTCGATCAAGCAGGTTCGCCAGCTGGCGGGCATGCGCGGCCTCATGGCCAACCCGAAGGGCGACATCATCGAGCGGCCGATCAAGTCCAACTTCATGGAAGGCCTCTCGGTGCTCGAGTACTTCATCTCCACGCACGGCGCCCGCAAGGGCCTCGCCGACACCGCTCTTCGCACGGCCGACTCCGGGTACCTGACGCGGCGTCTCGTCGACGTCTCGCAGGACGTGATCGTCCGGGAGGAGAACTGCAAGACGAACGAGTTCGTCGAGCTTCCGCTCATTACGCCCGACGGCCTCAACCGCTCGCTGGCGGGCCGCGTGCTCGCCCAGGACGTGCGCAAGCCGCTCTCCTCGGGCAAGCCGGGCAAGACCGTCCTGCTCTCCAAGGGCGCGGACGTGACCATGCCGAACCTCCGCGAGATGGCCGACGAGCTCGGGGACGCAGCCGACGACTTCACCGTGCCGGTGCGCTCAGTCCTCAAGTGCAAGAGCGAGTTCGGCGTGTGCCGAGCGTGTTACGGGGTGTTCCTCGCCACGGGCGAGATGTGCGAGATCGGCGATGCCGTCGGCATCATCGCGGCGCAGTCGATCGGTGAGCCCGGTACGCAGCTGACGATGCGCACGTTCCACACCGGAGGCGTCGCCGGAGCCGACATCACGCACGGCCTCCCGCGCGTGGTCGAGATCTTCGAGGCCCGGAACCCGAAGGGCGCGGCCCGTCTGTCCGACATCGGCGGGAAAGTCGAGCTCGAGGACACGGACCGTGGGCCGAAGATCACGATTCAGCCCGCCTCCAAGGACGACGAGGAAGTCTCCTACCAGCTGCCGCGCCGGACGCGCCTGCTGGTCAAGAACGGCGACACTGTCGAGGCGGGCGACCCGCTCCACGACGGCTCGCTGAACCCGTCCGACCTCCTGCGCCTGAAGACGAAGGCCAGCGGATCCACTCCCACGGAGCTCTACCTCGTGGAGGAGGTCCAGAAGGTGTACCGGTCGCAGGGCGTCGACATCCACGACAAGCACATCGAGCTGATCGTGCGCCAGATGCTCAAGAAGGTCCGCGTCGAGAACGCCGGCGAGACCGACCTGCTCCCCGGACAGCTCGTCGACAAGGTCGTCCTCGAGCGCGAGAACGCGCGCATGAAGAAGGAGAAGAAGGAGCGCGCGACCTTCGAGCCGCTCATCCTCGGGATCACGAAGGCATCCCTCGCGACCGAATCCTTCCTGTCGGCGGCGTCCTTCCAGGAGACGACGAAGGTGCTGACCGACGCGTCCATCGAGGGCAAGGTCGACCGGCTCCTCGGTCTCAAGGAGAACGTCATCATCGGCAAGCTGATCCCGGCCGCGACCGGCCTCAAGAAGTACCGGTCGGTCGAGATCAAGCCGAGCGAGAAAGTTCCCGCGGAGGCCTACCGGCGCCCGCCGACCGAAGAGCAGCTGCTTGCGGCGCTCGAGGAGATCGGCACCGACGGTGAAGGCGTCGACCTCGGCATCCTCGGGATGACGTTCGGCGAGGGCGACGGCGACGGCAATGGAAGCGGTCGCGCGACGACCGAGGCCGAAGAGGTCCCCGAAGTCGATTCGCCGCTCGACGAAGAATCCTGATTCGAACAAAACGTGGTGCGAAGAGGCGCTCTTCGGAGCGCCTCTTTTTTTTGTCGCAGTTTGCGGGCGAGTCGCGCAAGCATCACCCAACGGAGGGATCTCATTTCGTAGGTGCAGGCGTAGACTGCCCGCGGCCATGAACCCCAGGCCCGGGGTCGGCAAAGGCGCACTTCGCCGTTATCCACACAATCCACAACCGGTGGGGGAAGATGGCTGGACCCGAGAAGGCACGTGAATCGGTAAAACATGAAGACGGTCGGCGCTCGACTCCGCGCGGCGACTTCCTCTCCGAGGCTTTCGAGTCCGACTGCGCCCGCTTCCTCGACGAGTCGAAAGAACGCGCCCGTCGCCGCGCCGAAGCCGGCTGGCGCGTCGGCCCTCCCAAGCAGCGCTAGCGGCGGCCGTTCGCCGCGACCACGCGGCCCTTGCCGGTTTCCTTGGCGCGATAGAGCGCCTGGTCGGCGCGCTGGAAGAACGACTCGGACGTGTCCTCGCGCTCGAGCTCGGCGATGCCCGCGGACAGGTGGATGCGGTCGAACGGGCCGATCGGGCGTGACGCGACCGCGAACTGCACGCGACTGTAGAGCTGCTCGGCGTCGTTCAGGGTCGACTCGGGGAGGATGACGCCGAACTCGTCGCCGCCCACGCGACACGCGACGTCGGCGCTTCGCACGACCGACTGGACGCGCTCGGCGACCGCGGCGAGCACGGAGTCGCCCGCCAGGTGCCCGATGCGGTCGTTGATCGCCTTGAAGTCGTCGACGTCGAAAACGACGAGCGCGAGGCGGCGGTCGTACCGGTGCGCGCGGGCGCATTCCCGCGCGAGCGTCTCGTGGAAGTAGCGGCGGTTGTGGAGGTTCGTGAGCGCGTCGAGGTCGGCGAGCTGGCGCGCTTCGCGGAAGCGGCGCGCGTTCTCGAGCGACGGGCCGGCGCTGCCCGCCAGCTCCTCGAGGAGCGCGACCTCCTCGTCGGAGGGTTCGCGCTCGCTGCCCCGCCAGAAGACGGCGAGCGTCCCGACCCCCTCGCCCTCCTCGTCACGGAGCGGCACGGCCAGGCCGCCGCGAATGAGCTCGCCGTCATCGCCGGCCTCCTTGGGCGTGTACGTGTAGGCGACGCGCATCGCCCTCGCGGGGCGGCCGTCGGGCGGGCCTCCCATCGGCTGGGCGGCCGCCTCCTCGACCGACATGCCGATCGTTGCAACGAGCGGCTCCGTCGGCGCGCCGTCGGAGCTCGGCAGGACGACCATGGCACAGTCGACGCCGGGGAGCGCCGCGGCCGCCTCGAGCGTTCGGGTCAGGACGCTGTCGAGGTCGATGGTGGCCCCGATCTCGCCGAAGAGCCGGGCCCGCTGCCCCTCCCGGTGGGCTTGCGCCAGGGCCACGGACAGCTCGGAGAGCCGGGCCTCCGCCCCCGTCAGCGACTCATCGACCAGCCGCTCGACCTCCGCGCGGCCAGGCTTCCGGCCCCGCGTGAGGACGACGATCAGGATGACGGCCAGCGCGATCGCGAGTCCGGCTGCCGCCAGGGCGATGCCGAGCGCGATCCAGGTGGCGCTGGTTTCGTGGAGAGGCACGCCTTATTCCCTTGTTTAGAGCCGCATGTCGCCGGGGTGTGCTGACAATAACCGCTCCTTTACAAACTCAAAAACGGCCTTTGCGGTTGCGGCCCGACTTCGGGTACCATTGATCCCCAGGTTCGGCAGGGGCTGTGCCCGTGCCGGCCTTTTGTTGCGTCTAGCGCCCGATTCCCTACCAGAGAGAAGATCCGTCGTGCCGACCGTGAATCAGCTCATCCGCAAGGGCCGTCGTCCCCCGACGACGAAGACGAAGACTCCTGCCCTGCGCGGCGCCCCTCAAAAGCGGGGCGTCTGCACGCGCGTGATGACGGTGACGCCGAAGAAGCCGAACTCGGCCCTCCGCAAGGTGGCCCGCGTTCGCCTGACCAACGGCATGGAGGTCGGCGCCTACATCCCCGGCGAGGGTCACAACCTCCAGGAGCACTCGGTGGTCTTGATCCGCGGCGGGCGCGTCAAGGATTTGCCGGGCTTCCGCTACAAGGTCATCCGGGCCGCGCTCGACTCGGCCGGGGTCACCGACCGGCGGCAGGGACGCTCCAAGTACGGCGCCAAGAAGGGCGGGTAACCGATGCCTCGTCGCGCCGAGATTCCAGTCCGCGAGCTCCCGCCGGACCCCGTCTACAACTCGAAGCTCGTCTCCCAGATGATCAACAAGGTCATGAACCGCGGCAAGAAGGCGACTGCCGAGCAGATCGTCTACTCCGCCCTGGACCGGATCGGCGAGAAGACCGGGAAGCCGCCCGTCGAGGTGCTCGAGCAGGCCGTGAAGACGGTCACGCCGGTGCTCGAGGTTCGCTCCCGGCGCGTCGGCGGTGCCAACTACCAGGTGCCCGTCGAGGTGCCGCAGCGGCGCGCCCGCACCCTGGCCGTGCGCTGGCTCGTCTCGTACGCGCGCGACCGGCGCGAGAAGCACATGGACGAGAAGCTCGCCAACGAGATCATGGACGCGCTCAACCAGCAGGGCGGCGCGTTCAAGCGCAAGGACGACCTCTACCGGATGGCGCAGGCCAACAAGGCCTTCGCCCACTATCGCTGGTGAGTCGGGTGGCCGAGAAAACCGCAGCCGTGATGGGAAAGAAGGTCGCGCTCGACCGGGTTCGCAACATCGGGATCATGGCCCACATCGATGCCGGCAAGACGACGACGACCGAGCGGATCCTTTACTACACGGGTCGCACCCACAAAATGGGCGAGGTCCACGAAGGCGCGGCAGTGATGGACTGGATGGCGCAGGAGCAGGAGCGCGGCATCACGATCACGTCCGCGGCTACGACGGCCTTCTGGCGCGATTTTCGTATCAACATTATCGATACGCCCGGGCACGTGGACTTTACGGTCGAGGTTGAGCGCAGCCTTCGCGTCCTCGACGGCGCGATCGCCGTTTTCGACTCGGTCGCAGGGGTGGAGCCCCAGTCGGAGACGGTCTGGCGCCAGGCCGACCGCTACGGGGTCCCCCGCATGGCCTTCATCAACAAGATGGATCGCGTCGGTGCCGACTTCTTCGGCGCGGTGCAGTCCATGATCGACCGCCTGGGGGCCCGGCCCGTGCCGGTCCAGCTGCCGATCGGCCAGGAGGAGCACTTCCGGGGCGTCGTCGACGTCGTCGAGATGCAGGGCGTCGTCTGGGAGGACGACCTCGGGACGAAAACGCAGACGATCGAGATCCCCGAGGAGCTTCGCGAGCAGGTCGAGGAGTACCACCACCAGCTGATCGACGCCGTTGCCGAGCATGACGAGGAGCTCCTCGAGACCTACCTCATGGACGAGGCCTCGGTGACACCCGAGATGATCCGCCGCGCTCTGCGCAAGGCGACGCTCGCGATCGCCGTTACGCCGGTCCTGTGCGGCTCCGCCTTCAAGAACAAGGGCGTGCAGCCGCTGCTCGACGCCGTTGTCGACTTCCTCCCGAGCCCGCTCGACGTCCCGCCCGTGCACGGGGTGGATCCACGCACCGGCAAGGAGCTGTCGCGCCGCCCGTCCGAGGACGAGCCCTTCTCGGCGCTCGCCTTCAAGGTCATGAGCGACCCGTACGTCGGCAAGCTGACTTACTTCCGGGTCTACTCGGGCAAGGTCGGCGCCGGCGACCGCGTCCTCAACGTGACGACGGGCAAGACGGAGCGCATTGGGCGTCTCCTCCAGATGCACGCGAACCACCGCGAGGAGCGCGATGCGATCGGCGCCGGCGAGATCGTGGCCGCCGTCGGCCTCAAGGCGACGACGACCGGCGACACGCTCGCGATCGAGAGCGCGCCGATCCGCCTCGAGGCGATCGAGTTCCCCGACCCGGTCATCGCGGTCGCAATCGAGCCGAAGACCAAGGCCGACCAGGACAAGCTTTCGCAGGGCCTCACGCGCCTCTCCGAGGAGGACCCGACGTTCCGCGTGCGCACGGACGACGAGACGGGCCAGACGCTCATCTCCGGGATGGGCGAGCTTCAGCTCGAGGTCCTCGTCGACCGGCTTCGGCGCGAGTTCAACGTCGACGCCAACGTGGGCCGGCCGCAGGTGGCCTACCGCGAGACGGTCGACCGGCGGGTCGACAAGATCGAAGCCCGCTTCGTCCGCCAGACCGGCGGCCGCGGCCAGTACGGCCACGCCGTCATCAACATGGAGCCGGCGGAGTCCGGAGAGGGCTACGAGTTCATCGACAAGATCGTCGGCGGCAAGATCCCGCGCGAGTACATCCCGGCGGTCGACCTCGGCATCCAGGAGGCGATGGAGGCGGGCGTGCTGGCGGGTTACCCGGTCGTCGACATTCGCGTCGAGCTCGTCGACGGCTCGTACCACGACGTCGACTCGAGCGAGATGGCCTTCAAGGTCGCAGGGTCGATGGCCTTCAAGAACGCAATGCAACGTGCGAAGCCGAAGCTGCTCGAGCCGGTCATGGCCGTCGAGGTCGTGACGCCCGAGGAGTACCTCGGCGACGTCATGGGCGATCTCAATTCTCGCCGCGGCCGGGTCGAAGGGCTCGAGCCCCGCGGCAACGCGCAGGCGGTGCGCGCCCGAGTGCCGCTTGCGACGATGTTCGGATACGCGACGGACCTGCGCTCGATGACGCAGGGACGCGCGACTTTCACGATGCAGTTCGACCGCTACGAAGAGGCGCCGCAGTCGATCGCGGGCGAGATCGTCTCGGCCGCCCAAGGAACGTAGAGAAACCGGAGGAGCAATGGCAAAGCAGAAGTTCGAGCGTACGAAGCCGCACCTCAACGTCGGAACCATCGGTCACATCGACCATGGCAAGACGACGTTGACGGCTGCCATCACACAGGTGCTGTCGGAGAAGGGCACGAACACGACCTCCCGGTCGTTCGAGTCCATCGACAACGCGCCGGAGGAGAAGGCGCGGGGCATCACGATCAACACGTCGCACGTCGAGTACGAGACGGAGAACCGTCACTACGCGCACGTCGACTGCCCCGGGCACGCCGACTACATCAAGAACATGATCACGGGCGCCGCCCAGATGGACGGCGCGATCCTCGTGGTCTCGGCTGCCGACGGCCCCATGCCGCAGACGCGTGAGCACATCCTGCTCGCCCGCCAGGTCGAGGTGCCGTACATCGTCGTCTTCCTCAACAAGGCCGACATGGTCGACGACCCCGAGCTGCTCGAGCTCGTCGAGATGGAGGTCCGCGAGCTGCTCACGAAGTACGAGTTCCCCGGCGACGACATTCCCGTCATCGCGGGCTCCGCGCTGAAGGCGCTCGAGGGCGACGAGGAGGCCAAGCAGAAGATCCTCGAGCTCATGGCCGCGGTGGATGAGTACATCCCCGAGCCCCAGCGCGAGATCGACAAGCCCTTCCTCATGCCGATCGAGGACGTGTTCACCATCACCGGCCGCGGCACGGTCGTCACCGGCCGCGTCGAGCAGGGCATCGTCAAGGTCAGCGAGGAGATCGAGATCGTCGGCATCCACCCGGAGACGACGAAGACGGTCGTCACCGGCGTCGAGATGTTCCAGAAGACTGCTCGACCAGGGCCAGGCCGGCGACAACGTCGGCTGCCTCCTGCGCGGCGTCAAGCGTGAGGAGGTCGAGCGCGGACAGGTGCTCGCCAAGCCCGGCTCGATCACGCCGCACACGCACTTCAAGGCCGAGGTCTACGTCCTCTCGAAGGAAGAGGGTGGCCGCCACACGCCGTTCTTCAACGGCTACCGGCCGCAGTTCTACTTCCGCACGACGGACGTGACCGGCTCGATCAAGCTCCCGGAGGGCCAGGAGATGGTCATGCCGGGCGACAACACGAACATGGAGATCGAGCTCATCCAGCCGATCGCCATGGACCAGGGCCTGCGCTTCGCCGTCCGCGAGGGCGGCCGCACCGTGGGTGCCGGCGTCGTGACGGAGATCAACAAGTAGCGCATGCCACAGCAGAAGATCCGCATCCGCCTCAAGGGGTACGACCATCAGCAGCTCGACCGATCGGCGTCGCAGATCGTCGACACGGCCGAGCGAACCGGCGCGACGGTGACCGGTCCGGTGCCGCTGCCCACCGAGAACAACCGCTACACGGTGATCCGCAGTCCGTTCAAGGACAAGGACTCCCGTGAGCACTTCGAGGTGCGCACGCACAAGCGCCTGATCGACATCCACTCGCCGACGCCGAAGACGGTCGACTCCTTGATGCGGCTGGATCTCCCTGCCGGCGTGGACATCGAGATCAAACTCTGATGAAGGGCATCGTCGGGAGAAAGGTGGGGATGACACAGGTCTTCGACGAGGAGACCGGTCGCCTCACGCCCGTGACCGTCATCCAGGCGGGCCCCTGCCCGGTCGTCAGCGTGCGCACGTCCGACTCGGACGGCTACGACGCGGTCCAGCTCGGCTTCGAGGAGGTTCCCGTGCGCAAGCTCACGAAAGGCGCACTCGGCCACCTCAAGAAGAACGGCGTCGGGCCGCTGCGGAAGCTCGTCGAGATCCGTGGGCCGCACGAGCTTGCTCCCGGCGACACGGTCACCGTCGAGGCCTTCGAGCCCGGCGACCCGGTGAAGGTCTCGGGGGTCTCGATCGGCAAGGGCTTCCAGGGCACGATCAAGCGCCACCGGTTCCATCGCGGCCCGGTGACGCACGGCTCGCACAACATCCGCAAGCCCGGCTCGATCGGCGCTTCTGCCACGCCCTCGCGTGTGTTCAAGGGGATGAAAATGGCCGGCCACATGGGCGCCAAGCGCGTCACGCAGGTCGGCCTCACGGTCGTCGATCGCGATCCGGAGCAGAACATCCTGCTCGTCAAGGGAGCGATTCCCGGTCACAAGAACTCGCTCGTCGTCGTCCGCGAGGACAAGAAGAGGTAAGCATGGCTGCTCCGAAAGCACCGCTCCTCGACGCGAAGGGCAAGCGCTCGAAGGACGTAACGCTGAAGGCCGACGTCTTCGATGCCGAGGTCAAGCCGCACCTTCTCCACGAGACGGTGCGGGCCGAAGCGGCCGAGGCACGCTCCGGTACGCAGGCCGCCAAGACGCGCGCGGGAGTTAGCGGAGGCGGGGTCAAGCCGTGGCGCCAGAAGGGCACGGGCCGCGCACGCGCGGGGACGACCCGCGCACCGCAGTGGACGGGCGGCGGCGTCGCCTTCGCGCCGAAGCCGCGGAGCTACGACCTCAAGGTGAACCGCAAGACGCGGAAGGCCTCGCTGCGCGCCGCGCTCTCACGTCACGCACAAGGCGGGACGCTCGGCGTCGTCGACGTGTCCGGCTTCTCGGAGCCTTCGACCAAGGCGGCCGCCGCGTTCCTCGCCGCTTGGGGGAAGGAAGGGCCGTTCCTCGTTCTTGCGCAGGCCGATGAGGAGGCGTTCGTGAAGTCGTTCCGCAATCTCGACCGCGCCATGGTGCTCGAGCCCGCTCAGGTCGAGGTGGGCGCGCTCATCTGGGCGCAGGCCGTCATCGCGAGCCAGGCCGCGCTCGAGCGCGTGGAGGAGATAGTTCGATGAATCTCGATCCCCGCGACGTCCTCATCGCTCCGGTCGTGTCGGAGAAGAGCTACAGCCTCATCGAGGGCAACAAGTACTCCTTCCGCGTCCACTCCAAGGCGCACAAGACGCAGATCCGCCAGGCGGTCGAGCAGCTCTTCGACGTGCACGTGAAGAGCGTGAACGTGCTCAAGGTCAACCCGAAGCCGAAGCGTCGCGGCCTCCAGTCCGGCACGAAGAAGGGCTGGAAGAAGGCGATCGTCGAGCTGCGCGAGGGCGAGCGGATCGAGATCTTCGAGGGGGCACCGGTCTAATGCCCCTGAAGAAGCTCAAGCCGACGACACCGGGCCGCCGCTTCCGCACGGTCCCGGGCTTCGAGGAGATCACGCGCAGCGAGCCGGAGAAGAGCCTCGTCGAGCCCGTCAAGAGAAAGGGCGGACGCAACGCGAGTGGCCGCATCACGACGCGCCACCAGGGCGGCGGGCACAAGCGCCGCTACCGCGTGATCGACTTCAAGCGCACGAAGGACGGCGTGCCGGCCAAGGTCGCCTCGATCGAGTACGACCCGAATCGCTCGGCGCGCATTGCGCTTTTGCACTACGCCGACGGCGCGAAGGCCTACATCCTCGCGCCTGCAGGCGTGCGCGTCGGCACGACCCTCGAGTCCGGTCCGAACGCCGACATCCGCCCCGGCAACGCGCTGCCGCTCCAGAACATCCCGACCGGGACGCTCGTCCACAACGTCGAGCTCAAGCCCGGCAAGGGTGGGCAGATGGCGCGGAGCGCCGGCTCCGGGATCCAGCTCGTCGCGAAGGACGAGGGCCATGCGGTCCTGCGCCTTCCGTCCGGCGAGCTTCGGCGCGTGCCGATGACCTGCCGCGCCACCGTCGGCCAGGTCGGCAACCTCGACCACGAGAACATCAGGAGCGGCAAGGCCGGTCGCAGCCGCTGGCTCGGCAAGCGCCCGACCGTTCGCGGCTCCGCCATGAACCCCGTCGACCACCCGCACGGTGGCGGCGAGGGCAAGTCGAAGGGCGGTCGCCATCCGGTCACGCCCTGGGGCGTGCCGACGCTCGGCAAGCGCACGCGCGCCAAGCACAAGGAATCGAACAAGCTCATCGTCCGCGGCCGCCGCCGCGGCAAAGGGAGACGGCAGTGAGTAGATCCAGCAAGAAGGGGCCCTTCGTGGAGGAGCGGCTCCTGAACCGCATTCAGCAGATGAACGAGTCGGGCAACAAGCGGCCCATCCGGACGTGGTCGCGTACGTCGACGATCTTCCCCGAAATGGTCGGGCACACGATCGCCGTGCACGACGGCCGCAAGCACGTGCCCGTGTTCGTGACGGAGTCGATGGTCGGGCACAAGCTCGGCGAGTTCGCGCCCACCCGCATCTTTCGCGCCCACTCGGGCGACCGCAAGGTCGAGGTGAAGAAGAGAATCTGATGGCTGTCGCCGAAAGACCCACCGTCCGCGCCGAGGCGAAGTACGTGCGCACCGCGCCGCGCAAGGCGCAGCTTGTGGCGGAGCAGATCCGCGGGCGCCCCGTGCCCGAGGCGCGCACGATCCTCGCCTTCATGACGCGCGACGCCGCGCGAGACGTCGAGCGCGTGCTCGCGTCCGCCGTTGCGAACGCGGAGGCGAACCACGGGCTCGTCGGTGACGAGCTCTACGTCTCCATTGCCACCGTCGGCTCGGGCCCGACGATCAAGCGCTGGCGCGCCCGTGCGCGCGGCCGCGTGGCGCGGATCAAGAAGCGCACGTGCCACATCGCCATCACGCTCGCCGCTCCGGAAGGCGTCGAGGCCCGCGCGCCCGTCGTCACACCCCCGCCGCCGGCGGTCGAGGAGGAAACACCCAAGCCCCGCCGCGCCGCCCCGCGCAAGACGGCGGAGACCTCTGAAGAGGTAGGGGCGGGGCAGGCCCCGCCCGCGAAGGAAGAGACCAAGCCGAAGCGCGCAGCGCCGAAGCGCACCTCGAAGCCCAAGGCGACGGAGGAGAAGCCCAAGCCGAAGGCGCGCGCGAAGAAGACCGAAACCGCGAAGGCCAAGCCCAAGACGACCCGGAAGAAGAAGGAGTCTTAGTGGGACAAAAAGTTCACCCCGGCGGATTGCGCATCGGCGTCATCCACGACTGGAAATCGAACTGGTACACGGGCACGAAGGAGTTCCCGGCCTACCTCATCGAAGACGTCAAGATCCGCGAGCACATCTACGGAAAGCTCGGTCACGCTGGCCTGTCCGACATCCTCATCAAGAAGGACAAGCAGCGCATCACCATCGACATCTACACGGCACGGCCGGGAATCGTGATCGGGAAGTCCGGCGCCGAGGTGGATGCGCTGCGGCGAGAGATCCACGCGCTCACGCACAAGAACGTCCACATCAACATCAACGAGATCAAGCGTCCGGAGCTCGACGCGAAGCTCGTCGCGCAGTCGATCGCCGAGCAGCTCGTGAACCGTGTCAGCTTCCGCCGGGCGATGAAGCGCTCGCTGGCGTCGGCGATCCGCTCCGGCGCGGAAGGCGTGAAGATCACCTGCGGCGGCCGGCTCGGAGGCGCCGAGATGTCCCGCTCGGAGACGTATTCGGAAGGCCGCGTGCCGCTGCACACGCTGCGCGCCGACATCGACTACGGCTTCGCCGAGGCGAAGACGACGTTCGGGCGCATCGGCGTCAAGGTCTGGATCAACAAGGGCGAGATCATGCCCGCCGGCTTCGAGAGCAGCATCGACCGGGGCGCTGCGGGCCGCCTGGGCGAGCAGGACCAGGCTCGCCGGCTCGGCAGCAGAAGCCGTGACGTCGGGCTCGGCCAGGACAAAGGCGGACGCCGCGGTGCACCCGACCGCGAGGGGCTCGGCCCCGTGCGTGCGGGCCGGCGCGGCTCAGGCGGCAAGCGCAAGGCGAGCGAGCCGCGCGGTCGCACGCGCTCCGTCGAGAGCCCGCGCACGGACGAGGGCGGCGTGTCGGCCGAGGGACGCGCGCAGCCGCCGATCGAGCCCGAGGTTCAGGGCGTGCCGGCGCCGGTTGAGGACGCACCCGACACGACGACCCAGAAGCAGATGCACGAAGACCCGACCAAGCTCGAGCAGGCCGGTGAGCCGGCCGCGGAGAAGAAGCGCGCCAAGAGCACCGCGCGCGAAGCCGAAGCCGAAAGCGAAGGCCAAGCCGAAGAAGGACGACAAGGCGTAATGCTGCTTCCGAAGAAGACGAAGTTCCGCAAGCAGCAGCGCGGTCGCATGCGCGGCGCCGCCAAAGGCCAGCAGCAGGTGCACTTCGGCGACTACGGCCTGAAGGCGCTCGAGCCCGGCTGGGTGACGAACCGCCAGATCGAGGCTGCGCGAATTGCGCTCACCCGCAAGATCAAGCGCGGCGGCAAGGTCTGGATCAACGTCTTCCCGGACAAGCCGGTGACGCAAAAGCCGGCCGAGACGCGCATGGGCTCCGGCAAGGGCGCGCCCGAGCACTGGGTCGCGGTCGTCAAGCCGGGCCGCGTCATGTTCGAGCTCGCCGGTGTTCCCGAGGACCTCGCGAAGGATGCGTTGCGCCTGGCCGGCATGAAGCTCCCCATCAAGACGAGATTCGTGAAGAGAGAGGCTGATCTGTTTGAGGGCTAGAGAGCTACGCGAGCTTTCGAACGAAGAGCTCGACAAGAGACTCGCGGAGAGCCGCGAGAACCTGTTCAACCTGCGCTTTCAGGACGCGACCGGCGCGCTCGAGAACACCGCGCGCCTCCAGCTCGCCAAGCGCGAGATCGCGCGCATCCTGACCATCCAGACCGAGCGCGCCAACACGCTGGAGAGACGCTAGATGCCGAGGAAGAAGAAAGACGAAGAGACTCAGCCCGAGGCCGAGGCGACCGAGGAAGTCGTGGCCGAGGAGACCCCCGCCGAGGCTCCGGCCGAGGAAAAGCCGAAGAAGCGCGCTCCGCGGAAGAAGGCCGAGGTCGTCGACGAGGCGCCCGCGGATGACGTGGTCGAGGTCGTCGAGGTGAGCGAGGGCGAGACCGAGAGAGTCGGCGCCGTCGTCGAGCCCGAGGAAGCGCCCGCGCCCCAAGAGGCGCCCGTCGCCGAGGAAGCGCCCGTCGTTGAAGAAGCGCCGGTCGCCGAAGAGGCGCCGGCCGAGGAGGCGCCTGCAGACGATGAGAGCGGGCGTGCCGGTTCCGTCATCGACGAGGAGGCCGCGCCTGCCGCGGAGGAACCCGCTCCCGAGGTCGCCGCTGCTCCCGAGAAGAAGAAGCGCAAGCGGCTGCCCCGCGCGGAGCGTCGCCAGCGGACCAAGCCGAAGCGCCCGGTCACCACCGGGCGCAAGGCGATCGTGCGTCTTCCGAAGCCCGAGCACGCGCGCGGCCAGCGCAAGGAGCGTCGCGGGATCGTCGTCTCGAGCGTGATGGACAAGACCATCGTCGTCCGCGTCGAGACCGTGAAGCCGCACCCCGTCTACAAGAAGATCGTCCGCCGCTCGACGAAGTTCCACGCTCACGACGAGCGCAATGTCGCCAAGGCCGGCGACCTCGTCCGCATCGTCGAGAGCAGGCCGTTCTCGAAGACGAAGAGCTGGCGCCTCGTCGAAGTGCTCGAGGAGGCGAAGTAAGGGCTAGTGACGGCCCCCCTTCTCACACCTCGCACTCCCCGCGGCGCTGCGAAGCGTCGCCTCGCGGCGTCCTCGGTCGGGCCCGTAGCCTCCGGCTACGAACCCTCCCTGCGTCCTTGCGATGCTCGCTTCTCGCGGGCGGGAAGCACGAGTTGCTCGGAGGAGGGCCTGTGATCCAGCAGGAGTCACGCGTACGTGTCGCCGACAACACCGGCGCGCGCGAGCTCCTCTGCATCCGCGTTGTCGGCGGATCCAACCGCCGCTACGCTCGTGTCGGCGACGTCATCGTCGGGACGGTGAAGACGGCGACGCCGCAAGGCACGATCAAGAAGGGCGAGGTCGTGAAGGCCGTCGTCGTCCGCACGAAGAAGCCCTTCGGGCGAAACGACGGGACGACGATCGCGTTCGACGAGAACGCGGCGGTCATCATCGACGCGCAGAACAACCCGCGGGGCACGCGCATCTTCGGCCCCGTCGCACGTGAGCTACGCGAGCGGAACTTCATGAAGATCGTCTCGCTCGCGCCGGAGGTGTTGTAAGTGGCAAACGCAATGAAAATCAAGAAGGGCGACCTCGTCCAGATCCTGTCCGGCAAGGACCGGGGCAAGCAGGGCCGCGTCATCGAGGCCGATCCCAAACGGCGGCGCGTGATGGTGGAGAACCTGAACCTCGTCAAGCGGCACCGGAAGCCGCGCCCGCTGAAGGACTCGAGCCGGATGGGCCAGACGCAGATCCAGCCGGGTGGCGTGATCGACCTGACCGCGCCGCTGCCGGTGGAGAGCGTCATGGTCGTCTGCCCGACCTGCAATCGCGCGACCCGAGTCGGCCACGACTTCCGTGAGTCGAAGGGCCGCCGCGTCAAGGTGCGCGTCTGCAAGCGCGCCGACTGTGGAGAGGTGCTCGACAGGTAATGGCGGAAACGAAGACAAAGAGAACGCGCACGAAGGCCGCGCCGGAGGCGGGGCCCAAGCGGGCGAAGAGCGCTGCGCCGGGCGACGGCTACTCGCCGCGCCTCAAGAGCCGCTTCGATTCGGAGGTGCGCTCGACACTGAAGGAGAGCTTCGGCTACACGACCGTGATGCAGGTCCCGCGCATCGAGAAGATCACGCTCAACATGGGCGTCGGCGAGGCCAAGTTGAACGCCAAGGCGCTCGACGGCGCGCTCGACGAGCTGACGCTCATCTCGGGCCAGCGCGCGCGCATCACGCGCGCGAAGAAGTCGATCGCCGGCTTCAAGATCCGCGCGGGCATGCCCATCGGCGCGAAGGTCACGCTTCGCGGCGCACGCATGTGGGAGTTCCTCGACCGGCTCGTGTCGATTGCGCTGCCGCGCATCCGCGACTTCCGCGGGCTCCCGCCGACTGCGTTCGACGGCCGGGGGAACTACTCGCTCGGCGTCCGCGAGCAGATCATCTTCCCGGAGATCAACTACGACGACGTCGACAGCGTCCGGGGGCTCGACGTCACGATCACGACCACCGCGAAGTCGGACGAGGAGGCGCTGGCGCTTCTGCGCGAACTCGGCCTTCCATTCCAGTCCCAGGACAACTCAAGGTAGGAGGCAGACAAGCTTGGCGAAGAAGAGTCTGATCGCGAAGGCGTCCCGGCCGCAGAAGTACGAGTCGCGGCGCTATACGCGCTGCAACCGGTGCGGGCGGCCGCGCTCGGTGTACAAGAAGTTCGGCCTCTGCCGGATCTGCCTCCGCGACCTCGCCCACGAAGGTGTCATCCCCGGGATGACCAAATCAAGCTGGTAGGAGAGAGAACGTGCTGACGGATCCAGTCGGAGACATGCTCGCCCGCATCAAGAACGCCAACAAGGCCCTCCACGAAACGGCGGAGATGCCGTCGTCCCGCATGAAGGAGGAGATCGCACGCCTCCTCAAGGAGGAGGGCTACATCAAGGACTTCCGCGTCGAGAAAGGCGAGTCGTTCGATAGCCTCGTCGTGGAGCTCAAGTTCGGGCGCAATCGCGAGCGCATAATCACGGACCTGCGCCGCGTGTCCAAGCCCGGACGCCGCGTGTATGCGAAGAAGGATCGCCTGCCGCGGGTGCTTGGCGGGATGGGCGTGGCCATCATGTCAACGTCGACCGGTCTCGTCACGAGCCGGCGCGCGCAGGAGCTCGGAGTCGGTGGCGAGGTCGTCTGCTTCATTTGGTGACAAGGAAATGAGCCGAATCGGAAAAAGCCCAATCCAGGTCCCCGCCGGCGTGTCGGTGTCGATCTCGCCTGGCCGCGTCATGGTCAACGGCCCGCTCGGCGAGCTCTCGCAGACCGTCCCACAGCGGATGACGATCGAGCAGAAGGACGAGCAGCTGCTCGTCGCGCGCCCCACCGAGCGCGGCGACGATCGTGCGCTGCACGGCCTCACGCGGACGCTCGTGGCCAACATGGTCGAGGGTGTCACGAAGGGCTTCGAGAAGACCCTCGAGATCCAGGGCGTGGGGTACCGCGCCGCGTTGCGCGGTACCGACCTCGAGCTCAACGTGGGCTTCTCCCACCCGGTCGTCAAGAAGGCGCCGCAGGGGATCACGTTCGAAGTCCCGGCGCCCAACCAGGTCGTCATCAAGGGGATCGACAAGCAGAAGGTCGGGCAGATCGCCGCCGAGGTTCGCTCCGTGCGCCCGCCCGAGCCGTACAAGGGCAAGGGCATTCGCTACGCGGGCGAGTACGTGCGCCGCAAGGTCGGGAAGCGCGCCTGATGGCAACCCTTACTGTCAGACAGGCACGGCAGCGGCGGCACAAGCGCGTTCGCCGCAAGGTGTTCGGCACCGCCGAGCGGCCGCGCCTCGTCGTCTTCCGCTCCAACCGGGGCATCTCGGCGCAGCTCGTCGACGACGCGGCCAGTCGCACGCTCGCATCCGCGAGCTGGATGGCCGTGCCGAAGTCCTTCAAGGGAACGAAGACCGAGCAGGCGGCAGAGGTCGGCAAGGCCCTCGCTGCGGCCGCGAAGAAGGCAGGCATCGAGTCGGCCGTCTTCGACCGCGCCGGCTACCTGTTCCACGGACGTGTCAAGGCGCTCGCCGACGGCGCGCGCGAAGGAGGTCTCAAGATTTGAGCAGCGTCGAACGGCAAGTCGAGCGCAATCTGGAGATGGAGTCGCGCGAGCTCAAGGAGCGCGTGGTCGAGATCAACCGCGTCGCCAAGGTGGTGAAGGGCGGACGGCGCTTCTCGTTCACCGCGCTCGTCGTCATCGGCGACGAGGTCGATCGCGTCGGCGTGGGCTACGGCAAGGCGCGCGAGGTTCCGCTCGCCATCTCCAAGGCCGTGGACGACGCCAAGAAGAACCTCTTCCAGGTCCCCAAGAAGGGCACGACCATCACGCACACGGTGACCGGGAGGGCCGACGCCGCGCGCGTTCTCTTGCGCCCCGCGAGCGAGGGCACGGGCGTCATCGCCGGAGGCGGCGTGCGCGCCGTGCTCGAGCTGGCAGGCATTCGCGACATCCTCGCCAAGAGCCTCGGGAACCCGAACCCCGTGAACCTGCTCAAGGCGACGGTCAACGGCCTCCGCGACCTGCGGCGTCCCGAAGAGGTCGCCCAGATGCGCGGCAAGACCGTTCAGGAAGTGCTCTTCCCGCGCAAACAGAAGGAGCCGGTGGCCGCCGAGCAGGCGCCGCCCGTGAACGAAGGCGAACAACGTGGCGAAGCTGAAGATCACACAAACGCGTAGCGCGATCGGCCAGACGGCCCGGCACCGCGGCACTCTGCGTGCCCTCGGCCTGGGCAAGATCGGCCGCAGCGTCGAGCGCGAGGACTCTCCGGAAACGGAGGGTATGCTCAGGCGGGTCCGTCACCTCGTCCGCATCGAGGAGCAATAGCCGTGCCCGACGACCTTTCCCTCTCCACGCTCAAGCCTGCCCAGAAGCGCCAGGCGCGCAAGCGCGTCGGCCGCGGCCTGGGCTCGGGCAAGGGCCGCTACTCCGGCCGCGGCATCAAGGGCCAGAAGTCCCGCGCGGGCTCGAAGAAGATGCGCCCAGGCTTCGAGGGCGGCCAGATGCCGATCTACATGCGGCTCGGCAAGCAGCGCGGTCCCACTTCGAAGGACGCGATGCCGATTGGTCCTCACCGTACTTCGACCGTGCCGGTCAACCTGCGCGATCTCGACCGCGTCTTCTCGGACGGCGAGGAGGTCAACCTCGAGGCGCTCGTCGACAAGGGCCTGATCAAGAACACAAAGACCGACGTCAAGATCCTCGGCGCCGGCGACCTCAAGAAGAAGCTGCGGGTGACGGCGCACGCCTTCTCCGCGACCGCGCGCGAGAAGATCGAAAAGGCCGGCGGCGAGGTCACGCCGCTCCGCGAGCCCGTCGCGAAGAAGAAGAAGGTCCGCAAGGCCAAGCCGAAGGCTGAAGAGCCGGAGCCGGAAGCAGAGGCAACTGAGGAAGCAGAGGAGGGGCAGGCCCCTCCCGCCGACGAGGCGCAGGAAAGCGAGCCTGAGGCTCGCGCCGAGGAAGCGACCGAGTAGTGCTCTCCTGGCTCACCAACGCGTGGCGCGTTCCGGAGCTCCGCCACCGCGTCCTCTTCACCGCGATGATCCTCGCCTTCTACCGGCTGGGGAGCTGGATCCCGACGCCGGGAGTCGACCCGGACGCCATCGAGAGCTACTTCGACGGCCAAGGCGGAACGATCCTTGGCCTGCTGAACATCTTCTCGGGCGGCGCGCTTTCCCAGTTCGCGATCTTCGCGCTCGGGATCATGCCGTACGTCACCGCCTCGATCATCATCCAGCTGATGACCGTGGTGATCCCACGGCTCGAGCAGCTGCAGAAGGAGGGCGAGGCCGGCTACGCCAAGATCAACCAGTACACGCGCTACCTGACCGTCGTGCTCGCCGCCCTCCAGGCCCTGGGTTACTCGTACCTCTTCAACCGCCAGGGCGCGCTCGAGCTGAACGCAGGCAAGCTCATCCTCATCGTCATCTCACTGACCGCAGCGACGACGCTTCTCATGTGGATGGGCGAGCTGATCACCAAGCGCGGCGTCGGCAACGGCATCTCGCTTCTCATCTTCGCGTCGATCCTCGTGGGTCTACCCGGCGGCATCCGCGCCTGGAACGCGGGCGGGCCGTACGAGAAGCTCATGTTCCCGTTGATCGCGCTCGCGATCATCGTGGCCGTCGTCTTCGTCCAGGAAGGCCAGCGACGCATCCCGATCCAGTACGCGAAGCGGATGGTCGGGCGCCGGATGACGACGGGCGGCTCGACCTACATGCCCCTGCGCGTGAACATGGCCGGCGTCATCCCGATCATCTTCGCCGCGGCGATCATGGCGTTCCCGCCAACGGTGGCGCAGTTCTTCCCGCAGACCCAGTCGTTCATCAACGAGCACTTCCTGCCGACGAGCCCGGTGTACCTGCTCATGCAGGGCTTCTTGATCGTGATCTTCACCTACTTCTACACGGCCGTGCAGTTCAACCCGGTCGACCAGGCGGACAACCTGCGTAAGCACGGCGGTTACGTCCCAGGCATCAGACCGGGTCCGCCGACCGCGCAGTACCTCGACCGTGTGCTCACGCGCCTGACGCTGCCGGGCTCTCTCTACCTGGCGCTCGTCGCGACGCTGCCGGCGCTCTTCATCCGCTACGGCGGCTTCTCGCAGGCGACGTCAACCGCGCTCGGAGGCACCTCGATCCTCATCGTCGTCGGCGTGGCGCTCGACACCATGCGACAGATGGAGTCGCAGATGATGATGCGCCACTACGAGGGCTTCCTGAAATAGGGGGCGACATGCCGCTCGACATCGTCATCCTGGGCCCGCCGGGCGCGGGCAAGGGAACGCAAGGGCAACGCATCTCCGCCGAGCTCGGCGTCCCGCACATCAACACCGGCGACATGTACCGCGCCGCGATCGCCGCGCGAACCGCCCTCGGAGACCGAGTACATCCCTATCTCGAACGGGGTGAGCTCGTTCCCGACGACCTGACGATCGATGTCGTGCGCGACCGGCTTTCGCAGGCAGACACGGCTGAGGGGTTCGTCCTCGACGGGTTCCCGCGCACGCTGCCGCAGGCGGAGGCGCTCGACGCCATCCTCGCCGAGAGCGACCGCGAGCTTTCCGTCATCCTCGACTTCCACCTTTCGGAGGAGCTCGCAGAGCAGCGTTTGCTCAAGCGCGCGCTCGAGCAGCGTCGCGAAGACGATACCCCCGAGGTGATTCACCGCCGCATGGAGACGATGCGCGTCCCGGACGCGCTCGTCGAGTACTACCGCGCGCGCGGGATCCTCGTCGGAATCCACGCCGAGCGCTCGATCGACGAGGTCTTCGCCGAAGTGCAGAGCGTTCTGCAGGCGGCCGCTGCGCGTTAGGCGATGATCATCCGCAAGTCGCAGCAAGAGATCGACGCGATGGCACGCGCGGGACGCGTCGTCGCCGACACCCTCGGCGTCATCGGCGACGCCCTTCGGCCGGGAGTCACCACCAAGGACCTCGACGAGGCCGCCGAGGAGCACATCCGCTCCCAGGGCGGCGTACCGACCTTCAAGGGCTACCACGGCTTTCCCGCCTCGATCTGCACGTCCCCGAACGCGATGGTCGTGCACGGCATCCCGGGCCCGTACGCGCTCAAGGAGGGGGACCTGCTCTCGATCGACGTGGGCGTCACCCTGGAGGGCTTCGTGGCCGACTCGGCCTACACGTTCGCTGTCGGGGAGATCGAGCCGGAGGCCCAACGGCTCCTCGACGCCTGCCAGGCCGCCCTCGAGGCAGGGATCGAGGAGGCCCGGCCGGGGAACCGGGTGGGGGACATCTCGGCGGCCGTCCAGCGGACGACCGAGGCGGCCGGCTTCTCCGTCGTCCGGTCGCTCGTCGGCCACGGCATCGGCCGCTCCATGCACGAGGAGCCCCAGATCCCCAACTTCGGCCCTCCTGGCCGCGGGCCGGTCCTCGCTTCGGGCATGACGCTCGCGATCGAGCCGATGATCAACGCCGGCAGCGCCGAGGTGGTCGTGGCGGCCGATCGCTGGTCGATCTCGACCCAGGACGGGGCGCTCTCCGCCCACTTCGAGCACACCGTGGCCGTCACCGAGGAGGGCCCGCGAATCCTGACCCTGGCGGGGGTTTTGATACCATGAATCCTCGCGGCTGGGCCGAATTTCGGCGTGGCCGCACTCTCCTATGAAGGTCAGAGCATCCGTCAAGCCCATGTGCGACCGCTGCCGCGTGATCAAGCGGCACGGACGCGTCCTGGTCATCTGCACCAACCCCCGGCACAAGCAAAGGCAGGGCTAGTTTTTGGCACGAATCGCAGGCGTCAACCTTCCGCGTGAGAAGCGGCTCGAGATCGGCCTCACGTACATCTACGGGATCGGCCCCTCGACTGCCCGGCGCGTCTGCGCCGAGCTCGGCCTCTCGGCCGACGAGAAGGTCCGCGACCTCACCGACGCCGAAATCACCAAGCTGAGGAACTTCATCGACTCGAACCTCCAGGTCGAGGGCGATCTTCGCCGCGACCGCTCGCAGTCGATCAAGCGCCTGCAGGAGATCGGCGCCTATCGCGGCGTTCGCCACCGGCGCGGCCTGCCCGTCAACGGCCAGCGCACGAAGACGAACGCGCGCACGCGCAAGGGCCCCAAGAAGACCGTCGGCCGCGGCAAGAAGCCGCCCACAGCGAAGACTTAATGGCCCCTCCGCGTAAACCAGCCGCCACCAAAGGGCGGGCCCGCCGCCGCGCGAAGAAGAACATCGCGATCGGCCAGGCGCACATCAAGACGTCGTTCAACAACACGATCGTCACGCTCACCGATCGTGAGGGCAACGTGATCGCGTGGGAGAGCGCCGGCTCGGCCGGCTTCAAGGGCTCGCGCAAGTCGACGCCGTTCGCCGCGCAGGTGACGGCCGACTCCTGCGCGCGCAAGGGGATGGAGCACGGCCTCCAGAAGGTCGAGGTGTTCGTGAAGGGACCCGGCTCGGGACGCGAGACGGCCATTCGCTCGCTGCAGGCCGCTGGCCTCGAGGTGCTCGGTGTTCGCGACGTCTCGCCGCAGGCGCACAACGGCGTCCGCCCGAAAAAGCGGAGGCGCGTCTAGTGGCTCGCTCCATCGGACCCAAGTGCAAGCTCTGCCGCCGCGAGGGCATGAAGCTCTTCCTGAAGGGCGAGCGCTGCCTCACCGAGAAGTGCGCCGTCGAACGGCGCAGCTACCCGCCGGGCGAGCACGGCCGCGGCCGCATCAAGCAGTCGGAGTACCTGCTCCAGCTGCGCGAGAAGCAGAAGGCGCGCCGCTACTACGGCATTCTCGAGAAGCAGTTCCGCAACTACTACGAGAAGGCCGCCAAGCGCTCGGGCATCACGGGTGAGGAGCTCCTGCGCATGCTCGAGACGCGCCTCGACAACGTCGTCTACCGGCTCGGCTTCGCCGCCTCGCGCGCCCAGGCGCGGCAGATCATCCGCCACGGGCACTTCCAGGTGAACGGCCGCCGCGTGAACATCCCGAGCTTCCAGGTGCGCCCGAACGACGTCGTCGCGCTTCGGGCGGGCAGCCCGGTCGAAGCCGTCGTCCGCGACGCCACCGACCTGACGGCCTCGGTCTCGCCCTGGCTCCAGGCCGACCACGACAACCTCACGGGCAAGGTCCTCAAGCTTCCGGAGCGCTCCGACATCGACGCTCCCGTGCAAGAGCAGCTCATCGTCGAGCTGTACTCGAAATAGAAAGGATTCAATTGGCAACGAGAACGAGTCTCATGGATTTCCAGGTGCCGAAGATCACCCACGAGGAGGTCAACGAGCACCGCGGCGTCTTCGTCATCGAGCCGCTCGACCGCGGCTTCGGCTACACGTTCGGCAACTCGCTGCGCCGCGTGCTGCTCTCCTCGCTCGAGGGCGCTGCTGTCACCTCGGTCAAGATCGAAGGTGTCGCGCACGAGTTCACGACGTTGAAGGGTGTGCGCGAAGACGTCACCGACATCATCCTCAACTTGAAGAGCCTGATCTGCCGACTGCACGGCGACTCGCCCGAGATCGAGGTGCGCCTCGACAAGAAGGGCGCCGGCAAGGTCACGGCTGCCGACATCGAGGCACCCGCCGACCTCGAGATCCTCAACCCGGAGCTCGAGATCGCAAACGTCTCCGACAAGGGCCGCCTCGAGATCACGCTGACGATCGGCCGCGGTCGCGGCTACGTTCCGGCTGAGCTCAACCGCGGGCCGGAGCACACGATCGGCGTCGTCCCGGTCGACTCGATCTTCTCGCCCGTGCGGCGCGTGTCCTACGAGATCGAGGCCGCCCGTGTCGGCCAGCGCACGGACTACGACAAGCTGAAGCTCGACGTCACCACCGACGGCGCCCTCGCACCGCGCGACGCGATCGGCCAGGCCGCCGAGATCCTCATCCGCCAGCTCGCGATCTTCACCGACCTCGAGCGCATCGAGGGCTTCGGCGAGGCCGCAGAGGCCGAGGCGGAGGCGCCGCAGGCGCACGGCATGGAGAACTTCCCGATCGAGGAGCTCGAGCTCGGCGTTCGCAGCTACAACTGCCTCAAGCGCGTCGGGATCGAGACGATCGGCGACCTCGTCTCGAAGACCGAGAACGAGCTCGCGGCGATCCCGAACTTCGGTAAGAAGTCGATCGAAGAGGTCCGCGAGACCCTCGCGGCTCACGGTCTGACCATGCGGGAGGACTAGGGGGCGCTTTGCGCCACCGCAAGTCAGGCAGAAAGCTCGGGCGCGACGCGGCCCACCGCAAGTCGCTGTACGCGAACCTCGCGATCGGCGTGATCGAGCACGGCCGTATCCGCACGACCGAGGCCAAGGCCAAGGAAGTGCGGCCGATCGTCGAGGAGATGATCACGCTCGGCAAGCGCGGCGACGTGTCCGCGCAGCGCCAGGCGGTCTCATTCCTCCGCTCGAAGCCCGTCGCGCACAAGCTCTTCGCAGACGTCGCGCCGCGCTTCGCCGACCGGCCCGGCGGCTACACCCGTATCGTCAAGATCGGCCCGCGCGCAGGGGACGCCGCGCAGATGGCCTACCTCGAGCTCGTCGACTACGTGCCCGCTCCCCGGGCGCCCGTCGCGCCGACGGCCTAGCTAGCGGAACGTCCAGCCGTACCATCCCGTATTACGGGAGACAGTGCGCTGGAGCCCATTCATCGTCGCAGCGCTGGTCGTGATCGGAGTCTTGGCGTCGGTCGACGCCTTTCGCGGCGGTGCTGACCGGCCCCGGCCAGAGCCCGACCCGCCTCCCGAGAGCACCACTACGACCAGGGAGCGTGCTCCCACGCCGGCGGAGACTCTCAGCGCGGCGGGCGTCACCGGCACTCTGTACTTCACGCTGTCGGTCGACGAGGGCTGCGTCTTGCATACGCGGCTCCTCCCCGGCTTGGACGACGGCGGCGCCTTTCTCCTCGACCGCTGCGAATTCGACGTCTCACCGCAGGGCAACATCGTGACCGGCGCTCCGTGTCCCGGAGGAGTCATGGAGATGGGCCCGGCCGGCGGGGTCCCGGACCGGCTGCGAGGGTGCGCGCCCGCCTGGCGTCCCGATGGTGAGCTCACGTTCATACGCGACGGGGACGTCGTAACAGCCGACGGCGAGGTGCTCGTGCGCGACCTTGCGCGTGCAGGCCGTCCCTGGTTCTCGTCCCGGAGACCGGTGAGGGTCCGAGCGCTCGCCTGGCTCACGGAAACGCGTCTCGCGGCGATTCTTCGGGGCCGAAGCCGCTTCGGCGGCCACGACTTGCTCGTCTTCGCGGAGGGGCGCCGCGCGTTCTCCGGAGGCGAAGTGACTGAAGCCGCGTCTCTCTACGTGGACCGCCCTCGGCAGGAGGTCTGGGTCGCTCATCCAGGAGACGACTTCTCGCCGCCTGGCATAGCCGTCTACACCCGGAGTGGGGCCTTCCTGCGTACGACGCCGTTCCAGGCGAATGTGAACGGCTTCGCGGCCGCGCACGAACGCTGGTACGCGCTGGCGCGTCCGGACAACATCTGCATCCACGAACGCAGAAACCCCCCGCCGCGCGAGGAGTTTCCGCTCACCTGCCTTCCGTTCGACGTCGTCGACCTGGCGTGGATTTAGGAAGGCTTGACGGAACACAGCTGATGCCGCCTGGCCGCGCCGGATCGCCGCGAGGCTGCGTCCTCGGTCGCGCCCGTACGTAACCCCAGTACGAACGCTCCCTGCGTCCGTTGCCTCGACGCCGCCCATCGCACCCAGTCAGCGAGCGAATTCCGCCAAACCCTCCTAGCGAACAGCCGACCCGTAGCGCTCGCCGAAGACGAAGTCCCAGCCCGAGTCGTACTGCGCGCGCAGGTCGGCCGCGTGCTCACCGTGTCGCTCCCACCCGCTGTGGACGAGCTCGACCAGCGTGCCGTCCCCTTGCGGCGTGAAGCGCAGCTCGACGTCGGTCGCGACCGCTCGCCCGAGATGCCAGGAATGAACGAGGCGGTGGGGCGGATCCCAGACAAGAACCTCTCCCCAGTCGACCTCCTGGCCGTCACGCGTGCGCTCGTACAGGCGCCCGCCCTCGCGGGGCTCCATGATCAGCGTCTCGGCGTTCTGCGACGGTGCATGGGTGTCGAGCGGCCACCAGGTCGCGATGCCGTCCGTGTAGACCCGAAACGCCTCCTCGGGCGATCGCTTCACGACGATGCTCTTCGTGACCGGAGCGATCTCAGTCATCTGCTGTCCCATCGGATTCTCCTTTCGATTCGGCCTCGGCGGCCGCTTTGAAAGCGTCGAGCGCCTCCTGCCAGAACTCCTCGAAGTACGCCCGCAGGTCGGCCAGCCCATCGCCGTTGACGCTGTAGAAATGGCGTGTGCCCTCCCGCCGCTCGCTCACCAAGCCGGCTTCCTTGAGGATGCGCAGATGCTGCGAGACGGCCGGCCGGCTGACCGGCAGGTCGCGGGCGATCTCGACCACCGGCTGCGGCCCGCGGCGGAGGCGTTCCAGCACGGCCCGGCGCGTAGGATCGGCGATCGCTGCGATTGCATCTGCGTAAGCCATTACTTACCGTAAGTTACTGCTTACCGTGAGCCTTGTCAAGCTGACGCTCGAATACGACGGGACGGAGTTCGCCGGCTGGGCGGCGCAGCCGGGTCTTCGCACCGTCGAGGGCGAGCTCCGGAAGGCGCTCGACGCGGCCTTCCCGGGGTGGAACGACCTCGCGGTTGCAGGCCGAACGGACGCCGGGGTCCACGCTCGCGGCCAGGTCGCAAGCTTCCGGATCGACGGCGGGGCGCCGGCCGAGAAGGCCGCGCGGGCTCTGAACGCCCTGCTCCCCGACGACGTCAGCGCTCTGGCGAGCGAGACGGCCGGGGACGACTTCCACGCGCGCTTCTCGGCGCGGTCCCGCTCGTACCGCTACCGCATCTGGCGCCGCTCGACGCCCTCACCGTTCGAGCGCCGGCGCTCCCTCTGGCACCCGCGCCCCTTCGATCTCGCAGGCGTCGAGGAATCGGCGCGGCGCGTCGTCGGCGAGCACGACTTCCGGGCGTTCACGCCCACCGAGACGCACCACCACTCCTCCGTTCGGGTCGTCAGTGAGGCGGGATGGGAGAGCGAAGGCGACATCGTCGCTTTCACGATCACAGCCGACAGCTTTCTGCGTCACATGGTGCGGACGCTGGTCGGTACGATGCTGGAACAGGACCCGGACGCGTTGGCGCGGCTACTCGAAGGGCGTCCACGCACGGAAGCGGGCACGACCGCGCCGCCCTGGGGCCTCTATCTCGAACGTGTCCAGTATGAGTGACGTGCGCTATCCGATCGTGCTCTTCGACCTCGACGGCACGCTGATCGACTCGGGGGCGATGATCCTGTCCTCATTCCGCTACGCGACGCGCACGGTTCTCGAGCGCGAGATCCCGGACGAGGAGCTCGCCGCGCTCGTCGGCGGCATGAACATCCGCGAGCAGATGCAGTCGCTCGCGCCCGACCGGGTGGAGGAGCTTGTGCGCGTCTACCGCGCGCACAATGAGCCGCTTCATGCCGATTTGCAGGCGTTTCCGGGTGTCGAGGGCCTCTTGGGAGAGCTGTCGTCGCAAGGCCGCAAGCTCGGCATCGTGACGGCGAAGCGCCGGCGCACGGTCGACCTCGCCTTCGCCGTCCTGCCGATCGAGCGCTTCTTCGATGTCGTGGTCACGTCCGGCGACACCGAGCGGCACAAGCCGCATCCCGACCCAGTGCTCCTCGCGCTCGAGCGCCTGAACGCAAATGGCGCGCGCGCCGCGTTCGTCGGTGACTCCCCGTTCGACGTCGGCGCCGGCAAGGCGGCGGGCACGTTCACCGTCGGCGTGTCGTGGGGCGGCCTCCACCCGGAAGAGCGGCTGGTCGAGGCGGGCGCGGACGTCGTCGTGCACAAGCCGGAAGATCTGCTCGATGTCCTCTAGGACGAAGACGACGAAACCGCCGAGCGACGCGAAGCGGATCGCCGAGCTGCGCGAGCTCGTCGACCACCACCTCTACCGCTACCACGTTCTCGACGACCCGGAGATCTCGGACGCCGAGTTCGACAGCATCTGGGACGAGCTGCTGGCTCTCGAGCGCGAGCACCCGGAACTACAGACACCGGACAGCCCCACGCAGCGAGTCGGCGCGCCGCCCTCGGACAAGTTCGAGAAGGTCCAGCACCCGACGCCTATGGGCTCGCTCGACAAGGTGACGACCGATGAGGAGCTCGCCAAGTGGCATGCAGACGTCGTCAAGAGGCTCGGCGGCGCCGAGGTGCGCTACGTCACCGAGCCGAAGATCGACGGGCTCTCCATCAACCTTCTGTACGAGAAGGGCCTGCTCGTCCACGGGGCGACTCGCGGCGACGGCTTCCGCGGCGAGAACGTCACGCCGAACCTGAAGACGATCAGGGCGATCGCCATGCGGATGAGACTCGGTGCTAAGGAGAAGGCCCCGCCGCTCCTCGAGGCGCGCGGCGAGGTGTACCTGCCGCTCTCCGGCTTCAACGAGCTCAACGCCCGGTTGACGAAGGAAGGCAAGAAGCCGACCCCGAACCCGCGCAACGCTGCGGCTGGATCGCTCCGACAGAAGGATCCGTCGATTACGGCGTCCCGCCCGCTCTCGATCTGGATCCACGGTCTCGGCCGCAAGGACGGCCTGCCGACCGAGGGCCACTGGGACTCGCTGGTGTGGCTTCGCGAGCACGGGTTCCGCACGAACCCCTACGCGCAGATCCACGACTCGATCGAATCGGTCGCGGAGACGTGCCGGGAGTGGGAGAAGCGCAGGATCGAGCTCGATTACGAGATCGACGGGCTCGTCATCAAGGTCGACTCGTTCGCGCAACAGGAGCGCCTCGGCGCGCTGCACCATCGACCGCGCTGGGCGCGCGCCTACAAGTGGGCGCCGATGACCGCGGCGACCCGGCTCAACAAGATCCTTATCCGCGTAGGGCGGACGGGGGCGCTCAACCCGTGGGCGCTGCTCGAGCCGGTGGAGGTCGGGGGCGTGACGGTCTCCCGCGCGACGCTCCACAACGAGGAGGACATCAACCGCAAGGAGATTCGCGAGGGCGACATGGTGATCGTCCAGCGTGCGGGCGACGTGATCCCGCAGATCGTCGGGCCGGCCGGTCGGCACGAGCCGGGAACGAAGAAGTTCCGGATGCCGAAGCGCTGTCCGCTCTGCAAAACCGAGATCGTGAAGCCGGAAGGCGAGGCGATGCACCGCTGCCCGAACGACGACTGCCCGTCACGCGGGCTCGAGTCGCTCATCAACTGGGTGCAGGCCGCCGCGGACATCGAGGGCGTCGGTGAACAGTCGGTGCGCCGGTTCTGGGAGCTCGGCATCGTGCGCTCCCTCCCGGACCTGTACCGATTGACGAAGGAACAGCTCGTCGAGTTGGAGGGGTACGCGGACATCTCCGCATCGAATGCGATCGCGTCGATCGAAGCTTCCAAGGGGATTCCCTTCATGCGCGTCCTCTTCGGTCTCAACATCCCCGACGTCGGGTGGGTGACCGCGCAGAACCTCGCCCGTCATTTCGAGAACGTCGACCGCTTGCTCGAGGCCGATGCCGCTGCGGTCGAAGAGGTGGACGGCATCGGGCCAGACCGGGCGGAGTCGATCGCGACGTGGTTCGCGGACGAGAAGAACCGAGCGCTGGTCGCCGAGCTGCGGGAGCTTGGGCTTCGCTTCGAGCTCGGCGAGGAGGACCGGCCCGCGGAAGGGCCGCTGACGGGGAAGACCTACGTCGTCACGGGGACGCTCGAGAAGTGGTCGCGCGAACAGGCGACGGCCGCGCTCGAGGCGGCCGGCGCCAAGGTCACGAACTCGGTCTCGAGCAAGACGACGGCGTTGATCGTCGGCGAGGAGCCCGGCGCGAGCAAGCTGACCAAGGCGCAGCGGCTCGGCATCGAGCTCGTCGACGAGACCGGTCTCGAAGTCCTGCTACGCGCCCGCTAGGACGGTCGCGAAGCGGTCCTGCGCGCGGCGCGCGTAGAACACGGAGACCGGGAAGCCGTTCTGCAGGACCGAGAACACATACTCCGAGCGCGCGAACCCGGAGAGGGCCGAGGCGACGGCGGTCGTTCCGGTCTTGGCGCGCACCCTGCCGTAGGCCGGCCATCTCGTCATGCGGTCTTCGAGCGTGCCGCTCACTCCCGCCACCGGGAGCGAGGTCACGAACACGTTCTGGATCGTCGGGTCGCTCCATGCCGAGATGAGGAGCGCGGCGAGCGCCCGCGCGGTGAGGCGGTCGTAGCTCGAGAGACCGGACCCGTCGACGATGCGCACCCCTTCGAGCGGGACGCCCCGCTGCTTGAGCTCGCTTCTGACGACGCGCGCTCCCGCTTCTGAAGTGCCGGCATCGCGGAAGCGCGCACCGAGTTGCTTGAGCAGCATCTCGGCGTAGAAGTTGTCGCTGACGAGGTTCATGCGGCGCACGATCTCCGCCAGCTCTGTCGACGGGCGGTCGGCGAGAAGCTGCGCTGCCTCGTCGGCCACGCCGGTCTTCGAGCGGCGGGGAACGCTCACCCCCTCGGCGATGAGAGCGCGGCGAAACGCGCGTGCGGCCGCCGCGGCCGGGTCATCGACGATCCTGCCCTCGATCTTCCCCCGGTTGACGATGAGCGCGGAGAGAGGCGGCGACTCTTCTTTGTAATAGGACGCTTTCCACCCCCGCACGGTGCGGCGGGTGTCGTAGTACGACTCGTCCCCGACGATTCGACCCGTCACCTGCGTGATCCCGTCCGCGCGCACCTCCTCGGCCAGCCGCCTGAGGTCGGCCTGGCTGAGCGTTGGATCGCCGAAGCCCTTGAGGACCAGGCGCCCCTGCCAGACGCCGTCGACGAGCGCGCCCTCGCCGAGGACCTGCGTCTCGATGCGGAAGCCGGGCCCCAGACGGTCGAGCGCCGCCAGGGCGACCACGAGCTTCTGATTGGAAGCGGGACGGAGGGACAGGCTCGCGTTCTGGGCGAAGACAAGCTTCCCGTCCGTCAGGTCGATCGCGATTGCGCCGGTCATCGACTGCGAGACGTATGGAGAGTCGAGCGCGCGGTCGAGCTTGCCCCGCAGGCCCGCGTCGGCCGCCGGCGCAACGACCGCGCCTAGCGCAACCGCGGCGAGTGCGACGGCCGCCCGGGTCCGGCGGAGGATCATGCCTCTAGGCCCGACGGGCCGCGAGGATAGGCCCACCGGCCCATGCAGTGGGCGGGAGCGCGCCGCATAATCGTCAGGGGTGCCCATGGACGACCTGCGGCCTCTTATCGACAGAATCCGCAGCCTGCTCGACGGGCGAGCGGCCGACCCCGGGGGCAGCGTCACGGACGTGGAGCATACGCTCACCGACGGCTACGCCGCAGCTCTCGAGCTCGAGCGCGAGCGGCTTCGAATCGAGCGCCGCATGACCGAGCTCGCGCGCACCGTCGAGCGCGCCGAGGAGGCCGGCGAGCTCAGACGCTTGGCCGCCAGGCTTACCGGAACCGAGGCGCAGCTCGCGGAGATCCGCTTGCTCCTCGCGGAGCTCCGCCGCGTCGCCGACGCGCGCGCCGCCTAGGTCTTCCTAGACGATTCCGGAACGGACGGCGTAGACCGCAGCCTGGATGCGGTTCTCGATCTGCAGCTTCATGAGGATGTTCGAGATGTGGTTCTTGACCGTCTTCGGGCTGATGAAGAGCTCGCGGGCGATCTCGGCGTTGTCCTTGCCATTCGCGATCAGCTTGAGCACTTCGATCTCGCGGTCCGAGAGCTCCGCCCTGATCGTCTGGGCCGCGTCCTCGCTCTTCCCCTGGGAGCGCAGGCGCTGCAGCACCTTGACGGCGATCTGCGGGGAGATGAGCGATTCGCCGTCCGCCGCCGCGCGGATCCCCGCGAGAAGTTCGTCGATTGACGAATCCTTGAGCAGGTAACCGCAGGCGCCCGCCATCACGGCGTCCATCACGTCCTCGTCGTCGACGGAGATCGTCAGCACGACGACGCGTGCGAGGGGCGCCATGCCGGTGAGATGCCGCGTCGTCTCGACGCCGGAGAGGCCCGGCATGTTCAGGTCCATGATCACCACGTCGGGGACGAGCTCGGGGACAAGCCGCAAGGCCGTCTGGCCGTTCGGCGCCTCGCCGACGACCTGCACCCCTTGCTCCTCGAGCAGGTTCTTGAGCCCCGTCCGAAAGAGGTCGTGGTCGTCTACGAGGAGGACGCGAAGCTCCTCGAGCTCCCTGTCGGAGCGCGACTCCTCCGTTGCTGGCGACCCACCCACGCCTGACCTCCGCCCCTGGCTAGGAGTGACGCCGACGATTGTAGTCGGAGCCTTACAGCAGGGTGATCGTGACGGTGCGCCGGCCCCACTGAATCGCCTGAGCGCAAGTGGGGAACCACAGGTCGATCATCGCGCCCTTGACCGCCGAGCCCGTGTCCGCCGCGACACCCTGACCGTAGCCGGGGACGAACATCCTCGTCCCGAGCGGGATGACCGTGGGGTCGGTCGCGATCACGCCCCACGCGACCGGGATGCCCGTTGCGGTCATCCCGCGCAAGCAGTAACCGGTGGACGAGACGGTCATCTTCGCGCCGGACGTGGGCGGGGCAGAGGGTGGGGGCGGTGCGCCGCTGCCGCTTCCGCCGCCGGACGAGCCGACGTCCTGGGAGCGCGACTCCGCCTGTGCGGCCTGGTCGGTCAGCTCGGCGATCTGCTGGCGGTTCAGCGCCTGCTCTTCGCGCAGGGAAGCGAGGTAGGACGCGCGCTCCGAGCGAGCCCGAAGCAGCGAGGCCTGAGCGGCTCTCGCCTGCGTCACGAGCGACTGTACTTCCGCGCTGCGCGCGGCCAGCTCCCGGAGAGCGACGCGGACCGCGACCCGGGTCCTGCGCACCTGGGCGAGGATCTCCGTGTCCTGGCGCGCGACGTTGTCAAAGCCCTCGAGGGTCGAGATCGCCTCCTCCAAGGACTGGGCGCCGAGCAGAACCGCAAGGGGATCGATCTCGCCCTCGATGTAAAGCGCCCTCAGGCGCGTCGCCAGGCGCTCGTCGGCGCGGGCGACCGCTTGCCGTGCGAGGTCGAGCTGCTGCCGAGCGGCCTCCTGCCGGCGCTCGAGGGCCGCCGCCTTCTGCCCGAGGGCGGCCACGCGCTGCTCGGCCCGTCCGAGCTTGGTCTCGAGGGCGTAGAGGTCGAGCAGGGCCTCGTGCGTCTGGTTTCGCAGCCGATCGGCCTCCTGGCGGAGGGAGGCTTGATCGTCGGCGTGTGCCCCGCCGACCGAAATGAGCGCAACCGTCGCGGCCAATGCGGCTGCCGCAACGCGAGCCCGTCCCCCGTACCAACTCGCCCGCACGAGCCCGGGACCCTAGCACGGGCCTTCGGACGCGAGGTCTCCGCAAGGAACGCCTGCAAGCGGCAAACTTTGACCTGTCATCGAGGAGGGCTGCTAGCATCCCGCCTTCGTGACGGTGCCCAGCCCGCCACGCGCCGCTGTCTCGGCAGCAGTTTTCGTCGTACTTCTTGCGGCCTCTCTATTCAGCCCCGCACTCGCGGGCGCTGAGCCGTCCGTTGCGGAGAAACGGGCCCAGGCCGATGCCGTCCTCGGGCAGATCGCCGCCGTTGACGCCGAGTTGGGGCACGCCATCGAGGCCTACAACGCCGCCGAGATCCGCCTGAGCGGGATCAAGGCCGAGCAGAAGGTCAACGCCCGGCGCCTCGAGATCGCGCGCGCGAACTTCAAGCGCGCGCAGGCCACGCTCGAGCGCCGCCTGGTCGCTCTGTACACGGCCGACCAGGAAAGCGCGCTTACGGTCCTGCTCGGGGCGAGCTCGATCGAAGAGCTGATCAACCGCGTGGATGCGATCAACCGCGTGTCCGAGCAGGACGCGCGCATCATCCGCGAGGTGAAGATGTTCCGCGACGAGGTGCGCACGCGCGAGGCCCAGCTGAAGCGCGCCGCGGCGGAGCAGGAACAGGTCGTCGCTGAGCTCGCAACCAGGAAGGCGTCCATCGAGAGCCGGCTCGCCGAGCGCCGTCAGCTCCTCTCGAGCATCAAGGACGAGATTGCCTCGATCCAGGCGGCTGAGGCACGCCAGCAGGACCGGCTGCAGGCGCAGGCCGAGCAGCGCATCGCGTCTTCCTCCGGCGGTAGTAGCGGCGGCGGTGGGAATCCGCCGCCCGGTCAGTACGGCGGCGTTGTCGGCATCGCCATGCAGTACCTGGGCGTGCCGTACGTCTGGGGCGGAGCTTCGCCGTCCGGCTTCGACTGCTCCGGCTTCATCATGTACGTGTACTCGAAGGTCGGCGTGTCGCTGCCTCACAACGCGGCGATGCAGTACGGCTACGGCTCTCCGGTGTCGCGGTCGAACCTCCAGGCCGGGGACCTCGTGTTCTTCAACGGCCTCGGCCACGCTGGCATCTACATCGGCGGCAACCAGTTCATCCACGCGCCGCACACCGGTGACGTCGTCAAGATCTCGTCGCTAACCGGCTGGTACGACTACACCTTCTACGGCGCCCGCCGTCTCTAGCTACTAGTAGGTCGAGTCGCCTTCGCCGGCGCGCGTAACGCGCTTGCGCACGCGGACGCGTGTCCCCGATCCCGTGGTCGAGAAGTGCACCTCGTCGACCAGGGCGAGCATGAGCGGAATGCCGCGGCCCCCTTCGCGCTCGGACCGCGCGCCCGTCTCGAAGCTGCCGCGGTCGGCAACCTCCACCTCGATCTCCTCGGGCCGCGGCACGATCCGGATCCGGACGGGGTCGCCGCCGCTCGACTTGAGGGCGTTCGTGAGAGCCTCGGTCGCGGCAAGCTTGAGCTCGAAGCGCTCGCCCCCCGGCAAGGGGTACTCATCCGCGACCTCGTCGATCGAGGCACGCAGCCGCCGGGTCGCCGTTGGCTCGTCGTGGAGTATGAGTTCCATTGGCCCCATCACGCCTTGTCGGAGGGGCGGTCTCGGAGCATCCTTCTTATACCCGCTTCAAGAACGGAAAAACCGTGAAGGGAACCCGCTCCAGACGCAGAATCTAAGCGGCCTTCCGCTACGCTTCGACTCCCCGCTCATGCGCACAATCTGGAACGGATCTCTCAACTTCGGCCTGGTCAACATCCCGATCGGGCTGGCCGTCGCGCAGCAGCGCAAGGACGTCGCCTTCCGGACGCTTCACCGCGAATGTGGCACCCCGATCAAGCAGAAGCGGTACTGCCCGTTCCACGAGCGCGACGTCGAGGCCGAGGAACTGGTCAAGGGCTGGGAGTTCAGCAAGGGCCAGTTCGTGGTCGTCGAAGACGAGGACCTCGAATCCGTCGCCCTCACCCGCTCGCAGTCCATCGACATCCTCCGCTTCGTCCCGATCTCCGAGGTCGACCCCATCTACTTCGACCGGGCGTACTACCTCGCGCCGGCCAACGCCGACGCGCAGAAGCGCCCCTACGTGCTCCTGCTCCGTGCCATGCAGGAGGCCGAAATGGCCGCCGTCGGGAAGTTCGTGCTCTGGGGCAAGGAAAACCTCTGCCTCATCCGTCCGCTCGGCGACTCGCTCGCACTCGAGACCCTTTACTTCGCCGAGGACATTCGCTCGCGCGAGGAGATCGACGACGCCGTCGGTGAGACGAAGGTGAAGAGCGAGGAGCTCGCGATGGCGCGGCAGCTCGTCGACAGCCTGGTGGGTCAGTTCGACCCAGAGGACTACGAGAACGAGTACCGCGGCGATCTACGGGAAATGCTGGAGGCCAAGCTCGAGGGCAAGGAGATCACGCGCCCGGAGCCGGTGACGACCGCTCCGGTAGTCGACCTCATGGACGCGCTCAAGCAGAGCGTGGCGCAGGCTCAGAAGAACAAGAAAGCCCCCGCGAAGGGCAAGGCGAAGAAGGCACCCGCGTCGCGCAAGCGCGCCGCGGCTCGCTAGCTGGCTAACTAGCTCGCCCGCCTGAGCTCGGCACCCGACGCTTCGAGCTGCGCTTGGAAGAGGAACTTGTCGATCTTCCCCTGGTAGATCGGGATCGACTCCTCGATGCAGAGCCGGATGACCTCTTGGCGGTCGATTCCTAGCTCTTTCGACAGCTCTTCAGGCGTGAGGTGATTCGCCACGAAGTCTCCTTTCCGGTCCGTAAAAAAGCCCGCCTCGTCGCCGCGAGCGGGCTAGCTGCATTCCTCCATGTGACGCGCGGGGCTCAAAGGCTCCGCGCTCCTTCCCAGTCCATGGCCACAGGATACGGTGTCCGGCATGCCGGAGGCAATGCTCCTTCGGGGGTTCACGGCGCACGTTGCGAAGATCCGGGGGGCCCGGACACGCTACTTCGTGGGCGGGGCGGGCGACCCGCTTATCCTCGTCCACGGGCTGGGTGGGGCCGCGGTCAACTTCGCAGAACTGGCGCCCCTGCTTGCCCGGCGCCACAAGGTCCTGATCCCCGACCTGCCCGGTCACGCCGGGTCGGGGCCCCTGGCCGAGGTCGAGGGGCTCACCTCCTACTCCGAGCACGTGGCGGCCGTCGCCGAGCGGGAGGAGATGCTCCCGGCGGCGGTGGTCGGCTACTCCATGGGCGGCGTGGTGGGCCTCAGGCTCGCCGTCACCCGGCCGGAAGCCGTGCGGGCGCTCGTCCTCGTCGCGGCCGCGGGAATCGTGTCTGCGACCCGCCGCGCCGAGATCTACCTCGGCGTCATGGGCGCGCTGCGGCCGGCACGGGCGATGGCGCACTTCAAGGACGTCTTTGCGCGGCGACCGCGGCTTCGCCACCTCCCTTTCGCGATCTGGGGCGCCGAGCATTCACCCTCGCTGTCGCCCCGCTCCGTCCTCGGCTTTCTCGAGGACGTTTCCTCGCACAGCGACACGGGTGCCGCCGGCCGCGCGCTGGTCGAGGACGATCCCCGGCCGGATCTCGACCGCGTTCGTTGCCCGACGCTTCTCCTGTGGGGCGCGCGCGACCGTCTCGTGCCGTTGGACGACGGGTTCGAGTACGCGCGGCGCTTGCGGGCGCCGATCAGGACGCTCCCGGCTGCGCGCCATCTGCTCGTCGGTGAGCAGCCGGCCGCCTGCGCGGCTGCGATCGACCAGTTCCTAGACGGGATTGGGAAGGTCGACGAAGTCCCACTCGAGGCCGAGCTCCTCGGCGAGCTTCGCCGACAGCGCGCGGACGCCTAGCGTTTCCGTCGCGTAGTGGCCGCCGGCCACGAAGTGAACTCCCGACTCCTTGGCCGCGTGCTTCGTGGGCTCGTCCGCTTCACCCGTGACGAAGCAGTCGTACCCTTGTGCGGCTGCGTCGGTGAGATAGCGGGCTGCGCCGCCGGTGAGGATGGCGACCCGCTCGATCTGCTCGGGGCCGTATGAGAAGACGAGCGGCGGGCGCCCCAGAACCTTCTCGAGGGTGGTCGCGAACTCGCTGATGGGGACGGGCTGCTCGAGCGGGCCGCCGTAGCCCCAGTCAGTGAAGCGCGCTTCTGCTTTGACACCCAGCTCGCGCGCGAGGAGCGCGTTGTTCCCGACCTCCGAGTGCGCGTCGAGCGCCAGGTGGTAGGCCGCAAGCGTCAGGTCGTAGTCGAAGAGCGCCTTCAGACGTCCTTTCATGACCCGGTCGACGACCCGCGAGTCGCGGTCCCAGAAGAGGCCGTGGTGGACGATGACCAGCTGGGCTCCCGCTTCGCCTGCTTTCTCGAAGAGCTCGCGCGAGGCCGACACGCCGCAGGCGATCTTTCGCACCTCCGGGGAGCCGCTGACCTGGAGCCCCATCGGCCCGTAGTCGGAGTAGGCGGCGAGGTCGAGATACTCGTTTGCAAACGCGAGGATCTCGTCTCTGGAAGCCATTTCGGAGTGAGATACCCTACGGGTGTTCGGGGTGTAGCGCAGCCTGGTAGCGCGCGCCGTTCGGGTCGGCGAGGTCCCCGGTTCGAATCCGGGCACCCCGATCTCGCAGTTTGGGCGGAGGTCGTAGGGGCGGGGCGGGCCCCGCCCCTTACGCTGGCTACCTAGTCGTCCGTTCGCTCGAGGATCCAGAGACCGGTGTTCATGTCGCTCGCGTAGACGAGACCGCTTTCCTCGTCCACGAACACGCCCCAGACCTGCGGCGTCTGGGAGAGTGTGCCTCGCTGCGACGGCTTCACCGGGTTCTGTCCGGCGGGCGGCACGAAGAACGCAACCTCTTGCGGGTCCGTCGGGTCGCTCGCGTCCACGACCCGCACGCCGTCGGAGTACCAGGAGATGTAGACGTCCGTGCCGTGGATCATCGGGTTATGGATCGTGTAGTCCCCGGATCCCGTCGGGCCACCGGTCGTCGACCTTCGGGTACGGAACTCACCGATCTGCTCGGCCTCGGTGACAGCCGAGTCGCGGACGCCGCTGTAGTCCCAGATACGGAGATAGCCGTAGCCGGGCTCGATGCCGGGGCCGCAGTGCTTGCCGAAGTCCTCGTCGGCGCTGAACAGGAGCTCCCGCTCGTCGTCGTACATCGAGGAATGGCCGTCACCGTCTTCGTTCGCCTGGTAATCCGTGTCACCCGTGAGAACCGGGTTCGACGGATTGGTGACGTCGAGGGCGACGAAGCCGCTGTCCCAGTACGCGACGAAGGCGAGCTTGCCGTCGGCGGAGGGCTCGACGCTGTGGCCGAAGACCGCGTCCGCATCGCATCCCTGCGCCGGGCCCAAGGGGCCGCCGTTGTCGTGAATGACACCCCAGTCCGAGACGGCCACTGGATTCTCGGGGTCGGTGACGTCGATCAGGCGGAAGTCGCCGCGCCCCAGCTCGTCCCGGAAGCCGCTCGGCGAGCCTTCCTCTTCTAGCTCGCTGGACGGAACGCTCGCGTAGACGAACGTCTTCCCGAGGTCGTCACGATGGTTGAACTCGAGCTCGTGCATGCCTCTCGTGCAACAGCCCGTGCTGAGGAAGCCGATCTCCTCGGGGTTCTCCGGGTCGCTGACGTTGAAGAGCATGAGCCCGCGGGGGAAGCTCTCGTTCAGTCGGGATCCACCGCAGACCTGCAGACCGACGGCGGCGATGTCCTCGCCTGCGAGCGGCCCGTACTTGGCGGTGAAGACCGTCACGTCCTCCGCCGAAGTCCCGTTCGGGTTGACCAGGCGGGAGATCATCACCGGATCTTCCGGGTCGGTCGCGTCGACCACTGCGACACCGTTTTTCGGAGGCGACGGACAGAAACGGGTCTTCGAGCCCAAGGCCCAGTCGGAGAAGCCCCAGTGGCCGATGTAGGCGTACTCCTCGTGCACCCACACGTCCGCGTTGAAGCCTCGGCCGCCGAGGTTGCTCTGCCCGACGACCTCCATGTTCAGCGCCCGGGCGGCCTTCTGGCCTCCCGTATAGGTCTTGTTCATCTGTCGGAGGAGGTGCCTTTCTTGCTTGAAGAGCTCTGTCTTGTTCGTCCGCGCCGTGAGGGCAACGGCCGCGAACGTCAGCGCCGCAGTCGCAATGACGGCGACGCCTACCCAGGCCTTACGCATGTCTCCCCTTTTCCTCGCCTTTTCCCGGTCGGCCCATTCTCCGCCGTGAGGGCGGGGAGTGCAAGGAAAGGAAAAGTAAAGGGCGGGGCTGCGTGCCCCGCCTTTTGCTTCGTTCAGTTCTGCGGCTAATAGAAAACGTTCGGGTACAGCCGCCAGCTGGTGGCCGGCACTCCCGGGAAGATCGCGCCCAAGGCACCGACGAGGGCGAGATCGGTGGGATCGACGGTCACACCGGTCGGCAGCGCGGTCGTGAGCGACGACGCGATGCCTGTGACGCTCGCCTCTTCAGGCTCAGGACAGGGGCCGGTGCTGTGGTTGCTGTTGTCGCTCGTGCTCTCCCAGCACTTCGTCGGCGTAGTGGTGCTGGTGGTTTGCACGAGGATGTTGTCGAGGAACGTGCAGGTGCCGCCGCTCGGCCTCGGGCAGACGCCCTGATCGTTCCCCTCGTCGAACAGGATCACGAGGGAGTCGATGACCTTGCTCGCGCCGAGTCGATCTGTGATCGCACCCGCGGGGAACGTCCTCTGCTGGTAGAGCTCGCCGTTCGGCGCTTCGGCTATCGCGCCGGGAGCCATCTCCTGGCAGCCGATGAAGATCGTTCCGGGCACGTTTTGAAGACGGACGTTCCAGCGCGGCGCGCCGGCGCCGCAGTGGGAATCCAGACGGACCCACCACTCGAGCCCCGTCAACTGATTGACGGGAAGGCCGCTGATGTTCCTCACGACGGCGGCGCCTGCGACGAACACGTTGGTCAGCGTGTCCTTCTGGAGATAAAGGGGCTTGGGCGCCGCCATTCGAGTCCGCCAGCCCTTCATTGCCCTTCCAGGAGGCGTACGAGTGCTCGCCGAAGCCAGCGGGGTGAAGCGTCAGGTTGCGGGCGAATGCCGTTGCGCTGAACGCGAGCGCCGAGACGCACGCAAGAACACAGAAGAACCACCGCATTTTTCCAATCTCCTCGACCCCGGGTCAGAATTCCCGCGATTACGGAAGGCAGTTGCTGCGGATACGTACGGGATTTAAGTTGTGTAGAGCTTCTACACAGCCCTGGACGAGGCGTGCACGATCGCGGTGCACTCGTTCTCGACGTACTCCATGCCGGCGCGCTCGGCTATAGCCCGCGCCTCGGGCGAAACCAGGCCGAGCTGAAGCCAGAGACCTTTGGCCCCGACGGCGGCCGCCTCCTCGGCCACGGCCGGGCAGAACTCCGTCCGGCGAAAGACGTCGACGAGGTCGATGGGCTCGTCGATCTCTGCCAGGGACGAGGCGACGGGGACGCCCAGGATCTCGGTCCGGTGAGGGCGGACCGGGATGACCCGGTAGCCTTGCTCGAGCAGGTAGCGCATCACGGAGTGGCTGGGCCGCTCGGGGCGAGGCGACGCGCCCACCAGTGCAATTGTGTGCGCCGACAACAGTATTTCGGCGGGCGTTCGGGGCACGCCGGCAAGGGTATCCTGAGCCCATGGCCGACCTTCTCCGCGTCGCGTGCGTCCAGCTGAACGCCTCCGAATCGAAGGCCGACAACATCGAGCGCGCCGGCCTCCTGGTCGCGCGGGCCGCCGCGACGGGCGCCGACCTGATCGTCCTTCCCGAGAAGTGGAACGGCATCGGCCCTCCGGACTTCCTGCGAGCGAACGCCGAGAGCCTCGACGACGGAGAGACGGTGGAGGCGATGCGCTCGTGGGCCCGCGACCACAAGGTGACGATCGTCGGCGGGTCGATCCCCGAGCGCCGCGAGGGCCGCGACAAGCTCTCGAACACGTCCGTCGTCTTCGACCCGGACGGAGAGATCGCCGCGCTCTACCGCAAGATTCACATGTTCGACGTCGAGGTCGGCGGCCAGGTCTACCGCGAGTCCGAGAGCGAGGAGCCCGGCGAGGAAGCTTCGCGCGTCACCGACGTCGAAGGCTGGAAGCTCGGGCTGACCATCTGTTACGACCTGCGCTTCCCGGAGCTCTACCGCATCCTCGCGGTCGACGGCGCAGAGATCATCACAGTGCCCGCGGCGTTCACGCTGTTCACCGGGAAGGACCACTGGGAGCTCTTGCTGCGCGCGCGTGCCGTGGAGAACCAGTGCTACATCGTCGCGCCCAACCAGTGGGGCACGCACCGGGACGGCAAAGCGTCCTACGGCCGGTCGACGATCGTGGATCCATGGGGCGTCGTGCTCGCGCAGGCGCCTGACGAGGACGGGATCATCGTCGCCGAGCTCGATCGCACACGGGTGGACGAAGTCCGGCGGGCCCTGCCCTCGCTCGCCAACCGCCAGCCTGCGGCGTACCGCCGGCCGGCGGAGGTTTAACCACCGCACACCGCGAACCGAAACAGATGAGCATGGTGGAGGCCGTCCTCTTCGACGTGGACTTCACGATCGCCAAGCCCGGCCCGCTTCTCGGACCGGAGGGCTATCGCGCGGCCGGCGAGCGCTTCGGGCTCGTCCTCGACCCTGAGGCATACGTCACCGCGCGCGCCGCTGCGGTCGAGGATCTCCACCACCATCCCGAGCTCGACCACGACGAAGAGATCTGGGTTCGCTTCACGGAAGACATCGTGCGCGGCATGGGGGGCGAGGGGGCCGAGGTGCGCGCCGTTGCCGAGGCAATCACGGAGGGCTGGCTGCACTCGGAGAACTTCGAGCTCTATGAGGACGCATTGCCGGTGCTCGCAGAGCTGCGCCGCTGCGGGCTCAAGATCGGACTGGTCTCGAACACGAGCCGCGACCTCGATGCGTTCATCCGTCACTTCGAGCTCGACGTCGACGCCTGGATCGCGTCCGGCACCCACGGGAAGGTGAAGCCGAGCCCGACGATCTTCCGCGCCGTTCTCGAGCTGTTGCGGGTGGAACCGGGCGCCGCGGTCATGGTTGGCGACTCACCCGCGGACGATGTCGACGGCGCTCAGGCGATCGGGATGCGGGCGTTCCTGATCGACCGCGAGGGGCGCTTCGCCGACAGAGACGACGCGCTGCCGACGCTGCTCGCGCTCCCGGCAGCAATCGGGCTCAACTCGTCGGGAGCTAGAAGCACGGCGACGCGTCCGGCACGGTGAGCGCGAAACCCCAGACCTCGCCGTCGTAGACGTAGAACGCAGACTGCGCCCGCGCGCCGGGCTCGACGAGCGCGTAGTAGCGGCCGCACTCGCGGCGGTCGAGCGGTCCGTACGTGCGCGCGATGTCGGCGGCGGGATCGCCGAGGAAGAGGCCCTCCGGCGTTCGCCAACCGTCCGGTTGCCAGACCGTGAACACGTGCGAGACGCGCGAGCGCTCGAACGCGACGCCCGCGCCGTCGGGAAGGAACGGGCGGTAGTTGAAGTACCAGGTCGCGTGCTCGCAGTTGCGGCAGCGGCCGAAGCGGCCGCCCCACGTGCGCGTCACTTCGTCCTTCGTCATTCCGAGCTGCACGCCGCCGAGCGATTCACCCGGCTCGAAGAGGCCACGCTCGGGCGGCGGCGCGCCGGCAGCGCCGGCCGCCGTCAGCTGGGCGACCGCCAGAAGAAGCGGTCAAGCCAACCTTGAGCTTCACGGGAGGAATGATGGCGACGTCGCAGGCGTTGCGGCCTGTGACACGCGCTTCGGAGGCGAGTGAAGGAGGAGACGGTGAACCTGTACGGGAACGAATGGGACCTCGAGCGCTCGCCGACGGGATACGGCGAGAAGCTCATGCATCTCGGCCGGCGACTCGGCGGCGAGCTGATCGGGGCGACGATGTTCGAGGTGGACCCGGGCTGGCGGAGCCTCTACCACGTCCACCACGGAAACGAGGAGCTCGTCCTCGTCGTGGACGGCAACCCCACGGTGCGCACGGGCGGCGGGGAACGTGAGCTGAAACCGGGCGATGCCGTGCTCTTCAAGCGCGGGCTGGAGGGCGCGCACTCGATCTCGAACCGTAGCGACTCGCCAGTGCGCTTCGTGATCTTCTCGTCGATGGTGACGCCGGACGTCGTCGAGCTCCCGGAGGCGGGGATCGTCGGCGCGTTCGCAGGCGGTGTGCCGACCTCCGGACGCGACGCCGAGCTCGAGCTTTTCGTCCGGCGCGACGCCGCGCTCGGCTACTTCGACATTCCGCGCGAAGAGATCTAGCGCGCCGGTTGCAGCGTGGGGCCCCAGGAGACGAGCGGGCTCATCTCGCCGGTGTGGCCGTTGAGATGCCGGTACCCGAGCGCGTGCTCGGCCTGCATCATCTTGTGGATCTCGCTCGTGCCCTCGTAGATGATGGGCGCGCGCGCGTTGCGGAAGTAGCGCTCTATTCCGTACTCGCCCGAGTAACCGTAGGCGCCGTGCACCTGAATGGCGAGGTGCGCTGCGCGGAACGCGCACTCGGTGGCGTGCCACTTCGCCAGTGACGTCTCGCGCGTGTTCCGCACGCCCTTGTCCTTCATCCACGCCGCCTGCATGACGAGCAGCTTGGACGTCTCGTAGCCGAGCACCATCTCGGCGATCATGTCCTGGACGAACTGGTACTTGCCGATCGCCTGACCGAACGTCTCCCGTTCGCGCGCATATTCGACGGACCGCTCGAGGCAGGCGCGAATGACGCCGCAGGCGCCGGCCGCGACCGTGAAGCGCCCCTGGTCGAGCCCGTACATGGCGATCTCGAATCCCTGGCCCTCCTCGCCCAAGAGGTTCTCGGCAGGCACTTCCACGTTCTCGAAGAAGAGCTCGCCGGTCGAGCCGGCCCAGACCCCGAGCTTGTTCTCGGTCTCCTGGCTCGAGACACCGTCCCAGCCGCTCTCGACGATGAACGCCGAGATGCCCTTGTGCTTCGCGGCCGCGTCGGTCTTGGCGAACACGAGCGCGTGGTCGGCCACGGCCGCGTACGAGATCCAGTTCTTCTGGCCGTTCAGGATGTAGCTGTCGCCGTCCCGGCGGGCGTTCGTCCTCATCGAGGCGACGTCGGAACCCGCGGCGGGCTCTGTCAGCCCGAAGCACGCGATCTTCTCGCCGCGGGCCTGCGGAGCGAGGTAGCGCTCCTTTTGCTCCTCGCTCGCATACCGCAAGAGCGAGAGCGAGTTGAGGCCCACGTGCACGGAGATGAGCGTCCGGAACGCCGCCTCGCCCCGCTCGATCTCCTCGCAGATGAGCGCTTCGGACACGAAGTCCATGCCCGCCCCTCCGTGCTCCTCCGGAATGACGACCCCGAGGAGGCCGAGCTCGCCCATTCCCTCGATGACCGCCATGTCGAGGTGGTGGTTGATGTCGTTCTCGATGGCGTTCGGGAGGATGCGGTCCTCGACGAATTGGCGGACGGTCGCCTGAACCTCGCGTTGCTCCGCAGTTAGGTCGAAATCCACGGGCGCTAGTGTAGGGACCTTGGGTTTTGGCGCGCTTCTGCAGGCGGTAGCCGCGTTCTTGGGACCACCGGCACCACCGCCCGCGCCGGCCCCGCTTGCTGGATTGACCCCGCGCGAGAAGGCCGCGCTCGTCGTCGTGTCGGGCTACCCCGCGCCGAAAGGCGCCGCCGGCGTGCTCGTGCAGACGTGGAGTCGCGACGTACGCCCGCCGCGCGATGCGCTCGTCTTCGTCGATCAGGAGGGTGGCGTCGCGAGCACCTTCGACTCGCTTCCGCCCGGACGGTCGGCGGCGTCGTTCACATCGCCGGGCGAGGCGTTCCGCTCGGGACGAGAGACGGGCAAAGCCCTGCGCGACACCGGCGTGCATGTCGACCTCGCGCCGGTCTTCGACCTCCCCAGCGGTCCGCTCGGGTCGCGGCACTTTCGCTCGCCGAGCCTTGGCCTCGCGTTCGCCCGGGGCCTCGAGGCAGGTGGCGCCGGCGCCTGCCCGAAGCACTTTCCCGGCCTCGGGTCGGCGTCCGTCTCCACCGACGAGCACCCCCACGTGAAGGCGAGGCTCAGCCGCCCGGAGCTCCGTGTCTTCCGCCGGGCTATACGGGCCGGTGTCCCCTGCGTGATGGTCGGCCACGCGGAGTACCGCGAACTCGGCCCGCTGCGTGCCTCGTTCAATCGTTCCGCGTACGAGCTCCTGCGCCGCGCCGGCTTCGAGGGCGTCGCGATCACCGACTCGCTCTCCGTTTTCGGCAGCGCCTGGGCTGTTCGAGCCGGGCGCCTCGCCATCCGCGCGGGGGCGGATCTCCTGCTGTACACGAAGGGCGCAGATGCTCGGCGAGTGGTCGAGTCGCTCGTCCCGCTCGCGCGCCGCGGAGCCCTCGACGAGCGCGTCGAGAGGGTGCTTCGGGTGCTCGATTCCTTCGGTCTCAGGCGGCATTGAGGGTTGTTAGACTCGCCGCCTTCATGCGCGCGGAAGTAGGAGTTGAGCGCGCCCCCGGGGGTCGGAGGAGCCGCGCCGGACGCGGATTCTTGAGAGCGGTCGGTCGCCGCTGGCGCCTCTGGCTCTGGGCGGGGGCGGTCACGCTAGTCGGCCTCATCGCCGCAGGCGTGCTCTTTGCCGGGTCGCCCGAACGGATCCCTTCGGGTGTCACCCTCGCGGGCGTCCCGCTGGGCGGGCTGACGGCCGACCAGGCCGAGGAGAAGCTGCGCGAGCGCGCAGCCGAGGTGGCCTCGACGCCGGTCGTCTTCACCGCAGGCGAAAACCGGTGGGCTCTCACGCCGCATCAGCTCGAGGTCCGGGTCGACTGGGCCGCCGCCGTTCAGGAAGCTCTCGAGGTCGGTCACGGGCCCCTTCCCCTTCGCGGACTGAAGCGCGTCAAGGTGCGGCTCTTCGGCGAAGACCTCGAGCCGCACGCCGATTACTTCGAGGGCGGGCTGCAGTTCCGCGTCGACGAGATGGCGCGGCGCATCGAGCGCCCCGCGCGCGAGGCCGCGATAGTGCTCCGTGGGCTCAGTCCGGTCGTCGTGCAGGCTGAAGCCGGCCGCGAGCTCGTTCGGGAGGACGCCCAGAGCCTGATCATCGCCGCGCTCGCCGGCTTCGAACGCACCCCGGTCGAGCTTCCCGTCAGAGTGGACGAGCCCGAGGTGGGGGCCGCTCAGCTCGCGCCGGTGGCCGACCAGGTGCGAACCGCGCTCTCGGCTCCCGTTCGCATCGTGTTCAACGGCGCGCAGATCACGATCAGAGCGTCACAGCTCGCGCCCCTGCTCGATCTGCCGCGGGACGGGCGCACCCAGTTGCGCGTCGGCGGTCCCGCCGCTGAGCGGTTCTTCCGCAACCTTGCTCGCGGCGTCGCCCGCCGGCCGGTCAGCGCCGACTTCGAGCCGCTTGCCGGTGGCCGTGTCCGCGTCGTGCCGAGCCGGAACGGCCGAGCGCTCAATGTCGAGGCGAGCGGGCGGTCATTGCTCACGGGTGCGCTCTCGACGACGCGGCGCCAGGCGGTCCTCGTCGTGGGCGTCGTCGAGCCTCGCCTCACGACGGGAGAAGCGCGCGCGCTCGGCATCACTCGCCTCCTGTCGGCCTATCGCACCGCCTACTCGGGCACGTACGACCGCATTCGCAACCTGCAGCTCGCGGTCGCGGCGCTCGACGGCACGCTCGTCAAGCCCGGACAGGAGTTCTCGTTCAACAAGGAGGTCGGCCCGCGCACGCGCGAGAAGGGTTACCGCCCCGCGCCGGTGATCATCAACGGCGAGTACAAGGACGGCGTCGGCGGCGGCGTCTCCCAGGTTGCGACGACCGTCTTCAACGCTGCGTGGGAGGCCGGGGTCAAGATCACGGCGCGGACCGCGCACGCGCTCTACATCAGCCGCTATCCCCTCGGCCGTGACGCGACCGTCAACTACCCGGAGATCGACCTGCGGTTTCTCAACGACACGAAGGGCCCCGTCTTCATCCGCGCGCGCTACGACGACACGGGCATCGCGATCATGCTGCTCGGCAAGGCGGCCAACCGCCACGTCGTCAGCGCGGCGGGCGGGCTCGAGGAGATCCGCCCGCCGGAGGTCGAGCGTGAGCTCGACCCGACGCTCTTCGTCGGCGAGAAGGTCATCGAGGATCTCGGCGAGCCGGCGCGCGCCGTCACGGTGACGCGCACCGTGTACGTCGGCGACAACGTGCTCTACCGGGAGACGTGGAACACCACGTACCGCTCCGAGCCGCGGATCGTCCGGGTCGGGACGATGCCGACGCCGGTCGAGACCAAGCCGTCACCGCCTCCGCCTCCGGCGACGACGGGCAAGACGACCACGACTCCGACGACGACCGGCGGCGGGGGTTAGGAGCGTCGCTCGACGGCGGCGATGCCGTCGGCGAGCCAGGCGGGCATTCGCGTCGGTCGAAACGTCTTCGCGTCGACGCACGCGTGCGCCGTCCATCCGTCCGCCACGGGGCCGGCCGGCTCGTTCAGGCGCTCGACGACGTACTCGAACCGGAAGCGCGCTCCGCGCAGATCGGTGGCGCGTACGTGGATGCGCAACTGGTCGTCGAAGACGCAGGGGAGGCGGTAGCGCACGTACGTCTCGAGCGTCAACGCCTCGACGCCTTTCTCGATCAGGCCTCTGTAGCCGCCCGGGAACTGGCGGAGATACGACACGCGCGCGACCTCGAACCAGGCGAGGTACGTCGCGTTGTTGGCGATGCCCTGGGCGTCCGTCTCGCTGAAGCGGACGTTGAGCTCGGTCGAGAACGAGAATCCATCCATAGCCTCAGGCGGGAAGGTTACGAGGCAAGGCGCGCCGGGTCGTACGCAAGAGGCCGGTGCAGGCGTGACCGCTATTGTCCCGGGGACCCGAGGGGAGGCACATGGCGACGAAAGGTAAGAAGGAGCCCGGAAACCTGGTTGAACGGCTCGCCGACCGCGGCGAGGACGCCGTGTCCCGGGTCCTCAACGAGCTCAGCCCGCGCATCTCGGCGGCGTTCGACAGGGCCATGTCGTCGAAAGGCCGAGTCGACTCCGCCTCCCGGTCGGCGCTCACCCAGCTCGGCCTGGCGGCCGCCGACGAGATCAAAGACCTGCGTGGACAGCTCGAGCGTCTCGAGAAGCGGCTCGCACGGCTCGAGGGCGGATCGGCTTCGGGCGCGAAGGCCTCCGGCAAGTCGAGCGCCAAGCGCTCCGAGACGAAGACGACGCCGAGCGCCAAGAAAGGTTCCACGCGCGTGAAGAACGAGGCGGACAAGGCTCCGTCCCCCGCGCCCGGCCGCGCCATCGGCGGCGGCAGCGGTCGCGGCAGCGCCGGAACGCCGCCCGCCGACTAGCTCGGAGCCCGCAGCCTCAGCGCGCCGGGCAATATCTCGAAGCTGACGGGCGTCGACCCCGGCTGCTCACCGTCGAGGACGACCGGCAGCGGCTCCTCCGGCGTGACGGTCACGGCTCGTGCCTTGAGAACGTCCACCTTCGCGTGCCCGACATGCGTGCCGCGGTAGATCTTCGGGAAGGTCGTGACGAAGTCGGCCTTCGACACGTCTCCGATGAGGACGACGTCGAAGAGCCCGTCGTCCGGCGAGGCGTCCGGGGCGACGCGCATGCCGCCGGCCGCAAACGCGCCGTTGGCGACGATGACCTCGAACATGCGGCCCTCGCGCTTCACGCCGTCGGCCTCGATCGTCATCGGGACGCTCGACCAGCGCGTGAAGACCGCGACGGTCGCCCAGAAATACGCGGCGCGCGCACCGAGACGCCGTGACGTAACGGCCCCGCGGCGCGCTATCGCGCCGCTGATCCCCGCGCCGGCGAAATTGGCGAAGTAGCGCTCGCCGGAGCCGAGGCGGGCGCGCCCGGCGTCCACCTGTCGCGCGCTCCCGTGCGCGGCGACGGCGAGCGCTTGCTCCGCGTTCGTCGGAATCCCGAACGTGCGCGCGAAGTCGTCCCCAGTTCCGCACGGCACGACAGCCAGCTCGCAGCTCGCGCCGGTGCCGAGGAGCCCGTTGACGGCCTCGTTGACGGTGCCGTCTCCGCCCACGACCACCACGAGCTCGGCTCCATCCTCGACGGCGCGTCGCGTGAGATCCGTGACGCGGCCGGGAGCATCGCTGAGGAGAGCCTCGCCGGAGAGACCGAGCGCGGTCGCACGCTGCACGAGCTCGGGCCACCGCTTGCCCGCGGACCAGTTGCCCGCCGCGGGGTTGACGACGAAGGCGGTCTTAATGGGACTCGGCCGTGACCGTGCCGAGCGCAAGCTCGGTCATCTGGTCGACGGCGGCGCGCATCTGCTCGTCCGAGATGCGGACGAACTCACCCTCGACGACGACGTCGCTGACTGTGAGGAGGCAGCCCGCCTTGACCTTGCGCAGAGCGCCGAGGGTGAAGAGCACGGCTGCCTCCATCTCGACGGCGAGGATGCCGCGGTCCGACCAGCGCTGGTACTGACCGTCGTCGGGGTTGTAGAAGAGGTCGCTCGAGACGATGGGGCCGACGCGCAGGCGCTTGCCCATCTCCTTCGCCGCGTGCACGGCGCCGTGGACGAGCTCCCAGTCGGCGGTTGGCGCGTGCGGCTCGCGGACGAGGTGCTGGGCGGTCGAGTCCGCGGCGACGGCCGACACGGCCACGATCAGATCGCCGAGCTGCAGGTCCGGTTGCAGGCCTCCGCAGGTGCCGATGCGCAGGAGGCGCTTGACGCCGAGTTGGACGAGCTCCTCGATGACGATCGCCGCCGACGGGCAACCCATCCCGGTGGCCTGGACGGACACCGGCCGGCCGCGATACGTGCCCGTGTAGCCGAGCATGCCGCGCTCGGAGTTCTTCTGCTCGGCCCCTTCGAGGAACGTCTCCGCGACGTACTTCGCCCGCAGCGGATCGCCGGGGAGAAGACATGCGTCGGCGTAGTCGCCTGGCTCTGCACGAACATGGATCGGCACGGGGTTGCGTATCGTCCGTGGGATGGCGCGCCTGGTCAAGCGTCCGCGGCTCGTCAAGCGTCCGTCGCTGGAGCAGGTTCTTGGCTTCTGCGACCAGGATCCGATCGAGCGCGTCTTCCTCGAAGACGTGGCGCGGCGGGGCCTGCGACGCTTCGTCGGTCTCCGGGGAGACGGCGTGCTCACGGCGCTCGGCTACGTCGGCGCCAACATCGTCCCGTCGGGCCAGGGCACGGCCGCGTTCGCGCGCTTGGCAGCCGACGCCAGACCTCGCATGATCGTCGGCGACCAGGCGGCGGTGGACGAGCTCTGGGACGCGATGCGCGGCCGCGTGCCGGCGCCGATCGACGACCGCCCGGGTCAGCCCGTCTACGTCCTGCGAACAGTCCCGCCCGCGGGTGACAGCGGGCTCCGGACGGCCACCCGGGAGGACCTTGCCGTGCTCGTGCCCGCTTCGGCCCGCGCCTTCTTCGAGGAGGTCGGCGTCGACGCCCACGCTCGCGACCCCGCGCTCTTCTCGGAACGGACCCGGAACCAGATCGACGAGGGGAGGAGCTGGCTGTGGGAAGAGGAGGGGCGCATCCTCTTCAAGGCCGAGGCCTCGGCCTGGACCGACCGGGCCGTCCAGCTCCAGCAAGTGTGGGTCGACCCCGAGCTGCGCGGCCGTGGCTATGGAAAGCGCGGCCTCGCCGACCTCTGCGGCCTCCTGCTCCGGAGCACCCCCGCGGTGTCCCTGTTCGTACGGCCCGAAAACGCCGCGGCCATCGCTTTGTACGAGGGAATCGGCATGCGCCGGGTCGGTTCATACCGTTCTCTTATCTTCGGCTAGCCCTTTCGGGGATTGCCCGCTGCTAGCGGCGATCCATCATGAGAGCACTTGCGGCGAATCGGCGTTACTGCGGCGACGGTCGTCCTCGTGCTCGCTTTCGGCGCCCTCGCGGTGCGCGCGGCGAACGGGCCGAGAGGCCCAATCTCGCATTCCTGCACGGCCAAGGATCAGAGCTTCATCCAGACGGCCACCATCGACGTCACCGGGCTCACCGCACTCGCCGGCGAGTTCAGGTCCGGGTCGGTCCAGCCGGGGGAGGTCGCCGGGCAGGCCTTCGACGCGGCGGAGCGCGTCGAGCATGTCAAGCCCGATGACCCGTCCCTTCGGGCCGCTCAAAAGTACCTCGGCGGAATGTTCAGCGAGTACGGCACGGCCGTCGTCACGATCGGCAAGGGGAAAGACGGAAGCGCCCGGATGCAGCGCGCGTACGGGCTCGCGAACGGCGCCCGCGACGTTCTGGCCGAGGCTCAGCCGGCGCTTCAGAAAAAGGGTTGCGATGTCGGGCCGTTGCTCTAACGCCTCCTTACAATTCGTTCGTGGACGCCGGCCTTCTCCGTGCGAGGATCGAGGAGCACGTCCGCCGGCACGACCTCATTCCCCCCGGCGGCGACGTTCTCTGCCTGGTGTCGGGTGGTCCGGACTCGACGTGCCTCTGGCATGCGCTTGGGGCCCTGGGCTACCGCGTAGGCGCTCTCCACGTCAACCATAGGCTCCGCGGCGCGGAGTCGGACGAGGACGCGCGCTTCTGCCGCGAGCGCTTCGGCGCCGCGGTCGTCGACGCTCCGCCCGACGGCGCGGGCACGGAAGCCGAGTTGCGCGAGCTTCGGTACGGCTTCGCCACGGACCGCCTGCGCGCCACGGGCCACACGGCCTCGGACCAGATCGAGACGATCCTGTTCCGCCTCGCCTCGAGCGGAACGACGACGGGCATCCAGGTCCGCCGCGACGACGGTGTCGTCCGCCCGCTCCTGACGCTGTGGCGAAGCGAGACGGAGGACTATTGCCGCGCGGAGGGCCTGCCGTTCCGGGTCGACTTGTCCAACCCGAACACGGCCCGCGGCCTCATCCGCGGACAGATCGTGCCCGCGCTCGAGAAGCTCCATCCGGCCGCCCAGCGCAACGTGCTCGCGGCGCTCGATGCCGGCGGCCGCATCCCTCGTCACCTCGAAGACGCGCTGTTAGAGTTGCTTGCCTCGCGTGAGGGCTCAAAGCGTGTCGATCTGGGTGACGGACGCGTGGCGGTACGCGAGTACGGGAACATCTGGGTCGAGCGCGCTCCGGTACGGCTCGACCGGCCCGTTCACTGGGGCGGCTGGGTGCTGACGCCGCGCGTCGACGGCCTCTGGGTTCGTTCGTGGCGCGCCGGCGATCGGCTCGCCGACCGGGGGAAGAAGGTGCAGGACCTGTTCGTCGACGCCAAGGTCCCGCGCTCGGAACGCGATGCCTGGCCACTCGTCGTGCGGGGCGACCGCGTGATCGCGGTTCCCGGCATCGCGACGGCGCCGGGCTACGAGGACGCCGTCGAGGAGACGAAGGAATGAGCCGGTGGTGACCCCGATGTGGGGTGGGTGGTGGGGATGATTAACGAGCTGACCGCGGCGGTCGAAGAGGTCCTGATCGACGAGGAGACCCTCCAGGGCCGGATCGCAGAGCTCGGCGCTTCGATCACCGAGGACTACCGCGGCCGTGACCTCTTGCTGATCGGCGTTCTGAAGGGCGCCGTCTTTTTCATGGCCGACCTCATGCGGCAGATCGAGGTGCCGTGCGAGGTGGACTTCATGGCGATCTCGAGCTACGGAGCGGGCGTGGACTCGTCGGGTGTCGTCCGCATTCTCAAGGACCTGGACGTCTCGATCGAGGGTCGCCACGTTCTCGTCGTCGAAGACATCATCGACTCGGGTCTCACACTCTCGTACCTGCTGCGCAACCTCGAGGCGCGCGAGCCGGCTTCGCTCGAGGTGTGCGCGCTCATGACGAAGCCGGAGCGGCGTGAGAACGACGTCGAGTGCCGCTACGTGGGCTTCGAGATCCCGAACCGCTTCGTGATCGGCTACGGGCTCGACTTCGCCGAGCGGTATCGCAACCTTCCCTACGTGGGGGTCTTGCGGGACGAGCTCGTCGCCCAGGCCGAGGAGACCGCCTGAAGGACCCAGCTGGTGGTCGGCCCTCACGTACCTCTTGCCCTTCGTGCTCTTTGGCGCGTTCTGGATCCTCCTCCTCCGACGCCATCAAGGAAAGGGCCAGAACGGCCGAAGAGGAGACTTGGAGGGTGAGGCCCGCGACGAAGCTGAGCAAACGGGAACCGATCCCTGGACATCCCGGTAAACCGACAGCAGGCTGCTACCGTTAATAGCTCCAAAGGAGCCTTTTGAGCCGTTTCTTCCGCAGCGCCCTTTTCCCGCTGATCGTCATCGTCCTGCTGGTCTATTTGGCCTCGCAGACGTTCCTGCCCGGACGCTCGGACCAGTCGACCAAGATCACCTATAGCCAGCTGATCGAGCTGGTGGAGACGCAGCCCAGCTCGATCGAGAGCATCCTCTTCGTCCCCAAGGGGAAGGCGATCGAGGCCAAGCTCACGAGCGGGAAGAAGTTCAAGGTCAACTATCCGAGCGACCAGTCGCAGGTCGCGTTCCAGGAACGGCTCGAGGAAAAGAACGTTGGGTTCGACTCCAAGGGGACCGGCGACTCGGCGTGGTGGTCGATCCTCACGTACCTGCTGCCGTTCGTCCTCTTCTTCGGCTTCTGGATCTTCCTCATGAACCAGGTCCAGGGCGGCGGCTCCAAGGTGATGAGCTTCGGCAAGAGCCGCGCCAAGCGCATGGCGCCGGACTCGCCCAAGATCACGTTCAAGGACGTGGCCGGCGTCGACGAGGCGGTCGAGGAGCTGCACGAGATCAAGGAGTTCCTCGAGAACCCGAAGAAGTTCCAGGCGCTCGGCGCTCGCATCCCGAAGGGCGTCCTCCTGTACGGGCCGCCCGGCACCGGCAAGACGTTGCTCGCGCGCTCGGTCGCGGGTGAAGCGGGCGTTCCCTTCTTCTCCATCTCCGGCTCCGACTTCGTCGAGATGTTCGTCGGCGTCGGCGCCTCGCGCGTGCGCGACCTCTTCGAGCAGGCCAAGCAGGCTTCGCCCTGCATCATCTTCATGGACGAGATCGACGCCGTCGGCCGTCACCGCGGCGCCGGCCTGGGAGGCGGCCACGACGAGCGCGAGCAGACGCTAAACCAGCTCCTCGTCGAGATGGACGGCTTCGAGATGAAGGACAACATCATCCTCATCGCCGCCACGAACCGCCCCGACATTCTCGATCCCGCTCTCCTGCGGCCTGGCCGTTTCGACCGCCAGATCGTGGTCGACCGGCCCGACCGGAACGGCCGCCGCAAGATCCTCGAGGTGCACACGAAGGGCAAGCCGATCGACCAGCACGTCGACCTCGACACGCTCGCAGCCGGCACGCCGGGCTTCACGGGCGCCGACCTGGCGAACCTCGTCAACGAGGCCGCCTTGCTCGCCGCGCGCCGCGGCAAGAAGACGATCGGCGACCTCGAGCTCGAGGAGGGGATCATGCGCGTCATCGCCGGCCCGGAGAAGAAGACTCGCCTCCTCTCCGAGCACGAGCGCAAGGTGACCGCCTACCACGAGATGGGTCACGCGCTCGTCGGCCACTACCTCCCGAACTGCGATCCCGTCCACAAGATCTCGATCATCAGCAGGGGCGCTGCGCTTGGCTACACGATCTCGCTGCCGGCCGAAGACAAGTTCCTCACCACGAAGACCGCCCTCACGGAACAGATGGCGATGACGCTCGGGGGGCGCGCAGCGGAAGAGCTCGTCTTCAATGAAGTCACGACCGGCGCCGCCAACGATCTCGAGAAAGTGACGGGGACGGCCAAGCACATGATCATGCGTTACGGCATGAGCGAGAAGCTCGGCCCGCGCGTCCTCGGACGGAATCACGATATGCCGTTCTTGGGCCGGGACATGGGCGCCGAGCCGGACTACTCCGAGGAGATCGCGCGTGAGATCGACGACGAGATCCGCCGCGTGATCGAAGAGGCGCACGAGCGTGCACGCAAGGTTCTCTCCGAGCACATGGACGAGCTGCACCAGATCTCCGGGCTCCTCATCGAGCGCGAGACGATCGACAAGGACCAGTTCGAGCGCCTGCTCGCCGGCGAGTCGGCGGACAGCGTCTTCGCCGAGCCGGAGACCGCCCCGGCGCAGCCCGAGGAGCGCAAGCCGCGCACCGAGCCCAAGCCGCGGCCCTTCCCGCTTCCCGGCGCCACGATGCAGCCGCCCCCAAAGCCCGAAGGCGCACAAGGCTAGCTCGCGCCTGGGCGGCGCGGCTTTCGCCGGGCGAGCCCGGCTTCGCGCGCGCCTGACGCCGCTCGCGGCAGGATCCTTGGCTCGCGGGCGCTCGCTCGTGTGCAATCGGCGCGTAGCGCGTCGCGCCCGCTCGGTCGGCTCCCTTGCGACACGGCGCCCCAGGACACGAGCTAGTGCGGTTTAGGATCCCTTCATAGGAAAGCCCCTCGAAGAATCCCTGCCGCGCCCGAGTGTCATGGGCGTCGTCAACGTCACGCCGGACTCCTTCTCGGACGGCGGGCAGTTTCTCGACGCCGATGCCGCCGTTGAGCAGGCTCGACGCCTCGTGGAGGAGGGGGCTGCGATCGTGGACGTCGGGGGAGAGTCGACGCGCCCCGGATCGGAGGGCGTCTCGGCCGAGGAAGAGCTCGCGCGCGTCGAGCCCGTTCTCGAGCGGCTGAGCGGCGTTCCCGTCTCCATCGACACTTCGAAGGCCGCGGTGGCAGACCGTGCGCTCGCACTCGGCGCCGCGATGGTCAACGACGTCACCGCGCTACGCGGCGATCCCGAGCTGGCCGGGGTCGTCGCCGACTCCGGCGCCTACGTTTGCCTCATGCACATGCGCGGCGAACCGCGCACGATGCAGGAGGACCCACGCTACGAGGACGTGGTCTCCGACGTCGTCGCCTTTCTCGAGGAGCGGCTTTCGTACGCGGTCAAGGCGGGCGTCGCCGAGGAGAACATCTGTCTCGACCCCGGCATCGGCTTCGGCAAGACGGTCGACCACAACCTGGAGCTCGTCGGCCGGCTCGACGAGATCGTCGCTCTCGGGCGGCCGGTCGTCGTTGGCCCCTCGCGCAAGCGCTTCCTCGGGCGCGTGCTCGGCGATCCCGAGGCGGTCACGGGCCCGGTGGCCGCGGGAGTCGCAGTCGCCGTGCTGGCGTTCGAGCGGGGCGCGTCGATCTTCCGCGTGCACGACGTACGCGAGCACGTCGAGGCGCTGGCAGCGGCGCGGGCGCTCGAGCAGGTCGGCCGCTGATGGACGTCGTGATCGAGATCGAGGGGCTCGAGGTCAACGGCTTCCACGGCGCCACCAAGCGCGAGAGGAAGGAGGGCCAGCCTTTCCTCTTCGACCTCTACCTCATCGCCCACGACGCCGGCGTTCGCAGCGACCACCTGGCGGACACGGTCGACTACACGAAGGTCGTCGAGCGCGTGCGCGTGATCTGCGAGGGCAAGCGCTTCAACCTGATCGAGGCGCTGGCCGCTGCCGTCGTCGACGACCTCATGGACAACTTCCCCCTCTCACGCGCGCGCGTGCGTGTACGGAAACCGCAGGTCCGCCTCGGTCTTCCCGTCGAGTTCACTGCGGCCACGATCGAGCGCACTCGCCGTTAAGGGTTCGTCGTGACGAAGGCGTACGTGGGTCTCGGGGCGAACCTCGGTGACCGGGAGGAAATGTTGCAGCGCGCCGTCGAGCTCCTGGCCGCTGAGCCGGGGATCGAGGTCGTGGCCGTCTCGAGCTTCCGCGAGACGGAGCCCGTGGGTTACGTCGACCAGCCGGCGTTCCTGAACGGCGCCTGCGCCGTCGAGACCGAGCTCTCCCCGCATGACCTGCTCGACCGGCTGCTTGCGATCGAGCGCGCGCTCGGGCGGGAAAGGGGTAAGGGCCCCCGTTGGGGCCCGCGGACGATCGACCTCGACCTGCTCCTCTACGGGCAAGAGACCGTGGACGAGCCTGGGCTGACCGTCCCGCACCCGCGCCTGTCCGAACGACCGTTTGCCCTCGAGCCGCTCGTCGAGCTCGATGCGGGGCTCCGTCTCCCCGATGGACGCGGCCTCCAGGGCCTATTGAGCCCAGGAGTAGAATGAGGTTGTGTCGCACCTCGACGAGCTCGACGAATACGAGGCGGAGCTCGAGCTCCGGCTGAAGCGCGAGTATTCCGCCGTTTTCGGTCTCTTTCGCTATTGCATCGTCACCCAGGATTCGACCTACCTCTGCAATCGCCACGAGCTCAAGGTGCTGCCCCAGACCGCCTACCCGTTCTTCCACCTGACCATGGAAGACGTGTGGGTCTGGGACAAGAACCGGCCGACGCGGATGATCCCGCGGGCCGAGGTGTACACGTCGAGCGACGTCACCATCGAGGAGCTTCGCGGCGAGGGCGAGGAGCCCGTGCTCACGCCTGAGGCGCTGGCCGAGAAGCTCGGCGAGACGCTCTCGGGCGAAGACGACACGGCGTAGGGCGGGCATGCCCCGTCCGGGAAACCGGAGCTAGCCGCCGTGCTCCTGGCCGTCGACGTCGGCAACACACAGACGGTGTTCGGGCTGTTCGACGGCGAGCGGCTCGTCGAGCACTGGCGCGTCGCGACCGAGGACGAGCGGACCGCCGACGAGCTGGCGGCGCTCCTCGGACGCCTGCTCGAGCTCCGCGAGCTCGGCTTCGACGCGGTCACCGGCGTCTGCCTCTCGTCCACCGTCCCGGGCCTTCTCCGCGCGTACGAGGAGCTCGCGGAGCGGCACGTGGGGGCGCCGCTGCTCGTCCTCGGGCCGGGGATCAAGACCGGGATCCCGGTCCTGTACGACGACCCACGCGAGGTCGGCCCGGACCGCATCGCGAACGCCGTTGCGGCGCGCAAGCGCTACGGCGCGCCCTGCATCGTGGTCGACTTCGGCACCTCGACGAACTTCGACGCCGTCTCCGAGGCGGGCGAGTACGTCGGCGGGGTGCTCGCGCCGGGAATCGAGATTTCCATGGACGCGCTCTTTGCGCGCGCCGCGCGCCTTCAGAAGGTCGACTTCACGGAGCCGCCCGGGGTGATCGGCAAGACCACGACCACTGCGCTCCAGTCGGGACTCGTCTACGGCTTTGCCGGCCAGGTGGACGGCATCGTCGGGCGCATGCGCGCCGAGCTCGGCGACACGGCGCCGGTCGTCGCCACCGGAGGCCTCGCCGAGCTGATCGCGCCGCATTCCGAAACGATCGGTCGCGTCGACCCGCTCCTCACGCTCGAAGGCCTTCGCCTTATTTGGGCTCTGAACCGGAACGAGACGGGTTGATCACGAGCCCGTCGAGGTGGGGCCGGTGCAACGGGTTGGCGCGGAGGCCCTCTACCCAGGGGCGCCGCAGAAGCATGTCGCGCCCGTAGCTGATCGGCAGGACCGAAGCGTGCTCGGCGATCCAGAGCCGGTCGATCTCGTGGTAGGCGTGCATGCGCTCGTCCTGGTCGCGGAGTGACCTGGCCTCGTCGATCATCTCCCCGATGTCCTCGTCGTAGTAGAAGGGCCAGCCCACGCGGAAGAGTCCGCGGAAGAACCCGTCCGGATCCGGGTAGTCGGCCCACCAGCCCGAGATCCAGAGCTGTTCGTCCTTCATCCCGCTCGCAGTCACCTTGGGCGTCTCCGAGATCTCGACGGAGGCTCCGAGCTCTGCCCACTGCTGCACGAGCCGCTCGGCTTCCGTGCGCCAGCGGGGTGCGAGCAGGATCGTGAGCTTCGGCAGCCCCTTCCCGTCTGCATAGCCGGCTTCCGCCAGGCACTGTCGCGCCAGCTCGAGGTCGAAGTCGGGCCCCACCTTGTGCGAGTGCCCGGGCATGGCCGGCGGGATCGCGCCGCCCTTCGTCGCGGCGAGTGAGAGCCGCGTCGAGCCGCGCTTGAGCTCGTCGCGGTCGACGGCGTGCGAGAAAGCCTTGCGCACGAGCTTGTTCGAGAAGGGCGGCCGGTCGGCGCGGAAGCCGATGAAGGCCGTGTGGAGCTCCGGCACGATCTGAGCGAGCGTGTCGGGCGACTCGGCCGGCGTCGTGAGCGAGGTCTGCAGAACGTCGTAGCGGCCGGCCATCCACTCGTCGGCCGCGGTCTCGGCGTGCTCGGCGGAGAAGGACACGTGGATCTCCTTCACGTTCCCGCGCGGTCCGCCCCAGTGCGGGTTGGCGACCATGAGCACGTGCTCGTCACTGTGCTCGGCGAGCACGAAGGGACCGTTTCCGACGAGGTTCTCCGGCTTGCGCCAGTCGTCGCCAAGCTCCTTGCACTTGTGCTGGGGCCAGGGAAACGACCAGGCCGCGCACAGCAGGTACGGGAAGTAGCTCCGCGGCTCGCGCAGCCGGATCTCGAGCGTGCGTTCGTCGAGGGCGTTCGCCTCCTCGATGTCCTCGAGCATGAAAGAGGTGAGCGTCTGCTGCTCCGCCATGCTCTTCCACGCAAACGTGAAATCCTCGGCCTTGAGCGGCTCGCCGTCGCTCCAGCGCGCGTCCTCGCGGAGGCGGAAGAGGTACTCGCGACCGTCGCTCGAGACGCGCATGTTGTCCGCCATGGCCGGCACGACGTTGAGGTCGGCGTCGACCATCAGAAGGCCGCGATAGAGGTGCTCGCTGAAGTAGAGGCTCTCGAGTGAGTACACGTCCCCGGGCGCGAGGGCGCCGAACGGAGGCTCGGCGGTCTCGACGCGCTCGGTCGGCTCGAGGCGTTCCTCTTCTTGCACACGGCAGCAGAACGCCTCGTCGTACATGTCCTCGGCGTTCTCGAAGTCGAAGGCGACGTGGTAGGTGAGCGCCATCTTGAAGAGGGTGTCTCGCGCGCGGCGCTCGTCGCCGGTGCGCGCCAAGAACTCACGGGCTTTGCCGTAGTACTCGAGGGCCTCCTGGTCGGCGTAGATCGCCCGCGCGGCGTCGCCGGCCTTCAGCAGGTACTCAACAGCCTTCTCGGGGACGTCCGCGATCTCGAAGTTGCGCGCCAGCAGGCCGTACGCCTGCTCCGGCGATTCCTTGTAGAGCTCCTCGAGGGCGTCCCCGACCTTGTGGTGGAGCTTCTTGCGCTTCGACTGGACGAGGCTCGCGTAGGCCACTTCCTGCACGAGCCCGTGCCTGAAGCGGTACTCCGGGTGCGGCCGCCGGCGGACCTCGACGATCAGATCGAGGCGCTGGAGCTCAGTGAGGGCGTGCGTGAGGTCGTCGTGAGGGACGAGGCGCTCGAGGAGCGGCATGCCGAACGTGCGCCCGATGACGGCCGCGACGTTGACGACCTCGCGTGTCTTCGGATCGAGCCGGTCGAGGCGCGCCTGTAGCGCGCCTTGCACGAGCGCGGGGACGGCGAGCTCGTCGACGCCGACAGCCAGCGTCCAGTCCCCGTTGCGGCGTTCGAGGACGCCCCGCTCGACAAGGTCCCTGAAGGCTTCCTCGAGGAAGAAGGGGTTGCCGCCGGAGCGCTCGGCCAGGAGCTCCGCCACCGATTCGGGCACCTCGCCCTCGGCTGCGTTGCCGATGAGGAGGCGGCTTGCGTCGGGAGGGAGGGGGCGCAGCTCGATCTCCTTGTAGCGGTGGGGATAGCGCTGACGTGCCCGTTCGCCGAGACGCCACGACGCGTGCTCGCGCTCGCTGCGGTACAGGAGGAAGAGCGCGACCGACGCTTCCTCGGTGACGCCGAGAAGGCTCTCGAGCAACTCGAGCGTCGACTCGTCGGCCGAATGCAAATCCTCGAAGACGAGACAAAGAGGCATGTCCTCCGAGAGCTTGCAGGCCCACTCGAAGAAGAGCTCGAACGCCCGGTTCTGAATGCTCTCGCGGTTGAGCTCGCGCAACCGTTGCGCTGCATCGGGCTCGAGCGTGAGGCCGAGGAGGCTGGCAAAGAACGGGTACGCCTCGTCGGCGTCCTCGGCGCCGAAGAGCTGCGACAGCTCGGCCCTGAGCTCGAGGCGAACACGGGCCTCGGGGGTGGTCGCGCCCACACCGAGCCACTCGCGCAGCAGGTCGCGGACGGGCCAGTACGGAAAATTCTGTCCATAGGACGCCGCGCGGCCCTCGATGAATCGCACGCGGTCGCGATACCGGCTGCGCACTTCGAGCACGAGGCGCGTTTTTCCGATGCCGGGCTCGCCCATGACCGAAACGACGGCGCCGCGCCCTTCGACGAGCGCGTCCATCGTCCGCTCGACGACAGTCAGCTCGAACTCGCGCCCGATCAGCGCCGTCTTCGGGAGCGGCGTGTCCTCCTCCCGAACGCCGGTGACACGGAACGAAGCGACCGGCGCTTGCTTGCCCTTCAGCTCGCGCTCGCCGAGCGCTTCGAGCAGGAAGCAGGTCTGGACCTGGCGCTGCGTCGTCGGGCCGACGACGACGCTGCCGTCGTCGGCGAGCTGCTGAAGGCGCGCCGCCACGTTCACCGCGTCGCCAAGGGCGTTGTAGCGCACCTCGCCGTCGTGGACCTCGGGCGTGTAGACGACCTCGCCGGTGTTGACGCCGACGCGCGCCGTCAGCGTGAGATCGTAGGCCGCCTCCACCTCCTGGGCGTACTGGGCGAGGGCCCGCTGGATCGCGAGACCCGCGCGGACGGCCCGCTCCGAGTCGTCCTCGTGGGCGACCGGCGCGCCGAACAGGGCGATCAGCCCGTCCCCGGTGAGCTGTGCCACGGTGCCGTCGTAGCGCTGCACCTGCTCCGTCATGAGGCGGATGACCTCATCGAAGAGGAACTTCGAGCGCTCCGGGCCGAGACGCTCTCCGATCGTCGTCGAGCCGGCCACGTCGGCCACGAGAACGGACACGATCCGCCGCTCGCCGGTGGTGGTAGCGGTGACCGTCATACCAGAGTTATAGCGGCGCGGCGTTTGCCGACAGAAGCGCCGGGAATGGGTTCTTGATTACGGGAGACGAAAGGGGCTCTTCATGTTCCTAGCAGACATCGGAGACACGGTCGACCGGGGATTCGAGGAGTTCTTCGCCTGGATTCCCGCGCTCCTCGGCGCGATTGCCATTCTCATCATCGGCTACATCGTGGCGCGCGTCCTGGGCGGCCTCGTCGGGCGTGTGCTCCAACGGGTCGGGCTCGACCGGACCCTCCACTCAGGCACGGCGGGGAACTGGGTCGCCAAGGTGACCTCCAGCCCGTCGCGGCTGCTCGGCTCGCTGACGTTCTGGATCGTGTTCCTGGGAGCGATCTCGCTCGCCGTCACGGCGCTCGGGATCGACGCTCTCACGGACTTCGTCGGTGAGATCTACGCGTACCTCCCGAACGTGCTCGCGGCGATCTTGATCTTCATCGTCGCCGGCGCGATCGCGGCGGCGGTCGGCACGCTCGTCGCCCGCACGATGGGCGACACAACGACCGGCAAGGTGGTCGGCACCGTCGTGCCGATCCTGATCATGGCGATCGCGAGCTTCATGATTCTCAATCAGCTGAAGATCGCGCCCGAGATCGTCACGATCACCTACGCGTCGCTGCTGGGCGCCATCGCTCTTGCCATGGCGCTTGCGTTCGGCCTCGGCGGCCGCGAGGTCGCTGCACGGATGCTGGAGGGTGCGTACGCCGCGGGGCAGCGCAACAGCGAGCAGATCAAGCGGGACCTGCAACAGGGCCGCGAGAAGGCTCGTGAGGACGCGGAGCGGATCAAGGCGAAGGCCGAGGAGAAGGTCGAAGGCGACGAGCTCGTCGGCGTGCGTGGAAGCTCAGCAGGCGAGACGGAAGACGTTCAGTTCGAGCCGTCCGAGCAGCTCACGCAGCAAGTGCAGCCCGGCACGCCGAGTAGCACCCCGCCGCGGGGCACGACGACGCGTTAATTACCCGCCGGAGTAAATAGAGATGGGGAGGTCGAGGACGACGTCGTCCGGCGGCGGCGCCTCGGCCTCCAACCGTGCAAGCACGTCGTGTGCGCCGGGTGCCGCTGCCAGCAGCCGCCGCTCGACGTCGGCGACGGTCTCCAGGCGGACGAGCTCCTGCTTGAACGGCTTGGGGAAGCGTCCGCGGCCGAGATACCAGCCGTAGAACTTCTTCAGGAACCCGGTCGCACGCTCTTCGCCGAGCTCGAGCACCGTGTCGCGGATGAAGACGACGAGCTCGGCGACGACCTCCTCCCGCGAGGGCTCGCCGTCGAGCTGCCCCGCGATCTCGCCAATCGCCCACGGATTGCCCTGCGCGGCGCGCCCGACCATGACGGCGGCGCAACCGGTCGTGCGGAGAACGTCTGTCGCCTCGGCGCGCGTCGTGACGTCGCCGGAGGCGATGACCGGCACGTCCACGAGCTCGACGAGCTCCGCGGTGAGCGAATGGTCCGCGGTGCCCGTGTACATCTGCTTCGCCGAGCGCGGATGGAGGGTGAGCGAGGCTGCTCCCGCATCGACGAGCTTGGGCGCGATCGCCAGTGCCGCCCGTGAGCCGTCGGCCAGCCCGCGCCGCATCTTCACGGACACCGGGATGCCGATCGCCTCGGCGACGTGCTGGACGATCCGGCAGGCACGGTTCGGCTCCTCGAGGAGCGTGGCCCCGGCGCCCGTCTTCGTCACCTTGCGGACGGGGCACCCGAAGTTGATGTCGACGAGGTCGGCGCCGGCGGCCTCCACCATGCGGGCGGCCTCGGCCATGACGCCGGCCTCGGAGCCGAAGATCTGGACGGCGAGGGGATGCTCGTCGGCGCCGATCCGGAGATACCCGAGGGTGCGCTCGTTCCGGTGCGAGAGACCCGCACAGCTCACCATTTCCGAGCAGACCAGGCCGGCCCCGAAGCGGCGGCCCTGCCGCCGGAAGGCCTGGACGCTCACGCCCGCCATGGGGGCCAGCACAAGCCGGGTCGGAATTTCCACCGATCCGATGCTCCAGGAAGAGGCCAAATCGACCGACATAGGACGGAAAATGGTAGCGGCGCGCCCAGAAAGGGCCCTTGACGGGACAGCTACAATGTCGCCCGCGACGGTGCCTGTGGGCGCCGCCGTTGCATATTCGGGGTCTATGGAGGAAACCCAGTGAAAGAAGTCATCCTTACTGCCGAGGGGCACGACAAGCTAAGGGAAGAGATCGAGCACCTCTCGACCGTCAAGCGGCGAGAGGTAGCCGAGCGCATCAAGCAGGCTCGCGAGTTCGGCGACATCGCCGAAAACTCCGAGTACGACGACGCGAAGAACGAGCAGGCCATGCTCGAGCACCGCATCTCCATGCTCGAGGAGCGGCTCAAGGGCGCTCGAATCGTCGCCAAGAACGACGCGCCGAAGGGCGTCGTCGCCGTCGGCACGAAGGTGCGGCTGCGCGACATGGACGCCAAGGAGACGATCGAGTACCACGTCGTCGGGTCGGCCGAGGCGAACCCCGCCGAGCACAAGCTCTCCAACGAGTCGCCGGTCGGCAAGGCGATCATGGGGAAGAAGAAGGGCGAGGTCGTCGAGGTCGCCGCGCCGCGCGGCTCCCTGAAGTACAAGATCATGGAGGTAAAGGCGGCCTAGCGCCGCTGCTCGAACGAGTAGGGGCGGGGCATGCCCCGCCCGGTGTCCCGCTTAGACTCGCTCTCGTGTTCGAACGCTTCGCGGCGTGAGAGCGGCCGCGCCCGCGGGGCGGCACTGGACCTGGATCGCGGTCGGCGCCATCGCCGCCGGCCTCGTGCTGCGGCTGGTCTGGGTGCTCGTTCTGCACCCGCCGTTCGAGCACGTCTACTCGGACATGGCGGGCTACGTCGATCGCGCGACGAAGCTCGTCGAGACCGGAGAGCTCGAACGCTACGACGCCTTTTACCCGCCGGGAGTTCACCTGTTGCTCGCGGTGCCTCTTGCGATCTTCGGCCCCGACCGCGGCGGGCTCTGGGCCGCTTCCGTCCTGTGGGCGGTCCTGTCGGGTCTCACGCCCTTCTTCATGTGGCGGCTCACGTACATCCTCCTGACGCCCGCAGCGGCCGCACTCACTGCGGTGTTCACTGCGCTCTGGCCCCTGCACATCACGAGCGCGGGGTACTTCCTGTCGGAGACGCCGTCGCTGACGTTCCTGGTCGCCTCCCTCGCCGTCGGGTACCTCGCTGACCGCTCGACCGGCCGTGCGGCGCTCGCGCTCGCCGCTCTCGCCGGCCTCCTCGGCGCCGCCGCGGTGGCGATGCGGCCTCAGTTCTTCCTCAACCTGCTCGTGCTGGCCGTGCCGTGGCTATGGGCGTGGCGCCGGAAGCTCCGGCCTCTGCTGGCGTTCACCGCCGCTGGAGCCGTGATCGCCGCCGCGGTCGTCGCGCACAACTCGCTCGCCACGGACAAGCTCACCGGCATCAGCGAGAACAGCGGCCTCACGTTCTTCCTCGGCCATTGCGACGCGCGCTCGGTGCGAACGGGCACCGAGCCCGGGCCGATCTTCGAGTTCGGCGCGCCGGTCGCGGCGCAGCGGGGCACCGGCCGGCGCTACGAGTTTCCCGACCGCGTCGTCTGGGAGCAGGGGTTCTTCTTCCGCCAGGCGGCCAACTGCATTCGCGAGGACGGCGTCGGGCACGTACGCATACTCGGCCGTAGTCTGGTCGAGATGACGTCGACCACCGTCATCTGGCCCCAGTCGAACGAGCCGCGGCTCAAGGAGGTCGTGAACTACACGAACGTGGCGTACACCGTTCTCCTTCCGGCCCTGCTCATCGGCGCCTTCGTGCTCATCCGAAACCATCGCCGGCGCGGAGAGGGGTGGGGCGGCGAGGCGATCCTGCTCGCACACCTGCTCTGTGCGTTCGCGATGGCGCTCATATTCTTCGGCGATCCCCGCTTCCGGATGCCCTACGACGTGTTCGGGCTCGCGCTCCTAGCGGCCTTCATCGCGGACTCGTTCTTCGATGCGCGGCCCGCGCGCGAGCCTGCGGCCCCGTGACGCAGCCGAAGCGGTTCCCGGATCGGACGCAGATCGCGATCGTCCGCGCCGAGGCGGAGCGCCTCGAGTCCGGCGCCGAGGGTTCCCAGTCGTACCGTGTGGCGGGCCGACGTGCTCGGCCGTCGCGGGCACGGCAAGCTGACGTTCCTCGACCTCGTCGACAGCTCGGGCGGCATCCAGCTCCTCTGCGACGAGGGACGGACGGGCACCGTCGACGTCGACCTCGGGGATCTCGTCGGCGCCACCGGCGCGCCGGCACGCACGAAAAGGGGCGAGCCTTCCCTCGCCGTCGACGAGCTCCAGACGCTCGCGAGGATCAAGCGCCCGCTACCCGACACGTTCCACGGTCTCGTCGATGCGGAGACGCGCTACCGCAAGCGCTACCTCGACCTGCTCGTCAACGAGGAGACGCGCCGTGACTTCATCCTGCGCAGCCGCATCGTCGCAGCGGTGCGGCGCTATCTGGACGACCGGGGCTTCCTCGAGGTCGAGACGCCCGTCCTGCACCCACGCTACGGCGGAGCGTTCGCGCAGCCGTTCGTGACGCACTCCAACGAGCTCGACGGCGACCTCTACCTGCGCATCGCGACAGAGCTCTACCTCAAGCGGCTGATCGTCGGCGGGCTCGAGAAGGTGTACGAGATCGGCAAGGACTTCCGCAACGAAGGCGTCTCGTACAAGCACCAGCCGGAGTTCACGATGCTCGAGTGGTACGAGGCGTACGTGGACTACCGGGACACGATGGAGCGCATCGAGGACCTGATCGCGACCGTCGCGCGCGAGACGATCGGCACGACGGAGGTCTCCTTCCGCGGACACGAGATCGACCTGAAGCCGCCCTGGCGGCGGCTCGAGCTCGTCGCGTCGCTCGAGGAGCACGGCGTGTGGACGCGAGACGAGGCTGACCTACGCGCGCGCTTGGAGGAGAAGGGGATCGACACCGCGCGCCGACAAGAGCTGGGCGCAGCTCGTCGACCACGCGCTCAGCCACCTGGTCGAGCCGCAGCTGATCCAGCCGACCATCCTCCACGACTACCCCGTTGAGCTCTCGCCGTTCGCGCGGGCGACGGACGGGGACGCCGGTTTGACCGAGCGCTTCGAGTACTTCATCGGCGGCATGGAGCTTGGCAACGCGTTCACGGAGATCAACGACCCCGACGAGCAGGCCGAGCGCTTCGCCATGCAGGCGCAGGAGGTCGGCGGTGAGCCGGGGGACCCCGACTACGTCGAGGCCTTGTCATATGGCATGCCGCCGACGGGCGGGATCGGGCTCGGCATCGACCGGTTGACGATGGTCCTGACGGGCCGCGAGACGATTCGGGACGTTCAGCTTTTCCCGGCTCTCCGTCCTCGCGACTAGGCTCCGACCGGCCTAGGCGGCGTTTAACTCTCTCAACACCGCTTGATTTCAGGGGTTCAGAAATGTTATGAACCAGTGAGCACCGGGGAGAGTCGATTACGGAGTCGTCGGCTACCCCAAAGTTGCTGACGAAAAGCAATCAATTGAAGGGGTGAGGGGATGAGGAAAGTTCTTCTGGCGCTTCGCGCTCGTGCTGGCTGCGATGGCTTTCAATGCGACACCGGCGTTGCGAGTGCACTGGGTGCGGACACATGCCCGACGAACGACGGGAAGTATCGAGGCCGATAACGATGCCCCCGGCGACGTCGCCGGCCCCCGGTGATCACAGTCACATCTGAGCGTGAGAACTCGGTGACTTTCACGGTCGCGGCGGGACCACGCTCGTGAGCCGTGTGTGAAGTCGGGGAACGATCTCTCAGGTCACAGTGTGAGCGGCTGTTCACGCCCCGCCTCCGGGCCGGCGACTTGGTGGCGACTACAAGCGCGCAGGGCAATGGGCATTTCGCACCTGTCCTTTGACGCGACAAGCGGTGGTGGCTCGACGAGCACAAGCACTGCTACGACGGGCGGTGGCGACACGAGCACCGCAACGACCGGCGGTGGCGACACGAGCACCGCAACGACCGGCGGTGGCGACACGAGCACCGCAACGACCGGCGGTGGCGACACGAGCACCGCGACGACCGGCGGCGGCGACACCGGCACGACGACCGGCAGCACGGCAGCCGCGGCGGCGACCACGACCGGCGGCGGCGGTGCCGGCGGTGGCGGCGGTGGCGGCGGTGGCGGCGGCGGCGGCGGTGGCGGTGGCAGCGGCGAGCTGCCGTTCACCGGTCTGCCGGTCCTGATCCCGCTGCTCCTCGGCGGTGCGCTCCTCGGGAGCGGAATCGTCTTGCTCCGTCGCGGGAGGCAGGAGGACTAACCCCACACCCAGTTCGACTCCGAGCGGGGGCGGTCGAGAGGCCGCCCCCGCTTCATTCGCTATAAGGAGTGTGGGTGCAGGAGCGTTTGGAATCCAGCGCCGTCGGTCGCGCAGTGATCAGCGCCTTCGCTGTCGTGACCGTGGTCGCGCTCGCTCTCTGGAACCTTCCGGACTCGGAGATCAAGCGCAAAGCTCTTACGGTCGTGCGGCCGTACGTCACGGCTCTCGGACTCGAGCAGAACTGGGGCGTCTTTGCTCCGGACCCGCGCCGCGAGTCACTCGAGCTCGTCGCCCGCGTGGAGTACGCGGACGGTACTGAACGAACGCTCGAGGTTCCGCGGGGCGATCCGTTCGTCGGCGAGTACTGGGACTACCGTTGGCGGAAGTGGTACGAATGGGCCCGCGCTGACGCGTATCAGAACCTCTGGGACCCGGCCGCCCGCTGGTTTGCGCGCGTCGCGGCCGACGAGGGCGGTACGCCCGTGCGCGTCACTCTCGTCCGCCGCTGGCGAGAGTCGCTTCCGCCTGGACCGGGCCCCGCGCGCGGCGAGTGGCGCGAGTTCGCCTACTACACGCTGAACCTTGAGGGAGCAACGGGATGATCTCCCGCGAACGCGCCGTGGACGCGTGGGAGCGCTTCTGGTTCGAGCCGGTCGAGACATCGATCTTCGCCCTGTTTCGCATCGCGTTCGCCGTCGTCATGCTCGGCTGGACGCTCTCGCTGTCGCCGGGCTTGTACGCGTTCTTCTCCAACGACGGGGTCCTCCCCGAGCAGCCCAATTACCCAGACGACGCCCGCTGGGGCCTCCTCGAGGTCTTCGAGAGCGACATTGCTGTCACCCTCGTTTACTTCCTCCTCTTCATCGCGTGCATCGCGGTCCTGGTCGGTTTCCGCACGCGGCTGGCGGCCTTGGTTCTCTTCGTCTGCCTCGCCTCTTTCCAACGGCGGAATCCGTTCGTTCTCAACTCCGGCGACCAGCTCCTACAGGTGCTGGCCTTTTTCCTCGTCCTCATGCCGGCCGGCGTGTCGCTTTCCGTCGACCGCTGGCTCAAGCGCGGCGAGGAGTTCTGGGAGTTCCCCACTCGTCCGATCTGGCCGCTCCGCCTCGTGCAGCTCCAGGTGTCGATCCTGTACATCTCGGCCGCGTGGGCCAAGGTGCGGGGGAGCACCTGGAACGACGGGACGGCGGTTTCCTACGCGTTCCGGATCGACGACATCGCGCGCTTCCCGGTCCCCGATTTCATCACCGACTCGGTCCTGATCGCGAACCTGCTCACGTACGGGACGCTCGCGGTCGAGCTCGCGCTCGGCATCCTCGTCTGGAACAGAGTGCTCCGGCCGTGGGTGTTGCTGGCCGGAGTCGGCCTGCACCTCGGTATCGACTACGCCGTCCGCGTCGGGTTCTTCAGCTACGGGGTCTTCGTCGCCTACATGGCCTTCCTTCCGCCGCAAACCGCTTCCGCAATCATCCTGTCCGCCCGGGACAAACTCACCGGTTTTTCGCCGCGCTCGCCTCTAAAGAAACCGTCGTAGTGAAAACGACAGCGGTTCTTCTCTACGACGCCGACTGCGGTTTTTGTCGCTGGTCGATCGACCGCCTGCTCGCCTGGGACCGGGCCAAACGGCTGCGCGTGGTTCCCCTTCAGGACGCCGAGGCGGATCGGCTGCTACCCGGCATCGACGCGGACACGCGCATGGGCTCGTGGCATCTCGTCATGGATGGACAGGTGTACTCGGGTGGCGCCGTCGTCCCGCCCCTGCTGCGGCTACTGCCCGCCGGACGGCCGCTCGCGGTCGTGACGGCGGCGTTTCCCGGACTGACCGAATGGACCTACCGGTGGGTGTCCCGCCACCGCGACCGGTTCGGCCGCATGGCCGGTGCTCGCTGCGAGGTCGACCCGACGCGCCGGCGTCGTAGCTAGCGGCTGGCGCGCTTCCAGCTACGGAGCGCGTTCTTCAGCACCGGGCGCAGAACCTCGGCGCCGCGGTCCCAAGCGCGAGACGCCGCTTCGGCGGACGTCGCGTCCTCTGCGAACATCCCGAAGACGTACTGACGGCGGTACACGCTCCCGTTGGCTCTCTTGAACGGGATGTTCGCCCACCCGCCGAGCGACCAGTGGTATCGGCACTCCGGCCAGCAGAGCACGTAGCTGCCGCCCTTCCACGCGACTCGCACGCGGGAGAGGAACTTGGCGGCACGAGCCGGCGTGACGCGCATCTGTCCCGCCAGGCCACGCACCGACTCGAGCCCGTCGGCGGTGCCCCGGCCTCGGACGATTCCGTCGATGCGGCTCAGCCGGGAGGTCGACATGAGACGCTTGAACGTCGCGAATGCCTCCGGCGTGAGCAGTGAGCCGTTCGCCGCGCGCTCGTACATGAGGCCGACGTCGGCGAGCGTGAGCTGGTTCGGATTGCTGATCGCATCGCCCGCACACCCGATCTCGTGGTTGATCGACGTGTCGGCCGCTCCCACGCCGGCCGCGAACTGGTTCATCCCGGAGAAGCCGCCGTAGCGATGAAGGATCGCCTGGGTCGCGCGGTTGTCGGAGTACTGCATCATGCGCCTCAGGACTTCCGCGAGCTTGTCGTTCCTCGGCGACTCACCGGTTGGACAGCTTCCCGACATCCCCTCGTACCACGTCACGTTCGTGTCGTTGAGCGCCGAAAGGCCGCTCTGCTCGGAATAGAGCGCGTTCAGGTGGTAGAGCACCTTGATCGAGCTCGCGGGCTCGAACCGCCGCCGCTCGTTGATCGAGCTCACCTCCGGTCCGTCGACCTGCTTCAGGTAGAGGCCCCAGTGACCGTCGCCCCCGACCGCGCGGCGCAAGAGCTCGTTGACCCGGCTCGTCTCGCGAGAGACGTTCGGCACCATGATGGCGGCGTAGCGCCCGTCTTCTTCGGGTCCCTGCAGGTCGACGTCCATCAGGCGCGCACCGTTTTGCGCGGCGAGGTCGATGAGTTCCTCCGTCGACTTCCCGGCGTACCACCAGGACCGCTGCCTCCGCTCGATCATGACGACGTCGTAGAGGCCCTCGGCCGTCGGCTCGATGTCCATCGCGCGGGCGCCGTTGGCCGCGAGCAGGTCGTTGATCTCCGCGGGAGTCCGGTCGAAGTACGTCCAGGACTGCTTCCGGCCGCGAGCCGCCATGACGGCGGTCACGAAGCCGTCGGGATGGCGCTCGAGGTCGATGACGCGCGCGTTGAGCTCGCGCACCTTGCTGAGGATCTCCCCGGGAGGGCCGATCCACCACCACCAGGCACGCGCGGCGTCCCCGGTGTTGTCGACCATGAGGGCCGCGTAGCGGATCTCGTCGCCGGCGCGATAGGCCTCGAGCCGGGTCAGGCGCGCGCCGTGCTCGACCAGCTTCGCCTCGATGTCTTCGAAGCGGAGGTCGTGGTACCACCACCAGGCAGGCCCGGTCCCGGCGTCGCGCGCGAACGTGGCCGCGAAGCGCTCGGGCGAGGTCGAGACGGTGTCGATCTCGGTGAGGCGGTAGCCGGCAGCAATGCGCTCGTCGATCGTCCGGACGTCAGCGTCTGCAAGCAGCGACCAGCCGGTCGCGTCTCCCGCTGCGGCGACGGGGCCGGGCAGAGCGAGAGCGAGCGCGACGGCTGCAAGCGGCAGGGCGAACCGCGCAGAACGCACGCCAAGGTGGGTCGGCGGGGCGTGCCTCGTCCTGTGTAACTCGTTCGAGTGATGGCCGGGTGTAGCCCAGTGCCCGACCGGCTAACGTGATGTCGAGGTGAAAGGGCTCCTTCGCCTGGGCGCATGCGCGCTCGCCGCCTGCGGGTTGCTCGCGGGCTGCGGGGGCGGCGGAGACGGTCCGCAGGCGGACGGGACGACGACGTCCGCCCACGACGTCGCTCACCCGGTCGCCGGCGGCTTCCACCCGGATGGAACGCAGCTCGAAGACTGCAAAGGCGATTTCGCTTGCCTCGAGCAGGCCTTCGGGAACCTGGCCTACCGGGACGGGCCGAAGCCGACGATCCAGCTCTTCGACCGCCTCATGACGACCGACGACGCGGTCGAAGGGAACTGCCACCGCATCGTGCACATGATCGGGTCGGCGGCTCTTGCGCGGTACGAAGGCAACGTGGCGAAGGCATTCGCCGAGGGCTCGTCGAGTTGCTGGTCGGGCTACTACCACGGGATTCTTTCCCACGCGTTCACCGACGTCGAGCTCGACGAGCTCGGCCCGGCGTCGCGCGGCCTCTGCGACGACGAGGAGATCCGCCGGACGGATTACCTCGCGTACCAGTGCGTGCACGGTCTCGGGCATGGGCTGATGATCTACACGGGCTACAACCTGCCGCTTGCGCTCGAGACGTGCGACGAGCTCGCGACCGACTGGGACCAGTCCTCCTGCTCGGGCGGCGTCTTCATGGAGAACGTCACGCCGTCGCTCGGCGCCACTACGCAGTGGGTCAAGGACGACGACCCCGTCTATCCGTGCAACTTCGTCGCGAAGCGGCACAAGTACTACTGCTACTTGATGGTGACGTCACGCATCCTGGCCTTGAACGGCTACGACTGGGAGGACACGGCGGCCACGTGCCGTGGCGTCGAGAAGAACTGGGTGTCGATCTGCTTCCAGTCGTACGGGCGCGACGCTTCCGGATCCACCCGACAGGACCCGGCCGAGATCGTCCGGCTCTGCGGCCTCGCCGCCCGCTGGGCGTCCGATTGCATCTACGGCGCCGCGCGTGACGTGACGAGCAACGACGCGAACGCGACGCGCTCGCGCGAGGTCTGCGAGGCGGCCGACGGGTCCTTGAAGGACGTCTGCTACGACGGGATCGGGACGATCCTGCGCGGGCTCAGCGCGGACGCGGGGGAAGTGCGCGCCGCGTGCGAGAAGGCGACGACGCAATACCTCGCGTCCTGTCTTCGCGGCGCTGGGCTGGCGAGCTGAAGCCGCCCGCCAGGAGATAGACACTCGCCAGGCCGCCCCATACGCCGTACGGGGCGAGGAGCGCACGCGTGTCGTCCACCTCTGCCCGCCGCCCGTTGAGCGACGAACAGAGCTTGATGAGCCCCAGGTCGCCCACGAGGCCGCGGTCGAAGCGCCCCAGCCCGTACAGGCAGATCATCCCCGCTGACCAGGGTCCCAGACCGCGCTCGCGCTCGATGCGGGTGACGGCCGCCTCGGAGGGAACGGCGCGAAGCCGTTCGAGGTCCCATTCGCGGGAGATCCGGACGAGGACGCCCGCTTTGCGCGCCGCGAGCCCGTGGCGGACGAGCTCGGCCGGCGCGTAGCCCGCAAACGTGGTGCGGTCGGGCGGAAGGCGGAGATCCGCGTGCGTCGGTGCGGCGAGCCTCAGCAAGCGGGCCTCGAGCAGACGCGCGGCCCGGGACTGGATCAGCTGGCCGCACACCGCCTTGAGGAGCGCGTGCGTGACGCTCGCCACCCGCAACGGCCTGAGGCCGGCCAGGCGACGGATCGGGCCGCCGAGCAACGGGTCGTCCCGGAAACGGTCGAGGAAGGGACGATGGTCGTCGTCCGCGGCCAGGACGAAGCGGAGCGTCTCGAGCGCCTCCTTCGGCCGGTCTCCCTCCAGGCGGACGTCCAGGCTTCCGTCCGGGCGCTGGGCGACGCGCCCCACGACCGGGCCGGCTGGGCCCGCGAGGGCGAGGGTGAGCACGCCGTTTCGGTAGTAGCGGGTGGCATCGCTCTTCATGCGCGCGCTGAGGGCGAGGGAGTACGGCCGGACGGGCTCGATCGTCGCCGCGTGGACCATCGGCCAAGTATGGACCGGCCCCCGGGGACGAGGCCCGGCCGGAAAACGCAAATAGCGGCCATCCACGACAGCGACCCGAAAACGGGCCGCGCCCTGCCATTTCCAGCCCAGGCGCAACTAACATGAGAGATGGGTAGGACCACCCTGCGGATGAGCAAAGAAGACCACATACTGGACCGGCCAGGGATGGCTCGGCCCCCGCTGTCGGAAGGCGTCGACGGGTTCGTCGACATCCCACCTCTCGCGGGAAACGGCAACGGCGGGCGGAGACACGAGAGAAAGCGCAAGTCGGGGCGAGGCCGTCGCCGCCTTGCGATCGTGCTCATGTGCGCCGGAGTGCTCCTGGCGGCGTACGCCGCGCTCGTCGTCTTCTGGCGCGACCCGGTCACCGATCTGTACGCCCGGTGGCAGCAGCACCGGCTGGACGGGGCGCTCGCCGCCACCTTCGAGGAGTTCCAGGAATCGGAGGCGAACTTCGCGTCACAGCGTGCCGGCGCGGTCGAGGCCGCGGACGAGGCCACCGCGCAACGGGAGCTCATCGCGGCGGCCCACCGCTTCGACCGCAAGGTCAAGCTCGGCCAGCCGCTCGGCCGGATCGTCGTGCCGCGGCTCGGGCTCAACAAGGTTTTCGTGCACGGCACTCGGTGGGCCGAGGATCTCTCGCGCGGCCCGGGGCACTACGTCGAGACCGGCATTCCCGCCGTTGGCAAGACCGTGGCGATCGCCGGCCATCGGACGACCTTCGGGGCGCCCTTCCGCTACATCAACAAGCTGCGCGAGGGCGACGAGATCAGATTGCAGCTCCCATACGGCACGTTTACCTACAACGTCGTCAGGTCCAAGATCGTGGACAACAGCGACTGGAGCATCATCGACCCGCGCGGCTATGACGCCGTGGTGCTGTCAGCGTGTCACCCGCTTTACAGCGCGGCGCAGCGCTGGGTCGTCTTCGGGCGTCTCTCGACTGTCAAGACGATGAACGGCAGGCTCTTGACGATGTGGCGGCCCGGCGCGGGCGCGGCCACGGACGCCTAGCGGGCTTAGCTGCGCTTCCCGAAGTCCGCGACGACGATCGTCACTTCCGACCAGTCGCCGAAGTAGCTCTTCGGGTCGAAGACGTGCACGGCGGCGAGGCCGACGCGGCGCCAGCCGGGCGCGAGGAGGTTGGCCCGGTGCGGCGGGCTGTCCATCCACCGCTGGAGGGTCTGGCCGGCCGAGATGCCCGGCGCGCCCCACGCGATGTTCTCGCCGGCCGACCACGAGCTGTAGCCCGGGCCCGGCCAGTACCAGCGGATCCAGGTGCTGAAACCGGTCCAGGTGCTGCTCTTGTTCGGTGTGTAGAGCTCGTGCCTGAAGTACCCGTTGTTCCCCATCGAGTTGCCGTGCTTCGTCGCTGCCTTCGTGAGCGCGGACGACATGGAGAGCGGGCGCAGCCCGTGGGCCTTGCGCACGTCGTTGATACGGTCGAGGAGCGAGGCCTCCATCGCATTCCGCGGCTGGAGCGTCGTCGCGGCGGACGCGTTCGTGGCGGACGGCGCAAATACGACGGCGAGCAGGAGCAGGAGCGCAGCGCGCCTGCGAAGGTCCCGGGGCAAAATTTGCTGCATTCGGGGCCTTAATCGGCGGCAACCGCCGCATGGTCCTCCCTCGTCTGAGTACCTTCGTTAATTGAGGGTGTTGCGGCATGCCTACACAGCCGATACGAAGCGCATGGGGAGAGCTTTGGTCCCCGACCGCTTCGGTATCCTAGGTCCGGCTGTCGACCGGAAAGGACGCTGAGGGTTGTTCGAACGCTTTACAGAGCGAGCCCGGCAAGTGGTCGTCTTGGCCCAGGACGAGGCCCGCGCCCTCAAGCACAACTACATCGGGACCGAGCACATCCTTCTCGGTCTCCTGCGCGAGGAAGAGGGTCTCGCCGCGCGCGTGCTCGAGAGCCTCGACATCACCGTCGAGGAGGTCCGCGCCCAGGTAGCGCGGATCGTCGGCCAGGGTGACGAGGTCACCACCGGCCAGATCCCGTTCACCCCGCGCGCGAAGAAGGTCCTCGAGCTGGCGCTGCGCGAAGCGCTCTCGCTCGGCCACAACTACATCGGGACGGAGCACATCCTGCTCGGTCTCGTGCGCGAGAACGAGGGCGTCGCGGCGCGCATCCTGCTCGACTTCGACGCAGACGCCGAAAAGATTCGCAACGAGATCATCCGGATGCTGTCCGGCCCCGGCCGCCGCCAGCAGGGCTCCGGCGCCGCCGCCGGCGAGAAGACGAAGAGCTCCAAGCTCCTCGACCAGTTCGGGCGCAACCTGACCAAGCTCGCCGCCGACGGCAAGCTCGACCCCGTCGTCGGCCGGCAGACCGAGATCGAGCGCGTGATGCAGATCCTGTCGCGCCGCACGAAGAACAACCCGGTTCTCATCGGAGAGCCCGGCGTCGGCAAGACGGCCGTCGTCGAGGGTCTCGCGGCCCGCATCTCCTCGAACCAGGTGCCCGAGCTCTTGAAGGGCAAGCAGATCTACACCCTCGACCTCGCGGCGCTGGTCGCCGGGTCGAAGTACCGCGGCGAGTTCGAGGAGCGCCTGAAGAAGGTGATGAAGGAGATCACCCAGCGCGGCGACATCATCCTCTTCATCGACGAGCTCCATAACCTCGTCGGCGCAGGAGCGGCCGAGGGCGCGATCGACGCCGCCTCGATCCTCAAGCCGGCGTTGGCGCGCGGTGAGCTCCAGACGATCGGCGCGACGACACTCGACGAGTACCGCAAGTACCTGGAGCGCGACGCGGCGCTCGAGCGGCGCTTCCAGCAGATCAAGGTGGACGAGCCGTCCGTGGACGACACCGTTCAGATCCTGCGCGGCCTGCGGGACCGCTACGAGGCGCACCACCGCTGCACGATCACCGACGACGCTCTCCGCGCCGCGGCAATCCTCTCCGACCGCTACATCCAGGACCGCCACCTTCCCGACAAGGCGATCGACCTCATCGACGAGGCATCGTCGCGCATGCGCATCAAGACGATGACCGCGCCGCCGCGCTACCGCGAGCTCGAGGACGAGATCGAGCGCGTGCGCGAGGAGAAGGAACAGGCCATCGAGGCGCAGGAGTTCGAGAAGGCCGCGAACCTGCGCGACAAGGAGCGCAAGCTCACGCAGAAGAAGCGCGACCTCGAAGAGAAGTGGCGCACCTCGGACAGCGGCGAGCAGCCCGAGATCGGCGAGGAGGAGATCGCCGACATCGTCTCGATGTGGACGGGCATCCCGGTCTTCAAGCTGACCGAGGCCGAGTCGCAGAAGCTCGTCCGCATGGAGGACGAGCTCCACAAGCGCGTCATCGGCCAGCACGAGGCGATCGTCGCCGTCTCCAAGTCGATCCGTCGCGCGCGCGCGGGAATCAAGGACCCGAAGCGCCCGACCGGCTCGTTCATCTTCCTCGGTCCGTCGGGCGTGGGCAAGACGGAGCTCGCGCGGACGCTCGCCGAGTTCCTGTTCGGCGACGAGGACGCGATGATCCAGGTCGACATGTCCGAGTACATGGAGAAGCACTCCGTGTCCCGGCTCGTCGGCTCGCCCCCGGGTTACATCGGCTACGACGAGGGCGGCCAGCTCACGGAGGCCGTGCGCCGCAAGCCGTACTCGGTCGTCCTGCTCGACGAGATCGAGAAGGCCCACCCGGACGTCTTCAACATCCTCCTCCAGATCCTGGAGGACGGGAAGCTGACCGACGCCCAGGGCCGCCGCGTCGACTTCCGCAACACCATCGTGATCATGACGTCGAACATCGGCGCCGCCACGATCTCCAAGAACCAGTCGCTCGGCTTCTCGGTCGGGGACGAGACCGGTCTCTCTTACGACGAGATGAAGGACCGGATCATGGGCGAGCTCAAGAAGGTCTTCCGCCCCGAGCTCCTCAACCGCATCGACGAGGTCATCGTCTTCCACAAGCTCACGAAGGACGAGATCAAGACGATCGTCGACCTGATGATGAAGCGCCTGCGCGAGCAGATGGTGGAGCACGAGGCGTCGATCGAGCTGACGGAAGAGGCGAAGGAGTTGCTCGTCGAGAAGGGGTACGACCCCGCTATGGGTGCGCGGCCGCTCCGCCGCGCCATCCAGCGCTTCATCGAGGATCCGCTCGCCGACTTCGTGCTGGGTCGCAGCATCAAGCCCGGCGCGACCATCCTCGTCGGCCGCAAGGAAGACGAGTCCGAAGAGGTCGAGATCACGATCATCGACGGCCCGCCCGTCGAGCCGGAGCCCGAGAAGGTCACGGTGCCGGCCGACGAGCCGACCGGCGAGTCAGAGGACACGAGCTCGGACGAGTAGGGGCCGGGCATGCCCGGCCCGGAAGCAACGCGCACGCTCCTGAGTTCGTCAAGCTAACCCGATGCGCGGCGCGTTCCTACGCCGCGCCGGCGAGCGGCCGGTCGCGGCTGCGCTCATCGGCGCGTGCGCGATCGCCTTCTCCGGGATCATCTACGTCAAGGCCGACGTCTCGCCCGAGACGGGCGCGTTCTTTCGCTGTCTCTATGCCCTTCCGCCGCTCTGGCTGCTGGTGTGGTTCGAGGACCGCGCGCTCGGCAAGCGCGATCGCCGGCAGCGCGCTTTCGCGTGGGTTGCCGGTGTGTTCCTGGCGGTCGACCTGCTCTTCTGGCATCACGCGATCGAAGCCGTCGGCGCCGGCCTGGCAACGGTGCTTGCCAACACGCAGGTCGTTCTCGTCGGTCTCGCAGCGTGGGCTCTGCTCGGTGAGCGTCCGGCGCGAAGCGCCCTCGCTGCCATACCGCTCGCCGGCCTGGGCGTGGTCCTCATCTCCGGTGTGCTCGAGGAGGGCGCCTACGGAGACGACCCTCTGCTCGGAGCGGTGCTCGGGCTGCTTGCCGGAGTGTGTTACACCGGCTTTCTGCTCGCCCTGCGACACGGATCGCGCGACTTGCGCCGGCTCGCGGGGCCGCTGTACGACGCGACACTCGCAGCCGCCGTTGTGTTGCTCGTACTCGGCCTGCTGCAAGGCGACCTCGACCTGACACCGCCGGGCTCGGCGCACGCCTGGCTTCTCTTCCTCGCGCTCACGAACCAGGTCGGCTGCGTGGCTCTTGATCACGACGTCGCTGCCTCGCCTGCCGGCGGTGCTGACATCGATCCTGCTGACGCTGCAGCCGGTGGCGTCTGTGTTCTTCGCCGCCCTGCTCCTCTCCGAGCGGCCCTCGGCGCTGCAGCTCGTCGGCACTGCGGCGATCCTCGCGGGGCTCGTCGTCGCATCTATCTCCCGAGGCAGTCGCGAAGTCGTCACACCCGCGTGACGTTCGGCGTCGGACCGCGTTCTTAGAATCGTCCGGTGGCCAAAGCTGCTGCCGTTCAATACGCCTGCTCCGAATGCGGGTACGCAACGGGCAAATGGCTCGGGCGCTGCCCCGCGTGCAGCGAGTGGGGGACGCTCGTCGAGGAGCGTGCGTCGGCGGCCGGCCCGGCCACCGGCGCCTCGGTGCGCCCACTCCTGCGCCTCGTCGACGTCGAGGCGGCCGACGCCGAACGCATGTCCACCGGAGTTTCCGAGCTCGACCGCGTGCTCGGCGGCGGGCTCGTTCCCGCGTCGCTCGTGCTGGTCAGCGGCGATCCGGGGATCGGCAAGTCGACGCTGCTTCTGATGGCGCTCCGGGCCATGAGCGCCGAGCGCAAGACGCTTCTCGTCACCGGCGAGGAGTCGAGCGCGCAGGTGAAGCTCAGGGCCGAACGGCTCGGCGGAGCCGCCGACGTTCTCGTGCTCGCCGAGACGAATCTCGACGACGTGTGCGCGACGCTCGAGCGCGAGCGTCCCGAGGTGTGCGTCGTCGATTCCGTGCAGACGCTGTACGCGCCCGACCTCGGCTCGGCGCCGGGATCCGTCGGGCAGGTGCGTGAGGCCGCCGCGCGTCTCTTGCGGGTCGGCAAGGAGCACAACATCGCCCTCTTCCTGGTCGGGCATGTGACGAAGGAGGGCGCGGTCGCGGGCCCTCGTGTGCTCGAGCACCTCGTGGACTGCGTCCTCAACTTCGAGGGCGACCGCTACCGGGCGCACCGTGTGCTGCGTGCGGCCAAGAACCGGTTCGGCTCGACGAACGAGCTCGGCGTCTTCGAGATGACGTCGGAGGGTCTCGTCGGCGTCGAAGACCCGTCGCAGATCTTCGGCAAGCCGGACGAGAGCCAGCCCGGGTCGGCCATCGTCTGCGCGCTCGAGGGAACGCGCCCGCTCCTGCTCGAGATCCAAGCCCTCGTTGCGCCGACCGACCTGGCCATGCCACGCCGTGTCGGTACCGGCGTCGATCCCAAGCGGCTGGCGATGATCGTCGCCGTGCTCGGCCGCCACGCCAAGATCCCGCTCGGGCAGGCGGATGTGTTCGTCAACGTGGCGGGCGGCGTGCGCGTCGACGAGCCCGGCGCCGACCTCGGTGTGGCCCTCGCGATCGCGTCAGCGGCGCGCGGCCGGCGCGTCCGGACCGGTGTCGCCTGCTTCGGAGAAGTCGGGCTGACGGGCCGTCTGCGCCCGGTGGCGCAGGCCGAGCGACGACTGGCCGAGTGCGCGAAGCTCGGCGTGGTCGAAGCCCTCGTGCCGGAAGAAACCGAGTCTCGTGGCAGAATTCGCCTCAAGGCAGCCGACACGCTGCGAAGGGCGATCGAAGCGGGGCTCGATGCGAGCGGACCCTCGGAAGGATAAGACCCTCCTCGCGGCGCTCAGTCAGGTGGCGCCCGGCACCGCCCTGCGCTCCGGCATCGACGACATCATCCGCGCACAGGCGGGCGCGCTGATCGTCATCGGCGAGCCCAACCGGCTTGCCTTCCTCTTCTCCGGAGGGATGCGCCTCGATCTTCCGTTCACTTCCCAGCAGCTGTACGAGCTGGCCAAGATGGACGGCGCGATCATCATCAATGCGCAGCTGACGAAGCTGGTCTACGCCAACGTCCAGCTGATGCCGGATCCGTCCATCCCCTCGGACGAGACCGGGACGCGCCACCGCACCGCCCAGCGGGTCGGGAAGCAGACCGACGCGCTCGTGGTCTCGATCTCCCAGCAGCGGGAGACCGTCACGCTCTTCGTCGGCGACCTGCGCTACCAGCTGGCCGAGATCGCGGAGCTGCTGGCCCGCACCAACCAGGCGCTCGGCACGCTCGAGACCTACCGGCAGCGACTCGACCAGGGCCTCACGCGCCTCACCGCACTCGAGTTCCAGAGCGCGGTCATGCTCGACGACGTCCTCGTCGTCCTCCAGCGGGCCGAGATGACGACGCGGATGGCCGAGGAGATCGAGCGCAACTGTGTCGAGCTCGGCGAGGAGGGCCGCCTCATCCGCATGCAGCTCGACGAGCTCATGGAGGAGGTGCCCGCGGGAGAAGGCGGCCGTCGTCTACGACTACGAGCAGTCCGGCGATCCCTCCCGGGCCGCCAACGTCCTCGAGGGCCTGGCCCGGCTGCCGCACAGCCGCCTGCTCGAGTTCGAGGAGCTGGCCGAGCTCCTCGGCTATCCGAGGGAAGTCAACCCGCTCGACCTGACCGTCTCGCCGCGCGGCTACCGAGTCCTGTCCAGGATCCCCAGGCTCCCGGACTCGGTCATCCGGCACGTCGTCCGGGACTTCGCCTCACTGGACGCGGTCATCCGGGCCAGCCACCGGGATCTGGAGGCTGTGGACGGCGTCGGGGCCGTGCGGGCGCGGGAGATCCGGGAGGGCCTGCGGCGCCTTCAGGAGCACAATCTGGTCGACCGCTACCTCCAGCTCTAGGCGCCCGGACCGTCCTCGTTTTCCTCGTTCAAAGCGAAAAAAGGCCGGAAATTTGGCTTTTTATGCGCGTTTCCGGTACAATCGACGTCGGGTCCGCAGGCGGTGCGTGCGGCGGTTTTTTGGGGCCGGGAAGAGGAGGAGAGCTTGTACAAAGTCGGCGATAAGGTCGTCTACCCCCACCACGGCGCTGGCACGGTGGTGAAGAAGGAAACACGCACGGTTTTGAAGCAGCAGCGCGTGTACCTCACGATCAAGATCCTGCACAACGACATGACCGTGAACGTGCCGGCGGAGAACGCGGAGCGCGTTGGCCTCCGCAAGGTCATCGACGAGGAGATGGTCGAGGAGGTCCTCGAGGTCCTCCACGGGGCAGGGACCAAGATGCCCAAGAACTGGAATCGCCGATTCAAGTACAACCGCGACAAGATGAAGACGGGCGACATCTTCGAGCTGGCCGAGGTCGTTCGGAACCTCTCCCTGCGGGACCAGGAGAAGGGCCTCTCGACGGGCGAGAAGCAGATGTTCGTGAAGGCGAAGAAGATCCTCGCGAGCGAGCTCATGTACGCCAAGGGCCTCGACGAGGAAGAGGCCGCAGCCTGGCTCGACGAGGTCCTCACCGAGGTCGCGGTCGCCAGCTAGGGCGTCCGGGGCGCCCAGGAGCGGCGCCTTTGAGGAGGACTTGACGGAACATCAGCTGTTCCGCAGGGCCGCACTGGATCGCCGCGAGCCGGCGTCCTCGGTCGCGCCCGTATTTCAACCAATACGAACGCTCCCTGCGTCCTTGGCTCGGCGACGCCCATCGCGACCTTGCGGGGAGCGATGCCCCGCCAAGCCCTCCAGGTGAACGGAGTCTGGGCTGTTCTTGCCGCTGCCGGCACCGGCGAGCGGCTGGGCGGCGATCGGCCGAAGGCCTTCGCCAACCTTGGAGGCCGGGTGCTCCTGGCCGAGAGCCTGGAGCGCCTCGAGCGGTCCGACTGGATCGACGCGATCGTCATCGTCGCGCCGGTCGGCTGGGAAGAGCCTGCGATCCTGCTCGCGGAAGAGCTCAGCGCGGGCAAGGTGAATGCGTGCGTCCCGGGCGGCGCCACGCGCGCCGAGTCGGTGCGCGCCGGCGTCGCTGAGGTGCCGGACGATGCGGCCGTGATCCTCGTGCACGACGCGGCGCGTCCCTTTCTCCCGGATGACGTGATCGAACGCGTGCTCACGGTTCTCGGCGAAGGCTGGGACGGCGCCGTTCCCGGCCTGCGGGTCGCCGACACGATCAAACGCGTCGGCTCCGACGGCGGAGTCGTGGAGACGCTCGAGCGTGACGGGCTCGTGGCCGTACAAACCCCGCAGGCATTCGTCGCGGCGACGCTCAAGCGCGCCTTCGCGAGCTTCACTCAGGCGGCGCACTGATTGCGCTGCCCTCGTCGAAGCGGCCGGCGGACGTGTCCGTGTGGTCGACGGCGATCCGCGCCTCGTCAAGGTGACGACGGCTGCAGACCTCGAGCTCGTCGAGCGACTGCTCGAGGAGGTCCGATGAGCGACCTGCGCGTCGGGCTCGGCGTGGACGCGCACGCGTTCTCGGACGACGCGGCCCTCGTTCTCGGCGGCGTCGATTTCCCGGGCGAACCAGGATTGGCCGGCCATTCCGACGGCGACGTCGTCGCGCATGCTCGTCATCGACGCGTTGCTCGGAGCAGCCGGCCGCGGCGACATCGGCGAGCTGTTCCCGTCGGAAGATCCTCAGTGGCTCGATGCCTCGTCCATGCGCCTCCTTCAGCGGGCCTACGAGGTGGTGAAGGGAGACGGCTTCGAGCTCGTCAATGCGGACTGCGTGCTGATCGGCGAGCGGCCGAGGATCGCACCCGTGCGCGACGCCATGCGCGCTCGTCTGGCCGGGGCGCTGGGGGTGACGCCGGAGCAGGTGGCGGTGCGAGCGACCACGACCGACCGTCTCGGATTCACCGGTCGCGGCGAGGGGCTCGCGGCTCAAGCCGTTGTGCTACTCGTGCGCTCGTGAGTCCGGACCGCCTGCGCCAGGCCAAGCTCTTTCTCTCCACGGCCCTCCTCGCAGCGGCGGTTAGCTTCCTGCTGCCCTTCCTCGTCCTGACCGTGGACGAGCGGCGCGGGGAGGGGACCGGGGTCGAGCTCGTGACGGGCGACGCCGAGATCACGGGGCGCTACGTCCACGACGCGTACGAGGGGCAGGTGGAGGAGGCGCTCGACCTCGTCCAGCTGCCGGCCGCGGTCGCCTTCGTCGCGCTCCTGATCGGCGCAGTAGGTCTCTGGATTCCGGGGCGAAAAGGGTTTTGGGTCAGCCTGGCGGCGGCGGGGACAGCTCTGCTCGGCGGATTCTGGATGCGCCAGGCTCTGTCCGGCCAGCAACTGCTGGCGGAGTCACACTGGCAATCCGGGTACTGGCTTGCCACTCTCCTCATCCTCTTCTCCGGCGCGCTGGCCGCATTTCTCCTGTATCGCTCTTCCTGGACCTACCTGCACCGTTAGCCCATGGCGCGAAAGACGATCGACGACTACCTCGAGGAAGCGCGGCGCCGTCTGCGCCGGGTGGCACCGCGGGAGGCGTGGGAGGCCTCACAGACCGGAGCGGTGCTCATCGACACGCGGTCGGAGGACCAGCGGCTGCGCCAAGGTCTCGTGCCGGGCGCGATCAGCCATCCCTTGTCGGTCATTCTCTGGCGGCTCGATCCCGACTGTCCCACGAGCAACGACAAGATTCCGCTCGACGGGGAGGTGATCCTCATCTGTCGCGAGGGTTACTCGTCCACGTTCGCTGCGCTCCAGCTCGAGGAGATCGGCTTCGAGAACGTCGCGGACGTGATCGGCGGCGTCGACGGGTGGAAGGCCGCCGGCCTCCCGCTCGTTCTGGCTGCGCCGTTAGCCGACGGGCAGCCGAACTCTTCGACCGCGCAGCTCGACGAGCCCGTCACGCGCGAGGGCGGCGACGACCTCGCCGTCGAGCGCGGTTAGAGAGCGCGGACGCTCGGCGACGAGGCGCAGAGTCTCGGCGCGGCGCTGGCGGAACGATCCTTCGTAGCGGCCCTGCTTCCTGAGGGGCTCGTAGCGCCGGCCACGTGAAGGACAGCGGCGCTTGAGTGGACACTCCTCGCAGCGCGGTATGCGCGCGATACAGACGGTGGCGCCGAGGTCCATGAGCGCGTCCGTGGAGTCGGCGCCGAAGCTTCCTCCCGTCCGTTCGAGGACACGGCGAACGTTCGTGTCCACGGGCAGGACGTCGGCTCCGAAGGCGGCGCGGGCGACGGCGTCGGCCGTGTAGCGCCCCACTCCTGGAAGCTCCGTGAGGTCCTCGGGCCACCCGTGGGCGGCCACGTGCGCCGCGGCACGGTGTAGGTTGACCGCGCGGCGGTTGTATCCCAGGCCCTGCCAGGCACGGATGACGTCTCGCGAGGGGCGCAGCAGCAAGCGATTCCGCCGTCGGCCAGCGCTGCAAGCCAGTCCGCGTACCGCGGGAGCACGCGTTCTACCTGCGTCTGCTGGAGCATGACCTCGGATACGAGCACCGCGTACGGGTTCTTCGTGCGGCGCCACGGGAGGTCGCGGCCGCGCGTCCGATACCAGGCGAGAAGCGCCTTCTCCACGCCCGGGAGCGTAGTGGGTAAGTTGGCTGGCGATGCCGACCGCTTCGCGACCGAATTTTCCCGCCAGCTACGGAATCGCTGAGGGCGCCGAGGGCCAGCTCGACTGGAGCTGGGCCGTCGAGCGCCTCATCGCCTCCCGGAACTACTGGGTCATCACGGCCGATGGGACCGGGCGCCCGCACGCGTCTCCCGTGTGGGGGCTCTGGCTCGACGACGCACTCGTCTTCGGCACTTCACCCGACTCGCGGAAAGCCAAAAACCTGATTCGCGATCCCCGCGTCGTCGTGCACCTCGAGAGCGGAGACGAGGTCGTCGTGCTCGAGGGCAAGATCGAGCGCGGCCCGATCGACGATGGGATCGCAGACATCTACAAGGAGAAGTACGACTTTCGGCCAGAGCCCGGCGAAGGCTGGTTCTGGCTGCGGCCGTCATCCGCGCTCGCCTGGACCGAGAGTGAGTACCCGAAGACGGCGACGCGCTTCAGCTTCGATTAGTGGTCCGCGTTCGTTTCGCGCCCAGCCCGACCGGCTCGCTGCATCTCGGAAGCGCACTGACCGCCGTCGCCAACCGGGCGTTCGCCGACGAGCAGGGCGGCGTGCTGATCCTGCGCATCGACGACACCGACGCCGCGCGAACCGATCCCGAAGCGGAGAAGGGGATCGTCGCCGACCTCGAATGGCTCGGCGTTCGCTGGGAAGAAGGGCCGGTTCGCCAGAGCGAGCGGGCCGAGTTGTACAGCGCCGCGGCGAAGCGCCTGCTCGACGACGGGCACGCGTACGAGGACGAGGGCGCGGTCCGCTTTCGCGAGGAGCGCCGGCCGACTCTGCTCCGGGCCGACGGACGCGCCACGTACCAGCTCGCGAGCGTCGTTGACGACCTCGACCTCGGCATCACGCACGTCATCCGCGGCAAGGACCACCTGGCCAATGCCGACCTGCACGCTGCGCTGTCACGCGCGCTCGGCGGCAAGCGCCCCGAGTACGTCCACCACGGGCTCATCCTCGGCCCGGACGGGACGAAGCTGTCGAAGCGCCACGGCGCGAGCTCGATCGCCGAGCTGCGCGAGGAGGGCATCCCGGCCGAGGCCGTGCGTTCCTATCTGCAGGAGCTCGGTCTGCCGCGCGGCGACGTGCACCTCGACCTCACACGCCTCAAGCGGCTGGCCGTCGAGGCGATCGGCGCTCTCTCCGACGAGGACCTTGCCGAACGGGTGGGCGCCCCACCCGCCTTCGCGCCCGCGCTGCGCGGCGCACGCGACCTGCGCGAGGCCGCGGCGACCGCCGCCGCGCTCGAGACTGCGCCCGGCGCCGCGGCTTCGACCTCGCCCGAGACGTTGACCCGTTTCCGCGAGCTCCGCGAGCGCGCCGACGGCGAGCTCGAGGCGCGCGATGCGAAGGACATCCTCCGCGAGCTCAAGGCGGTCGGTGGCGACTTGCGCGCGCTGCGTCTCGCGCTTACCGGCGCGGAGCGCGGGCCCGAGCTTTGGACGGTGTTGCTCGCCCTTTCGCGCGACGAGACGCTGCGCCGCGTCGACGCGGCTCTTTAGCCAGTTCCGCGCGCATCGCCTCGACGGTGCCGAGGAACGAGGCGGCGGCTCCCGCATCGGCCGCGCGATCGCGGCGGCGAATGGCCACGATCTCGCGGCGCACGGGCTCGGCGTCGGCGATCGGAACCTCGTGCAGCGTGCCCGCTGCGAGCTCGGTGGCGACCGCGGTCCTGGGCAGGAGGGCGATGCCGAATCCCTGCTCGACCATCTTCTTGGCCGCTTCGATGTTGTCGAGCTCCATCACGCCGACCGGAGTGATGCCTGCTTGGCGAAAGAGCGCGCTCGTGAGCTCGTAGTAGCTCGACGTACGGTCGAACAGGATGAGCTGTTCGTCCTGAAGCATGTCCATCTCGATGCTCTTCGACCGCGAAAAGGCGTGATCCGGCGTGACGACGAGGACGAGCCGGTCCTCGTACAGGAGCGTGCTCTCGATCTCGGGGTGGCGCAGCGCCCGCACGAGCCCGACGTCCACGTGCTCGCCCAGCACCTGCGCGAGGACCTCCTCGGAATGGCCGGTGCGCACGCTCACCGAGATGCGCGGATGGGTCGCCGCGAAGCGCTTGAGAACGACCGGAAGCACGTACGTGCTCACGGCCGGCGCGGCGCCGATCGCGAGCTGCCCTCCACCACCGCGCTCGAGCGCATCCACCTGGCCCCGTCCGTCCGAGAGCGTTTGGAGCGCGCGCACCGCGTACGGGAGGAAGGCGTGGCCGGCCTCGGAGAGACGCATGCCCCTCGAGGTGCGGATGAAGAGCGAGGCGCCGAGGTCGCGCTCGAGGGACTGGAGGCGGGCCGTGAGGGCCGGCTGACTGAGGAAGAGCCCCTCGGCGGCGCGGCTCACGCTTCCCTCGCGGGCAACCGTTACGAAGGCCTCCACCTGGGACAGGAGCATGAAGGATAGACCATATCTATCGCGGCGATCAAAAGAAACGATCGCATTGATAGCTCCGCCGCGCTTTACGATCGTCGGATGGGCTACTTAACCCAGATGGAGACCCGTGGTGCGACGCTCGACCGTGCGGCGCCGGACAGCGCCCAAAGTGAAGAGCTCGGGGACGAGCTCGTGACCAGCGCCGAGCTTTCCGAGTGCACCTGTCCCGACTGGTGCGCCCGCGACCACGACCGCGACTAACGTGACGGCCGTGACCACTCAAGGCGTCGAGATCGGGGCGCCGGTCGAAGGCCGCGGCAGCGAGATCCTGACGCCGGAGGCGCTCGCCTTCGTCGCGAGCCTTCACCGCAGGTTCAACGCGAAGCGAGTCGAGCTGCTGTCCGCGAGAGCGGAGCGGCAAGCGCGGATCGAGGCCGGCGAGATGCCGGCCTTTCTTCCGGAAACGCGGTCTGTGCGCGAGGGTGACTGGACGATCGCGCCTGTTCCGGCCGACCTGCAGGACCGCCGCGTCGAGATCACCGGCCCGGTTGACCGCAAGATGATGATCAACGCGCTCAACTCCGGCGCCCGCACGTTCATGGCGGACTTCGAGGATGCGAACTCGCCGACGTGGACGAACGTCGTCGAAGGCCAGGCGAACCTCTCGGACGCCGTCGCGCGCTCGATCAGCCTCACGACTCCGGAGGGAAAGGAGTACCGCCTGAACGACCAGGTGGCGGTGCTCATCCCACGCCCGCGCGGCTGGCATCTCCTCGAGAAACACGTCGACGTCGACGGGGAGCCGATCTCGGCGAGCCTCTTCGACTTCGGGCTGGCGCTTTTCCACAACGCGCAGAGGCTGCTGGACTCCGGCTCCGGGCCCTATTTCTACCTGCCGAAGCTCGAGAGCCACCTCGAGGCGCGCCTCTGGAACGAGGTGTTCGACGCCGGCGAGGCCGAGCTCGGTCTTCCACGAGGCAGCATCAAGGCGACCGTCCTCATCGAGACGATCCTCGCCGCCTTCGAGATGGAGGAGATCCTCTACGAATTGCGCGACCACGCGGCCGGCCTCAACGCGGGTCGCTGGGACTACATCTTCAGCGTCATCAAGAAGTTCCGGGACCGGCCCGACTTCGTGCTTCCGGATCGCGCGCAGGTCACGATGACCGTGCCGTTTATGCGCGCGTATACGGAGCTGCTGGTCAAGACCTGCCACCGGCGAGGCGCGCATGCGATGGGCGGCATGGCCGCGTTCATCCCGAGCAGGCGCGACCCGGCCGTCAACGAGGTCGCGCTCGCCAAGGTCCGAGAGGACAAGGTGCGCGAGTCGACGGACGGCTTCGACGGAACCTGGGTGGCGCACCCCGATCTCGTTCCCGTCGCCATGGAGGTGTTCGACGACGTCCTCGGTCAGCGGCCTAACCAGGTCGAACGGCTGCGCGAAGAGGTCGATGTCGAGCCCGGCGACCTGCTCGACGTGCGTATTCCCGACGGCGACGTCACCGACGAGGGCGTGCGCGCCAACGTCGAGGTGGGCACGGAGTACCTCGAGTCGTGGCTGCGCGGAGTGGGCGCCGCGGCGATCAACAACCTCATGGAGGACGCAGCGACGGCCGAGATCTCGCGGTCGCAGATCTGGCAGTGGCTTCGGCACGGGAAGATCGAGCGCGACCGTGTGCGCTCGCTCGTGTCTGAGACCGGTGACGGCGGTCGCTGGGCCGATGCGCGTGCCGTCTTCGAGGAAGTCGCCCTCTCCGAAGACCTCGCTGAGTTTCTGACCCTTCCCGCCTACGAGTACCTGGAGTAGCCAATGGATCGCTGGACCGGTATCGAGCGCCCGTACACCGACGACGACGTCAGTCGCCTGCGCGGCTCGGTCCACGTCGAGCACACGCTCGCCAAGCTCGGCGCGGAGCGCCTGTGGAGCCTGCTGAACAGCGAGGATTACGTTGCAGCGCTCGGCGCGATGACCGGCGGTCAGGCGGTTGAGATGGTCAAGGCCGGCCTAAAGGCGATCTACGTGAGTGGCTGGCAGGTCGCCGCCGACGCGAATCTCTCCGGGGAGACGTATCCCGATCAGAGCCTTTACCCGGCGACCAGCGTGCCCGCTCTCGTGCGGCGCATCAACAACGCACTCAGACGCGCCGACCAGATCGAGTGGGCGGAGGGAGAAAGCCACGGAAACTGGTTTGCGCCGATCGTCGCCGACGCCGAAGCAGGCTTCGGCGGCGCGCTGAACGCATTCGAGCTCATGAAGGGCGCCATCGAAGCGGGCGCCGCCGGCGTCCACTTCGAGGACCAGCTCGCTTCCGAGAAGAAGTGCGGGCATCTGGGTGGCAAGGTGCTCGTGCCGACGGCGCAGTTCGTCCGGACCCTTGCTGCGGCGCGCCTCGCGGCGGACGTGTGCGGTGTTCCCACGATCTTGCTCGCGCGCACCGACGCGCTGAGTGCGACGCTCCTGACGAGCGACGTCGACGAGCGCGACCACGACTTCATCTCCGGCGAGCGGACGGCCGAGGGCTACTTCCACGTCGAGGGCGGCCTTCCCTCCGCGATCGCACGCGGGCTCGCGTACGCGCCGTACGCCGACCTCATCTGGTGCGAGACCTCCACGCCCGACCTCGACGAGGCACGCGAATTCGCCGATGCCATCCACGAGCGCTTCCCGGGCAAGTTGCTCGCGTATAACTGCTCCCCGTCGTTCAACTGGAGGATGCATCTCGGCGACGACGAGATCGCCGGCTTCCAACGTGAGCTCGGGGCGATGGGCTACAAGTTCCAGTTCGTGACGCTCGCCGGCTTCCACGCCCTGAACGCTTCGATGTTCGACCTCGCCAGCGGTTACCGCGAGGAGGGCATGAGCGCGTACGTCCGTCTACAGGAGCGGGAGTTCGAGCTCGAGAGCGAGGGCTATACCGCAACGCGCCACCAGCGCGAGGTCGGCGCCGGCTATTTCGACCTGATCGCGCAGGCGGTCGCCGGTGGTCAGAGCTCGACGCTTGCTCTCGAGGGGTCGACCGAAGCGGCGCAGTTCGACGGCAAGTCGCGGCGCTAGGCCCGCTAGCGCCACTCGATATCGGCCGCGTGCACGGGGATGCGAACGGCGTCCGGGCGCGAGTCGGAGTTGAAGAACTCGGTCTCCGCAGTGCGGAAGACGTAGACGCTTCCGCCGGTGGCGACCGCCGTCCAGCGCTCGTCCGGTGACCAGGCGGCGTGGTTGCCGCTCGCGATCGGGTTGCGCGCCAGCAGCCGACCGTCCGAATCGACGAAGGTGAGGCCGCGGAACGCGCTCCCGTGCACGGCGAGGTAGCGGCGAGCGGGGCTCGCAAGGAGCTCGCCGAAGTTCGTGTTGCCGACGGGCTCGCCCACCAACTCGCGGCCTTCGAAGACTGCGAGCACGTCGTACGTGCTCCCAGGCTGATCGCGCACCTGCGCACGGATGAGGAGCGCCACGCGGCTCCGGCTCAGCCAGATGGCCTGCCGGATCGATGGTGCTTGGAGGACCCGGAGCTCCGTGCTTTCCGCACGCAGCGCGGGGGCCAGGTCCTCGGCGCCAAGAATCGGTTGGAGACACCCGGGCGGGCCCTCCACGCAGGGTGGCCGAAAGGCGAAGAACGCTCCGCCGCGTGAGGCTGTGAACGTGCCGTCGGGCCGCCACGCGGGCGCGCAGAAGCCGGGCTCGCGTCCCGTTTCCTGCCCGGTCCGGCCGACCAAGACGACGCGGTTCCCCTGGCAGACCGCCGACGTGCGTCCGTCCGGGCTCCACGCGATGCCTCCGCCGAAACGAACGACGCGCCTCGAATCCGGCGCGACGGTGAAATCGCACTGCTCGGCCTGCGTGTTCGAGTCGAGCACCCAGCGCAGGCTCGGCAGCGACAGGGCGCGCAGGCGGCAGTCCTCGTCGGTCATGAAGAGGGTCCCGATCACCCCCGACGCCCGCAGGCGTCGCTGCACCTCAGCGCGGTCCTCGATCTCCGGCTCGAGCGAGATCGTCTCGACCTCGACCTGCTGCTCATCTGTCGAGGTCGACCGGGAGGTGGCGATGCTCGTGCCGCGCAGGGCATCGAGCGCGGCGAAGAGGCCCAGGAGGGCGACGGCGGCGACGACCACGAGGCTGGCCGGACGCATCTCCCGCACAACGATACGGATGGTTCGGCTTTCCGTGGCGGGGTAGTCACGGACCGTGCAGCGTGCATCGTGGACGTACGAGGTCCCGCCGGCGGGTTCCGACGCCGTCGGCCTGGAGGATTACGAGGTCGAAACGGCCACCGGTGAGGTCGTCGGAAAGGTGAAGGTGCTTCTCTCGCGCGGGGCCGACTTACTCGTGGTCGTCGAGGGCGGTCTGCCGCCGGCGGTGCGAGACGTCTGGGCCGTCCGCTGGGACGACGTCCGCGACGTCGATCACGACTCGCTGAGAGTTCATCTGCGGCAAGGCGCTCACGACCGCGCCCTCGAGCTCGAGCCGTCCGAAGCGGTGGAGGGACGCGAAGCCGAGGCGACCCGCGTGACGGACGTCCCGGGACGACGTGACTGCGCAGTCGGCGCCTCGCGGGCCCGACCGACAGCCCGACCTACCTCGATCGCGCTCGCGCTCGGCTTGCTCGGCGTTTTCAGCGCGCTCGCGGTCGTGGCAGTCGGCTCCAGAGAGGCGGTCGACATGGGGCCCCTGGTGGGCGTTGGCCGTCGTGCCTGTCCTTCTGCTTCGCGCTGTCCGGGATCTTCGCCTACCGCTTCTTCCGTCGGCCGAGCCGAGCCTCGGTAGCGGACTCCGTCGGGCCGGTTAGTGTCCGGCCGGTGCAGCTCTACAACTCGCTCACGCGCCGCAAGGAGGAGCTTCCGCCGCCGCCGGGCCCGATCGGCATCTACGTCTGCGGGCCGACCGTCTACCAGCGCATCCACATCGGCAACGCCCGGCCATACGTCGTCTTCCTGTGGCTCAAGCGCTGGCTCGAGTTGCAGGGCTACGACGTCAAGCTCGTCGAGAACATCACGGACGTGAACGACAAGATTTACGCCGCGGCTGCCAAGGAAGGAGTCGCGAGCGCACGGCTGGCCGAGCAAACGACTCGTTGGTACGTCGAGGACACCGACGAGCTCGGTCTCGGCCGTCCCGACGTCGAGCCGCTCGCAACCGAGACGATTCCCGAGATCGTCGCGCTGATCGAGGAGCTGGTCGCCCGCGAGCTCGCCTACGAGGCCGGCGGGGACGTGTACTTCCGGGTTGCGCGCTTCCCCGAGTACGGCACGCTCTCGGGCGTGCAGCTCGACGAGATGGTCGCGCAGGACGACGACGTGAGTGACTTGAAGGAGGATCCGCGGGACTTCGCGCTCTGGAAGGCGACGAAGGAGGGCGAGGACACGTCGTGGGAATCGCCCTGGGGTCGCGGCCGTCCTGGGTGGCACATCGAGTGTTCCGCAATGGCGGAGAAGCATCTCGGCGCCGAGTTCGAGCTGCACGGCGGTGGCCTCGATCTTCGCTTTCCGCATCACGAAAACGAGTTGGCGCAGTCACGCGGTGCCGGACGCGCGTTCGCGCGCAGGTGGGCGCACAACGGCCTGCTCGAGCTGGCCGAGGAGAAGATGTCGAAGTCGGTAGGCAACATCGTCACGCTCCGCGAAGTGCTCGACACGTACGGGCGCGACGCAATCCTTGTTCTCTTCGCCGGTGCGCACTACCGCAGTCCGCTCGAGTACTCGGACGATGCGATGGAGGACGCGCGCAAGGTGGGGGCGGACTTCCGCACCGCCTTCCGGGTGGCCGCCGAGCGTCCCGCGTCCGGTTGGGACGAGTTCGCAGCCGCGCTCGACGACGACTTCAACACTCCGGCGGCCCTCGCCCTGCTGCACGAGTGGCGAGCCGCCGGGCAAAGAGACCTGCTCGAGCGCGGGGTGGCCGTGTTCGGTCTCGAGCTCGAAGGTGCGGATGAGGCGCCCGAGCAGGTTCGGCGGTTGGCGCAGGAGCGCCAAGCGGCACGCGAGCGAGGGGACTTCGAGAGCGCCGACCGCTTGCGGGCCGAGATCGACGGGATCGGCTGGGAAGTCCAGGACGTCGCAGACGGCTTCCGGCTCGTGCCGAAGACGTGACCGTTACGCGAGACCTGGTCTACGGGCGCCGGCCCGTGCGCGAGGTCGTGCGCGCGGGCAAGCGCCAGATCCTCGAGCTGCTGGCGACCGAGCGTGCGCTTGCCGCGGAAGCATGGCTTCGCGAGGTGAAGGGCGTCCGCCTGCAGGTTGCGCGGGAAAGCAGGCTCAACGATGCCGCGGGAACACGAGAGCATCAGGGTGTCGTCGCGTTCTGCGAGCCGTACCGCTACGCGGACGCGTATGAGCTCGTGGCGGGGGAGCGCCCCCTCGTCGTCTGTCTCGACCAGGTGACCGACCCGCACAATCTCGGTGCCGTCTGTCGCAGCGCCGAGGGCGCGGGCGCCGACGGCGTCGTCGTGCTCGAGCACCGCTCCGCGCGCGTGACGGCGGCGGTGAGCCGCGCCTCCGCGGGCGCCGTCGAGCACGTCCCGGTCGCGGTTGTTGCGAACCTGGCGACGTACCTCGGGCAGGTCAAGCGAGACGATCTCTGGGTGTGGGCGGCGTCGGGGGATGCGAAGACCCCCGTCTGGTCGGCCGACTTCATGGGCGGGACGATCCTCGTGTTCGGGGCCGAAGGGCGCGGCCTGCGGCCCGGCGTGCGCCGGGCCTGCGACGACGCCTTCGCCATTCCGCTCGCGGGCCAGGTCGAGTCACTGAACGTGAGCGTCTCTGCCGGCATCGCGCTCTTCGAGGCGGCCCGGCAGCGGCGCGCCTAGCCGGCTTCGAGCTCCGCGATCACACCCTCGATCAGCTCGCGGGCCGCAGCCGGGGACAGGTCTCCAGGCTCGACGCTCGCCCAGCGTCCGGCTGCGTGCTTGGAGGTCCACGCTCCCTCCCGGGCGTAGAAGAGCGAGCGACAAGCGTTGAGGATCGCGGCCTCGGTCGGTGAGCCTTCGTGCAGAAACCACCGAAGCGTCTCCGCGAGCAAGGGAAGCAGGTTGGCGCGGCTGGCCGATCGGAAGACGAGTCGGGGCGGCCGGGCCCGTGAGCGTCACGCCGTGGGAGGCGAGGACGCTTCGGTCGATCGCGAACCAGTGGCCTTCGCCTGGGACGGGCTCGAGGTCGCAGCGAAACTCGAGACCCCGGCCGCTGTTCAGGTTGAGGTCGAAGCCGGGCTCGACCCCGCCGCCCTGTGCCGTCTGGAGCGGGTACAGGACGAATTCGAGGCCGCGCGCGGGTGACGAGACCACCTCGTGGCGGATGGCGGCCACGATCTCGAGGGCTTGGTCCGGCGGCGTCCGGGCTCGCGTGACGGCCGACATGTCGAGGTCACTGCGGTCTCGGTCGTAGTCGTCGAGCGCGTACGACCCACCCACGTACACGCCGAGGAGCTCCTCGCCGAGGAGTGCGTGCAAACGAGAGGTGAGCTCCTCGAAGTAGTCGGCTTCGGGTTGCAGGTCGGGCATTCTTAGCGGCGGTGCTGTACCTCTTCGACGGTCACAACATCCTGCACGCCGGGGACTTCGCCGACGAGCGCGAGCTCGTCGACGTTCTGGCGGGCTTCGTCGCGCTGCAAGGCGCGCGCGGCGTGGTCGTCTTCGACGGGCACGGAGACCCGCGCTCCTTCGGCCCACTCGAGGTCCGCTTCGCCGCGCATGCGGACGACGTCCTCGAGCGGCTGGCCGCTGAGAACCGGGACCGCGAGCAGGTCAGGATCGTTTCCTCGGACAGCGCGGTGCGGCAGACCGCCGGGCAGGAGGTCAGCCACGTGTCGGCCCGGAACTTCCTGAGGGAGCTCGACTCCGCCGAACCGCCGAAGGCCACAGGGGGACCGGCACGGACCCAGATCGGCGATGCGCTCGACGAGGAGACGCAGGAGAAGCTCGAGGCCTGGCGCCGCCGGCGTCATTGAACTTTCTGGACGGGCGTGCTACCCTCGACCCTCAACTTGAGGGTTAGAGTTGTCGAGACGCCGTCCTCGACAGCCGCCCTCGCCCGGGGAGGAAGCAGATGGCCCGCCGTCAGCTCGCTTCGGTCCGCCCGCAGGAAAAAACTCAGCGCGAGGTCCAGGACCTCCGGCTCGTCCTCCAGGCTCGCAACGGGAACGAGGCCGCCCTCGACGCGCTCATCCGCCGCTACACCGGGTTCGTCCGCCTCAAGGCCAGCTCGTACTTCCTGGCCGGAGGCGACGGTGACGACCTCATCCAGGAAGGCCTCATCGGCCTGTACAAGGCCGTGCGGGACTACCGCTCCGACAAGGACACGTCGTTCCGCAGCTTCGCGGAGCTCTGCATCACGCGGCAGATCATCACGGCGATCAAGACCGCAACTCGCTTCAAGCACTCGCCGCTCAACTCGTACGTCTCGTTCAGCCAGGCCCCCGCCGGCCAGGAGGAGGGGGAGTGCACGCTCGGCGATGCGCTGCCCGGGCCGGGTATCAACGACCCCGCCATCTGCGTCATCTCGACGGAGGAGCTCCAGAGCCTCGTCTTCTGTCTGGGGACCGGCCTCTCGCCGCTCGAGAGCGACGCGCTCCGCTTTTACATCGAGGGCAACTCCTACGAGGAGATGGCGGAGCTTCTCGGCTGCGACACGAAGACGATCGACAACGCGCTCCAGCGCGTGAAGCGCAAGATCCTCATGCACCAGCAGGGCCGCCAGGTTCTCGACGAGTAGCCGAGGTCCGGTCGAAACGCGCCGGGCGACCATGCGTCGCCCCTATCGCTCCATTTCGCTGAGTAGGGGCGGGGCATGCCCCGCCCGGGAGAGGCGCGAACAAGAGCCGGAGGAGGGAGTCGAACCCTCGGCCCCCTGTTTACAAGACAGGCGCTCTACCACTGAGCTACTCCGGCGTGCCCACTGCATGGTAGCCCCGCCGGGGGAATGTCCCCGCTCAGGCGGCGTTTAACTGGGTGATGCGTTCTATCCAGGAAATCCGTGCCGACCTCGAGCGCGCCACGGACCAGCGCACCGAGCTCTGGGAGGAGCTCGGCCAGGGCGTGGACCCGGCCAAGTCGGCCGAGGCCCATCGGCTCTCGAGCCTGATCGAGGACCTGTGGTCTGAGCTTCGGGCCGTCCAGGCCCAGCAACGGTGGGGCTCCTCGGAGCTGATCCGGCGCCGGGCGCTGGCCGAGGAGCGCCTCGAGCGCGACTCGCTCCGCAGAAAAGCTGCGTAGTCTCCGGGCGCGCCTGAGGGCGCTCTGCGATGCGGATCCTGCTCGTCTCACCGATGTATCCGAGCGCGGCCGCGCCCGACTTCGGCGCGTTCGTCAAGCAGATCGCGGACGAGCTCGAGAACCAGGGCCATGAGCTCAGCCGTGCCGTCATCGACCACCGCGGCCGCTCGCGCGCCAAGTATGCGGGCCTGACCGCGGCCGCCGTCCGGGAAGCTCGCCGCTTTCGCCCTGATGTCGTCTACGCCCACTTCCTCGTGCCGGGCGGAACGGCCGGCGCGCTGGCGGCGCTCGCCGCACGCGCCCGCCTTGTCGTCACCGCACACGGACGTGACGTTCGCAACATCGGCTCGATGTTCGGGATCGGGACCGTCACGCGCGCCACGCTCGCGCGTGCGCGTGTGATCGCGCGTGTCCGATTACCTGCGGCGCGAGCTGATCGCGAAACTGCCTGCGCTCGACGGCCGCATCGACGTGATCGACTGCGGCGTCGACCTCGAGCGCTTCCGGGGACGAGACGCCGAGGAAGCGCGCCGGCGCGTTGGTTGGGACGGAGAAGGGCCGCGTTGCCTCTGTCTCGGCACGCTCGACGAGCGCAAGAACGTCGTGCGGCTCGCCGAGGCTTTCGAGCGCGCCGACACCGGCAGCCTGGCGTTCGTCGGGGACGGGCCGCTGCGCGCACGGCTCGAAGGTCGCGAGCGGGTGCGCCTCACGGGGCGCGTTCCGCAAGAGCAGGTCGCCGACTGGATCGCCGCGTGCGACGTGCTCTGCCAGCCGAGCCTCGTCGAGCCGTTCGGCCAGGCGCTGCTCGAGGCGATGGCCTCCGAGCGCCCGGTGGTCGCAACTCGCGTGGGAGGCCCACCGGAGTTCGTCACGCCCGAGAGCGGCGTGCTCGTCGATCCCGAAAGCGTCGACTCGATCGCAGCCGGGCTACAGAAGGCCCTCGAGCTCCCGTGTCCCAACGCCGCGGCACGGTCGGCTGCCGCCGAGCACGACGTCCGCCGTCAGGCCACGCGAGTCGCCGAGGTTCTGGAAGGACGGCGGGCAGAATGACAGCGATGCACGACCACGATCACGGAGTGCGCGACAGGCGACTTCTCGCGATCGCCCTGGCGCTCATCCTCGTCTTCATGGTCGCCGAGGTCGTCTTCGGCGTCCTCGCGGACTCGCTCGCGCTGCTCGCCGACGCCGGTCACATGCTCACGGATGCCGCCGCTCTCGCCTTGGCGTTCATTGCAGCCTGGGCGGCTTCGCTCCCCGCGCGCGGACGGTTCACGTTCGGCTACGCGCGCGCCGAGATCCTGGCCGCACAGATCAACGGGATCACGCTGGTGCTCATCGCGCTCTGGATCCTGTACGAGGCCGTTCGCCGGCTGATCGATCCGCCGGAGGTGCAGGCGGGCGTTGTTACGGTCGTCGCGCTAGTCGGTATCGGAGTCAATCTGCTGATCGTGTGGATCCTGTCCGGCGCGCACCGTCAGAGCCTGAACATTCGCGGCGCGTACCTTCACATCACCACCGACCTGGCCGCGTTCGCGGGAACGGCGGCGGCCGGAGTGTTGATCCTGCTGACCGGCTGGGACCGCTTCGATCCCATCGCCTCGCTCGTGGTGGTCGGCCTCATGCTCTACGCGAGCGTCGAGCTCCTGCGGGAATCGGGCCGGATCTTCTTGGAGGGAGCCCCGACCTCGGCGCCCCCGGGAGAGGTCGGCGAGGTGCTGGCGAGCTACCCCGGCGTCGTCGAGGCTCACGACTTGCACGTGTGGACCGTGACGAGCGGGTTCCCAGCTCTGTCGGCTCACGTCCTCGTCGAGCCCGGAGCCGACTGCCACAGGATCCGACTCGAGCTCGAGCGGCTCCTGCGCGAGCGCTTCGGGATCGACCACTCCACGCTCCAGGTCGAGCACGTCGGCACCGCCACCGGCCTCGAGATCCGCCCGTCCGCGAATTAGGCCGTTCGGCCTAGTGACGGGGAGAGGCGCAGGTGTGTTAATGAAGGCATGGCACCAAACGGGGTCGTCAGGGTCCTCATCGCGGACGACAACGGCCTCTTCCGGTCGGCCCTCGACGCGATTCTGGCCGGCGAGCCGGAGATCAGCGTGGTCGGGCGAGCCACCGACGGCGAGGAGGCGGTCCGGCTCGTCGCCGAGCTCGAGCCCGACGTCGTCCTGATGGATCTGAGCATGCCGGTGCTCGACGGCTTCCTCGCCACGGAGGAGATCCAGCGAGAAGTCACCTGAAACCCAGGTCCTCGTCCTGACCGGCTCGCCGGAGCGGGCGGATATCGCGCGGGCCGAGGCAGTCGGAGCCGCCGGCTACGTGACCAAGGACATGATCGCGTCCGACCTCGTGGCGGCCATCCGTGCCGTCGCCGGGCGCTAAAGCAGTTTCGCTACCCTGGGGCGGATGCTCGAGGTCATCCTTCCGGCCCTCCACGTCCTCCTGTCCGTGTTCCTGATCACGCTCGTGCTCATGCACTCCGGGCGCGACACGGGCTTCGGAGGGCTCGGTTTCACGCCTGCCTCGCAGGGCGGCCAGCACATCGTGGAGCGGAACCTCACGCGCCTGACGGTCGTCGTCGCGCTCATCTTCGCGGCGAACACGATCGCGCTCTTCTACCAGTTCGACTAGAGGGCAAGGGCAGTTCCGCTCGCGGCGTAGGGCGCTCCAGAGGCAAAAAGGCTGGCCCCACAGACGAACCCGTTCGCCTAAAGCTCCTCGCCTCGCGCGCCACGGCGCGTCGGTGTGTTATGCGGACTTTGGGCCGGGTTCTGAGAGCAGAGCCAGTGAAGCCACTGTACTCCGTTTCACAACGTCACCGTGGTTTCGCCAATCGAAACGCCAAGCCCACCTAGAGCGCTCTCGGTTCTTCCGGGCCGGGCATGCCCGGCCCCTACTCGTCCGAAAGCGTTCGTTTGAAGGGTAGGGGCGAGGCATGCCTCGCCCGTCCCGGCAGTCGAAAAGAACTACCCGCCGGCGATGGCGCCGACGAGGCGGATCTCGTCGGATTCGGAGAGCGGTGTCGAGAGGCCGTCGCGTTCGCGCATGTCGACGCCGTCGAGGTAGACGTTGACGAGGCCGCGCAGCTCGCCGCGCTCGTCGAAGATCAGGTTCGAGATCGGCAGCGTCGCGAGAGCATCGCCGAGCGTCGCTGTCGTCCACCTCGAAGCGGTTCTGTCCTCCCGCCTCGGTCGCGAGCAGCGACGGAAGCAGGACGACCGCCACTAGCCCACCTCCACCGACAGGATCGGCGGAAGCTGCGAGGCGATCTCCGTCCACGAGCCGCCGTCGTCGGTCGTCGCGAAGACCGAGCCGCTCTGCGTCCCGAAGTACACGCCGAGCGGGTCGAGGCGGTCGCTCGCCATCCCTTCACGCAAGACCGCTACCCACGCCGGCTCCGGAAGCCCGTTCGTGACGAGATCCCAGCTCGCGCCGCCGTCCCGCGTGCGGTACACGCCGAGACGGTCGTTCGGCGTCACGCGGTTTTCCGCTCCTTCTTCGGGAATGACGAATGCGACGTCGGGGTCGCGATGGTCGATCGCGATCGGGAAGCCGAAGCCGCTCGGCAGACCGTTGCCTTCGAGGCGCTCCCACTGCTCGCCGCGGTCGTCGGTGCGATAGACGCCGCAGTGGTTCTGCTGCCAGAGCCGCTCGGTGCGCGAGGGATGGATCAGGACCTTGTGCACGCACTGGCCAAGCTCCGGGAACGGATCGGGCATGAAGTCGGCGGCGGTGCCTTTGTTGGCGGGATTCCAGCTCTCGCCCCCGTCGTCGCTGCGAAACACGCCGGCCGCTGAGATTCCGATGTACATCCGGTTCGGCTCGTCGGGATCGAGCTGAATCGAGTGGCAGCACATTCCGCCCGCACCGGGGTTCCAGCGATCCCGCGTCGGGTGATGCAGCAGCGCTTCGTTCACCTGCCACGTCGCCCCGCCGTCGTCGGAGCGAAAGAGAACGCCGGGCGCCGCGCCCAGCCACAGCCGGCCGTCCTCGCCCTCGCGGCCCGGTTCGACGTGCCAGGTCTTCTCGAGCTTGAGGCCGCTTTCTTCGGGAAGGCCGAGCTCCTCGGCGCGCGTCCACTTCTTGCCGCCGTCGTCGGAACGATGCACCGTCGCCCCGTAGACCTCGTTGTTCGTCGCGGCGAGCAGCGCGCCGTCGCGCGGATCGACGACGGCGTGGAAGACCGACCAGCCCTTCAGCAGCGGGCCGTCGAGCTTCCACTTCCGGCGCGACTCGTCTCCCGAGAGGAGGAAGAGGCCTTTTCGTGTTCCTACGAGTACGACTCATCAAAGACCGGGCCCGGATCCCGTGTCCGACGATTGTAAACGCCGACGTCGCGACGGCCGGAACGAGCGTGCCGAACGGGTAGCGCTCGTCGTAGTAGTCGCTTCTGTTCACGAGCACGACGTCCGAGGAGAGGCCGAGCAGGTGCTCGGCGAGCTTGGGAAACGACGTCGTGAAGCGCAGGTTCACGAGCGGCTTCGTGATGCGCCCGTCCTCGATGCGAAAGGTGCCGTCGCGCGTCATGCCGGTGATGATCCCCTCGCGCGCGTCGACGATTCCGAGGTAATGGAGTCGCGTCACGTAGATGCCGTCGTCGACGCGCTCGACGAGCTCGTCGCGGGTCGCGTCTCCGCCCTTGAGCGACAGGTTGAGCGGCAGCGGTCCCCAGGCCTGCGAGCTCGCCGCCAGAGCGTGGCCGGTCGAGACCTTGCCGTTCCCCGCGCGGCCGGCGCTGCGGCGGTCCCAGACCACGTCCTTGACGACGCCGTCCTCGACGATCGTCACCGGCTCCTTGGGAACGCCTTCGAGGTCGAACGCCTTCGGCAGGCCTCGCGGGTCGAGCCCGTCGTCGAGCAAGCGTGAAGGACGGGTCGAAGATCCGCTCGCCGACGCGACCCGAGAAGAAGCTCCGCTCCTCCAGCAACGCGAGCCCGTTGATGGACGTGAAGGCGAAGTACCACATGAGCTCCGAGAGCGCGTACGGCTCGAGGACGGCCGCGTACGTACCGGGTTCGATCTCCGTCGCGCCGGCGGTGCGAGCGCGCTTTCTCCGCAGCCTCGCGCGCGACCGCTTCGGGCTCGATCTCGCCCGCCTTCCACGAGCACGCCTCCGCGTAGCCGGATTCGTTGTCCGACGCGGCGATGGCGAGCGCGCTCGCGTCGGTCATCGCCTGCGAGACCACGTGTCCCGTGCTCGATGCAACGGCCGTTTCGGTGACCGCGCTCGTGAAGAAGCCGAACAGGCCGTACTCAGGCGCGGCGGCGATCGCCCGCGCTGCGGTGCCGGCCTGATCCTCGGGAGTGAGCGCCGCGGTCGCTTCGTCGAATCCTTCGACATCTGGAACGTCGGAGGGTCGCGGGAGGCCGGGGAAGTCCGGGTCGGGAGGCGAGCTGTCCGCCGCTTCGGCCGCTCGCGTGGCGGCGGCCCGCAGGCCGTCGTCGTCGGTTCGGTTCGTGACGGCGACACCGACCTTGCCGTCGCGGACGACGCGCAGCGTCACCGATTCGTCGCGGATGAGCGTCGGCTGGTGAACCTCGGAGCCCGCGAAGCGCGCGAAGCCCGACTCCTCGACGTGCACGAGCGCGTCGGACTCGTCTCCCTGCGCCGCGCGCTGCGCGCGCTCCGCCAGCGCCTGAGCCCGCTCGCCGCGGATCACTTGCGCACGCCCACCTGCACGTTGCGGAAACGGCCGGGCGACGTTCCGTGCGAGACGTGCGCGTGCTGTCCCGGCTGGCCCTTGCCGCAGTTCGTCAGGCCGTAGAGCTTCCATTCCTCGGGGCCTGCGACGGCGTCGAGGCCCGACCAGAACTTCGGTGTGACGCCCATGTAGGTGGCGTCGCGGTACATGCGGCCGAGCTTGCCCTTCTTGATCTCCCAGGCGATCTGGGTGCCGAACTGGAAGTTGAGGCGCTTGTCGTCGATCGACCAGCTCTTGTTCGTGCAGAAGAAGACACCGTCGTCGACGTCCGCCAGCAGGTCGTCCCTGGACCCCGCCCCGGGCTCGAGATGGAGGTTCGTCATGCGCACGAGCGGCATCCGGCTCCAGCCGTCCGCGCGCATCGAGCCGCCGCGTCCGTCGCCGATCAGGGCAGCGGTCTCGCGTGAGGTGAGGAAACCGCGCAGCATGCCCTCCTGGACGACGGGAGTCGCGTCCGGCCGGCACCCCCTCGTCGTCGAACGCGAAGGTGCCGAGGCCGCCCGTCGTGGTGGAATCGGCGGTCACGTTCATGTGCGTTCGAGCCGTAGCGAAGCTCGCCAAGGTCGTTCGGCTTCAGGAAGCTCGTGCCGGCGTAGGCCGCCTCGGTCCCGTAGATGCGGTCGAGCTCGGTCGGGTGGCCGACGGACTCGTGTACCTGCAGGACCATCTGTTCGCTGTCGAGCACGATCGTCGTGATGCCCGACGGGCAAGGGTCGGCGCGAAGGAGCGCGGCGGCTTCCTCGCCGACCCGCGGCGCCTCGCTCTCGAGCTCGAGGGACTCGACGTACTCCCAGCCGGCCTGCGCGCTCGAGCCGCCGTGCGCGCTCGGATAGCTCCGCATCTGAACCCGGCCGTCGTCGCTCACGGCGAGCGCCTCGATGCCGGCGCCGCACTCGACGAACTCCTGCAGGACGTCGACTCCGTCGGACGACCGAAAGGCGCGGCGCTCGCGTTGTGCGCGCACTGACGCCTCGGTCATCTTGACGCCTTCCTGTCGCATGCCTTCCTCGGCGCGCAGGCAAAGCGCGATCTTGTCCGAGATCGGCACGTCGATCGGGTCGCGGGCCGCTTCCGTCCGGTACTCGCCCGTTTTCGCCTGCGTGGGAGCGAGCTCGACGCGACGCCGGTCGGCGCGGCCCGCGCTCGCGCGCGCGAAGGCGACGGCGCGAAGCGCTGCTTCCCGCGCTCCTTCGTCGGACAGGCGGCGGTCGCACGCGAAGCCCCAGGCTCCGTCGACGAGCACGCGGACGCCGACGCCCTCCGTCTCGCCGTCGGCGATCGAGTCCACCTGGCGGTTCTTCGTCGAGATGTCTTGGACGCGCCGGGTCACCGCGCGCGCATCCGCATAGCCGGCCCCGGAACCGAGGGCAGCGTCGATCGCGCGCTCGCACACGTCTCGCATCAGCGAGAGATTAGTGGCGGGGGCCAAACGGAAAGCGCCCCGAGGAGACGGGGCGCAGCGTCATGCGCTGGAGAGGACTTGAACCTCCACGGGCCCAACGGCCCACAAGGCCCTCAACCTTGCGCGTCTACCAATTCCGCCACCAGCGCGCGCGAAAAATCATTGTAGCCAGGGGTTTGACGCCGTCCGCGAGCCGCGCTACCTTATACGAACAAATGTTCGACCAGCGAGGAGCCCAGATGCTGAGCAAGCGCCAGCGGGAGATCTACGACTTCGTCGTCGGCTACGCCGACCGGCACGGCTACCCCCCGACGGTGCGGGAGATCGGCGAGGCCGTCGGCCTTGCCTCCCCCTCGACGGTCCACGCGCATCTCGCCAACCTCGAGCGGGCGGGCTATCTCAAGCGCGACCCCACGAAGCCGCGTGCCCTGGAGGTCCTGGCGGGCGACCGCGCCGCGGCCGGAGGCGGACGGGCTCGACTGGCCGGAGGCAAAGAGCCGCGTTTCCTGCCGCTCGTCGGCGAGATCGCGGCCGGCGGCCCCCTCCTGGCCGAGGAGAACATCGAGGACTACCTCGCCGTTCCGGAGCCGCTCACGCGGGGCGGAGAGGAGTTCCTCCTCCGCGTGAAGGGCGACAGCATGGTCGACGCCGGGATTCTGTCGGGCGACTACGTCGTCGTGCGCCGGCAGGCGAACGCCCAGAACGGCGACATCGTCGTCGCTCTGGCTGGGGAGGACGAGGCGGCGGACGAGGCGACGGTCAAGCGGTTCTTCCGCGAGAACGGCAAGGTGCGGCTGCAACCGGAAAACGAGGCGCTCGAGCCGCTCTATCCCGACCACGTCACCATCCTGGGCAAGGTGATCGGAGTCTTTCGGAGGGTATGAAATGGCCCCACGTCACGGCAAGGCCCACTGATGGATGTAGTGGAGCTCAACCGAACGCTCGACCAGGAGCTCCTCGCGCTCATGCGCGGGGCGAGCCTCGAATGTCCCGTGTGCGGCGAATTCGTCCTGCACGAAAAGACAGGGATCTCCTGTCCGGAGTGCGAGTCGCGCTTCGAGGAGGCCGCGGCAACGCGGGTACAATTGGGTTTGCAGGCCGGGTGATCGCGGGCCGGCCGTCTTCACAGGCGGCGGGCGCGAGGAAAGTCCGGACACCGCAGGGCAGGACGCTGGGGAAACCCCAGGCGGCGAAAGCCGACGGAAAGTGGCACAGAAAGGAGACCGCTAACGGCGAAGCATCTCTCCGGAGACGCCGTAAGTAAGGGTGAAAGGGTGGGGTAAGAGCCCACCAGCGTCGTGGTGACACGACGGCTAGCCAAACCCCGTCCGGTGCAAGGCGAACAGGCTCCGCTACCAGGTGGCCCACCGAGGAGCCGGGTGCGCTGCTCGAGTCGTCGGGAAACCGGCGACCTAGATGGATGGTCACCCCCGACAGAATCCGGCTTACAGGCCTGCTACGGGAAAGGCCCCGGCAACGGGGCCTTTCCCGTTAGACGGACGAGCGGGCGAAGCCCGCCCGTCCTCAAACGGCACCGCAAGCGGTGCCTTCGAGCCCCGCGCAAGCGGGGCTTCGTCATTCGTGGCCGGCGCTCTTTCGGGAATCGGAGCGCGCGAGGAACTCCGAAACGCTCTTTGGTACAGGGATGCCCGCGCGCAGTCCGGGAGAGGGCACGGGCTCGTCGAACGACGTCGTCATCGGGAGCTCCCCCGCCCAAACGTCGAGCGCCGCGTCCTCGCTGTCGTCGTCGTCGGGCCCACCCGAGCGCACCTTCGCCGCGGCCTCGTCGATCGTCATGGCGAGGATCGTGGTCGCCTTGAGCTCCTTACGGCTCGGAGGACGAACCTCTCTCCACCGGCCCGGCAGGATCTTCTCGGTGAATGCCTCCAGCGCCGCGAGCGTTTCGGCCGGATCATCAACCGGCGTAAAGCGACCGAAGGCGACGACCGACTCGTAGTTCGCGCTGTGCTCGAAGACGGAGCGCGCGAGCACTAAGCCGTCGACGACGGTCACCGTCAGGCACGCCGGCCCACCGGCGGAGAGGGCTCGCATCATGCGGCTCGCACGCGAGCCGTGGATGTAGACCCGGTCTTCCACACGCGCATGGAGCATGGGAATGCAGACCGGCTCACCGTTTTCGAGGAACGCGACGTGAGCGACAAGAGCTCGATCGAGGACTTCGTCGATCCGTGTGCGGTCGTAGTGCCCCTTCTTCGGGCTGCGCCGCACCCGGATCCGGTCGGACGGTCTCGGCTTTCTCGGTCTCGCACTCATGCCGCCACACGTTACGCGAGGCGGTGTCTTGCCAAACCACGCTGCATGGGAGGCGGGCGACGCCCAGTTCGGCGGAGTCTCAGCCGAGAATCAACGCTGGACCGTCGGCCAGGCGGTGGGGTATGCCTTGACGAGGAAGCGTTGACCCTGTCGTAGTCCGGCGCCGCGCTTCGAACATGCGCAAGCCCGTCCATGGGAACAACTTCGCCTCGGCGCAGGTCGAAGTGACGAAATGGCCGCCGGCGACGTATACGAGTCGTGAACGCGCTTTCGCTTCCGTGGCCTGGGCTCGCACCCGCTCGACGGAGCTTCGCCGAGGTGGCGGACGACCATCTCGATGGTGTCCATCAGTACCTCCTGCTCCTGACGGCTGACCCGACTCTCGCTGAGGACCTCGCCGCGGAGACCTTCGAGAGGGCGCTGCGTGTGTGGCGCCGCTATGACCCGAGACGCGCTTGTGGCCGAACGAACGTGGCTTCGCGAACGGAACGTGGTTCCCGCTGCGATCGCTGACGGCCCGGCTCGATGTGCGCTCGACGGATGTGCGCGACCGACGCGTGCCGCCGGAAGGGCGGAATGAGGACGACCACTGCCGTTACGGCTCACGAAAGCGACTCCGCGCTGAGAGAGGACGACGCCCATGCCAGCGCGAGACGTGATCGCCCTCCTGACGGCTCGACCTCGACGCGGAGGCCTGCCGGCACACCGATGCGGGAGGTGACGGCTCCGGGCCTCGTCTCGACTTCGCGCGAGCGCTCGCCGCTCGGAGCACTGGAGAATCGGACGCCCAGCCACTCGATGCGGACGTCGCCCGAGCGGCTCGGCAACCTCATCGAGCGGATGGAAGCCCATCCTCGCCGGACCTGATCGCTCGGCAGAGCGGCGGTCGAGCAGCCTCGCGGGGGCCTTGCGAGGCTCGCGATCGAGGACTCGCGCGGCTCCCGAGCGCTACGGGCGCGCGTCCGAGCTTCGTCGAGCGCGTCACCGACTCCCGAGGCGCGAGCGCCGGCGTCCGCGTCGGCGTTGGTCGACCGCCTTCGAGCCGGCGTGCTGCTCGTCGCGGTCGCCGGCGCGCGGACCGTGCTCGGCCGAGCGGCGGCTCGTCGCCGTCGACAGCGCGCTGGCAGCGGAAGAGGTGGAGCGCCTGTCGCGGTCGAGGAGTCGCGCAGCCCCGAAGTGGTGACGGGTGCCGCGTCCGATGGGGCGGGGGACGCCCCTCAGCGACTCAATGGGGCTGCAGGCGGCCGTGCGCGCGACATCGACATGTGGATCGAGCTGCGTGTTCGGAACGGCGATCAGCTTCGGAGTCCGCCGAAGATGCGGCCGCATCGTGCGCGAGCTCGGCGGCTTCGTTGCCGCCTCGACAGTCCGAACGGCTGGCACGAGGGAGAGGCGGAGCTCATCCTGCGTGTGCCAACGGCGAATGTCGACGACGCCGCGTTTCGTCTTTCCGAGCTCGGAACGTGACCAATCAACACGTGGTCACCGAGGACCTGCAGACGGAGCTCGATCTCCTCGTGCGTCGCATCGAAGCGATTGATCGCGCCATCCGCATCGCGATGCTGCGCTCGACAGCGGAACGCTTGGCGCGGACGAGCGCCTTCGTACCGAAATTCGCCTCGAGCGTCTGCGCGCCGAGCGGGCTCAGCTCGACCGTTCGCGCGGCCGCGTTTCAGCCGATGCGGCGACGGCCCAGATGACCTTGGGCCTTCACACTCGCGAGGCCGCCACCGGGACCGGCGACGAGAGCCGAATCGGCGGCGCCGCGAGGAGTGCACTCGAGCTCCTCGGGCAAGCCGGCGCGATCGCCGTCTTCCTCGCCATCGTCCTCAGCCCCCTCATCTTCCTGGGGATCGTCGGTCTGCTGGCTCGGCGATCGCGGGCGCGTCGAACCGAGGCGATGCTCCTCGAGCGCACGCGCCCGGCATCCCCCTCGCCGAGCCCGCGGAACTAGGGCCTCCGCGGCTAATCGGGTTCGACTGCGGGAGCCGGGAGCCCAGTCACTTCCTGGCTCGCCGGCCTCACGTGGGCGTTGCGGAGAAACGCGGCGATTGCGATCGCACCGAGTGCGGCCAGCACGGCGCTCACGAACGCGACCACCTGCAGCCCTTGGGTGAACGCCTCGCGCGCGACGTCCAAAAGCTCGGTGCCCACCGGCTCGGGCAGGCTTTCACTCACAGCGACCGCACCGCCGAGTGTGTCACGAGCCGTCTCGGCGCTCTCCGCCGGGACGCCTGCCGGAATGCCGTCGTCGACCTGCCAGCGATAGATCGCCGTTCCGAGCGTCCCGAGAACGGCGATGCTGAGTGCGCCCCCCAGCTCGGCGCCCGTCTCCGAGATGCCCGAGGCGGCTCCGGCCCGCTCCGGCGGGGCCGTGCCGATGATGAGGTCGTTCGTGAGCGTGAAGAGAGGCGCGAGGCCCAAGGAGTAGATCACCGACGCCGTTACGAGAATCGCGAGGCCGTCCTCGGCCTCGACCTGGGTGAGGAGAAGAAGGCCGGCCGCTCCGACGGCGAAGCCGATCGCCATGACCCACGCGGGCCGGCAGAGCTTCACGATCGCCGGCGCCAGCATCGAGCCGACCATGAAGGCGCCGAACGAGGGAAGCGTCCAGACGCCGGCCATGAGAGGAGACAGCCCCAGGACGAGCTGCATGTACTGGTAGATGAAGAGGAAGGATGCAAAGAGCACGAGGATCCCGAGTGTGTAGACAGCCAACGAGGCGCTGAACTGCGGGATCCGGAAAAGCCGCAGGTCGATCAGCGGATCGGCGAGGCGTCTTTGTCGACGGACGAAGACGAGACCGAGGGTTAGGCCGATCACGATCGCCACGACCGGCGGCCAGTTGAAGCCTTCCTGGGCCAGGTACTTAAGGCCATAGATGACCGCAAGCACGGCGAGAAGAGACAGCACGGCGCTCGTCAGATCGATACGACCCGCGTTCGGATCGCGGAACTCCGGGAGGAGGAACGGGCCAAGCACGAGCAACAGCGCCATCACCGGCAGTGCGAGAAGGAAGACGGAGCCCCACCAGAAGAACTCGAGCAGCACTCCGCCGAGCAGCGGCCCCAAGGCACCGCCAAGGGAATAGGCCGTGATCCAGACGCCGATGGCGAACGTCCGCTGGCTGTCGTCGAGGAACAGGTTGCGGATCAGCGACAGGGTGGACGGAGCGATCGTGGCGCCCGCGAGTCCGAGAAGGGCCCGCGCGACGATCAGCATCTCGGCGCTCGTCGAGAACGCAGCCAGGAGCGATGCGACCGAGAAGAAGGCAGCACCGATCAGAAGAAGGCGCCGGCGGCCGATGCGGTCGCCGAGCGTCCCCATCGTGATGAGCGCGCCCGCCACCATGAAGCCGTAGATGTCCGCGATCCACAGCAGTTGGACGCTGCTCGGCTCGAGGTCGGCACTCAGACGCGGAATAGCGAGATGCAGGACCGTGAGGTCCATCGAGTAGACCACGCAGGCGAGCGCGAGCACGGCCAGGCCGATCCATTCACGTCTCCCGGCACGCGGGGGTGCAGCGGTCGTCACGGTGCTTTGACCGCCGTCGGCGGTGAAACTCATCGCGCGATCCGCGGAAGCCAGGCTCGGACGGCGGCCGCGACAGCGTCGAGGTCGGCCTTCAGCCCGTGGTCGCCGGGCACCTTCACGACCGTGCGATTACGTCCCGGCGGCGGCATGCCGAACGGGTCACGCTCACCTTGCACGACGAGCGTCGGAACCTTCACTGACTCGAGCTCCTCGATTCGGCTCGCCTTGGGGTCGCCGCCACGGCCGGGTGCATGCAAGGGGAACGCGAGGCAGAGCACGGCCACGGCGCCGGTCTCCGCGGCCGTCCGGCACGCAACGCGGGCACCAAGTGAGCGGCCGCCTGCGATCAGCGGCAAGCCCGCGAGCGCGCCTTCTCGAAGCTGCGCAACCGCAGCCTGTCCACGCGACGTCGAGCTGGCGGGCGGGAGCGGGGGAGCGCCGCCCGGCCACCTTGTAGGGCTGCTCGAAGAGCGCGACGGTGACCTGCTCCTCCAAGCGCAACCTGTGTCGCCACGACGAGATCGCGCGCTTCCACTCCGCCTCCGGCGCCGTGACCCAGCACGAGGGCGGCGCGCGCGTCCTCGGCGACGTGCACGTGCGCCTTTCCCGGCCCGTGAGGCGTTTCGATGTCGACCGTCTTCACGCGCGTGATGGTTACAGCTTCCACTCAGTCGGGGAGCAGCGGCACGATCAGACCCTCGTCGCGCCCCACCAGAACGGCCCTGGTGATCGCCTTGCGGCCGAAGCGCTTCCGAATCTCGTCGAGCGCGAGGTCGAGCGCGTTGCTGCTGTAGCGGTCGACCGGCAACGTGAGCTGCACCGCGCGACACGTATCGAGATTCGCGACCGAGATTCCGACGAGCGTGAGACCTTGCCGCTCGATCATCGGCGTCGCGGCGGCGAGAAGATCTCTCGCCGTCTCGAGCACGACCTGCGTCTGCGAGGTCGGGTGCGCGAAGTGTGTGCGAGCGCGTGGCGCGGGTGAAATCGTCGAACCGCAGTCGCAGGACGACGGTGCGGCCGATGCGGTCGGCGACGCGCATCCGCTCCGTCACGCGGTCGACGAGCCCGAGAAGAACGGTGTCGATCGCATCCACCGAGCGCGGCTTGCGGCCGAGCGCTCGCTGCGAGCCGATCGATCCGCGGCGGCGGCGCGGCTTGACCGGCCGGGGATCGCGATTGTGCGCGAGCGCGTGCAGGTGACGGCCGGAGGCCCGGCCGAGCAGCCCGACGAGCGCCGACTCGGGGAGCTGCGCGACGTGGCCGACGCTTCGGATGCCGCGCGCGCGGAGCTTCGTGGCCGTCGCGGGACCGACGCCCCACAGCCGTTCGACCGGAAGCGGATGGAGGAACGCGAGCTCGCCGTCCGGCGGAACGACGAGCAGGCCGTCGGGCTTCGCCACGCCGCTTGCCACCTTGGCGAGGAACTTGGTGCGCGCGACCCCGACCGTGATCGGAAGGCCCACCTCTTCGCGTACGCGGCGTCGTAGCCGGGCTGCGATCTGCGCCGGCGTCCCGGCGATCCGCCTCATGCCCTTGACGTCGATGAACGCCTCGTCGATCGACAGGCCCTCGACGGCCGGAGACATGTCCTCGAAGACCCGGTACACGGCCTTGCTCGCTTCGCTGTACGCGGAGAAGCGGGGCGGCACGACGATCGCGCCGGGGCAGAGGCGACCGCGCCCGCCTCCCGCCCATGGCCGTCTCGACGCCGTGCGCCTTCGCCTCGTAGCTCGCGGCCAGCACGACTCCTCCGCCGACGATGACCGGCCTGCCCTTGAGGCGAAGATCGTCCCGCTGCTCGACCGAGGCGTAGAACGCATCCAGGTCGGCGTGGAGGATCGTCGCCTCGCCCACGAACATATGTTCGCAGAAGGTCCTCGGCTTGACATATACCGATATAGGAATATATGGTCGCTCCACATGGCACGAGCAGCGACCACAACAGACGCGTTCAACGCGGTTGCAGAGCCCCGGCGACGTCAGATCCTCGACGTGCTCGCCGGCGGGGAGCGGCCCGTCAACGAGCTTGCGTCCACGCTCCGGGTCGCTCAGCCCCTGGTCTCCAAGCACCTGCGGGTCCTGCGGGAGGTAGGGGTCGTGGCCGTGCGCGAGGACGGGCGCCGGCGCCTGTACCGGTTGAACGGCCCGGCGCTCAAGCCCATCCACGACTGGGTCAAGAACTACGAGCGCTCCTGGTCGGAGCGGTTCGAGCGGCTCGATGCCGTGCTGGAAGAGCTCAAGGAGAAGGAGGAAGGAGATGAAGATGGCAAGTAGCGGGACGGCGACGGTGACGCTGCCCACCGACGAGCAGATCCTCATCAGGCGCGAGTTCGATGCGCCCAAGCACCTGGTCTACAAGGCCTGGACGACGCCCGAGCTGGTCAAGCGCTGGTGGCACGCGAACCGTGGCGAGGTAACGGTCGCTGAGATCGACCTCCGCGTCGGCGGGAAGTGGCGGTCCGTGCTGGCCGGGGACGGCTTCGAGGTCGCCTTTCACGGCGAGTACCTCGAACTCGTCCCGAACGAGCGGATCGTCTCGACCGAGGTCTACGAAGGTGCACCCGATGCGGAAACGGTGAACACCCTCACGCTCGAGGAAGCGGACGGACGCACGATCCTCGAGATCCTCGTGCAGCACTCGAGCAAGGAAAGTCGCGACGCGCAGATCGAGTCCGGAATGGAAGCCGGGCTGCAGGATGCGCTCACCCTCCTCGAGCAGGTCGCGATCTCGCTTCGCAGGTAGCTAGGAAGAACGGGCGCGCTCGAGCGCTTCCTTCGCCTCCTCGAGGCGGGCTGACAGCTTCTCGAGCGCGGCCTCTTCCTTCTCGGCCGCAGTTCTCGCAGCCTTGGCGGCGTGCTCGGCGCGCTCCAACTCGCCGGCCGCACGGCGGGAGCTCTCCTCTCGTTCGCGCAGCTCGGCGCGCAACTCGTCCACCTTCTTCTTGGCCTGCTCGACAGCGGCTTTGCGTTCGCTCCCTTTGCCCTTCTTTCTCGTCGGCGGCACTGCCGTCATCGGGCCGAAGCCGGCCGGGTCGAGATCCGCTTCCAACCGGCCTTGCTCGACGAGCTTTGCACCTTCCTCGTTGCCGGCAACCGCGGTGAGGGTGCCGCGCACGCGTTCCATCGTCGCCTCGGTGGTCGGGTGTCCTGCCTCATGGAGGAGCTCCTGTGCTCTTTTGACGAGCGCGCCGACGACGTCACGCTGCCGGTCGACCGACGCTCGTAACTCTTCGGCATCGCCGCCGCGCATGAGGCCGGCTTGCGCATTCCGCAGGCGCTCCGCCGACGTCGCGAGCGAGCGCACCTGCATCCGCTCCTTCCGCGCGAGCTGGTTCACCGCCCACGCCGAGATGGACGGCTTGCGCAGCGTCTTCACCCGCTCGGCGCCTTCTCGCTTGCCCTCCTTCTTGAGCGCCGCGGCGAGCTCGTTCCGCGCCGCTGTGAAGTCCTCGAGGGGAAGCGCGTAAAGCCGATCGATGTCGTCGTCGAGGGCCACGCGGGAGTTCTAACCTGCCGAGTCACTCGACGGGAGGAGAGCCGCCGTGCACAAGGTCATTCGGGAAGGTGAGATCGGGCGAAGCCCCGGAGGAACGCTGGCCTTCGAGGGTGAGCCGCACGGGTCGGGCGTCTCGTTCTTCCTCGTCTACAACGAGCCCGGCGCCGGGCCGGACCTGCACCGCCACCCCTACTCGGAGACCTGGATCGTCCGCTCGGGCGCGGCACGCTTCACCGCGGACGGCGAGGACATCGACGCTGGCCCCGGCGACATCCTCGTCGTCGGGCCGAACACGCCCCACAAGTTCAAGAACGCGGGCAGCGAGCGGCTCGACATCGTCTGTATCCACGCCTCTCCGCGGATGATCCAGGAAGAGCTCGAGTAGCCCGGCACACGTTTGGCGACGGGCACCTGGGGCAGGACTCCGCAGTGCCGCGCGCGCTCGAGATCTATCTGACCGATCACTTCGCCGGAGCCACCTTCGGGGTGGAGCTCGTACGCCGTTGCCGCTCCAAGAACGAGGGCACGAAGTTCGCGGCGCCGCTCGGAGACCTAGTCCGCCAGATCGAGGCCGATCGCAGCATGCTGCTCAAGCTTCTGAGACGCCTGGACGCCGCGCCTTCTCTATTCAAGACATCGCTCGGGTGGAGCCTGGAAAAGGTGCGACGGCTCAAGCCGAACGGCCGCCCGTTCGCCTACACCCCGCTGAGCCGTGTCGCGGAGCTCGAGATACTCGAGACCGGAATCGCCGGCAAGCGCGCGCTGTGGGCCGCGCTCGACGCTCTGTATCCGGACGACCCACGGTTCGCGTCCTTCGACTTCGCCGCGCTCACGAAACGCGCTGAAGAGCAGATCGAGACGGTGGAGCGTCTCAGGCTCGAGGCGGCCAGAGTCGCGTTCGGCTAGCGAACCTGGTCGAGACTCCAGAGCAGGACGTCTTGCTGCCGGATCGGATCCGCGAAGAAATCCAGGAGCACAGTCTCTGTTCTGTCGCCCGGGCTCACCGTCAAACGCCCGCTTTCGCGCTATCACCCCGGGTCGGCCACCTGCCGATAAAGATCGCATGCGGGTGCGCTTGAACGACCCCTCCCTGGTTCCCGACCTCCTGGGCTTTCTCGAACGCGGCGGCCTCATGGCAACGGCCGAGGCCGACGGCACCGTCAGCGTCTACGTCCCGCACGCCCTCAACGACCCCCGCGACCACGCCGCCGACCGTCTCCGGATCGTGGGCGAGGTCAGGGGCTGGCTCTCGGGTCACCGCGGCGCGCGCGCCGACTTCCTGCAGGGCGAGCCCCCCCTGCTCGGCGTCTCCCCCTAGTCCTAGCTACTCAGGGGTGACGTAGGCGGCGGTGATGCCGCCGTCGACGAGGAACGTGGCTCCGTTGACGTACGACGCCTCGTCGCTTGCCAGGAAGAGCGCGCCATAAGCGATCTCGCGCGCCTGCGCGAGGCGCCCCATCGGCACGTGGACGAGCCGGCGCTCGAGTGCGCCCGGCGTTTCGTCGAAGAGGCGCATGAGGAGAGGCGTCTCCACCGGGCCCGGGCAAAGCGCGTTGACGCGAACGCCGCGCCGTGCGAACTCGACGGAGAGCTCGCGCGTCATTGCAAGAACCGCGCCCTTCGAGGCGGTGTACGAGATCTGTGACGTCGCCGCGCCGACGATCGCGACGAACGACGCGACGTTGATGACGGACCCGCCGCCGCGCTCCAGCAGATGAGGGATGCCGTACTTGCAACAGAGGAAGACGCCCTTCGTGTTGACGTCCTGAACGCGCTGCCAGGCGTCCGGCTCCGTGTCGACGACCGACGCGTCGTCGGCCGGCATGATCCCGGCGTTGTTGTAGAGCACGTCGATGCCGCCGTAGCGCTCGGCCGTCGCGCCGTACATGTCCTGAACGCTCTGCGGATCCGCGACGTCGACCTTCTGGAAGAAGGCGTCCTTGCACTCCGACGCGGTCTGCTCGCCTTCCTTCTGGGCCATGTCGGCGATACAGAGCTTGGCTCCTTCCTCCGAGAAGAGGAGTGCAGCCTCGCGGCCGATCCCGCTTCCGGAACCGGTGATGACAACGACCTTGCCGTCGAGCCTGTTCATCAGTCGGTGGAGAAGTACACGTTCTTGACCTCCGAGTATCCCTCGAGCGCATGCATGCCGAGCTCGCGCCCGAACCCCGACTGCTTGAAGCCTCCGAACGGGGTCGACACCCGCACGGAGCTGTTCGAGTTCACGGACAGCACTCCCGACTCGACGGCGCGCGCGACGCGCAGCGCGCGTCCCCCGTCACGCGTCCAAATCGAGCCCGACAGTCCGTACGGCGTGTCGTTCGCGAGCTCGACGGCGTTGGCCTCCTCGTCGAACGGGATCACGGCCGCCACCGGACCGAAGACTTCCTCGCGCGCAACGCGGTCGTCGTTGGTCGCCTCCACGAGCGTGGGTGGGAACCAGAACCCCGGGCCGTCGGGCGCGTCTCCACGGAAGACGACGTTCCCGTCGACGTAGGACGCTACGCGTTCCCGCTGCTCGGCGGAGATGAGCGGCCCCATCTCCGTTTCCTCCAGCTTGGGGTCGCCGACCTTGACGCCGCGCGTCGCGTCGACGAGCAGCTCCAGGAAGCGGTCGTAGGCGCTGCGCTGGACGAAGATGCGCGAGCGCGCGCAGCAGTCCTGGCCTGCGTTGTCGAAGACGGCGTACGGCGCTGCGGCCGCCGCCTTCTCGAGATCGGCGTCGGCAAAGACCACGTTGGCCGACTTGCCCCCGAGCTCGAGCGTGACGCGCTTGATCGTCTCGGCGGCGCCTTTCATGACCTCGCGGCCGACCTCGGTCGAGCCGGTGAAGCCAATCTTGGCCACGTCCGGGTGCGCGACCAGCCGGGTGCCCGACGACCGAGCCCTTGCCGACGACGACGTTGATCACGCCCTCGGGAATCTCGGCCTCGAGCGCCAGCTCGCTCAGCCGCATCGCGGATAGGGGCGTGAGCTCGGCCGGCTTGAGAACGACGGTGTTGCCGCAGGCGAGGGCCGGCCCGAGCTTCCAGCTCGCGATGTTGAGCGGAAAGTTCCACGGCACGATCAGGCCGACGACGCCGAGCGGCTCCCGGAACGTCATGTCGATGCCGCCGGCGACAGGAATCGTCTCGCCGTGGTGCTTGTCGACGGCGCCGGCGTAGAAGTGGAAGACCTCGGCGACCATGCCGATCTCGGCGCGCGCGCCGGCGATCGGCTTGCCGACGTTGTCGGACTCGATCCGAGCGAGCTCCTCGCCGTGTTCCTCGACGAGGGTGGCGAGGCGCCGCAGGAGCCGCGCCCGTCCCGGCGGCGGTACGGCACGCCACGCCGGGAACGCCGCCTTGGCGCGCGCGACGGCTTCGTCGGCCTGCTCGACACCGGCCTGCTCGAGCTCGGCGATCGTCTCCTCCGTCGCAGGGTTGAGGACGGAAAGCGTTGTCACCGCTTCTCTGCGCGGTAGCGGCGCGCTTCCTCGACGAGCTGCTCGAAGAGACGAAAGTCCTCGCCTTCCTCCGGATGCCACAGAACGCCGAGCGCGAAGCGCTGCGACGGGTCCTCGAACGCCTCGATCGTCCCGTCTTCGGCATGCGCCGACTCGACGAGACCGTCACCGAGACGCCCGTAGCCCTGGTGATGGTGGCTCTTCACCGGAGCACGGTCGCCGAGCAGTTGTCCCAGCCGCGTGTCCGTCTTGACGTCGACGTCGTGGTCGGCGAAGACCCCCGGGGTGTGCTTGTGCTTCTCGTCGCCGACGACGTCGGGCAGATGCTGGACGAGGTCGCCGCCACGGGCGACGTTGAAGACCTGGCTGCCGCGGCACACGGCCAACACGGGCATGTCGCGCTCGAGCGCGGCCTGGAGAAGCGCGATCTCGGCGCGGTCCCGGTCGGGACGGATGCCGTTCGTCTCGGGGTGGGCGTCTGCGCCGTACAGGGCCGGGTCGAGGTCCGAGCCGCCGGAGAAGAGGAGCCCGTGGAGCGCGTCGAGGGTCTCCTCGATCGCCTCGTCGCTCGGGGGCACGAGCAGCGGCCGCCCTCCGGCGCGCTCGACCGCCTGCACGTACACCATCGGAATGAGCGCGGCCGGCGCGTCCCAGACGCCCCAGCGCGCTTGCTCCGCGTAAGACGTGATGCCGATGACCGGACGACTCATCCGCGCTCAAACATACGCTCGCGCTCGTAGCTCGTGACGACCTGGTCGAACAGCCGCTGCTCCGTGCGCGCGTAGTTCAAGTAGTGGTCGACCACGTCGTCCCCGAGCGCTTCGCGCGCCATCGAGCCCTGCTCGAGGGCGGCGATCGCCTCGCGGAGCGAGCTGGGAAAGCGGTCGGCGTCCGATTCGTACGCATTCCCCTCGAGCGGCGGCGGCAGCTCGAGCTCGTTCTCGATCCCGTAGAGGCCGGCGGCCAGCAGCGCCGCGAACGCGAGGTACGGGTTGACGTCGCCTCCGGGAATCCTCGTCTCGGCGCGGACCGAGGCACCGTGGCCGACGATGCGAAAGCCGCATGTGCGGTTGTCGTGGCCCCACGCGAGCGTCGTCGGGGCCCAGCTGCCCGCCGCGTAGCGCTTGTACGAGTTGATCGTCGGCGCGAGAAAGACGGCGAGCTCCTTCATGCAGGCGATCTGGCCCGCCAGGTAGCGCTTGAAGAGGTCTGACTCGCCGGCGAAGGCGTTCTCGCCGTCGCGCCACAGGCTCGAGTGGATGTGGCAGGAGTTCCCGATCCACGTGTGGTCGGGCTTGGCCATGAACGTGATCGAGCAGCCGTTCAGATGCGCGATCTCCTTGGCGCCGTTCTTGTAGATCACGTGGTTGTCGGCCATCGTGACGGCGTTGTCGTAGCGAAAGTTGATCTCCTGCTGGCCGGGCCACGCCTCGCCCTTCGACGTCTCTACGCGGATGCCCGCCGCCTGCATGCCGTTCCGGATCTGGCGGATGAACGGCTCGTCGTAGGTGGTCGCGAGGATGTGGTAGTCGAGGATGTAGGGGACCGAGGGCGTCAGGTCGCGGTAGTGCTTCGCATGCGCTTCCTCGTAGGTCTCCTTCAGGAGGTAGAACTCGAGCTCCGAGCCGAACATCGGCTCGAGCCCGAGGGCGGCGGCCCGCTCGACCTGCTGCTTGAGCACCTGCCGCGGCGACGGCCGGACCGGCGAGCCGTCGTGCCAGGCGACGTCCGCCAGGACGAGCGCCGTCGCCTCGAGCCACGGGATCTGCCGCATGGTGCTGAGGTCCGGGAGGAGCCGGAAGTCGCCGTACCCCTGCTCCCAGCTCGCGATCTGGTAGCCGGGCACGGGGTCCATGTCCATCTCGAGCGCGAGCAGGTAGTTGCAGCCCTCGACGCCCTCCTCGGCGATGCCTCCGTCCAGGAAGAACTCCGCATGGAGCCGCTTGCCCATCAGCCGCCCCTGCATGTCCGTGAAGGCCACGATGACGGTGTCGATCGAGCCCTTTTCGACAGCCTTCGTGAGCTCGTCGAGCGCCAGCATGGCGGAGAGCCTAGCGCCGACCGAACCACGGCTTGACAAAAGCGCCGCAAAAGCAACTAAATACCGGCCACCCAACCGAGGCATCGAGAGAGGAGAGGCATGGAACCTGAAGAGCGCGTGTCGCGCCCCATGACGACTGAGGGATCGCGCCCCGCGACCGCACACTCGGACGACGAGGGGCTACTGCACAGGCTGGGCTACGCGCAAGAGCTTTTCCGTGGGATGGGCGGGTTCCGGAACTTCGCGATCTCTTTCACGATCATCTCGATCCTCGCGGGGTGCCTGACCTCCTTCAACATCGGCTTCGAGCACGGCGGCCCGATGTGGGTGACCTGGGGATGGCTGCTCGTGGGCTTGATGGCGACGATCATCTCGCTCGCAATGGCCGAGATCGCCTCCGCCTATCCGACGGCGGGTGGTCTGTACTACTGGGCGTCGAAGCTCGGCAGCCCAGGCTGGGGCTGGGCCACCGGGTGGTTCAACCTCATAGGCCAGGTCGCGGTCACCGCCGCGATCGGGTACGGCTTGGCGCTCTTCAGTCAGGCCCTCTTCGATTTCTGGTTCTCGTACTCGGAGCGCATGAACGACTGGTTCGGCGCGTCGTTCGATGCCTCGACCTACATCATCTACGCGCCTCTGGCTGACGGCGGCGGCCCTGGTCAACATGCTGAACATCCGCCTGACGTCGGGGCTGAACATGATCTCGGCCTGGTGGCACATGGTCGGCGTCGTGGTCATCGTCGCGATCCTGATCATCGTCCCGAACGACCACCAGTCGCTCTCGTACGTCTTCACGCAGACGATCAACAACTCCGGCTTCGGAGACGGAACGACCTCGTTCGGGCTCGCGTTCCTGCTCGTCCTCGGACTCGGGATGCTGCTCCCGCAGTACACGATCACCGGCTTCGACGCGTCGGCGCACACCGCCGAAGAGACCAACAACGCCTCGCGCGGAGCGGCCGTCGGCATGTGGACCTCGGTGGTCGTCTCAGTCATCTTCGGCTGGATTCTGCTCGCTCGCGGTGACGTTCTCGATCCCGAGCACGCAGGGCGCCCTCGACACGGTCAACAACCTCGGGCTCCTCGTGCCCTGGATCTGGGCGGAGTCGATGAGCCAGAACTGGGCCGAGGCCCTGCTCTTCATCTGCGTCGTCGCACAGTTCTTCTGCGTGACCGCGTCCGTGACCTCGGCGTCGCGGATGATGTTCGCGTTCTCGCGTGACCGGGCCGTTCCGGGCCATACGCTCTGGCGGCGCGTCGCAAAGAACCGAGTGCCGACGTGGTCGGTGTTCGGCATCTGGCTCTTCGCGGGCATCCTGATGATCCCCGCGGTCTGGAACTACTTCGTCGGCTACGCGGTGGGAACCGCGATCGCGGTCATCGGTCTGTACATCGCGTTCGTGATCCCGGTCTACCTGCGCTGGCGCAAGGGCGACAGCTGGGACGAGCCCAGGGCCTGGAGCCTCGGCAAGCACTACAAGTGGATCGACCCTCTCTCGATCGCCTGGGTGGCGCTGATCACGATCATCTTCCTGATCCCGCTCTACAAGATCGGCCTCCCATGGGAGGAAGGTTTCGACTGGCGGTTCACCAACTACACGATCCTCTGGTTTGCCGCCATCGGCCTCGTCTTCGGCGGCTGGTGGTTCCTGTCGGCGCGGAAATGGTTCAAGGGACCGGTCCGCATGTCGGATGAGGAGATGCTCGAGAGGGAGCGCCGCCTGCAGCAGGGCCGGCGAGCCGAGCATGACGCCCGCCGGTAAGTAGGTCAGTCCTCGCCGAGCTCCTCGGCGAGTAACGAACACGCAAACGCTCGCCACGCCACGTCAGGGGCGTCGGCGAGCGCGTGGACCGCTTCGCTCACGTGGGGAAAGCCCTTGGCCTGCGCGCGTAGCTCCGTGATGCCGCTCTCGAGGGCGAGCTGGCGGTCGACGGTGCGGAGCTCGTCGGCGAGTGCGGTGACTGCGCGGCCGTTGAGGTCGAGACCGCGCTCGGGATCTCCTCCGGCGGCAAGGAGATAGAGCGCGCGGCGCGACGCGCCGTGCACCTCGTCCGCATCGACGACGACTCCCTCGCCGGCCACTGCGGCGAGAACGACGAGCGCCGTCGCGAGCTCGTCGAGGTCCTCGCTGTCCGCGAGTGCCCGCTCGAGCTCGACCAGCCACGACGGGGCGCTCGTCATAGCGGCAGCTCGCGGCCGACTCCGTCGTCTCGCGCGCGTCGCAGAACAAGGTCTGCGAAGGCAGCGTCGAGCGCCCCGATGCCGAGGTTCACGCAGGCGACGCGCTCGCCGTCGTCACCGTCTCTGAGCGCCTCGCCGACGGACTTCGAGGGGGCCGGCCAGTTCTGGAAATGGCCCTGGCTGCGGTAGTACTCGAACTGCGCGACGTCGTCGACGAGGAAGAGGTCGCAGCTCTCGATCGCCTCGACCGAGAAGTAGAAGTCGAAATCGACCGGCAATGCCAGGAACCGCTCCGCGAGCCAGTCGCTCGTGATCGGCGGGTCGGGGTCGTCGACGATCGGGCCGGCGCTGACGATCACCTGGGCTCCGCCGACGGCCTCGCGAGGGCCGGTCATTGCATCTACCCGGCTACCCATCTCCGCGATGCGTTCCGGATGCGGATCGAACCCGCGCACGCGCAGTTCGGGGTTCAGCCCTTCGAGCAGCCGCGTGTGGAAACGGCCCTGCACCCCGCAGCCGAGAATGGCAGCCTCGCGCCATCCCTCGGGCGCCCACCGTCGCACGCACACGCCGCTCGCGGCAGCGGTCCGGGCCGCGGTGATTTCGGCGCCGTCCATGACAGCGAGCGGGAGCCCGGTGTCGGCGTCGTTCAAGACGATGAGCCCGGTGATGTACGGAAGGCCGCGCTCCTTGTTCTGCGGATAGCCCGCGACCCATTTCAGCGCGGCGACGTCCTCGTCTCGCAGGTACGCCGGCATGGCGTGGATGAACGAGTCCTTGCGGGGATGGATGCCGGGTTTGGGCGGAAGCTCGACGCGCCCCTCCCCGAGGGCGACGTACGTGCGCTCGACGAGGTCAATCTGCTCGGGGACGGTCGGGAGGAGGCCGGCAACCTCCTCCCGCGAGAGGTGAAGCAGGTTCACATCTCGTGCACGCGTACGGGCTCGACCACGACGATGATGCGCTTCTCCTCGGGGTTGCGCCACGGGTACGGGCGCTGGCCCATGTACTTCTCGGCGAGGTCGTCGATGTGGTCGTCGGCTTCCTTGCCTTCGATCCAGTTCACGACGCGGCCCCCGATGTCGGCCTTGTCGTACGGGTTGTCGCGCGCGGTGATGGACAGGCCCACACGCGGGTCGCGGCGCAGGTTGCGCTCCTTGACGCGGCCGACCGCCGTGTTGAAACGGATGTTCCCGTCCTGGAGGTCCGTCCACACGGGCGTGACCTGGGGCGACCCGTCGGCATTGACGGTGCCCACAAAGAGGTAGTTGGGATCGTTGAAGAGCTTCGTCGCCTTGTCGCTCAACTTGGCCATGACCGTCCTCTCGGCTCGATGCTATCGCTGCCCTCTACCGTACCCGCGTGTCGCTGCTCCGAGGCATCCGGGTTCTCGCCTGTGAGAACGGTCTCGCGGGCCCACTTTGTTCCCGGCTCCTCGCCGACCTCGGGGCCGACGTCGTCAAGGTTGAACGGCCAGGTGCGGGAGACGTGACGCGCGGGTGGGATTCGCTCGCCGGCGGCCTCTCGAGCGGCTTCGTCTGGATGAACCGCGGCAAGCGAAGCGTTGCGCTCGACGTCAAGGATCCCGCCGCACGGCCGGCGCTGGAGACGCTCGTCGCACGCAGCGACGTTTTCCTGCACAACTTCACTCCTGGCTGGGCCGAGCGCGTCGGGCTGGACGAACCGACCGTGCGCGCACTGCGCCCCGACGTCGTCTACACGGACATCTCGGGCTACGGGCCCGACGGGCCGTACGCGCAGCGGAACGCGTACGACCTCGTCATGCAAGGGGAGACCGGCCTCATCTCGGTCACGGGCTCCGCGGACGAGCCTGCTCGGGTTGGCGTGTCCGTGTGCGATGTCGGCGCGGGGACCTACGCCGCCGTCGCCACCCTCGCTGCGCTCGTCCGGCGTGCGGAGACGGGCGAGGGCACGCGCGTATCGGTGTCCCTGTTCGACGTGATGGTCGACTGGCTCGGCTACTTCCCACATCAGTGGTGGCATCGCGGGACGCTTCCCGCTCGCACCGGCGCCAGGCATCCGCTCTTCTGCCCGTACGGTCCCTATCCGGCTGCGGGCGGACGGCTCTTCGGCCTCGCCGTCCTCTCCCCTGAGCACTGGAGCGCGTTGTGCGGCGTCCTCGAGCGCCCGGACCTGCTCGAGGAAGAGCGCTACGCGACGAACGAGAGTCGCGTCGCTCACCGCGAAGAGCTCGAGCCGATCCTGGAGGCGGAGTTCGCGAAGAGACCGGCGTCCGAGTGGCTCGAGCGGTTCCGCGCGGCTCGCATCCCGTGCGGCGATGTCAACGATGTGGGCGAGGTGATGGAGCACCCGCAGCTCACACACAACCGCCTCGTCACGAACGTCGGCTCGCCCGTCGGCTCGATTCCCACGATTGGCAGCCCGTTCCTCGTCGGCGGCACGCGGCCCGGTGTCGGCGACGTTCCAGGTCATGGCGAGCACACGGCGGAGGTCCTGACCGAGCTCGGGCTCGATCAGTGAGGACGCTCTATCTCAACGCTGCCGTGGCGGCGGCGTACGTCACGCTCGGCGTGCTCGTTCCCCAGATTCTCTTCAGCTGGGTCGAAGGCGTGGCCTTCTACCTGCTCGGCGTGTGGGTGCTCCCCGAGCTCGTGCGGCGGCTGCGATGAGCTGGGCCGCTCACGACCTCGAGCCCTACGCAATCCAGCGGCACTTCGGCGGGAAAGTGGCGTTCGTTCCGCTCCTCATAGGCTCCTACTCGCCCGACCTCCTCACGAAGTGGTTCGTCTACGGCATCAGCGTCTTCGGTGTCGATGTAGGTGCCGACAATCCGGCGCAGTTTCACCGGGGGTGGCCCGGAGTCGGCTTCATGCACTCGCTTTCTTTCGGCGTGGTCATGGCAATGCTCTTGCTCCTCGTCTTCAAGAGCCGAATCTGGGCGCTGAGCTTCCTGATCGGCCAGTGGGCGCACTCGCTCACAGACACAGGCGACACCGTGGGAACGATGCTGCTCTTTCCCTTCACCACCCACCATTTCGATCTCGACGCCTGGGCGTACGCGGGACAGACCGACCGGTTGACCGACGCGGCCGCGTACCACAGCGGGCTCGGGTGTGTGTGGGACGGCGTCTGGATCGTGGTGGGGTTGCTCTCCTGGCGCGTCCTGACGCGCGGCTATTTCCGCGAGGTCATCGTCCCGGCCGATTCGTTCTGGGGCTGGGCGGGCAAGCGCGTCCCCGAGGCGGCCCTACTCGCTCTCTACCGGGCGAGCTTCTTCTACGGGTGCACGCGCTGGCTCGCGTGGATTATCTGGGCGCACGTGATCAACGACTACCCGTTCGACCTAACGTGGGGCGGGCCCCACTGGGTGCCCGCCGTCGACCGCGATTAGGCGGGCCAGGAAGCCGTCTCGCTCGAAGGCCTCGAGCTGCTCCTTGCTCCATTCCTCAATCACGGCAGGCCTCCGTGTTACGGTCATCGCATGGTAGGCGTCGGCCTGCTGGATACGCCGGAGCTCGCGGCCGAGCGCATCGATGCTCGGGCTCGAACAGAGAATTTCCCGGTCGCCTCCTTGCTGGCGCCACGCCGAGCAAGGCCGCACCTCCGGGCGATCTACGGCTTCGCCCGCCTCGTGGACAACCTGGGTGACGAGGCGGCCGGCGATCGCTCGGCGCTCCTCGACGAGCTCGAGCGGGAGCTTGCCGGCCCTCCACGGACAGCGATTATGGCCCGTTTGCAGGCAACAATCGAAGCCTGCGATCTTCCGCACGAGCCGTTCCAGCGGCTCATCGAAGCGAACCGCATCGATCAGCGTAAGAATCGCTACGAGAGCTGGGAGGAGATTCGGGACTACTGCAGGTTTTCGGCGGAACCGGTCGGGCGGCTTGTCCTGGGCGTTTACGGGCGCGCGGACGAGCCCGACCTTGTCGCCATGAGTGACGACGTCTGCACCGGTCTCCAGCTCGTGAACTTCGTGCAAGACCCGCCGCGGGACCTTGCACTCGGGCGCGTGTACCTACCGCAGGAAGACCTCCGCCGTTTCGGCGTGCGCGTCGAGCAGCTCGCCGGCCCGCACTCACCCGAGGTCGCCGCGCTGCTTCGCTTGGAGGCGGACCGTGCTCGTCCGCTCCTGTTGCGCGGGTTGCCCCTCGCCGCTGCTCTCGGCAAGCGCGCGGGGCGGTCCGTCGCGCTTTATGCCCGCGGCGGGCTAGCCGCGCTCGACGCGCTCGAGCGCGCCGGCTGGGACGTGTTCTTGAGCCGCCCTGCACCGAGCCGCTGGACCTTCGCCAAGCTGGCCGTCCGCGAGCTCGTGCGTTGAACGCCGAGGCTGCTTACGCGGACGTGATGCGGATCACGCGTCTCGAGGCGCGCAACTTCGCGTGGGGCGTGATGGTGCTGCCGCGGCCCAAGCGCCAAGCCGTTGCCGCGCTCTATGCGTTTGCCAGGCGCGTCGACGACATCGCGGACAGCGGCCTCGAGGATGAGGAGCGCCGCGCCCGGTTGGAGGCCTGCCGGGCGGCGGTCGAAGCGCTCCCCGGTTCACCGAACGGCGATGCTGTTCTCGTCGCGCTCGCGGATGCGATGTCGCACTATCCGATTCCGGAGAGCGCCCTCCTCGATCTCGTCGCTGGCGGCCTGATGGACGTCGAGAAGACGCGCTACGCAACCTGGCAGGAGCTTCACGAGTACTGCCGGCGTGTGGCCGGCGCCGTCGGGCTTGCCTGCGCAGCCGTCTACGGCCCGCGCGATCCTGTCGCCGCCGAGCCGCTCGCCGAGAGGCTAGGCCTCGCGCTTCAGCAGATCAACATCATGCGAGACGTGCCCGAGGACTGGGAGCTCGGACGTGTGTACCTGCCGCAGGACGAGCTGGCGCAGTTCGGGGTCACCGAGGACGACATCGCGGGGAAGCGAGTTGGGCCCGAGTGGCGGGAGCTGATGTCGCATCAGGCGGCGCGTGCCGACCGCCTGCTTCGTGCGGGGCTCGACCTGCTGCCGATGCTCGACAAGCGGAGCGCATTGTGCGTTCGCACATTCGCCGGGGTCTACCGCGGGCTGCTCGTTCAGATGCGCGAACGGAATTACGACGTCTTCACCGCACGACCAGAGCTCTCCGGCGTCGAGAAGGTTCGCGCGGTCGCCGCGCTGTGAAGGCGGTTGTGGTCGGCGGCGGGCTCGCGGGCCTGTCCGCCGCACTCGACCTGGTCGACGCCGGTCACGAAGTCACCCTGCTCGAAGCGCGTCCGACGCTTGGCGGCGCGGTCCAGACCTTGCCTCGCCGGGACGGCGATCCGGAGCCTCCGCCGGACAACGGGCAACACATCGCGCTCGGGTGTTTCACCGAGTACCTGCGCTTTCTGACGCGGATCGGCAGCGCTGATGCGGTCCGGCGCCTGAAGCTGTCGCTTTCTGTGATCGGAGAGGACGGCTCGGTCGGGACGATCGGACCCGGACCGCTTGCGTTGCTTCGGTATCCCCATCTGTCCCTGTCCGAGCGCGTTGCGGTTGCACGAGTCGGGCGCAGGCTCGGGAAGCTCTCGCCATCGGAGCACGACGATGTCACGTTCGCCGAGCTCCTTCGCGATCTGGGTCAGTCGCAGGCTGCGATCGACCGTTTCTGGGACGTCTTCATCCGGCCCGCGCTCAATCTGCGAAGCGACGAGGCAAGCGCCGCGCTCGGCATCTTCACCGTGCAGACCGCGCTCCTTGGTGAGCGTGACGCGAGCGACCTCGTCCTTCCCGCGGCGCCGCTCGGGGAGATGCACGGCGAGGCGGCGGGCGAGGCGCTGCGGGATGCGGGCGCGACGGTGCGGACAGGCGTCCGCGTTGCTTCGCTCGGGGAGCGGGCCGTCGTGCTCGCGGACGGGGAGATGGTCGAGGGCGACGTCTTCGTCGTGGCTGTGCCCTGGTCGGAGTCCGCGCGTCTGCTCGAGGAGCCGGAACCGCCGCTCGACGAGTCGCCGATCGTGAGCGTGCACTTCCTCTTCGACCGCGCCATCCTCGGGCCCCCGCTCGCTGCGCTGATCGGGAGCTCTGCGCACTGGGTGTTCGACCGGGGACGGCTTACCGGTCACCTCCCCGCGAGCGGTCAATACCTGACGGTCGTCTCGAGCGGTGTGCCCGACCTGCTTGCACTGCGCGGGCGGGAGCTGGTCGATCTCATGGCGTCCGAATTGACTGCGCGGTTCGGCCGCGCCGAGCTCCTTTGGTCCCGCATCAGCCGCGAGCCGGGGGCGACCTTCGCCGGACGCCCTGGGACAGCCTCGTCGCGGCCTGACGCACAGACAGCGCGGCCGAACGTCTCGCGCGCGGGCGCGTGGACCCAAACGGGCTGGCCGGCGACGATGGAGGGAGCGATCCGCAGCGGCCGCGCAGCGGCGCGCGTACTCTCCGCTTCGCCTCAAAAGGCGGAGGCCGCGTGAGCAGCGCCGTTTTAGGGGGACGCGCCCATCCCACCTCCCGCTTCGAGCGTATCGTGCGCGCATGCGAACGTGGGGCGCGCAAGGCGACGCGAAGCGACCGCAATGCGCCGGGACGGTGACCGCGTGACCGTCGCGGTCGGCACCGATCTCGACCGCACACTCGACGCCGGCGCCGAGTACCTCCTGTCTCTGCAGAAACCGGGCGGTTGGTGGGTCGGCGAGCTCGAGTCGAACGTGACCATGACCGCGCAGTGGCTCTTCGTGCTCGAGTTCCTTCGGCTACGCGACGAGGACACGACGAAAAAGCTCGCCAACGAACTGCTGGCGCGCCAACGCGACGACGGGTTGTGGTCGATCTATTGGGACGGAGAGCCCGACCTCCCGGCGACGCTCGAGTCGTACGCGGCGCTGCGAATAGCCGGCCTCGACGCCGATGATCCACGTCTCGCACCCGCGCGCAGCTTCATCGAGGAGCGCGGTGGCATCGGTGGTGCGCGCGTCTTCACGCGCATGTGGCTCGCATTGCTCGGCCAGTGGGACTGGGACGAGATTCCCGAGATCCCGCCCGAGCTCGCCCTCCTACCGCCTTGGAGCCCGCTGTCTGTCTACACGTTCGCGTGCTGGGCGCGGCAGACCATGGTCGCGCTCTCAGTCTGCCGCCACTACAAGCCCACTCACCGCCTGCCGCCCGGCCGCGGCTGTGAGGAGCTAGACCTCGGGCCCCAGCCGCGACCGCGCTCGCCTCTTCAACTCGGCGACCGCTTGCTGGCGCGTTACCACGCGCAGCCGTTCCGACCGGGCCGCGAGCGTGCGCTCGCGTACGCGGAGCGCTGGATCATCGACCGGCAGGAGCTGGACGGCTCGTGGGGCGGGATCCAGCCGCCATGGGTGTGGTCGATGGTCGCCCTCGTGTGCCGCGGCCACGGTCTCGACTCGCCATACGTCCGGCGCGCGCTCGACGGCTGGAAGCGGTTTCTCGTCGAGGACGGCGATCGGCTCCGACCCGAGGCGTGTCAGTCACCGGTGTGGGACACCGGTCTCGCCCTGCTCGCGCTGCGCGCTGCAGGGGTCCCCGCCGACGAGCCCGCGCTCACGCGTGCCGGCGACTGGCTCGTGAACGAGGAGATCCGCGCGCGCGGCGACTGGTCCGTTCGTCTACCCGGAGCCGAGCCCGGCGGCTGGGCGTTCGAGTACGACAACGACCTCTATCCCGACATCGACGACGCCGCCATCGTCGGCATCGCCCTGAACGAAATGGGGATGGGCCGCCCGGCCGTCCAGCGAGCGTCCCGCTGGATGGCGGCAATGCAGTGCTCAAACGGCGGGTGGGGGGCGTTCGACAAGGACAACGACGCGGGTTGGCTCTACTCGCTGCCCTTCTGCGACTTCGGCGCGGTCATCGACCCGCCCTCGCCCGACGTGACGGCCCACGTTGTTGAGTTACTCGCGCGCGAGAACGGTTTCGAGGAGAGCGTGCGCCGCGGCGTCGAGTACCTGGTGCGGGCGCAAGAACCGGACGGATCGTGGTTCGGCCGCTGGGGAGTCAACTACGTCTACGGCGCCGGCGCCGTGCTGCCCGCCCTTCGGAACGCCGGCTTCAGGCCCGGGCATCCCGTGATGAAGCGCGCCCTCGCGTGGCTCGAGCGCGTGCAGAACGACGACGGCGGCTTCGGCGAGGACTGCCGCTCGTACAACTCCGGAGCGGACGGGATCGCGTGGCGGGGCCGTGGCGTCTCGACGCCTTCACAAACGGCGTGGGCCTTGCTGGGCTTCGAAGCGGCCGGCCAGGCGAGCTCACCCGCCGCGACGCGCGCCGTCAGATGGCTCGCCGAGAACCAGCGCGCCGACGGCGGGTGGGACGAGGAGCACTTCACGGGGACGGGCTTCCCGCGCGACTTCCTCATCAACTACCACCTGTACCGCATGGTGTGGCCCGTGTGGGCGCTCGGTCGCGTGCGCGAGGCGCTGCGCCGCTGAAAATTTTCGTCACCGGCGCGTCCGGCTTCGTGGGCAGTCACGTCGCGAGGGAGTTGCGCGAGTGCGGCGCCGACGTGGAGGGCGAGCGCGTCGACCTGCTCGACCCTCGCGCGCTCCAGCGCGCGATGGCTGGAAAGGACGCGGTCGTTCACGTTGCGGCTCTTTACAGCTACGACGCCGACCCGGCGCTGATCAAACGGGTGAACGTGGAGGGGACCGAGAACGTGCTTGACGCCTGCGCGCGGGCCGGGATCGGACGCATCGTCTTCACGAGCACGGCGGGCACCTGCGGCCCCGTTGCCGGTCGCCCTGCGACCGAGGAGGACGCGCCGCCGGCCTGGGAGCTCTCGGTGCCGTACAAGCGCACGAAGCTCGCGGCTGAGCGGCTCGCGCTCGAGGCCGGCGCGATCGTCGTCAACCCGACGACCCCGGTCGGCGAGGGAGACCGGAAGCCGACGCCGACAGGCCGGATGATCGCGGGTGTCGCCCGCGGACGGATCCGCGGCTTCGTCGCAACGACCGGCCTGAACGTCGTCGACGTCCGCGATGTCGCCCGCGGCCACGCTCTCGCGCTCGAGCACGGTCGTCCCCGCGAGCGCTACCTGCTCGGCGGCGTCAACCTGCCGCTCGAGGAGCTTTTCGCTGCACTTGCAGACCTTGCGGGACGTGGTCGGCCCAACATCCGGGTCCCTTATGCTTTCGCCTTGGCCGCGGGCAAGGCAGGATTTGTCAACGAGGACGAGGTGCGCCTGGCACGCTTGCCCATGTACTTCTCGTCCCAGAAGGCGGAAGATCTGCTCGGCTACGCGCCGGGGCCGGTAGAGCCGGCGCTCGCCCGCGCCGTGGCCGAGGCAGTAGGAAAGGACGGGAAGGGACGAGCATGAAGTTTCCGCTTCGCAGCACCGTGCAGATCGGTCGCTACGTCGCTTCGCAGCGGGGCGAGCGCTACCCGCTCGTGATCATGCTCGAGCCCACTCTCGGCTGCAACATCGCCTGCATCGGCTGCGGGAAGATCCGCGAGTACGAGTCCAACAAGGCGCGCCTGACCGTCGAGGAGTGTCTTCAGTCCGCGGTCGAGTGCCCGGCCCCTGTCATCTCCGTGTGCGGCGGCGAGCCTCTCATCTTCAAGGGAATCGAAGACGTGGTCGGCGGCTTCCTCGAGATGAAGCGCAACGTTCAGCTCTGCACGAACGCGCTTCGCCTCGTCGACATGCTCCCGAAGTTCACGCCGAACCCGCGCCTGACGTTCGTCGTCCATCTCGACGGCATGAAGGAGATCCACGACTACATCTGCGACTACCCGGGTCTCTGGGACGTGGCCGTGGACGCGATCAAGACCGCGCGCGAGGCCGGCTTCCGCGTCACGACGAACACGACGATCTTCAAGGAGACGTCGATCGAGGACGTCATCGAGATGATGGAGTACCTGACGAGCGAGATCGGGATCGACGGCATGCTCGTCGCGCCCGGCTACCAGTATTCGCAGATCGACCCGAACCTCACGATGACGCGCAGCGAGCACGAGGACAAGTTCCGGAAGATCCGCGTGGCAGTCCGGCAGAAGGGCTACCGCTGGCTCGCCAGCCCGGTCTACCAGGACTTCCTAACGGGCGAGCGCAAGCTTCCGTGCGCGCCGTGGGGGTCGGTGACGCGCAACCCGTACGGCTGGAAGGGCCCGTGCTATCTCTTGACGGACGGGATCTTCCCGACGTACGAGGCACTCATGGACGGAGTCGAATGGGAACGGTACGGGCCCGGCAACGACCATCGCTGCGAGCACTGCGGCATTCACTCGGGCTTCGAGCCGTCCGCGACGATCGCAACCACCTCGAGTCTCAAGGAGTCGGTGCGAAGTCTCGCGTGGACGCTCCGCTGACCCTGGCCTGCGCGCTCGCAGTCGAGGAGAAGGTGGCGCGTAAAGCCGGTGCGCGTGCAGCGCGAGTCGGTCTCGGCGCGCGCCTCCCTTTGCCCGACGGGCCGCTCGTGTCGTTTGGCTTCGCAGGCAGTCTCGACCCTCGCCTCCGGCCGGGCACGCTCGTGACCGCGAGGAAGGTCGTCGACCTCTCAGGCGCGACGTTGTGGGAGGGCGCGCCTCTCGCCGTTGCCGGTGCCGAGCCCGTCGTCATTTGCGCCGCGACCGAGGTGACCGACGGACGCGCGCGCGAGACGGTCGCCTCGTCGAGCGGGGCGGGAGCGGTCGACCTCGAAAGCGGCGCGCTCGCCCGATCAGGCAGGCTTGTAGGAGTCGTGCGCGCCATTTCCGACTCCGCCGACCGCCCGCTCGGCCGGCTCGCCACCGCGGCCCGGGCCGACGGCAGCACCGATTACCGGGCGGTCGCGCTCGCGTTTGTCAGGCAGCCGGTCACTTCGGTCCGCGTCGCGCTGGCCGCGCGCCGCGCCATGGGCGGCCTGCGCCGCGCTGCGGAGGCGCTGCGATGAGCAAGCGAGTTCTCGTCGCTAGCCCGCGCAGCTTCTGCGCCGGCGTCGTGCGGGCGATCGACATCGTCGAAAAACTGCTCGAGAAGCACGGGCCTCCCGTCTATGTGCGGCATGAGATCGTCCACAACGTCCACGTCGTCCGCGACCTCGAGGCTCGCGGCGCCGTCTTCGTCAAGTCGGAGGACGACGTGCCCGAGGGCCAAATCGTGGTCCTGTCCGCGCACGGCGTGGCGCCGCAGGTGTACGAGCGCTGCCGCGAGCGCGGCCTCCGGATCGTCGATGCGGTTTGCCCGCTCGTCTCCAAGGTCCACGCGGAGGCACGGCGGTACGCCGGACGCGGCTTCAAGATCGCGCTCGTCGGCCACGCGGGGCACGTCGAGGTCGAGGGGACGATGGGCGAGGCGCCGGATTCCATCCTCCTCGTCGAGACGCCGGAGGATGCGCGCGCGCTCGAGCTCGAAGAGGGCCGCCCGCTTGCGTACCTCACGCAGACGACGCTCTCGCTCGACGACACGTCTGAGGTCGTGGACGCATTGCGCGAGCGTGTGCCAGATCTGATCGGGCCGCCCTCGGCGGACATCTGTTACGCGACGCAGAACAGGCAGGACGCCGTCAAGCGGATCTGCGAAGAGGCCTCGCTCGTCCTCGTCGTCGGGTCGAAGACGAGCTCGAACGCAAGCCGCCTCGTCGAGGTCGCGCACAGCCGTGGCGCCGACGCGTATCTGATCGACGACGAGACCGACCTCGAGTCGGCCTGGCTCGAGGGCCACGAGACCGTCGGCCTCACGGCAGGTGCTTCCTCTCCGGAAGTCCTTGTCGACCGCGTCATCGAGCGGCTCGCGCAGTTCGGGTTCGACGAGCGCGAAGACATCGAGATCGCGCGCGAAGACGTTTTCTTCCGCCTTCCCGCAGAACTCCGCTAACTTCAGTAGATGGAGATCACGGTGGCCTACCCGGGCCGCGACGGCGCGCATTCGGCGGCCGCCTGCGACCGGCTCTTCCCGGACGGCGCCGAGCTGACGCCGCTCCCGAGCTTCACCGCGGTCGTGGCGGCGGCGACGCGCGGCGAGGTCCATTTCGGGGTCCTTCCGATCGAGAGCTCGCTCACCGGCCCCGTCGCCGAGACACACGACTTGCTCTACGACTCGTCGCTCTCGATCACCGGCGAGACCGTGCTTGCCATCCGCCACTGCCTCGCCGGCGTCGAGGACGTACCCCTCGAGGCGATCCGCGTCGTTCGCTCGCATCCCGCCGCGCTCGACCAGTGCCGCCGCCTGCTGGCGGGCATGCCGTGGGCGACGGCGATCGCGGCCGCGACGACGGCCGACGCCGCCCACGAGGTCGCCGACCGCAAGGACCCGAGCGAGGCCGCTATCGCGAGCGAGCGCGCCGCGCAGATGTACGGCCTCGTCGTTCTCGCCGGCGACGTGGGCGACCACCCGGAGGCGTACACGCGCTTCGTCTCGGTCGCCCCGTACACCCGGATCGACCGCGCGCCGGGCGAGTGGAGGACGGCCTTCTCGTTCATCACCGACCACGAGCCGGGCGCCCTCCACCGGGCGATCGAACCGTTCGGGCGACACAGCCTCGACCTCGTTCAGCTCGTCTCGCGCCCGATCCCGGCAACGCCGTGGCGCTACCGCTTCGACGCCGTCCTCGCCGGGCATCCGCACGACGACGTCGTGACGGAGACGCTCGCCGAGGTCTCACGCCTCACGCGCGAGCTACGCGTCTTCGGCTCCTACCCCGCGCATGGCTGAGATCTCCTCCTCGGCTGGATCGACGACGACGTCGACGAACCAGCCGATCAGGAAGAGGATCATCAGGATCACGAGCACCGCCGCCGCCAGCTTCCAGACGAACCACGCCACGGCACGCACGCGCCGGATCACATGCCCGTCCTCGCTGTATACGTCCCGTCCGCGTGCGCCCAGATGCGTACCCACGGGTGATCGACACGCCAGCAGCCGAACTTCCAGAAACAGTTGGAGAACTTCCCCTGGCGAAACGAGTAGTGGCCGCTCGTTTTGACGCGGCAGCACCACGTGTACGGATAGCCCGCTGCGGCCGTCACGCCGCCGTATCTGATCGCGTGTGCGTCGACATCACTGACGTACGTGTAGACGCGCGTGGACGTGATGCGCGGGTACCTCCAGCACCAACGCTTCACCTGGTGGAACTTGAAGACGACGAAGCCAAGGGGGCTGCGGGCGACGCGGGCGACGTCGACCGAGCGGCACCCGGAGCGCGAGGCGTCGGCCTGGGCAGGGAACGAAACGATGCCCGCGACGAGCGCGAGTAGGAGAAACCGTCTCACTCATGCGCCACCTCCTTCCGCCCAAGCGGTCGCGGGCATCGGGTCCTCGCCGACCGTAGCGCGCGGAGGCGCAAAAAACTTCGTCCTTTTCGGACGAGTGTGGAGCGCTTAGTAGAGAGTCGTCGCGAGCCGGCGGCGGTAGTTCTCGCTCACCGGATCGTGCTGGCCGAGCTCGTCGAAGATCGCGACCATGACCTCGCGCAGGCGCGTCTTCCGCTCGGCGTCGGCCTCCGCCACTTCGCCCATGAGCCACTCGAGGGCGCGCTCGTAGTCCTGCTCGGCCAGTGGGCCGAGAATCTCCGGAAACTCGCCGCTCGCTTGCAGCTCCTCGAAGAGCCGCTCGCCGGCCGACGGGCCGGAGAGCGAGTCGAGGAACGCAGCGACGGCGGGCTTCGGTTGGGCGCCGACGAACTCGCTCACGAGGCGCCCGTTCTTGAAGGCCTTCACGGCCGGGATCCCGCGCACGTCGTAGCGGGCCGAGAGCCCGGGATTCTGGTCGACGTCGACCTTGGCGAGAACGACCTGACCGTCACGCTCTTCAACCGCCTGCTCGAGCACGGGCCCGAGCGCGAGGCATGGCCCGCACCAACCGGCCCAGAAGTCGACCACGACCGGCACGGTCTTCGACCGCTCGATCACGTCCTGTTCGAATGTCGTCTCGGTTACTTCCATCAGAGAGCCTCCACGACCGGGCGCACGAGGCCCGGCAAAGTTTCGAGGTTGTACCCGCCTTCGAGTATTAACGCGCGCCGCTCGCAAAGCCTTCCCGCGCGCGCGGCGAGCTCACCGAAGCCCTGAGGAGTCACCCTCATGCCGCCGATCAGGTCGCCGTCGCCGGCGTCGAAGCCGGCCGAGATGAGGAGCAGGTCGGGCGCGAACCGGTTGATCGCCGGCTCGACGGTCTCGTCCATCGTCTGCACGTACTCGGGGTCGCCCGAGCCGGCGGGCAGCGGGACGTTGATCGTGGACTCGTTGCCGTCGCCCGGCCCGCCGGTGCCTGGCCAGAACGGCCACTGCTGAATCGAGATGAACAGCACCGTCGGGTCGTTCAGGAACATCGCCTGAGTCCCATTGCCGTGGTGGACGTCCCAGTCGAGGATGGCCACGCGCTCCAGCCCGAGCTCGCGCTGCGCGAACCGGGTCGCGATGGCGACGTTGTTGAAGAGGCAGAAGCCCATGGCGCGGTCCGGGAGCGCGTGGTGTCCCGGCGGGCGCGCAAGAGCGAAGCCGTTGAGCTCGACCGCCTGAAGGGCGGCTCCGGCCGCGAGCAGACTCGCCTCGTACGTGGTGGGCGTGCAGACCGTGTCGGCGTCGAGCATGGTCGTCTCGCCGGACTCGCACGCGCGCTGGACGTCGTCGATGTAGTAGGTGTGATGGCACGCGGCGACATGCTGGATGTCGGCCGGCCGCGCTTCCTCGAAGTCGGGAAATGCCTCGAGCAGCACCTGGATCCTCTCGGGCCGCTCGGGGTGCTCCCCGGTCGGGTGCAGGCTCCCGAAGTCCGGGTGGCTGACGAGCGCTACCACGCGGGCTTCTGGACCACCTGCTGGGCCATCGCCCCGTCGATCAGGATGCTCGCGCCGCTGACGTAGCGCGCCTCGTCGCCGGCGAGGTAGGAGACAAGCCCCGCCACCTCCTCGGGCTCACCGGGACGTCCCAGCGGGATCTCCGAGACGAGCGCGTCCGCCTCCTCGTTCCGTTCCGTCGCAATCGCTCCCGGCGCAACCGCGTTGACCCTGATGCCGTCGGCCGCCAGCTCGAGCGCGAGCGAGCGCGTCAACATCCCGAGCGCCGCCTTGCCGGCGGCATACAGGGCGAACCCCGGACGTGGGATGTGCTCGTGCACGCTCGTGATGTTCACGATCGCACCGCCACCGCTCGCCTTCATTGAAAGCGCCGCGGCGCGAGCAAGGAGAAAGGCGCCGCGCACGTCGATGGTGAAGATCCTGTCGAAGTCATCCGAAGTTAGATCGAGCGCCGGCTTCGCTGCCGTCACGCCGGCGTTGTTGACGAGCACGTCGATGCGTCCGAGCTTCTCGACCGCCTCCCGCACGATGCGCTCACACGTCTCCGGATCCGCGACGTCGCCCGGGACCCATTCCGCGCGACCGTGCGCGGCGATCTCGTCGAAACGCTCGCGTGCGTCGTCTTCTTCATCACGCGTGTGAAAGGCAAGCGCGAAACCGTCGGCCTGCAAGCGCTGCGCGATGGCCCAGCCGATCCCGGTGTCTGCGCCCGTTACGAGGGCGACCCGGTCCACGGCGCAAGCTTATGCGCGCTCCCCGAGCCGCTTGGACAGTGCGTTCAGACCCCAGTCGGCGGCGAGCTTGGAGGCCCGCTCCCACTGCGGCTGGGCGTCCGGGACATCGGGGACGGGAGCCTCGTACTGGAGCCGCGCGATGCGGAGGTACTCGCGCAGATCGTCCCCCTGCTTCGGAAACGCGCCGCCCTGAATCGCGGCGTCCAAGGAGCCAAAGCGCTTCAGGATCGTTGCGGCACGGCCCGGGCCGACGCCCGCCGCGCCCGGAATCTTGTCGGACGAGTCACCCCGCAGTGCGATGAAATCCGGCACGAGATCGGGGCCGACCCCGTAGATCTCCTTCACCTCGTCGGGCCCCACGCGATCGATCTCGCTGAAGCGCCGCCGCGGCCGCAGGATCGTCGTCTTCGGGCTCGCGAGCTGGAACATGTCGCGGTCGGTCGTGAGGACGACCGACTCACCCCCGCGCTCCTCCTCGGCCATGACCGCAGCAGCCATGAAGTCGTCCGCCTCGTAACCGTCGCCCTTCGCCCACGCGAACCCGAGCGCCCCCACGAACTCCGTCAGCCGGTCGAGCTGGAACAGGAGCTCCGGCGGGAAGTAACGCCCCTCCTGGTACTGCGGCAGGAGCTCGTTCCGATACGTGGGCACGCCGATCGTGTCGAAGCCGACGAAGACCGCGCGCGGCTCCTCGTTCTCCCACGTCGCGAGGAGCATGTTCGAGAAGCCGATGATGGAGTTGGCCGGCCGGCCCTCACCGTCCTTGATGGAGTCGGGGAGCGCGTGCCAGGCCCGGTGGGCGAGGTTGTCGCCGTCCACGACCAGGAGAGGCCTCACGGCGCGGAGTATGCCTTCGCCTAGGGAAACGCCCTCCCGCTGCCGAAAGGGCGGTTTGAGCCCTTCGCTACGCTGGACCCATGGGTAAGACCCTCGTCATAGCCGAGAAGCCGTCCGTCGGCCGCGACATCGCGTCCGCGCTTCCGGGCGTCTTCGACAAGGACGAGGCCTTCCTCGAATCCGACGAATACGTGATCACCTGGGCCGTCGGCCACCTGGTCGAGCTGGTCGAGCCCGAGGACTACGACGAGCGCCTCAAGAAGTGGCGGATGGCCGACCTCCCGATCATCCCGGACGCTTTCCAGCTCCGCCCGCGCGACGCCAAGGCCAAGAAGCAGCTCAAGGCCATCCACAAGCTCCTGAAGCGCGAGGACGTCGACCGAGTCATCAACGCCTGCGACGCCGGGCGTGAGGGCGAACTCATCTTCGCCTACATCTGGGACACCTCCGGCGCCGACAAGCCCGTCGAGCGCCTCTGGATCAGCTCGATGACGAAGCAGGCGATCCGCGAGGGCTTCGAGCAGCTGCGCCCGCGCGACCAGCTCTTCCCGCTCGAGGAGGCCGCTCGCTCCCGCTCCGAGGCCGACTGGCTGATCGGCATGAACGCAACGCGCGCCGCCACGATTCGCGGCCGCGCCTGGGTCGGAGGCGTCGTCTCGCTCGGACGCGTGCAGACGCCGACCCTCGCCATGCTCGTCAAGCGCGAGCGCGAGATTCAGGCCTTCGTGCCGCAGCCCTACTGGCTCGTGCACGGGACCTTCGAGGCGCCTTCGCGCGCCGGCTACGCCGCCCTCTGGTTCGAGGGCGACGAGAACCGCATCTGGAACACCGACGCGCTTCCCGGCCAGAAGCGCGCCGAAGACATCGTCGCCAAGGTCAGCGGCAAGGACGGCACGGTCGCCTCGGTCGAGCGCAAGGAGCAGTCCGAGCGCTCGCCGCTCCTGTACGACCTCACGAGCCTCCAGCGCGACGCCAACCGCCGCTTCGGCTTCGCCGCGCGCCGCACGCTTCAGGCCGCGCAGTCCCTGTATGAAGGGAAGAAGGCGATCACGTATCCGCGCACGTCCTCGCGCTACCTCTCGGGCGACCTCGTTCCCCAGCTGAAGCCGACGGCCGAAACGCTGGTTCCGATCTCCGACTACGAGAAGGCCGCGCGCTACGTGCTCGAGCTCGACCAGCTGCCGCTCACGCGCGTCGTCAACGACGCGCGCGTCGACGACCACCACGCCATCATCCCGACCGACGACGAGCACGACATCGACACGTTCTCGCCCGACGAGCGGCGCATCTTCGACCTCATCGCGCGCCGCTTCCTCGCCGTCTTCCACCCGCCCGCCCGCTACGCGAACACGACCGTCATCACCGAGGTCGAGCAGGAGACCTTCCGCACGCGCGGCAAGGTGACGCTCGAAGCGGGGTGGCGCGCCGTGTACGGGCTCGACCTCGAGGAGGCCACGCAGAAGCAGGGCGAGGAGGAGCAGGAGGGCGGCGAGCTGCCGCAGCTCGAGGAGGGCATGACCGTCCGTTGTGCCGAAGCGCTCTCCGAGGCGAAGGAGACGAAGGCGCCGCCGCGCTACACCGAGGCGACGCTCCTCTCCGCCATGGAGGGCGCCGGCAAGATCGTCGACGACGTCGAGCTGCGCGAGGCGATGAAGGAGCGCGGGCTCGGCACGCCGGCGACGCGCGCCGAGATCATCGAGACGCTCATCCGCCGGGAGTACGTCGATCGGATCGGCAAGGAGCTTGCGCCAACCCCGAAGGGCCTCCAGGTGATCACCATGCTCGAGGGGCACCAGCTGACCTCGCCCGACCTGACCGGCGACTGGGAGAAGCGCCTCCGCGACATCGAGCACGGGGAGGGCGACCGGTCCGCCTTCATGGGCGACATCGCCGAATTCACCCGCTCGACCGTGGAGAAGATCGCCGCCCTCGACAAGGAGAAGCTCAAGCCCGAGCGGGTCGAGCTCGGCCTCTGCCCCCGCTGCGGGGCCGAGACCGGCGAGATCATCAAGGAGAACAGCCGGGCCTACGGGTGCACGAGCTGGAAGTCCCGGGAGGAGACGGGCTGCGGCTTCGTCATCTGGAAGCGGGTCGCCAGCCGCACCCTGACCCCCGAGATCGCCCGCCAGCTCCTCGAGGAGGGCAAGACCCGGGAGGTCTTGGCGGGCTTCCGCTCCCGGGCGGGCAAACCATTCCGGGCTCGGCTCGTATTAACCGATGGGAAGGTCGAGTTCGAGTTCCCGCAGCGGAAAGCCGCCGCGGAGACCTCGGCGGCGGGCGAGCCCGCCGGCTCCTAATCCGAGGTTAGAACAGGGTTAAGGAGGGGCATGGCCTCTGGTTAAACCAGGGAATTCGTCGTACAGTGAGAACGTTGAGTTAGGTGGACGGAAGTCCGTCCGCACGCCGCGAAAGGATACGACGCCACACGTGACACCCCAACCGCATGATGTCCTGGACACGGTCCAGGGGCGCTCTCTCCTGGAGGGCGCAGAAGAGCGTGGCTACGTCGAGCCGGCTGAGCTCGAGGCGCTCGCGCTCGAGCTCGACCTGGGTGAGGATGAGATGTCCGAGTTCGCCCAGGAGCTCGAGGCGATCGGCCTCGAGATCGGGCCTCCGGCCGAGGAGGCCGCCGAGGCCGCCGAGGCCGAGCAGCCCGAGCAGATCGCCGCCGGGCCCGTCAGCGGGGCCGGCGACAGCCTGCAGCTCTTCCTGGCCGACGTCGGGCGCCACAAGCTCCTGACCGCCGCCGACGAGGTCATGCTCGCCAAGCGGATCGAGCAGGGCGACCTCCGGGCCAAGCGCCACATGATCGAGTCGAACCTGCGCCTGGTCGTCTCGATCGCCAAGGGCTACCGGGGCCTGGGAGTCCCGTTCCTCGACCTGATCCAGGAGGGCACCCTGGGCCTCAACCGCGCCGTCGAGAAGTTCGACTGGCGCCGGGGCTTCAAGTTCTCCACCTACGCCACTTGGTGGATCCGCCAGTCGGTGCAGCGCGCCGTGGCGAACAACGCGCGCACGATCCGCGTGCCCGTGCACGTGGTCGAGCGCCAGCAGAAGCTCGGCCGGGCCGCCCGCCGGCTCGAGGTCGAGCTCGGCCGCGAGGCCACCAAGGAAGAGCTTGCGGAGGCCACCGGCCTCCCGATCCAGCACGTCGACGAGGCTCTCGGGGCCGCCCAGGCCTCGGTCTCCCTCAACCAGACGGTGGGAGCCGACGACGAGGGCGAGCTCGGGGATCTCTTCGCCGACCGCGAGGCCGTCGATCCCTTCGACGAGGCCGAGGAGTCGCTTCGCAAGCAGGGCGTCCGCAAGGCCCTGAACGCGCTTCCCGAGCGGGAGCGGCGCATCCTCGAGCTTCGCTTCGGCTTCGAGGGCGACCCCTGGACGCTCGAGGCGATCGGCGCCGAGCTCGGGCTGACGCGCGAGCGCGTCCGCCAGCTCGAGGGCCAGGCCCTCCAGCGCCTCGCCGCCATCCGCGACCTTTCCTCGGTCGCAGCGGTCTAAGGCATCGATCTGAAGAGGTAGGGGCGGGGCATGCCCCGCCCGGCCTCGCCGCGACTTCGCGGCTTATCCACAGGCACCATCCGGCGCTGGGGTCTGGTGCCCCGTCGCCCTCGGCTTCTCGGTGCAGGTTTCGGCGGTTTTCCACAGACTGATCCACAAGGGGTAGGCCTCCCTCAATCGAGGGTGAGCCGCACCCCCTGAAACGCCGATTTTCTGGGCGATGGACGCCGCCGAGCGCAAGCAGATCCTGTCCCGCTACCTCGACCACTCGCGCCGCTTCGACGAGGCGGCTGCGCGCCGGAACGGGGACGGGGACGGGGCCGACGTCATTCCGCTCCAGCCGCCGCTTCGCGAGCTCGAGCAAGAGCCCACCATGCGGGAAATCGAGGTGCTCCAGCTGATCTCGGACGGCCTCGTCAACCGCGAGATCGGCCAGCGCCTCTTCCTCTCAGAGGAAACCGTCAAATCGCACGTCCGCCACCTGCTCGCCAAGCTGCAGGCACGCAGCCGCGCGCATGCGGTGGCCATCGGCTTTCGCCGGGGCCTGATCGGCTAGCCGTCCCGCGGGACGCCCTGGCTAGCCAGACCGGCTAATCCACTCTTTCCACAGTTTCTTTACAGATCCCTCATGTGAGGGATGTGTCGTTCTGTGGAAAACCTAAGACTTCGAGAGCTTTACCAGCTGCGGCCAGCACCGGCAAAGGTGCCAAGAACGCCAGTGCAGTGAGGAGGCTCACGACTCGAGTACGCACGTGGAGCATCTGCCACTCCTCTCGAGGGGGACGACGGCCAGGAATCTTATACCCCTTTTGGGGGAGATTTCAAGGAGGTTATGACGTCTTTCTTTCGCCTGGATTGACGCGAATTCGGCTGGGCCGAGCTGTGGCCGCCGTGCATGGCTACGCGGTCGTCCTGGTCCTTGCGGTTCTCGTGCTCGCCGCGACTCTGATCGCCTCAGTCGTGGACCTCGACGCGCCGACTTTGGGTGCTTGGAGCGCTCTTGCTGGTTGCTCTTCTGGCGGAGGAGCAGAGCGTACAGATCTCCGCCCAAACACAGGTGTCGATTTCGGCATTTCCGATTCTCTTCGCGGCGGTAGTCCACGGGCCGCTGGACGCCATGCTGATCGGGGCATGTGCTCTGCGCTCGAGACTTCGGCGACCGTTCACTCGCTGGCTCGTCTGGACGGCATCTCGGATCTCTTGTCGCCGGCATTGCTGGGCTCGCTGGCTTACTCGCTTCTGACAGAGGATCCCTCGTTCGGCAACCTCTTGCTAGCGGTCGCAGCCGCTGCGATGGCGGAGGTAGCCGGCGACATCGGGCTAACCGCTGACCGTCGCTATTCGTGGCAGTGGATCGTTTGTTGAGACCGCTCGCGCAATGAGTCGTCAGTTGGCTTGGCATCGTTCCCCTGTACACGCCCGTCATCGCAGTGCTTGTCTACGCATACCAAGAGCTTTCGCCTTGGACACTGTCTCTTGTTTTTCATTCCCGCACTCGCGGCGCAGCGGCTGCTTGTTCTCTACCAGGAACAGAACGCTCATTGGCACGATCTCGCCCCGCGAACCAGACGTCTCGAACGGGCCAGACTCTCCTTCGCGAGTGCCCTTGTCGCTGCCTTGGACGCACGAGATCGTTACACCGCCGGTCATTCCGCCGCGGTTGCGGTTTACGCGCGTGACATCGCGAGGCGGCTCGGTCTACCAGACGATCAACAGCAGCTTGCCCATCTGTGCGGCTTGGTCCACGACATCGGAAAGGTCGGCCTTCCAGCTGGACTCCTTGAGAAACCAGGGGCGCTGACCTTCGACGAGCGACGCATCATGGAGGAGCACTCAGAAATTGGTGAGCGGATTCTCGCGAATGTGGAGGATTACCGGAGATCGCGAGGATCGTGCGGCACCATCACGAGCGCTGGGACGGAAACGGTTATCCGGATCGGGTCGTCGGCAACGAGATCCCACTCATCTCGCGGATCATTGCCGTTGCAGACGCCTACAACGCGATGACCTCGGGTCGTCCATATCGAGACGCGATGCCGAGCCGGGTAGCGCGACTTCGGCTCGCGCAAGCGGTCGATACGCAGTTCGACACGACCGTCGTAGCCGCGTTCGAAGCAATTTTGGCGGGTTCGAGCGAGTCATACGTTTCGGGACGGGATGCAGACTTCGCCCTCGAGGCGCAGCGCCAGCCAGCGCTCGCATTGGCTACGGCCGTCGGAGCTGCTTAGTCTTACTGCCCCGTAAGGAGCCGTTCGAACTTGCGCACGGCCTGAAGCCGATTTGCGGCGCCAGCCTTCTCCAGGATGTGATGAACATGGACCTTGGCGGTGCTGTGGCTAATCACAAGGCGAGTGGCAATTTCGGCATTCGAGAGCCCTTCCGCGAGCAAGCGCAAGACTTCAACCTCACGCGCAGTCAGAGGATGATGGTCATCATTGTCGGCAGCGGACGCGAGCTTGAATCTTCGGCCTAGCGCTTCGTCCTCCGCGCCCTTGATTACTTGCCATGCCAGTTGAGATGCGTGAGCGTCCGACGCAACCAGTCCTAGGACATCCGGGTGGGCACGGTATGCCAGTACGAAGCTGTGAAGAAACCCTCTTTCGTCAGCCCGGGCCAGCAATGCGGCTGCTTCATCTACGAGCTTCCTCGTGGTTCCGTGCGATCGGAGGCCAACGATCTGCTCGGCCCAGTCTGAATAGAACACCGCCTCGATGGACTTCGTGATAGAGCGCGCAGTCTCCAACTCATGCCGGGCTTTATCGAGATCGCCGACGGATGCGGCCGCCAGCGACAGGAGGGCGTGATATTCACCCAACCCCGACCTTTGAGGGCTATTGGCGGGAGACTCAGGGCGGCCAGGACGTGCGATTAGATCGCCACCTATCGAAAGCGCTAATTGGAGAGTCACCTTTCGACAAGCCAGCTCAAGGTATGGGTCCTCGTGGTCCTGGCTCAGGCGCGTGAGATTTGCCAGCGTCTGCCGAGCGGTCTGGAACCTTCTGAGCCCAATTTCGGCTATTGCCCGCAATTCCAGACAGAGAGCCATTGCGAAATCGAGCTGGATCTCCGTGCAGACGCGGAGCGCCTCGTCAAGGAAAGCTTTGCCCTCGCGATAGTTAGCTCGCGCCACGTTGAGTTCACCTGCGCGGGCAAGAAAGCTGCTCTTGACCATTGGATCCGTCGCGTAGTCGGCGAGCGGAACCAGCGCCGATACTTCGTCCCACAGGCCGGCAAAGCTCCCTCGGCGAGTCCCAGCCAGGGCTCGGCCAGCTGCAAGTCTTAGTCTGCCGTCGATTTCGTGGACGGTCAGGTCAGTAAGTTCGTCTAGGTAGTCCGCTGCGTCCTCTCGTTCAAGTTCGCTCGCAGCGAGAAAACACCCCCAGAGGGCGGAGGCGCGATCGGCATTCGTATTGGCTGAGCGACGAGCGTTTGTGTGAGACACCAAGGCTCGCTCATCCTCAGAGAGCAGGTGCATTGCTTGACCTGCCAAGAAGTACGCCCGAGATCGCCACGTGTCGTTCTCGGGAAGCTGCGCCAGGACGCCGTCAGCAAGAGATGCGGCCGCGGAGAGCCTCCCTCGGCGAGTCAAGATCTCCGCTTTCGCCAACGCGGCTGCCGGTGTGCTCAATGCCTCAGCCTGGCATTCATCTAACCACTTCTCCAGCGTCTCTAGTCGGCCCGCTGCGAGAAGAGTTGGCGCAGCCTCGCCTGCAATCTCCGCTGCTAGATCGAAGCGATTCGTTTGGATGGCTAGCTCAAACGCTTCGCTCCAGTTCTTTCTGCTGCGGGCGTGACTAATAACCCTCAATGCCCGATCAGCAAGGACTTCGGGCCTCTCGAACTCCAGCTTGCGCCGAAGGAACTCCCGGAGCAACGGGTGAAAGCGCAGATCGCCCGACTCTGTCTCATGCAGCGTTCCCTCTGAGAGCAGACGACCAAGTAGTGGGTGGGGCTCACGAATGTCTAGGGCTTCGCGTGCCACGCTGACCCCAAGGGTTGCGGGTAGCGAGCCTAAGAGCATGAACTCCTTGACGTCTTCGGGTTCGCGGCGAAAGACCTCCTCCGCGAAGTAGCGGAAGAGGGCTTCGGACACTCTCTGCTCAGGAAGTTCGGAGGAGGCGGAAAGCGCAGCGAGGCCGATGAGCGCCGGCCACCCCTCAGCCTGTGTGACAAGTGCCCGTACTGCCTCGCTCGATCGCCCGTCCAACACACGGCTGGCTTCCTCGTTTGTCATCGCGAGCTGGTCTCGACCGATCTCCATCACCTCGCCGTAGAGGATCCGCCGCGCCGAGGCCCATATCGGGCGACGCCTCGTTGTAACGAGGAGCCGAATGGACGAGAGCGTGAGGAGCCAGTCGACGAATTCCTCGACAGGGGTGGAGTCTGCGACGAGGTGGTAGTCGTCGATAACGAGCAGTCCGTCTGTGGGCCACGCGGCCAGATCCTGAGCGAGCAGATCAGCGAGAGGTCTCACCGCTCTTTCCGGGACGTCGGCAACCCGCAGCCGTTGTCGCAGACGCTCGCCAACCCCGGGAACCAGCGGAGCCAGGACCTCGGCGAGTCCCGCGGAGAACGCCGCGAGGTCGGCAGACGCAGCCGTAGCCCGGTACCAAACGACGTGGTCGCGGCCCTGAAGCCATTCAGCAGCGAGAGTGGTCTTTCCGTAACCCGCCGGGGCTGTGATCAAAATCGCTTGCGCGGTGCTCTCGTCGAGAAGGCGCGTCAATCGGGGACGACGCGCGTGCCGCCGGAAGAGGGGTGGGTGTGTCGTTTCGCTCACGCTGGCCATGACGGCTCGGCCCGCACCCCGGGGCGCCGACATTAGCGCGAAACGGCTGAAACTTCTACGGTCCTGAGCGAACATCGGCGCCCGCGGCGAGGCCGCGAAAGCCGGGCCGTCATCCCCCGAGGCAGGTCAGCTCCGCGAGCGGGGATGATCGCGCCCGCCAACGACCTGCTCGAGACTTTGGAGGGGGCTTTCGCCGGTGGCGTTACGAAACGCGAGCGGGATGTGGCGGCGTCGGGTGACCCGGAGCTTCGTGCGCAGGATGTCCGAGTGAGCCTTAGCCGTTCTCGGGGAAATCCCCAAGCGCTCTGCGATCTCGAGGTTTGAGCAGCCCTCGGCGATGAGCTGGATGACCTGACGCTGGCGGGGAGTGAATTGCTCCTTTTCGGTCATGGCGGACGCGATGTTGGCAGCCAGGGACGCGCCTGCCTATTGACCGGCCGGCCTATCTTGTGCGCCTACACCCTTCGGTCTACAACAAGGTCGAGGCGTGGCCATGAGCGTTGACTGCACTCGCCGCGTGCGCGTCCAAGGCCTCGGCTCGTAACAAGAGCTCCAGCTCATCGCTGAGATGAGTCCGCATCATCTCGGGCCCGTCCGTGGCGATCGTGAACTCGACCCCGCGATCCACGAACGTCCGGATCGTGTCTCGTAGCGCGTCCTCGTCCGCCAGCGCCCGGGTCAGCAGATTCGAGCTCGGGCAGATCTCGAGGACGACGCCGGCTTCGCGTATCGCGCGCATCGTCTCCTCGTCCTGAGCGGCGAGGATGCCGTGGCCGATTCGCTCCGGCCGTAGCGTCTCGACGACCTCGCCGATCTCCTCGATCCCGTTCTGGCCGCCTTCCTCGCCGACGTGGATCGTGATGCCGAGGCCGGCGGCGCGCGCCGTCTCGACGATCGGCTTCAGGTCGCGGTAGGGGTAGCGCCCACCGTTGGGGCGCGGGCCGGCGATGTCGATCCCGACGATCCCGCGCGGCGCGTAGCGGATCGCCTTGTCGACGATGATCGCGTTCAGCTCGTGGCTGAACGTGCGGTCCATCATGAGGATGAGGCCCGCGCGCACCTGCGGGTACTCGAGGCTCGCGCGGTCGAGGCCGCGGATGGCGGCCATGATGATGTGGTCGAGGTCGCGCTCGCCGCCGCGGTTTCGCTTCATCGGGTTGAAGCGAAGCTCGAGCGTCGTGATGTTCTGGGTGCGGTAGGCGCCGCCGATCGCGCCGTGCACGGAGCGCTCGACGGCGAGCGGGCTGGACTGGATCAGCTCGGTCCACTTGTAGATCTGGTCGAGCTCGGGCAGGCCCTCGACGCCGCGGGGGTCGACGGTGACGAGCTTCTCGAAGTCCCAGTAGTCCTTGACGGGGAGGGCGATTCCCTGCTCGTGGGCGAGCGTCCAGAGCACCTCGGGCGCGACCGAGCCGCCCAGGTGCGTGTGGAGCTCCGCGAGGCCCTGGCGGCGGATCTCGGCGACGACGGCCTCTGCCTCGCTCACGGCGCGAGTCTATGCGCCTGTACGGTTCTTTCTACAAGCGGCCGAGAAAGGACGTGCGTATGGGCTCAAGTTCGAAGAGACGACAAACCATGGCGAAGATGGAACGCGAGCGTGCGGTGAAGGAAAAGCGCGCCAAGAAGCAGGAGACGAAAAGAAGAGAAGAAGGCGATGCGCGAGGCGGGGATCGACCCGATGGCCGAGTTCCTGATCGACGAGGACGGGAACCCCATCGCCGTGGAAGTGAGGCAGAGGCAGTAACAGAGGAAGAGGCAGAGGCTCCGACCGAGGCGAAGTGAACCATCTCGCGCTGGCCGTTCGCGACCGCGAACGCTCGCGCCGGTTCTACGAGACGTACTTCGGCTTCGACGCCGCGCCGGCGCGCGAGTACGACGACGGCGTCCTCATGCTCTACAACGCGGACGGGTTCGCGCTTGCGCTCGGCCCGACGGCCGAGCCGATCCAGGTGCCGCACTTCCTCCACTTCGGGCTCGGCGTGCCGAGCCCCGACGACGTCCGCGCGTTCGCGCAGAGGCTGCGGAAGGACAACGTTCCGATCGTGGAGGAATTGGACGAGCCCGACTACGTGAGCGTCAAGTGCCGCGACCCGGACGGCTACGTGGTCGAGCTCTCCTGGGAGCCCGCCTAGCTGGGTCGGAGGTTAGCCGCTGCGCGACGCCGGCGGCGAGTCGCGTCGCCGCCAGCCGCTCCGGAATCGTCTCGAGCTCCTCGACCGGCTCGGCGCTGTAGACGAAGCGGACGTACTTCTCGGCGACGGGGCCGCCCCAGCCGACCATGGCGGTCGCGGCGATGGCGGCCTCGTCCAGGAGGATCCGTGAGGCCTCGGGGGCCGAGAAGCCGAGCGCCGAGACGTCGAGCAGCATCGACCAGCCGCCGCCCGGCCTGACGAACGGCCAGCCGGGCAGGCCGTCGAGCATCACGTCGCGTCGGCGCTCGAGCTCGGCGACGCAGTCGGCCACGTGGTCCTGGTTCCCGCGCAGGACCGCGGTCGCGGCCGCGCGCGCGATCGAGACGGGCGTCGTCGTGTTGTAGACGTGCGTCCAGCCGACGTCGGTGATCGTCTCGGCCGGGCCCGCCACCCAGCCGACGCGCCAGCCGATCATGCGGTGCTCCTTCGAGAGCGAGCCGACCACGACCGTGCGCTCGGCCATGCCGTCGAAGTGGAGCGGATGCACGAGCGGGCGCCCGTCGTAGAGAAGACGCTCCATGGCGGCGTCGTAGATGAGGAAGAGGTCGCGCTCGCGGCAGAGGTCGCACACCGTCTGCCAGTCCTCGCGCGTGAAGGTCCCGCCGGAGGGCATGGAGGGGCTCATGAGCAGCATGCCCGTCGTCGCGTCCGTGATCGAGGTGCGGAGCGCCTCGACGTCGAGGCGCCACTCGTTGTCGACCACCTGGAAGGGAACGAGCTTGGGCGTTCCGCCGGCCAGGTGCACGCGGTTGACGATGCCGGCGTACGTCGGGTCGGTGACGACGATCTCGTCGCCTGGATCGACGGTGGCGAGGAGCGAGTTCAGGAGCCCTTCCATCCCGCCGACGGTGATGACGATCTCGCGCTCGGGGTCGTAGCGGTGTCCCGTTCGCTCGGCGGTGAAGTCGGAGATGGCCGCGCGCAGGTCGGCGTCGCCGGTGAAGGGGAGCCAGCTGTTCGCGGCGGCAGTCTCGAGGTTGGCGGCCGTGACGCCGACCGCCTCGGGCGGAAGCGGAAGATCGGTGTCGAGGTTCTCCATGCGGAGGACGCGCCACCCGGACTCGCCGGCGGCGGGCTCCGTCCGCGGCGGCCGCCACCTGGTCGATCCCGAACCCACGAATCGGCTCCATGCGCTTGGCCTTGCGGATCACCGGAGGCGAGTCTAATCCTCTCGCGCCGTCGTTTAGGCTGCCCGGGGATGACGCGCTACGACTGGCTGCTCTTCCTGCACGTCCTCGCCGCCTTCGCGCTCGTCGCGGCCCTCGTGCTCGTGACGTTTCTGGCCTTTATCGGCCGGCGTCTCGATCGGCCGAGCGAGATCGTCCGCATGTTTCGCGTCTCGCGCTGGAGCGACATCCTCTTCGCCGTGGGCTCGATCGGAACGATCGTTCTCGGCATCATCCTCGCGATCGACCTCGACGAGTATCAGCTCTGGGACGGCTGGATCATCGCCGCGCTCGTTCTGTGGGCGGTGGCGATGGGCATCGGCAGTCGCGTCGGCAAGCACTACAACGGGGTGCGCGACAGGGCGCGCGCGCTCGTCGCCGAAGGTCGTGACGTCCCGAGCCCCGAGCTGAACGCGGCGCTCCGCTCGTCGACGGGGCTCGTGCTTCACTTCGTCACCTTCGCGCTTGTCATCCTTCTCCTCGTCGACATGATCTACAAGCCGGGAGCGTGAGCATGCTCGCCGCCATTCGTCCCGACAGCGTCAACTTCCCGCTCCTCGTGCACGTCGCCGGCGCGAGCATCCTCGTCGGCGGCCTGGTGACTGCGCTGGTCGCGCAGGCCCTGTCTTGGCGAAGCGACGAGCCGGGCGCGAGCTCGTTCAGGAGGCTTTCGTTCTGGGCGCTCTTGCTGGCAGCGGTGCCGGGTTGGATCACCATGCGCGTCGGCGGCGAATGGATCTACTCGCGGGAAGGATGGGACCAGGTCGAAGAGGAACCCGCATGGATCGGCGTCGGCTACCTCACGGCAGAGCCGGGCGCGCTCATCCTGCTGATCTCGACCATCCTCGCGGGGCTCGCGATGCGTCGCGATTCCGGCACGCTCGCCCGCATCGCGACCGTGCTGACCACGGTGCTCTTGGTTGCCTACGTCGTCGCCATCTGGGCGATGACGGCCAAGCCGACGTGAAAATCGGCATAGTCGTCCCGTACTCGTGGTCCTTCTGGGGCGGCGTCCAAGAGCATGCGGATCATCAGGCGCGCACGCTCCGCTCGCTCGGGCACGAGGCGAAGATCCTCATGGGCCACGATCCGCCGGGGCGCTTCACGCATCTGCTCCACCCCAAGGAGGGCCGGCATGAGCGGCCGCCCGAGTACGTCATCCCGGTCGGGCGGTCGGTGATCGTGCCGGCGAACGCGTCGCTCCCGAACATCGTCCTTTCGCCGGCGGCGATGCCGCGGATGAAGCGGGTCTTCGAGGAGGAGCGTTTCGACGTCGTGCACGTGCACGAGCCGCTCACGCCCGTGCTCGCGGCCTACGCGCTCGCCGTCGCGCCCTGTCCCGTGGTCGTCACGTGCCACGCGGCCGGTGAACGGCTCGCGTGGTACCCGCTCGCGAAGATGATGTGGGGCATCATCACTGAGCGAATCGACTACCGCGTCGCGGTGTCGGACGCCGCGCGCCGCGCCGCCGAGCCGTACGTCGGCTCGCCCTTCGAGGTGATCCCGAACGGCGTCGAGGTGCCGGCCGACTACGACGCCGGCGGTCGTGAGCGCACGGTCGTCTTCATCGGGAGGAACGAGCCGCGCAAGGGCCTCTCCGTCCTCCTGCGCGCGTGGCCCGAGGTGGCGCGGCGCACGGGTGCGCGCCTTCGCGTCGTCGGCGCCGACCCGCTCTCGGTGCGCTGGCTGGCGCGCCGGCAGGAGCTCTCGCTCGAGAACGTGGATCTGCTCGGCGGCCTCAGCGAGGAGGAGCTGACCGACGAGCTTGCGCGCGCTGCGCTGCTCGCCGCTCCGTCGCTCGGCGGCGAGAGCTTCGGCATGGTGCTGACGCGGGCGTTCGCGTGCGCGACTCCGGTCGTCGCGTCGGACATCGACGGCTACCGCGGCGTGGCGAGCGAGAAGAGCGGCATCCTCGTCCCGCCCGGCGAGGTCGAGCCGCTGGCCGCCGCCCTCGTCGAGCTCCTCGAGGACGAGCCGCGCCGGCGCCGGCTCGGCGAGGCCGGCCGCGAGGTGGCCGAGCGCTACTCGTGGAAGAGGATCGCCGCGCGCCTCGTTGCGATCTACGACGATCTCGGCAACGGGAGGTCCGTCTCACGCGCCGCCGCCTGACGCGTCTGATTCCGCGGAGCCGCTCGGCCCGCACCGCGCTCATGCTCGGCGCCCTCGCCGTGATGATCGCGCTGCTCCTGTGGCGCGGACCGGATTTCGGGCGCGTCTCCGATGCATTCCGGGCGGTCCAGTGGGAATGGGTCGCCCTCGCCGCCCTCCTCAACCTCTACTCGATCGTCGTTCGGGCCGCGGCGTGGCGCGTGGTGATCAAGCACGCGTGCGCGCCGCCGTCGCCGTCGCGCATGACGGTCTTCTCCGCGTTCTCAGTCGGTCTCCTCGCCAACGCCGTTCTTCCGGGGCGCGTCGGCGAGCTCGCCCGCGTCGCGGTGGTGACGCGGCGCATGCGCCGGCCGGGCGCGTGGCCTGCGCTCGTCGGGTCGATCTTCACGCACCGGCTCTTCGACGTGGTCGCGATGGGCGCGCTCGTTCTCTACGTCCTCTACACGGCGCGGATTCCGAAGTGGGCCGTCCCCATCCTCGGCATCGTGATCGGCCTCGGGGTGGGGCTTCTGGTCGCCTCGCTGATCATCGCGCATCGCCAGCACCGGCCGGTCGGCGAGGAGCTCGGGCCCATTCGCCGCGTCCTGCGCACCGCGCGCTACGGGTTGAACGTCCTGCGCGAGCCGGTCGCCGCGTTCGAAGCGCTCGCGCTGCAGGTGCTCGGCTGGGGCGCGCAGTTCTTCGCCGTCTGGGCGTGCTTCAACGCCTTCGGGATCGACGAGGGCTTCGCGGCCGTCGGCCTCGTCTTCCTCATCATGAACGTGGTCACCGTCTTCCCGTTCTGGCCGGGGAACGTCGGCCTCGTGCAAGCGGCCGTCGCCCTCGTCTTGCTTCGGTACGGCGTCGATTACGCGCACGGCTTTGCGTTCGGGATCGGCCTGCAGGCGATCGAAGCAGGCGTCGGCATGGCGCTCGGCTTCATCTTTCTGGCGAAGGAGGGGTACTCGTTCGCGATGCTGCGCCGTATGCCCGAGGTGACGGAAATCCAGGTCGACGACAGCGAGAAGGTCGAACGAATCGCCTAACGCAGTCTGTGCTCCGGACAAGCTGAAGGGCGTCCTCAGCGCGCGCGAGGCGGCGGACGCTCTCGCTGCGGGTCTTGGGCGTGCGGGTGTCGCTGCCGACGAGGTCCCGCTCGCGGACGGGGGCGAAGGCACCGCGGCCGCGCTGCACCGTTCGCTCGGCGGCGAGTGGCGATCGGCCGAGGTCTCGGATCCGTTGGGGCGGCCCGTCGAAGCGCGCTTCCTTCTTCTTCCGGACGGCCGCGGTGTGGTCGAGGCGGCCGAGGCGGTTGGCCTCTGGCGTGTCACCGAGGACGAGCGCGACGTCTGGGGCGCGTCGAGTCGAGGGCTTGGCGAGCTGATGCGCGCCGCGCTCGATGCGGGCGCGCGCGGCCTCCTCGTCGCGCTTGGCGGAACGGCCACGGTCGACGGCGGCGAAGGGCTTCGCGAAGTGATCACGGAGATTCCGGTCCCGGTCGAGGCGGCGTGCGACGTGCGCAATCCGCTGCTTGGGCCGCGAGGCGCCGCGCGCGCGTTCGGTCCGCAGAAGGGCGCTTCGCCCGCGGATGTCGAGGGGCTGGAGCGCCGCCTCGCCGCCATGAACGAGCTCACGCCTTATGCAGAGGTGCCGGGCGCGGGCGCTGCCGGCGGGCTCGGCGCCGCGCTCGCCGCACTCGGGGCGCGCCTCGTTCCCGGTGCGGACCTTGTTCTCGACGTGGTCGGTTTTGACGAGCGGATCCGCAACGCCGATCTCGTCGTCACAGGCGAAGGTGTCGTCGACGCGAGCTCGCTGGAAGGGAAGGTGACGAGCACCGTTGTCGCTCGCTGCCACCAAGCAGACGTTCGCTGCGTGGTGTTCGGTGGTCGCGTCGAGATCGAGTTCGAAGGCGTCGAGATGCACGCGTTGAGCGGCAATCCCGACCGTGCCGAGGACGATCTCGTCGCGCTCGGTGAGAGGGTTGGAAGCTCTCTGAGCTAGTGCGTGTGCTCGTGCGCTTGCGCTTCGCGCAGGCGCTTCGCCATCTGCTTGAGAAGCGGCCACGCGACCTGTGGGTGCTCCTCGACGAACGGGCGGAACTCCCAGGCGGTCAGCCCGTAGCAGCGTAGGTCCGTCGCCGCGGTGATCGTGGCGCTCCGCGTGCCCTCGTCCACGAGCGCGATCTCGCCGAACGAGTCACCTGGGCCGAGCGTCCCGCGCTGCTCGCCGCTCACGCTCACGGTCGCATTGCCGTCCACGACGACGAAGAAGCCGGTGCCCGTGCCCCCTTCCATCGTCACGTTGGAGCCTTCCGGGAAGGTGCGCTCCTTGAAGTGCCCGGCCAGCCGCTCGAGCTCGCGGTCGCCGAGCTCGGAGAAGAGGGGGACCCCTCGAAGGACGTCAACAGGCGCTGCCACGGGGGAGATCATAAACCGGCGGCGAACTCACGTGAGAATGCGCACGCAGGCGGCCCTGTACGGCGAGATCGACCTCGAGCTCTCGTGGTCGGAGGCGGAGCTGCCCGAGCGCGAGCGGACGAAGCACGTTCATCGCCTGCACCCATATCTGGGGAAGTTCGTGCCCCAGCTCGCCGAGGCGTTTATTCGGCGGTACGCGCAGCCCGGCGACCTCGTCTGGGATCCCTTCGCCGGCTCGGGGACGACGCTCGTCGAGGCGAATGCGTTCGGCGCCCGCACCGCCGGCTGTGACGTGTCGGCTTTCAACTGCCTGCTCGCGCGCGTGAAGACCGACGAGTACGAGCCGCGTGAGCTGCTGGCGGACGTCGTCCGCTTGTCGGTCAGCCCGACGTCGCCACCCGCCCCGTCCAGCTCCGAGTACTTGCAGCGCTGGTACGCGTCTCGCTCCTTGACGGAGCTACTCGCTTTTCGCGACCGGATCGCAACGACGTCGTATCCGGACCTGTGGCGCATCGTACTCTCGCGCTCCGCGCGCTCGGCGCGACTGGCGCGCCACGACGACCTCGACTTTCCGGCGGAGCCCGTCGTCGGCGAGTACTTCTGTCACAAGCACCGCCGCGTGTGCCGTCCCGTGGCCGAGGCGGAGAAGTTCCTGCGACGCTACGTGCGCGACGCAGTTCAGCGCGTGCAGGAGTTCGCGGAGGTTCGCTCTCGCCAGGATGTGACGGTTCTGCATGGCGACGCCCGCGTGTTGGATCCGCCGGACATGGTCGACCTCGTCGTGACGTCGCCGCCCTATCCCGGGCCTCATCGACTACCACGAGCAGCACGTCTACGCGTACGAGCTTCTCGGTCTCGAGCGTCGCGACGCCGACGAGATCGGACGCGGGGTGAAGGGCTACTGCGAGGACATCGCCGCTGTACTGGCGCGTGCGGCGGGAGCGTTGCGGCACGGCGGCAAGATCGTCGTTGTCGTAAACGACCGGCGCCGCTTGTACGACGGGATCGTGGCCGCGGCGGGGCTGCAGCTCGAGGACCGCCTTCTCCGGCACGTCAATCGCCGCACGGGACGGCGGAACGGCGAGTACTTCGAGGAAGTCCTGGTTCTTACGCCGGCGGCTTGACCGCTTCGGCGCGTCGGCCGAGCTCTTCGATCTTCCCCTGCGCCGCGTCGAGCTTGCCGACGCATACACGGTAGAGCTCTTCGCCGCGCTCCCAGAGCGCGACGGCGTCTTCGAGGCCAGCCTGTCCGCTCTCGAGCTGCGCGACGATGCGCTCGAGCTCGCGCCGCGCTTCTTCGAAGCTCATCTCCTGGCTCATTCGAGGAGGTCCGCCGTCGTCAGCTGCTCGGTGAGCAGGCGCGTGAAGTTGCCGGGAGCTTTCTCCACGAACTCGCGGCACAGCCGCCGCCCGTCGGTGTAGGCCGAGATGTACGCACGGGAGGTGGGCTCCTTCAGGAACGCGACGGAGCGCGCCGCTCTTTCGTCCGATTCGAGCGCCCATTCGCGCAAGTACGCCTCTGTCTCGTCCGCTGTCGCCCCGTCCTCGTGCAGCATGAAGCCCGCGTTGGTCGCGACCGCGAAGGACGCGAGCTCGGCCTGGTGGACCTCGTGCACCTCGTCCGGGTCGAAGGTCACACCGAAGCGACGCAGCTCCTCGGCAACGACCTGGTAGGGCGTGGGCCCCAGGGCTTGCTCGAGCGCATTCATCGCGATACCTTCGGAGACGAGCGCTTCGGGAGCGGAGATGATCGAGACGCTCGTTTCGACACGCCCTAGCTCGTCGAGCAGATGCGCCTCCTTCGCCGCGCGCTCTGTGTGGTGGCCGGGGTAGGCCTCGTGCGCCGCGAGGTCTGTGAGGAGCGCGACTGAGGTCGGCAGGTCGGCGTTGACATCCACGCGGCTGTGGTAGCGACCCTGGTACCAGTTGTAGGCGACCCAGGGCTTGTCGGTCACGATCTCGTACGTCACGGACTCCTTGGCGGGCATGGGGGCGAGCTCGTGGGCACGCGGCCCGAGCACGTCCTTCAATCGCGCGAGGGCCGGCACGATCTTGTCGGATGGGATTGCGTTTCGTTCGTCCCACGCGATGTAGCGGTCACGAACGGAGCCGTTTCCTGCGAGCGCGGCGTCGAGGCGACGGTGCGCTTCCTCGAAGACCGCCGTGTCCGTTCGGGTGGGCCGTACACCCAGGCAGCGTTCGACCTCATCGGCCCACGCGACCGTCTCGCCCGCCAAGGACGCCGTCACGCACTCGAGGGCCTTGAGTTGGGCCGATAGCCAGCGTTCGCGCTCCGGCTCCAGCCCCTCGGACGGCAGGGCTTCGCTGAGCGCGAGTGTTTCCTCGCAGAGGGCCTCTGGTCGAGCGGGCTGCTCCGCCTCGACGAGGTCACGCCACTCGGGTGGACCGATGTACGCATCGACGAAGCCTTCGATGTGACGGTCGATCCGAAGACAGAGGAACACGTACCGCTCAGGAAGCGAGCGTGGTTGTTCGTCTGGAGTCATTCGCGCGTGTCCTCGACGCGGGCGCCGAACGCGCCCTCGGCGACTTCGACGTCGACGCGCTCGCCGGCGGCGAGCGTGCGCGCCGTGCGAACGATGCCCTTGTCCGTCCGCACGATGGCGTACCCTCGACTCAATGTTGCCCTCGGGGACAACGCACTCAGCTTTCCCCACGTCGCCTCGAGCGCCGCCCGCTTGCGCTCCAGCATGAGCGCGGGAGCGCGCGCCAGCCGGTTCCCGTCGGTCACGAGGTTCGTGCGCGCGCGTTCGAGCGTGCGCGTGGCGCCGCGGGCGAGACCGGTGCGGAGATCGTCGAGGCGTCCGCGAAGCTCACCCTCGTCGGGCACGACGAGCCGGGCTGCCGCGGTGGGCGTGGAGGCACGTGCGTCTGCGGCCAGGTCGCAGAGCGGCGTGTCCTGCTCGTGACCGACGGCCGAGACCAGCGGCACGGCCGATGAGGCAACCGCGCGCACGACGCGCTCGTCGCTGAAGGGAAGAAGATCCTCGAAGCTGCCGCCGCCGCGGGTGAGCACGATCACGTCGACACCCGGCTCGCGGGCCAGGGCGCCGAGCGCGGCTGTGATCGCGCCGGCAGCCTGCGGCCCCTGGACGTACGTCTGTGCGACGACGACGGACGCGGCCGGGAAGCGGGCGGTGACTGCGGTGAGGAAGTCGCGCTTGGCGGCGGCCTCGTTACCCGTCAGGAGCCCGATGCGTCGTGGGAAGAGCGGAAGCGCCCGCTTGCGCTCGGCGGCGAAGAGGCCTTCGGCGGCGAGCTTGCGCTTCAGGCGCTCGATGCCTGCGAGGACCGCTCCGAGGCCGAGCGGCTCGATCGAGAGCGCCCGCAGCTGGAAGGCGCCGCGTGCGCCGTACAGCTCCGGCCGTCCGAAGACGTGGACCGTCATCCCGTCGGTCAGGTCGAGCCTGAGTGCGTCGAAGCCGGTCCGTCCCATGGTCACCGGAAGACAGGAGCCGTCCGTCGGGTCCTTGAGCGTGAAGAAGACGGCCTGCCAGCCGGGCTGCCGTCGGAATTCCGTCACCTCACCTTCCACCCACACGGAAGGGAGACGGGTCAGCCACGACGCGACGCCGCGGTTGAACGCGGAGACGGTGTAGACCTTGCGGTCGCCGTACGGCTGCGCCTCGACCTTCACGAGCCGAATGTAGCCGAGCGGCTTCTACGCGTCGCGTCGCAGGTGTGCCGAGTCCCGGCTTCCGTGCTGCGAGGAGCTAGAGAAGGATCTCGGCCGCGACGGCCGGAGCGCAGCCGTAGCGGGCGACGAGGTCGACCGCGGCGTGGAGATCGGTGTCGCTCTGGGCGAGGCGCTCGGCGAGCGGCAGTGGGTAGCCCGCCTCCATCAGCACGTGGAGGCGCCAGCTCTCGACCTTGCCGCGTTCGTCGTGTCGTTCGAGAGTCGTGAGCTCTTCCATCCGCACTCTTTCCACCTGCTCTTGACGATCCCTGCGCAGGAAAGTTGAGGTTAGGGCCGCGGAAGGCAGCGGCGAGGTCCCGCCGGGCGCGATAGGTTCCTCGCCTCGTCAACGCAGGAGAGGACGGCGGTGTGGCCTACGAGGAGCTGAAGCAACGACAGAGCGTGGCCTGGGGCAACGGGCCCTACCAGCGGATCACCGAGACGATCACGGACATTCACGACGTGGTGGCCGAGCGCCTGTCGCCCGCCGCGGGCGACCGCTGGCTCGATCTCGCCTGCGGCACGGGTGCGATGGCCGAGCGGGCCGCCGCCGCCGGAGCGGAGGTGGTCGGCGTCGATCTCGCGCCCGGGCTGATCGAGACGGCCAAGGAGCGCGCCCAGGCGAACGGGCTCGACATCGAGTACCGCGTCGGGGACGTCGAGCGGCTCGAGCTCGGCGATGCCGGCTTCGACAAGGTCTCTTCGACGTGCGGGATCATGTTCGCCCCGGATCACGAGGCGTCCGCGCGGGAGCTGGCGCGCGTCACCGCGCCGGGCGGGCGGATCGCCCTCGTCAACTGGATGCCCGGGACCGGCATGGCGAAGGTCTTCAAGGTGATGGCGCCCTACCAGCCGGCTCCTCCGCCGAGCAACCCGTTCGACTGGGGCGACGAGGGGCACGTGCGCGAGCTCCTCGGGGAAGCGTTCGACCTCGCGTTCGAGGAAGGCGTCTCCACGCTGCAGGTGCCATCCGGTGAGGCCTACTGGGACCTCTTCTCGACGAGCTACGGGCCGACGAAGACGCTCGCCGAATCGCTCGGCGAGCGGCGTGAGGAGTTGCACCGCGACTGGGTGGACTTCTTCGAGTCGAACCACCGCGAAAACGGCGGGATCGTCCACCCCCGCGAGTACCTGGTCGTGCTCGGAACGCGCCGCGGCTAGCGCGGTCGCTGGGCGCAAAACCGGGGCGTGAAATGGGCCGACCGGCCTATAGACCTTCGTGCAGGCAGTGCGCTAGCTTCGAGCCTCCCCCCGGCAGCTGGTGAAGGACGCCACCGGCGCTTCGACCTCGAGGAGGCAAATGGACTCGCAGAGACTCGCGCGCATCTTCGGACTTCTGTACCTGATTACGTTCCTGACGTCGATCCCGGCGCTGATTCTGTTCCAGCCGGTCCTCGACGACCCCGTCGGCTACGTCGCGAACGGCGGCTCCGACAACAAAATCTTCTTCGGAGCCTTCCTGGAGTTGCTCCTGATCGTCGCGAACATCGGCACCGCGCTGGTGATCTATCCGATCGTGAAGCGGCAGAACCACGTGCTCGCGCTCGGCTACGTCGCGGCCCGCATCGTCGAGTCCACCTTCATCCTCGTCGGCATCCTCGCCGTGCTGTCGGTCGTGACCCTGTCGCAGCAGAACGCCGGCGGCGACGAAGGAGCGATCGCCTACACGCTCGCCGCGCTCAAGGACTGGACGTTCATCCTCGGGCCCGGGTTCGTCGTGGGCATCGGGAACGGGCTCATGCTCGGTTATCTGATGTACGCGTCCGGGCTGGTGCCGCGGTCCCTCGCCGTGCTGGGGCTCATCGGAGGACCGCTCATCATCATCACGGGAGTCCTCGTCATGTTCGGCGTCGACCGCCCGAGTGGCCCGATGCAGGGTATTGCCACCATCCCCGAGGCCATCTGGGAGCTCAGCCTCGGGATCTACGCGTTGATCTGGGGATTCAGGCGGGTTCCGATCCGCGAGGAGTACGACCGCGAGGTTGGAGTCCGAGTCCAACGAACAACGGCGCCGGCTCCTGCCTAGCGGGCGGTGACGGCACGAACGGTTTCCCAGGGCGCTACCTTGGCGCCCTGGGAGCCGTTAGTGCGTCCTTCTCGCCGTGCCGGACCTGGCGCTATTCGCTCACGCGTGAGCCGGCGCCGCAGACGGGTGAGGGCACGGTTGCCTTCATCGGCCTCAACCCGTCCACTGCCGACGAGAGCCGCGACGACCCGACGATCCGCCGTTGCATTGGCTTTGTACGCCGCTGGGGATTCGCCCGGCTGGTGGTGCTCAACCTTTTCGCCTTCCGCGCGACGAGACCGACGGCTCTGCTGGCCGCCGACGACCCTGTCGGACCCGAAAACGATTCGACGATCGCCGACGTCCTCGCCGCGGCCGACCTCGTGATCTGCGCGTGGGGTGCCTTTCCGAACGGCGGACGCTCGGCCGACGTGCTCGAGCTGGTGGCCGCTCCGCACTGTCTCGGCGTCACGAAGAACGGTTCGCCGCGCCACCCGCTCTACGTGCGCGCGGGTGCTGAGCCCCTGCCGTGGCCGGCGGCTCCGTGAAGCGCCGGCGGAGTCGTCGGGCTCCTTAGTAGGAGGGCTTGACGAAATACAGCTGATGCCGCCTGGCCGCGCTGGATCGCCGCGAGGCTGCGTCCTCGGTCGCGCCCGTACTTGAAATCAGTACGAACGCTCCCTGCGTCCGTTGCCTCGCGCCGCCCATCGCACCCATTCGGCGGAGCGAATTCCGCCAAACCCTCCTAGTCTCGGTCGAACGCTCCCGTAGCCCGCCCGATCTCGAGCTCGAGGGCCGCCGCGCGGTCCTCGGCGGCCGCGATCGCCTCCTCCAGGCGATCGGCGAGCAGGCGAACGCGATCGGCCGACATGTCGTGCTGGACCTCGGCCGCCCGGGCCGCGTCCTGGATCCTCCGCTGCAGGCGGTCGACCGTGGTGCGGGCGATGTCGGCGATCCGGTCCGAGACGTCCTTCTCCGCGTGGCGCACGAACTGCTCCATGCCCTTCTCGAGCTCTCGGCTGAGCCGCTCGGCGGCGCGCTCCCGCGACTCCTTGATTTGCGCGTCGAAGCGACGCTCGGCGGCCTCGATCAGGCGCGTGCCCGCGCGCTCGAACGCCCGGTCGAGTTGGGCGAGCTGGCGGCGCTCGAGCTCAGCGACGCCGGCCGTCAGCCGGGACCTCGCCTCGATCTCCTCGCGCTCCACCTGCTCTCGCAGAGAACGCTCGCGGGCGCGCAGCCGCTCGCTGACCTCGTGCAGGGCGCGCCTGCGCTCCGTCGCGTTCAGCTCGATGTCGGCGCGGCCCTCCTCGAGGGACTCGCTGGCGAGGCGCTGGAAATCCTGGCGAAGCTTCGTGAGCGCCTCTCGCAGCTCGTCGCTCGAGGCGCCGAGGCGCTCGGCGTCCGCCGCGAGCCGCGCCTCGTACGCGGCGACCTGCTCGCGCTGGCGGTTGCCGAGCTCCGTGAGCTTCGTCTCGAGGGCGCGCTGCCCGCGGTCGAGGTCGGCCGCCCACGCCATCAGACGGCGCTCGAGCCGCTCCTGCACCGACGCGACGGCCTCGGTGAGCTCGACACGCGCGCGTTCGGCCTGCCGCTCGACGACGGTGCGCCGCTCCTCGGCGAGCGCCCGCTCCTGCTCGCCCAGGAGATGTGTGGCGTGTGCGCGCTCGCGGGCGAGCATGCGGTCGAGCTCCTTGCGGCGGGAATCGGCCTCGGCCTCGAGTGCGGCGCTCAGACTTGCCTTCGCCGCGTCACCGACGTTCTCGACCTCGCGAAGCGCTCGCAGTCCCCGCGCGAACGCATAGAGCCCGCCTTCGGCCACCGCGGCGGCGGCGAGGCCGCCCGCGGCCAGGAAGAGGACCTCCGCGTCGGCGAATTCCTCGATGAGGTTCACTGCCGCCACCGCGAACGCGGCGGCCGCCGCCACGGCCAGCACGATCGTCAGCGCGAGGAGCGGGCGCTCGCCGAGGCGGCGTGTGACGACTCCCGCGAACGACAGCGCCACCACGAGGAGCGCAGCGGCGACGGCGATTTCCAGGGCGAGCGCCATCCAGGGATCCTAGTCGGAGGACTTAGGCGCTAACCGACTGGAGCTTGAAAACAAGCGGGCTGAAGGTCGATCCGGCATCGCTGAAGCGATCGAGAGCGGTTTCCGCAATGCGTCCCGCCAGCACGTCCGACGACGTGCCGACCTCGAAGGCGCCGTTCCAGGTCATGACAGTGACGACGAACGAGCCGCCGGCCCAGTAGACGATCCCGCTGTCGTGGCGGGCGTGGGTGATCCACCCGGATTTGTGCGGGACCGAGACGCCGAGGTCCCCGATGAAGCGGTCGAGCTTGCCCGGGTCCTGGACGTGCGTCAGGAGGTAGAGGAGGTGCCGCGCGTCGCCGGCCGTGAAGGACCCTGTGAGGCTCATCATCCGTCCACGCCCGACCGAGGCGAGGTGGAGAAGCCGGTGGAAGGACGCCAGATCCCAGGCGGTCGTGTACTTGCCGATGCCGAACGCGGGCTGGCTCTCGACGCGCAGCGGAATCGTACGGGTCGCCGAGGTTCCAAGGATGTAGCCCCCGTACATGTGCGACTCGGAAATGCCAAGCGCGCGCAGCGAGGCGTTCACGCGGGCGGCCCCTCCGCTTTGCGAGCCGCCGAGCCAGGTGAGCAGAGCGTTCGCCGCCGCGTTGTCGGAAACAACGATCATCTTGCGCAGCAGCTCGCCGACTCGGCTGGTGGGAGCGGGCTGGGAGCGCAGGACGCGAAGGACCTCGAGCGCGATGCCGAGCTTGAGCGTCGAGGCGGCCGGGAAGCGTGCGCGGGCGTTCCACGCGGCGCCCTTTCCGGTGCGGAGGTTCTGCACGAACACGGCGGAGGTGCCGCGAAAGCCGAGCGCGAGTCTGCGAATGCGCCGCGCGAGACCGGGGTCCTCTGCGCTCTGGAACGAGGTCGGCCGACCGGCGCGCGGGAAGCCGTAGACGGGGCCCACCTTCGCCTCGGCTCTTCCGCCGGCGGCGTTGCGCGCGGTGACGCTGATGGTCGAGTTGCGCTGCGGCAGCGACAGCTTGAGCCGGAGCGTGCCCCCGTCCGTCGCGCGGCCGGCAACCTCCTTGCCGTTCACGCTGACGATGACGTGCGTCGTCGCCGGGTCGAGTTTCACCACGAGATCGCCGAACGACGCCTGCCTGGGCCCCGGCTGGACGATGACGGGTCGCTCGAGCGGCGCGATGCGCTGCGCCGGGGGAAGGTCGATCATCATCACACCCGCATCATGACGAGGGCCGCTGCCAGTGCCACCACGGCGAGGCTGAGGATGCGAAGCGCCCGTTCCTCGACATCCATGAGGTCGTGCGCCGTGAGCTCCTGCGAGCTCCCGTCGCGATGCTCGACGGTTCCACTCACGCGATCGACGCGCCGGCGCACTTCACGCACCCGGCTCGAGAGCGTGCGCTGCGCGTAGCTGAGGGCGAAAGCGAACGCGGCGGCCACGACCGCGACCGGGTCGAGCTCCTCGGCGACGGCGAAGTAGCCGGTCAGGAGCGGAAAGGCTCCCCACGCGAGCGCGAACCAGAAGTCGCCGTGAAAGCGGCCGCCAAAGATCTCCAGGTTGTAGGCGACGACGATGAAGGCTCCCGCTGCGACGAAGGCTCCGATCCACGGGTCGACCGTCACCGCACCCACGAGCCCGATCGCCACGGCGCCCGCAATGGAGAGGACCGCGAGCGCAATCAGGACGGAGCGTGGAATGCGCGTTTGCAAGGGTCGGCCACGCAGCTCGTCCAGCGCGTGCGCGCCGATGCCGACCGCGAGGAAGAAGGCGACGAGCGCCGGCACGACCCTCGACCACGAAAACTCCGCGGAGAGTGCGGCGCCGATCGCGACGTACGAGAGGTGCCACGCGGTGTACGGAGCGTGGAGGAGCGTCAGGTAGTCGCGCCACCCGCCCGACGCGAGCGCGTAGAAGGCGGGACGCGTCTTTGTCTCAGTCGCCACGCGTGCCCCAGGTGACGAGGCCGCCGCCGAGGCTCAGGGTCCGCGCCCGTACCTCGTTGATTCCCGCATCCCGCCAGAGCGCGACCTGCCTCTCGAGCGGATGCCGGCGGTAGAAGTCGCGAATGCTCGGGCCGAGGAAGCGTCCGACCTCGCCCCAGCCACGCGAGACCGTGCGGCCGGCAAGGGGAAGCCCGATGCGCACGTATGCCTCCCAGGGGGCCCGCGCCAGGATGCCCTGCGGCACGAAGAACTCGAGGCCCGCGATGCGTCCTCCGGGGCGCACGACGCGCGCCAGCTCGCGCAGGGTCGCGCCGACGTCGTCGACGTAGCGCAGCAAGTACGTGAACGTGAGCGCATCGAAGGTCGCATCGGCGAAGGGCAATGCCTCGGCACGGCCCTCGGTGAGCGTGATGCGGTCTTCCAGTCCGGCCGAGGCGACCCGCGCACGGCCGGCCGCGAGCATCTCGGCGCTCTGGTCGACGCCGATGACCTTGCAGCCGTACCGGCGTACGAGCTCGAGCGAAACGGACGCGGTGCCGCAGGCGACGTCGAGCACGGTGTCGGTCGGGCCCGCTTCGACGCGTGAGACGAGGAACGTGCGCCAGCGTCCGTCCTGTCCGAACGAGAGGAGCCGCGCGTAGCGGTCGTACGTCCGGGAGATCGGCGCAAAGAGCTCTTGAGCAGCGCGATTGCGCTCGGTGAGCGCTTCGGTCACGGGTCTATTCTTGCTCGCGTGACGCTCGAGGAAGAGCTGGTGGCCGCCCGGGCTGCCGCAGACGGTCACGTGGAGGACGGCGAGGAGATCGTCGGCGTCGTCCCGGCGGAGCCCGGGGAGGGCGAGCGCGTCTATCTCTGCGCCTACCGGCAGGGCGAGGAGGCGCGGTGGCTCGCGTTCGATTCCGCCGGGAGCCCGGTGACGGACCGCGGCCTCGTGCGGCGGGCGGTGTCGATCGCCGCCCTGTGCGAGCTGGCGGAGGAGAGCGCGGGCGGTGGCGATCTGGAGGAGCTCCAGACGGCGCTCGCGGAGCTCCGGCTGACGGAGAACCCGGAGGGGATCGAGGAGGCGCAATCGGCGGCGGCCGATTTGCAGGCGGCGATCCTGCCCGCGCCACGCGTGGCGAGCGTTCCGTACCTCGACGCCATCGGGGCGGCGGCCGCGCGCCTCGAGCGCGCTCTCGGCGAGGTGGGCGGCTCGCCGTTCGCCGAGGCAATGAAGAGCGGGACGGCGGCGGCCGAGGATCTGGCGACCGACGTCGTGCGCGGGTACAAGCGACCGCTAGATTAAGACGCGATGGAAGGTGGCTTCAACTTCGGATTCGGCGGGGATCCCGAGGAGATCATGCGCAACCTGCGCGAGTTCGCCGAGCGCCAGAGCGAGGCGGTGCAGGAATCGCAGCGCGAGCACTTCGCGACGCTGACTCTCAACACGGCGGTCGAGCTGGCGGCGGCGGCGATGAGACAGGTGCGCGTGGACGGCTCCGCAGAAGAGCAGGCCCTCGCGCTTCGCGATGCGATGCGCATCCTGTTCCCCGAGGCGGTGGCGCTCGTCTCGGCCGCGCGCCAGGGGTTCATGCGCGAGCTTCCCTCTTAGAGACTTTCGAGCCCGCCGCTGTCCACCGCGAAAAGCGGCCACAGCAGCACGGTGATGAACGCGCCGACGATGAGCCCGAGGGCGAGACCCTTGGTGAGGACGTCGTCCGCCCGCCGGTAGAGCACGCCGCCGACGAGGATCATCGCGAGCGAGAGGAGCGCCGGCGCCCACGCGGTCCAGGAGAACGACGCGATGGCGAGGAGCACACCGGCCGTCGCGGCGGCCGCGCCGAGGACGACCGCGAGCACGAGCCGAAGAACTCGCGGGGCCCAGTTCATGGCCTGGTCGGTCATGCCGGAATTGTCCGCCCGAGGCCCGCAAGGGTCAAGGTTCCTAGACTTCCGGCGCTTTGACGCTCATCGACCGGGCGATCGTGAAGGTCCTGCCGGCCGTGCCGCGACCGGTCGTGCGGAAGCTGTCGGAGCGGTACATCGCGGGGGCCGAGCTGGCCGACGCTTGCCGGGTTGTCAAGGCGCTGAACGCCAAGGGGAAGATGGCCACGCTCGACGTCCTCGGCGAGGAGGTTCACAACCAGGACGAGGCGCGGGCTGCGGTCGACGCCTACCGCGACGTCTTCGACACGATCCGGGAGCAGCGGCTCGACTCGAACGTGAGCGTCAAGCTCACGGGGCTCGGCCTCAAGCTCGACGAAGGGCTCTGCTTCGAGAACGTCTCCGACATCGTTCGCTGCGCCCAGGAGCGGAACAACTTCGTGCGCATCGACATGGAGGACTCGAGCACGACGACGGAGACGCTCGACATCTACCGCCGTCTGCGCCGCGAAGGGCTCGACAACGTCGGTGTCGTTCTGCAGGCGTACATGAAGCGCACGCTCGCGGACATCGCCGACCTTGCCGACCTGCGGCCGAGCGTGCGGGTTTGCAAGGGCATCTACATCGAGCCGCCCGAGATCGCCTACCAGGACTTCGACACGGTGCGGATGAACTTCAACGAGGCCGTCACCAAGCTGCTCGACGTGGGCGGCTACGTCGCCGTCGCGAGTCACGACGAGTGGGTGGTCGCCGAGGCGGTGCGGATCTTCGCCGAGCGCGAGCTCGCACCGGAGCAGTACGAGTTCCAGATGCTGCTCGGCGTGCGCGCCGATCTGGGGGACGAGCTCGTGCGCGAGGGCCATCGCCTCCGGATCTACGTCCCGTTCGGCCGGCAGTGGTACGAGTACTCGCTGCGCCGGCTGCAGGAGAACCCGAAGATCGCCGGCTACATCGCCGCCGACACCTTCAAGCGCATGCGGCCGGGACGCAACAGCTCGTGACCTTCTCCTGGCGGTTCGTCGTCGTCGCGGGAATCTTCGTGACGACGCTCGTCGTCTCGAACATCATCGCCGTCAAGCTCGTGGAGGTCTCGGGACGCGTCTTCGACGCGGGGAACATCCTCTTCCCGCTTGCCTACCTCCTCGGAGATGTGCTCACCGAGGTCTACGGCTTCAAGGCGGCGCGGCGCATCATCATTCTCGGCTTCGCCTGCAACCTCCTCGCAGTCGGGGCGATCCAGGTTGCGATCGCGTTGCCCGCCGCCGGCTTCTGGACGGACAACCAGGAGGCATACGAGACCGTCCTCGGGACGACGTGGCGAATCTTCGCCGCCTCGCTCTGCGCCTATCTGGTCGGCGAACTGACGAACTCCTTCGTCCTTTCGCGCATGAAGGTGGCGACGCGAGGGCGCTTCCTGTGGAGTCGGACGATCGGCTCGACGATCGTCGGCCAGGGGCTCGACAGCGCGATCTTCGTGACGATTGCCTTCGCGGGCACCGGGGTCGAGCTCGGCGAGACCATCATCACGACGTGGCTGATCAAGGTGGCCTGGGAGGCGGCGGCAACCCCGCTGACCTACGTGGTCGTAAACCAGCTCAAGCAGCGCGAGGGAGTCGACGTCTACGACTACCCGCCTGGCGACGGGGGCCTACCGCGACTGCAGGGCGTCGAGGGCGATTCCTAGCGCGACCACGACGCGGCGGTCGATGCGCCGCTCGAAGTCGCCGTCGATCTTGAGGATGTAGCGGTCGCGCATGCCGACCGGCCGGCGCAGCTCTCCGACCTCCTTGCCGTCCATGCGGATGGTGAACTGGAAGATGACCGGGACGAAGTCGCCGTACGGAATCGCGTCGATGATCCGCCGTAGCAGCGCGACGTTCATGCTCTTCTCCTCGGCCATGGCGAGCTCTTGCTCGTTCGCGTCGTGGATCTTCCAGGTGGAGCGGAGGATCGACTTCCCGAAGACCTTCTCGAGGACGCCGATGCGCTCGCCTTCGGGCGTCGTCACGTCGTAGCGCGCCTTCGAGCTCGAACATCTGCCGCGCCTTGATGCGGAAGAGCTCCTGCTGCTCGGACTCGTCGGCGTAGAAGCGGATGTCCTCTTTGAGCGCGAGCTTCTTCTGGCGCACGAACGCGAGCGGCTCTCCGGCACTCGAGCCGTCCAGGCCGAGCGTGGAGATGCGGTACAGGTTCGCGATCGGCCGGATCAGCTGGTCGATGAAGAAGGCGTCGTGCGCGAAGCGCTCGTCGGTCATGCGAGAAGTGAGTAGCCGCCGTCGACGATCAGCGTGTGACCCCGGATCATTCCCGCCTCAGGAGAGCACAGGAAGCAGACGGCGTCGGCGACGTCTCGCGGCCCGACGAGCCGTCCCGCCGGCGTTCGCATCTCGTACCACTTCAGCATCTCGTCCCTGTTGGGGAAGTACTCGAGGGCGCCCGTCTCGACGAGGCCGGCGGACACGGCGTTGACGCGGATGTCCTGCGGAGCGAGCTCGACCGCCAGGTAGCGGACGAGCGCCTCGAGGGCGGCCTTCGACGTTCCGACGAGCGCGTAGTTCTCGAGCACGCGCTGTGAGCCGAGGCTCGAGACGGCGACGACCGAGCTTCCCGCCGGCATGGAGCGGCGCCGCGTGGCGGACGAGGGTGAAGAGGGCGCGGGCGTTCGCGTTCATCGTCCAGTCCCAGTGCTTCTCCTCCAGCTCGAGGAGCGGCTTGATGACGCCGCTCGCGGCGTTCGAGACGAGGACGTCGAGCGCACCGGCCTGCTCGACGAGCGCCTTCGCCTTTTCAGGCTCGCCGAGGTTCCCGCGCAGGAGCACGGGCTCCGCACCGACCTTGCGAAGCTCCTCCGCCGTCTCCTCCGCCGCGCGGTCGTTGCGCAGGTAGCTGAGGGCGATGCGCGCGGCGCCGAGCTCGGCGAAGCGAAGCGCGATTGCCTTGCCGATTCCCCGCGAGCCGCCCGTCACGAGGACGGACTTGCCTTGAAAGGTCATTCTCCGAGCGGAGGCGGCGGCTTGGCGAGCGGAGCGTGGCTCGGGATCGTCTCCCAGCCGAGGCGCGACTCCGGCTCGATCGGGCCCTCCTCCGCCTTCGAGGTTGCGTGCCCGAGCCGGTCGAGCAGCTCCATCTTCTCCTCGCCGTACTTCCGCACGGGATGATCCTCCGGTAGGTCGCGGACGAGCGCGCGCACGCGGGCCCGAAGTTGGTACGCGAAGTGCGGCGTGGCGGGACCGACGAGCGCGTCGATGTCCTCGATCGTCGGCTCGCCCGCCATCGCGCGCCGACTCTACACCGCGCCCCGGTGAGGTTGAGGCCGTAGCCTTCGAGGCCGTGCGGCACCGTCTTCCTCCCGACGTCCTCCTGCTCATCACGGTGCTGTTCTGGAGCTTCAACTTCACCGTCGTCAAGTACGCGCTCACGCACGGGTGGAAGCCGCTCACGTACTCGTCCGTCCGCTTCGCGGTCGGCGCGGTGCTCTTCTCGGCGGTGACCTACGGGCGCGAGGGAAGCCTGCGCGTCCGCCGTGGCGACGTCTGGTTCATGCTCGGCATCGCGGCGCTCGGCATCTGGCTGAACCAGGTCACGTTCGCCTACTCGGTGCGGTTGACGACCGCCGCCACCGTCGCCCTCATGTTCGGCACGCTGCCGATCTTCGTCGCGCTCATCTCGCGGGCGTTTCGCCTCGAGCGCCTGCGGCTTCGCCACTGGATCGCGACGGTCATCTCGTTCTCGGGCGTCGCGCTCGTCGCGCTCGGGTCGTCGGGCGGTCTCGGCGGCGACATCGGCGGCATCCTGCTCGGTCTGGCGGCGTCGGCGACGTGGGCCGCTTACTCGGTGGCGATGGGGCCGCTCATGCGCCGTTACTCGCCGTACCGGATCAGCGCGTTCATGCTGCTCGCCGGCTCCATCCCGCTCGTGATCTCGGCGGCGACGCAGCTGGTCGAGCAGGACTGGGACGCGATCGGCTCGCTCGCGTGGGCGGCGTTCTTCTACAGCCTGTTCTTCTCGCTCGTCTTCACGAACATCATGTGGTTCACGGCCATCGACCGGGTCGGGGCGGCCCGCGCTTCGCTGTACGCGAACCTCCAGCCGTTCCTGGGAGCGTTCTTCGCCCTAGTCGTCCTGTCCGAGGAGATGGGCGCGCTCCAGTTCGCGGGCGGCTTCGTGATCGGAGCGGGGATCCTGCTGGCCCGCTTCGCCCGGCCGCCGGCCCCCTCGGTCGACTAGACGGGCCTAGAATCCGAGGTATGGCCCAGGATTTCATGCCGCTGCTCGGCTGGGACCACCTCGAGCTCTGGGTGGGGAACGCCAAGCAGTCGGCCTACTTCTACGAGCGCGCGCTCGGCTTCCACCCGACCGCGTACGCAGGCCCCGAGACGGGCGTGCGCGACCGCGCGTCCTACGTCCTCGAGCAGGGCGATGCGCGCTTCGTCGTCACGAGCGCTCTCAGGCCCGACCACGAGATCGCCCGGCACGCACACATGCACGGCGACGGCGTCAAGTACGTCTCCTTCCGCGTGCCCGACGCGACCGAGGCGTACCGGCAGGCGCTGCAGCGCGGCGCGCGCGGAGTCGACGAGCCGCGCTGGGTCGAAGACGAGCATGGGCGCGTCGAGCTCGCCTCCATCGCGACGTACGGCGAGACGATCCACAACTTCGTGAACCGGGAGGAGTACTCGGGCGCGTATCTCCCCGGCTACCGCGCGGTCGAGAGCGAGAACGGCCAGGTCGACGTCGGCGTCGGCCTCAAGCTGATCGACCACGTCGTCGGCAACGTCGAGCTCGGCCGCATGAACCACTGGGTCGAGTTCTACGAGCGCTGCCTCGGCTTCCGCGAGCTCACGCACTTCACGGACGAGGCGATCTCGACCGAGTACTCGGCGCTCATGAGCAAGGTGATGATGGGCGGCGACGGCCGCTTCAAGCTTCCGATCAACGAGCCGGCGGAAGGCAAGCGCAAGAGTCAGATCGAGGAGTACCTCGAGTTCTACGGCGGCCCGGGCGTGCAGCACATCGCGTTCGCGACCGACGACATCGTCAACACGGTCGAGTCGCTGCGCGAGCGCGGCATCCGCTTCCTCAACACGCCCGACTCCTACTACGAGGACGTCGAGGAGCGAGTGGGCGAGATCGACGAGGAGTGGTCGTCACTGCGGCGGCTGAAGATCCTCGCCGACCGCGACGACGAGGGCTATCTGCTGCAGATCTTCACGAAGACGGCGCAGGACCGGCCCACCCTCTTCTTCGAGGTGATCGAGCGCCACGGGGCCGTCGGTTTCGGCGAGGGCAACTTCAAGGCTCTCTTCGAGGCGATCGAGCGCGAGCAGGCGCTCCGCGGCAACCTCTAGGAGGGTTTGGCGGAATTCGCTCCGCCGAATGGGTGCGATCCAGCGCGCCGCTGGTACTAATCGCCGCCGGGCGCGATACTCGCGCTCGTGAGGCTCTGCACGTTCGAGGCCGACGGTCGGCTTAGACCCGGTCGCGTCGAGGGTGACCGCGTCGTCGAGCTCGGCGCGTCGTCGCTCGCCGCGTACCTAGCCGACGGCGGAGACGACGCCGGCGAGCACCGGTTCGACGACGTTCGCCTGCGCGCGCCGGTCCCGCGTCCACCGTCTGTCCGGGACTTCTACGCCTTCGAGCGCCACGTGCGCGAAGCGCGGGCGCAGCGCGGGCTCGAGGTGGCGCCCGAGTGGTACCAGATCCCCGTCTTCTACTTCTCCAACCCGGCCGCGATCTCGGGGCCCGACGACGAAGTGGCCTTCCCGGAGACGAGCTCGGCGTGGGACTACGAGCTCGAGGCGGCCGTCGTGATCGGCGCGGACGGGAAGCTCGCCGGCTTCACGATCATGAACGACTGGTCCGCGCGCGACCTGCAGAAGATGGAGATGGCGGTCGGGCTCGGCCCGGCGAAGGGGAAGGACTTCGCCACCAGCCTCGGGCCCGTGCTCGTCACCCCGGACGAGCTCGGCGACCTGCGCCTCGAGATGACCGCGCGCGTGAACGGCGAGGAGCGCTCGCGCGGCAACCTCGCTGACATGCACTGGAGCTGGGACGACCTCCTCGCGCACGCGGCGCGGGATACCCGGCTCGTGCCCGGCGACGTGCTCGGCTCCGGCACCGTCGGGACCGGCTGCATCCTCGAGCACGGGGACGGGCGCTGGCTCCGGCCGGGCGACGTGGTCGAGCTCGAGATCGAGGGAATCGGCGTCCTTCGTAACGTGATCGGTTAGCCGGGCGGGGCATGCCCCGCCCCTACCCCGAGTAACGGATCGCCGTCGATATCCTTGGCGCCATGCCGACCTACCAGCGCCTCGGGCGCCTTCCGCGCAAGCGCCACATCCAGTTTCGGGAGAACGGAACGCTCCTGACGGAGGAGGTCATGGGCCTCCAGGGTTTCGTCGGGAACGAGTCGATCCTGTACCACCTCGTGTCGCCGTGCCGAGTGAAAGAGGTCGGCGAGTTCGAGCCGATCGTGCGCGACGAATGGGTGCCGGACGGCCATGCGCATCGCCACTTCCGCACTGCCGGCATCCCGGCGGCCGGCGATGCAGTCACGGGCCGCAAGCTGCTCATGTGGAACAACGACGTCGAGATCGCGCTCTGCCGGCCGACCGAGACGATGGAGCACTACTACCGAAACGGCGAGGGCGACGAGGTCGTCTTCGTGCACGAGGGCTCCGGCACGCTCGAGACGATCTTCGGTGACCTGCCGTACCGCGAGGGTGACTACATCGTCATTCCGCGCGGGACGACGTATCGCTTCGCCCCCGAGGGTGAGCAGCGCTACGTCGTTTTCACCTCGCCGGGCCTGATCGAGATCCCGCGGCGCTACCGCAACGAGTACGGACAGCTGCTCGAGCATGCGCCGTACTACCACCGCGACATCCACCCGCCGCTCGAGCTGAAGACGCACACCGACCGCGGCGAGTTCGTCGTCAAGGTTCGCATCAAGGACGGGTACCAGACGTACGTCATCGACTACCACCCGTTCGACGTCGTCGGCTGGGACGGCTACGTGTACCCGTGGACCTTCAACATCAATGACTTCGAGCCGATCACGGGGCGCATCCACATGCCGCCGCCGACGCACCAGACGTTCCAGGGCCACAACTTCGTCATCTGCTCGTTCTGTCCGCGCAAGCTCGACTTCGATCCGCTCGCCATCCCGATCCCGTACCACCACTCGAACCTCAACTCCGAGGAGATGATCTATTACGTCTCCGGGAACTTCGGCTCGCGCAAGGGGATCGAGATCGGCTCGGTCACGCTCCATCCGTCCGGCATCCCGCACGGCCCGCACCCGGGCCTGGCGGAGAAGGCGATCGGGCTGACGGAGACGCACGAGCTCGCCGTCATGTGCGACACGTTCTACCCGCTTCGGCTCTCGAACCTGGCGCTCGAGCTCGACGACCCGAGCTACGCGTACTCGTGGTACGAGGAGCCGAAGGCGGCCGCCGAGGCAGACTCGGCCGACGAAGATCCGGCCGGAGTCACCTCGCACCTTTGAGCGGACGCACCTTGGTCGTCGACTTCGACGGCACTGTCACGGAAACAGACGTCCTCGACACGATCGCCGGCTCCTTCGGCGATCCCGCGGTGTATCAGGAGGTTGAGGATGGCCTGCACGGAGGGACGATGACGCTGCGCGAGGTGATCACGCGCGAGTTCGAGCCGGTGAAGATGCCGCTCGAGGAGGCCGTGCAGTGGGCGCTCGACAACGTCAAGATCAGGCCGGGCTTTCGTGAGCTCGTCGAGCTTGCGCGCGAGCGTGGCTGGCGCGTGGTGGTCGTCTCGAGCGGCTTCCACGAGCTGATCGAGCCGATGCTCGAGCACGAGGGCGTCGACGTCGAGCTGCACGCCAACCGAGTGGACGCGCAGCCGGACGGCTGGCGTGTCATCTGGCGCTACGACGACGGCGACTGCGAGGTCTGCGGCGAGTCCTGCAAGCGCTCCACGGTGCGCAGGCTCGCGGGCGACGACGAGGTCGTCTACATCGGCGACGGCATCTCCGACCGCTGCGCGGCCGAGGCCTCCGACCGGGTCTTCGCCACGCGGGACCTCGCCGGCTACCTCGACGAGCGCGGCGTGCCCTACGAGCGCTTCGACGACTTCCACTCGATCGTGGAGAGCCTCGCGTGAGCTTCGAGGTCGAGATCAAGGGCGTGCCGAACGAAGAGGTTCTCCGGGACCTTGTCTCACGCGCGCGCGAGGCGGGCGCCGACACGATCGTCCTCGAGACGACGCACGAAGCCGGCGATGCCTGGATACGGGCCGGTTTCACCGAGACCGCGCGCGTGCTCGAGGCGCCGGTCGACGAGCTCGAGCGCCACCTCGGGGCGCGCAAGGAGCCGTCGTACGGCTCGATCCAGGTGCAGAGCGACGACGTCGAGGCGGTCGTGCGCGCCGTTCGCCAATACGTGCCGCGGCTGCCGGGCGGCTCGCAGGGGAGCGTCGTGCTTCCGCCGGCGGAGGGCTGGACGTCCGTCTACGACGAGCTCTGCGACCGCGAGCCGGAGATGCTGCGGCGCCTTGCGAAGGAGATCTCGGACCGCATGGGCTCGTTCGTCATCGCCATGGGCGTGGAGGAGGGCGCGGTCGTCCGCTACGTCGCGCTCGAGCGCGGGCGGGTCGTCGACGAGTACCTGTCCGTGCCCGAGCATTACGGCTCGCTGCCCCCGGGAGAGGTGATCGCGCTCGGCGCCAACCCACGCCTCATGGGGCGGCTCACCGGCGCCGACCTGGATGCGGTTCGGACCGCCGGCGCACACGGCCAAGAGCGTCGAAGAGCTGCCGCCGCCGGCCGAGTTGCTGGCCGAGCTGGCGCGCGTGTTCCACATCCCGCGCGCGGCCTACGGATACGACCGCGCTCGCAGCGCCGACGGAGCGATCGAGATCGCGCGGTCGTGACGCAGGTTCTCCTCCTGCACGCGTTCCCGCTCGATGCACGCATGTGGAGCGTCCAGCGGGAGGCACTCGAGGGAGCCGGCTACGACGTCGTCGCTCCGGACCTGCCGGGACCGGACGCGGACATCGGGTTCGACGTGTGGGCGAGGCGCGTGCTCGGCGAGGTGGAAGGCGACTTCATCCCCGTCGGGATCTCGATGGGCGGCTACCTCGCCTTCGAGCTCTGGCGGCAGGATGCTCGGCGCATCCCCGCGCTCGTTCTGGCTGACACGCGCGCGACGCCGGACACGCCGGAGGGAAAGCTGGCGCGCGACGACACGATCCGGATTTTGGGCGAGGACGGCTTCGATCCCTTCTGGGAAGGTCTCGCCCCAAAGTTGTTTGCACCCTCCGCGGATCCTGGTGTGGTCGAGCGCGGCCGGGCGCTGGCCGCCGAGCAGGAGATCACCGCGCTGACCGCCGCCCTCATGACGCTTCGCGACCGCGCCGACTCCCGGCCGACGCTCGCGACGATCGACGTCCCGACCCTGGTGGTGGTCGGCGAGGAGGACGCGCTCACGCCGCCCGCGGATGCGGCGGACCTCGAGGACGGCATCGAGCGTTCCCGTCTGGTTCGCATCCCGGACGTCGGCCACCTCACGCCGTTGGAAGCGCCCGACGAGTTCACCAAGGCGCTTCTCTCGTTTCTCGCGGGGGTCTCGTCCTGACCGAGCGTCTGGCACGCGCGAGCAGCCGTCATCCCTGGCGGGTGGTTGCAGCGTGGATCGTCGTGATCCTGCTCGCCTTCTTCGCGGTGGGGACGATGCTCGCGTACGAGGGCGAGATCGAGATCACGAACCAGACCGAGTCCGGACGGGCCTTCGATGTCCTCGCGGAAGGCTTTCCGCAGGATCCCGCTGCGGCCGGGCGTGAGATCAGCGAGGTCGTCGTCGTGCGCGTGGATGACGGCGACGTCGAGTCGAGCGCGGCACGGGACCGCGTGGCTCAGCTCGCCGACGAGCTGCGTGGTGCGGGAGCCGAGGAGGTCGTCACGTATGCGGACGACGACACGCTCGTCTCGAGGGACGGAGACGCGACGGCGGTGCTCGTCGGCCTCGGGTTCGACGCGGAGGACAACGTGCCCGCCGTGTTCGACGTGGTGCAGGCTCTCGACGACGAGCCCGGCTACACGGCCGCGGTTACCGGCGAATGGACGTCGGACGCCGACGTCAACGAGCTGTCACTCGAGGACCTGAAGAAGGGCGAGCTCTTCTTCGGCGCGCCGGCCGCCCTCGTCATCCTGCTGCTCGTCTTCGGCGCGGTCATCGCGGGGCTCGTCCCGCTCATCCTCGCCATCGTCTCGATCCTCGTCGCGCTCGCGCTCGTTGCGCTCCTTGCGCAGGTGTACGACGTGTCGGTCTTCACGCAGAACATGTTGATCGGCATGGGGCTTGCGCTCGGGATCGACTATGCGCTCTTCACGCTCTCGCGTTACCGCGAGGAGCGGCTCCAGGGACGCAGCGAGCCGGACGCGATCGCCACCTCCGGAGCGACCGCCGGCCGCGCCGTCCTCTTCAGCGGGATCGCGTTCGTTCTCGCCATGTTCGGGCTGCTGCTTGTTCCGAGCTCGATCTTCCGGAGCCTCGCCGCCGGCGCGATCCTCGTCGGCGTCGTATCGGTCGTGGCCGCCCTCACTCTGCTCCCGGCCGTGCTCAGCCTGCTCGGCGACCGGATCAACTCGGTGCGGATCCCGTACTTCGGACGAGCGGCGGAGCAGGCGGGGCGTGAGGGCCGCTTCTGGGGATCGATCGTGCGGTGGGTCATGCGGCGGCCGGTGCTCAGCCTCGCGCTCGCCGCAGGCTTCCTGCTGCTCCTCGCGGCCCCCGTGCTCGTCCTCGAGACGGGCTCGTCGGGGCCGAGCACTATTCCGGACCGCTACGAGTCGAAGCAGGGCTACCTGTTGCTGAACGAGGAGTTCCCGGGGCAGACGACCGAACCCGTCGTGATCGCGGTCGCCGGCGACGTCGAGTCGCCTGCCGTGCAGGACGCGCTCGGGCGGCTTGAGGACGAGCTTGCGAGCCGGCCGATCTTCGGCGAGCCGGTGGTCGAGACGAACGGCGAGGGGACGGTCGCGAGCGTGACGGTCCCGATCGCCGGCGATTCGATCGCCGACCCCGCCGTCGATGCCGTCCGCAGCCTCCGCAGCGAAGCCATTCCTCGCGCGTTCGAGGGCACCGACGCCGAGGTCTACGTCGGCGGCAACACGGCGGAAGAGCTCGACTACCACGAGACCGTCGACTACTGGCTCCCGATCGTGCTCGTGTTCGTGCTCGGGCTCAGCTTCATCCTGCTGACGATCGCGTTTCGCTCCATCGTCGTGCCCGCGACGGCGATCCTCATGAACCTGCTGTCGGTGGGCGCCGCGTACGGGCTGCTCGTCCTCGTCTTCCAGGAGGGCTACGGCAACGAGCTGCTCGGCCTGCGCGAGGCGGACACGGTGGAAGCGTGGGTGCCGCTCTTCCTCTTCGCCGTCCTGTTCGGGCTCTCGATGGACTACCAGGTTTTCTTGCTCAGCCGCATCCGGGAGCGCTTCAGCCAGACGAACGACAACGAAGCTGCGGTGATCTTCGGCGTTGGCTCGACCGCGCGGCTCATCACCGGGGCGGCGCTCATCATCATCGCGGTCTTTTGGGGCTTTGCGATGGGCGACATGATCATGTTCCAGCAGATGGGCTTCGGCATCGCGGTGGCGCTCCTCATCGACGCGACCATCGTTCGCTCCGTGCTCGTTCCCGCCACCATGAAGCTGCTCGGGCGGCGGAACTGGTATCTGCCGTCGTGGCTTCGCTGGCTCCCGGATATCAGGGTCGAGGGCACCGAGCCCCGCGCGCCGCGCGCGCCGGCTACCGAGACCTAGCGAAGTCGAGAAAGGCGCCGCAGAGGCGCTTCCCGAAGGCGTTCCACGCCGCGATCTTCTCGTTCGTCTCCTGTTGCAGCGCGGGGAGGTCGAGGGGCGCGTCGGGCGGCTTCGACGAACGGAACCAGTCGTCGACGCTTTCCTTCGTCACCTCGGCGTGGAACTGGATGCCCCAGGCGCTCTCGCCGGCGCGGTAGGCCTGCAGGCAGACGGGGTCGCGCGCGAGGGGAAGGGCGTTGGGAGGAAGCTCGAACGCATAGCTGTGCCATTGAAAGCTCGAGAAGCGTCGCGGGAGCTTCGCGAAGACGGGATCGTCGGCCGCTTCGGGCGTCTGCTCGACGTCGAACCAGCCGATCTGCGAGGTCGGCATGGCGCCGACGCGCGCGCCAAGCGCTTTGGCGATCAACTGGGCGCCGAGGCAGACGCCGAGCATCGGAATGCCGCGGGCGGCCAGGTCGCGGATGAGCTCGTCCTCGTCACGAAGCCACGGGTGGGCCTCCTCCTGGTCGACGTGCATGGCGCCGCCGAAGATGAGGACGGCGTCGTATTCGTGCGGGCGGCCGTCCGGTGCGCCGCTCGAGATCACCCACTCGGTCAGCTCGCCGTCGCGCTCGGCGACCGCATCCGCGAAGACGCCCGTGGCGGCGTCTTCCTGATGGACGACCGAGAGGACGCGCATCTCGCGGAGGGTAGCTTCGCGGAGCCGGGCACCGGGCACCGCAGCCCCGGCGCGGGCGGCTCCGCGAAGCTAACTGGGACCCGCGAGCCCTGGGCCGGCGAGCAAGAGCGCGATGAAGATCCCCACCACGACGGCGAGGAGGCGGCTAAGTCGCGGATCGAGCATGTCCGTACCCAAACGACGGCGGATGCTCGCGCTTTCTTGCTCTACCCGCCTCCCTCGAACGAGGGATCCGAGGAGCCGGCGGCGCGGCGGAGGCCGGCCTGCAGCCGGAGGGCCGCCGGGCCGGGCGTGCCGTTTCCGATCGGCTCGTCGTCGAGCCGGACGATGGGCAGCACCTCGCGCACGGTGGACGAGGTGAACGCTTCCTCGGCGGCGGCGAGGTGCTCGCGCGGGAAGGCGCCCTCCCGCACCTGGTAGCCCAGCCTGGCCGCCTCCGTCATGAGGGTCCCTCGCGTCACGCCGGCGAGGATGCCGAGCTCGAGCGCGGGCGTATAGAGGACGTCCTCGAGCCGCCACCAGACGTTCGTCACGGGCCCCTCGAGGACGATGTCCTCGCTCGCGAGGAAGAGAGCGTCGTCGGCGCCGCGGCGCTTCGCCTCCGCTTCAGCCGCCATGTTCACCGCGTAGCTCGTCGACTTGACGCCGCCGAGGAGCCAGGGCGCGAGTGCGCGGACGTTCGGGTCGACTCCGAGCGGGAGTGTGATGACGCTGATCCCCCGCTCGCGCATCTCCTCGAGATGGGACGGGATCGCGCTGACGAGCGCGATCGCCGTGGGGCGGCCTTCGCCTTCCCGGCCCGCCGTCCAGTACACGCGCAGCACCGCGTCCTGTGCCTGCGCTTCCCCGAGTGCGGTGCGGGCGAGCTCTTCGCACTCGCGCGCGTCCACGTCTTTGAGGCCGATGCGTGCCGCGGAGCCGGCGAGGCGCCGCAGATGCTCGTCGAGGCGGAACGGCTTGCCGTCGTAGACGCGCATCGTCTCGAACGCCGCGCGCCCGCGCAGAAGCGCTTCGTCGTCTGCGTGCAGAACGGGTTGGTTGGGATCGACGATCCCGCGCCCGCCCACCGCTACCGCCAGCAGCGTCATGACGAGACGGGCGCTGGGAGGGAAGCGCCGATTCCGGTGAGGAGCGGGCGGGCCTTGACCCACGACTCCTCGATCTCCGCCTCGGGGTCGGAGTCCCACACGATGCCGCCGCCGACCCAGAGATGAATGCGCCCGTCCGCGATCGCGAACGTTCGTATCGTCAGCGCGAGGTCGAGGTCGCCGTTCGGATAGACGCGGCCGAGCGCGCCCATCGACGCGCCGCGTCCGACCGGCTCGAGCGCGGCGATGTGGTCGACGGCCGAGATCTTCGGCGCGCCGGTCACCGAGCCGCCGGGGAACATCGCGCCGAGGAGCTCGGCAAGCGTCACACCCTCGCGCAGGCGCCCCTCGACCGTCGTGACCATGTGCACGACGCCCGCGAGCTCGCGCTCGACCAGGAAGTCGGGCCAGTGCACACTGCCCGGCACACACACGCGCGAGAGATCGTTGCGCTCGAGGTCGACGATCATCACGTGCTCGGCCTGGTCCTTCTCCGACTCGCGCAGGTCCTCGGAAGCGCCGAGCGGGCGCGTTCCCTTGATCGGCATCGTCCATACGCGCCGGCCGCGGCGCGCAAGGAAGAGCTCCGGCGATGCCGAGACGATCGTCCAGCCGTCACCGGCGAACGGCTCGGGATGGAGGGGACGAAGGTGCGCGAGACGCGCGGCCACGCCGAGGGGATCGCCTTCGAACGGCGCGGACAGGTGCTGCACGAGGTTCACCTGGTACACGAGCCCTGCCGCAATCGCGTCCTTCACGGCGGCGATCGCGACCGCGTACTCGCTCGCGTCCCACGTTGCTTCCCACTCTCCGAGGGAGAAACCGCCCGCCTCACTCGCTTCCTCAAACGCTCCGATGCGACAAGCCGCGAGCGGCAGCCGGCAGGGCTCGGGCGGGCCGGGATGACGCTCGCGACGTAGGACGCGCGACAATCCGTAGCCGAGAAAGACGTCCGCGTAGTCACCGGCGCGGCCCGCGAAGAACCCAGCCTCGCGCAGGTAGTCCTCGACGGCGTCGAACGCTCCCTCGGCCTCCCAGACCTCCAGCATCACCCCAACGCTAACCGTTGTAGACCGCTTTGCTCCTTACAATCCGGCCGGTGGACGCACGGCCGATCGGGATCTTCGACTCGGGCGCGGGCGGTCTGACCGTTCTGCACGAATGCCTTGTCACGCTCCCGCACGAGGACTTCGTCTACCTCGGCGACGGCGCACGCTGTCCGTACGGGCCCCGGCCGCGGGAAGAAATCGAGCGCTTCGCCTTCGAGATCGCCTCCTATCTCGAAGGCTGCGGCGTCAAGCTGATCGTCGCGGCGTGCAACTCGGCGACGGCCGCCGCCCTGCCGCAGCTACAGGGACGGCTCGAGATCCCGATCATCGGCGTGCTCACGCCCGAGGCGCACGCGGCCGTGCAAGCCACGCGCAACCGGCACATCGGCCTGCTGGCGACCGCCGCCACGGTCGCAAGCAAGCGCTACGACGAGGCGGTGCACGCTCTCGATGCCGGCGCGCACCTGACCGCCGTCGCGTGCCCGGACCTCGTGCCGCTGATCGAGTCCGGCGCGCCCACGGGGGAGATCGACGCCGCCGTTCGCGAATACGCACGACCTCTCCGCGAAGCAGGCGTCGACACCGTCATCCTCGGCTGCACCCACTACCCGCTCATTCGACCCGTGTTCGAGCGCGTCTTCGCGCGGGGGACGACCCTCGTCTTCTCGGCGGAGGAGACCGCCCGCGAGGTCGCTGAGACCCTGGCCCGCAAGGGGATCGAGAACGATCCCGCCCGGCAAGGCGGCTGTCGCTTCCTGACGACGGGCTCGCCGGAGGAGTTCCGCGCGCTCGGCGAACGCTTTCTCCAGCTCCCCATCGGCGACGTCGAGCAGGTCGCGGTCAGCGAGCTCGCAGCGGCGACCGTGGCATGAGGCAAGGGCGACGCCCGGACGAGCTCCGGCCCGTCGAGATCGTCACCGAGTTCCTGGAGCAGGCGCACGGGTCGGCGCTCATCTCACTCGGGAAAACGCGGGTGCTTTGCACCGCGACTGTCGAGGAGGGCGTGCCTCGCTGGCTCGAGGGCACGGGTCGCGGATGGCTCACGGCCGAGTACGGGATGCTCCCCGCTTCGACCGGCGAGCGCATGAAGCGCGAAGCGCGCGCAGGCCGCCAGGGAGGTCGCACGGTCGAGATACAGCGGCTCGTCGGACGCTCGCTCCGCGCCGCCTACGAGCTGGACACGCTCGGCGAGCGCACTGTGTGGCTCGACTGCGACGTGCTCCAGGCAGACGGCGGCACGCGGACCGCCGCCATCAGCGGCGCCTGGGTTGCGCTGGCACGTGCAGCGCAAAAGCACGGGCTGGCCGCACCCGACACGCAGGTCGCGGCGGTGTCCGTCGGGATCGTCGAAGGACAGGAGCTGCTCGACCTCGAGTACTCGGAGGATTCCTCCGCCGAGGTCGACATGAACGTCGTCATGACCGGAGACGGCCGGCTCATCGAGGTGCAGGCGACCGCCGAGGCGCGCGCATTCACGCGAGCGCAGCTCGACGCCCTCATCTCGCTCGCCGCGGGGGGAATCGAGCAGATCACCGCGAAGCAGCAGGAAGCCGTCTCATGACACCCCCCGAGATCGAATGGGCAGAAGTTCTGCTGCGGATCGTCGTCGCGGCCCTGCTGACCGGCGCGATCGGGATGGAGCGCGAGCTGCGTGAACGGGCTGCCGGCTTGCGAACGCACATGCTCGTCGGGGTCGGCTCGGCGCTCTTCACGATCGTCTCGGCCTACGCGTGGGGCGACTTCGCCTTCGGCCAGCAGCAGGGGATGGTGTTCGACCCGACCAGGATCGCTGCGCAGATCGTCACGGGCATCGGCTTTCTCGGGGCGGGCGCCATCATCCGCCAGGGACTGTCGGTGCGCGGCCTCACCACCGCCGCCGGCCTCTGGGTCGTCGCCGCCATCGGAATGGCGGCGGGCGCGGGCTATTACTCCGCCGCCGTCATCGTCACGGGCATCGTGCTCGTCGGGCTCGGGCCGCTGCGCTGGGTGGAAGGTGGCGCGCTCCAGCGCTGGCGGCGCGGCGGGCGTGTGCTCGAGGTGAACATCCTGCGCGAACAGGCGCTCGCGCCCTTGCTCGAGACGCTCGAGCAACGGCGGGCGCGAGTCAATCGCGTCGAGTTCGAGGACGAAGAGAACCGCCGCCAGGTGCGCATCGAGCTCGACCTGCCGCTCGGGCCGGTCGGGAGCGAGATCGTCGCAGAGCTTTCCAGCCGCGAAGGTGTCACTGCGGTCCGCTGGGCCGAGTGAACCGCACGTGCCTGGACGGCGTGGCTTTCGCCGGGCAATGCCCGGCTTCAACGCTACGCGTCCAATGCACGTACCGCCCAAGACGGTTTGCATCACGGACGCTCGCCGTACGTCTTGGGTACTGTCTCGCGTTCACTCGCTTGCCTCCTTTGCCAGGCGGCGACCCAGGGCACGCGCGGTGAAGGTCGCACTCGCCTCGACCAACAAGGGCAAGCTGCGTGAGCTGCGCGTGCTCTTCCCCGAATGGGACATCGAGCCGCTCGCGGCCGACTATCCCGAAGAGACGGGCGAGACGTTCTACGAAAACGCGCGCGCGAAGACGCGGTTCGCTCGCACTGTCGTTGACGAGGAAGTGCCAGTCCTTGGTGAGGACTCGGGGCTGGAGGTGGGCGCTCTGGACGCCCGGCCCGGCGTACGTTCGGCGCGATTCGCCGGACCCGACGCGAGCGACGATGAGAACGTCGAACGGCTCCTTCGCGAGCTCGACGTCGTTTCCGAGGACGAACGCGGCGCCCGCTACGTGTCGGAGCTCGTGCTCCTCTCCTCGCATCAGGAGCTCCGCGGTACCGGGACGCTCGAGGGCCGGATCGGCACGGAGCGGCGTGGTTCCGAAGGCTTCGGCTACGACCCGGTGTTCATTCCGGCCGGCCACGACCGGACGGTGGCGGAGCTCGGCGATGCCTGGAAGCGGGAAAACAGCCACCGTGCGCGGGCCGCGCAGGCGCTGCGCCAGCGGTTAGGAAAGTTCACCGGCGCGGTGTAGATTTTCGCCGTGCAGCTCTTCTCCCAGGACACGAAGGCCGACGCGCTCGGGCGCTGCCCCTTCTTCGCCGCCCTCTCGCGCGGGGAGCTCCGCGAGCTGGCGAAGGTGACCGAGGACATGGAGGTCGAGGAGGGCAAGTCCCTCACCCGCGAGGGCGCGGCGGGCAGCGAATTCTTCGTCATCGTCGACGGTGAGGTGGCCGTCACGAAGGACGGTTCCGAGATCCGGACGATGGGAGAAGGCGACTTCTTTGGCGAGATCTCGCTGCTCGAGGACCGGCCGCGTACGGCGACCGTCATTGCCAAGACTCCGCTTCGCTTCTTCGTCCTGACGCGCCAGAACTTCCGCGCGCTGCTCGCCAAGCAGCCGGAGCTCGAGGAGAAGGTCACCGGCGCGCTCCGCGAGCGCCTCGGCCCGACCGAGGACTAGCTCGCGCGCTGGCTCTGCCGCGCGCGTGGGCGCCCGCGGCCGAACCACCAGTTGATCTCGGCACCGAGCACGAGCACGTTCGCCATCACGTAGAGCCAGATCAGAAGGATCACGAAGCCTCCGAAGGCCTGCAGGTACACGAGGTCGTTCGTCCCGCGCAGGAAGATCGGCAGCACCTGGAAGCTCGCCTGGAGCAGGACCGCGGCGAGCACGGCGCCGGGAAGCGTCTCCTCCCACGTGAGGTCCGTGTTCGTGAGCAGCTTGTAGAGGCTCCAGAGGAAGCCGAAGAGCAGCGCGGTCGACACGATCACCGCGTAGACGTACGAGAGGATGTCGCCGGCCACGCCGGCGCGGCGCAGAAGGTCGACGCCGACCGAGCCGACGACGAGCGCGACGAAGAGAACGACGAGCGCGGCGGCCGTGAGGAGGAGCACGAACGCCTTCTGACGGACGAAGGGACGGTTCGGCAATCCGTAGACGATGTTGAACGCCGACTCGAGCACGCTGAAGAACCCGAGCGACGCCCACAGGAGCCCGATCGCGCCGACGATGCCGAGACTCGTGGCCTGCTCCTGGATGCCCTCGACGACGTCGATGATGCGGTCGACCGACGTCGCGGGGAACGTGCGCCGGAGCTCTTCGATCAGATAGTTCGTCTCGCCCGGCTGGCCGGCCAGCGCGATGAGCGAGAGGGCGAGGAAGAGGAGCGGAACGAACGCGAGGAGCGCGAAGTACGCGATCATCGCGGCGAGGTGGGTGGCTCGGTCACGACCGAGCTTGTGGAGCACCGGGTGCACCGCGACGTGAGTGTAGGAGGGTTGGCGGCGTGCCTTTGGTAGGTTTGCGCGCCGTGGAAGCTGCACAGGCCCTCGCCGACCTCACCGAGATCTCGGCCCAGATCGAGGCGGCCGTCCTTGCGTCCGAGGACGGAACCGTCGTCGGCTCGACGTTTTCCGAGACGGAGGCGGGCGAGCGGTTCGCCGAGGCGGCCGCGGAGCTCCTTGGCAGCGCGGCCGGCCCGGAGCGTGAAGGCCTGCAGGAGCTCGTCCAGCTCCAGGCCCTTACTCCGCAGGGCTGCGTGTTCGTCGTCCGTGACGGCGGTCACTTCGTCGCCGCGCTGACGGGCCGCGACCCGACTGTCGGGCTCGTCTTCTATGACCTGAAGACGTGCCTGCGCCTCGTCGGCCGGGACAAGGCCGAGGCGAAGAAGCCGGCACGCAAGACTGCGAAGAAGGAGACCGGTGGGACTTCCTAAGGCACTGGCTGGGGTCGCCTTCGTCGGGGGCACCGTCGCTCTCTTCCTGCGCGTGCGCAAGGAGCAGTCGCGTGAGCGCGTCGACCTCTACTTCTCGGACGGCTCCTCGGTCTCGTTCGAGCCCGGCTCCCCGACCGGCGACCGTCTCCTCCCGCTCGCGCGCAAGGCGCTCGCGGCGGCGAGGGGATGACCGACGCAGAGCTGGCCCGGCTCATCCGGGAGCACGCCTACCTCGAGGGCGACTTCGTCCTGCGCTCGGGACGCCGCTCGCGGTACTACCTGGACAAATACCGGTTCGAGACCGAGCCGCGCCTGCTTCGGGCCCTCGGAGAGCGGATCGCCTCGAGCGTCGCCGCCGTCGCCCCGGGCGCCGTCCGGCTGGCCGGCCCTGAGCTCGGCGCCGTCGCTCTAACCGCCGCCGCCTCGCTCGCGTCGGGCCTTCCCTTCCTGATCGTCCGGAACGAGGAGAAGGAGTACGGAACGGCGCGCCGCGTCGAAGGGGAGTATTCGGCCGGCGAGGAGGTCTGTCTCGTCGAGGACGTCGTGACGAGCGGCGGTGCCGCGGCGAGCGCCGTCGAGGCGCTGCGATCGGAGGGCCTCGAGTGCACGACGGCCGTCTGCGTGGTCGATCGCGAGGAGGGCGGCATCGATGCACTCGCGCGCCAATCCGTCCGTTTGGTGCCGCTTTTTCGCGCCCAGGAGGTCATCGAGGCCTGAAAAAGGCCCGCAAACCCGCATGGTTGCGTGCTATCTGCGCTCCCTGTTAGGCTGAGTCGCGTTCCGAAGCCTCCGAGCGATCAGGGAAACAGGAAGGAGTGCGTGTGACAAAGGCTGATTTCATCGACAAGGTCGCGGACAGAAGCGGGTTGTCGAAGCGCGATGCTGCCAGCGCCGTCGATGCGTTTCTCGATTCGATCACCGATTGTCTCAAGTCCGGTGAAGCCGTCTCGTTCACCGGCTTCGGCAAGTTTTCGCCGCAACAGCGCAAGGCCCGCCAGGGTGTGAACCCGCGGACGGGAGAAAAAGTGACGATCGCCGCCGCCCGCGTGCCGAAGTTCTCGGCCGGGACGGCACTGAAGCAAGCCGTCAAGGGCGGCTAGCAAGCAGGCACCCTCCGTTTCACCAGATCGCGGGGCCGCTCCGGCGGCCCCGTTTGCTGCGCCCTTGTAACCGAGACCTTGTAAACGAACGTATGTTCGCCTACCCTGGACAGGGTGCAACTCGCGTTCGACTCGGCCGACCGGCTCGTCGAGCTGGTCGAGGAGCGGGGCGCGCCGATGGCGGCGGAGGAGGCGGCGCGCGCTCTCTTTGCGCTCTCGGCCGTACCGGTCGGGCTCGCGCGCAACCTTCTCGACGACGTCGTCAGCGGTGACGCGCGCCTGGCCTGGCGCGGCGACAGGCTCGCCCTCGCCCGGGCCGGACACGTCGACCTGCCGGTCGAGGCGGCGCGGTACGTCGTCGTAGACGTCGAGACGACGGGGCTCCGACCGGGAAGCGCATCGCTCTGCGAGATCGGCGCGGTTCGCGTCGAAGGGCTCATGGAGACGGGGACCTTTCAGACGTTCGTCGACCCGAAGACTCCCTTGCCGCCGGCCATCGGTGCGCTGACCGGGCTGCGGGATTCCGACCTGCGTGGAGCGCCGCCCCCGGGCGCGGCGGTTCGTCGCTTCCTCGCGTTCTCCGGCGACGCGGTGCTTGTCGCGCACAACGCACGTTTCGACGTCGCCTTCCTCGGCCGCGAGGTCGAGCGCCTCACCGGCCGCCGTCTCGCGGGCCCGGTGATCGACACGGTTGCCCTCGCGCGGCGCCTGTTGGCGGGACGCGTTCGGCGGGCGAGCCTCTCGTCGCTCTCGCAGTTCTTCGGGACGTCGGTGCGCCCGTGCCATCGCGCGCTTCCCGACGCGCAGGCGACGGCGGAGATCCTCGTCGGGCTCATCGGGCTCGCGCAGGAGCGAGGCGCTTGCACCGTCGGCGACCTCTGCGAGCTGGCCGCGCCGCGCCGGCGCCGCGTGTACGACAAGCGCGCGCTCGCCTTCGGCGCGCCACAGCGGCCGGGGGTCTACCTCTTCCACGGCACTGGCGACCAGGTGTTGTACGTGGGTCGTGCACGCGACCTCCGCGCGCGGCTGCGTTCGTACTTTCGCTCCGAGCGCCAGCGCCCCGCCGTCGAAGCGGCGCTGGCCGCGCTCGAGCGGATCGAGTGGCGCGTGCTCGGCTCGGAGCTCGAAGCCGCGCTCGAGGAGCTCCGGCTCATCCGCACGCTGCGCCCACCCGCGAACGCGCGGAGCGGCCGTCCCGATCGCTACGTGTATCTGCGCAAGCGGGGCGAGCGCGTCGTCGTGTCGCAGACGCCGTCGGACTGGGGGCCGATCCGCAGCCGGCGGCGCGCGGAGCTCGCCGCGCGCGCACTCGACGGCGCGTCGGCGGCCGAGCTCGAGGCGCTCGCGCGCGGCGGGCCGCTTCCGCGCTTGCGCACGCGCCTCAAGGATCTTTCCGACTGCCTTCGCTACGAAGACGCGGCGCGTCTGCGCGATCGCATCGAAGCGCTCGAGCACGTCGTGCGCGACCTCGTCCGCCTCGAGCGCTTGCGCGCAACCCAAGCCTGTCTGCTTGCGCCTGCGGTTGACGCGGGCTTTCAGCGTGCGTTCTTCGTAGCGGGCGGGCGCATCGCGGACGTGCGCACGCTTCCTCCGGGTGGCGGCGCGCTCGTCGAGATCGAGGCGGGGCTGGCGGCCGCGCGCGGCGCGACGCCGAGCCTCGGCCCGGAAGAGGTCGACGAGCTTCTGCTCGTCGGCTCGTTCATGCGCCGTCCCCCGCCGGAGCTCACGATCCTCCCGCTGGACACGGGCCGTATCGCTGCGGCGCACGCGAGGCTTTCGGCCGCAGCGTTCGGGGTACAGGTGGCGGGATGAGCGAGGACGCACCCACCCCCGAGACGCCGGACGAGTCGATCCCGCAGGATCCCGGTATCCCCGGCCCGAGCACCAAGAAGGGCGAGTGGCCGCCCGAGTCGGAAGGCGCGCCGTCCTCGGACGAAGACGGCCTCACGCGTGACGAACGTGAGCGCGAGGAGACGACCGTGAGCGAGGCGATCGGGCAGCGCACGCCTCGTCACCGCGCCGACGGAGAGCGCGAAACCGAGCGATAGCGCAATCTGCGACGTACTCTAGGCTCCGAGCATGGAGCAAAACCTCGAGGGCGCCTCGCGCGTGGCGACAGCGACGTTCGCCGACCGCCTGGCCGACGCCGTCGAACGGAAGCGAAGCCAGCTCCTCGTCGGTCTCGATCCGCGCTCGGAGCTCCTTCCCGTCGAGCTTCGCGGCGAGACGTACTCGAGTCGTGAAGCCGCCGCCTCCGCTTGCGCTCGTTTTTGCCGGGGACTGATCGACGCCGTCGCGCCGTACGTCGTCGGCGTGAAGATTCAGCTCGCGTTCTTCGAGGTCCTCGGCGCCGACGGAATGCGTGCGTACGAAGAGGTGTGCGACTACGCGCGTACCGCCAACCTGCTCGTCGTGGCCGACGGAAAGCGTGGCGACATCGGTTCGACCGCGCGCGCGTATGCGGACGCATATCTCGAGGAGCGGGAGGATGCTCGTCCGCCGGTCGACGCGCTGACCGTCAACCCGTACCTCGGCAGCGACTCGATCGAGCCCTTGGTCGCGGCGTGCCGGCGGTCGGGCACGGGGTTGTTCTGCCTCGTGAAGACGTCGAACGCGGGCAGTGCCGACATCCAGGACCTGACGATGTCGGACGGGCGACCCTTGTGGCAGCACGTCGCCCTGCTCGTGCGGGAGTGGGGCGAGGAGGTCGTCGGTGAGGGCGGCCTCTCGAGCGTCGGCGCAGTCATCGGAGCGACGTATCCGCGCGCCGTCGGCGAGGCGCGCAAGCTGATGCCGCAGGCGATCCTCCTCCTGCCGGGGATCGGCGCCCAGGGGGCGACGCCCGCCGACGTGGCGCGAGCGTTCACGAGTGGCCCTGCCAGCGCGCTTGTCCCGGTCTCGCGTGCGGTGATCTACGCCTTTCGCGTCGACGGCGCAGACTGGCGCAAGGCGGCGGCCGCGGAGGCCGCCCGCCTTCGCGACGAGGTGTGGGCGGTGGCGGGTTGGTAGAGACCGAGAAGACGCGCACGTGGGCCGCGCGTCTCGCCGCGCCGCTCGCGTTTATCGCGGCCGCGATCGTTCTCATCCTGCTCGTGCAAAGCGGTCTCAGCGCCGACGACACGGAAACGGGGACAACCGCGACGCCGGCGACGACGACGCAGGGCGGCACGACGACGGTTGCGACCGAGCGGCGACGTTACCGCGTGCAGCGCGGCGACACGCTCGAGTCGATCGCTGCGATGTTCGGCACGACGGTCGAAGCGCTCATCGAGCTGAACCCCGACCTCGATCCGCTCGCGCTCTCGCCCGGCCAGCGAATCCGAGTCTCCTAGTACTTAGTGCTAGCTCCTGACCTCGCGGACCGCTTTGCGGACCGCGTGCACGCCGGCGAGCGCCACTGTCATGAGCGGGTTGCCGAGCGAGCGAACCTCGACCGAGCCGGCGCGCAGCTCCCGCTCCCGGCGCGGAAGCGAAAGGTTCTGAGGCGGGCTGTCGAGCGAGACGACGCGCTCACGGCCCTCGCGCTGGCCGCCGCCCCAGAGAAAGAAGCGTGTCGGGCGAACCTCGAACCCGCCGAGGCCGCCCACCTGGATCTCCAGCGAGCGCTCCCGGCCGCGTACCTCTTCTCCCGAATGCCGCTCGATCAACGCCATCTGCGGCGGAATCTATAGATTCGCCGCCGTGCGGCGGCTCGCTCTCTTCCTCCTGCTCGCGGCGTTTTTCGCCGCCGAAGCGCGGGCGGCTGCGGAGCCTCCGGCGTTTCGCGCGCGCGCCGCGATCGTCGCCGACGGCGCGACCGGAGAAATCTTGCTCGAGCACAACGCCGACCAGCGCGTCGCCATCGCGAGCATCACGAAGATCATGACGGCCCTCGTCACGATCGAGAACACACGCCCGAACGAGCGCGTCGTGGTGAGGGGCCCGGCGCCGTCGATTGGCGAATCGACGATTCACCTCGCCGTGGGTGAGCGCCTGCGTGTTCGCGATCTCTTGGCGGCCGCGCTCGTGCAGAGTGCGAACGACGCGGCCTACGCGCTCGCCAGTCACGTCGGCGACGGAAGCGTCAAGAGGTTCGTCAACCTCATGAACGAGCGCGCCGCCGAGCTCGGCCTCGAGGACACGCACTTCGTTCGGCCCGACGGCCTCGACGTCACCGGGCATTACTCGACCGCATCGGATGTCCTGACGCTCACGCGCGAGGCGATGAAGCAGCCGCTCTTCCGTGAGCTCGTCCGCCTGCGGGGCGGGGAGATCAGAGGCGGCCGCAGCCTGTACGCGTGGAACGACCTGCTGCGAACGCGAAGCTACGCTGGGATCATCGGCGTGAAGACCGGACACACGGACGCCGCCGGCTGGAGCCAGGTGGCGGCCGCCCGCCGCCAGGGCCAGACCATGTACGCGATCGTGTTCGGTTCGCCGAGCCGCGCGCGGAGGAATGCCGATCTCTCCAAGCTCCTCGACTGGGGCTTCGGGCACTTCGGCCGCGTTACTCTGGTTCGAGCGAACGGCGCGTACGCGACGGCGGCGGTCCCGTACTCGGACGACCGCATACCGCTCGTCGCGCCGCGGACGACGGTGAAGGTCGTGCGCTTGGGCCGTCCTCTGGTCGAGCGCGTGGTTGCGCCGTCCGTCGTCGACCTGCCGGTCAGCGCCGGCGATCCGGTCGGCGAGGTCGTGGTTCTCGACGGGCAGCGCGTGGTCGTGCGGCGTCCGCTCGTCGCGGGACACGGGGCAGATGATGCGAACGTCGTCGAGAAGGCCGGCTGGTACGCTGGCCGCGCCGTCGACGAGGCCGGGGACATGCTCGATTCGGTCTTCGGAGCATTCGGATGATCGTCACCGTCACGCTGAACGCAGCCATCGACCGCACGTTGCTGGTGCCGAACTTCCAGCTCGGCCAGCGCCACCGCGCGAGCGTCGGTTTCGCGAGCGCGGGCGGCAAGGGAATCAACGTCGCGCGCGCGCTCAAGCGCCTCGGCACCCCCGTCGTCTGCACCGGGCTCGCTGGCGGGCGAACCGGAACGCTCCTCGTCGAGGACCTGACGGGCGAGGGGATCCTCAACGACTTCGTTCGCATCCGCGGCGAGTCGCGCACGTCCACGGCGGTGCTCGACCCGACGTCGAACGCGTACACGGAGATCAACGAGTGGGGGCCGGAGGTTGGCGACGAAGAGCTCGACATGCTCCGCGACAAGCTCAGCTACCTCACCCAGTCGGCCGAGTTCGTCGTCTTCTCCGGCTCGCTGCCGCGTGACGTTCAACCGGACGTGTACGCCGATCTCATCCGCGAGGCGAACCGGCGCCATCTGCTGACGGTTCTCGACGCCGAAGGTGAGGCGCTCAGGCTCGGGATCAAGGCCGAGCCATACCTCGTCACTCCGAACATGCGCGAGGCCGAGTCCCTGGTCGGGCGCGAGTTCGTGGACGACGCGGATCTCGCCTCCGGCCTCGACGAGATCGCAGCGCTCGGCGCGCGCAACGTGATCATCACGCTCGCGACCGGCTGTTACGCGCTCCTACGGGAGGACCGGACCGAGATCCGCGTGCGCGCGACCGCGCCGCCGGTCGAGCCGACCTCCGCGGTCGGCGCCGGCGACACGCTCCTCGCCGGCTTCATCTCGGCGAGGGCGGCGGGCAAGCCGTTCGACGACGCGATCAAGATCGCCGTGGGGGCCGGCGCGGCCTCGGTTCTCGAGGCCGGCGCGGGGCGGGTCGACCCGCGCGAGGCGAGCCGCCTGGCCGGTCTCGTCGCCGTCGACCGCCTCGACCCCGTGGCCCAGGAGGGCTAGGCCAGGTTCTTCGCACTTTGGTTACACCTGTGAGGCGCGAAGGGCCAGGTCCTCCGAGGCGGCTGTTAGCATCGAGTCGCATGCAAGTGCGAGGCGTTAGCGTCCTCCCCGGAGCCCAGGCGAATGTGTGGAGCCTGGGTTTTGTCGTTAAGGAAGCCGAGTGACCGACGTCGAGATCGGGCTGGGGAAGAAGGCTCGGCGGGCGTGGGGCTTCGACGACATCGCCATCGTCCCGAGCCGGCGAACCCGGGATCCCGACGACGTCGACATCGGCTGGAAGCTCGGCGATCACCTGCTCGAGCTGCCGGTGCTCGCCTCGGCGATGGACGGCGTCGTCTCGCCGAAGACCGCAACGCTGATCGGCAAGCTCGGCGGCCTCGGCGTCCTCAACCTCGAAGGGATCTTCAGCCGTTACCGCAACGCCGACGAGCAGCTCGAGCGCATCGCTTCGCTGCCGCCGGACGAGGCGACGCGCGGCATGCAAGAGATCTACAACAGGCCGGTCGACTCAGACCTCGTGCGCGACCGCGTGAAAGAGATCAAGTCGGCCGGGGTCCTCGCGGCGGGCGCGCTCACACCTCAGCGCGTGCGCGACTACTACGAGGTGGCAGTCGGCGCCGGTCTCGACATCCTCGTGATCCAGGGGACCGTCGTCTCGGCCGAGCACGTGTCGTCGAACGGTCCGGTCCTCAACCTCAAAAAGTTCATCGGAGAGGTTCCCATCCCCGTGATCGTGGGCGGGTGCGCGTCCTACCACTCCGCGCTCCACCTTATGCGGACGGGTGCGGCGGGAGTGCTCGTCGGCGTCGGACCAGGCGCCGCGTGCACGACGCGCGGCGTGCTCGGTGTCGGTGTCCCGCAGGCGACGGCGATCGCAGATGCGGCCGCGGCCCGCGCCCAGCATCTTCTCGACACGGGCGACTACGTCAACGTGATCGCCGACGGCGGTATGCGCACCGGCGGCGACATCGCGAAGGCGATCGCGTGCGGCGCCGACGCAGTCATGATCGGCTCGCCGCTCTCGCGCGCTCACGAAGCGCCCGGGCGTGGCTATCACTGGGGCATGGCGACGTTCCACCCGACACTTCCGCGCGGCGCACGCGTTCAGACCAAGCAGGTCGCGAGCCTCGAGGAAATTCTCGTCGGCCCCGCCACGGAGAACGACGGCACGCTCAACCTGATGGGCGCGCTTCGCACGTCGATGGCCACATGCGGCTACGAAAACATCCACGAGTTCCAGCGCGCCGAGATCATGCTCGCGCCCGCCATCAAGACCGAGGGCAAGGCGCTTCAGCAAGCCCAGCGGATCGGAATGGCCTAAGTGGTACTCGCGGCCGCGCCCTCCGGTCTCTGGACAGCTGCAAAGCGTCGCGATGCGGCGTCCTCGGTCGCCCACGTATTTCATTTCAATACGCAGGCTCCCTGCGTCCTTGCCTCGCTCGCCTTTCGCGCGTCAGAGTTCCGGCAACGCGACCACGAGCACCACTAGCGTTGGGCGAGGTCCTTCCTCTCCCGACCCCCGAGCCGAAGCCCGAAGACCGTCCCGTCCTCGTCGTCGACCTCGGCGGGCAGTACTCACAGCTGATCGCCCGGCGCGTGCGGGAGTGCCGCGTCTACTCCGAGCTCGTCAGCCACCGCATCACGCCGGCCGAGGCGCGGGCGCGACGTCCGCTCGCGCTCATCCTGTCGGGAGGTCCCGCCTCGGTGTACGCCGACCACGCGCCGCACGTCGACCCGGGCCTCTTCGAGTTGGGAATCCCGGTGCTCGGCATCTGCTACGGCATGCAGCTCATGGCGCTCGACCTGGGCGGCGCCGTCGAGCGCACGGACGTTTCCGAGTTCGGCCGGACCGAGCTCGAGGCCGACCCCGAGAGCAGCCTCTTCACCGGCCTGCCGGCCGAGCAGGTCTGCTGGATGAGCCATCGCGACTCGGTCACGGCGCCGCCCGCCGGCGCCCGTGTCGTAGCCGGCTCACGCTCCACGCCGATCGCCGCGTTCGAGGAGCCCGACCGTAGCCTTTACGGCGTCCAGTTCCACCCCGAGGTCGTGCACACGCCGCACGGCACCGAGGTGCTGAAGAACTTCCTCTACCGCGTCGCTGATGCGCCGCCCGTTTGGACGGCGGCGGCGGTCATCGAGGAGGAGACCGCGCGCATCCGCGCACAGGTCGGATCGGCCCGCGTTCTCTGCGCGCTCTCGGGCGGTGTCGACTCGGCCGTCGCCGCGCTTCTCGTGCACAAGGCGGTCGGCGACCAGCTCACCTGCGTGTTCGTCGACCACGGGCTGCTGCGCAAGGACGAGGCAACCCAGGTCGTCGAGACGTTCGGCCGCCACTTCCGCGTCCCGCTCGTCCACGTCGACGCACGCGAGCGTTTTCTCGCCCGCCTCGAGGGTGTCACCGACCCGGAGGAGAAGCGCAAGCGCATCGGCGAGGAGTTCATTCGCGTGTTCGAGGAGGAGTCGCGGCGCCTCGGCAGCATCCGCTACCTGGTGCAGGGAACCCTTTACTCCGACGTGATCGAGTCGGGCGGCACGGGTGACGTCGCGGCGCGCATCAAGTCGCACCACAACGTCGGCGGCCTGCCGGAGTCGATGGACCTCGAGCTCGTCGAGCCGCTTCGCATGCTTTTCAAGGACGAAGTGAGGCGCGTCGGTGAGGAGCTCGGCCTCCCCGAGAGGCTTGTGTGGCGCCAGCCGTTCCCTGGGCCGGGTCTTGCGGTTCGCATCATCGGCGAGGTCACGCAGGAGCGGCTCGAGCTCCTGCGCGAGGCGGACGCGATCCTGCAGGAAGAGATTCGCCGCGCGGGCCTCTACCGCGACCTGTGGCAGAGCTTCACGGTCCTCCCGGCGATTCGCTCCGTCGGCGTGCAGGGAGACGAGCGAACGTACGCGTATCCGATCGTCATCCGCGCGGTTACGTCGGAGGACGCCATGACCGCCGACTGGGCGCGCCTGCCCTACGACCTCCTCGAGACGATCTCGAGCCGGATCATCAACGAGATCCCCGGCGTCAACCGCGTTGCTCTCGACCTGACCTCGAAGCCTCCCGGGACGATCGAATGGGAGTAGCCGCCGTTGGAGGGGCGGCTTACGCGGAAAAAAGGAGGGAGCCGGGAGAGAGGGGAGGAGACTCTGCGGCCCAGCCTCCTCGGGGACCCCGGCCCCCAGGTCGCAGTATGAGCGTTTTCTATTAGGGAAATGTGAGGTTTTCGCCGGCCGGTGCCGGCGTGACCCCGTAGCTTCGACGTAGTAGCTTTTTCCCGGCGAATGAACGTCGTCGCCGTTCAACTCAACCCGGCTCTGCGCGTCCTCCGCTGGGCGGTCCCGGCCGCATACTGCCTCGCGCTCGCCGTCTTCCTCTGGCGCGACGGCATCTGGTTCGCCCGCGACCGGCTGCTCATGTGGATCGTCCTCGGCCTGCTGGCCTTCTCGGTCACGGATCTGCGGCGCTGGGCCCGCGGCGTCCTCGTCGAATGGCTCCCGTTCGCGCTCGTCCTCTGGGCGTATGACCTCTTGCGAGGGATGGCGGACGATCTCTGGTTCTCGACGCACTACCTTCCGCAGCTGCGCGTCGACGAGTGGCTTGCCGGGGGAACGGCGCCGACCGTGTGGCTGCAGCAACACCTCTGGGAGGGCCCGGCGCAGATCCAGTGGTACGACTACGCAAGCTGGTTCGTCTACGTCAGCTACTTCCTGTCGACCTACATCCTCGCGGCCGCTCTCTGGTTCTTCGCGCCGGCGCGTTTCCGCCGCTACGTGGCGACCGTCGCACTCATGGCAATGATGGGGTTCCTCACCTACGCGCTCTTTCCCGCAGCGCCTCCGTGGATGGCGAGCCAGGCGGGTCACCTCGAGCCGACGACTCGCCTCACCGGGTACGTGTGGAGCGAGATCCCGATCGCGCACTTCAACTCGCTCTTCGAGCGCGGGTCGCAGTACGCGAACCCGGTCGCGGCCGTCCCTTCGTTGCACGCCGCTTACTCGCTTTTGATCGTGATGTTCCTCTGGCGCTACGCCGGACGCTTCGGTCCGCTTCTCGCGCTGTATCCGCTTGCAATGGCCTTTGCGCTCGTGTACTTCGCCGAGCACTACCTGTCCGACATCCTGCTCGGATGGGTTTACGCGGTGTTCGCCTACTGGGTGGTGAGCAAGGTGGCCGACTCTCTCGAACAACGCCGCGCCCGGGAGCCGGAGCCCGCTACCTGATCGAGAAGCCGCTCAGGCTCTCCGGCTCCTCCTCGAAGACCTCCACGCGCTCGACGCGAGCGCCGCTCGGGCCGTCGTGGGCGAAGCGAACGAGCCGCTCCACATCGGGCTCCGCTCCTTCGAAGACGGCTTCGACGGTGCCGTCCGGGTTGTTGCGGACCCAGCCGGCGAGGCCGTGCTGCTCGGCGCGGCGCCGCGTCGTGTCGCGGAAGAAGACGCCCTGCACGGCTCCGTGAACGACCACTCGCTTGCGCACCGAGCGCCTCTGGCTAGCCGGTCACCCTCAGCGTCACGATGTGAAGGTGTAGGTGCTCGAGCTCGACGATGAACTTTCCGCGCTGATCGGCTTCGAAGTTGATCCGGGCCTGGTGTCCCGCCGCCACTTCCGCGGCGAGGTCGTAGCCGTGCAGGTGAACCTCGTCCTCGACATCGGCCCTGACGATCAGCTGAACCTTTTCGTCCCTAGGAATCCGCACGGTGCCGGTGTCGCCGCTCAGCTTTCCCCCCTTGTAGGTGATGCGGACCTTGATCGGCCCGGCGGACTCCTCCTCGGTCGTCGTCTCCTCGCTGGTCGTCTCTTCGGTCGTGGTCTCTTCCTGGGTCGCGACCGATGTGGCCGTCTCGCTGCCGGTGCCGCCCGCATCCTCGTCGGAACCACTGCACGCGGGCAGCGCAAAGAGTGCAAGGACGGTGATCAAGGGGACGTATCGCACCGTGAGGCAGGATATGTGGCGCCCGTGCCCTCGGATTCGCACAACCTTCCCATCCGTCGCAACACGTTCCTGCTGTCGGCCTCGCTTGCGACGAACTCGGCGATGCTGCAGCTCTCCGCAGCCGTCGCGACGCTCAGCGTCGCGCTCGTCGTGGGAATCGAAGGACTGCTCGGGCTCGGCCCGGCGCTCGTCCTCGGCGCCGGCGCCCTCACGGCACTTCCGGCCGGACGAGCGATGGACCGCTTCGGCCGCCGGCCCGTTCTGGCCGCCGGCTTTGCGATCGGCGCCGCCGGAGGCGTGATCTCCGCGCTCGGCGTCGGCTTCGAGATCGCCGCCGCGGTCCTCATCGGTCTCATGTGCGTCGGTGCGGCGGGCGGCATCTCGCTGCTCGCGCGCACCGCCGCAGGCGACATGTACCCGCCGGAACGGCGAGCGCGCGGCATCGCGCTCGTCCTGTTCGGGACGGTGTTCGGCGCCATCCTCGGCCCGGCCGTCTTCAGCCCGTTGCTCTCGGGCCGGGACCTCGACAGCGACGCGCTCGTGCTGCCCTGGCTGGCGGCCTCGGCGTTCATGGTCGTGGGCTTCGCGCTCGTCCTCGCTGTTCGACCAGACCCGAAACGAATCGGAGAGCTGCTCGCCGCGGAGCGCGAGACGACCCCGCAGCCGCTCGCCCCTGCCGCTCCATTGCGCGAGCTCGTGCGGCGGCCGGGCGTCATCCCCTCCCTCCTCGCCGCGATCGCGAGCTTCTCGGTCATGGTGTCCGTGATGACGCTGACCGGCTACGTCGTCGTCGAGGAGCACCACCACGCCGGCCACACGGTCTTCCCGATCATCGCGGCGCACGTCGTCGGGATGTACGCGCTCGTCCTGGTCGTCGGGGATGCCATCGATCGTGTCGGGCGGATTCCCGCCCTCGTCGGTGGCCTGCTCCTCATGGCCGTCTCGGTCATCAGCCTCCTCTGGATCGAGAGCGTGTGGGCGACGGCGCTTGCGCTCTTCGCCCTCGGGCTCGGCTGGAACTTCTCCTTCGTGGCGGCCACTGCCCAGCTGGCCGACCGGACGGCCCCCCATGAGCGCGGCAAGCTCCTCGGTTTCAACGACCTCCTGTCCGGCCTGACGGGCGCCGGGCTGGCGCTGCTCGGCGGCTATGCGCTGTCGGCCCTCGGGGTGGCCGCCCTCGCCATCGGCGCTACCGTCCTCGTGGTGGCCCCCGCGGCCTGGATCAGCAGGGCCGGAGCGGGGTTCCGGGAAGCGCCACCTGCTACCATCGTCTCTCGGCGGACGCCTTAGTCCGCCGCCTTTGTGATGAAGACCTGGAACGCCAAAACGGACGAAGTCGAGCGGCGCTGGTACGTGGTCGACGCCGAGGGCCAGACCCTGGGCCGGCTCGCGACCCGGATCGCCGACACCCTGCGGGGCAAGCGCAAGCCCGAGTACACGCCGCACGTGGACACGGGCGACTTCGTCGTCGTCGTGAACGCCGAGAAGATCGGCGTGACCGGAAAGAAGCGGGAGGACAAGATCTACTACCGGCATTCCGGCTACCCCGGCGGGCTGCGGGAGCGGACGCTCGGTGAGGAGCTCGAGCGCCGGCCCACCGAGGTACTGCGCAAGGCCGTGAAGGGCATGCTTCCGCGCAACCGCCTCGCCCGCCAGCAGATCAACAAGCTGAAGATCTACGCCGGGCCCGAGCACCCGCACGTGGCCCAAAACCCTCAAAATCTCCCGGACGCATGAGCCAGATCGCGCAATACCAGGGAACGGGGAAGCGCAAGACGTCGGTCGCGCGTGTGATCCTGCGCCCCGGCGACGGGACGACCTGGATCAACGGACGGACGATCGAGGAGTACTTCCCGCGCGAGTCGCACCGGACGATGGCGACGATGCCGCTGAAGGTGGCCGGCGCCGAGGGCAAGTTCGACATCCGCGCGCGCCTGCAGGGCGGCGGCCCGTCCGGCCAGGCCGGCGCTCTTCGTCACGGCATCGCCCGCGCGCTCGTCGAGGCCGACCCGAATCTGCGCGTCGTCCTCAAGCGCGAGGGCTTCCTGACGCGCGACGCCCGGATCGTGGAGCGCAAGAAGGCCGGGCTGCACAAGGCGCGCAAGGCGCCGCAGTACTCGAAGCGCTGAGAAAGTACTTCGGGACAGACGGCGTCCGCGGGGTCTTCCCCGAGGAGTTGACCGACGAGCTCGTAGAGCGCCTAGGCCGAGCCTTCGGACAGTGGTCGCGCGGCGGCACCGTGCTGATCGGACGCGACACACGCGCATCCGGACCCGAGCTCGAGGAGTCGCTCTCCCTTGGGTTGAGCGTCGTCGGAATGGAGGTGCGGCTGGGCGGCGTCCTGCCGACTCCTGCTGTGCCGCTGCTTGCCGAGGGCTACGGCGCGGTGATCTCCGCCTCGCACAACCCGCCCGAGTACAACGGCGTGAAGTTCTTCGACGCGAAAGGCCTGAAGCTGAGCGACGCAGCTGAGGAGGCGGTCGAGACGATGGTCGGCGCGGACGATTTCGTCGCTCGGGACGCCCCGATGCCGGCCCAGGTCGAAGGCCTGGGCGCGAAATACGTCGACCTGGTGTGCGAGCGCTTCGGGGCTTCGCTCGAGGGTCTTCGCGTCGCAGTCGATTGCGCCAATGGCGCGATGTACGAGGTCGCCCCGGCTGCGTTCGAGCGGCTGGGCGCGCAAGTGACAGCGATCGGGATCGAGCCCAACGGGACGAACATCAACGTTGGTTGCGGCGCGACCGATCTGCGTCTACTCCGCGAGACGGTGGCCCGCGGTGACTTCGACCTCGGCGTCGCCTTCGACGGGGACGGTGACCGCATGTTGGCCGTCGACGCGAGCGGGAACGAGCTCGACGGCGACCAGATCATCGCGATTCTTGCGCTCCACCTCGGCGTCGACTTCGTCGCCGTCACGCAGATGACCAACCTCGGCTTCCATCGCCTCATGGCCGAGCGCAACGTCCGCGTCGTCACGACCGACGTCGGCGACCGCTACGTGCTCGAGGCACTGCGGCGCGAGGGCGGCGTGCTTGGCGGCGAGCAGTCGGGTCACGTCGTCTATCTGAACGGGCATACGACCGGCGACGGCCTCGTGGCAGCCATCCTGCTCTGCCGCGCCGTGGTCGAGCAGGGCAAGACCCTGGCCGAGCTGGCGGCCGTCATGCCGAAGCTCCCGCAGGCGAAGGCGGACGTCGCGGTGCGGTCGAAGGAGATCCCGACAGACCTCCAAGCGAGCTCGACGAGCTGGCCGCGGGCCTCGGCGAGACGGCCCGAATCCTCGTCCGGCCCTCTGGGACCGAGCCCGTAATCCGGGTCCTCGCGGAGGCGGAAACCCCCGCAAAAGCCGAAAAGCTGTGTGGTACGATCCGCTCTCTCGTGCTGCGAGAGCTCGGCTGATGCCGGGCTTGTTTTTTACAGGAACGTTGTCGTCGGAAGAAGGGTCTTAAGGCACAGCGGAGGCGAGAGCTGCCTCCCCAACTGGGTCAAGGAGGCCTCGCGTGTGCGGGATCATCGGATACGTAGGCTCGAGGGCCGCGAAGGACCTTCTGCTCCACGGGCTCGAACGTCTCGAGTACCGGGGCTATGACTCGGCCGGCCTCGCCGTCATCGAGGACGAGGGGCTCGAGTACGTCCGCGCGGTCGGCAACCTCGACCAGCTGAAGGCGGCGTCCGGGCTCGACGGGACGCAGTCCACGACGGGCGTCGGCCACACGCGCTGGGCCACGCACGGCAAGGTCTCCTACGAGAACGCACACCCGCTGACCGGCTGCGTCGAGGACGAGGTGGCGGTCGTCCTGAACGGCATCGTCGAGAACTTCCGCGAGCTGAAGGACTCGCTCCTTGCCGACGACCACGCGTTCAGCTCCGAGACCGATGCCGAGGTCGTCGCACACCTTGTCGAGCGCCATTACGCGGGCGACCTCGTCGAGGCCGTGCGCGCCGCATACAAGGAACTCGAGGGTCATTTCGCCTTCGTCGTCATCCACCGTGACCATCCGGGCATGCTCGTCGGCGCGCGCCTCCAGTGTCCGCTCGTCGTCGGCGTCGGCGACGGCGAGACGTTCCTCGCCTCGTCGATCGCGGCGTTCCTCAGGGAGACGCGCCGCGTTCAGCTCATCGAGGACGGCGAGGTCGTGGCGGTCACGCCCGAGGGCGCGACGTTCGTGTCCGTCGACGACGGTGTGCGCGAGCGCGGCGAGCTCGAGGTCGACTGGGACGACGAGGCGGCCGAGAAGCACGGCTACGAGACGTTCATGCTCAAGGAGATCTACGAGCAGCCGCAGGCCGTACGCGACACCCTGGGCGAACGCGTTCGCGGCGGCAAGCTCGAGCTCGAGGACATCGGCCTCACGGAGCTCGAGGTCCAGAACCTGCGCCGGATGGTCATCCTCGCGACGGGCACGGCGTACCACGCCGGCGTCGTCGGGCGCTACGTGGTCGAGGAGTGGGCCCGCCTTCCCTGCGAGCCGGACATCGCGAGCGAGTGGCGCTACCGGAATCCGGTGCTGTCCAAGGACACGCTGGTCGTGGCCATCTCGCAGTCCGGCGAGACGCGGGACACGATCCACGCCCTGCGGCTCGCCCGCGAGAGCGGCGCACGCACCGTCGCGATCACGAACATGATGGGCACGCAGATCACCCGCGAGGTCGATCACGTCTTGTACACGCGCGCGGGCATCGAGGTCAGCGTGGCCGCCACGAAGACCTTCACGGCTCAGGTCGCGCTCCTGTACCTGCTCGCGCTGCGCCTCGCGCAGGTGCGGCGCACGCTTCCCGAGGAGGAAATCGACAGCCTCGTCGCGGAGGTCGCCGGCTTGCCGGACAAGATGTCGGCCTACCTCGACGGCGACCACCCGATCGAGGAGATCGCCCAGCGCCACTACCGCAAGCCGTTCTTCCTCTACCTCGGCCGCCACATCGGCCTGCCGATCTCGCTCGAGGGTGCCCTCAAGCTGAAGGAGATCTCCTACATCCCGACGGAGGCCTACTCGGCCGGCGAGATGAAGCACGGCCCGATCGCCCTTCTCGACGAGCAGACGCCCGTCGTCTGCATCGCGACGGACTCGCACGTCTACGACAAGGTCGTGTCGAACATCCAGGAGGTTCGGGCACGCGGCGCGCAGGTCGTGGCGATTGCGACCGACGGCAACGAGGACATCCAGCACCACGCCGACGACGTCGTGTTCGTGCCGCGCACGCATCCGTTCCTGCAGGCCGCATTGGCCGTGATCCCGCTCCAGCTGCTCGCCTACAGAATCGCCCGCTTGCGGGGCTTTAACGTCGACCAGCCCCGCAACCTCGCCAAGACCGTCACGGTCGAATAGGCGGCACCGCCTAGAGCCCCGCCCGACCGGCCTATTGTCGGGCGCTCCGTTCTGTGAAAGGTTGCCCCGCTGCCGACGTATGCCGGCCTTGAGCTCGGCCGCTTACTGGGCCGACCAATAGCTCCCTCACCAGGAGAGCGAGAGGGGCGGGAAATCGCAGCCCGCCCCTCTCGTGTGCTTCTCAGCGCCGCGCCGGCCGGCGCCACGCCAGCGCGAGTGCCGCAAGGCCTGCGAGCAACCCCGCAATCCCAACGATGAGCGCGACCGTCGCGAGGCCGTCGTCATCCTCAGCCTCGTCGGACGTAGCGGTCGGCGCGGGGCTCGCCGACGGCTGGTCGCCCTCTTCGCCGGCCGGCTCGGTGACCGTGACGATCGGGGCGGGCGCCTCGGCGTCGGGCGGCTCGACCCAGCGCACGACCTCGCCGTTCGAATACGTCTGAAGGGCCGGGAAGACGAGGTCCTCCCCCGGCGTCTCCGGGACCCGGAAGCTCACCCCGAACTCCTCGAACTCCCCGGGACTGATCCGTCCGCCGGTCCAGGTGACGCTCGCGATGTGCTCCGTGATTTGCTCGCCTTCGTCCTCGATCGGCTCGTCGAGCGGTTCCATTTCGATAGACCGCTCCCAGCCCGGCACCGGCTGGAAGCTCGCGGAGATGATGCTTTGCGGGAAGCGAACGGTCACCTCGATGGTGTCCGCGTCGTCTCGTTCGTTCGGGACACGGACCGCGAACCGCGCGAATCCGCCCGCCTCCCATTCGTTCGGATTGACGGTGACGTGCGCCGACGCCGCCTGGGCCGCCAGCAAGGCAGCGACGACCGCGACTACGACTGCCGTGATCTTCATTGTTGGTCTTCTCCGATCTCGATTGCGACTGTTTCCGAAAAAAGGTCGAACTCACCCACGAGGCAATCGATGCTGAGCTGCCACGTCCCGGCGATGGGGAGATCGGCGTCGACGGCCTCCCACATGCCGTCGGCTTTTGAATCCGCCTTGAACTGGAGAGGCCCGACGTCCGGCTGGCTGAGGCTCGCCTTGAACGTCACCTCCGCCAGCGTCGGTGCGTCGGGACCGGGTTCGACTTCGAGCCTGATCTGGTTTGGACCGGCGGTGCCGGGATCGATGGAAACGGTGGCTGTGAACTCGCCGAAGTCCACCTCTTGGGACATCGGATCCGCCGCCTGCCCGCCGTTGCCGCCGTGCATTGCTGCCGAAGCCTCCGCCTCGAGCGCGTGCTTGGCGGGGTTCGCGTCCACGAGAAATGCCGTGACGCCGATGATCGCGGTCATGATCGTCAGCTCGACGCCTGCCGCCTGGAGAAAGCGTCGCCGCTCGCGAGGGGCCGCCGCTCCGCCGCGCAGACGCGGGACGGAGTAGCGGTTGTTGTACGCGCCGAGCGCGAGCAGCGGCACGATGAGCCCGATCTTCGCGAGCAGCAAGAGGCCGTAGTTCGTCTCCCAGAGCCCGCGCCACGTCTCGACCTGGAGGTAGCCGTTGATGGCTCCGGCGACCAGCAGGACTACAACCGACCCGAGGGCGATGGTCGAGAAGCGGGGCACGCAACGGGTTGCGAGCGGCCACCGCTCCTCGAGCGCCCACCAAAGCGCGATGATGACGAAAGCAAGGCCACCGACCCACGCAGCCGCCGCCATGACGTGCGCGATGTCGGAAACCGACGCCAGCGGACCGGTCGCGCTCGCGTGGCCCGCGAAACTCGGGGTCACCACGAGCCCGGCCGCGAGGAGAACGGCCGCAACGCTTCCGGCGTCACGACCCTGACCTCCGGCTCGCCGAAGCGCGAGCGCGAGGCCGAGGATGCCCAGGGCGAGGCCGGCTCGTATGAGCTCCACCCTCCCGTAGCGCGTCTGGGCCACGTCGGACACGTTTGTCCACGTGAACGCATCGCTGAGGCCACCGCCGCTCGCCTTGGCGCCTTGGAACGCAATGCCGAGCAGCGACCACACCGCCAGTGCTCCTGCGCACACAGCCAGAAGGACGTAGAGGCGGCGTTGCAGTTGGGGGTCAGCACTCGACAACGGATAGACGAGAGCCGCGATGCCGCCTGCGCAGAGGAGGAGGAACGTGAACTCGAAGTACCGCCCCACTCTGTAGAGAACGTCGAGGGAGCTGGGCGAGTCCTGCGAGACCTGCGTGACGATCCCCTCGGGATTCGCTCCCGGCGCCCCGACGTGGAAGACGAACGCCCCGCGGATCGGGTCTGTATCTGCCGAGATGGCACGCCATGCCACGGTGTACGTGCCGTCCGGGAGGTCGGTGTCGATCGTGACTGCGACTTGGTTCGGCGCCGGGCGCAGGATCTCACCGCTGTCGACTCGCCCACCCGACGCGTCGAAGACCTGGAGTGCCTGCCCGAGCGAGGTGTCGACGGCTTGGTCGAAGCGAAGGAGCACCTGCTTGGGGGAGTCGTTCAAAATGGCGTCGTCGGCGGGCCTCGTTTCCTCCAGCACGGCGTGCGCCGCAGCGCCCGGCGCGACCGCAAGGGCCGCGACGAACGTGGCGGCGAACGCCAACACCAAACGCCTGACTTTCCGCGTCAGCACGACGTGGACGTTTCCCTCCTCCTCTCGGCGTCCGGGATTACTCCCGAGACGACTTCGCAGTTGTTGCTAAGCCGAGAAGGAGAGAGGTGGGCCGCGCTCGCTGTATCCGCGCGCGAGGGCCGGTGTGCGCGCCGGCACGAAACTCAGTCCTGAGTACGACGCGAGGACTAGGCCGACTGCCTGTCGCAGCGCAAGCGGCCGCAGGCGCTCGGCGATGACGAGCGCAAGCGCGAGGATGGCTCGGGCCGCGAAGAACGCGATGAAGGCGAACGGGATCTGCAGCGCGAGGCCGAGTAGGAAGGGCGCCTCGAGAGCCACGGCGAACGTGGGTGCCCCGGTGTGGAGGGAACGCTCGAGCATTTCCTGAACGGCGAAGCCGAGCGGCGGAAGGAGGGCGAAAAGCCAAAGCGGCGCGGAGCGCGCCGAGCGCCCGCGCACCGTGTCGACAGTCGCAAGGGCGACCCCGACGAGCAGGAGCGCGCCGCAGACGGCCACGCAGAAGCGCAGATGAACGAAGGAACCGTGGTCTGCCCCCTGCATGCTGTGTTCGCGGTGCGCTTCGCCGGCCGGGATGAGCTGGTACGCGGCCAGGTGCGCGAATAGCCCGCCGACGGCCACGAGAACGAGGCTTACCACCCAGACGGCTCGACGGGGGCTCATCGACAGCGCGATGCTAGTGCATTACCCAGCGGGTCGGTTTGTCATCCAGCGGATCGGTTTTCGTCACTCGGCGGGAGGGTCGGCGCGGAGGCGCTTCCGCTCCGCCCGGCGCCGCTTCTCGGCGAGCCGGCGCTCGCGTGCTTCCGGGGAGGGCGTCGTCGGACGGCGCCTCCGCTGGCGCCGCAGGCCCGCAGCGATGGCCTCCGCCAGACGTTCGAGCGCTAGCTCCCGGTTCCGCCACTGGCTTCGCTCGTCCTGAGCCACGGAGCGGACGACCGGCCCGGCGCGAGCCACGAGGCGGCGTTTCTCCGCGTCGGTCAGCGTTGGCGAGGCCTCCACAGCGAAGACCGCCTCGACCCTGGTTTCCGTCTTCTGGACGTGCTGGCCGCCCGGGCCGCTCGAACGCGAGAAGCGAAGCTCGATCTCGCCGAGCGGAAGCTCGATGGCCTTCCGGTCGCTGACCTGGACGCGTAGCGTATCGGCGCCGATGACCGCCATTCTGCTCGACATCGACGGCGTGCTCCACGTCTCCGGGGAGGCGATCCCGGGGGCGCCTGAGGCCCTCGAGGCTCTCCGCGACGGCGGGCACCCCCTGCGTCTGGTGACGAACAACACGACACGGGCCCGCTGGAAGCTCGCCGCGGAGCTTCGCTCGATCGGGATCGACGTGGCCACGGAGGAGATCTCGACGACGCCGGTCGCCGCTGGGCGCCTCCTCAAGGGGCTCAAGGTGCTCGCGCTCACGATGGATTCCGTCAAAGAGGATCTCGAGCGCGACGTCACGCTCGTCGACGAGGGGGCCGATGTGGTCCTGGTCGGTGGTGCGGACGAAAGCGACGAGACGACGCGCGTGTTTCGGTACGAGCAGCTGAACCGAGCCTTCGCCGAGCTCTCGCGCGGCGCACGGCTCGTGTGCCTGCACAAGAACCGCTGGTGGCAGACCGCCGACGGCCCGCTTCTGGACGCCGGCGCGTTCGTCGCGGGGCTCGAGTACGCGGCCGGAGTGGAAGCGGAAGTGGTCGGGAAGCCGAGCGCTTCGTATTTCGAGGCGGCGCTGGCCGAGCTCGGGGCGCGCGCCGACGCCACCGTCATGGTCGGGGACGACGTCGAGGCGGACGTCAGCGCCGCCAAGAAGCTCGGCATGCGCGGCGTGCTCGTGCGGACGGGAAAGTTTCGTCCGGACACGCTCGCCGCGGCCGACCCCGCGCCGGACGCCGTCATCGACTCGATCGCCGACCTCCCTGCACACCTGGAGCGCGGATGAAAGTCGGGCTCGACCTCATCGAGATCGCGCGCATCGAGCGGACGCTCGCGCGCTACCCCGCCTTCGTCGAGCGCGTCTTCACCGAAGCCGAGCGCGCGTACTGCGACTCGCGGCCGAACCCGCCGCAGCACTACGCGGCTCGCTTCGCCGGCAAGGAAGCGGTGGGCAAGGCGCTCGGCTTCGGCGTCGCGCGCGCCTTTGCCTGGAAGGACGTCGAGATCGCCGGGAGGCCCAAGCCCTCGGTGCGGCTGACCGGCCGCATGTCGGAGTGGGCGAAGAGCGAAGGGCTCGGTGGCCAAATCGACCTTTCGCTCACACATTCGCGTGAGCTCGCGGCCGCGATCTGCGTCGTGTCCGATGCAGACTGAACCGCTCTACTCCGCCGCCGAGATGAAGGCGGCGGAGGAGGCCTACGAAGGGCCGATGCTCGAGCTGATGGAGCGGGCAGGCGCCGCGGCCGCGGAGGCGGCACTTAGGCACTATCCGGACGCCCGGCGCGTCGCTGTGTGGTGCGGCGCCGGCTCGAACGGCGGGGACGGCCTGGTGGTCGCGCGCAAGCTGCGCCAGGCCGGACGCGACGTTGCCGTGCGCCTCGCAGCGCCGGAAACCACGTTCGAGGGCGACGCCGGCGAGATGCTCGGGCGCGCGCGCGAGAGCGACGTGCGCTTCGCGGAGGACGGAGGCCGGGCCGACCTCGTCATCGACGCCGTCTTCGGCACGGGCTTCAGCGGCTCGCCGCGGCGCGACGCGGCGCGTCTCCTCGAGGAGCTGGCGGCGGTCTCCGCCCCCGTTCTGGCAGTGGACGTCCCGTCCGGGGTCGATGCATCGACTGGCGAGATCGCCGGGCCCGCGGTGAGAGCAGCCCGCACGGTGACGTTCCACGCGGCCAAGATCGGGCTGGCCGTCGCGCCCGGACGCTTCCATGCCGGTGAGGTCCAGGTCGCGGACATCGGCCTCTCGCGCTCGGAGACCAAACACGCGCGCGTCGGGGAGGAGATTCTCGACGTCGTTCCGCGGAGGGCCGCGACCGACAACAAGTACACAGCGGGATCGGTGCTCGTGGTCGGCGGGTCGAAGGGGCTGACAGGAGCGCCCTCGCTCACCGCGCAGGCGGCGCTGCGGAGCGGAGCAGGCTATGTCGCGGCTTGCGTGCCGGCGTCGCTGAACATCGTCTTCGAGCAGCGGCTCGTCGAGGTGATCACGCGCCCCTGCCCCGACGAGGACGGGGTTCTGAAGGTGGATGCCGCCGACATCGTGCTCGAGGCCGCGGAACGCGCCGGTGCGATCGCACTCGGGCCGGGCCTCGGCCGCACGGACGGCACGCGGGCGCTCGTCGGCTTCCTGCTCGACCGGATCGACAAGCCGATCGTCGTCGACGCCGACGCGCTGTGGGCGCTCGCGGGCAATCTCGACTGGGTCTTCAGCCGCGACGCCGCCACGGTCCTCACTCCCCATGCCGGCGAGCTTGCGCGCCTGCTCGGGCGCGAGTCGAAATGGGTCGACGCACACCGGCTGAACGCCGTGCAGGCAGGCTCCGACGACGTGGGGGCAACCGTCCTCCTGAAAGGCGTGGACACCCTGGTCGCATCGCCGGGGCGGGGCGTCCTCGTGTGCGACCTCGGGAATCCAGGCCTGGCCAGCGCGGGCACTGGCGACGTCCTCACCGGCGTGATCGCGGCGTTCCTCTCCAAAGGCATGGACCCGCCCCTCGCGGCCGCGGCGGGTGCGGCGGCCGGCGGCCTCGCCGCGCGCCGGGCGGCCGAGCGACACGGCTACGCCGGCCTGGTGGCGAGTGACGTAGTGGAGTCGCTGTCCCTGGCGCTCTCGTGAGGCGAACGGCCCGGCCCTCCTGATGTATCGCTCGGAAGTGACGATCGACCTCGGCGCGCTTCGGCGCAACGTTCGCACCCTGCGCGACTTCGCCGCGCCCGCCGAGCTGTGGGCCGTCGTGAAGGCGGACGCGTACGGGCACGGCGCCCGCGAAGTCGCGCGCGCGTGTCTCGAGGACGGAGCCGCCGCGCTGTGCGTCGCGACGGCCCGGGAGGGCGCAGACCTGCGCGCGACGGCACCCGATGCGCGCATCGTCGTCATGAGCCCCGTGGGTCCCGGTGAGGACGAGCTCGCCAGAGAGGCCGGCCTCGAGCTCTGCCTGTCGACGCCCCGGGTGCCTGAGGGCGTCCCCGTCCACCTCAAGGTCGACACCGGCATGGGCCGGTGGGGCATGAGCGTGGACGATGCGCTTTCGGTCACCGGCGAGGGCGTCGTCGGGCTCATGAGCCACTTCGCCACGGCGGACGAGGCCGACCACGGGTTTGCGCGCGAACAGATCGAGCGTTTCCGCACAGTGGTCGAGCGGTTCCCGGGGGTGCCCGTGCACATGGCGAACAGCGCCGCCACGTTCGCCTTCCCCGACGCACGCTTCGACGCGGTGCGCTGCGGCGTCGCGCTCTACGGCCTCTCGCCTTTCGGCGACGACCCGGCCGCGCACGGCCTCGAGCCGGTCCTGTCGTGGCGGAGCGCCGTCGCGCTCGTGAAGACGCTCGGGCCGGGGGACAGCACGGGGTACGGCCGCGCCTACGTCGCCAAGGAGGAGGCCAGGATCGGGATCGTGCCGGTGGGATACGCCGACGGATTTCGCCGGGGGCTCATCGGCGCCCAGGTCGCCGTCGGCGGGATGCGTCAGCACGTGCTCGCCGTCTCGATGGATTCGCTCGCGGTCGGGCTCCCTGACGGCGCCGAAGAGGATGCGCCCGTGACGCTGATCGGGGACGGCGTTTTCGCCGAAGAGCACGCGCATCAGCTAGGAACGATCAACTACGAGATCACGTGCGGCATCCGCGCCCACCCGGCGCGCGCTGACTGGACGGTCGTCGATGGATGAGGCCGTTCGCAAAGCCGTGCAAGGTCAGGAGGCCTACGTCGTGGGCGGTGCGGTCCGCGACGAGCTCCTCGGCCGCGACGTCGTCGACCTGGACGTGGCGTGCCCGGATCCCGAACGCGCGGCGCACGAGTACGCGCGCGCCGCCGGCGGGGCTGTCTTCCCGCTCTCCGAACGGCACGGCGCGTGGCGCGTCGCGTTCCGCTCCGGGCGCACAGTCGACTTCACTCCGCTACGAGACGGGATCGAGGCGGATCTCGCTTCGCGCGATTTCACGATCAACGCCATCGCCCGCCCCGTCGACGGCGGCGAAGACGTCGATCCGCATGGCGGTCGCGCCGACCTGGAGGCACGGGTGCTGCGGGCCGTCTCGCCGACGGTCTTCGTCGACGATCCGCTGCGGCTCTTGCGTGCCGTGCGGCTCGAGGACGAGCTCGGCTTTCGCCTTGACGAAGGCACCGAGCGTCTCGTGCACGAGCACGCCGGGCTCGCCACGAAGCCTGCGGGCGAACGCATTCTCGGGGAGCTCGAGCGCCTCTCGCCGGAAGGATTTCGCCGGGCCGAGGAGCTCGGCGTGCTGGGCCCGCTGGGCGGCTCCACGGAGAAGCTCGAGCGCGAGGGGGGTGACCCCTCGCCGGCGCTCCGGCTCGCGCTCGTCTTCGAAGACGGGCTCGAGCGCTTTCCGATCTCCAACGAGCTCAAGCGCTTCGCGCGCACCATGATCGCAGCCGGCCGGCCCGAAGACGACTCGCCGCGCGCGCTGCACCGCTTTCGTCGCGCGACGGAGCCGTGGGCGCTCGAGGCGCTCGCGTTCCTCGACGCGAGCGAGCTGGCCGACGCGGTGCGCAAAGCACGCGCGGACGAGCCGGCCGAGCCGCTGCTCCGCGGCGACGAGCTCGGCGTCCCGCCCGGCCCCGAGGTGGGCCGCCTGCTCGCCCTGATCGACGAGGAGCGCGCCGCGGGGACGATCGCGACCCGCGAGGACGCGCTCGAGCTCGTGAAGAAGGAGCTAAAGAGCTAGGTACGCCACTTGATGGTGCAGCCGACGGCCGGAGTCTCCGACGCGCCGGGCTTCCCGCCGTTCAACGTGGCGTCGAGCGCGTCGCGGAGATAGCGCGCGTCCTCGCTCGGATCCTGGTGATCGGCGTCGGGCGCGCCGCGATACACGAGTCTGTGCGACGCGTCGAACACGAAGACCTCGGGAGTGCGCGCGGCGGTGTAGTCCCGCGCCGTCTCCTGCGTCTCGTCGTAGACGAAAGGGAACACGAAGCCCTTTTCCTTCGACCGCCGTTCCATGTCCTCGAAGGAGTCGCCGATGTAACCCGCGTTCGAGTTGACCACCACGAGACCAGCGCGCCCGGCGTAGTCGCGCGCGACGGCGTTCAGGCGGTCCTCCCAAGCCACGACGTAAGGGCAGTGGCAACACGAGAAGACAACGGCCACAGGCTGCCCCTCGTAGTCGCTGAGCTCATGCGTCTTGCCGTCGACACCCGGGAGGTCGAAGGGCGGTGCGGACTCTCCGAGCGCGAGACGGGCCACAACGCCATGCTATCGGCGTGCGTTTCCTCTACGACGCGGTCGGGTGCGGCATGTGGGCCTATTCGCATGCATCCTTCCGGATCCAGACGCTCGGCCCACGTCGTTTCAGGCTCGAGCCGGCGACGATGATCGTCGTCACCCACCGCCGCGAGACGGACGTCCCGGTGATCGGGCCGGTCCTGTACTTCGGGGGGCGCCTGTGGCGGAACGTCGGCGAGCGGATGGCGTTCGCCGCCCGCGACGACATGTTCGTGCGGGGGTTCTTCGCGGGCTTTCCGGAGGGGCTCTCACCGAGCGTCCGGCGGCTCCTCTACCGGGTCGGCGTGGGGCCGGGCCTGCCGCTCGTTCACGTCCACCCGATCGGGAGCGCGCGGCTCGCGCTCGTCAAGCAGGTGCTCGAGGTGCGGCCAGCAGCCCGGCTCGAGGAATCTCTCCCGGGCGAGCTCGTCGGGGAGCTCCAGGCGCGCGCCGCGGAGGCCGGGCTGCCGGCGCCGGCCCGTGCCTCGGACGTCCTCCGAGGCGAGTACGCGGACGTCCTCTTCCGGCCCGTCTCCCGCGGTGAAGTGGCGGAGGGCACGGCCGGGGATCTCTGGGCTCGGCGCGCGGGAGACGCCGCACGCGACTTCCGCTTCCTCGTCGAGCTCGTGCGCGCGGGCCGCAGCCTCGTCGTCTTTCCGGAAGGCCGTCCCTCTCCGGACGGGGAGATCGGGCCGCTGCGGCGCGGTGTCGACGCGCTCATCCGCCGGGCCCGCCCACGCGCGGTGCTGCCGCTTGCGATCGCCTACGACCCCCTCGTCCGCGGCCGCACCCGCGTATTCGTCTCGGTGGGCGACTTCCAGCCGCCGCCTCAGGAGAACGTCGAGGAGGGGATCCTCGAGGTGCTCCGCGCCTCCATGCCGCTCACGGCCGGACAGGTCGTCGCGGCGGAGCTCATGGCCGGCGAGAACGCCGTCGGCCGCGGACCTCGCCGACGCCGTTGCGCGCGCGAGGGAGACGGGAAGGCCGATCGACCCCGAGCTCGAGGACGCGGGCGGCCGCGCGCGGCGACTCGACGAGGCGCTCGCCGTCGCCGAGCAAGACCGCGAGCATCTTCCGTATCTCGCGCGCGAGTACGAGAGCGCGCGCGTCGCAGGCTAGCTCTCGGCCGCCTCGGCGCGCTTGCGGCCCCGAAAGAGACCGGGGAAGGCGGGGCGGACGAGGACCGCTCCGAGAATCGTGATCGGCACGACGGTGAGCGCGTGCATGGTGAGGACGTATGCGGTCGCTTGGGCCTCCGGGATGTCGACCCCCTTGGCGGCGAGCAGCGTGAGGTAGTCGAACGTGCCGATCCCCGCAGCGGTCGCGGGCACGGCGAGCGCGAGGTTGCCGATTCCCTCGAGCAGGAAGTAGGCGCCGACGTCGAGGTCGAGGTCGAAAGCCTCCCCGACGACGTAGTACATCGCCACGTCCGCGAGCCACATGGCGACGGAGGTCGCGAAGATGAGCACGCGCATGCCTCCGCGGAACGCGCCGAGACCGTCGACGAAGTGCGCCGCCGCCCGCGTCACGCGCCGGTGCCAGCGTTCTGGGAGCCTGCGCGTCGCGCGCCAGACGAACCGCTCGGTTCGCTCCGTGTCTCGCGCCGCCAGCGCCACGAGGAAGACTCCGAGCACAGACCCGGCCGAGAGCGCGATCCCGGTCAGGAGCATCGCGCCGCCTTGCCCGATCAGGAGGGCGCCGAGCAGGATCCACGCGGACAGGACGACGCCGTCCAGGAGACGCTCGGCGAACAATGTCCCCGCCGTGACGAACGCCGGAATCTGCCGCTCTCGCATCGACTCGATGCGCAGGAGGTCACCGACCTCGCGCGGGGAGGATGTTGTTCGCGCCCCGGCCGACGGCGATCGTGGCGAAAAGCTTCCGCACGGCGCACGTATAGCCGGCTCCCCGCAGGAGGTAGCGCCAGCGCAGGGTCATGAAGCAGACGTTGACGGCGATCAGCCCGAGCGAGGCGAAGATCGTCCACGGCGGCAGAGCCGTGATTTCGCTCCATGCCTCGCCGAGGTCGACCTCGCGAAGGAACAGCACGAGGAACGCAACCGTCGCGGCGGTGCCAAGGAGCAGTCTGAGCAGCCGGCGCCGCCAAACCCGCATGGTGAGTAAGTATTGCCCGCCATGGCGTCTTCGAGCAGGGGGGCTCGCCGCTTCTCCACGCGACGGGATGTGGCTCTGGGGCTGGGCGTCTACGCCGCCTATCTGCTGGTGCGCCGTGCGGTCGTCAACGAGCGGGGCCGGGCCCAGGCGGCCCGGAACGCCCGCCGGATCGTGGCCCTCGAGCGCCGCCTCGGGATCCACGTGGAGCCGCGGCTCCAGGCTCTCCTCCTGCCGCAGCGACGGCTGATCGCCGTCCTGAACGTCGCCTACGTCACGCTCAACGTGGGACTGACGGTGGGTTGGCTGATCCGCCTCTTCCGGGCGCGGCATCCGGATTTCCACGGCTTGCGGCGTGCGGCCGTCCTGACGACGCTCGGAGCGCAACCGGTCTTCCTCTTCTTCCCGGTGGCGCCGCCGAGGACGCTCGACGAGTTCGTCGACACGATCGAGGAGGTCAGCGGCATCGACCTCGACCGCGGTCTCGTCGCGCAGCTCTACGACCCCATCGCCGCGATGCCGAGCATCCACGTCGCCTACGCGGTCGTGACGGCGGCGGGAATCGCCGCGACGAGCGAGAGCGCCCTCGCACGCACGCTCGCTCTCGCCTATCCACCGATCGTCGCCGCCGTCGTCTTCGCGACGGCGAACCACTACGTGCTCGACGCCGTGGCGGGCGGCGCGCTCGGGCTCGCGGGCCTGCGCGTGGCCCGCCTCTTCGATTCGTAGCTAGCGGCGCCGGCCGAAGCGTGCGAGGACGCGAGCCATCGTCCCCGGCGCGAGGCTCTGCGCGACGGAGACGACGCGTAGGGAACGGGGGCGGATGATCTCCGCGCGCCCACGCTCAACCGCGCGAATCGTCGCGGCGGCGATGTCGTCGGCCGTCGCGACCCAGTGGCGTGCGAGCGGATGGCGCAGAAGCCGTCCCTGCGGAAAGCTCACGGTCGGCACCGGTCCAGGGTTGATCGTGTGCACGCGGATGCCACGCGGTGCGAGCTCGACGCCGATCCGCCTCGAGAACGCGAGCTGTGCGTGTTTCGACGCCGAATAGGCGCCGCCGGAGCCGTACGCGATCGTTCCCGCGACCGAGACGATGTTGACGACGTTCGAGGGCGCACTCGCTTCGAGCAGCGGCAGAAAGGCGCGCACGCACCAGACGCTGCCGAGGTAGTTGATCCGCATGACCTCCTCGATCCGCTCCGGCGGGAGCTCGAGGAAGTCGCGCCGCTCCGAGACGCCGGCGTTGTTCACGAGCAGGTTGCACGGCGGCATGCGTCTCCGCGACCCAGCGCGCGATCTTCTCGACCTGTTCGCGGTCGGAGACGTCGCACTGCTCGAAGTCGGCGCCGAGCTCGGCCGCGACCCGCTCGAGTCGCTCGCGGCCGCGGGCGAGGAGCACGCAGCGCCAGCCTCGGCGCGTGAGTGCACGGGCGATCGCCTCGCCGATGCCGCTCGATCCCCCCGTGACGACGGCCACCTTCATTTCGAAGCCGAGCTTAGACTGCCCCGCGATGGCCCAGTTCGAAGGCAAGCGCGGCCTCGTCCTCGGCGTCGCCAACCGCCGCTCGATCGCCTGGGCGATCGCGCGCAAGCTGGCGGAGGGAGGAGCGTCCCTCGCCTTCACCTACCAGGGCGAGCGCATCGAGAAGAACGTGCGCGAGCTCGCCGAGTCCGTCTCGAGCCCGCTCGTCACCGCCTGCGACGTGCGCTCCGACGACGACGTGGCGCGCGTCTTCCAGGAGACCGGGGACGCGTTCGGCGGCGAGCTCGACATCCTCGTCCACTCGGTCGCCTTCGCGGACGCCCGCGACCTCGAGGGGCGCTTCACCGACACGTCGCGCGACAGCTTCTGGCTCGCTCTCGACGTCAGCGCGTACTCGCTCGTCGCGTGCGCGCGCGCCGCGGAGCCGCTGATGGAGGCAGCGGGCGGCGGCTCGATCATGACGATGACCTACCTCGGCGGCGAGCGCGCCGTCCCCCACTACAACGTCATGGGCGTCGCCAAGGCGGCGCTCGACGCGTCGATGCGCTACCTGGCGTGGGATCTCGGGCAGAAGAACATCCGCGTGAACGCCGTATCCGCGGGACCCGTGCGCACGCTCGCCGCCCGCTCCATCGCCGGCTTTCCGACGATGGAGGCGATCGTGGAGGAGCGGGCGCCGCTGCACCGCCACATCGACGCCGACGACGTCGGCGCCGCCGCCGCCTACCTGCTCTCCGACGAGGCGCGCAACGTCACGGGCACGATCCTGTACGTGGACTCGGGCTACCACGCCATGGGCATGTAGGCGAGGGGGTCGAGCGCGTTGCTGATCGAGGATTACGGCCTGATCGGCGATATGCAGGCTGCGGCGCTCGTCGGGCGAAACGGGGCGGTGGACTGGCTGTGCCTCCCGCGATTCGATTCCCCGTCGTGTTTTTCCGCCTTGCTCGGCGACGAGAGACATGGGCGCTGGCTGATCGCTCCGGCCGGTGAGTCGCGCTCGAGTGGGCGGCGCTACCGGCCCGGGACGCTCGTGCTCGAGACCGAGTTCGAGACGGCCGACGGTGCGGTCCGTGTGACCGACTTCATGCCTCGGCGAGGGACAGATGGCCCCCCGCGTGTCATGCGGATTGTCGAGGGACTGAGAGGTCGGGTTCCGATGCGCATGGAGCTCGCGCTTCGCCCGGACTACGCGTCGATCATCCCCTGGATCGAGTCTGCACCGGACGGCGTCGTCGCCACCGCCGGCCCCGACGCGTTCCGTCTCAGCGCCTCGCTGCCGCTCCAGGTGGAGAACGGAACGGTGCTGTCGGAGTTCGTCGCCCTCGAGGGCGCCCGTGAACGGCTCACCCTTACATGGCATCTCTCGTACGAGGAGACGCCTTCCGTCGAGGACGCCGAGTCGGCGCTCGCCCGGACCGAGGCGTGGTGGCGGGAGTGGAGCGCACGCTGCACGTATCAGGGCGCGTATCGCGACGAGGTGATGACGTCGCTGATCGTGCTCAAGGCGATGACGTTCGAGACGACCGGCGCCGTCATTGCGGCGCCGACGACGTCTTTGCCGGAGGACATCGGCGGCGAGCGGAACTGGGACTACCGCTACTGCTGGCTACGCGACTCGGTGCTCGCCCTCGAGGCGCTTCTCATCGCGGGCTATACGGAAGAGGCGCTCGGATTTCGGGACTACCTGCTCCGAGTCGGCACCGGCGACCCGGCGAAGATTCAGATCATGTACGGAATAGCCGGCGAGCGCCGCTTGACAGAGTTCGAGCTCGACGAGCTCCCGGGGTACGAGGGCTCGAAACCGGTTCGCATCGGAAACGCGGCGTCCGAACAGTTCCAGCTGGATGTCTACGGCGAGGTCCTCGGAGTCGCCTTTCTCGGGACGACGGTCCTGGGCAGGATCGAGGAGTGGATCTGGCCGCGCTGGCGGACGGCGGTCGAGTACGTCGAGACTATTTGGCGCGAGCCTGACGACGGTATCTGGGAGTCGAGAGGGCCGCGCCGGCACTACACCTACTCCAAGGTGATGGCCTGGGTGGTGTTCGACCGCGCCGTTCGGGTCGCCGAGCAGTTCGGTCTGGAGGCGCCCCTGGAGCGCTGGAGGAAGATTCGTGACGAGATCCACCAAGAGGTTTGCGAGCATGGCTACGACCGGGAGCGCCGCACGTTCACCCAGTACTACGGCTCCAAGGAGCTGGACGCCAGCGTCCTCAACATTCCGCTCGTGGGATTCCTGCCGGGTAGCGACGAGCGAGTCACGGGGACGATCGATGCGATCTGGCAGGACCTCGGGCGAGACGGATTCGTCTCTCGCTACTCGACCGCCGACACCGACGACGGGTTGTCGGGTGACGAGGGGCAGTTTCTCGCCTGCTCGTTCTGGCTGGTCAACGCGCTCGCACGTAACGGCCGTCTCGAAGACGCTCGCGCTCTGTTCGAGCGGCTGATCGGATTGGCCAACGACCTCGGCCTGCTGGCCGAGGAGTACGACGTGAAGCGCCAGCGACAGGTGGGAAACTTTCCCCAAGCGTTCAGTCATCTCACGCTCATCGGCGCGGCGGCAGCCATCGCGGCGGCGGAGGCCGAGGCGGTGGCACCGTGAGCGAGCAACCGCCGGTGGCGACGCCGGAGCTCGTCGGCGCGGCCCGGCGGAGCTTCCTCCTCCCGCTTGCTCTCGCTCAGTTCATCTGCAGCTTCGCGGGCTCGAACATGAACGTGATGATCAACGACATCAGCGAGGACCTCGACACGACGGTCCAGGGTGTGCAGCTCGCGATCACGCTGTTCTTGCTGATCATGGCGATTCTCATGATCCCCGGCAGCAAGTTGACGGACCGCTGGGGCCGCAAGCGCTGCTTCATGATCGGTCTCGTGCTCTACGGGATCGGTGCCCTCCTGAGTGCCGTTTCCCCGGGTCTCGGCGTGCTGATCCTCGGCAACTCGGTTTTCGAAGGCGTGGGGACGGCCTTGCTGATCCCGCCCGTCTACATCCTCACGACGATGGCGTTCAGCGATCTCACGTCGCGTGCGCGCGCATTCGGCGTGATCAGCGGGCTGGGAGGCGTCGGCGCCGCGGCGGGACCTCTCATCGGGGGTCTCATCACGACGGCGATCAGCTGGCGGGTCGCCTTCCTGTTTCAAGCCGCCGTGGTCGCGGCGATCATCCTGCTCAGCCGCCGGATGGTCGATCCGGTTGCCCCGGACCCCAGACGGCCGTTCGACCTGGTCGGAGCGGTCTTGTCCGCCGTCGGGATGTTCTTCTTCGTGGTGGGGATCCTCTTCGCCGACAGCAACCTGGCGCTCATGGCCGTGTTGATGATCGTCGGGGCCGTCTTCCTGCTGGGGTTCTTCCTCTACATCCGCTCCCGCGAGCGTGCGGGGAAGGAACCGCTCCTCTCGACCGGGCTGTTTCGGAATCGCATCTCCAACCTCGGTCTGGTCACGCAGAACGTTCAGTGGCTGCTCCTCATGGGCGTGTCGTTCGTCGTCGCTGTCTATCTCCAAACCGTTCGCGGCTACAACGCGATCGAGACCGGCCTCGTCTTCACGGCGGCGACGGTCGGCGTTCTTCTCTCCTCGTTCGGTGCGGAGCGATTTGCGAAGAGGTACGCGCAGAAGACCTTGATCGAGGCGGGGTTCGTCATGACGGTCGTCGGCATCGGCATCCTGATCGGCCTCGTCAGGGGCTGGGACAACGTGGTCGCGTTTGTGCCGGGACTTTTCCTCGTCGGCCTCGGCTTGGGCGTCATGCTGACCCCGTCGGTGAACGTCGTTCAGTCGAGCTTCCCGGAGAAGCTGCAGGGCGAGATCTCGGGCCTGTCGCGCAGCATCTCCAACCTGGGCTCGTCCTTCGGCACCGCGATCGCCGGGACGATCCTGGTGTCTAACCTGGCCTCCGGAAACCGGTCGTACTCGCTGGCGATGATCGTCCTCGCAGTGATCGGGCTCATCGGTCTTGGGGCGGCGCTGCTCCTACCCGACAAGGTCGAGCGGCAAGGCGCATAGCGCCGGCGAGCGCCCGTGATCGCCGTCGCACTCGCCCTCGGCGCTGCGATCGCTTGGGGGGCCGCCGACTACCTCGGAGGACTGAAGAGCCGCGTCGCCGCGACGATCGTCGTCGTCTTCGTGGGGCAGTTCACGGGGCTCGTGCTGGTCGCGGCGGTGGTGCTCGGAACGGGCGAGAGCCCGCCCGAGACGCGCTACGTCGGCTACGCGGTGCTCGCCGGCTTCGCGGGCGCCGTCGGCATCGGCGCGCTCTACCGCGGCCTGGCCGTCGGCTCGATGAGCATCGTCGCGCCGATCACCGCGACGGGTGCGGTGATCCCGGTCGTCGCCGGGGTCGCGACGGGCGAGCGCCCCACGACCGTGCAGGGAATCGGCCTGGCGGTCGCGCTCGGCGGCGTCGTCCTCGCCGCGCGGCAGAAGACGGGCGAGGAGGTTAGGGGGCAGGTCGCCGCCGGCGTCGGCGTCGCCCTGGTCGCGGCGGTCGGAATTGGCTGCTTTCTGCTCGCGCTGGACGCCGCGAGCGAGGGAGGGGTGCCGTGGGCGCTCTTGATTCAGCGGAGCGTTTGCGTCGCGCTCGTCCTGCTCGTCGCGGTGTTCGTGCGCCCGTCGTTTCGGGTGGGACGGAGGAACGCTGCGCCGATGATCGCAATCGGCGCCCTCGACATGTCGGCGAACGCGCTGTTCGCGCTCGCCTCCACGCGCGGGCTCGTCAGTGTCGTCTCCGTCCTCGCCTCGCTCTACCCGGTCACGACGGTGCTGCTCGCGCGGATGCTCCTCGGCGAGCGGATCGCACGGCCGCAGCAGCTCGGCGTGATCGCCGCGCTCGCCGGCGTCCTCCTGATCAGCGCGGGCTGAACGAGCATTTTGCTAGGACTCGCCTGGTGAGCGACGTCGAGCTGACCCGGAGGCGCCTGCTCGAGCTCGGTCTCGCGCTCCCGGTGCCGTTCGTGCTCGCCGCCTGCGGCGGAGACGATGCGAGTGAAGCAACCCCGACGACGTCCGCAGCGACGACGGAAGCCACGACCGCGCCGACGACCACGCTCGCGCCGACGCCGGCGTGCGACGACGGCGACGACCCGACGCCCGAGCAAACGGAAGGCCCGTTCTTCACCCCGAACTCGCCGGAGCGGACCTCGCTTCGCGAGAACGGAGTCGACGGCACGCCGTTGCTCCTGACCGGCGCCGTGCTCGCGACTGACTGCACGCCGCTGGCGGGCGCGCTCCTCGATTTCTGGCACGCGGACGACTCCGGTGAGTACGACAACGACGGTTTCCGGCTGCGCGGGCACCAGTTCTCCGATGCGAACGGCGCCTACCGCCTCGATACGATCCTGCCCGGGCTCTACACCGGCCGCACGCGCCACATCCACGTCAAGGCTCAGCGCGAAGGCGGGGAGGTCCTGACGACGCAGCTCTACTTTCCCAACGAGCCGGGCAACGAGAGCGACGGCATCTTCGACCCCGCGCTCCTGATGAACCGGGCGGGCGGCGGCAACGCTCGCTTCGACTTCGTCCTCCTCTAGTCCACCGGCCTCACGACGAGCTGCACGAGGCGAAGCCCGCTCGGCGGCTTCGTCCTGAACAGGCGCGGAACCTCGAGGGCGACCGAGTGCCAGCGCTCGACGCCGAGCGGAACGGTGAAGGTGCCCGTACCCGCGACCTCCACGTCATCCTGAGGGCGGCCGTCGACCCACACCCGTGTGGTTGTCCGGCCGGCAGCGCGCACATGCAGCTCGAGCGTTCCGCCGCCGTTGATCCATAACGACGCTTCGCGTTCGACCATCGTGCGATCGCGCCACCCCTCGCACAGCACCGGGCGGTCGGCCGAAGGCTCGGGGACCGGCGGCGGGGCTATGGCACCGCTTCCGCTGAAGAACCTGACCGTGTCGTCTCCGGCCGCGGGCCGGTAGCCCTGCTCCTGCAGGCCGCGCCATGCGAACCAGGTTCCGGGCAAGTAGTGCTGGCGATAGAGCCCGCGGTGGAAGACGACCTCGCGCACACCGAGCCTGTCGATCTCCTCGCGGTCGCCCGGCAGCCACACGCCGCAGGACAGGCGGTTCAACCGGAAGTAGAAATCGACCGCGCTCTTCGGCGCGATCGTCGAGTACCCGCTCAGCCGCTCGCGCGGGGCCTGGAGCGCGTAGTAGTCGTACACGCTCCCGAAGTGGACGCCCGGCTCGACGAGGGGAAGCTCGAGAACGCGGCCCGGCGGAGCATCCGCAAGCGCCCGATAGGCGGCGTTGCCCGGATCGGCGGCCGCGGCCTCGAAGGGCTGTACGGCGAGATCGGCAGTCACGAGGACGAGCAGTGCGGCTGAGACAGCCGCCGCGCCACGCGCACGCGCTGCGAGACCGGCGGCGGCGAACGCGACGAGCGCTGCGAGCGCGAGGTCCGCGAGCGGGAGGAGACGCTCGGGCACGCGCGGGAACTGCAGCGGCGGGAACGCGTGCCAGAGCGGCGAGTAGATCGGGAGGTTCGTTCCGAATGCGAGAACCACCGGAACGACCGCGACCACGCCGAGCAGAAGCGCCAGGGCGCGCGACCGGCGCCACAGCACGACGAGGCCGACGAGCGCGAGGACCGGCGTCAGCCAGCCCAGGAACACGAACTCCTCCATGCCTCCCAGGACGCGGCGGCTGAGGAAATCGCTCCACTCGGCGGAGTACTCGCCGACCTCGGCGAGCGAGCGGCCGTCGCCCTCCGCGGAGCCGGCGATGACCGTGTAGCGGATCAGCACACTGAGCAGGACGACGGCGAGCGCTCCGCCTGCGCACCACGCCGCCGCGACGGGGCGGTAGCGAACAGCCGCATAGGCAAGCACGAGCGGCACGGCGCCGAGCGCGAGGTGTAGCTGGCCGGAGAGCGGAACCGTAGCGAGCGACAACGCCGCGACCGCGCCCCAGGCGTGGGCCCCACGCCTCGATTCCGCGACACGCGAGCGCTCGATCGCGAGGAGGGCGAGCGGAAGGAAGAGGGAGATCCACCCGAGCAGATGGCCACCGGTCTGCTCGAGCCGATACGGCGCGATGGCGAACACGACCCCGCCGAGGGCGGCGGGGGCCCAGGGCAGCCCGAGTGCGCGCAGCCAGGCGAACGTGAGAAGACCCGCCACGACGATCGTTGCGAGCAGCAGGAGGTTCCACGCGACGACCGGCCCGAACGCCGCCTCGGTGGGCCAGAACGGAAGCCCGAACGGCCAGCCGAGCAGTGACGTCTGAGGCTCGACGAGCGGCTGGAAGCTGTACGGGTCCTTCCAAGGCGCCGCCAGCCGTTCGAGCTGGTGGCCGACGAGCCAGAACCGGTAGACGGTCTGGAGGTGGTCGCCCGCCGCCGCCTCGCCCTCACCGGAGGGCGCATCGGCGACGATGAAGTGGCTGCTGAAGGACCCGAGCGCGGACAGCGTCGCGACCACGGCTGCAGCCGCGTACAGCAGCACGACTCCGCCGGTGCCTAGAGCGCCCGGGCGGCCGCGAGTAGCTCGTCGAAGTCGGGCAGCTGCCCGGTCTCGTAGCGCCATGCCTCGCGGATGATGCCGTCTCGGTCGAGCAGGAAGGCGCTTCGCTCCGCCACGTCGCGCATCCCGCGATGCTCCGTCGCTATGTCGAAGCCGCCTACGGCCTCGGCGTTCCAGTCGGACAGGAGCGGGACGTCGAGGTCGAGCGCCTGTGACCAGGCGATGTGCGACCAGGCGCTGTCGCGGGAGATTCCGTACGCCCTCACGCCGGCGGCCTCGAACTCCGACCTCCTGTCACGCAGGAGCGTCATCTCGTCCGTTCAGGTGCTCGACCAGTCGAAGAGGTAGAAGAGAAGGAGAAGCGCCGACTCGTCCCAGAGCTCTGAGAGCGTGACGGACTCCTGCGGCGTGAGCCAGACGCGCGCGTCGGGCGCACGCTCGCCCGCTGCGATCAAGCGGGCACCAGGGCTGCTTCGGTCGCCTCCGCGATCTCACGGCTCACCTCGACGATGTCCCGGTTCGCGTTGAAGACGCGCAGCTGCCGGTCGGCGCCGTTCCCTATGGAGAGAATGTTGCGGATCCCCTCGAGCTCGCGGTCGGAGCCGAGCTCGCGGGCGTGCGGCTCGATCTCGCGAAGCGTTCGCCGGATGAGCTGCGCGACCGGAACGCGGTTGCGCCGCCCGGTCCACAGGTCCATCACGGGCGCCTCGAGCCCGTAGCGGGCCGCGAGCCACTTGTTCTCGGTCGTGAGGATGCGGTGGTAGCTCGCTAGCTCGCCGTCGGCGTCGTAGCGCTCCGAGTAGTACTTGACGAGCGCCTGCACGTACGCGGCGAGGGCGACCGTGTCCTCCACCCGCGTGACGGCGTCCATGACCCGCATCTCGATCGTGCCGAAGCGGGCGTGCGGGCGGATGTCCCACCAGATGTGGGTGTAGTCCGCGATGCAGCCGGTCTTCTCGAGCTGGCCGACCACCTCGGCGTAGTCCGCGTAGTCGCGGAAGCGCGGCGGCGGGCCGGAGCGCGGGAAGGCGGCGAACACCATCTGTCTGCTGGAGGAGAGCCCTGTGATCTCGCCGCGCCAGAAGGGCGAGTTGGCAGACAGTGCGAGGAGCTCGGGAAGGTGGACGAGCAGGGCGCCGATGATCGCGATCGCCTTGTCGGCGTCGTCCACGGCGCAGTGGATGTGCAGGCCGAAGATGAGCTCGCGGCGCGCGACGTACTGGAGCTGGTCGACGAGGTTGCGGTAGCGGTCGCGAGCGGTGATGCGCTGGCGCTCGAAGAGGCTGAAGGGATGCGTGCCGGCCGAGCCGACGCGCAGGTTCTGCCCGCGGGCGACGTCGGTCACGTACGTCCGGAGCCTGCGGAGCTCGGTGTCGACGTCGGCGGCGGTGTGGCAGACGGGCGTCGAGATCTCGAGGACCGACTGCATGAGCTCGGGGCCGATGCGCTCGACGAACTCGCCTTCCTGGACGGCGGTCAGCACCGTGTCGACGTGCTGGACGAGGTCGAAGGTCGTCGGGTCGAGGAGCATGTACTCCTCCTCGACGCCGAGGGTGAAAGGGTCGGTCGCGCCGAACTTGTGGTCGAGCACGCTGCCGCCCGCCGCGAACCCCTTCCCCGTGATCGAGGCGGGATAGATCTGCTTCATTCCTCGTTCACCACCGCGTCGACCTCGATTTCGACGAGCCAGCGCGGGTCTACGAACCCGCGGACGACAATCATCGCATTTACAGGGCGAATGGAAGAAAACACCTCGCCGTGGGCGCGGGCGGCCCCGTCGAAGTGCTCGGCGTCCGTCAGGAAGACGCGCGTGCGCACGACGTGCTCGGCCCGCGCGCCCGCTTCCTCGAGGGCGGCGAGGATGATCTCGAAGCAGCGCTTCGCCTGGCCGTAGGAGTCGGCCGGCGGTTCGGCCCCGTCGGGCATGATCGGCGCCGTTCCGGCCACGAACACGTGGGGGCCGACGCGCACGGCGCGCGAGTAACCGACGACGGGCTCGTACGGGGAGCCTGAGGAGACGAGGCGCCGTTCCACGGGCGCACTAGTATCGCCGCCTTGCGCGCTCTCGAACAGGTGGAGGCGTGGCCCGTGGACAACGTCGCGGTCGCGGTCGTGTCGGGCGGGGAAGTGGTCGCTTCGAGCGGAGACGACGGGCGCGCGTTTCCGTGGGCGTCGGTGACGAAGCTCCTCACGGCGCTCGCGGTGCTCGTGGCGGCCGAGGAGGGCATCGTCGACCTCGACGAGGCGGCCGGCCCTCCCGGCGCGACGGTCCGGCACCTGCTCGCGCACGCGTCCGGATTGCCGCTCGACGGAGACCGTTCCATCTCGCGCCCTGGGGAGCGGCGCATCTACTCGAACACCGGGTTCGAGGTGCTCGGGGCGCTGCTCACGGAGCGCGCGGAGATGCCCCTCGCCGAGTACCTCGGTGGCGTGCTCGCGCCTCTGGGGATGGCGGGCACGCGGTTGGAAGGATCGCCGGCGTCGGGCGCGTTCGGGCCAGTGCGTGACCTCGCGCTCCTCGGGCGCGAGCTCCTGCGCCCGACGGTCATCGCCCCGGAGACGCTCGCCGAGGCGAGGAGCGTGGCGTTCCCGGGCTTGAGCGGCGTCCTGCCGGGGTTCGGGCGGCAAGGCCAGAACGACTGGGGTCTCGGCTTCGAGCTCCGTGACGACAAGTCGCCGCACTGGACCGGCACGCACAATTCGCCGGCGACGTTCGGGCACTTCGGCCGCTCGGGCACGTTCCTCTGGGTCGACCCGGTCGCCGACGCGGCCTGCGCCTGCCTCACCGACCTCGACTTCGGCGACTGGGCCCGCCACGCCTGGCCCCGCCTCTCCGACGCCGTCCTCGTCGAGCTCTCGGCCTAAGGGGCGTCGGGATCGGGGTCGATGACGCGCTCGGGATCTTCGTGCGCGGGACCGCGCTGCGCGTCCTCGTCCTGGCGTCGCTCGAGGGGCGCGTCCTCTTCTTCCCTGGTCGGTTCGGGCGACTCGGTCATGGGTACGGTGCGATCCTATGAAGCCGAGCCCCTTCTTCGCAGGCTGGAAGCACTGCCCGCGGTGCGCCGGCCGGCTCGACATCGACGGGAAAGAGGCGAAGTGCCGCTCCTGCGGCCGCGTCGTATACGCCAATCCTGCGCCGACCGGGAGCGCGATCCTCGTCGACGATGACGGCCGCGTCCTGCTCGCGCGCCGCGCCGGAGATCCGGGCGCGGGCAAATGGGACCTTCCCGGCGGTTTCATCGAGGAGGGCGAGGATCCCGTCACGACCGTTCACCGCGAGATAGACGAGGAGGCGGGCGTCGAGATCGAGACGACGGAGTTCCTCGGTGGCTTCGCCGACCACTACGGCGACGACGGGATCCGCACCGTGAACCTCTACTGGACGGCGCGGATCGTGGCGGGCGATCCCTCGCCGGCCGACGACGTCGCCTCCCTCGAGTGGTTCGATCCCGACGAACTCCCCGACGAGGAGGAGTTCGCCTTTCCGAACACCGTGCTTGCCCTCAAGAGGTGGCTTGCGGGGGCGAAAGCGACCACCCCGGAATAGGTAGGCCGACCGGCCCATTCAGTTTCCGCCGCTCGTGCCGATACGGGTCGGGTGGAGCGTGGCGCACACCGGATCGCAGATGTCCTCGCCGACAGCTGGCTCGAGGACTTCGTCACGCAGGGAATCACCGACGTCGAGGCTTACCTGGCGAAGCACGCCGCGTTCGACGCCTTCCTCGACGATCGCGACCAGGCCGCGCACTAGCGCGCCGAGACTCACCCGCGCGCAGCAGTTCTAGCCGGGGGCGAGCCGTAGACTGACCTGGGCATGTTCAGCCGCCTGCCCCAGGTCCCGGATCACCCTGCACTCGAGAAGGAAATCCTTTCCTGGTGGGAGGAACAGCGGATCTTCGACCAGGTCCGGGAGCTGAACCGCGGCGGGCCGGTGTGGAGCTTCTTCGACGGCCCGGTGACCGCCAACAAGACCCTCGGCGTACACACCGCGTGGGGCCGCGCGCTCAAGGACGTTTTCCAGCGCTACAAGGCACTCCGCGGCTTCGACCAGCGCTACCAGAACGGCTTCGACTGCCAGGGCCTGTGGATCGAGGTCGGCGTCGAGAGGGAGCTCGGGCTGAACTCGAAGCGCGAGATCGAGGAGTACGGGCTCGAAGAGTTCGCGCGCCGCTGCCGGGAGGTCGTCGTCAAGTCTGCCGAGGACCTCACGCGCGGCTCCATCCGCCTGGGGCAGTGGATGGACTGGGGCAAGGACTACTTCACCTTCAGCGACACCAATATCGAGTACATCTGGCGCTTCCTCCAGATCGTCAACGAGCGAGACTGGCTCTACCTCGGCCACCGCTCCACCGAATGGTGCCCCCGCTGCGGCACGTCGATCTCCGCGCACGAGCTTGCCGGCAGCTACGTCGAGCGCTCCGACCCGTCGCTGTTCGTCCGTCTACCGCTTCTCGACCGGCCGGGCGAATCGCTCGTCGTCTGGACGACGACGCCCTGGACGCTCCCTGCGAACGTCGCCGCCGCGGTCAATCCCGAGGCCGACTATGGACGTCGTCTGAACGGTGAGTGGCTAGCGGCGCCGCGCTATCCGGACGAGAGCTTCGACGAGGTGCTGAAGGGCTCCGAGCTCGTGGGCTGGCAGTACGAGGGGCCGTTCGACGATCTTGCGCCCGGGGCCGGGGTCGAGCATCGCGTGATTCCCTGGGACGAGGTCGCGCTGGACGAGGGGACGGGCGTCGTCCACATCGCCCCCGGCGCCGGCACGGAAGACTTCGAGCTCTCGCGCGTCCATGATCTTCCGGTCCTGATGCCGGTCGACGAGTCGGGCCGCTTCTACGACGACTACGGCTGGCTCCACGGCATCTCGACCGCCGAGGCGGCCGAGCAGATCATCGGGAACCTCGAGGAGAAGGGACGGCTGGTCGAGGCCGGCCTCCACGAGCATCGCTACCCCGAATGCTGGCGTTGTCATACGCCGTTGATCTTCCGGATCGCGGACGACTGGTTCATCTCCGTTCGCGATCTGCGCGACCCCATGCGCGCCGCGAACCGCGAGGTGCACTGGACGCCCGACTACATGGGCAAGCGCATGGACGACTGGCTCGTGAACATGGGGGACTGGAACATCTCGCGCCGCCGCTACTACGGGCTCCCGCTGCCCTTCTACCCCTGCGATTGCGGCCACGTGAACGTCGTCGGGTCGAAGGCTGAGCTGCTCGAGCGCTCGACGGTCGCCGTGCGCGACGAAGACCTCCCCGAGCTGCGCCGGCCGTGGATCGACACGATCGTGATCGCCTGCGAGCAGTGCGGGGAGCACGTCGCGCGGATCAAGGAGGTCGGTGACGTTTGGCTCGACGCCGGGATCGTCCCCTTCTCGACGCTCGGCTGGCAGAGCTCCGAGTGGGTCCCCGAGGGATACGGGACGGGTGCCGCTCGCGGCCTCACGACGGCGGATCTTCCGGACCACGCGTATTGGGAGGAGTGGTATCCCGCGGACTGGGTCTCGGAGATGCGCGAGCAGATCCGCCTCTGGTTCTACTCGCAGCTCTTCATGTCGGTCGTCATCACCGGTAAGGCCCCGTTTCGGAACGTGCTCGGCTACGAGAAGATGCTCGACGAGCACGGACGCGAGATGCACGGCTCGTGGGGCAACCTCATCCCGGCCGAGGAGGCGTTCGAGCGGATGGGCGCAGATGTCATGCGCTGGCAGTACTGCCAGCAGCCACCCGACCGCAACCTCCTCTTCGGCTACGGGCCCGCACACGAGATCAAGCGCAAGCTCCTCACCTTCTGGAACTCCGTCTCGTTCTTCATCACCTACGCAGCGATCGAGGACTTCCGTCCAGAGCTTCGCGATCTCGAGGAGGGCCCGCCGCTCAGCGCGGGTACACGCGCCCTCGATCGCTGGCTCCTGGCGCGCGTCCAGCAGTTCACGAACGAGGTGACGACGGCCTACGAGTCGTTCATGACGGTGGACGTCATCCGCGCATTCGAGGCGTTCATGGACGATCTCTCCAACTGGTACATCCGCCGCAGCCGTCCGCGTTTCTGGCGCGGGGAGGAATTCGCGTTCCGCACGCTCTGGTACGCGCTCGTGCAGGCGCTCCGAGCGGTGGCCCCCGTCATGCCGTTCCTCACGGAGCATCTGTGGCTCAATCTCGTGGCCGAGGCAGACGGCGACGCCCCCGCGAGCGTGTTCCTCGCCGGCTGGCCGGAGCAGGTCGATGCGCTGCGCGACGACACGCTGCTCGTCGAGGTGGCCGAGGCACGGCGCGTCGTCGAGCTGGCACACGCCGCGCGGCAGAAGGCAGGGATGAAGCTGCGCCAGCCGCTTCGCCGGCTCGTCGTCGCCACGTCGGAGCCAAGGAAGCGGACGCTCGTGTCGCGCCAGGTGGAGGAGCTCGCGGGCGAGCTGCGGGTCAAGGAGGTCGCGATCGCCGAGAACCCCCTCGAGGTCGCGCACATCCGCGCGACCCCGCGACTCGACGTCGTCGGCCCGCGTCTCGGCTCGAACGTCCCCGAGCTCAGCCGACTCCTCGCCGAGGGGAACTTCGAGGTGCACAACGGCAGCCTTCGCGCCGGCGGCTTCGTCCTCGGGCCGGGCGAGTTCGCGGTCGAGTACACGCCACGGGACGGGTGGGCGGTCGCGCACGAGACGGACTACGTCGTCGCGGTCGATACGCGCCTCGACGAAGAGCTCGAGCTCGAGGGCCGCGTTCTCGATCTCATTCACACGATTCAGCGGCTGCGCAAGGAGACGGGCCTCGAGTTGACGGACCGGATCGTCCTGACGCTCCCGGCGGCGTACCAGGACGTCCTGGTGCACGAGGAGTGGATCAAGGCGGAGACGCTCGCGACTCGCATCGAGCCCGGCGAGGCGCTCGCCGTCGCGAAGGCGTGATCGCTTCCAAGATCGTCATCCTCGCCGTCGTCGTCCTCACTGCTGTGGCCGCGGCCGACGCGTTCCGCGGCGAGCCCGAGGAGCGCATCGTTCGCGAAGAGAGGACGACCACCCACAGGCTCCTCGGGCCGAGACCCGAGTACGTCGCCGCCGGAGTGGGGATGCACACGCGCATCGAGAGGCTCGGCCGGGAGTTCCTGAGCGAGGAGCAAATCGACGACGCGTTCCCCGCGCCGCTCGAGGGGCTTCCGTTCAACATCGCGCACACCGCGGTCGCGCCCGACGGGACCCTCGCGGTGGCCGTTTACAAGCTTCCGCCGACCGGACCGATCCGCGCTGCCGTCGAGCTTTGGCGAAACGGGAGCCTCGTGAGCGCTTTCATCGTGCCGACGGGCGCCTTTGGCGGCGGGCTCGGGTTCACCGCGGACGGCCGCGACGTCGCAACGGTCACGCCGGACGGCCGGACGGCAGTTCTCTTCAGCCGCGAAGGAGAGCGGGTCGGCCGCATCCCCGTGACCAGTTGGTAGTCAGCCGAAAAACCAACCAACAGGGGCCAAACCCGAATGCTTAACGAGAAGACCCGCCGCTCGGGGGGGTAAGCACGGCGGGCCTTCCCACATTTGCTCCCCGCGGCTGACATGGCCAGGGACACACGCCGCGGTTCGCATCGCCCAGTGCCGGCACGCTATCGCTGCCCACCCTCGCTGGCTATAGGTCTACCGGCCCATCTTTCAAAACAGGAGGACTAGTGCTTCCCGCCGGAAAAACCGTCTCGCGGGTGCGCTCTTCTCTCCCTATCATCAGTCTCGCCCAGTGAGCGACGAGAGCAGGGTGATCATCCTCGAGGCGGCGCCGCTGCTGGTTCTCGCGGTGCTCTGCCTCGCTGCGGCCGCGGTTCTGGCCATCACGGCCGCCCGCCGGCGGCGCTTCTCGCCGCTGGCCGTCGGCATCTGCCTCCTCTTCCTGCTCGTCGCCGGGGTGGCGGGGGCGATCGGCGGCCTCAAGCTCGACGACGAGGCCTTCCTCGACGAGATCGACTCCTGGGCCCTGCTCGCGATCACCGTTGGGGCGGCCGTCCCGGCCGTGCTCGTGCTCGCCCGCCGGCGGGAGCGGAACCTCCTCGTGAGCGCCGGGGGCGCGGAGATGGATGAGGAGGCTGGGCGGACCCGCGCCGCCGAAGCGGTGTCGCGCCTGTCCACCGCGCTCACGCACGCGCTCGGGGGACGGGAGGCGGCCGACCGGCTCTTCGACGAGCTCGAGTCGACCCTCGGCATCGAGAAGGCGCTGATCGCGATCGTCGACGACGAGGCCGGACGCGCCGAAGGCTTTGCGGCACGCGGCGTCGAGGAGGAGTGGTGGCGAAGCGTCACGCTCGACACCGAGCAGGACTCCGGGGCGATCGTTACGGTCGCGCGCGAGCGCACGCCGTACGCGGTCTACGACGTCGCCACGGCGCCGAACATCAACCGCGCGCTCGCCGAACGCGTCGGCGCCAAGAGCGCCGCGTTCGTTCCCCTGGTCTCCGAGGGGCGCATCACCGGCGTACTGGTCGCCGCCACCGCGACGCGGCCACGGCTCTTCTCGACCGTCGACCTCGAGGTCATGCAGGACCTTGCAAACGAAACGGCTCTCGCTCTCGGCCGCATGCATTCCGACGAGGCTCTCAAAGCGGCCCTCGAGCGCGAGCGCGTGGTCGGCGACATCGCCCGCAAGGTTCGCTCCGAGATCGATCTCGAGAAGGTCCTGCGGATCGCCGTCGAGGAAGTTGCGGAGGCGGTCGGCGTGTCGCGCTGCTTCATCCGTCTCGGCGAGCTCGGCGAGCCGATGCCCATCCTCGCGGAGTGGGACGCGCCGAGCGCCGAGCCCATCGGCGCAGAGTCACCGCGTCTTCCCGTTCTCAACCTCGCCGCGCGCGAGCGCCGGACGATCGTGATCGGCGACATCATGACCTCGGCCGAGCTCGACGACCCGACGCTCGGCGGACGCGACACGCTCCTCAATCTCGGAACGCGCAGCGTGCTCGCGACGCCGGTCCTGGTCTTCGGCGATGTCATCGGCGTCTTCGGCATGCACCGGCCGGAGCCGGCCGAGTGGACGAAGAGCGAGGTCGCGCTGGCGGAGGCGGTCGCGCGCGAGCTCGGCCTGGCCATCCACACAGCTCGCCTGCTGCGCGAGAACACTCGCCGCCTCGACCAGCACGCTGCTCTTCTCAAGGCGGCCCAGGTCTTGACGAGCGACTTGCGCTTCGGCGCCGTGCTCCGCCGTCTCGTCGACGAGGTCGTGCGCATCCTCGGGGCCGACGCCGCCGACTGCTGGGTATTCGACGAGGAGCGCAGGATGCTTCGCTGCCAGGCCGTCGTGGGAGTTCCCGAGCGGAACGTCGGGCGGGAGCTCGCGCCGGCCGGGACCTTCAAGCAGGTGATCGAGACCGGCCGCCCGGCGCTCAAGCGCGACTTTGCCACGACGGAAGTGCCGCCGCCGAGCGAGGACTACGCCGTTTTCTCCGAGGTGGTCGACGCGCCCATCACGTGGCTCGGCGAGGTGCGCGGCGTCCTCGGGGTGTGCTCGCGCGAAGCGGGGCACTTCGACTCGACCGATCTCGAAGTCCTGGACACGTTCGCGCGGCTCGCCTCTCTCGCGCTCCACAACGCCGAGAGCTTCGAGACGCACGAACGCCAGGTGCAAGTGCAGCGCGGCTTCTACAGGGTCGCGGAGGTGCTCGGCTCAACGCTCTCGCTCGGCGAGACGCTCGACGCGTTCGCCCAGGCGGCCTGCGACGCGCTGGGCGGTGGCGCTGCCTTCGTCCTCGAGCCGGACGGCGACGACGTCGCCGTCGCCGGTTCCCACGGCCTGCCGGAGACGCTGCACAAGACGCTCGCGGCGGGCCTCGGGGAGGAGGCCGCTCCCTTGCTCGCGGCCGCACGTGAGGAACGGATCATCGCGTCGACCTCGATCGCCGACGATGATCGTTTCGACGAGGGGCTTCGCAAGATCCTCGGCAAGGCCGGCTACCGCTCGCTCCTCTGCGCGCCCGTCGCGGGGGCCCAGGGCGAGAGCGACTCCGTCGTCGTCCTGTTCGCCGACGAGCGCACCTTCTCGGACGACGATCTCGCCGTCGCCCGACATCTCACGGGCGCGGCCAAGGCCGCGCTCGACCGCAGCGAGCTCTTCGAAGCGGAGCGCCGGGCGCGCGGTTTCTCGCAACGGCTCGCGGCCGTCAGTGGTCTCCTCGCCACGAAGCTCGAGCCGGAGATCGCGCTCGCCGAGGTGGCGCGCGAGGCTCCCGCGCTGCTCGGCGCCGACGCGGGCGCCGTCCGCCTCCTCGAGCACGACGAGCTCGTCGTCAGGGCCGCCTTCGGCGAGGGAGCCAAGAGCCTCGTGGGCAGGCGCTCGAGCTCCGCCGACGGCGTGGCGGGTGCGGTGGCGCAGTCGCGCTCGCCGCTTGCGGTCTCGGACGCGCGCGAGACACCGCGTTTCGCCCGCGAGGATGCGTTCATCGAGAACAAGATGGTGAGCGCCGTGTCGGCGCCGATGATCGTGCACGGCGGCACCCTGTACGGTGTCTTGACCGTGTACGCAGCCCGGCCGCGCGTCTGGCACGAGGACGAGGTGCAGGCCCTCATCGCGCTCGCCGCCACGGCGTCCGCGGCCTTGTCGAGTGCCGACCTCTATCAGCGCGTGGCGGAGGAAAAGGAACGAAGCGAGGCGATCCTCGCGCACATCGCCGACGGCATCGTGGCGATCGATCGCGAGGGCTCTATCGTCCTCTGGAACGCGATGGCGGAGCACATCACCGGCGTTCCCGCGGAAGAGGCGCTCGGCCGCCGGGTGGCGGAGGTACTCCAGCGCGAGCTCGCCACGAGCGGAGCGGACGCGCCCGGGCAGCGCGAGGTCTCGATCGTCCGCGGCGGCAAGGACGTGTGGCTGTCCCTGACGGAGGCCGTCATGCTCGACCCCGCCGGGTCGGTAGCGGGGCGCATCTTCGCCTTCCGTGACGTCTCGAGCGAGCGTGTGGTCGAGCAGATGAAGTCGGATTTCGTGGCGACCGTCTCGCACGAGCTCCGCGCGCCGCTCACGTCCATCTACGGCTTCGCCGAGACCCTGCTCCGCGGCGACGTGGATTTCTCCGAAGCCGAGCGCAGCACGTTCCTGAGCTACATCGCATCGGAGTCCGAGCGGCTCATTCGCATCGCGGACGACCTGCTGAACGTCGCGCGCCTCGAGACCGGCATGCTCGGGCTCAACGTCACGAGCACCGACGTCGGCGACGTGATCGAGGACGTCGTCACACGTCTACGGGGCCAGGTCGACGGACGTCACACGTTCTCGGTCGAGGTGCACCGCGGCGACCTCGCCGTGCGTGCCGACCGTGAGAAGCTTCGGCAGGTCCTCGCCAACCTCGTCGACAACGCCGTCAAGTTCTCACCGAGCGGGGGCCAGATCACCGTGTCGGCGCGGCGTCGCACGGACACCGCGGAGGTGCGCGTGATCGACGAGGGCCTTGGCATCGCGCGCGCCGACCAGCAGCGGATCTTCACGAAGTTCCACCGCGCGGGCGCCGCGGAGACCGGCGCGCACGGCGCCGGCCTCGGGCTCTTCCTCGTGCGCGGCCTCTTGGCCGCGATGGGCGGCCGCATCTGGGTCGAATCGAAGGAGGGCGAGGGCTCGAGCTTCGTCTTCGAGTTGCCGATTGCCGGGAGCGAGCCGGCCGGCGCGGTGGAGGGGACCGACGCCGAGGCCGCCGCCGAGCCCGTTCGCCGCCAAAGGAAGTCGAGCGCACGGACATGAAGGTTCTCGTCATCGACGATGAGGCGCCGATCCGCCTGCTCTGCCGGGTCAACCTGGAGGCGGAAGGGATCGAGGTCGCCGAGGCAGGCGACGGCGAGCAGGGCCTCGAGCTGGCGCGGTCGGAAAGCCCGGACGCCATCCTCCTCGACGTGATGCTCCCCGGCCTGCACGGCTGGGCCGTGGCGGAGCGCCTGCTCGAGGACGAGAAGACGAGCGGCATCCCGGTCATCTTCTTGACGGCGCGGGCCGACCTGCGCGACCGCGCGCGCGGCATGGACCTCGGCGGGGTCGACTACGTGACGAAGCCGTTCAACCCGGTGGAGCTGGCGCCGCTCGTCCGCGACGTGGTCGCGGCTGTGGAGCGGGGCGACCGCGAGGCGCTCAGGCGGGAGAAGCTCGCCGAGCTTCGCGCGCTCTTCGACAGGCCCTAGCTAGGAGCGTCTAGCGGAAGCGGGCGACGGTCATGCGGACGCACGACCAGCCCTCCCAGCGCCCCTTCGCGACGCCGACGCCCATCTTGCGGGCGCTGCGGTCGAGCAGGGCCGAGCGGTGCACCGAGCTGTTCAGCCACATCCGCACGATGTTCTTCTGCCAGTCGCTTCGGCACGTGAGCCAGGCGATGTTCTCGCGCACGCCCGATGAGAGCGAGCCGTGGAAGAAGGCGTCTGTCGCGAGCAGGTAGGAGGCCCAGCGATGCGAGCCGCTCTGAATGGCCGAGCCGATGCTCAGCTTGCGAACGCCGTGGGACGCTCTCGCGTGGTTTACGGCCCGAACCAGGATTCTTTCGGCACGGGTCGGACTGCCGGCGAAAGCGTCCGATGGCTTCGTAAAGCCGATGAAACCTGTCAAAAGCAACACCAAGGCTGCCAACCAACACTGGGCCGTGCGGGGGGGCACGTTGCCCACGGTGACACGGCCATGTATTCGACCTTTTTATAAACGGTGAGGATTCTGTTAAGTCCTTTCCCCAGTTCTGTCCCCAGTTCTGGCCGTCTGCGCAAGGACGATTCCGCCGAGAACAAGGATTCCTCCGACGATTTGGCCGGGTGAGAGCTCCTCGCCCAGCCAGGCCCAGGCGGCCAGGCCGGCCATGACCGGCTCCGCCATCGCCACGATCGTCGCCCGGGTCGGCGGAATGTAGTGGAGCGCACTCACCATCAGGAGGAAGGGGACGATCGTGCCAAAAATCACGATATATCCGACGAGGAGCCAGACCGGCGACTGGTAGCCCTCGAGCCGGCCTTGGAGCGACGTTTCCCCGGTCAGTGAATCCAATGGAAAGGTCCACCACGGCTGGACCAGTGCCCAGAAGAGGGCCGCGAAGACGAAGCCCCACGCGAGGAGCGAGAAAGCATCGCGGCCGCCGCGGAGGCTGTGGTCGGCCATGAGGATGTACACGGCGTAGGCGACCGCGCCGCCGAGCGAGGCCATCACGCCGATCGTGCTGAGGCTTCCGCCCCCGCCCCAGAGGTCGACGACGAGCGTCAGGCCGGTGAGGCTGAGGGCGAGCGCGAGCCAGAGCCGGCGGCGGACGGGCTCGTGCACGAAGAAGCGGGCCCAGAGGGCGATCAGTACGGGCGCGATGTACTCGATGACGAGGGCGATGCCGATGTCGAGGCGACTGATCGCGACGAAATAAAAGAGATGGACGAGGGCGAGCCCGAAGACGCCGAAGAGCGCGAGGTAGCCGAGCTCGCGAAGAGAGACGCGCAGACTCTTGGGCCTGATGATCGCGACGGCGCCGAACAGGAGCAGAGCCGCTCCTGCTGCCCGCATCTCGGCGAGCCGCAAGACCGAGAGTCCGTCGCCCGTGACGACCACCTTGGCCAGCACCCCGTTCAACGACCACAGAGCGACCGCGGTGAGGACGAGGACGTAGCCGATCAAGGGGCGCCGAGCGTACCCGCCGCTACGATCTTCCTGGCGGGGCGTAGCTCAGCCTGGTAGAGCGCCGCGTTTGGGACGCGGAGGTCGCCGGTCCGAATCCGGCCGCCCCGACTCGCTCATCGTGCCGGCTAAGACAGTGAGGAGGGGCCGGGCGCACCAGCCCGGCCCTTCGACTTCGCTACGCCAGCCTGAGCAGGAACGCGAAGGCGAACAGCATCCAGAGGCCTGCGAGGCTGGCCGCAAGGGCAAGTCCGACGAACGTGCTCGCCTCGCGCGGCTCTCCGTTGCGCGCGGCTTTCCACCCGACCCCGCCGAACACCACGGCGAGTAAGGCGGCCAGCGTGCTCAGGGGCAGGAAGCTCTGGGCGAGGACGAGCGAGCCAAGCCAGGTCGCCACGCCGAAGGCGGCCAGCCTGACGAAGAACAGGATGGCGCGTTCGTCATCCTCGAGATTCCGTACCAGCTCCCACACGGACTGACGTTACGTCCGGCTTGGGCGTCGCTCTACCCCCAAAGGGGGCTTTGACGCGCTTCGCCGGGGCGACGGGCGCCTGGGCGTGCGGGGTTCGGGCCTCGAAAGGACTCTTGTTATGGGCCGGCGGCGTTGCGGCGTCGCCGTTCTATCGCTGGACCTCCGCGTAGCGGAAGCAGCCGGCCGTGTGGTCGTTGACCATCCCCACGGCCTGCATGAACGCGTAGCAGATCGTCGGTCCCACGAAGCGAAAGCCACGGCGCTTGAGCTCCTTGCTCATCGCCTTCGACTCGGCCGTCTCGGCGGGAACCTCCGCCACCGTCTTCCAGGAGTTCTGCCGCGGGCTGCCGCCGACGAAGGTCCAGAGGAGCCCGTCCAAACTGTCCGTCTCGAGCGTTGCACGCGCGTTCGCGATCGCCGCCTCGATCTTGGCGCGGTTGCGGACGATCTCGGAGTTCTGCATGAGCCTCTCCACGTCGCGCCCGTCGAAGCGGGCGACCCGCGCCGCGTCGAAGCCCGCGAACGCCTCGCGGTATCCCTCGCGCTTGCGCAGGATCGTCGACCACGAGAGGCCCGCCTGTGCGCCTTCGAGGATGAGCATCTCGAAGAGGTGGCGCTCGTCGTGTGAAGGAACGCCCCACTCTTCGTCGTGGTACGCCGCGTACAGCGGATCGTTCTCCGGTACCCACCCGCACCGCTCAGGCACGGCGCTGACTGTAACCGGCATCCTCCTCGGCCATGAAGCGCACAAAGAAGAACGCGAAGACGCCGAAGAAGACGATTGCCTCGCTCACGGTCATGAGCACGCCGGCGATCTGCTGGTCCTCGAGCGGCGTGAGGCCCCAGAGGCGCGGCGCTTCCACGTAGTAGTCGTAGACGGGCTCCGGCAGGAGCGCGAGCAAGAGCCCGATCGGGCTAGCCAGCACGAAGGCCGCGAAGACGTACGCCGCTCTCGCGCCCGACGAGAGGTACCGCGGCGCGTCCTGGAGCACCGGCCACCAGAACACCGCGCCCGCCGCGAAGTACGTGGCGTGCTCGAGGTGGAGAGCGGCCGGGTGGCGGAGCGCGTAGTCGTACACGGCCGGAACGTGCCAGAACCCGTAAACGCCGAGCCAGGTGACGAGGGCGACGAGTGGATGTGTCGCCGCGCGCACGATGCGATAGCGCGTGAGCGCCGCCGCCATCCCGGTGCTCAACCCGGCGACAGCCAGGGCCGGCGCCCACTCCGCCATGACGACGTTCTGGACGAGGTGGGCGGCGAGCAGATAGTGGAGCGCGATCGTCGCAAGCGGTGTGACGGAGACGAGCAGCAGCAGGAAAACGGAGACTGCGAACGCCGCGATGCGTGCGCCGCTCGGCCGGTAGCGGCGGGCGGCGGCGGCGTAGACGCCCGCGAGCGCGAGCGCGAGCGCGACTTCCGCCCATCCGGCGTGCCAACTCGTCGCGGAGTGGTGCACGCCTAGGAGTTGTCGCTGCCGCCGAGCGCTTCCGCGCGCGAGCCGTGAATCTCGAAGACCTGATCGAGCCCGGTGACCTCGAACACCCGCAGGATCTTCTCGTCGGGGCACACGACCGACAGCCGCCCGTTCGTCGGCTTCAGATGTTCCTCCCCGCGGAGCAGCACTCCCAGCGCCGTCGAGTCCACGAACGTCGTCAGCGACAGGTCGACGACGACGTGGCGCGCACCCGTCGCGATGACGCGCAGGAGCTCCTCCTTGAACTCGGGGCACGTGTACAGATCGAGCTCGCCGGCCGGAGCGACGACGTACACGCCGTCACCGACCTGCTCTGTCACGACCCCGAGGCGCATCAATAGGCCCAGGGCGGATCGCCCGTCGGCGGCTCGTAGCCGCGTTCGGAAACGCGCGAGCGCACGTCCTGGTCGGAGCGCTCTTCGTCGGCGTGCTCGTTGTCCACGTGCTCTTTCAGACCCCGCACGAGCTCCTCGTCGTTCTCCCCTTGCACGAGGAAGCCGCACCAGCAATCTACGGCTCTCACGCGGGAAGCATAGGGAGCCGCGTGCGCTATGGTTGCCGCACGCGGGCGTAGCTCAGTTGGCTAGAGCGTCAGCCTTCCAAGCTGAGGGTCGCGGGTTCGAGTCCCGTCGCCCGCTTCGTACTCAGGGAAGCTCCGGCAGTTCCGGCAGGCGCAGAAGCTCGGACACTTCCAGGGTTGGGAGCGGCGGTATCTCCACGGCCGGTATCTCCGGCGGAACCTCGGGAACGATCGGTGGCGGTGCCGGCGGAGACGGAAGCGGCGGAAAGATCCCGTCATCCGGCCCCGGCACGTTCGGCTTCTGAGCCTCGATCGAAGACCCGCCTGCGCTGGGTCGCTCGCTCGTCGCGGCCGGCCCATCCAGGAGCGTGCGGAGCTCGGCAAGCTCGCGGGCGGTGGGAGGATCGAAGGTCGCGATGACGCGAATCGAGCCTTCGTGCTCGCCGGCGAGGCCCTCTTCGAGAGCGCCAACGACGGCGGCGCTCGAGAGGAGCGCGTAGACGAGCAGAGCCGTTACGAGTCCCGCCGCGAAGAGGACGAGATTCCGCCTCGGCGGCTCAGAGACGGTTGCAGTCGGCGTCGCAGGCGCGGGGATCATCTTCACAGGCTCGAGCACTGCGGGCCGCGCCGCGCGACCGCGGCTCGAGGTTCTGAGCTCCTCGTCGAGAAGCCAGTGGCGCTGCGCGGCAACCCCGTGGTCGCGGTGACTCTGCGGCATCGAGTCCTCCTTGCGACGACTCCAGTCATCGGCAAGCGTCCCGCGCCGCTTGACCAGACGGCCTAACTCGTTCGAGTGAGCGCCTCGCTCATTCGAGTGATCGGCCGTCCGCCCCGTAGTTCAGGCTTGCGCCATGGTGGAGGCGCCCGAGCGCGTCGTGCTCGTCCGTCCGCGCACGATCCTGGTCGTGCTCGGAATCACGCTGCTCGTCCTCTTCCTCTTGAGCTTCGTCTACCTCGCGTGGCACGTGATCACCTGGATCCTGATCGCGCTCTTCCTCGCGCTCGCGCTCAACCCGGCCGTCGGGTGGTTCGAGCGGAAGGGTCTCCGCCGCGGGCTCGCAGCCGCGGTCGTGTTCATGATCGCGCTCGCCGCGGTCGGTCTTCTCGGGCTGCTCGTGATCCCGCCCCTCGTCTCGCAGATTCGCGACTTCATCGACGCCGTTCCGGAGTTCGTGGACGAGTTGACGGCCGGTCGCGGGCCGCTCGGCTTCCTCCAGGACGACTACCTGATCGTCGACCGCGTGCGAGAGGCCATCGAGGAGCAAGGGGCGGGCGGCGTTCTCGGGGTTGCCGCCCCGGCACAGGCGATCGCCACGAGCGTAATAACCGCCGTCGTCGGCCTCGTCACCATCATCTTCCTCACGTTCTTCATGCTGCTCGAGGGACCCCGCTCTGTGGACCGTGTCCTTGGGCTCCTGCCCGAGTCGACGAGGCCGCGGTGGGAGCGCGTCGGCAGCGACATCTACCGCACGGTCGGCGGTTACGTGTCGGGCAACTTGCTCATCAGCCTGATCGCAGGAACGGTTTCGGCGATCGTCCTCTTCGTTCTGGGAAGCGACTACGCGATCGCCCTTGCCGTCGTCGTCGGGATCTTCGACCTCATCCCGCTCGCCGGAGCCACGATCGCGGCCATCCTCGTCTCGACCGTCGTGTTCATCGAGCTCGGCTGGATCAAGGGCCTCATAGTCGTCGCGTTCTTCATCGGCTACCAGCAGCTCGAGAACCACGTCCTTCAGCCGGTGATCTACGGAAGGACCGTCCAGATGTCGCCCCTTGCGGTCCTGATCGCGGTCTTGATCGGGGCGGAGCTCGCGGGCGTCCTCGGTGCGCTCGCTGCGATTCCGATTGCAGGCACGGTGCAGGCGATCTTCCGTGAGCTCCTCCGTTACCGGAAAGAGACGGCGGTAGCCAGGTGACCGAGTGCTTGCTTGCCGAGGGAACACAGGCGTGCTATGAAGCCCCGCTGTCGAGTCGGCGAAGGAACGCCGGCCGTCACTGCGATCGGAGGGCTGGTTGGAACGTTTCTTAGGGAGCGTCATCACGAGCGCCGCGGTGGTGGTCCTCGTGGTTCCGATCATGGCCGTGATCACTGCGGCCACCTCTAGTGGGGTGCTGCCTTTCACCGGCTCGCCGGCACTGATGATTCTCTCGGTCGCCGCCGCGCTGATCGGAACGGGCGCGCTCTTGCTCCGTCCGAGTCGGCAAGAGCGTGCTGAGCGCCGCCGTCGCCGGCAAGACCGTGAGGCGCGCCGGCGTCGCGCCCGAGCGGCCGTGTTGCCGCCCGACAGCCCCGCCTGAAGTAGCGTCGCTCGCATGCGGCTGACCGCTAGTCGGGCACGCGACCGTCCTCATCGAGCTGGACGGGGTGCGGCTGCTGACCGATCCGTTCCTCCGCGACCGCACGGCCTTCCTGCGCACGCACGACCGGACGGTCGATCCCGACTGGAGCGAGCGGCTCGACGCGGTGCTGCTCTCTCACTTCCATCGCGACCACTACGACCGGCCGTCCCTGCGCGGACTCGATGCCGCTCTCCGCGTCATCGGCCCCTCGGGCGCGCGCGCCCGGCTGCGCCGCCTCGGCCGTTCCAACGTGGAGGAGCTCGAGCCGGGGGACTCGACGACCGTCGGGCCGCTCACGGTGCGGGCGACGCCGGCTTCGCACGGGCGGATTCCACCTCCGCTCCCGTTCGGGTCGGCTGCCGTCGGCTTCGTCGTCTCCGGAAGCTCACGCGTGTACTTCGCCGGCGACACCGACCTCTTCCCGGAGCTCGCGGAGCTCGCGGCAGAGAAGCTCGACGTGGCGCTCGTGCCTATCGCAGGCTGGGGACCACGCCTCGGCTCAGGTCACCTCGATCCCGATCGCGCAGCGGAGGCGCTCCGTCTCATCCGGCCGCGGGTGGCCGTTCCGATCCACTGGGGGCTCTTGAGCCCTCTCGGCGTACGGCGGTGGAACCCGAGCTATCTCACCGATCCCGGCGAGACGTTCGTCCGCGCCGCCGCCGAGGTCGCCCCCGACGTCGATGTGCGGATTCTCGAGCCCGGTGCGAGTCTCGAGCTGGAGGGCTCAGCTCACGGCTGAGGGCTGGCTGACCGTCCCGGCCGCGACTCCGCGTTGCGGAGTGAACGGGCGCAGCTCGTCCTGGCCGGGCTGGACGATTCCGATCGACGACTCGGGCACCTCGTTCCACGCGCCGACGAGGTCGCCGAGCGGCTCCGAGACCACGGCCCGCGCTTCGTCCGAGAGCGTCTGCAGCTCCTCGATATCGGGGTACTGCTCTTTGAGAACGCGGGCGTGGGTGCTGAAGTAGAGCGAGCTCGTACTTGCCCTCGCTCGAGTAGCGCACGGCGATGATGCGCTCGCCGTCGGTCACGGCGACGGACGTCTGCAACGGGTTGTCGATCTCGTGCTCTTTGGCCACGTCCTCGACGACCCCGGCCATACGCTCGAGAGCTTCGACCGGGTCCTGCTCGAGACCGAAGGTGAGCGCCAGGTAGAAGAGGAGCTCCGAGTCCGTCGACCCCTCGATCTCGGGCAGGAGCTCGGGATCGACGGCGAGCAAGAGATCGCGGCGCACGCGCGGGAACTCGCGTATGAGGCCGTTGTGCATGAAGAGCCAGCGGCCGTGGCGAAACGGATGCGTGTTCGTCTCCTGTACGGCCGTCCCTGTTGACGCACGGATGTGTGCAAAGAAGAGAGGGGAAGAGATGTGTGCAGCCAGCTCGCGGAGGTTGCGGTCGTTCCAAGCCGGATGAACGCTCCGATAGACGGCCGGGGTTCCTCCGAGCTCCGAGTACCAGCCGATCCCGAAGCCGTCTCCGTTCGTCGTCGTGGCGCCTTGGCGCGAATGCAGGCTCTGGTCGATGAGCGAGTGCTGCCGCCTGAAGACGAGCGTCTCGATCGGGATCGGGTCACCGTAGTAGGCGAGCCAGCGGCACATCGGTCACTCCCTTCAGTCGGGAACGGTAGCGGGGAGAGCCTGGGCCCTCGACGGCGCCTGCGGTGCCGAGTCGACGTCGTCTCGTTGCAGATGCTGTCGCCAGTTCGCCAGGAGGTCGTGGACTGCAGCCGCGCCTACGATCGCCTCGCTTGGCGCTGGAAGCGTCGTCGGATGCAGCACGAACGGTCGCGTCTGCGGTCCCCCGAGCCCACCGTGGAAGCAGATGAGCTCTTCGAAGGCGCACCCCTCCTCGAGGGTAGGGTCGTAGAAGCTTCCGACCATGATGTCGGCGACGTGCGGGAAACCGTCCGTGCGCAGGAGATGCTGCGCGGCGGTCTCCGAGAAGGCGGCGAGTGGGTCATCGCCGTCCACGCTGCCGTCTGCGAGGTGCCGCGCGCCGTTCGCGCCGAGCACGACCGGCCCGCGCTGCTGCGAGCGCACCAGGATCCAACCGACGTGAGGATGTGAGCGCAGCGCGGTGAGGAGTTCGGGGTGGCGTTCTTCGATCTCCTCCTGCGTGAGCCGCCGCGGCTCGTCCATCAGGTACACGAGGCCGAGGTTGCCTGACCCGAGCACGATGACGTCCTCACCGCTGACGTCGCTCTTCGAGCGCTTCTTCTTCCCGGGCTGCCCGCCTGTCGCTTCCTTGAGCGCGAGCCCGACCATGGCGTTCTGCTCGTCCCCACCCGCGAACCCCTCCACGTTCCGCGACGTGACGGACTTCCGGACGAGGTCTTCGAGCGTGTAGCCGTTCCGTTGCTTGAACGTCGCGCCCTGTGTCTGGCCGTGGTCGGACAGGATGACGATCTCGTACGGTCTCGCCGCGTAGCGGCGGGCGCGATCAATCCTCCCGATCTGCTCGTCGAGCTTACGCAGAGCCTCGAGAGTGTCCACGCGCTCGAGGCCGGAGTGATGAGCGACCTCGTCGTAGCTCGAGAACGTCGCGTAGATCGCGTGCCGGCCTTTCATCATGTCCGTGAGAACGCCGTACACGATCAGGTCGCGGATAACGACGCAGAGCGCGGCGCGCATGAATGGGTAGAGACCGGTCCGGTGTCCGCGCGGTCGAACGTCGCGGCGGCTTTGCCGCGCTGCCGCGATCCACTCGAGGATCACTTCCCAGATGAAGAGGACCAGTGTCCGCGTGACGTTGAAGCCGTTGGCGAAGAACGCGCGGTAGCCGGGGTTGGCCTTCTTCTCGGCCTCCATGCGGCTGACGGTCAGGATCAGGTGGTCCGCTTCGCCCGACAGAAGGTTGCCCCGACTGGCGCCGCCGTCGACGAGCAGGCCCTTGCCGCTCGCATGGCGGCGCTCGAGCTCGGCGCAGTCGGCCGGCGCGGAGCACGTCATCAGCCGGCTCGTCTCCTTCTCGACCCAGCGGAAGGCTGGAATGTCCTCGTTCGAGCCGAGCAGGATGCCCGCCTGGCTCGCGCCGGTCTGCGAGGACAGGTCCGTCTCCCATTCGAGCAGGCGGTGGCTCCCGTCCTGGACCCAGCGCGCCATGTTCACAGCGCTCCCGTCGCGCATCGCGCGCTGCAGCACGGGGAGGGCGAGCCCGTCGATCTCGAGGTAGACGATCGCCGGGCACGTCGGTGTCGATGCGCTCGCCGGAACGGCGGGCGATCCGCTGCGTCACACGCAGTGTGTAGGTGTCGTCGTCGTTCGCGCCGAAGACGACCTCGAGGGCGAGGCTGACGGCGGAGGCGACGAGCGCCGCGAGCAGCGCCCACCAGAACGAATCGACTACGAATCCGCTTTCGAGGATCTCGGAGGCGACCCACAACATCGCCGCATCGGCGACCAGCACGAGGAGGAAGCCGAGGACGAGCGTGAACGGAAGCCGCAGCGCGGCCAGGAGCGGAAGGAGCACCGCGTTCAGCGCGGCCACGACGAGCGCGACGGCGAGCGCCGCCCAGAATCCCGTCGCGGCGACGCCCGGGACGATCGCCGCGGCGACGAGCAGAGATAGAGCGGCGGTCACCCAGGAGACGAGCACGCGCATGAGCCGAAACCGCGGCCGCGCCGGCTCCCACGCGACCCGCTCTCCGTAATCGAGATGGGACGCCGGTGCTCATTGATCTCCTCCGTCGGCGGAACGGCGAGGCCACCGCCGCTTGCCCTCGCCGCGCTCCGCTCGCTTCGCCTCGCGCCGCGTCGCGCGCTGAGCCTTCTGCTCGGCCGCCTTCTCCTTTGCGTCGGCGTACGACTGCTCGACGAGCGTCTTCCCGCCGCTCCAGCCAAACGCCCACACGACTATGGCGACGGCGAACAGCACGTTCCAGGCCGTGACGGTGAGCTGCTGGCCGACCGAGTAGGCGGTCGCCGTGTTGGCGTCCACCACGTCCTTGAGGGCGACCGCGTTGACCGCCTGGTTCACGCCGATCCCGCCGGGCGTCGCGGAGACGGTGTTCGCCAGCGAGTTACCGCCGACCACAGACATGACCGTGTGGAACGTGACGGGAATGGAATACGCGGCCAGGAAGACCGCCACGACGCCGAGCTTCGCAAGCCAGGCGACGAAGGAGGGAGCGACGACCTGCACGAGGTACTTGCGCGGCGTCGCGAGGATGGCGCCGCCCTCCTTCGCCTTGTGCCAGAGGCCCTGAAGCTTTCGCCAGAAAGCTCGGGCGAGAATGACGACGAGCGCTGCACCTCCGAAGAGAAGCGACAGCGTGAGGACGGGATGGTCGTGCGCAAACCCGAGCTGCAGCTCAAACGAGCCCGGGACGGACAGGAAGAGATACAGGTAGACCGCCGTCCCGGCGATCGTGAAGAAGATCTTCTGCACGACCATCGCTCCGAGGATTCCGGGGAAGGTCGAGCCGGGGATGATGGCGAGGAACATGAGGAGCATCGCCAGCGTCCCGATGTTCGCGGGCAGGAAGCCGTTGAGCGCGATGCCGGCCGCGTACGCGGCGAGCACGTGGCGGTAGGCAAGCGGCGCGCGTGGAAACCCGGCGCGGAGGATGTAGAACCACCCGAGCGCGGTGAGTGTCGTCTGCACCGTCTGGAGTGCGAGGCCCGCAACGAGATACTGGAGCGAGATCTGCGTGAGGGTGTCCCAGAGGGTCTCGAGCCAGTCGACGACGTCGACGCCGAGCGCTCCGAGGACAGCGACCGCAGCGGCGATCGCGAGGATCCACGCGCCGGCGACCGCAAGCCGTCTCGTCCGCGACGGCTCTCCGAAGCCGAGGAGGCGCGAGCTTCCGGCGGCGGCGGTGTTGCTCATCCGCTCGGCTGGGTTACCGGGCCGGCTTTGCGCGTCTCCTGGAACGGCGTCGACGGCGATCAGGATCCCCTTCGTCACCGGGACGGCGACGAGCGCACCGACGATCCCGAAGAGCGCGGTGAACACGATCACCGTCACGACGGAGAGGAACGGATGGATCTCGACCGTCTTCTTGAAGACCTTCGGCGTGATCAGGTTGTTCTCGACTTGCTGGTAGAGGATGAGGACGGCGCCCGCGACGACGCCCTTCCAGGGCTCTTCGAGCAGGCCGACGATGACCACGGGGATCGTCCCGAGCGTCGCGCCGATGTTGGGGATGAGGTCGGTGATGCCAACGAAGACCGCCAGCGGAGCGGCGAACGGCAGCCCCAGCAGCCTCATCGTCACGTACGTCGTGAGGCCCGCGATGACGCCGATCAGAAACTTGCCGTACCAGTAGCCCTGATTCATTCCGTAGGTCTCGCTGAGAGCACGGCGGAAGGGGCTGCGAGCGTGCGGAGCGAGTCGCCGCTCCACACGGCCGACGAGGTCACGCCCGTACGCGAGGAAGTAGAGCGTGAACGTGAAGATCATGAAGATGGCGAAGCCGCCGGAGACGATCGCCCCGACCGCATCGAGGAGCGAGCCGGCGTGGGCGAAGAACTCGCCCGAGTCCTCGGCCGCGTTGCCGGCAGTCTCGATCGCCTCGTCGGCGTTCAGCGCGTCGGAGGTCGACGTGTCCTGCAGCTGGTCGACGTACGCCGGAATCTCGTCCTTCAAGGCCTTGGCACCGTCGATCGCCGGGGGAATGACGACGAAGGCGAAGAGCAGGATGCCCGCGGCGATCGTGAGGAAGGCGACCGAAATCGAGGCGCCGCGACCCATCCCGCGCCGTTGGAAGATCTGCACGAGCGGCTCGATGGAGAAGGCGAGGAAGCCCGCGGCGATCAACCAGACGATCGTCTCCCGCACGAGCCAAAGGCCGAGGAGCAGCGCCGCGATGGCCAGTACGACGGCCACGACGACGGCCGTCCTGCCCGCCAGGTCCTTGCCGGCCGGACCGCGGTAGCCCGCCGGGGCTGAGCCGGTCCGCACTGGGGGCTCGACTGAGCTCATCGCGGCCCGAGTATCCGGCGTAAGCCTTGCTGCGACCTCACCCGCGGGGCCCGATCACCTGGGTGATGCCGCGCGCCTAGAGGCGCGTCCGCTGGTGCCTCGGCCGGATTGACGCTCACGATCTCGATCCCGAGATCGCTCAGCCACTTGAGCACACCCTGGAGCTGGGCCTGATCGACGATGTCGCCTACGAGGACGGTGTTCTCTCCCTCGGCCTCCACGCTCATGCACTCGAGAGGGCCGACCGGCAAGTGCTCACTCGTACCCCGCACCACGATCCGGTAGCGGACAGCAGTCTGTCCCGTTCGGGTTGCGTAGTGCTTCGGCATCCGGGCGAGTCTCGTGGTCGCGTCGTTGGAATTCCTCGCCCTCGCATCCGACTCACCTGGGTGAAGGTGTCCCACGGGCGAGGACAGCCGGCTCCTCCGGCGCGATCATCGGCTCGATTCCCGGACAAGGAAACGAGCGAGAGGAGCAGAGACATGTCGACACATGACGTCGGAGCGCGCGCGCGCACCGAGCGCGACGTGAGCGGGTGGGCAATCGGGGGAACGGCCTTCGCGGGGGTGATCATGCTCTTGATCGGCGTCTTCCACGCCATCGCGGGCCTGGTCGCGATCTTCGATGACCAGTTCTACGTCGTGGGAGCCAACTACACGTTCGAGCTCGACGTGACCGGTTGGGGATGGATCCACCTGCTGGCCGGAATCGGCGTGGCGCTCGCAGGCCTGTATGTCTTTTCCGGAGCGACGTGGGCCCGGATCGTCGGTATCGCGCTGGCGATGCTGAGCGCGGTGGCGAACTTCTTCTTCGTCCCGTACTACCCGTTCTGGTCGATCCTCATGATCGCGCTGGCCGTCTGGGCCATCTGGGCTCTGACCCGGCCGGTCGTTGTCGAGCGAGGAGTGTGATCCTGGTCGGTCTGTAGGCGCCGGGCCCGCGGACTACGGCCCGCGGGCCGAGCCCGGCTGCGTGCGCGGAATACTCGGCGTGAAGAAGAGCGCGATGACGGCCAGGACGGCGAGGATGGCGAGCGCGGCACGTAGTCCGACCAGTCGTGCCTCGCTGTTGGCCTCGAGAGCTGCCTGGGCGGCCTCCGAGCTCGCACCCGCCTCGGCGAGTGCTTCCTCGAGGTCGGCGTCGGACGTGAACGGCACTCCTCCCGCCAGCTCGGTGGTCGCACGCTCCTTGGCAGCTTCGGGGATCGCGGGACTCTGCTGGATGTTGGTGAGGAAGGACGTCGTTAGCCCGGCGATCAGGAGCGACCCAGCGAGAGCGGTTCCGATCGAGGCGCCGAGATTGGTGGCCGTGTTCTGGAGCCCGCCAACCTCCGGAGTGTCCTCGTCGGGAACGGCGGAGACGGTCACGGCTCCGAGCTGAGACGCGAGCGCGCCGATTCCGAGCCCGATCAAGAGCATCGGCATGAGGACGATCTCGGGTCCCGCGTCGGGCTCGAGACCTCCGAGGAGGACGACCGTGCCCGCCAGAAGGGCAAGGAGGCCGAGTTGGACGACACGCCGCGGCGAGACGTTCGGGAAGCAGCTTCGGGATCCCGATCGCCGTCGCGAGCAGGGCCACGGACAGCGGCAGCAACCGGACGCCCGTTTCGAGCGCCGACAGGCCGAGCGCGACGGACAGGAAGAGCGGGACGACGAAGAAGACGCCGGCCTGGACGAGGAACTGGAAGAAGAACATCGTCAGGCCGCCGCGCAACTGGGCGTTCTGAAGCATCCCCGGGCGAACGAGAGGCTCTCCGCCGCGGGCCTCGACGCGCTTTACCCAGCGGAAGAAGATCCATAAGACGAACAGGCCGGCGACGACGAGCCACACGACGGGGGAGAGCCCGAGCCAGGAAGGTGCGCCGGACTTGGGGGAGATCCAACCCCAGATTCCCGAGCGCAGCACACCGAAGACGAAGAGCCCGAGCCCGAGCGCCGAGAGGCCGGCGCCCACGAGATCGATCTTCGGCTTCGCCCGAGATGGCGCGTCGGCAATGCGCCGCGCGAGCAGGAGGATCACCGCAACGATCACGACTTCGCCGGCGAACACCCAGCGCCAGGAGAAGTACGTCGTCGCGAAACCGCCGATCAGCGGGCCGACGGCGACCGCCGTCGCGCCGGCAGCGGCCACGAGCCCGTAGGCGGCGGGGCGCCGCTGCGGTCGGGAAGTTTCCCGCGACGAGCGACACGATCGCGGGCATGATCAGCGCGGCCCCCACGCCCTCGAGGAACGACCAGCCGAGGAGCAGGATGGGCAGGTTCGGCGCGATCGAGGTCGTGAACGAGCCGACGCCGTAGATGATGCAGCCGATCGTGAACGCGCGCTTGGAGCCGATGAGCGCGCCGATCTTCCCTCCCGTGATCATGAGCGTCGCCATCACGAGGGTGTAGGCGGTGATCGCCGTCTGGATGCCGCTCACGGTCGTGCCGACGTCCTCGGCGACGGTTGCGATCGACACGTTCATCACGGAGCTGTCGAGTGTCATGAGGAACTGGCCGGCGGCGAGCGTGAGCAGTACGAGGCCGGCGCCCGTCGCGCGGCCGGAGGCGGTGCCAGTCGCCGCAGTCATGGACCTGACTAGTCCCCGGCCTTACCGAGCCGGGCCTCGATTGCATCGAGGCGCTGCTCGAGATGCCGGAAGGCTGCCCGAAGCTCGTCTTGACGCTCTTCGCCGAGCGCTTCCCGCCGTACGGACTCCTCGCGCTGCTCGTTCGAGACGAACATCGACGTAACCGTCGCAGTCAAGAACGCGAGAAACGTGACGCCGAAGATGATGACGACGCCCCCGACCACGCGACCCCATGGGCTACTCGGGACAACGTCGCCGTAGCCGACAGTCCCCAGTGTCACGATCGCCCACCAGATCCCCTCGCCCACGGAGTCGAAATCGCCCGGGGCGATCGCCCGGACGAGCACGCCGACCCCGACCGCAAGGGCGATCGTGACCAAAGCGAGAAAGGGAAAGACTCGGCGCGACGCGATCGCGCGCGCCGTCAGTCCTCGCAGGCGACTTTTCTTCGGCTCGCGGCGCACGAGCGACGGAATCTAGACCGCTGACCGGCTGGGAACGTCGCCCGCGAACCCGGTCACCCGGGTGAACATCTGGGCCGGGGGAGGTCTTGCTGGGCCGACGATGGGATCCTCGCTGCGGAAACGACAAGGAGACTGCCATGGCTATCGGCCCGGTGCAGCTGCTCGTGATCGGCTTCGACCAGCCCGACTTCCAGGGCGACATCATGGCCGAGCTCGACCGGCTGAAGGAGAGCGACGTCGTCCGTGTGATCGACGGCATCGCGGTCCACAAGGACAAGAACGGTGAAGTGAAAGTGATCGAGCGCAGCGACCTCAGCGACGAGGAGAACGCCGAGTTCGGCGCCTACGTGGGTGCCCTCATCGGTCTCGGCGCCGGCGGCCTGGAAGGGGCCGAGCTCGGCGCGGCCGCGGGCGCGAATGTCGCTTCGGAGCGCGATGACTCAGAGTCCGAGGGGATCTGGGACGTCGTCGACGAGATTCCGGAGGACACGGCAGCCGCAGTGATCCTGCTGGAGCACCGCTGGGCAATTCCGCTCCGAGACGCTCTGCGGGGAGCCGGCGGCTACCCGGTCTCCGACGGCTGGATCCATCCGGAGGACCTCGTCGCGATCGGGATGGTCGCGGCCGAGGAAGCCGCCGCGCAAAGCAGGTAGACGCAAGCCAACTCACGACCTTGGAGGTAAGACGATGTTCGGACCAAGCCGCAGAGTCGCCCGCCGCACCGCACGGCGCACCTCGCGCCGCCAGATGGCGATGCACGACCAGATGAGCGGAGGCTACGACGAGCCGGAGCCGCAGTACGCGCCCGCCGCGCCCGCCGAGCCGGATTACGCCGCGGAGCTCCAGAAGCTCGCTTCGCTCCGCGACCAGGGAATCATCAGCAACGAGGACTTCGAGGCCAAGAAGCAGCAGATCCTCGGGATCTGATCGACGAATGAAGTGATGACCGTGATGAGCGAGCCGCTTGCTGCGGCGCTCATCACGGCGCTCATCGTCGGGGTCGTCGTCTTCCTGGTCGTCGTGCGGCGCAACCAGGCCCTTCAGCGCAGGCCCGGAAACGTCCAGGTCCGTGCGCGCTTCGAGGCGGGTGGATCGTGGATCCGAGGCCACGGCGTGTGGGTGAACGACATCTTCGCGTTCCGCCGCAGCCCCGCCGGTTGGACTGAATCTCTCCTGTGGGTGACGAACGCATCGGCGTGCCGTGCGACGGATGACGAATGGGATCGTCTCGGGCGTCTCGGGGACGACCCCGTCGTCGCCACCTTCGTGCTTGCCTCCGGAGGTTCGATGGCCTTCGCGACGCGCGCCGAAGACCGCGCCGATCTCCTCGGCCCGTACGCCTAGGTCAGGAGGAGGGCCTTCTCGGCCTCGTACTCTTCGTCGGTGAGCGCGCCGCGCTCGTGAAGCGCCGCTAGGCGCTCGAGGCGATCCACGCTCACTCCGGCTGCATCGGCGCTCCGGCCAGCCGGCTCGCCCCGGCCACGAAAGCGGGCGAGGAAGTCGCCGTCTGCGCGGACCGCATCGGGAAACTCGCGCACGGTTTGGCGCCGCAGGAGCTCGAGCCCTGCAAAGGCGAGCGCGGTGACGACGAGCAGCGAGATGAAGCGCCGCGGCGTGCCGACCGGGCCCCACAGCAGAAGAAGAAGGATGACCGCCGCCAGGACGCCGTGCGTGAACAGGGGCCGGTCGCGAAACGTCGGCGCCAGCCAGCGACGGGATGCCGTCGCGCGCCGGCCGGGACCGATCAGCCACGTTGCGGCGACACCGAGCAGGCCGATGACGACGCCGGCGACGGCCGACTCCCGGAGAAGTGAGGTGAGGATCGCCCAGACGTCGGCGACCGCCGGTTTGACCGTCTCGGCTTGGACGAGCGAGTCCACGATGACGTTGCCGCCGATCCGGATCACGGCCAGAAGAAGGAGGCCGAGGACGACGAGGCTGATCGCGATCGCGCGGATCGTCTCCCGACGGCGGCCGTGGGCGAGGTACACGGCACCGGCCCACAGCGCGAGGCCCAGGATGAACGGCCAGAACGAGAGCGCCTTCAGAATCTTCACGAGCGTCTGCGCAGCGCTCAGTTGGTCGGAGCGCATGATCACGATTGGCTCCACCCGCTCCTGGATCGCCCCCGTCGCGCCGTCGCCTGCCCCGACACGGCCGGCGACGTTCTCGACGATCTGGTCGACGTCGAGCACGACGGCGTCGTCTGTCAGCTGCACGCGGTCCGTTTCGCCTTCGAGGAGGGCGACCAACTGCTCGTTGACCGCCCGGTTCGTCGATCGCCAGAGCTCCTGCACGCGCGGCCGCTGGAGCGCACGGTTCGCCGACTCATAGGCAACCGCGCGAAGCTGCGAGGCGATCTGGCCGGCTAGAGGCTTGAGCCGCTCTGGCAAGGCCGCCTCCAGGCGGGCCTCAGCATCGGCCGAGGAGTACGCCTGGTCGACGATGTAGACGGAGAGCGCGTTGCGGACGTTCTCGCTCTGGAGCAGCTCGGCGCTCGTGTCCGACCACTCGTCGGAGTCGAGCGCGATGTCGCGGACCCACACGCTGACTGTGGAGATGAGGATGCAGAGAGCGCCGAGGACGACCAGCACCGTCGCGAGGATCCGATGCGAGCGTTCGGTCTTGCCTGTCGTCGTCGAGCCGCGCCTCAGTCTCACGGCTCAAGGATCGAGGGCTGAAGTCCCTTTAGCCTCACCCGCGCCTGGTGTTCACCCGGGTGATTAGAGCGCGCCGAGCTCGCGAGCCCTCTCGACGGCGGCCTGGCGTGAGGAGACGCGGAGCTTCTGGTAGATCGACTTCGTGTGTGAGTGGATCGTGTTGTAGGACAGAAAAAGCGCCGCGCCGATGTCCCGCTTCGGCATTCCCTCGGCCAGATAGCGGAGGACTTCGCGCTCACGCTCGGTGAGCTCGCTGGGCCCGTCGATTCGCCGGTACGCCGGCGTCAGTGACCGTGCGACCGATTCGAGCCGCTCGTTCAGCATCCCCGGGTCGGGGCAGGCATCGAGCAGCTCACGTGCCTCCGAAATGCAGGCGCGGCCGGCCTCCGTTCCGCGGAGACCGCGCCAGACGGGCGCGAGGCCGAGGAGGGCGTCGGCGACGAGGAGCGGTTCGCCGTGCGCGCGCAGGCCGACGAGGCCTCTCTCGAAAGCCTCGTGGGCTGCAGCAACGTCCGAGCGGACGAGGACGGCCCCGAGCGCCACGTCGACCAATCCATAGGCGAGAGGGTCCAAGAAGTCGGACGTTCCACAAGGATCGAGTGCGCGCTTCGCGCCGCGACCTCCGCTCCATCGCCGTCGCCGGCCGCCTGGAGAGCGGAGCTCGCGATCGCCTTGGCGATCGCGGTGTGCGGCCCCTGGTCCTGTTCGGCTCCGGCGGCGGCCGCCTCGACGAGCGCAGCCTGAGCAGCCGCCCAATCACCCGAAAGATAGTGCGCAAAGCCGAGGGCGAGCGGGACGAGGGGGCGCCAGTCAGGTGCGAGATCGTCCTGCAAATCGCGCGCGCGCCGCGCGGCGGCGAGCATCGCACCGGCGTCGCCGTGCGGGAACGAGGCTTCGACGAGCGCAGCGGCCGCGTCGAGCTTCGTTCCGTCCGGGAAGCTACCGGTGAGCCCCGTCTCCGAAGCGGCGCGCAGGGCTCGCGCACCGTCTTCTACGCGATTCGTGGACCAGAGCGACCATGCTTCCGCGAGCAGAAGACGCGCGTCGGCGGCCACGCTCTCGGCAGGAAGGGCGTCCAGCCAGCGCAAGGTCTTGCGGGCGTAAGCCGCCTCGAGGCGCGGAACCCAACGAGCCGCGACGAGATCACAAGCCGCCTCGACTTCCCGTGCGGCGACGGCGTGCCGGACGGCCTCGTGAATGCGCTCGTGGTTGCTGTGCCACTCGAACGCGCGTCGGTGAAGCTCGAGGAAGCGTTGCGGTTCGTGCCGTAGCAGCCGCGCCCGGAGGAGCCCCGCGAAGAGCTGGTGGTAGCGATACCACTCACGGTGATCGTCGAGGGCGACGAGGAACAGGTTGGCGCGCTCCACCTCGTCGAGCAGATCGGCGGAGTCGGATCGGCAGGTGACAGAGTCGGCGAGGGGGGCGGAGATGGATTCGAGGACCGAAGTCTCGAGAAGGAATCGCTGGCGTCTCGGGTCGAGCGAGTCGATCACGACCTCCGTCAGATAGTCGACGACGTGGCGGTTCGATCCGCCGAAGCCGGCTACGAACTCGTCGGGATTCTCGGAGCCACGAAGCGAGAGAGAAGCGAGGTAGACGCCCGCCGGCCAGCCCTCGGTGCGTTCATGCAAGGTCGCGAGCGTGGCGGGCTCCAGTCCAAGGCCGGCGTTCTTGTTCAGGAACGCAGCCTCCTCTTCCTCGGAGAAGCACAAGTCGACGGCACGTAGCTCGAGCAGCTGCCCACGGGCACGAAAAGTGGCGAGAGGGATGACCGGGGGATCGGCGCGTGTCGAGAGCACCAGCGTGATGTTCGCCGGGAGTCTGCTCAGGAAAAGCGCGAGCGACTCATGCACCCGTCCACCGGTGTTCTGAAAGTCGTCGAGCGCCAGGACGAGCTCGCCGTCGAAGAGACTCAGATCGTGCGCAAGCTTCAAGACGAGGCCTTCGACCGCGTCCGCCCGCCGCGCGTCGAAGCCGTTCTTGGAGCGCGCCAGGGCGGGAACCACCGCCCGCAGAGCTTCGACGATGCGAGCCCAGAAGAGAATCGGGTCGTCGTCGGCCGAGTCGATCCAGACGGCTGCGAAAGGCCGCGTCTCGGCCTCCCGCCATTGCTGGAGCAGCGTCGTCTTTCCGAACCCCGGTGGAGCTGCGAGCAGGACGAGGGGCTTCCGCGCCTCGAGTAGCGCCCGTGTCAGGCGCTCCCGGGCGAGCAATTCGTTCGCGGGATGGGAGCGTTCTTCTCGCTGATCGACGGCCATAGTGGAAGCGGGGCCTCCGCCCTCGAAACCCCCCGGCCGCGAGTCAGCCATTGCTCTCCGATCATTGGCTACATGCAGCGAAATCGCCGGCCGCGACCTCTACTCAACCACAAATGGCGTCTCGCTGCCGGAAACGGTTTCGGCGGCCTGATTGTCACCCGGGTGATCGGGCTACTCGGGTGATGTCGCGTTCGTCGGCGCGCTCGACAATTCCGGGCGTCGCGGGCTTCGGCCAGCTCCGCCTAGGCGGCCCGCTCAAACGAACAAGGGAGGAATGAGTGGTACTCGCCGAGACGACGTTCCTAGACATCTTCTGGTCGATGATGGTGTTTTTCTTCTGGGTGATGGCGATCTGGCTCTTCATCGCCCTGATCGGAGACGTCCTCCGGCGTGACGACCTGTGCGGATTGGGCAAGGCGGGATGGATCTTCTTCATGATCTTCCTGCCGTTCCTCGGCGCGCTCATCTACATCATCACGCGCCCGAAGGTGACCCCTCAGGACGTCCGCATGATGACGCAATCGGAAGCCGCCTACCGCGCGGCCTCCGGAGTCTCGACGGCCGACGAGCTGTCGAAGCTCGGCGAGCTCCGCTCCCGGGGCGTCATCAACGACCAGGAATACGAGGACCTCAAGCGCAAGACCCTGGCCGCGGCCTAGAGCAGGAAGAAACACGCGCCCGCGCGGGATCCGATGCGCCTGTGCGGGCGCCCGTAGCCGAATCCGAAGGCGCGAAGAGCCGCCTCCAGTCCGCGCGAGCCGCTGCGGAAAGAGTTCCGGCCCGCCTGAGCGCGGCGCGCAGCCGGCATGCATCGGTCGACGCCTCGTTCGAGCTCGTCGAGCGTGATCGTCGGCTCGCCGCGAGCGTCCTGGCGGGCGGGATCGCGTTCCGTCTCTTCTTCTGGCTCCTTCCGGTCGCTCTTATCCTCGGCGGCGTCCTCGGGTTCACGTCGAGAGGCGAAGCGGAAGCGTTGATCGACTCGTTCGGCCTCACCGCGAGCGCCGCCGAGGCGGTCGGAGAAGCGGTGCAGGCGACCGGTCGAGGCCGCTGGGCCCTTCTCCTCGTCGGGGTCGGCGCGCTTCTCTGGACGAGCTCGAGGTCTGTCCTCGCTCTCCGGCGCGTGTTCGCCCTGGTGTGGGGCGTGCCGCCTCCCCGCGGGGGGAATCCGCTCGTCGAGGCACTTGCTTTCAGCGGAATCTGCGCGGTCTTGCTGGCCATCCCGGCCACCACTGCCTGGCTCAGAGAGATCTCGCCGGGGCCGGGCATCCTGCTCGCTCTTCTTGCCGTCGCGGCCTTCTTCGGCATCTGGCTCTGGGTGTCGACTCTGCTGCCGCACGCCGATGCACCTCTTCGCGCGCTCGTTCCAGGTGCGCTCCTGATGGCGGTGGGCGCGCAGATCGTCCACCTGTTCACGGTCTTCTACGTCGCCGTGAAGCTCGAGCGAAGCTCCGCGCTCTACGGCGGACTCGGGACGGCCGCGACCTTCCTGTTCGTGCTCTACGTCGTCGGGCGCCTCGTGATCGCCTCGCCGATGCTGAACGCGGAGCTCTGGCGCAGGCGGTCGGCGGAGGCAGAGGCATCACCTGGGTGAAAGAGCGGGGCGGGTGAAGTCCCAGGAGCCCGCCGCTGCCAATCTCCTGACGGCTGATGCCCTCGAGATCAACGCTCTTCATCTTGCTCGGTGGTATTGAGATCGTGCTCGGCGCGATCGCCATCATCTGGCCTGCCGTTGCGGCCGTCTCGATCGCGATCCTCCTCGGGACTCTCCTGCTCGTGCAAGGAGGCGTGGCGCTCGCCTCCGCCTTCGCAGCCCACGGCTGGCGGCTCTTCCGGCGCCTCCTGCTGAGCTTCGTGAGCGGTCTCGCCGGGGTCTACCTGCTTGTGTATCCAGAAGAAGGCGTCGTCGGCCTGACGATCGTCCTGGTCATCGTCTTGTTCAGCGCCGGAGCGCTGGCCGTCGCCGCAGGCTTAATCGTCGAGAGGAACGGCGTCCTGATCGCAGGCGGGCTCTTCGACATCGCCATCGGCGCGCTCGTCTGGGCTCACCTCCCGAGCTCGGCTTCGTGGGCGATCGGCCTCCTGGTGGGCTGTTTCTTCCTGGCGAACGGGATCGAGACGCTCTCGTCCGGCTTGGACGCCCGGCGCGACGAACGACGGACAAGGCCGGGTAAGCAGGTGATGGCGGGTGCCTGAGGCGAACGCCGAGCGACGGCCTATGTCTCCCCTGGTCGGGTTTCTCCTCGGCTGGGCCACTCTGGCCGTCGCGTTCGCCGTTACGGGTTGGCTGCTCAGCGGCATGGACGTGAGCGGAGGCGTCTGGGGCTACATTTGGGTGTCGGCGATCTTCGGTCTCGTCAATGCGATCATCGGAACGTTCCTCCGGATCGTCACGCTGCCCTTCCGGTTGGTGACGCTCGGACTGATCTCGCTCCTCGTCAACGCAGTTCTCTTGAGCATCACGGACGCGCTTACCGACCACCTCTCTATCGACGAGTTCTTCTGGACCGCGATCTGGGCGGCGATCATCCTGGCGATCGTCACGGTCCTTCTCCAGATCCTGGTTCAGATGCTGCTGGCGCGGGGGCGTCGCGCCCTCTAGCCGCGTGGACACGCATTCGATCCGCGAGGACATGCCGCGCGTGCACGGCTCGCGCCCACCCGCAAGCGCGGGGGTCGTCGACGGCGAGCGTCGTGCCACGCCGCTCGACCCCTATCCCACGTCGCATACCGAAGAAGGCGCAGGGGATGAGAAGGCTTACCCGCCGGAGCTCGGAAGCGACGCGATCGCGATTCTCGAGGGCCGCACGTTCATGTACTCCGACGCGCGCGGCGACGTCCCCGCCGGGTCGGTCGGCGGGTTGCTGCATGACGACACGAGGTTCCTGTCGAGGTGGGAGCTCACGGTCGATGCGCAACCGCTCTCACTGCTGAAGTCGCGGGTCGTCGACTACTACTCGGCGGCGTTCTTCCTTACGAACGCGGACATGCCGGGCATCCGCGCCAACACGCTCACGGTTCGTCGTTTCCGTTTCGTCGGTGACGGCCTCTTCGAGCAGATCGGCGTCTTCAACGCCGGCACGGAGGCAGTCGAATTCGAGCTGCGCCTGGCTGTCAGCTCGGACTACGCCGACCTGTTCGAAGTGAAGAGCCGCGTACGCGATCGCAGCGCGCACCTCGAGAGTCGGGTGAGCCCCGAAGGGGACACACTCGCTTTCACGTACAGGGTGCCCGGATTCGAAGCGGAGACCAAGCTGCACATCCTGCGCAGCGGAGTCCTGGGCTCTGAATCTGTCAGGGAGGCGCTCGGTGGAGAATTAAACGCCGACGCGGTGCGCGAGCTTCCGCTCACGACGGTCCCGGTCACGATCGACGACGGCGACCTCGTCTGGCAGCTCGAGCTCGGTCCGCGCGAGTTCTGGGCCGTCGAGCTTGCAGTCTCGGTGCGCGTCAACGACCGGGTGCTGCAACCGACGCACTCGAGCTTCGGAGAGGAACAAGAACGGATGGAAGGCTCGCTCACCGCGTGGCTCGAGCAGGCCCCGAGGTTCGAGTCCGACAGCGCGCTGCTCACGAGCGTGTTCGAGAAGTCACTGGTCGATCTCGCTGCTCTGCGGATTGCCGGTGAGGTCGACGGTGAGTCGTTCGTCCTGCCGGCGGCCGGGCTCCCATGGTTCATGACGCTCTTCGGTCGCGACACGCTCATAACGGCGCTACAGACGGTCTGGGTCGGGCCGCAGTTGACACGCGGTGCGTTACACCTGCTCGGCGCGCTGCAGGGAGAGAAGGAAGACGACTTCAAGGACGAAGAGCCCGGGAAGATCCTGCACGAGGTTCGGCAGGGCGAGCTCACGCTGCTCGGGGAAAAGCCTCACAGCCCGTACTACGGAACGGCGGACGCGACGCCCCTCTATTTGACCCTCATGTCTGAGTACTGGCGCATCAGCGGCGACGATGCCTTCGTGCGCGAACGGTGGGACAAGGTCCTCGCCGCGCTCGACTGGATCGACACATACGGCGACCGCGACGGCGACGGCTTCGTCGAGTACCAGACGAGATCCGAGCAGGGTCTTGGCAATCAGTGCTGGAAGGACTCATGGGACGGGCTGCAGTTCTCTGATGGACGGATCCCGTACCTGCCGATTGCGGCGGCCGAGATTCAGGGCTATGTCTACGACGCGAAGCTACGTGTCGCCGAGCTTGCGGAGAAAGTCGCATCGGACAAGTCGTTGGCGCAGCGACTCCGGGCGGACGCGGAAGCTCTGCACACACGTTTCAACGAGAACTTCTGGTCCGACGCGCGCGGCGGCTACTACGTGGTCGGGCTCGACGGCGACAAGGCGCCGATCGATTCCATGACTTCGAACATGGGCCACCTGCTGTGGTCGGGCATTGTCCCTGACGAGCGAGCGGCGATCGTGCGTGACCAGTTGATGTCCGACGACATGTTCTCCGGCTGGGGCGTGCGCACGTTGTCGCGGACCGACACGGGCTACAACCCGCTCGGGTACCACGTCGGAACGATCTGGCCGCACGACAACTCGATCGTCGCGCTGGGGCTCGCGCGCTACGGGTTCAGAGACGAGGCCAACCGCATCGCCCTCGCGCAACTCGAGGCCGCCTCGTTCTCGGATTTCCGTTTGCCCGAGGCATTCGCCGGGCTCGACCGCCGTCTCGGGCGGTTCCCGGTTCCGTACCCGACCGCCTGCAGCCCGCAGGCCTGGGCTACGGGGGCGCCCTTCGTGTTCGTGAAGGTCATGCTCGGGCTCGACGCGGCGAACGGGGAGATCACGCTCGACCCGAACATTCCTGCTGAGCTCGGGCGTATCGGGCTCCGTGGAATGAGGGCGTTCGCAACTTCGTGGGACGTGGAGGGGGCCGGTACGAAGGGTTACGCGACGAAAGGAGCACGGTGAGCACCCTTGCAGGAGGACCAGCTGCGCGCCGGGCGGACAGGTGGGTCACCTTCGCGGGCCTGATGATGATTCTCTCGGGAGTGCTCCACTTCTTCGACGGCCTCTGGGCCTTGAGCGCGCAGGACACGCAGTTCGACGCGCTCTTCTACGACAACAACCTCGACGCGTGGGGATGGATCTGGCTCGTCGTCGGCGCAGTCCTCGTGGTCGCCGGGTTCGCGGTCTTCGCACGCGCCCGCTGGGCTGTTTGGATGGGAATCGGCGTTGCGCTCGCCGCAGCGACGTTCAACTTCTTCTGGATCTTCGCGTACCCGCTTCCGGCGACCGTCGCCGTCGCGCTCAACGTTCTCGTTGCGTACGGGCTCACGACGTACGGCCTGGACGAGGAAAGGTACTGAGCTCGAGCAGGGGACCTAGCCGAAGTGCTCGAAGCGCGCGCGCCGACGCGCCCGCCTCAGCGGCGGGCGCGTCGCGGCTTGTGCCTTGTTGTGTCCGGCGCTAATGCTCTAGGGGCAGGCAGTCGCCTGGAAGATGCCTGTCGGAGTACCCGTGGCCATGTGTGCTTCGTGAGCTGCACCCGTGATGATGGCGTCGAAGTGGTGTCCAGCAGCCGGCAGTACGAAGTGGCAATGCGGGCCGGGGGCACTTGCGCCGCGGCCGACGTTCGCAACGTTGCCGAGGTCGGCCGGTTGTGTGGCGGCAAACGCTGTGCCGGCACCGAAGGACAAGACCAAACATGCGATACCGGCACCCGATGCCGCCATGATCCGCTTCCGCATCTCAGCCTCCTTAGGGACGTGACTGGGGCATTCGCTGTCCGTACCTACGTGGAGCCATCACGGTCGGATTCGGCCCACGGGAAGCGCTCGGAGGCGAGACTGAGCCAGTGCGCCTGGGCAGGATTCGGACCTGCGACCCGCGGATTAGGAGGTCACGAGCCTCCGACCGTCCGAAGCTGGCCGAAGGTTCTCCTGCAAGCGCGCCAGATCCGGCCGCGTCGCCCTCAACAGCCCGAGACGGGATCGGTGGGTCTGGTGGCCCCGTCGTTGCCACTCCCGGTCACGTCGTCGAGAAACGAGGTCAGGCAGGTCGTCCTGGAAGAGAACGTAGGTCGCGAGCGTGAAGGGGCGGCGAGTAGTGTCCGACCCCGAGCGAGATCGGTTCAGCCGAAAGAAACCCTGTTGGGAGGGTTCCGAGACGACTCGACGGGAGATCAGGGTTGCGCTATTCCGTCAGCTTCGCCCAAGAAGACTGGGAGGTTAGGATCGTCCGGTGGCGACTCTGGCCGACGACCTGAAGCAGGTTCCGCTCTTTAGCGGCCTAAACAAGCGCCAGCTCAAGAGGCTGTCGCGCGACTTCAAGGCACGCACGTTCCTCCCCGGCACGACTCCCGTTCGGCAGGGGCAGATGAGTGGGATCGGCTTCTTCGTCATCACCGAGGGCGAAGCATCTGTCTCCGTAAGCGGCAGGGAGGTCGCCCGGCTCGGCCCGGGCGAGTACTTCGGCGAGCTCGGCCTGATCGGCGACCGCGAGCGCATGGCCACGGTGACCGCCGAAACTCCCCTGCGATGCGCCGAGCTCGCCAGCTGGCACTTCCGGCGGTTCGTCAAGGAGAACCCCGACGCGTCGTGGAAGCTCCTCGAGCACCTGGTCGACGTGCTCGTCGAGGAGCGGGCGACGAAGAACCGTCTCCCCGGCAAGGCCTAGGCGCGGCTACCAGCCGCGGCCGTTACATCGCTGAGGAGGCGCTTGGTTCGCGGGAGGGCCGACAGCTTCGACGGGGAATCTCGGCCTCCGCTGCGCGCGGGATGTGGAGCGCTGATCTGGGCCCGTTTTTCGCGTCGAAAGGGAAGGAAACGTGGACGAGCGAGGTGCGCCTGGCAGGATTCGAACCTGCGACCCGCGGATTAGAAGTCCGCTGCTCTGTCCACTGAGCTACAGGCGCTCAAGGGGGAAGGGTAGCCCTCGGGTACGATTTCCCTTGGCGCGGTGGCCGTAGCTCAGTTGGTAGAGCCCCGGGTTGTGGTCCCGGCTGTCGCGGGTTCGAGTCCCGTCGGCCACCCCTCACCCTCAGGAGTTCGTTCAGCGACTCTTGCGGGCCGCGAGCGTCTCACCGATCCGCTTGGCGACCACGGGGCCGCGTTCGCGGATGCGCTGAGCCACGAGCGGACCCTGCTTCCGCGCCTGCGCGCGGGCGCCCTCGATCAGCCGGCGGCGTTGCTTGGGCGGAATGCGGTTCCAGCCCCTGCGGAGCCTCATCGCGATGAAAAGCAGTTTCCAGGTTCCCATCATGCTGCGGTTTTCCCTTTCCGTTTCTTTACGACACCCGACGCGTGCCCTATCTTCCGCGCTACAGGTGCGTCGGGCTCTCTTTCCCTTCGCGGTTGCGCTCGTCGCGCTCGGCGCGCCGGCCACCGCCGCCGCTGAGGATACCGTCACGCTCGCGCTCGACCGCGCACGCGCCGCATACGGGGCCACGGTCACCGCCACGGGCACGATCACCCCGGCTGCCGAGGGGGCGAGCGTCGTGATCGAGCGCCTGAACGGCGGCGGCACGTGGAATCCGGTCGGTAGCGCGACGATGGACGCCGCCGGTGCGTTCAGCGCGATCTTCGTCGCCGAGGCGCGTGGGCCCGTTCGCGCTCGAGCCGAAGCGTCCGGTGCGCTGAGCCCGGAGCAGCCGCTCTCGGTCGTGCCGAAGGTCGAGGTCAACCGGCCGCGCGGCCGCGCGTTCCTCGGAGCGCGGCTCGTTGCGTTCGTCGCTCCTCTCGCCTACGAGGGTCGCGTGGTCGTGCGAGTCAGGAAGTACGACCGCACCGTCGGCCGCGCGAGCGGTCTCGTGAACGACGGAGCGTTGCGCGTGCGCATACCGACGCCGGGGCTCGGCCGCTTCTCCGTCCGGCTGAGCTTCCCGGAGAGCGGCGACGTCGACGCCGTCACTGTCTTCACGCGCGCGCGCGCGAGCGCGCGAACCTTGGCGGTTGGCGCGCGCGGTTCCGATGTCCGCGCTCTCGAGAAACGCCTCAGGCAGCTCCGCTTCCGCGTTTCGGGCGTCAATCAGTACTTCACCTACACGACGTTCGACTCGGTGGTCGCCTTCCAGAAGGGGTACGGCCTGCCGCGCACGGGCGTGGTCGGGTCGAGGACGTGGGGGATGCTCGGGAAAGCACGGATCCTCAAGCCGAAGTACGCGAGGCCGACGCCGCACATCGAGGTCGACAAGTCGCGGCAGATCCTCATGGTCGTCAGGCGCGGCGCGGTGGACTCGATCATCCCGATCTCGAGCGGGGCGACCGGCAACACGCCGGTCGGCGCGTTCCGGATCCTCTGGAAGGCGCCCGCAACCGGAACGTGGCTCGGCTCGGCGATTCTCTACCGCACCATGACCTTCCACGGGAACTTCGCCATCCACGGCTACTCGTCGGTTCCCGTCTGGCCCGCGAGCCACGGGTGCGTGCGCGTGCCGATGTGGCTGGCGGATTGGCTCTACGACCAGTCACCGGTCGGCGAGCGCGTGTACGTCTACCCCTAGAGCTTCGCGTCGGAGCCGGGTGGCCCTACACTCGGCGCGCATGGCCGTGCACTTCATCCACGTGTCGAAGGCGGGTGGAACGGCGTTGCGACATGCGATCCGGTCCGCTCGGGTGAACGCGGGCGGGCAGCTGCTATCGCCGTGGGGAGAGGTGTGGGGGCACGACCACCGTTTTCGGCTCTCCGATGTCGGAGCGAAGCACAAGGCGGTGATCCCGCTGCGCGATCCCGTCAGTCGTTTCCTGTCCGGTTTCTACAGCCGGCTCCGCAAGGGGGCGCCGCGCCACCTCGTCGAGTGGACGGAGGAGGAGCGCACCTCGTTCGAGCGCTTCCCGACTCCCCAGGCGCTCGCGGATGCTCTCGCCGAGCCGTCCGGCCGGCAACGGGACGACGCCGAGCTTGCGATGCGATCGATCGGCCACCTCAAGTTCTCCATGACGCACTGGACGGGGTCGCCCGACTTCCTCAGGCGCCACATCGACCTCATCCTGTACGTCGCGAGACAGGAGACGCTCGACGAGGACTGGGAGAGGCTCAAGGACCTCCTCGAGCTGCCGCGGGACCAAGCCCTTCCTCGCGACGCCGTCGCCGCCCACCGGACCGACTATGCAGGGAGCCGGGACCTCAGCCCAGAAGGAATCGCGGCGCTCCAGGCGTGGTATGCCGACGACTATGAGCTGCTCAGGATCGGCGACGACGTGCGCGCGGCTATGACTGTCGCGTAGGCGTCGCTGCGGTGGCCGGTGGGGCGCCGGCGGGCCGCCGCCACAACGATTCGCCGCCCAGGAGGCGCGCAAGCCGCGCGTTTGGCTCGGCGAAACGGTCCTCCAGGCGCCCGCGCAGAGCCGCGTCGATCGGCGCCGGTGACATCCAGTTGACCGGGGGGAAGCGGGGCGGCGTCCATGTTCGCAGGGCGAGAAAGTTGAGCACCTCCGCGTAGGTGTCCGCCGGACCGGCGGCCAGATCCTCGGCGCGCAGAACGAGGAAACGCTCGCGCGGGAAGGCGGCGAACCAGCGCTCCAGTTGGTCCGCGTAGAAGCCCCGTCGCACGTACGCGTACTCGTCGGGTGCGCCCTCGTCCTCTGCGTCCAGGGCCTCCTCGAACGAGCGCGTCTCGAGCCCTTTGCGCCGGTTCGACTCGAAGTGCCAGTAGGCGCGCTCGACCGGGTGCCGAAGCAGCGCGATCATCCTCGCATCGGGGAGCGTCGCTGCGACACGCCCCGGGACCGCCGGCTCGTAGAGATAGGACGACGTCGCCTCGCCTGCGAGTACGGCGGTGCCCTTGAGACGGCCGACGACCTGGTTTGTCCTCAGCGGAAAGCAGGAGCGGTACCAGTTGAGGCCGTGCTCGAACCTGTCGTCGAAGAAGTGAAGCTCCCTCGACCAGGACAGGTTCTCGTGAATCCCTGTCGGACCGACGACCTCGGGGTGCTGCCGAAGAACGTTGAAGAGAGGAGCGGTGCCCGCGCGCTGGATGCCGATGATCAGAAACGAGGGCAGCATGCGGACGGGGCCCGTCCACCGCCGGAACCTGCGGCTCCGAACGAGAGCCTGCGCGGGTCTCGACCGGGTCAGCACCGGGGGCAGCTTAGTGGCCCCGGGAGGAGTCGAACCTCCGCGCGCAGCTTCGAAGGCTGCCGCTCTATCCGCTGAGCTACGGGGCCTCGAAGCCAGTGTAGCCGCGCTGTTTTACGCCTTTGTCGGCGCCTGCAGGGTTTGCTCGGCGGGCTCGCCCTGGCGAAGCTCACGGCTTCGCTCGGCTTCGGCGTTGATCTCGGCCCCGAAGAGAAGCGCGCAGCCGGTGAGCCATAGCCAGGTCAGCATGATGATCACGGCCGCGAGCGAGCCCCACGCCTTGTTGTATGACGCGAACGTCGCCGTGTAGACCGCGAACAGACCCGAGGCGACGAGCCAGACGACGACGGCGAAGGCCGAGCCAGGGGTGACGAAGTGCCACTTCGGGTGCTCGACGTTGGGGCCCAGGTAGAGGACGGTTGCGAACGCGAGCATCAGGCCGACGATGAGCACCGGCCACTGCGCCACCCACCAGAGCCAGCTGAGGACGGCTTCGAGACCGACCGCATTACCGATCCACCCGGAGAGTGCAGGCCCCATCACGAGGAGCCCGAAAACAAGTGCGAAGGCCGTCAACATGATCGCGACCATCACGATGGCGACGACGCGCTGGCGGACGAAACCGCGCGTCTCGTTGCGGTCGTACGCGCGGTTGAGCGCTCGCATCAACGACGTCATCGCTCCCGTCGTCGTCCAGATCGCCAGCAGACCGCCGATGATCGCCATCACCCAGCCGCCACTGGAGTTCTCCGTCATCCGCGTGAGACTGTCATCGAGGAGTGCCGTTACCTCTCCGGGCGCGACCGTGCCCACCCGGTCGATGAGTGACTGCACCGCTGACTCGTCCGCAAAGATGCTGAAGACGCCGAGCGCGACGAGCATGATCGACGGGATGGCGAGGAAGGAGTAGTACGCGAGGGCGGCCGCCAGATCCGTGATCTGGTCGTCGAGGGCTTCCTTGCCCGCGCGAACGATGATCGCCTTGTAGTCGCGGTTCGAGAGGTCGCGCAGTCCCGGGTCACGGAGCTCGGGCTCGTGCTGCTCGGGCTGAGGCATGGGTGTCTTGCCCTCGATGTCGACGTCGGTCTCGCCCTCGCGAACCTGCGGTCCGCCCGGCGCGGCCGGCTTGCTGCGCTGAAGGAGCCTCATGGAGGGTCAGTACCCGCGGCGCTATCGTTTCCAACACGCGGGCGTGGCGGAATTGGGAGACGCGACGGGTTTAGGTCCCGTTGGGCTTAGCGGCCCTTGGAGGTTCGAGTCCTCCCGCCCGCACCTCGCGCAATCGGACGGCGCCGTCTTCGCTTCCGGGCCGGGCATGCCCGGCCCCTACTCGTCCGACAGCGGACATGTGTCTCGCCCGCACCTTCTCGCTGCTGACACAATGGCTCTTAGGTGAAGACGAAGGTCGAAGAGCTGCCCGAGAGCCGCGTCCGGCTCGAAGTCGAGGTGCCCGAGGCCGACGTCAAGCATGCGTTCGAGCACGCGGCGTCGGACCTCGCCGGCTCGCTTCGCATCCCCGGCTTTCGCCAGGGCAAGGCGCCTCTGCAGATCGTGGCCGCGCGCGTGGGGCGCGAAGCGCTCTGGCAGGAAGCGCTTCGAAGCCACCTCGACGGGTGGTTCTGGAGCGCCGCGGAGACGTCGGGCATCCGCCCGGTGGCGAACCCCGAGGTCGAGGTCGAGGACGCGCCGCCCGACGGGGGCACGTTCACCTTCACCGCCACCGTCTCGGTTCTCCCGAAGCCGGACGTCGCCGACTGGACGACCCTCGAGGTGCCCGCCGCCACGCCCGAGGTTCCCGAAGAGCTCGTCGACTTCGAGCTCGAGCGGGTGCGCGAAAGCGTGGCCGAGCTTGCACCCGTGGAGGGGAGGGCGGCGCAGGCTGGGGACACCGTCGTTCTCGACATCGAGGGAGACGGCGTTCCGGCCCAGGTCGACTACGTGGCAGCCGTCGGTGAGGGCCGGCTCCTCGAGGAGATCGAGGACGCGCTTGTGGGAATGGCGGCCGGCGAGACGAAGCCGGTGGGGATCCCGCTCGAGGAAGGGAAGAACGGCGAGATCACGGTCACCGTCAAAGAGGTGAAGGAGAAGGTCCTGCCGAGCCTCGACGACGAGCTCGCGCGGACCGCCAGCGAGTTCGAGACGCTCGCCGAGCTCCGCGAGGACATCGCCGCCCGCCTGCACGACCAGCTGGCGGACGAGCTCGAGATCGAGTTTCGCGAGGCCGCAGTCGACGCGCTCGTCGAGGCGTCGAAGGTCGAGACCGCTCCCGCCCTCGTGGAGCGGCGCATGGCCGAGCTCTGGGTGGCCCTCGTGAACTCGCTCCAGCGCCGCGGCATTTCTGCCGAGACGTACCTCACGATGACCGGCCAGTCGCAGGAGCAGGTGCTGGCCCGCCTCCAGGCGGAGGCCGACCGCTCCTTGAAGCGCGAGCTTCTCCTCGACGCTGTCGCCGACAAGCTCGCCGTCCAGGTGAGCGACGAGGAGATCGACGAGCTCGTCCGCGAGCAGGCCGACGAGATGGGCGAGGAGCCCGACGAGATCGCGGAGCGCCTGCGCCAGAGCGGGAATCTGGAGAAGATTCGGGCTGACCTTCGCCTACGGAAGGCGCTCGACCAAGTGGTCGCCGGTGTCCAGCGGATTCCGGTCGACCTCGCGAAAGCTCGAGAGAGACTTTGGACTCCTGAGAAGGAGAAAGGTGGTTCGGGAATGAAAATTTGGACCCCAGGCAGTAAGGAGGCGTGAGCACATGAGCCCGTTGATCCCGATGGTGGTAGAGCAGACGTCGCGAGGCGAGCGCGCCTTCGACATCTATTCGCGCCTCCTCAACGAACGCATCATCTTCCTCGGAACTCCGGTGGACGACCAGATCGCGAACCTGATCGTCGCGCAGTTGATCCACCTCGAGTCCGAGGACCCCGACAAGGACATCTCGCTCTACATCAACTCGCCGGGCGGCTCGGTGTATGCCGGCCTCGCGATCTACGACACGATGCAGTACATCAAGCCCGATGTGCAGACCATCTGCGTCGGGATCGCCATGTCGATGGGCGCGCTCCTGCTCGCGGGCGGGGCGAAAGGAAAGCGGATGGCGCTGCCGAACGCCAAGATCCTCATCCACCAGGTGGCCGGCGGCTTCCAGGGCCAGGCGACGGACATCGAGATCCAGGCCCGCGAGGTCATCAGCCTCAAGCGCCGCCTCGAGGAGATCTTCGCCCAGCACACGGAACAGTCGCTGGACAAGGTCTCCAAGGACATGGAACGCGACTACTTCATGACCCCCCAGGAAGCCCAGGAATACAAGATCATCGACCGTGTCGTGGCGCATCGGGGCGTCAAGGCCGCCTAGCCCCTAGCCGAAACGCCGATTTCGAGGTACAAACAGAGACGTGGCCCGCGCGACCGACGGTAACGAGCAGCTTCTCTGCAGCTTCTGCGGGAAGAGCCAGCGGCAGGTCAAAAAGCTCATCGCGGGGCCGGGCGTCTACATCTGCGACGAGTGCATCGATCTCTGTAACGAGATCATCGACGAGGAGCTCACGTCTCCCGCGCAGCTCGACCTCGACAACCTCCCGCGCCCGAAGGAGATCTATTCGATCCTGAACGACTACGTCGTCGGGCAGGAAGAGGCGAAGCGGACGCTGTCGGTCGCGGTCTACAACCACTACAAGCGCGTCCAGATGGCGAACGACGACCACGAGGTCGAGCTGCAGAAGTCGAACATCCTGCTGCTCGGGCCGACAGGGTGCGGCAAGACGCTGCTCGCGCAGACGCTCGCGCGCATCCTCAACGTCCCGTTCGCGATCGCCGACGCGACCGCGCTCACCGAGGCGGGCTACGTCGGTGAGGACGTCGAGAACATCCTCCTCAAGCTCATCCAGGCCGCGGACTTCGACGTCAAGAAGGCCGAGACCGGGATCATCTACATCGACGAAGTCGACAAGATCGCGCGCAAGGCCGACAACCCGTCGATCACGCGCGACGTGTCGGGCGAGGGCGTCCAGCAGGCGCTCCTGAAGATCCTCGAGGGGACGGTCGCGAGCGTTCCGCCGCAGGGTGGCCGCAAGCATCCGCACCAGGAGTTCCTCTCGATCGACACGACGAACATCCTCTTCATCTGCGGCGGAGCGTTCGCCGGCCTCGAGAAGATCATCGGCAAGCGCATCGGCAAGAACCAGGTTGGCTTCGGCGCCGACATCAAGTCGCGCCGCTCGGTCGAGACCATGGAGCTTCTCTCCCAGGTCATGCCGGAGGACCTGCTCTCCTACGGGCTCATTCCGGAGTTCATCGGGCGCCTGCCTGTCGTCTCGACCGTGCACCAGCTCACGCGCGAGGATCTCGTGCAGATTTTGCTCGAGCCGAAGAACGCGCTCGTCAAGCAGTACCAGCGCTTCTTCTCGTACGACTCCGTCGAGCTCGTCTTCACCGAGGACGCGCTCTGGGAGATCTCCGACAAGGCGCTCGACCGGGAGACCGGCGCACGCGGCCTCCGCTCGATCATCGAGCAGGCGCTCCTCGACGTCATGTTCGAGCTCCCCTCGCGCAAGGACGTCTCCAAGTGCGTTATCACGAAGGAGACGATCAAGCGCGACCTCAGGCCGACGCTCGTCACCACGGGCGGCCGCTCGATCCAGCTCGACGAGCCCGCCGAAGAGTCGGCCTAGCTCGCCGGGGCGGCGTGAAGGCCGCCCATCCTTCCGCCGTCTAACAGCCGATGGTTCGTTCTCGGCTTCTCGTCGCCTTCGCTGCCGCGCTTCTCCTCGCCGTCCCTCTCGGCTGCGGCGACTCGGCCTCCGAGCCGCTGCCTGCAAGTTCGGGCGAAGAGGGGTTGGACGTCGTCGCACTCGTGGACGACTTCATGGCTGCACGGCAGCAGGGATTACCCGCCGACGAGTTCTTGTCGCCCGCGGCACGGAAGGCGTACGCGAGGCACGAGGGCGGCCTCTGGCTCCACGACGACGCGCTGCCCGGTGGGCCCGGCGGCGAGTACGAGGACTTCTCCACCGAGGTGTCACCAGGAGGGGAGGAGGCCTGGACGGCGGAGGTGCGGACGCAGGTGCGCTGGACCGGCGACGCGAAGCCGACCGACATGGTCGAGGAGCTGACGATCGCGGGCGACAGGATCGTGGCGGCGAAGCGCACCGACGATCCGGCGGACGACGGTCTTCCGACTGTAGTCGCCGAGAAGCGGGAGGCGATCTACCGGGCAGCGGTCAAGCAGGACTACGACGCGCTCGAGGCCCTGCTCGATCCCGAGACGTTCAGCTACTCGTTCGGGGGGAGCGGAGATCCGATCGGCTACTGGCGCGAGCAGGAGGAAGCGGAGGTCCCCCTCCTCGGCGACATCCTGCCCGGCGTCTTGCACACGCGCTTCGGCAAGAACGAAGACATCTACGTCTGGCCGTCAGCAGCGGCAAAGGAAGCGTCCGACTGGACTCGAGCGGATCTCGAGAGCATGCGCGACGCCGGCTACGCGGACGAGGACATCGAGTCGTTCAAGGAGTTCGGCGGGTACACGGGTTGGCGCTCCGGCATCCGCGCCGACGGCACCTGGCTCTACTTCATCGCCGGCGACTGACGGGCTAGCGCCAGTCGATCGAGACGATCTCGACGGGCTCTTCGATGCCCTTGAGCTCCGCCTGCCGCGGCTCGGACTGCCCGTAGCGGCCGCCGCCGCCGTCAATGCTTTCGCGGCTGACGAGGATCTCGCCGCCGCCGGCCAGCGCGCCGATCCGCGCGGCGAGGTGGACGCCCTGCCCCGCGTAGTCGTCATCCTCGCGATGGAACGCCCCGCCCGTGTGCAGGCCGATGCGAACGTCTGGCGCGATCGGTTCGTGGGCGTCGAGTGCCCGCTGCACCGAGACGGCGGCCTCGAGGGCCGCAGTCGGATTCTGGAAGGCCGCGAAGTAGCCGTCGCCGGTCTGCTTGATCACGTCGCCGCCCTGTTCTTCGATCAGCTCCCGCAACTTCTTGTCGTGCCAGGTGAGCAGCTTGCGCCACTTCTCTTCGCCAAGCACCTCGACGAGCTTGGTCGAGTCGACGATGTCCGTGAACATGAACGTGCGCTTCGTGGCCTCGCCCAGCAGTTCCGCGGAGCGCTGGAAGTCGAGGACTGCACCGAGACGCTCGAAGACCGACCTGGCCACGCGCAGTTCCTCCCGAGCCTCGTCTTCGTCTCCCGAACGGCGGAGAGCGAGGCCGAGATGCATCCGCGCTTGCGCTTCCTCGTACGGCGCGCCGACCTCGGCCCAGAGACGGACAGCTTGCTCGAAGAGCGCGATCGCGTCCTCGGCACCGCCTTCGGCTAGCAGAATCTGGCCGCGCGCAAGCCTTGCGTTCGCGGCGAGCGCAGGCGGCGTCTTCCCGTCGATTTGAATGGCGTCCGAGATTTGCTCGAGCTCGTCGGCCGCGGCCCGAGCGCCCCTCAAGTCACCGGCCTCGATCGCGATCTCCACCTGGGCGGGAAGCCTCTTCGCGCGAGTGGTCACGTCGCCGCCGGCGGCAAGCGACCGCTTGAGCGCAGTGGCCGCGGCGTCGACCTTTCCTTGCGCAAGGCGGAGCAGGGCAAGGCCCGGCTGTGGGTCTCGGCCGATCTCCTTGGCCTTTCGGTACGCCTCCTCGGCGGCGGCGAAGTCGCCTCTGCGGCGCCTGATCTCGCCGATCTCATAGAAGCCGGCGGAGGCGACGAAGTAGTTGTAGTCGCCGACCTCTTCGCACGCGGCGATCGCCTGCTGTTCGGCCTCGTTCCAATCGCCCTGCAAGCGCATCGCTTCGGCGCGGTGCACTCGGCAGACGCCCGGAAAACCGCTGATGTCCTGCCGGTCGCACCAGCGGTTGGCTACGGCGGTCCATTCGCCCGCGCGGCGGTAGTCGCTGAGTCCCTGAGCGGACGAGATCGTCATGCAGTAGATCATCCCGGTCGCAAACGGCTTCAACTCGCCGGCGAGGGCCGCAGCGGTCGCCTCGTCCAGAAGCGCCAGGCCCTCGGTGACCTCACCCTGGAGAACGAGCGCGCGACCGCGGAAGACAAGGGAGTAGGCCTGCAGCTCGCGGTCGTCGAAGCGCTTGCCGATCTCGAGCGCGATTTCAGCCTGCTCGAGGATCTGAGGGATGTCGCCGCTCATCATCGCGGTCAGCGCCCGGCCGATGGCGAGGTGGCCGTGCTCGGCCGACTCGGGCTCGTCGGCAAGTAGGCGCTCCGCCCGGCCGAACCAGCCTTGCGCTACCGACATCGAGCCCTTGCTGCCAAAGTCGTCCGCGAGCTTGATCGCGACGAGGGCGGCTCGCCGCGGTTCACGCCCCTCGAGGTGAGCCGCATACGCCTGCTCGCGGAATTCGATCGCTTCCTCGAGCTTGCCCGTCCACCAGGCGGCGTCGGCGACGTCCTCGAGGTCCTTGGCGGCCAGTGCGCCCGCTCGGTGCGCCTCCGTGAGCAGCTCGTATGCGTTACGCCAGGCGTAGCGCTGGGCTGCTTCCCGTCCCGCGTCTAGAGGGTTTTCGACGACCTGTGTCATTGGGGGGTTCTCGAATTGTACGTCCGCGCAATCAGCGCAATCGAGCCATGGTCAGCGCCAGTCGAGTGCGACGAGTCTGCGCTTGCCGAGGCCCTTGAGGTCGTACTCGCGGGAGTCCGACACGGCGTGGCCGACGGCAACCCCCTCGAGCGTCTCCTCGCTGACGAGGATCTCGCTGGCGGCGGCGGCGGCGCCGACGCGCGCTGCGACATGCACGCCTTCGCCTCCGTAATCGCCCTGGTCGCCCGAGTGAAAAGCGCCGCCGGTGTGCAGCCCGATGCGAACCGAGAGCAGTTCGTCATCCAGCGCACGCTGGATCGAAACAGCGGACTCCACCGCCGCGCCCGGGGAAGAAAAGGCCGCGAAGAAACCGTCACCCGTCTGCTTGATCACCTCGCCGCCGCTCGCCGAGATGCGTTCGCGAAGCAAGCCATCATGCTTTGTGAGCGCCTTCTTCCACTTCTCCGCTCCGAGGGCTTGCATGAGCTCGGTCGAGCTCACGATGTCGGTGAACATGAAGGTTCGCCGCGTCTCGAGCTTGCCGAGAAGTTCCTTCACGCGCTCGGCGTCGAGCGTTGCGCCGAGCTGCTCGAAGGTCGCGAGCGCTGCCTCGAGTTGTTCGGTCGCACCGTCCTCGTCGCCGTGACGACGATAGGCGATGCCGAGCAGCATCCGGGCGCGAGCGGTCTCGTACGGGGCCCCCATCTCGTTCCACTCGCGCGCCGCCCGGCGCAACGCCGCGACCGCGTCATCCACCTCGTCGGCTGCAAGCCGGATGGTTCCCTCGGCGAGCTCAGCCTCGGCTGAGAGGACGGCAGTCCGCCGTCCATCGAGCCGGTACGCGTCGGCGATCTGCTCGAGCTCCTCCGCCGTCGCCCGGGCTGCTTTCAGGTCACCGGCGGCGACGGCGATCTCGACCTGAGCCGGGAGGCGGCGGGCCTTTGCGAAGGGATCGTGTGCGTCGCTAAGGGAGCGGCGAATCCCGCTCAGCGCCGCCTCGACCTTTCCCTGACCCAGCCTCAGCAGCGCGAGACCGGGCTGCGCGTCGTTGCCGAGCTCAATCGCCTTGTTGAACGCGTCCTCGGCCGCTTGGAAGTCGCCGCGTCGCCGACGGATCTCCCCGATCTCGTAGAACCCGCCGGCCGTCACCCAACGGTTGAAGTCGTGTAGCTCTTCGCAGGCCTGCAGCGCTTGCGACTCGGCGCGCGGCCAGTCGCCGCGGAAGCGAATGAGCTCCGCCTGATGCACTCGGCAGGCGCCCGGGAAGCCGGAGACGTCCTGTCGATCACACCAGCGATTGGCTGCCTCGGTCCATTCGACGGCACGTTGAAAGTCCCCGACACCCTGGCACGCGCTGATGGTGATGCAGTAGATCGAGCACGCGGTGATCGGGCTCAGTTCGCCGCTGACGGCCGTGGCGGTCGCCTCGTCGAGGAGCTTGAGCCCGTCTGCGACGTCGCCTCTGCGTGTGAGGGCGCGGCCCTTGAACACGAGGGCGTGCGCCTGGAGGTCGCGGTCGTCGAACCGTTTACCGAGCTCGTACGCCTTCTCGGCGCTCGCGATGCCGGCGTCGAAGTCGCCGGCCACCTGTGCCCGGAAGCTTCGCGCGATTTCCAGGTGCGCGTGCGCCTTCGTCTCGTCCACTCCCTCGAGCAGGCGCTCGGCACGTTGGACCCAGCCGCCGGCCACCGACAGGGCCCCCTTGAACCCGTAGTCGCTCGCAAGCGTTAGGGCGACGATCGCCGCCGAATGCTCGTCTCCTTCCTTCATGTAGGCGGTGTACGCGCGCTCACGGAATGCGAGTGCCTCCTCGAGACGGCCGGTCCACCAAGCCGCCTGCGCGAGAGCGTCGACGTCGCCGGCCGTCAGTACGCCGTCCGTGTCCGCTGCGGAAAGGAGTTCGAACGCGTCCTTCCACGCGTAACGCGCGGCTGCCTCTCTCCCGGCCTCGAGGCTTTCCAGAACATTCGTCATCGGTGGCTGTGCCGGATTGTCACGCACCACGCTCCGGCGGACAAGCAGCCACGCGCGCAGCCGTTCCTAGAATGGCTGCGTGGAACCGCTTTACCGGCCGGAAGGAGTCGAGGAGCGCTGGCAGCGCACCTGGGAGGAAGAAGGCCTCTACAACGCCGATCCCGACCCCTCCCGGAAGAGCTTCGTGATCGCCCATCCGCCGCCGAATGTCACCGGCGAGCTCCACATGGGCCACGCGCTCCAGCTCGCGCTCGCCGACACGCTCGTCCGCTGGCAGCGCATGCTCGGAAAGAACGTCCTTTTCCAGCCTGGCTACGACCACGCCGGCATCTCGACCCAGAACGCGGTGGAGAAGGACCTCGCGCGCGAGGGAAAGACCCGCCACGACCTCGGGCGGGAAGCGTTCGAGGCGCGCGTGTGGGAGTGGCTGCGCCTGTACGGGCGGACGATCATGACCCAGTTCCGCCGCATGGGGTCGTCGCTCGACTACCGCCGTGAGCGCTTCACGATGGACGACGCATACGTGCGCGCGGTCATGCGCTTCTTCGTCCACCTGTACCGCAAGGGGTGGATCTACCGCGCGAACCGGATCATCAACTGGTGCCCGTTCCACGAGACGGCGCTCTCCGACCTCGAGCTCGTTCACGAGGAGCGAGATGACTCACTCGTCTACGTTCGCTACCCGTTCGCGGACGGTGACGGCTCCATCACGATCGCGACCGCGCGGCCCGCGACGATCCTCGCCGACGTCGCGGTCGCGGTGCATCCGGAGGACGAGCGCTATCGCGACGTCGTCGGCCGGGAAGTGATCGTCCCGTTCGTCGAGCGCCGCGTGCCGGTCATCGCCGACGAACGCGTGCAGATCGACTTCGGCACCGGCGCGCTCAAGGTCACGCCGGGGCACGATCCGCTCGACTTCGAGATCGGGCGCGACCACGAGCTCGACGAGCCGATGGTGGTCGGGCCCGACGGGCGAATGAACAAGGAGGCGGGAGAGCTTGGGGGCCTCACGCAGGAAGAGGCGGGGGAGCGCATCCTCGCCTGGCTGCGCGAGCGCGATCAGCTCGAGAACGAGGAGCCGTACCGCCACACGGTCGCGCTCTGCGAGCGCTGCGAGTCGCGCATCGAGCCGCTCATCTCGCTGCAGTGGTGGTGCTCCATGGAGGAGCTCAAGAAGCCGGCGCTCGCCGCGCTGCGCGAGCGCAAGGTCCAGTACCACCCGGAGTCGCAGCATCGCTTCGCGATCGACTCGCTCGAGACGGCGCCCGATTGGAACATCTCGCGCCAGCTCTGGTGGGGCCACCAGCTGCCGGTCTGGTACTGCCCCGACAAGCACGTCACGGTGGAGGAGACCGAGCCGGCAGCCTGCGCCGAGTGCGGGTCGGCGGAGCTTCGCCGCGAGGGCGACGTCCTCGACACGTGGTTCTCGTCCGCCCTGTGGCCGTTCGCGACGCTCGGCTGGCCGGAGCAAACGCCGGACCTCGAAGCGTTCTATCCGGGCAACGTCAACACGACCGCGCGGGAGATCATCCGGCTGTGGGAGAACCGGATGATCTTCTCGGGCCTCGAGCTCATGGGCGACGTCCCGTTCACGGACGTGATCATCCACTCGACCGTTCTGGCGCCGGACGGCCGGCGGATGTCGAAGAGCCTCGGCACCGGCATCGACCCCCTCGACGTGATCGCCGAGTACGGCGCGGACGCGACGCGTTACGGGCTCCTGAAGATGTCCTCGACGCAGGACACGCGCTTTTCGTATCCCGCCATCGACGAGGGGCGCCGGCTCACCAACAAGCTCTGGAACGTCTCCCGGCTGATCGTCTCCAACACGGAAGGCGTGACGCCCGAGCTTCGACCGCGCGAGCGCGAGGAGCGTTGGATCGTCGCGCGGCTCGACTCCGCGCGACGCGAGATGGAAGAAGGGTTGCGGAGCTTCGACTTCTCCAGCGTCGCGCGGGTTCTTTACCGCGTCACGTTCGACGACTTCTGCGACTGGTACGCGGAGACCATCAAGCAGCGGCTGTACGACCGTGACGCCGACACGCAGGCCACCGCGCTGGCGGCGCTCGAGATCCTCTTGAGGCTGCTGCACCCGGTCGTTCCGCACGTCACGGAGGAGATCTGGACGCAGCTTCCCGCTCGGGCCGAGCGGCTGATCGTCTCGCCGTGGCCCGAGGGTGAGGACCGGTTCGGCGAGGCGCGCGGGGATCTCGACCGGGTTCAGGACGCGGCGGCCATCTTCAGGCGAAGCGGCGTGCTCGTCGCGCTCGAAGGCGACGACCGGCGCATCTTCGATGCGGTCGTTCGTCCCGATCGGGTGCGGGCCAACGGCAACGCGGCAGCGGAGATCGAGCGGCTGCGCAAGGAGATCGCGCGCGCCGAGGGCATGCTCGGGAACGAGCGCTTCGTCGCCAACGCTCCCCCGGAGGTCGTCGAGGGCGAGCGGGAGAAGCTCGCCCGCTACCGGCGCGAGCTCGATGCCCTCGGCGGTTAGCTGGATCGAGAGCCTGACGCCCTGGCCCGAGGAGTTCGGGCTCGGGCGAATGCGCGCGCTCCTGTCGCGACTCGGAGATCCGCAGCACGCGTATCCGTCCATCCACGTCGTCGGGACGAACGGAAAGACCTCGACGGCGCGCGTGCTGGAGGTCCTGCTGGAGGGTGAAGGGCTGAGGGTCGGTACGTACACCTCGCCGCATGTGCTCGGCTGGAGCGAGCGCATCCGCGTCCTCGGCGAGGAGGCTGATCTCGACGAGGCGATCGAGCGCGTGCGCACCTCCGCAGAGGCAGTCGGCGCGACACAGTTCGAGGTGCTGACCGCGGCGGCGCTCGCCGAGTTCGAAGCCAGCGGCGTCGACGTCGCCGTGGTCGAGGCGGGGCTCGGCGGCCGGCACGACGCGACCAACGTTCTCCGCTCGCCGGTTCAGGTCCTTACGAACGTCGCGCTCGAGCACACGGAGCAGCTCGGCGACACGCGCGAAGCGATCGCGGCCGAGAAGCTTGCCGTCGTGCAGCCCGGCGCGACAGTCGTCCTTGGAGAGCCCGAATGGGAAGGAATGGCTCGCGCTGCGGGAGCGGGGAGCGTGGTCGTCGTGAGCGCAAGCCACCTGGCGCTGGCCCTCGCCGCTGCGGAGGCGTTCCTTGGGAAGCCGGTCGATCCTGATGCGGCGGACGGCCTCGTCATCCCGGGAAGACTGGAGCGCCGGGGCGACGCGCCGCTCGAGATCTGGGACGGAGCCCACAACCTCTCGGGCGTCGGCTATCTGCTCGGGCGTCTGCCGTCGCGTCGGTACGTCCTCGTCCTCTCGATCCTCGCCGACAAGGATGTCGAGGAGATGCTCGCCGCTCTTTCAGTGCTCGGGGAGCGCGTGGTGGTCACCTCGTCCTCGAGCCCGCGCGCCCTCTCCGCCGAAGATCTGACCTCCTTGGCCGACCGCTTTTTCCAGCACGTGGAGGCCGTTCCAGACCCCACGGCGGCCCTCGAGCGGGCGCGAGAGTGGGCCACCGAGGACGGCGCCGTTCTCGTCACCGGTTCGCTCTACCTGATCGCGGACCTTGCCGCAGCCATCCGACCGCCGTTCTCCGTACCATGGGACGCGTCACCGAACGGCTGAGCGTCTTCGTGCTCGCAGCGGTCGTGCTGTTCGCGATCGTTGCGCTCTCGTTTGGCGCAGGCTGGTTCGTTGGAAAGATGCTTTTGTGAGAGATCTGCTTCTCGGCCAGACGACCACCCCCGCGCAGGACGACGACCTGTTCGGGTCCTTCAGCGACTTCTTCGGGTCGCCCGTCTGGCTCGTCCTTCGCAACGTCGTTCTCTTCTTCCTCGTCGTCTTCTGGCTGGCTTCGGCGTACTGGGTCTACAAGGACGCCCGGCGCCGGATCGAGGATCCGATCCTTCTCGGCATGGCGATCGCCCTCGGGCTGGCCGTACCGTTTCTCGGCGCGCTCCTGTACATGTTCTTCCGGCCGCCCGAGTACATCGAGGACGTCCGCGAGCGCGAGCTCGAGATGAAGGCGATGGAGGAGTCGCTCGGGCACTCCGAGCGCTGCCCCGTGTGTCGCGCGGTCGTCGAGCCCCAGTTCCTGGCATGCCCTGTGTGCACGACGAAACTGAAGGAAGCGTGCCGGCGCTGCAAGGCTCCCCTGGAGCCGCTCTGGCAGATCTGCCCGTACTGCGAGACTCCGGTCGAGTCGCCGCGCGCCGTCGAGAATCTCTAACGTGAGCGTGATGGCGGTTCTGCTCGCGCACACGGGCACGGGTGGCGGCGCCGACTCGCTCGCCTTCTCGCTGCTGGCTCTCGTCGGCATGATCATCCCGTGGATCGTGCTCGGCGTCGTGTGCTGGTACTTCTGGAGGGCAAAGAAGCGCGACGAAGAGGCGGAGAGGCGGCGCGAGTGGATGAACGCACCCTTGTCCTGATCAAGCCGGACGGCGTCCAGCGCGCGCTCGCGGGTGAGATCCTCGCGCGCTTCGAGCGGCGCGGGCTCGTCGTCCGCGCCGCGCGGTTCGTGCGCATCGAACGCGACTTGGCGGAGCGCCACTACGAGGAGCACCGGGAGAAGCCCTTCTTCGGAGAGCTCGTCGAGTTCATCACATCCGGGCCGACGCTCGCGCTCGTACTCGAAGGCGAGTCGGCGATCGAGGTCGTGCGCACGACGATGGGGGCGACGAACCCGACGACAGCCGCCCCGGGCACGATCCGTGGCGACCTCGCGCTCGCGATGCCGGACAACCTCGTGCACGGGTCCGACTCGCCGGAGTCCGCGCAGCGCGAGATCGCGCTTTGGTTCCCGGATGGAACTGCCTGAGTACGCGCGGCTAAACCGCGACGTCTGGACGGCTACCAACGCGGAATACACGGACGCGGCGGCGCGCGAGGCGTGGGCGCGGGAAGAGGTCATGTGGGGCGCGTTCAACATCCCGGAGAGCGAGGTCGGCGTGCTCGGGGACGTCGGCGGCTTGGACGTCGTCGACCTCGGCTGCGGCACCGCGTACGTGTCGGCGTGGTTCGCTCGGCGTGGCGCACGGCCAGTGGGCGTCGACGTGACGCCCGCTCAGCTCGAGACGGCGCGCCGGTTGCAGGCCGAGACGGGGTTGGAGTTCCCTCTCGTGGAGGCGAGCGCCGAAGACGTCCCGTTGCCGGATGCGAGCTTCGACCTGGCGGTGTCGGAGTACGGGGCGAGCATCTGGTGCGACCCGAAGCTGTGGGTCGCGGAGGCTGCTCGGCTCTTGCGGCCGGGCGGCCGCTTGATCTTCGTCTGCAACTCGCCGCTGTCGATCGTCTGCTCGCCGGACGAGGGCCCGATCGAAGAGGGGTTGCTCCGGCCGCAGTTCGGGATGTACCGGTTCGACTGGCCCGGTGACGGCGAGGGCGTCAACTTTCACCTCGCGCACGGCGAGTGGATCGGCGTCCTGCGGGCAAACGGGTTCGACGTGGAGCGGTTGGTCGAGCTGCAAGCACCCGCGGATGCTCGCGACCACGAGTACTACGACTTCGTGCCGGCGGAGTGGGCGAAACGATGGCCGGCGGAGGATCTGTGGGTCGCGCGTAAGCCGGCGTGAGCGCGCCGCCCGCGCCTCCGCTTCTGCTCGCGTCGACATCGCCGCAGCGGCGTGCGATCCTCGAGCAGCTGGGTTTGCCTTTCGACGTCGTCGCGCCGCGGTACGTCGAAGACGACGGGCCGGGGGTTGATCCCGTCGAGCTCGTGCGCGCGCACGCGCAGGGCAAGGCGCGGTCGGTGGCGGCGGAGGCCGGCGAGCGGCCGGTGCTCGGCGTCGACACGGCGGTCGTGTTGGACGGTCGTGTGTACGGAAAGCCCGCCGCAGCCGAGGAGGCGGCCGAGATGCTCGAGGCGCTCGGCGGCCGAACGCATGAGGTCCTGTCGGGGTTGTGCTTGCTGACGCCTGGATGGGAAATCGTCGAGCACGACGTCACTCGCGTGACCTTTCGCGACTTGACGCCGCGCGACCTCGCCGGGTCCATGGCGTCCGGTGAATGGGAGGGCCGCGCGGGTGGCTACGCCATCCAGGGCGTCGGCGCGGCCCTCGTGGCTCGCATCGAAGGCGACTACCTCAACGTGGTCGGTCTCCCCGCCGCCCTCCTCGTCCGGCTCCTTGCCACCCGCCTCCCGGGCACCTACGGCTTCGGCTAATCCGTAGGGCCGAAGCCCTAGTCAACTAGACTTGGGCGTTCTATGGGGCTCTGGGGGTACATGAGCGGGTTTGGCGGACGCGAGATGGCGGTCGATCTCGGCACCGCCAACACGCTCGTCTACGTCCGCGGGCGCGGAATCGTCCTGTCCGAGCCCTCCGTGGTCGCCATCGACCAGCGCACGGGCGAGGTCCACGCGGTCGGGATCGAGGCCAAGCGGATGCTCGGCCGCACGCCCGGCACCATCTCGGCGATCAGGCCCCTGAAAGACGGCGTCATCGCCGATTTCGACGTCACGGAGCAGATGCTCCGCCATTTCATCCAGAAGGTGCACCACAACCGCTTCGCGCACCCGCGCGTCGTCGTCTGCGTCCCGAGCGGCGTCACCGGCGTGGAGAAGCGCGCCGTCGAGGAGGCGACCCTCTCCGCCGGCGCCCGCCAGGCCTACCTGATCGAAGAGCCCATGGCCGCAGCGATCGGTGCCGGCCTGCCCGTCTCCGAGCCCACCGGGAACATGATCGTGGACATCGGCGGCGGCACCACCGAGGTCGCGGTCATCTCGCTCGGCGGCATCGTCGTCTCCCAGTCGATCCGCGTCGGCGGCGACGAGATGGACGAGGCGATCATGAGCCACATCAAGAAGGAGTACAAGCTCCTGATCGGCCAGCAGACCGCGGAGGAGCTCAAGCTCGAGATCGGCTCCGCCTGGGAGCTCAAGGAGGAGGTCCAGGCCGAGGTACGCGGCCGCGACATGCTTACCGGCCTCCCTAAGACGATCGTGATCACCTCCGAGGAGATCCGCCGCGCCCTCGACGAGCCGGTCGGCCAGATCCTCGACGCCATCAAGTCGACCCTGGACAAGACCCCGCCCGAGCTGGCCGCGGACATCATGGATCGCGGCATCGTCCTGGCGGGCGGCGGCGCCCTCCTGACCGGCCTCGAGGAGCGTCTGCGGGAAGAGACGCAGATGCCGGTGCAGCTGGCCGAATCGCCGCTGACCTGCGTTGCCGTCGGCTCGGGCCGAAGCCTGGAGGAGTTCGAGGTCATCCACCGCTCCGCCAAGGCTCGCCAGCGCAACGGCAGACGGCGCTAAAGCCCGTTCAAATCATCACTTTCCGGGCAACTCACTAAACTCTTCCGTTCGTGCCTCGGCAACCGACAGCCCGGCTGCCCCGGCTGGAAAGACGCGTCCGGCGGTACGAGCGGCCCTCCTTCCGCGATGCGGGGCGCCTCAAGGCGCGACTCGTGGCCGTCGTGCTCGTGCTCGTCTCCCTGGGGCTCATCACCGTCTACTTCCGCGAGTCTTCCGGCGGGGCGCTGCACGGTGCCCAGCGGATCGGCCTGTCCGTTCTGATGCCGTTCGAGGTCGCCGGTGAGCGCGTGTCCCGTCCTTTCCGCGACGCCTGGGACTACACGGCCGAGCTCGTCGGGGCGAAGGAGGAGAACGAGAAGCTCCGCGAAGAGGTGGCCGCGCTCCAGAAGACGCTCATCCAGGCGCGAACCGACGCGCAGGAGAACCAGCGTCTCGTCGAGATCGAGAAGTACATCACCGGCCCGACCTTCCCCGAAGACTACGAAGCGGTCGTTACTCGCGTCGTCGCGCGTCCGCCAAGCGCGTACAACCAGGTCGTGCTCGTCGCGGCCGGCTCGGGGGACGGCATCTCCGTCAACGATCCGGTCGTCACCGAGGACGGTCTCGTCGGCCTCGTCACCGAGGTCACCGGGAACGGCGCGCGGATCACGCTCCTGACCGACCAGGCGAGCGCCGTGTCGGCGCTCGTCCTCCAGAGCAGCGCCGCCGGTGTCGTCCGGCACGGCCCGAGCGACGGATCGGCCCTCGTGCTCGACCGCGTCGGCAAGGACGAGCTCGTGAGCGAAGGAGACCTCGTCATCACGGCAGGGTGGCGGAGCGGCAACCTCGAGTCGCTCTATCCGCGCGGCATTCCGATCGGCACCGTCTCGTCCGTCGGCCAGCAGGACGTCGACCTGTACAAGCGCATCCAGGTAGTGCCTCTCGTCGACTTCGACTCGCTCGACGAGGTCATCGTCCTCGTCGCCAACCCAAACGCGAAAGGAACCAAGACGCAGCGGTGATCGCCGACGCCGTCAAGGCGGGAGCCCTCCTTCTGTTCGCCGCGCTCGTCCAGGTTTCGATCGCCTCGACTGTCGAGGTGGCCGAGGGTCACCCGAACCTCGTGCTCGTTCTCGTCGTCGCGCTCGCTCTTCTTCGCGGGCCGATCTTCGGTGCGTGCGCGGGCTTCTGGGCCGGGCTCATACTGGACGTTGCCTCGCTCGGGACGCTCGGGCTCACGTCGCTCCTGCTAACGCTCGCCGGGCATTTCTCCGGTCGCTTCGGCGAGGCGACGAGCCGTTCGTCCGCGCATCCACAGCTCGTCGCCGTCGCGCTTGCGACCGTGGCGGTCGGCTTGGCCGACGGTGTGCTGCATTTCATGCTCGGCTCGACGCTGTCGGCCTCGGACTTCTTCGTCGCCGTGCTGCTTCCGACGCTCGCGCTCAACATGCTCCTGAGCTATCCCATCTACGCGCTCGCGCGCCGCATCTTCCCGGTCACTCCGCGCGTCCGAAGGGAGGTGAGCCCCGCTGTCTAGTACGACTCCGAGGCTCCCCGGCTTCCTCCCGCCCGACCCACGGGTCGAGGAGCCCTACCGCGTCACGCCCGCGATGGCGATCCGCATCGCGGTGCTTGGCGTGCTGGCCGTCACGATCTTCTGCGCGCTCTTCTTCCGGCTCTGGGCGCTCCAGGTGATCTCGGGCGAGCGCTATCTCGAGAACGCGCGCAACAACCAGATCCGCCCGTACCGCGCGCCGGCGCCGCGCGGCTCCATCGTCGACCGCAACGGCACGGTGCTCGTGGCGAACGTTCCCGGCACGCTCGTCCAGCTCTGGCCCGCGGCCCTCGAGGGGATTCCGGAAACCGACCGCGCGCGCATGCTCCAGCGGCTCGCCCGCCTGCTCGAGCTCCCGCCCAGGGAGGTCAGGCGCGCCGCAGCGACGGGCGCCGGCGACCCGCTCACGCCCGTCACCATCGACGAGCGCGTCGGCGAACGGAAGATCAACTACCTGCTCGAGCACCAGGCGCAGTTCCCCGGCGTGCAGATCGCGCAGACGCACCTGCGCGACTACCCGCAAGGGAAGATCGGCGCGCAGCTCCTCGGCTTCGTCGGCGAGGTGACCAAGGAGCAGCTCGACACGATGCAGGCCAAAGGCTACGCGGCCGGCGATCGCATCGGCCAGACGGGTGTCGAGGCGACCTACGACCAGTTCCTGCGCGGCACGCCCGGCGTGGGGCGGGTGTACGTGGACGCGCTCGGACGCGTCACGAGCGCGCGGCAGTTCAGCCAGCTGCCCGAGGCGGGCAACAACATCCGCCTGACGATCGACGCCGAGCTTCAACGCGCAGCGGAGGAAGCGCTCGACTACGGCATCCGGCTCGCGCTCGATGACGGCGAGTGGGCCGCGGACGGCGGCGCGCTCGTCGCGATGGACCCGCGCAACGGTGAGATCCTCGCTCTTGCATCCAATCCCACCTTCGATCCGAGCGTGTACGTCGGGCGCGTCTCTCAGAAGAACCTGAAGGCTCTCGGCGCGCCCTCGGCCAACCATCCCACGCTCAACCGTGCAGTCTCGGGCGTCTATCCGCCCGGCTCCACGTTCAAGCCCGTCACCGCGCTCGCGGCGCTCGAGACGGGGCTCATCCAGCCGGACGAGCTCATCCAGTGCACGGGCAAGGAGGTCATCGACGGCCAGACGTTCATGAACTGGGACCCGTTCGCGAACGAGCCGATGATGCTGACGACCGCGCTCGCCGCCTCCTGCGACACCTACTTCTACCAAGTGGCGATGCGTTTCTACGTGCGCGAAAACGCGCCGCTCCAGGAGTGGTCGCGCCGCTTCGGATTCGGCCGCAAGACCGGAATGGACCTCGGGCCCGAGGAGGCGGGGCTCGTCCCGACCATCGCCTGGAAGCAGCGCTACTTCAAGCATCCGATCGACAAGATCTGGACGAGCGGCGACTCCGTGCAGCTCTCGATCGGCCAGGGCGACTTCCTGGCGACGCCTCTGCAGATGACGCGCTTCTACTCGCTGGTCGCCAACGGCGGGAAGCTCGTCGAGCCGCACATCGTCAAGTCGGTCGAGGAGCCGCGTGAGGAGGGTGAGCCGCCCGTCGTTCTCCAGCCGTACCTCATGAAGCCGCCCAAGGACGTCGGCCTCAACCCGGCCGCGCTTCGCGTCGTGCAGGAGGGCCTGTACGACGCGGCACACGCCCCGTACGGAACGTCGGCGAGCATCTTCGGGTCGTTCCCGGTGCCGATCGCCGGCAAGACGGGCACGGCCGAGAAGTTCGTCCGCATTCCGGGCTACAACGGCCTCCGCGACCAGGCGTGGTGGTGCGGGTACGGGCCGTACAACAAGCCTGAGCTCGTGGTCTGCGCCGTCATCGAGAACGGCGGGCACGGCGGCACGGCGGCAGCGCCGGCCGCGCTCAAGGTGTTCGAGAAGCACTTCAACGTCGACCCCGCGTCGTACACCGCCAGGATCGGCTACTCCGACTGATGGCGACCAGAGTCGAACAGGCCGTCCGCCCGCATCTCACCGCCGAGATCGGCGCCTTCCTGCGCCACCTCGACTACCTGCTGCTGGTGTTCGTCGGCGCCGTCGTCGCCTACGGCCTCTGGGTGCTCGCCGACGTGACGCGCCACGACGTTCCGGGGGAAGCGGACTTCTACCTCGTCCGCCAGAGCGTCTACGTCGTCTTCGGCGCGATCGCTTTCGCGTTCGCCGCCGCGCTCAATCCGGACGTCTACCGCCGTTTCGGGCGCGTTCTCTACGGCGCCATGCTCTTCCTCCTCCTCGTCGTGCTCGTCCTCGGCGACGACGTGCGCGGGTCGAAGCGGTGGATCGAGTTCGGCACCTTCAACTTCCAGCCGTCCGAGCTCGGCAAGGTGCTGTTCGTCCTCTTCCTCGCCGGGTTCCTCGCCGACCGCGCCCGGCGAATCGGGGAATGGAAGACGACCCTCGCCGCGATCGGGCTGTCGCTGCCGCCGATCCTGCTCGTCTTCAAGGAGCCCGACTTCGGGACCGCGCTCATCTACGCGGCGGCCGTGGGCGCCATCCTTCTGCTGGCCTGCGTCCCGTGGTCGCACCTGGCCGCGCTCGCGGCCACGGCGGGGATCATCCTCACCGGCGTCGTCTGGCTCCTCCCGGCAGCGGGGATCGACGTGCTGCAGCCCTACCAGGTCGACCGCCTCATCGGCTTCCTCGATCCCGACGTCGACCCGAGCGGCACGACGTACAACGTCAACCAGTCGATCACCGCCGTCGGCTCGGGTGGTCTCGACGGGCGCGGCGTCAGCGGCGCGACCCAGACGAACCTCAACTACCTGCCCGAGCACAAGACCGACTTCGTCTTCTCGGCCCTCGCCGAGCAGCGCGGCTTCCTCGGCGCTTCCGTCCTGCTCCTTCTCTACGCGCTCATCGCCTGGCGTGGGATCAAGGTCATCGCACTCGCACGCAATCTCTTCTCCGCGATGGTCGCCGGCGCGATCGTCGCGATGTTCCTCTTCCAGGTGTTCGTGAACGTCGGCATGACGATCGGGATCGCGCCGATCACGGGCATTCCGCTCCCATTCGTCAGCTTCGGCGGAAGCTCGCTCATCACGATGATGTTCATGGTCGGACTGCTCGAGGCGATCCACGTGCGCGGCCGTCTCGCCGGACGGTCGTAGCGCATCGTCTTGCGCCGCCTCCCCCTCAAGCCGTTCGCCGTCTACAACCTCCTCAAGGAGATCCGGACCGCGGTCGAGGACTTCCGGCCGCTCGTCCTCGCCGGTGCCGCCGAGCCCGCCGCGAGGATCGCGGCCGCGTTCGTCGAGGGCGGGGACGAGCAAGGCGTCCGCAACCTGGCGGGACGGACGCTGACGGCCTACGACGTCCAAGGCGCTGAGGTCCTCGTCTACGTCATCGAAGGCGACGCGGCGACGCCCGAGGACGAGCGAACCCTGCGGCTGGCCGACCGGCACGACGTCGAGATCGTCTGCGTCCTTTCCACCGCCGCTGCCGAGCCCCCGGAAATCGCGCATGTGCTCGCCACGGACCTCATCGTCGTGCGTCCCGGCCAGGAGATCCCGTTCGAGGAGATCGCTGAACGCGTCGCCGACCGCGCGGGGGACACGAGCTACGTCCTCGCGGCCAAGTTGCCAGCGATCCGGCACGCCGTGTGCCAGCAGATCGTGAACAGGTTCGCGCGCCAGAACGGCATCCTCGGCGCCGCCATCTTCATCCCGGGGGCTGACTTTCCCGTCCTGACGCTCAACCAGATCCGCATGGTGCTGCGCCTCGCGGCCGCCCACGGCGAGGAGATCGACGCCAAGCGCGCGGTCGAGCTGCTCGGAGTGGTGGGCGCGGGGCTCGGTTTCCGCGCGCTCGCACGCCAGGCCCTGACGGTCTTTCCTGGCCCCGGCTGGGCGATCAAGGGCGGGGTCGGCTACGCCGGCACGCTCGCGCTCGGGGAGGCGGCGCTCAAGTACTTCGAGAGCGGCGGCCAGAAGCTGGTGAACGAGGCGGTCGATTCCGTCCGGTCCCGGTCCTAGCCTTCCGCCAATGAAAGCCGAGGAGCTGCGGCCGGCTGAGGAAGAGCTGGCGATCGAGGAAGCGGACGCGTGGTTCGAGTACCTCGAGACGACTCGCGCCGAAGCTTCGTCGAACCGCTACCACGAGGTGGAGCCATGGGCCTGGGCCCGGCTCAGCCAGCGCCTCAAGGCCGTCAAGAAGAAGCGAACAAAGCTGCCGGCTGCGGCGTAGCGCCGCACCGGCGGGGCCAAGGGCTCTTGCTACCCTGGATGGGTACGCGCAGGAGAACCGAGCCCAGATCGGGCAAGCGGGATCCCGCGCCCAAAAAAGACATGAGATTTGAGGCCGACACGCCCGGCATGCCTGCCCGCTTGAGCGGCGCTTGCGCCGGCGTGCGCCCGAAAGGAGAGCACACCCGTGCGCTGGTTTCGCAAGAAGCAACACGACGAGGAGGCGCCGATAGCGGCAGCCCCTCCCGAGGCCGTCGAGAAGCGGCCCCCCACAGAAGAAGCAGAACCGACTGAGAAGAAGCCGCGCCGCCGCCGGGGAACCCGGGGTGGGCGCGGACGCAAGAAGAAGACGGCACAGCCGTCCGCGGCGCCCGAGACGGCGGAAACCGAGGAGAAGGCCCCGCCCAGGCCGCGGCGACGCCGCACTCCGGCTCCCAAGGCCTCGCTCCCCAAGGTCAAGAAGGAGATCTTCGTCTCGATGGAGGTGGGCGAGCAGCGCGTCGCCGTCCTCGAGGACGGTCAGGTCGCCGAGGTCTACCTCGAGCGGCCCGGACGGCGCTCGGTCGCCGGCAACATCTACAAGGGCATCGTCGACAACGTGCTGCCCGGCATGGAGGCCTCGTTCGTGGACATCGGCCTCGAGAAGAACGGCTTTCTCTACGTCGACGAGATCGTCGTGCCCGAGCTCGAAGGCAAGCGGCACGGGCGCAAGATTCAGGACCTGATCCAGCGCGGTCAGGAGGTCCTCGTCCAGGCGGTCAAGGATCCGATGGGCACCAAGGGCGCGCGCCTCACGACCGAGATCTCGTTGCCGGGACGATTCCTCGTCTTCACGCCCTTCGGCGACGGGATCGGCGTCTCGCGCCGGCTCGAGGACGCAGAGCGCGACCGTCTCAAGGCGCTGTGCAAAGAGCTCGAGCTGCCGGAGGGAGGCGTCATCGTCCGCACGGCGGCCGAAGGCGCCTCGAAGGAAGAGCTGGCAGGCGACCTCGCCCTCTTGCAGAAGCTGTGGGCGACCGTCAAGGGTCGCGCTGCGCGCGGCGAAGCGCCTGCCCTCGTCTACCAGGAGTCGGAGCTTCCACTGCGCATGATCCGCGACCTCTTCCTGCGCGACTTCGAGCGCGTCGTCGTCGACCACGAGCGCACGTACCGGCGCATCGTCGGGTACCTGAAGCGCACGTCGAAGGAGCTCGCCGCGCGTGTGGAGTTCGACCGGGGGCCCGAGCCGCTGATGGCGCGCTACGGCGTCGACGAGGCGGTCAGGTCGACGCTGCAGCGACGTGTCGATCTCCCGTCCGGCGGCTACCTCGTGTTCGACTACGCGGAGGCGTTCACCGTCATCGACGTCAACACCGGCCGTTTCGTGGGCGCGCGAGGCAAGTCGAGCGGCGCGCGTCTCGAGGACACCATCACGAAGAACAACCTCGAGGCGGTCATCGAGGTCGTCCGCCAGCTGCGCCTCCGCGACATCGGCGGGATCATCGTCATCGACTTCATCGACATGGCGAACCCGAAGAACCGGCAGCAGGTCGAAGAAGCTCTGAACCGGGAGCTCGAGCGCGACCGCACGAAGACATACGTCGTCGAGATCTCGCCGCTCGGCCTCGTCGAGATGACGCGCCAGAACGTCACCGACGGGCCGCGCGAGATCCTCACCGACTCGTGCCCGACCTGCAGCGGGGAGGGCATCGTCGTCTCGACGGAGACCTACGCGGTGGACGCCGAGCGCCGGATGCGCGCGCTCGCGGCCACGTCGAAGAGCGAGGCGTTCCTCGTCGAGCTGAACGCGCAGGTGGCCGGGATCCTCATCGGGCCCGGAGCCTCGCGCCTCGACGAGCTCGAGAAGGAGACGGGTCGGCGCTTCGCGGTCAAGACGAGGCCGAGAGTCTCGCCGAACTATTTCTCGCTTCTCGAAGAAGGCCCGGCCTCTAAGATCGATCCGCAGGCCTTCCCGGTCTCGGAGGGGCAGGAGCTCGAGCTCACCCTCGAGGAGACGCACCTGCACGAGGACGAGGATGCGATCGCGCGCCTGAACGGCTATGTCATCACCGTGGCCGGCGCGGGCGAAAGCGTCGGCAAGAAGGTGAAGGTGCGCATCGAGCATGCGGGCCGCACCTCGGCCCACGCGGTGCTCGCGGGCGAGCCCCCCGGCGACGGACGGCCCGAGCCCGCGCCCGAGGTCGAAGGGAAGGAACCGCCCAAGCCCGCGGCCGAGGTCGAGGGGAAGGAACCGCCCAAGCCGAAGCGCAAGACCCGCCGCGGAAGTCGTGGCGGCCGCGGCCGCAAGAAGAAGACAGCCGCCACCGCGAGCGTCTCGTCGGAGCCGGAACCGGTGGAGGCCGAGCCCGCCGCCGAGCCCCCGGCGGAGCCGGTCGCCGAGGAGAAACAGGAGGTCTCCGAGGAAGCGGCGGAGCAGAAGCCGAAGAAGAAGACCCGGCGCGGGACGCGCGGCGGGCGCCGGCGGCGCAAGTCGACCGCCAAGCCGCCTGCAGAGCCCTCCGCCGGCGACGGTGATGAGTTTGCCGCTGCCGAGGAGGCGGGCTAGACTTTCACTCGAAGCGGGCGAGACAGCCCGCCATTTTCACGCTTATGGCCAAGACATCCGACACCTACGCCGTCATCTCCGTCGGCGGGAAGCAGTACCGCGTCCGCGAGGGCGAACACCTGCTCGTGGACCGGGTCCACGTGGACGAAGGTAAGACCTTCCATCCCGACCTCTTGCTCCTTGGGGGCGACGGGGACGCGAAGCTCGGCGAGGGGGAGCTGAAGGGCAGCCAGGTGACCGCACGCGTCGCTGCGCACGTGCTCGGCGAGAAGGTCATCGTCGGGAAGCACCGCCGGCGCACCGGGTATCGCCGGCGCAATGGCCACCGCAGCCGTCTGTCACGGATCGAGATCCAGGCCATCGGGACGAAGGCCGCGCGCACGAGCGCGGCGGCCAAGCCGGCAGCCGCCAAGCCGGCAGCCGCCAAGCCCGCCGCGAAGAAGCCCGCGGCGAAGAAGCCGGCCGCGAGAAGCACGAAGGAGAAGAAGTAATGGCGCACAAGAAAGGATTGGGATCGTCGAAGAACGGTCGCGACTCCGAATCCAAGCGACTCGGCGTCAAGGTCTTCGACGGCCAGCAGATCAAGTCGGGGATGATCGTCGTCCGGCAGCGCGGCACGCGCTTTCGCTCCGGCCCGGGCACCGGCCTGGGTCGCGACCACACGATCTTCGCCGTTCGCGACGGCAAGGTCGCGTTTCGGTCGAGCGGCGACAGCCGCGTCGTGACGGTCGACTAGGCGACTTCCCGAATAACGGCCGTGTTCCACGACCGGGCGCGCATCGAGGTGAGCGGCGGTCGCGGAGGGGACGGCTCCCTCAGCTTCCGCCGGGAGAAGTACGTGCCCGAAGGGCGGTCCCGACGGGGGCGACGGGGGCAAGGGCGGCGACGTCGTCGTCAGGGTGGACCCGAGCCTGCGCGACTTGTCGTTCTTCGCTCGCAAGCGCCGGTTCAAGGCCGAGCGCGGAGGTCACGGCCGCGGTGCGAACAAGCACGGCGCCGACGGCGAGGACGTCGAGCTCGCGGTGCCGGCCGGCACGCAGGTGTTCGACGAAAACGGCGGGCTGCTCGCCGACCTCGCGCAGGCGGGGGCGCGCGTCACCGTCGCACAGGGTGGTCCGGGGGGCGCCGGCAACCGGCGCTTCGCGAACGCGCGGCACCAGGCGCCGAAGATCGCCGAGCTCGGCGTGCCCGGAGAGGAAGCCGTCGTCGAGCTTCGCCTCAAGCTTGTCGCCGACGCCGCGCTGCTCGGCTTTCCGAACGCGGGCAAGTCCTCGCTCCTTCGGCAGCTCTCGAATGCGAAGCCGAAGGTGGCCGAGTATCCATTCACGACGATCGCGCCCGTGCTCGGCACCGTCGAAGCGCCGGACGGCCGGCAGCTGACGGTCGCCGACGTCCCGGGCCTCCTGGAGGGGGCGAGCCGCGGGGTCGGCCTGGGAGACGAGTTCCTCGCTCATCTCGAACGCGCGCGTCTCTTCCTGCACGTCATCGAGGTGCAGGAGGACGTGCCGGCGCGCTTCGCCGCCATCGACCGAGAGCTCGCGGCGTACGGTGCGGGGCTCGCCGAGCGACCCCAGATCGTCGTCCTCAACAAGGTCGACCTCGTTGACGAACCGCCGCAGGTGGAGCTCGACGATCCGCGAGTCCTGGGCGTCGTTCGCACCTCCGCCGCCACGGGCGAGGGTGTCGAGGAGCTGAAGCGCATGCTGTTCGAGCTCATCCCGGAGACTGCCCCCACACTCACCGCAGACGAGGAGAAGCTGGTCGACTACCTCGTGTACCGGCCGCACCCGCCGCGGCGGCGTCCGTACCGCCTGTTCCGCACGGATCGCGGTTACCGCGTGGTGGGCGGCCTGTCGGAGGAGGAAGCGCGCGAAGCGCTTCGCTCGGCGGGCATCCGCGACCCCGACGTGGTCGAAGTTGAGTGATCCCCCCAGCCGCGCCATCCGATCCTCTGGGCGGCTGCAAAGCGTCGCCAAGCTTCGTCCTCGGTCGCCCACGTATTTCGGTCAATACGCGGGCTCCCTGCGTCCTTGCCTGGCTCGCTTTTCGCGCGCCAGAGAACCGGCAACGCAACCGGGAGAATCACACATGACCGGCCTCTTCGGCGGCGCGTTCGATCCCCCGCACAAGGGTCACGTCGCCCTCATCGAGACGGCGATCGAGCACTTCGGCCTGGACCGCGTCTTCATCTTCGTCGTCGTCGCTCCGGGCCATCGCGCGGTCACGCTCGACTTCGCGGCGCGCTTCGAGCTCGCTTCGCTCGCGTTCGGTCACCTGCCGGGCGTGGAGGTCGTCCCCGAGGAACACGCCTACACGGTCGATGCGGTCGAGGACGGCCGCTACGGCGACGCGATCTTCCTCGTCGGCGCCGACGAGTTCGCAACCTTCCTCGGCTGGAAGGATCCGAACCGCGTGCTCGAGCACGTGCGGCTCGGCGTCGCCACCCGCCCCGGCTACGACCCGAAGAGCTACGAGGCCGTGCTCGCCAAGCTCGAACGACCCGAGCGGGTGCAGTTCTTCGACATTCGGGCCGTGCCCGTCTCCTCGAGCGAGATCAGGGCGCGGCTGGCCCGGGGCGAGCCGATCCGCGGGCTCGTGCCCGAGGTCGTCGCGAACGCGATCAAGGCCCGTGACCTGTACCGCTGAAGATACCCCGCCGGGGCTCTAGACCCCCCTCGGCCAGTGTGTTAGAAAGACCTGTCTGTCTATGCCCGGCGAGAACCGTAATTCACTCCTCATTCGTGCGGTCAACGACCGCATTCGCGACGTGAACGGCCCCGGGGGCGACTCCGGGCCGGTGGGGTTTCTCTGCGAGTGCGGGGACATCGACTGCCAGGGCGCGCTTGACATGAGGGTCGCCGACTACGAGACCATCCGGTCGACGCCCGGCCGCTTCGTGTTGCTGGCCGGCCACGAGTCGCCGGCGCACGAGGTCCTCGCGCGGATGAACGGCTACCTCGTCGTGGAAGACACCTCCAAGTGATGACGAGCGCGTCGGCGCAGGACCGCGCGGAGGGAGCGGCGCGCGAGCGAATCCTGGCGAGTGCGTACGAGCTCTTCTCGGAGCGAGGGATCCGAGCGGTGGGCGTGGACGAGGTGATCGCGCACGCGGGCGTCGCGAAGGCGACGCTCTACCGTCATTTCCGGTCGAAGGACGAACTGTCTCTCGCGTTCCTCGAGCACCGCGAAGAGCGCTGGACGCGCGGCTGGGTGGAGGCCGAGGCCCGCCGGCGCGGCTCGACTCCGGAAGAGCAGCTCCTCGCGATCTTCGACGCGTTCGACGAGTGGTTCCGCCGCGAGGACTTCGAGGGGTGCTCGTTCATCAACGTCCTACTGGAGATGGGCGTGGCGCACCCCACGGGAAGCGCGAGCGTCGACCACCTCGCGAACATCCGCACATTCGTGCGGGGGCTCGCCGAGCAAGCAGGCCTGCGAGATCCCGAGTCGTTCGCGCGCTCGTGGCACATCCTCATGAAGGGGTCGATCGTCTCGGCGGGTGAGGGAGACGTGGACGCGGCCCGGCGCGCACAGCGCTTGGGGCGCCTCCTGATCGAGGATTACCGTTAGCCGGGGTTTCACCGGTGGCGGTGCTACCCTGGGCTCGTCCCACCGGGAGAACAAGCAAAGCTGACGCCACTCGAACAAGCACGCCGCATCGCCGACCTCGCCCAGGAGAAGTTGGCGAAGGACATCGTCATTCTCGACATGCGGCCCGCCTGCTCCTACACCGACTACTTCGTCATCTGCACGGGGCAGAACCCGCGCCAGACGAAGGCGATCTACGACGAGGTCCACGAGCGCCTCAAGCACGAGGGCCCCGTCCTGCCCGCCAACGTCGAAGGGGTGCGCGAGGCCCGCTGGATCCTGGCCGACTACCTCGACGTCGTCCTGCACGTCTTCACGTCGGAGGCGCGGGACTACTACCGCCTCGAGGAGCTCTGGGGCGACGTTCCGTCGGTCGAGCCGGCGGCTGTCCGTTCGTAGCTAGTCGGCGTCTGTGACGCCGAGCGCCATGTAGACGAGCAGCACGGCGCCGATCATGGCGCCCGTGAGCAGGAGCAGCATCTTCGCTACCCTGGAGCCCGCGGGGCCATAGCTCAGCTGGGAGAGCGCCACGCTGGCAGCGTGGAGGTCACGGGTTCGAATCCCGTTGGCTCCATCCTCGTTCGGCCGAAGCTCGCTCACGGACCGAGACTCCCTTGTAGCTGGGCGACGAAGGACGCGAGCTCGCGCTCCTTGTGGGCGAGCTTCGTCTCGACCTCGACGAGCTCGCGCCGGCGCTGCTCGACCTCTTCCCAGCGCAGCTGGAGCTCGGCGTTGATTTTCACCTCGCGCCGCTCGATCTCCGACTCGCGTGCCTCGAGGTCGGCGGTGCGCTCCTGCAGGATCTGCTCGACCTCGCCGACGCGCCGCTCGCGCCGCTCGAGGCGCTCGTTGGCGCGGGCTTTCTCTTCGTCGAAGAGCCAATCGTCGCCGTCGTCGAGGCTGCGCTCGCGATCGGAGAGCCTCAGCTGCTCGGCGCGAAGGCGTTCACTGCGCTGCTCGTGCAGGCGCTCCCGTTCGCGCACCTCGGCCTCGGCGGTCGCGACCTTCACGATCTGCTCGCGGAGCTCCTCCGCGCGGGTAGCCGCACGCGCCACGCGCTCCTCGAGGGAAGCTACGACCCGCCCGAAACGCCGGTCGGCTTCCTCGTAGGTCGGCCCGAGCTTTTCGACCCGCTCGCGGCGCTCCTTGATCTCGCGCTCGAGTACTTCCAGCTCCTCGACCTGAGACTCGAGGTCCACGCGGCGCTCGGAGAGCTCCGCCCCCCGGTCGTCGAGCTCAGCGGCGGTGCGCTCGAGGTAATTCTCGAGAGAGCGTCTGACCACCCTCTCATTGTCGGCTGCCCCCCAGGGTGGGGTACCCCCTAACGAGGGACGCAGCCGCGTAAAGGCCGAGCTAAACCCGGTCTTTCAGGCCCCCGACGCCGCCCTTCTCGGCGCAGTGAGCGCAGCAGAAGATGCGGCCGCCGCCCTCGACGCCGTGGCCGACGATCTTGCACCCGCAGTTCCCGCAGGTGGGGGCGAACGCGTGGATGGCGCACTCGAAGCTGTCGAAGGTCAGGGTCGTCCCGGCCACGGTCACCTCGAAGGACTTGTCGTACTCGTTTCCGCATACCTCACAGCGGCCCATGCTTGAGGCCTCCTTTCGAACCGTCGAGCTCGAATACCCAGAAGTCGTGTCCCAGCACCGGGAGCGAGACGTTGAAGACGGGGATCGAGCCGATGTACCCCTCGAACGTTCCCGCGTGCCCGTGACCGTGAACGACCAGGTCGGGTGCATGCTCCGCGATCGGCCGAGCCAGGCGGTCGCTTCCGAGAAAAGCGAGGATCCCGCGCGGCTCCCCCTCGAGCGTCGTCACCGTCGGCGAGTAGTGGAGAAGCACGATGCGAAACGGGCATTGCGCAATCGCCTGCAACCCCTCCTCGACCGCCGAGACCTCCTCGGTCGTCTCGGCGTACACACGCCGAAGGACCGGCTCGCCGAAATCCGGGAGCGTCGAGTCCGGGAAACCGCCGATGAAGCCCTTCGTCCCGACCACGCCGACCTTCGTCCCGTCGACCTCGCATACCGTCCAGGAGCGATGGAGCACCGTTACCCCCGCGTCGGCGAGCACCGCAGAAATCGCGTCGCACTTGTTCGCGTGCCAGTCGTGGTTCCCAAGGACGGCGACGACCGGGATCGTGAGCGGACGGCACGCGTCGGCGACGACCGCCGCCTGCTCGGGCTCTCCGAAGGTCGTCAGGTCGCCGGCGAGCAGAAGGAGATCCGCCCGGCCCTCCAGCGTGGCGAAGGCGCCCCGAACCTCGTCGCGGCGGCTCTCGTCGCCGTGAACGTCGCCCACGGCGGCGATCCGAATCAAGCTCGCTCCCGTTTCACGAGTCGGGCGCGGAGGGTACCCGGCACGCGTGAGTAACGGGGAGTTCGACAAGCTGCTCGTCACGCTCAAGAAGGCGGCCGCGGCGCTCCGTGAGGAGGAAATCCCGTTCCTCCTCGGCGGCGGTCTGGCGTGCTGGGTGCGCGGCGGCCCCGAATCCGACCACGACCTCGACTTCATGCTCAAGCAGGAGGACGCTGAGCGCGCGCTCGACGTGCTCTCGCGGGAAGGCATGCGACCCGAGAAGCCGCCCGAAGGCTGGCTGTACAAAGCGTGGGACGACGACGTGCTCGTCGATCTGATCTTCCGGCCGACGGGCTTCCCCATCACCGACGAGGTGATCGAGTGCGGGGAGGACCTCGAAGTCGTCTCCACCCCCATGCGCGTGATGCGACTCGAGGACGTCTTCGTCGCCAAGCTGCTCGCGCTCGACGAGCAGAACCTCGACTACAAGAGCCTGCTCGAGATGGCGCGGCCCGTGCGCGAGCAGGTCGACTGGGAGGAAGTGCGAGACCGGACGGCCGAGTCCCCCTACGCGAGGACCTTCTTCACGCTCGTCGAGGGCCTGGACGTTGTCCAACCGCCGCCGACGGGAACGTAATCGGGCGGGACCCCCAGCCGCGCGAACGCGCACGCGAGTTTCCCGCTACAGTTTGTAACTCATGCGATTTGGCCTTAGCACCTAAGTAGGAGAGCCGGCAGCGGCGCGCGCCGCTGGCATGACTCTCCCACGGCCTCTCGAAAGAGAGGCTTTTTCGTTCAAGGAGACATGTTGGAGCGATACGAGCCGGAGAAGATCGAGGCCAAGTGGCAAGAGGTCTGGGAGCGCGAGCGCGCGTACGCGGTCCCGAACCCGGACGCGCCGCAGGCCGACGACGAGCTCAAGACCTACGTGCTCGAGATGCTCCCGTACCCGTCGGGCGAGCTGCACATGGGTCACGTCTTGAACTACACGCTCGGCGACGTCGTCGCGCACCTGCGCCGCCGCTCCGGCTTCCGCGTGCTGCGCCCGATGGGCTACGACGCGTTCGGGCTGCCCGCCGAGAACGCGGCCATCCGGGAGGGCCGGCACCCGCGCACGGTCACCGAGGAGAACATCGCCGCCATCCGCACGCAGGCCAAGCGAATGGGCTGGTCGATCGACTGGGAGCGCGAGGTCTCGACGCACGAGCCCGAGTACTACAAGTGGACCCAGTGGCTCTTCCTCAAGTTCTACGAGGCAGGTCTCGCGTACAGAAAGGAAGCGCCCGTCAACTGGTGCCCGAACGACCAGACAGTGCTCGCCAACGAGCAGGTCATCGACGGGCGCTGCGAGCGCTGCGGCTTCGAGGTCGAAGCGAAGAATCTCGAGCAGTGGTTCTTCCGCATCACGGCCTACGCCGACCGCCTGCTCGAGGAGATGGAGCTGCTCGAGTCCTGGCCGGAGCGCGTGCTCGCGATGCAGCGGAACTGGATCGGCCGCTCGGAGGGCGCCGAGGTCATCTTCCACATCGAGGAGCTCGACATCGACGTGCCGGTGTTCACGACCAGGCCGGACACGCTGTTCGGGGCCACCTTCTTCGTGCTCGCGCCCGAGCATCCGCTCATTCCGAAGCTCGTGGAGGGGACGGGCCACGGGGACGAGGTGCTGTCGTACGCACGCCACGCGGCTGCACAGCCGTCCGTCGAGCGCACCGATCCGGACAAGGAGAAGAGCGGGGTCTCCACGGGGCGCTTTGCGACGAACCCGGTCAACGACCACCGCTTACCGATCTGGGTCGCCGACTACGTCCTCATGGAGTATGGCACCGGCGCCGTCATGGCGGTCCCCGCGCACGACGAGCGCGACTTCGCCTTCGCGCAGCGATACGACCTGCCGGTACAGGTGGTCGTCGTCCCGGCCGAGGGAGAGGTTCCGGAAGGCGGGGCGTACGTCGGACACTCCGACGACGAGCGACTCGTCGAGTCGGCGCAGTTCTCCGGCATGTCGAGTTCCGAGGCGAAGAAGGCGATCGTCGAGTCGCTCGAGCGGCGCGAGAAGGGTCGTCCCGCCGTTGGGTATCGCCTGCGCGACTGGCTCCTGTCCCGCCAGCGCTACTGGGGCTGCCCGATCCCGATCCTCTACTGCGACGAGTGCGGGCTGGTCCCCGTCCCCGACAGCGACCTGCCCGTGCTCCTCCCCGACGTCGAGGAGTACCTGCCGAAGGGACGCTCGCCGCTCGCGGCCGCCGAGGAATGGGTGACGACCGCGTGCCCCTCCTGCGGCGGGCAAGCGCGCCGCGAGACGGACACGATGGACACGTTCGTCGACTCGTCGTGGTACTTCATGCGCTACTGCGACCCGCATAACGGAGCGGCCCCGTTCGATCGCTCGGTCGCGGACTACTGGCTGCCGGTCAACCAGTACATCGGCGGGATCGAGCACGCGATCCTCCACCTCATGTACGCGCGCTTCTTCGCCAAGGTGATGAACGACCTCGACATCGTCGGCTTCCGTGAGCCGTTCGCGCGGCTGTTCAACCAGGGGATGCTCTATTACCGCGGCGCCAAGATGTCGAAGTCGAAGGGGAACGTCGTCGCGCCGGACGACATCGTCGCGCGCTACGGAGCGGACACCCTTCGGCTGTACATGCTGTTCATGGGGCCGGCCGAGCAGGACAAGGAGTGGCAGGACGCCGGCGTCGAGGGAATGAGCCGCTTTCTCGGGCGTCTCTGGCGGCTCGGCCTCGACGTGGCGGAGAACGGGGATAGCGGAGAAGCGTCAGGGCCTCTCGTACAGGCCGCGCACCGAACGATCGCGAAGGTGACCGACGACATCGAGCGACGCTTCCAGTTCAACACGCCCATCTCCGCCGTGATGGAGCTCGTCAACGACGTGTACGCGGCCCGCAAGGACGGGCCGAACGGGGACGGCGTGCGCTTCGCGACCGAGACGGCAGTGAGCCTCATCCAGCCCTACGCGCCGCACATCGCCGAGGAGCTGTGGGAGCGCCTCGGCCACGAGCGCCTCTGGGCCACGCCGTGGCCGCAGGCTGACCCGTCTCTGCTCGAGCGGGAGACGTTCGAGCTGGTCGTCCAGGTCAACGGCCGCGTGCGCGGCCGCATCGAGGTTCCGGTCGACCTGTCCGAAGACGAGCTCATCACGCGCGCGAAGGAGCTTCCCCGCGTGCAAAGCCATCTGAACGGCAAGGAGATCCGCAAGACGATCGTCGTGCCGCGCCGCTTGGTCAACCTGGTCGTCTGATTACAGTGAGTCGGTGACGATCGCCGACGTCCTGCTCGTCGCGTGGGTCGCGATGATGGCGGCGCAGGGCTTCTTCCGCGGCCTCGCCGCCCAGATGCTCTCGATCGTCGGCGTCGCCATCGGAGCCTTTCTCGGTTCGTGGCTCGCCCCGCACGTTGTTCCCGGAGACTCGACGCTTGCGAGCCTGATCGGCGCGCTCGCGGGCGCGGTGCTGCTCGGCGTGGCCGCGGGGTCGCTCGTCGGGTCGGCGCGGCGCTTCGTGCTCATCCGCCCGGCGCTTCGCTTCGTCGACAACTGGGGCGGGGCGCTGACCGGGGCTGTCGTCGGCCTTGGCTTCGCGTGGCTCGCGGCCGTCTTCTTCCTGCACGAGCCGAGTCTCGGGCTGCGCCCCGCCATTCAGCGGTCCGCGATCCTGCCGCGCCTGCTGCACGCGGTGCCGCCCGACAACGTCCTGAGCGCGCTCGACCGCATCGACGCCTTGCCGCTGCTCCCCGGCGTCGAGGAACGGCTCCCCGAGCCGGACCCGAGCGTGCTCGAAAGCCCCGGTGCGCGAGCGGCGGCGGCCAGCGTCGTCAAGGTGCAGGGGACGTCGTGCGGGCTCGGCGCGCAGGGATCCGGCTGGGTCGTAGAGCGGACGCTTGTCGCAACGAACGCCCACGTGATCGCAGGCCAGCGCGACACCCAGGTGCTGAGCCCGGGCGGGCAGACGCTCCGCGCGCGCGTTGTGTACCGAGACGTCGCCAACGATGTCGCGCTTCTGCGCGTGAACGGCCTGCAGGCGCCGTCGCTCGCAACGCGTGACGGCGGCGACTTCCCGAAACCCGTCGTCCTGCTCGGGTACCCGCGCGACGGAGCGCTCACTGCGACGGCGGGAACCGCGGGCGAGCCGCGCACCGTTCTCGCTCCGGACGCCTATCGCAACAATGTGCGGCCGCGCCGAGTGGTGCCGCTGCGCGGATCCGTTGCGCCCGGTGAGAGCGGTGGACCGGTTGTCGACCGCCGCGGTGCCGTCCTCGCCATGATCTTTGGCGGCACGAGGCGCGGCGAAGGCGGGTTCGCCATCCCGATCGACATCGTGTTGCGCGGTGTCAGCACGCCGCTTCGTCCGACGTCGTCGGGCCCCTGCGTGACGTAGCGCCCCACAGCCGGCGCAGCTCGTTCGCCTCACGTTGCGATTGCGCCGTCAGCATCGAAGCGTGCGCATGCCGGAGATCTCGCGCGGGCGCGCGCTCGCGTACGTCCTCGCGCTCCTCGCGGTGTTGGTCCTGGGCGGCCGCTACGTGCTCGACCGCCCGCCGGCGGAGCCAAAGCCCACCGCGCACTCGCTCGAGGTCGAGCCGCCGCCGGCGCGCAAGCTCGTCGTCCACGTCGTCGGCGCCGTGCGCGCACCCGGCCTGTACGAGCTCGCCGAGGGCAGCCGGATCGACGACGCGATCGAGCGCGCCGGCGGTCCAAAGGCAAAGGCAGCCCTCGACCTTGTAAATCTCGCCGCTCCGGTGGCCGACGGGCAGCAGGTCGTTGTGCCTGTGCGCGGCGAGAGCGCCGGCGTCGACTCCGCGACCGCGACGCCCGGCGGAAAGGTGCGCCTGAACTCGGCCACGCTCGAAGATCTCGACGGCCTTCCGGGCATCGGGCCGGTGACGGCGCAGAAGATCCTCGACTACCGCGCGGAGCACGGCGCCTTCCAGTCGGTCGAGGAGCTCGACGCGGTGCCGGGGATCGGCCCGGCCCGCCTTGCAGACCTGAAGCCGCTCGTCGAGCTCTGAACGCCCGGCTCTCGCCGCCGGCGCCGCACGCGCTTGCCGGGGCGTTTTGCGCGGGGTTGTCGGCTGCGTTGCTCGTTCGTCTACCGGGTCTTGCCCTTTCCGTCGTGGCGCTCGCGCTCGCCGGTGTTGCGCTCGGCACGCGTCGGCATCGCGCGGTGCTTCTCTCCACGGCGCTCCTCGCCGGCGGCTGGTGGTGGGGAAGCCTTCGTCTCGACGCGCTGGACGCCTCGCTGCTTGTGCGACACGCCGGCGAGAGCGCACTCGCGCGGGTGGAGGTGACCGGCCCTGCGCGCACGAGTGAGTTCGCGGTGCGCGTTCCGGTTCGCGTCGTGCGCTTCGGCGCGCTCGACCTGCAGGAGGCGAGCCGGCTGGAGCTCCCGCGCGGCCGAGCGCCCGCGCAAGGCGCGGTGCTCGAGCTCGTCGCGTCGGTGCGCCTGCCGAGGCCCGCCGAGGGCGGCGGCTTCGACGAGGCCGCCTACCTGAAGAAGCAGGGAATCCAGGTCGTGTTGCGGGCCGACCGCTTCACGGTCGTCGGCCGGCGCGGCGGGATCGGCGGCCTCGCGGACTCGATCCGACGCGCCATCTCGGGTGCACTCACCCGCGGGCTGGAGGGAGAGAGGCGCGCGGTGGTCGTGGGCGTGGTGCTCGGCGAGGACGAAGGTCTCGACGACGAGCTACGCGAGCGCTTTCGGGCGTCGGGTCTCTACCACCTGCTCGCCGTCTCCGGTCAGAACGTCGGCTACGTCATCGCCGGCGTGCTCCTCGTCGGTTGGCTGCTCGGCGCGCCGCGGCGCCTCGCGCACGCCGGCGCTCTCGCTGCGGTCGGCGCGTACGTGCTCGCGGTCGGCTGGCAGCCGTCGGTCGTCCGTGCCGGTGTCGCCGGCGGCCTCGCGTCGCTCGCGTGGCTCACCGCTCGTCCGCAGGACCGCTGGTACTTCTTCCTCGTCGGCGCGGCGGTCTTGCTCGCGTGGAACCCGTACGCGCTCCTCGAGCCCGGCTTCCAGCTCTCGTTCGCCGCCGTCGCCGCGATCTTCGTCGCCGTCCCGGTCCTCGAGCGCAGGCTCGAGGGCTATCCGATCCCGCGAGGGCTGCGAATCGTCATCGCGGTGTCGGTGGCGTGCGGCGTGGCGACGGCGCCGATCCTCATGGGCCACTTCGACGCGATGCCGGTGTACTCCGTCGTCGCCAACGCGCTCGCTGCGCCGGTGGTCGCGCCGTTGCTCGCGCTCGCCTTCGGCGCCGCCGCGCTCGCACCGCTCGTCCCGTCCGCCTCGCTCGCCCTCGCGTGGTCGGCGGGCTGGCTCGGCGCCTACCTGGCGGCGTGTGCGCGTCTCGTCGGAGGGCTGCCGCACGCGCAGGTCTCTTCGTGGACGGCACTCGGCGCGCTCGCCGGCGCAGCGCTGTTCGCGTGGCTGCTCGTGCGCCTGCCGCCGCCGCGCGGGCGGCGTGCGCTTGCGCTCACGGCGCTCTGCGCCGCGCTCGTCGTCGCGTGGCGCATGCGGCCCGACCACGTCGCGCCCCTGCCGACAGGCCTGCGCGTCACGTTCCTCGACGTGGGGCAGGGCGACGCGATCCTCCTGCAAGTCCGGGAAGGCGCCGTGCTCGTCGACCAGGGGCCGCCCGAGGCGGACGTGGCGGGACAGCTCCGCGATCTCGGCGTCCGGCGGCTGGCCGCTCTCGTCCTCACCCATCCGCAGCGGGATCACGTTGGCGGGGCTGCCGACATCCTCGCGCGGGCCGACGTCGAGCTCCTGCTCGATCCCGGGCTCCCGGTCGTCAATCACTACGAACGCGAAGCTCTGGAGGAGGCGCACCAGCAGGGCGTGCGCGTCGTCCTCGGTCGCGCCGGCGGAGGCTTTCGGCTCGGCCGGCTGCAGCTCCGCGTCCTCTGGCCGAGCGGGCCTGGCCCTCCCGGGGAAGATCCGAACAACCGCGCCATCGTCTTGCTCGCGAGCTACGGAAGGACCGACGTGTTGCTCACCGCCGATGCCGAGGCGAACGTCACGCTTCCGCTGCGGCCCCCGCCCGTCGAGATCCTCAAGGTCGCACATCACGGGTCGGCCGACCCCGGGCTGCCGGCGCTGCTCGGGCTCGTCCGGCCGGACGTGGCGGTGATCTCGGTCGGCGCGGGCAACGACTACGGACATCCCGCGCCCTCGACGCTCGCAGCGCTCGGGAGCTTCCCCGGTCTCGACGTGCACCGCACCGACGAGGACGGCCGAGTCACGATCGAGTCCGACGGAACGCACTACGCCGTCCGGGCGGACCCGTGACTTAAGAGGAGGGCTTGGCGAAACACAGCTGATGCCGCCTGGCCGCACTGGATCGCCGCGAGGCTGCGTCCTCGGTCGCGCCCGTACTTGAAATCAGTACGAACGCTCCCTGCGTCCGTTGCCTCGCGCCGCCCATCGCACCCATTCGGCGGAGCGAATTCCGCCAAACCCTCCTATCCTCGTCCCGTGGCGAACGACCCGCTCCTTCCCGTCTACCTGATCACGGGGAGCGACCGTCCCAAGGTGGGAATCGCCTTACGGCGCTTGAAGTCGCGCTTCAGCCCCGAGTGCGTCGAGGTTGTGCCCGCCGAAAGCACGACCGGCGACGAGGCGGTCGCGGCCCTGAACGCGCTCGGACTGTTCGGAGACGACGGCGGGCGCCTGGTGATCGTCGAGGGCGTCGAGGCCTGGAAGAAGGACGATGCCGAGGCCGTTGCCGCCTACCTGAGCGAGCCGGTCCCGGGATCGGTGCTCGCGCTCGTCGCGCTCGAGCCGCCGAAGAGCAGTGCCCTTGCCGATGTGACGGCCAAGCGCGGACGCGTGCTCGCCTACGACGCGCCTAAGGCGTCCGACCTCCCGCGCTGGGTGCAGGGGCAGTTCGAGCGTCTCGGGGCGAATGCGGAGACGGACGCGGCGCGCGCGCTCGTCGAGATCGTGGGAGACGACCTGACCGCGCTCGCCGGCGAGGCGGACAAATTCGCCACGTGGGCCGCGGGGCGGTCGATCACGCGACGCGACGTCGAGCTCCTCGGCGTGTCAGCGTCCGAGGGGCCCGCCTGGGCTCTCACCGACGCGTGGGGGCGACGAGACGCCGCCGGCGTTCTCAGCGCGTGCGAGGCCGAGCTCGAGAAAGACGTCGACCCGTTCCTCATCGCGGTGCGCCTAGCGGGTCAGGTGACGCTCGTCCGCGCTGCTCAAGCCCTCGCGGCGGAGGGGCTCAAGGCCCGCGAGATCGCCAAGCGCGTGAAACGGCACGAGTTTCGCGTGCGCAAGGCGCTCGCGCACGCGGAGAACTACTCGCGTGACGAGCTCGACGACGCCGTCGTCCGTCTCGCCGAGCTCGACGCGGCGCTCAAGGGCGCGACCCGACTGGCGGGCGAGCTCGAGCTCGAGCTCGCGCTCATCGACATCACGCGTGTACCTGAACCGGTTGCGCGGTAGGCGCTAGCTCTTCGTCGCGAGCAGGCGCTGGGCCTGAGACTTCTTGCGCGCCGCCTTGTTGGGGTGGATGGCGCGCGAGGCGGCTGCCTTGTCGAGCAGCCTGACGAGCTCGCGATGGTGGCTCGCCGCCCCTTCGCGGTCGCCGTCCTGCACGGCCTGCTCGAGCCGCTTGAAGAGCGTCTTCGCGCTCGAGCGGTAGCGGAGGTTCTCCACCCGCTGGCGCGCGGCGGTCTCGACGCGTCGCTTCTGCTGCTTGATGTTCGGCACGCGGCGAACGATGCTAGCAGCGAGGAAGCTTCCGGCCGCTTGCCTATGCTCGCCCCGTGAGCGAAGCGGCGCCTCCGCGCGGCGAGCCGCAGCCCGCCAGGCGTCTCGCCTGGGCGACCGCGATCTTCTCGGCCGCCACCGGCGTCTCCCGCGTCCTCGGCCTCTTCCGCGAGATCGTCGTGCGGCGGTACTTCGGGGTCGAGGGACCGATCAACGCCTTCACGGTCGCGTTCCAGGTGCCGAACCTCGTCCGCTCCCTCGTCGCCGACATGGCGCTCGGCGCGGCCTTCGTCCCCGTTTTCAGCGAGCTGCTCGAGAAGGACGAACGGCAGCGCGCGTGGCGCGTCGCCTCGACGCTCCTCTGGATCATGATCATCGGCCTCGGCGCGCTGACCGCCCTGTTCATCCTCATCGCGCCGTGGGTGATGCGCGCCTTCGGTCTCGAGGGCGAGCTCGAGGACCTCGCCGTCACGTTGTCGCGGCTGCTGTTCCCCGTCGTCCTCCTCATGGGCGTGTCCGGAATCGTCACCGGCATCCTCAACAGCTACGACGAGTTCTCGATCCCGGCGCTCATGCCGGTGCTCTGGAACGTCGCGATCATCGTCTCTCTTCTCGTCTTCGTCCCGAAGTTCGAGAGCCCCGAGGCACAGCTGTACGTGTACGCGGGGGGCATTCTCGCCGGCACGTTGATCCAGGTCTTCACGCCGGTCTGGTGGCTGCGCGGGCGCGACGGGCGCCTGCGCGCCGTGCTCGATCTGCGCGATCCCGCGGTCAAGCGCGTCTTCGCCCTGATGCTGCCGGTGACGCTCGGTATCGGCCTCATCAACTTCAACCTCGTCATCAACACGTTCTTCGCGGCGCGCTACATCGACCCCACCCTCGCGCCGAGCTCGATCGACGCCGCCTTTCGCATCTACATGCTCCCGCAGGGGATGTTCTCGGTCGCCGTCGCGACCGTGCTCTTCCCGCGCCTCTCCCGTCTCGCCGCGCGCGCCGACATGGTCGGTTTCCGCGAGACGGTCTCGCTCGGCCTGCGCCAGATCGGCTTCTTCCTGCTCCCCGCGAGCGCTGTTGCGGCGGTCCTCGCGGTTCCCATCACGCGCCTCCTGTACGAGCGCGGCGCCTTCGGGGCGGAGGAGACGACCGTCGTCGCACAGGCGCTCGCGGCCTTCGCGCTCGGGCTCACCTTCAACGGGACGATGCTGATGCTGAACCGCGCCTTCTTCAGCCTCCAGTCGGCCTGGGTCCCGACGGCGATCGCCCTTGGAAACCTCGCCCTCAACGTCGTCCTGAACGCCTTCCTCTACCGCGTCGGGATCTGGGGCATACCGCTCGCCACCTCGATCGTGAACATCGTGGCGACCGGCGCGCTCCTCTACTACGTCCACAAGCGGCTCGGGCGGGTGGAGGGCCGCGCGCTCGCGTCGTCCTACGCCAAGATCACGATCGCCTCCCTGCTAGCGGCGGGCGCCGCCTATGGCACCTGGCTCGGCCTCGACGAGTCGCTCGGCCGCTCGCTCGGCGCCCAGATCGCCTCCGTCGGTCTCGGCATCCTGGCGGCCGGCGCAGTCTTTCTCCTGCTCGCCCGGCTCATCCGGATCCGCGAGCTGGACATGCTGCTCTCGCTCCGGCGCCGATCCGATAGAACCGCCTGATGCAGCTCGACCGGATTCGCAACTTCTCGATCGTCGCGCACATCGACCACGGCAAGTCGACGCTCGCCGACCGCATCCTCGAGGTGACCGAGACCCTCTCGCAGCGCGAGATGCGGGAGCAGGTTCTCGACTCGATGGAGCTCGAGCGCGAGCGCGGCATCACGATCAAAGCGCAGGCGGTGCGGGTCGACTGGCGCGGCCACCAGCTCAACCTCATCGACACGCCCGGGCACGTCGACTTCACCTACGAGGTCTCGCGCGCCCTGCAGGCTTGCGAGGGAGCGCTCCTGCTTGTGGACGCGGCTCAGGGCATCCAGGCGCAGACGCTCGCGAACGCCTACCTCGCAATCGAGAACGACCTCGAGGTGGTCCCAGTCGTGAACAAGATCGACCTGCCGCAGGCGGACGCCGAGGGAACGGCGAAGGACGTCGGCGGGCTCGTGGGGGAATCGCCCGACCGCGTGCTGCGCATCTCCGCCAAGACGGGTCAAGGCGTCGAGGAGGTTCTCGATGCGGTCGTCGAGCGCATTCCCCCGCCGAGCGGCGACCCGGGAGCGCCCGCGCGGGCGCTCGTGTTCGACTCGGCATACGACCAGTACCGGGGCGTCGTCGCGTTCGTTCGCGTCGTCGACGGGCGCTTTCGCACGCGCCAGGGGCTGCGCGCCATGGCTGCGGGCACGCGCTTCGAGGCGGAAGAGCTCGGCTTCTTCTCACCCTTCCGCCGGCCCACCGAGACGCTCGAGGCGGGCGAAGTCGGCTACGTCGTCACCGGGCTCAAGGACGTCAGCCGCCTGCGCGTGGGCGACACGATCACGACCCAGAGCGACGGAGCGTCGGACCCCCTGCCGGGCTACAAGGACGTCAAGCCCACCGTGTTCGCCGGCCTCTACCCGACGGACTCGGACGAGTACCCGGAGCTTCGCGATGCGCTCGAGAAGCTCAAGCTGAACGACGCCTCGCTCTTCTACGAGCCGGAGACGTCACAGGCGCTCGGCTTCGGTTTCCGCTGCGGCTTCCTCGGGCTCCTGCACATGGAGATTGTGCGCGAGCGCCTCGAGCGCGAGTTCGACCTCGACCTCCTCGTCACGGCTCCCAACGTCGCCTATCGCGTACACATGCACACGGGCGAGGAGGTCGAGGTGCACAGCCCGGCCGACATGCCGCCGGAGTTCGAGCGTGTCGACGAGCCGTACATCCGCGCGACGACCATCGTCCCCAAGGAGTACGTGGGCAGCGTGATGGAGCTGAACACCGAACGGCGCGGACGCTTCCATCACATGGAGTACCTGAGCGAGGAACGCGTGATGATCGCGTACGACCTGCCTCTCGCAGAGGTCGTGTACGACTACTACGACCAGCTGAAGAGCCGGACGCGCGGCTACGCGAGCTTCGACTACGACGTCGTCGGCTTCGAGGCCGGCGACCTCGTTCGCGTCGACGTGCTGCTCGCGGGCGAGCCGGTCGACGCACTCAGCCTGGTCGTGCACCGCACGGGCGCGTACGCCCGCGGCAAGGCGCTCGTCGAGCGTCTCCAAAAAGAGATCCCGCGCCAGCTCTTCGACGTTGCCGTCCAGGCTGCGATCGGGTCCCGTGTGATCGCGCGCGAGACGATCAAGGCGAAGCGCAAGGACGTGCTCGCAAAGTGCTACGGCGGCGACATCACGCGGAAGCGCAAGCTGATCGAGCGCCAGAAGAAGGGGAAGAAGCGCATGAAGCAGGTTGGCGCGGTCGAGGTTCCCCAGGAAGCGTTCCTCGCCGTCCTCAAGCTCGACGAGGAGAAGCGATGACCGGCGCGGGCGCGATCCGGCACCTGTATGTCCACGTTCCCTTCTGCGCGCACCGGTGCGGCTACTGCGACTTCGTGACCCTCGTGGGCCGCACGGGGCAGCACGGCGCGTACGTCGATGCGCTTCTTGCCGAGCTCGAGCTCGAGCGCGAACTGCTCGGGGAAACCGTCGAGACGGTGTTCCTCGGCGGCGGCACGCCGACGTTCCTGGCGCAGAGCGAGCTCGAGCGGTTGCTGCGCGCGCTTCCAGCCGCCGAGGAGGTGACGGTCGAGGCGAATCCGGAGACCGTTACGCCCGCTCTCGCCCGCGCGCTACGGGAGGCGGGGGTGACGCGGGTCTCCCTCGGCGCGCAGAGCTTCCAGCCGCATCTGCTCGCGATGCTCGAGCGGCGTGCGCAGCCGGTAGACGTTCGGCGCGCGTTTCACGTTCTTCGGGATGTCGTGTTCGACAACATCTCGCTCGATCTCATCTACGGGATCCCGGGCCAGAGCGCGGCCGACCTGGCGCGCGACCTCGCCGAGGCGCTCGCGCTCGAGCCCGAGCATGTGTCGTGCTACGAGCTCGAAGCGAAGCCGGGCACTCGTTTCACGCACGCACACGGCGCGGAGCTGCAACGGCAGGCTGAGGCGATGGAGGGCTACTTCGAGCAAGTCGTCGACACGCTCGTGACCGCCGGGTACCGCTGGTACGAGACGTCCAACTTCTGCCGCGACGGCCACCTCTCGCGCCACAACCTCGCCTACTGGCAGGGGCGCGACTACCTCGGGATCGGCATCGGCGCGGTCTCGACGGTCGGCGACGAGCGGTGGCGTAACACGCCGAAGCTCGGCGCCTATCTCACCGCGCTCGCGAACGGCGACCGGGCTCCGCGCGAGATCGAGCCGCTCGACGCCGGAACGCGCGAACGGGAGCGGCTCATCCTCGGTCTTCGCCTCGACGAGCCGCTCGAGCTCGCCGGGGTAGCGCGCGCCGTTGACCAGGCTGCGCTCGTACGTCTCGAGAGCCTCGCGCTCGCGGAGCGGACGAACGGCAGCCTCCGCCTGACTCGTCGCGGGCGCTTCGTCGGGGGCGCGGCGACGGCCGAGCTCATGGCGGAAATGCCTGCAAAAACTACAATTGCTACGTAGATGAGTGACTTGGCACCCACGCTCAGCGAGCGCCAGCAGGCGGTCCTCGCGCACGTCGTCGAGGAGTTCGTCGCCACCGGCCTGCCCGTCGGCTCGAAGACACTCGTCGAGCGAAGCGGCCTGAGCGTGTCCTCCTCGACGGTCCGAAACGAGCTGGCCGTGCTCGAGGAACAGGGCCTCCTGACGCATCCGCACACGTCGGCGGGCCGTGTCCCGACCGAGCTCGGCTACCGCTTCTACGTCGATCGCATCCTCGAAGGGGTCGAGGAGCGGCCGAGCGACGTCGCACTCCATCTCGACTTGAGCTCCGCGCGCAGCGAGGTCGACTCCGGCCTCCAGGCGACGACCGAGGCGCTCGCGCAGGTGACGCACCTGCTCGCGCTCGTATCCGCGCCGCCGCTCGGCGAGACGAGCGTCCGCCATGTCGAGGTCCTCCTGCTCCAACCCCAGGTCGTGATGGTGGTGGTGATCACGTCCACCGGCGGCGTCACCAAGCGGCTCGTGATGTTCGACGAGCCGGTCGATCCCGGGCTCGCGGAGTGGGGGCGCCAGTACCTGAACGAATGTGTCGCGGGCCTCCGGCTTGGCGCTCGCTTGCTGCGCCACCGCTTCGAGGACCCGGAGCTCTCCGCGCGCGAGCGCGCGTTCCTCGAGCAGCTTCGGCCGGCGTTCGAGGAGGCGATGGCGGCGGGCGAGCAGACGCTGTTCGTGGGCGGGACCGCCGGCGTCCTCGACGAGTTCCGCGCCGACGAGATGCGCGCGTACCGCCGGCTGCTCGAAGTCCTGGAGCAGCGTGCCGCGGTGCTCGAGCTCATGCGCGCGAGCCTCGTGTCGAAGAGACCGTTCGTCCGCGTCGGCGCCGAGTTCGAGGACCCGGACCTCGTCAGCGTCTCGCTCGTCGGCGCGCCATACGGCCTGACCCACCGCAACCTCGGCACCGTGAGCCTGCTCGGGCCGATGCGCATGGACTACGTGCTCGCGATCGAAGCGGTGCGCTCCGCCTCGCACGAGCTCTCCCGCTTCGTCACAGAGTTCTACGAGAACTGACCGACGTGGCGACCGCCAAGCGCGACTACTACGACGTCCTCGGAATCTCGCGGCAAGCGGACGACAAGCAAATCAGGTCGTCCTTCCGCCGCCTGGCGCGCGAGCTGCACCCCGACGTCTCCGACCACCCCGAAGCGCAGGAGCGCTTTCGAGAGGCTGCCGAGGCCTACGAGGTCCTCTCGAAGCGCGAGACACGCGACCTCTACGACCGCTTCGGGCACGACGGGCTGCGGACCGGTGGCTTCCGCCCGACGGACTTCGACTTCGCGAGCATGGCCGATCTCTTCTCCGTCTTCTTCGGCGACGATTTGTTCGGGCGCATGGCGGCGCCCGGGGGCCGGCGCGCCGCGCGCGGCGCGGATCTCCTCGCCGAGGTGGAGATCGAGCTCGAGGAGGCGGCGCGAGGGACCACGCGCACGCTTCCGTTCCCGGTCCAGACGGTGTGCGAGACCTGCCACGGAGCGGGCGCGGCGCCGGGGACCAGCCCCGAGCGCTGCCCGCGTTGCGACGGGAACGGTCGCCTGCAGTCCGTGTCCTCGTCGGCCTTCGGGCAGTTCATCCGCGCGCAGACGTGTCCCGAGTGCGCCGGTGCTGGGACGATCGTTCGCGAGTCGTGCCCCGACTGCGGCGGCGCTGGACGAAAGAGTGAACAGCGCGAGCTCGAAGTCGAGATCCCGGCCGGCATCCACGACGGCCAGCGCATCCGGCTTTCCGGCGAGGGCGACGCCGGCGTGCTCGGCGGGCGCGCCGGCGATGCCTACGTGCTCGTGCGCGTGCGACCCGACCCCAGGTTCGTCCGGGACGGGAACGACATCGTCTCGACCGTCGACCTGACCATGACCGAGGCGGCGCTCGGCGCCAAGCTCACGGTGCCGACGCTCGACGGCGAGATCGAGCTCGAGTTCAAGCCCGGCACGCAGCCGGGTGAGGTCCGGGTGCTCGGCGGTCACGGCATGCCGGTCCTGCAGGGCTTCGGCCGCGGCGATCACCGCCTGCTCGTGAACGTCGGGGTGCCGCGCAACCTCTCGCCAGGAGCAACGGACGCTCCTCGAGGAGTTCGCGCGAGTGGAGCACGAGGGGAACTACAAGGCGGACGAGGGGTTCTTCGACAAGCTGCGGGCCGCGTTCCGCTGAGCTCCACACGGGTCAGGGGGTGGGGTGGTGGGTGATCCTTCCCTCCGCCGCGTCTCCGTGCGCGTGTCGCCCGAGCGTGCGGAGGAAGCGCGTGCGGTGATGCTCGAGCTCTTCCCGAAGGGTTCGAGGAGGTGGACTTCGAGAACGAGCTCGAGCTGGCGGCCTACACGACGGCCGCCGGTGAGGAGCGGCTGTGGCAGGTGTTCGGCGCCGGGGCGACCCGCGACGTTCCCGCCGGCTGGGCGGAGGCGTGGAAGCGCTTCCATCGGCCGACCCGCATCGGGCGCCTCTGGATCGGCCCGCCGTGGGAGGAGCCGCCCGCCGACGCGGTCACGGTCGTCATCGACCCGGGCCAGGCCTTCGGCACCGGCGGCCACCCGACGACGCGTCTTTCGCTCGGCCTGCTGCTCGACGTCGCGCCGTCGAGCCTCGTCGACCTCGGCTGCGGCTCCGGCGTGCTCGCCATCGCGGCCGCTCGTCTCGGGTTCGATCCCGTCGTCGCGATCGACGTGGAGGATGAGGCGGTCGCCGCGACCCGCGCGAACGCAGCGGCGAACGGCGTCGCTGTGGACGTTCGCCGGGGCGACGTGCTGCGGGATGCCCTTCCGGCGACCGACGTCGCCGTCGCGAACATCACGGTCGGCGACGCACACGCACTGGCGGGCAGAGTCGAGAGCGCCACGCTCATCACGTCCGGGTACCTCGTGTCCGAGCAGATCGACTTCGCGGGCTGGGAACGGGCGAACCGCCGCGAGGCCAACGGGTGGGCGGCGGACCTTTTCACGCGCGTGTAGGAAGCATCGCGCTAGCATCGCGCCGATCATGGCCACGTTTTCGGTGGATTTCCTGGGCTGCAAGGTGTCGCATTCGGATGCGCAGGAGATCCGCGAGCGGCTTGTTCGCGACGGGCATGTGGAGGCCGGGGCCTCCACGGACGTCGCGGTGCTCAACACCTGCTGCGTGACGCACGAGGCCGTTCGCAAGTCGCGCCAGGCGGCACGCCGGGCTGCGCGGCGGGCGCGCAAGGTGTACGTGACCGGATGCGCCGCGAATCTCGGCGCCGCTTTCGAGGGGCTGCCGGACAACGTCACGGTCGTCGCGCTCCCGAGCGAGCGCACCGCTGCCTTCGTCGCCGGCGACGTCGGGTCGATCGGCTGCGTCCACGACGAGGCAGGGCTCGACCGCGTCCGCGCGTTCGTCAAGGTGCAGGACGGCTGCAGCTTCTCGTGCCGCTTCTGCGTGATCCCGCAGGTGCGCGGGGCCTCGCGCAGCCGGGCGGCTTCGGCCGTCCTCGGCGAGGTGCGGCGCCGCGTGGCGCAAGGGCACCGCGAGGTCGTCCTCACGGGGATCAACCTCGGGTGCTACCGCGACCGCGAGGCCGGTTACGACCTGCCTCGCCTGGTCCGCACGGTCGGCGCCGTTCCCGGGCTGGCCCGGCTTCGGCTCTCGTCCATCGAGGTCAATCATCTCGACGACCGGCTCGTCGCCGCCATGCGGGAGACGCCGACGGTTGCGCGCCACCTGCACGTTCCGCTCCAGTCGGGCGACGACCGCGTGCTCGAGGCGATGGGACGCCGCTACTCGGTCGCGACCTACCTGCGCCGCGTCGGCCAAGGCGGACGGCTTCAACCTGACGACCGACGTCATCGTCGGCTTTCCCGACGAAGACGAGACGGCGTTCACCAACACCGTGCGCACGGTCGAGGCGGCCGGGATCACGAAGGTGCACGTCTTTCCGTACTCGCCGCGCCCGGGAACGTCGACCGCCGCCGACGATCGCGTTCCTCCGGCCGTGAAGAAGGACCGGAGCGCGAGGTTGCGCGCCGTGTCCGCCGAGGCGTGCCGCCGCCGGTGGGGCACGAAGGTGGGGGCCCCCGATGTCGTGCTCGTCGACCGGCCGGGACGCGGGTACGGCGACGACTACACGCCGTGGCTCGTCGACGCTCCCGTCGGAGACGTCGTTCGGGTGAGGGGTGCCTCCGTGGGCGAGGAGGGGATCGTTGGTGTCACGGTCCAGGGGGTCGGGGCGGGTGGTGGGGACCTTCTGACTGTCTCTTCTGCAAGCTCGTCGCCGAGGGCGACCACGTGCACAAGGCGGACGGCTTCGTCGCGATCGAGGACATCAATCCCAAGGCGGACGTCCACCTCCTCGTTCTCCCCGAGCGCCACGTCGACACGTTTCGCGACGTCGGCGACTTCAGCGCGGAGGAGTCGAAGCGCATGCTCGAGTTCGTCGCCGAGACGGCACGCCAGGCTGACCTCGAGGACTACCGCGTGATCGTCAACGTCGGCCGCGGCGCCGGCCAGACGGTCTTCCACCTGCACTGGCACGTGCTCGGAGGACGTAGCGTGGGCGGGTTCGAATGAGCCTGATCGCGAAGATCGAGGACGACCTGAAGGAGGCGATGCGCGCGCGCGACGAGCGTGCGCACGGGCACGCTGCGGCTGACGCTCGCGGCGCTGCGCTCGTCGGAGAAGGAGCTCGGCCGGCCGCTCAAGGACGACGAGGAGCTGCAGGTGCTCCAGCGCGAGCGCAAGCGCCGCACCGAGGCGGCGGAGGCCTTCCGCGACGCCGGTCGGGAGGAGCAGGCGAGCCAGGAGGAGCGCGAGCTCGACGTGATCGAGGAGTTCATGCCGGAGCCGCTCGCCGAGGAAGAGCTCGAGCGGATCGTCGACGACGCGATCGCCGAGACGGGTGCGACGTCGCTCCGCGACCTCGGGCGCGTGATGGCGGACGTGATGCCACAGGTGGCGGGCCGCGCGGACGGCTCGACCGTGAGCCAGCTCGTGCGCGAGAAGCTCGCCTAGCCAGGCACCCTCTCGGCGCAAGCGACGCGCCACCCGTTCGGTTTTCGGGGCTACGCTGAAAGGCGGGTGGTGGTCCGGGGTGGCCCCGGTGGGCGGAGCAGCCCGCCGCCGAGACTAGACTTGGTCCCCTTGCAGGAAGTTCTGTCGGTCTCGAACGAGGTCGCCGCCGAGCTCGCCACCGTCGACGACGGCGTCCTCTCCGCCCTCCGCGATCGCCTCGGCTGCGCCATCCGCCTCCGCGGAAACCGGCTCACGCTCGAGGGAGACGAGGACAAGGTCGGCCGGGCGCGGGTCGTCATCGGCGAGCTCGTCGGCCTGGCCGAGGGCGGCCACACGATCGGGCCGGGCACGGTCGACGCCGTCATCTCGGCCCTGAACGAGTCGAAGGACCCGCGCGAGGTCTACGACGACGTCATCTGGCGCCACCGCGGCAAGAAGATCACGCCGAAGACGATCAACCAGAAGCGCTACGTCGATGCGATCCGCTCGCGCACGATCACGTTCGCGGTCGGGCCCGCCGGCACCGGCAAGACGTACCTCGCGATGGCGCTCGCCGTCGCGGCGCTCGCCGAGCGCGAGGTCAGCCGCATCATCCTCACGCGCCCCGCGGTCGAGGCGGGCGAGCGCCTCGGCTTCCTTCCGGGCGACATGCTCGCCAAGGTCGATCCGTACCTGCGGCCGCTGTTCGACGCGCTCTACGACATGCTCGACGCCGACCGTCTCAACGCGCACCTCGAGAAGGGGATGATCGAGGTCGCGCCGCTCGCCTTCATGCGCGGCCGCACGCTGAACGACTCGTTCATCATCCTCGACGAGGCGCAGAACACGACGCCCGAGCAGATGCAGATGTTCCTGACACGCCTCGGGTTCGGCTCCAAGGTCGTCGTCACCGGCGACGTGACGCAGATCGACCTGCCCAAGGACCAGGCGTCCGGTCTCATCCTCGTGCGGCAGATCCTGAGCAAGGTCGAGGGCATCGAGTTCGTCGAGTTCGGCAACCAGGACGTCGTTCGCCACGTGCTCGTCCAGCGCATCGTCGAGGCGTACAAGCGCCACGCGGAGGAGACGGGCACGCAGCGGCGCACGTGATCCGCATCGAGGTCGAGAACAGAAGCGGTCTGCCGGTCGAGGAGGACGCCGCCGCCGCGCTCGCCCGCCAGGTGCTCGCGGCCGAGGGGATCGCCGACGGCGACCTCGGCCTCGCCTTCGTGAGCCCGGACGAGATTCGCACGCTCAAGCGCGACCACCTCGGGAGCGACGAGGCGACGGACGTGCTCTCGTTCCCGATCGACGGCCGCGACGACGCTTCCCGACGGCCTGCCGCGGCAGCTCGGCGACGTCGTTCTCTGCCCCGAGATCGTCGCCGATGCTTGGCGGCAACCGCTCGTGCACGGGCTTCTCCACCTCCTCGGCTACGACCACGGCGAGGAGATGGAGCAGCGCGAGGCGAACCTACTGTAGTGCCTCCTCCAGCAATGTCATCCGGACTTCTGGCGGCTGCAAAGCGTCGCCAGGCGGCGTCCTCAGTCGCCCACGTATTTCGAATCAATACGCGGGCTCCCTGCGTCCTTGCCTGTCTCGCTTTTCGCTCGCCAGAAGCGCGGCAACATCACTGGAAGAGGCACTGCTAATGGCCGTCGAGCGCGAGCGCCAGCACCGCACCCCGCTCATCCTCCAGAGCTTCAACTACGCCTTCGAGGGTCTCATCCACGTCCTCCGGCGCGAGCGCAACATGCGCATCCACTTCGCGATCGCCACGGCCGTGCTCGTGCTCGCCTTCCTCTCGGACATCGGGCGCTTCGAGCTGATCGCGCTCATGATCGCGATCGCCTTCGTGCTGATCGCGGAGATGGTGAACACGGCCGTCGAGGCGACGATCGACCTCGCCACGACCTCGTTCGACCCGCTCGGGAAGCTCGCGAAGGACATCGCCGCCGGGGCGGTGCTGATCGCGGCCGCGAACGCGGTCGTCGTCGGCTACCTCGTCTTCGCCGAGAGCCTCACCAACCCGACGACGCGGCTCGTCGACCGCCTCCGCGACGCTCCGCTCGAGCTCACGCTCATCGCGCTCGTCGTCACGCTCTTCTGTCGTGATCGCCGCCAAGGCCGTCACGGGGCGCGGGACGCCTCTGCGCGGCGGCCTGCCTTCCGGGCACGCGGCGCTCGCGTTCGGCGGCTGGACTGCGCTCACCTTCATCGCCGAGGAGCATCGCGTCGTCATCTCCTTCGTCGCGCTCATCATGGCGATGCTGGTCGCACAGACAAGGGTCGAGTCCGGCATTCATACGACCCTCGAAGTCGCCGTCGGCGCGCTCATCGGTACGCTCGTGACTCTGATTCTCTTCCAAGCATTCGCGTGACAGACCAGGAGCTCTACGAGGAGGCGAAGCGCGCCGCAGCAGGGGCGTACGCGCCCTACTCGCACTTCAACGTCGGCGCGGCGGTGCTGGCGCGCGACGGCCGCGTCATCACGGGCGTCAACGTCGAGAACGCCTCGTATCCGCTCGGCATGTGCGCCGAGCGCTGTGCGCTCTCGCGCGCGGTCGCCGAGGGCCTCCGGCCGGGCGACGTCGAGGCGGTCGCGGTGACCGCGTCGCCCTGCGGCGGCTGCCGGCAGTGGCTGCTCGAGTTCGGCGTCGACCGCCTCGCCTTCATGCACGAGGGCGAGCTGCGCGTGCGCCGCCCGGACGAGCTCCTGCCCGAGTCGTTCGAGCTCTCCTCGCCATGAAGACCGGGTTCGTGGCCGTCGTCGGGCGGCCGAACGTGGGGAAGTCGACCCTCGTGAACACCCTCGCCGGCGGCAAGGTGGCGATCGTCTCCGACAAGCCGCAGACGACGCGCCGCCGGATCTCGGCGGTCGTGAACGGCGAGGGCTACCAGCTCGTGCTCGTCGACCTGCCCGGCTTCCAGCGCCCCCTCGACGCCCTGACCGAGCGCATGCAGCGCACGGTCGACGCGGCGCTCGAGGACGTCGACGGCTTCCTGTTCGTGCTCGCGGCCGACGAGCGGATCGGCGCGGGCGACCGCTTCATCGCCGAGCGCGTCTACGCGGCCGAGCCGCCCGTCGTCGTCGCCCTCAACAAGGTCGACCGCGTGAAGCCGGCCGAGATCGCGACGCAGATCGAGGCGGCGGCGGCGCTCGGCGACTTCCACGCGCTCCATCCCGTGTCTGCGCTCCGCGCCGACGGGACCGAGGCGCTCCTGCGCGACCTCGCCGGGCTCCTGCCCGAGGGACCGGCGCACTTCGGGGAAGGTGACGTCACCGACCTGCCGCTCGAGGCGCGCATCGCCGAGCTCGTTCGCGAGCAGGCGCTCGCGCGCACGCGCGAGGAGGTGCCGCATTCGATCACCGTCGAGGTGGACGAGATCGAGGACGGGCGCGTGCGGGCGCTCGTCTACGTCGAGACGGAGTCGCAGAAGGGCATCGTCGTCGGGAAGGGCGGCGCCGTCATCAAGGCGATCGGCTCGGCCGCGCGTCCCGAGATCGAGCGCCTGCTCGGCCGGCAGGTGTACCTCGAGCTGCAGGTGAAGGTTCGCCCGAAATGGCGGCGCGACGAGCGCGAGCTCGAGCGACTGGGCATCTGAGCGTGGCGCTCGCGGCGAACGAGTTCGAAGCGCGGCTCGCCCGCTTCCTCTACGAGCGCTCCGAGGAGGCGCGCGCCGTCCGGGTCGGGGAGAAGGAGACGAGCGAGCAGGCGGCGATCGTCGCGCGCTACGCAGACCTCTTCACGCGCGAGCAGCACGATGCGCTTCGGAGCGAGGAGGAGGCAAACGGCGGCGACGAGCGACTCTTCCGCCTGCGCGAAGCATGCGAGGGCGGCATCGTCGTCAGCGAGCTCGCCGAGCCGATGGACGCACTCGAGAACGCCATCCTCGCCGCGCGGGTCGAGTTCGACGGCGAGACGCTGCCTCTGCGGGCTGCGCAGGCCAAGCTCGCCCTGCTCGACGACTACGCCGACCGCGAGGAGCTGGGACGACGGACCGGCGACGAGTCGGCCAAGCTTCAACGACGAGCGCTACGAGCTGATCCGGGCGGGGGAGCGGGTCGACGCCGAGCTCTCCGGCGAGACCGACCCGATCGCGCGCACGGAAGCACGCAAGCAGATCGACCTGCGCTCGCTCGCCGGCGCGCTTCGCGCCGCGGCGTCGGCCCAGGACGAGCAGTTCGCCTCGCTCCGCGCACGATGGGTCGAGCGCGTTCTCGGGCCCGATGCGGACGACGAGCCGTCCTCCTACCACGTCGCGTACCTGCGGCGCCTCTCGCCGCTCGCCGACCTGTACACGAAGGAGCGCTGCGTGCCGGTCTGTCTCGACACGCTCACGGCGCTCGGCTTCGACCTGGCTGCGGACGACCGCATCCACCTCGATCTCGACGACCGGCCCCAGAAGAACCCGCGCGCGTGCGTGATCGCGTCCGACCCGCCGAGGGTCGTTCATCTCATCACCCGCGCGCAGGGCGGGCTGCACGACTACCAGGGGTTCCTGCACGAGGCCGGGCACGCGCTCCACTACGCTGGCTGCGACCCGTCGCTTCCGTACACCTTCCGCCGACTGGCGCGCGACCACGCGCTCACCGAGATCTACTCCTTCCTCGTCGAGTCCGTGAGCCGAGAGCCGGGCTGGCACGCGGAGTACTTCGGTCTCGCCCGCCGACGAGGCCGAGGACCGCGCGGAGGCCACGCGCCTCCTCGACGTCCTCCTCTTTCGGCGCTACGCAGCCAAGCTCGAGTACGAGCTCGAGCTCTGGGCCGACCTCGACAACGCATCCGACTACGCGCAGGTGTACGCGGAGCGCCTGCGCCTCGCGACGCGCTTCCGCTACCGGCCGGATGCCTACCTCGCCGACATGGACGACGGCTTCTACTCGGCGGACTACCTCCGGGCCTGGATCCGGAGCGCCCAGCTCCGGGCCCACCTCCGCGCCGAGCTCGGCGAGGACTGGTGGCGGACACCCGAGGTCGGCACCTTCCTGCGCGCCCTCTTCGCGGAGGGGACGCGGCCCTCGAGCGAGGAGATCGCGGCCCGCATCGGCTTCGAGCCGCTCGATACCGGGCCGCTGGTCGAGGAGGCCCTCCCCCTCACCTGAGGGATGCCCGGCGGGACGTCGCTCCCTACTGGTCAGAGAGCGGCTATGCCTCACAAGGAGCCCAAGCCCAAGCGCCCTGCGGCCAAGCGGCGCCGGCGCAGCCCGACCCGGCCGAATGTCTTCGTGACGATCATCGGCTCGTCCACGGCTGCTCCGACCCCGGCTGCAGAGCCCGTTCCCGCCCCGACGGAGGAGGTGAGTGGGTTCGAAGCCCCGCTCGTCTCGCCGGAATGGCTGGAGCGAAGGAGCAAGCGCCTCGACGCGTTCGAGCAGGAATTGCGCAAACGCGCGCTCGATCTGGACGTCCGCGAGGCGGAACTGGAGGAACGCGAGGCCCGCTTCGAGGCCGATGTGTTCCTCCGTGAGGACGCGCTCGAGCTTCGCGAGCGCGTCGTCGCAGAACAGGAAAATCGGCTCGGTAGTCGAGAGACCGATCTCAGCTCCTACGTCGCCCGTGTACAGGGCGGCTTTCTCCGCGCCGACGCCGGTTAGCGCGTCGCACGCGGGCTAGACTGGGCCCGTGGCGCAAACGCCCGTACTCCCGCGCGGTTTCGAGCTCCCGCTCGAGCCGCGCTTGCCACGGATCGGATCCGTCGACCAGGTCGCGGTGGAGGAGCGGGCCGCCGCGCTCGCGCGCCGGTCGATCAAGCGCGAGTCGAAGCTCTTCGCCCTCGACCTCGCCGTCCGGATGATGGACCTGACGACGCTCGAAGGCGCGGACACGCCCGGCAAGGTCGCCGCGCTCGCTTCGAAGGCGATGCGCCCCGACCCGAGCGACCTCACCGTCCCGCCCGTGGCGGCCGTGTGCGTGTATCCAAATCTCGTTCCCCATGCGCTCGAGCGCGTGAAAGGAAGCGGAGTCAAGGTCGCTTCGGTCGCGACGGCGTTCCCGTCGGGCCAGTCGCCGATCGAGATCAAGGTGGCCGAGACGCAGCTCGTGGCGGAGATGGGTGCGGACGAGATCGACATGGTCATCGACCGCGGCGCGTTTCTCGCCGGGAACTACGCGAAGGTCTACGACGAGGTCCGCCGTGTGAAGGAGGCCTCCGGCGACGCCCACCTCAAGGTCATCCTCGAGACGGGGGAGCTCGGCACGTACGACAACGTCCGCCGGGCGAGCCTGCTCGCGATTGCGGGCGGCGCCGACTTCATCAAGACCTCGACGGGGAAGATCCAGCCCGCCGCGACGCTTCCCGTGACGCTCGTGATGCTCGAGGCGATCCGCGACGTGCACGAGGAGACGGGACGCAAGATCGGCATGAAGCCGGCGGGCGGCATCCGCCACGCCAAGCAGGCCGTTCAGTACCTCGTGCTCCTGCACGAGACGCTCGGCCCGGAGTGGCTGACGCCGGATCTCTTCCGCTTCGGCGCGTCGTCGCTTCTGAACGACGTGCTCATGCAGGTCCGGAAGGAAAAGTCGGGGCGCTACCAGAGCCCCGACTACTTCACGATCGACTGACGCTATTCCAACGGACGACGTTCGTCCGGCAGCGCGTCGCGCGCGGCGACGAGGCGCGCCTTCGCGCGGTCGTGGTCGGCGGCGGAGAAGCTTTCCGGTTTCTCGAGGCCGTCCGCGAGCACGGCGGCGAGCGCGCTCGTCGCGAGCGCAAACTCCTCCCATTCGGCGTCCGCGTCGAAGTGCACCGACCAGGCCCGCGCCTCGCGCGCGATGCGCCGCGCCTCGGCGATCTGGGCCGTGGATCCGGGCGTCGCGCGGCCGTCGAGCGTCTCGAGCTCGTTGTGGATCGCGATGATCGTGTCCTTGTCGAACTCGGAGGCGTAGTCGGAGCCGGGAGCGGGCGGCGGGACGGGCGTCGTCGCGGCCTTGAAGAACACGGTGAGCGCCAGGGTCGGGACGAGCAGGCTGACGGCCAGTCCGAGAAAGAGAAGCGGTCGGGTCACGGGCGCGACTCGAAGCCCGACCAGACGTCGTCGCGCTCCGTGCGCGCGTCCGTCAGAACCGTGGCGAGCTCGGCGACGGGCTCAGCTCCCCAGGCGAGTGGACGGCGGGGTGGGGCCCAGACGGCGCGCCAGTTGAAATACGTGGCGCGCGGCGTCCAGAAGAACGCTCCCAGGAAGCCCCACCAGCCGGCGAGGCCCGTGTAGGCGAGGCTCGCGGCGACGTGCTTTCGGGCACAGCTCTCGCACCAGTAGCCGCTGAGGCGACGCTCACGGATGAGCCAGACGAACGACGCGACGCGGCTCGTCGCGCGGAAGACGAGCGGGCGCTCGGTGCTGCCGCATTTCCCGCACGGGACCGTGCCGGCGGGGAAGCCGACGAGGGCGCCTCCTCGAACGGCGGCGAGCTCCTGCGCGCCGCAGGCGGGACAGCCGGCCGGCGCGCGGTCCCCGGTCCAGCCGCACCCCAGGCAGAACGACTCCTCGTGGGGCTTGGCCATCGCCGTCTAGATCGGATCTGCGCGGAGAGGCCTTGAGTGGCCCTCTCGTTACGATAGGAAGCGGTGAGCGACGTCGAAAAACGGCAAGATCGCGCGCCCGTCCCGTCCGCGTTCGAGTACGCGGCGGCGCCGGAGTCGCGCGAGATCGTCCGGCTCGAGGAGCGCTACGGGCTCTTCATCGGGGGCGAGTTCGTCGAGCCGCGCTCCGGCGAGTTCCAGCCGAGTGTCGATCCCGCCCGCGAAGAGCCGCTGGCAGAGGTGGCGTACGCGGGCGCCGAGGACGTCGGCCTGGCGGTGCGGGCGGCACGCGATGCGTTCGAGAACGGCTGGTCCGACCTGCCGGCCGCCGAGCGCGCGAAGTACCTGTACCGGATCGCGCGCGTCCTGCAGGAACGCTCGCGCGAGTTCGCCGTCCTCGAGTCGCTCGACGGCGGCAAGCCGATTCGTGAGTCGCGCGACGTCGACCTGCCACTCGCCGCGGCGCATTTCTTCTACTACGCGGGCTGGGCGGACAAGCTCGAGTACGCCTTCCCGAACCGCGCGCCGCGGCCGCTCGGCGTAGCGGGCCAGGTCATCCCGTGGAACTTCCCGCTCCTCATGCTTGCGTGGAAAGTCGCGCCCGCCCTCGCAGCGGGCAACACCGTGGTGCTCAAGCCGGCGGAGACGACGCCTCTCACCGCGCTTCTCTTCTGCGACGTGCTCCGACAGGCAGAGGTGCCTGCGGGCGTCGTGAACATCGTCACGGGCGACGGCCGCGCCGGCGCCGAGATCGTCAAGCATCCGGATGTCGACAAGGTCGCCTTCACCGGCTCGACGGAAGTGGGCAAGGAGATCCAGCGCGCGGTTGCCGGGGCCGGCAAGAAGCTGACGCTCGAGCTCGGCGGCAAGGCGGCGAACGTCATCTTCGACGACGCGCCGCTCGACCAGGCAATCGAGGGGATCATCAACGGGATCTACTTCAACCAGGGTCACGTCTGCTGCGCGGGATCCCGCCTGCTCGTGCAGGAGTCGATCTACGAACCGGTCATCTCGAAACTGAAGCGCCGTATGGGAACGCTGCGCGTCGGCGACCCGCTCGACAAGAACACTGACGTGGGCGCGATCAATTCGCAGCAGCAGCTCGAGAAGATCAAGGAGCTCGTGGCGGCCGGCGAGGCAGAGGGCGCCGAGATCTACCAGCCGCCTTGTCGCTTGCCGGAGCGCGGGTGGTTCTTCGCGCCGACCGTCTTCACGAACGTGGCCCAGAGCTACCGGATCGCGCAGGAGGAGATCTTCGGTCCCGTTCTCTCCGTGCTCACGTTCCGGACGCCGGACGAGGCGATCGAGAAGGCGAACAACACGCCCTACGGCTTGTCGGCGGGCGTGTGGACGGAGAAGGGCTCGCGCATCCTCTCGATGGCCCAGCGCCTGCGCGCCGGCGTGATCTGGGCGAACACCTACAACCGCTTCGACCCGTCCTCGCCCTTCGGCGGCTACAGGGAGTCGGGCTTCGGCCGCGAAGGCGGTCTGCACGGCCTCGAGCCCTACCTCAAGTTCGAATGAGCCGCCTGCCGGTCAAGAAGACGTACAAGCTCTATGTCGGAGGGGCGTTCCCGCGCTCCGAGTCGGGACGCTCGTACGAAGCCGAGGGCGCGAACGTCGCGCTCGCGTCCAGGAAGGACGTGCGCGACGCGGTACGCGCGGCCCGCGAGGCGTTCCCGAAGTGGGCGGCGATGACCGCGTACAACCGCGGCCAGGTCCTCTACCGCGTGGCCGAGATCATGGAGGGGCGGCGTGCGCAGTTCACCGAGCTGACCGGCAGCGCGCAGGAGGTCGACGCGGCTATCGACTCGTGGGTCTGGTACGCCGGCTGGGCCGACAAGCTCTCGCAGGTTCTGGGGTCGTCGAACCCCGTTGCCGGGCCCTACTTCAACTTCACGATTCCCGAGCCGATGGGCGTGGCGGGAGTCGTGGCCCCCGAGGAGCCGGGCCTCGAAGGGCTCGTCCTCAGGCTCGCGCCGGCGATCGTCGGCGGCAATGCAGCCGTCGTGGTCGCGTCGGAGCGGCGGCCGTTGGCCGCGATCACGCTCGCCGAGGTGCTGGCCACGTCCGACGTCCCGGGCGGCGTCGTCAACATCCTCACGGGCCGCAAGACCGAGCTTGTGTCGGTGCTCGCGGGGCACATGGATGTCAACGCGCTCGACCTCGCCGGCGTCGACGGGGACCGCACAGAGCTCGAACGTCTGGCGGCCGAGAACGTCAAGCGCGTCGTGCGAAACGGCGACGGGCAGTCGCCCTGGCACGCGGCCGCGTTCCTCGAGCTGAAGACGGTCTGGCACCCGATCGGCGTCTAGGGTCTTACACTCTTCGAGTCGCCCATGGCGCTTCGCCTCGAAGACCTCGCCAAGACCCTCGACCATGCGCTCCTCGAACCCGAGGCGACGCCCGCCGACGTCGAGCGCGTGTGCGCGGAAGCGCGCGAGCATCACCTCGCCTCCGTTTGTGTGCTCCCGCAGTTCGTCGCCGAGGCAGTCGAGCACCTGCGCGGCTGCGACGTGAAGGTTTGTGCGGTGATCGGCTGCCCGCTCGGAGACGAGCCCTCTAGAGCGAAGATCGCCGTGGCCGAGCGTTGCGCGGCGGATGGCGCCGGGGAAGTCGAAGTCGTCGTCAACGTCGGGGCGATGGTGGCCGGCGAGTTCCTCGACGTACGCGACGAGCTCGCCGCGCTCGTTCACTCCGTGCGCATGACGAGCGTGAACTCCGGCAAGGGTCAAGTGCTCGTGAAGATCGCGCTCGAGACGTCCCACCTCGACGAGAAGCGCATCCGCCTCGCCGGCCGGATCATCGCTTCCGCCGGAGCCGACTTCGCCGCCAACTCAACCGGGCGCGACGGCGCCGCGCCTCGCGCTGACGTCGAGCTACTCCGCGAATGCCTGCCTGAAGCCGTGGCGGTCAAGGCGTCGGGTCGTATCGAGACGCTCGCCGACGTGCAGTCGATGGTCGACGCCGGCGCTACACGCGTCGGCACGGCCCGGGCGGCGGCCATCATGAACGAGGCCCGTGAGCCGGTTTAGCCAGGCGATCTCCGAAGGGGACGGCATCTCGGTCATCCCCATGCTTGAAGGCGACGTCGCCGAGCTCGCCGCGCTGGCGGAGGAAGCAGGCGCCGAGGCCGTCGCGGTCTCGTTCGCAGACGCCGACCGCGCACAGGCCTCGACCTCTCTGCCCGTCGCCGTCGTCGGAGGCGTGTACGGGACGTCGGAGGCCGAGGCACTGGCCAACGTGGGCGCCGACGGCTGGATCGTCGTCCTCGATCCCGACGGCGAGCGCGAGCTCCTCGACGAGCTCTACCCGGTTGCCGCCGAGCTCGGGGTCGATTGCGCGGTCGAGGTGTGGGACGACGAGCGGCTGACCGATGCGCTCGAGCAGATCGACCCGGAGATCATCGTGATCGCACATCCCGGGGACGAGGAGGAGGAGCTCGAGTACATCCTCGATCTCCTGCCCGCCGTTCCCGCCGGGAAGCTCGTGATCGCGCGGCCACGGCGCCCCGTCGCGCGCGAGCAGGTCGTCGCACTCGAGCGGGCGGGTGTCGACGCGATCCTCGTCGGCGCCGGCTTTCTGCGCGACCCTGACTTCGCGGGCGCTCTCGCGGAGCTGACGGGCCGCGCCGAGGCGTAGACGAACCGGCGGGTAGATCTTTAGGCCTCAGCTACGCTTCTTGCCCAGCGGGTCCTCGCTGCACTGTTGGCAGAAGATGCGTGAGCGGACACTGAAGAGGTTGCTGTCGGCGGGTGCGCTTGCCCTCGCCCTCGCTGCGCTTGCCCTGTCCGGCTGTGGCGGCGAAGCAGAGGCCGACCTGGCTGCGAACGTTGCTCAGGAGCCGGCCGCCTGCCCCGACGAGTGGAAGCCGGGCTGGCAGGAGCTCGCCGACCGCATCGAGGCGCCCGTGTACTGCCCGAGCTGGCTGCCCGCGCCGCTCACGGGCGAGCTCGACGGCGACTGGCACAGCACGCAGTCGATCAAGCGTGACCGGAGCTACCTGATGGGCTTCATCTGGTTCGAGCCGGGCAGCGGGGAAGTGCACGTCAACTTCCGCGGCTATCCGGGCAAGACGGACATTCCCGATTGCGACGGCCGCCCGTGCTTCAGCGATCCCCAGGGGCCGAAGACCGTGGGCGGGGTCGAGGTCGAGCGCTACTCGGTCAACCGCGGCGCCGACACGTGGCACCTCCTCTACGCGTGGGAGCACGAGGGGTCCCTCTACACCCTCAGCCAGCACGTCGTCCCCGGCCTCGGGCTGACGTACGCGAAGGTCGCGCAGAATCTCGACCGCATGATGCGCGGGCTCGAGCTGATCGAGCCCACCGGCGCCTGAGCGGACGCCTGACACGAAGGCAGATGCTCGGCGGCGGGGCCGCCGCGGCTCTGGCCGGCACGGGCATCTACGCGCTCGTCGACCGGCTCACCGGCACGCCGGTGCGGCGCTCGACCCGGCCGCTCATCCCGGAGCAGCACGTCCTCGGCGACCTCCGCATCGTGATGGACGAGGGGGTCGAGGTCGTCGTCCCGCCGCTGCACGACGAGATCGTGACGGCGACCGTCAAGGCGGAGTCTCGAGCCGCGCTGCGTGAGGCGCAACGGACGCTCGCCGAGGCCCTCGACGCCGTCGACGCGCGCTACGACGCGGCGCCGAGCGGCATCAGCATCAGCGTCGGCTGGGGCCTCCCGTACTTCCGGCGGCTCGTCCCGGGGCCCGCGCGCGAGCGCTTGCCGGTCGACCTGCGCGCCTCAGAGGCTGCAGACGAGCCGGTGCTCGCGATCGTCGACGCGCTTCGCTTCCCGAGCGACCCCGAGGACGTGATCCTCGAGGAGAACGACGTCGCGTTCTTCTTCCGCAGCGACCGCCAGAACCTGATCGGCGAGGCCAACGAGGCGATCTTCGAGGCGACGAGCGACATCTTCGAGCTGACGAGCATCCGCCGCGGCTTCGCCGGCGGGGGCTTCGCCGGCGGGACGAGCCTGCCCAAGCGCATGGCCCTCGCCGCAGGCGTGCCCGGTGCGGAGCTCATCCCCGAGACGGCCGAGCTCTTCCTTGGCTTCACCTCGACGCAGAGGGCCGGGCTCGGCCCACCCGGGATCGCGAACTTCGAGACGCTGCCGGGCTACACGGATCAATGGCCGGACGGGTACTTCCGCGGCGGCACGGCCATGCACGTCTCGCACATCTTCGAAGACGTCGAGGCGTGGTACCTGAACTTCGACTTCGCCGAGCGCGTCTCGACCACGTTCCGTCCCGGCATGGAAGTGGACGAGGGCACCCAGACGGTTCCGCAGGAAGCGAGCGACGCCGTCGGCACGCGCGCCAACACGACCGACGCACGCCGTCACGGTGCGGTCGGACACAGCGCGGTGATGCAGCCGACCTCCCGCCTCCAGGCCGACATCGTCGGGCGCGACGGCGTCAGCTATCCCAAGGGGACGGCGGTGCCGCAGCGCGCGGACTTCAACACGCTCGACAACCCGTTCTTTTGGAGCGCCGACCCCTCGCGCGACGGTCAGAGCGACGAGCCGGCGGCGGGTCTCCACTTCGTCGTCTTCACGCCGACGAGCGACGACTTCCACCGCACCCGCCTCGCCATGGACGGTGTCTATCCGGACGGCCCGAGCGTGCCACTCAACCCACGCGCGCGCGGCCAGGGGTTCAACTCGATCCTGCGCACGACGCACCGGCAGAACTTCCTCGTGCCGCCCCGCCGCCACCGCTCCTTCCCCCTCGCCGAACTGCTCTAGGACTAACCGAAAAACGCCTTGGCGACTTCGTACCACTCGCGCGGCACCTTCTTGAGCTCGGCGACGGCCTCGGCTATCGGCACCGACACGACCGCGTCACCGCGGAGCGCCGCCATCTGGCCGAAGTTCTCCTCGTGCACCAGGTCGGCCGCCTTCAAGCCGTAGCGCGTCGCGAGAACCCGGTCGCGGGGTGTGGGGGAGCCGCCGCGCTGGACGTGGCCGAGCACGGTGACGCGGGTCTCGAAGCCCGTGCGCTCATCGATCTCCCGCGCCAGGACATCCCCGACGCCGCCGAGCCGAGCGTGGCCGAACTCGTCGCTCGCGGAGGGGCTCTGCTCCGCGCGGCGCGTCTCTCCGGATGCGTACGTCAGCTCGTACCCCTCGCTCACGACCACGATCGAGAAGTCCTTCCCGCGGTCGTGACGCCGCTGGAGCTCGGCGCACGCCTCCTCGACGGTGATCGGCTGCTCGGGGATGAGGATGACGTCGGCACCGCCCGCGATCCCGCTCATGACCGCGATCCAGCCGGTGTTGCGGCCCATGACCTCCACCACCATCACCCGGTTGTGGGACTCGGCCGTCGTGTGCAGGCGGTCGATCGCCTCCGTGGCGATCCAGACCGCCGTGTCGAAGCCGAACGTGTAATCGGTCGCCGACAAGTCGTTGTCGATCGTCTTCGGGACGCCGACGACGGGCAGCCCCTCCTCTTCGAAGAGCCGCGACGCCACGCCGAGCGTGTCTTCCCCCCCGATGACGACGAGCGCCGTCAGCTCTTGCTCGTCGAAGTGGGACAGCACCCGTTTCACTCCATGATCGCTCTTGTACGGGTTCGTCCGGGTCGTCCCGAGGACCGTCCCGCCGCGGGGGAGGATCCCGGAGATCTCGCGGGCCCCGAGGTCCTGAAAGCGGCCGTCCACGAGCCCTCGCCAGCCGTCGCGCACGCCCACCACCTCGTAGCCGCGGTCGAGCGATCGCCGCGTGACCGCCCTGATCACGGCGTTCAGGCCTGGGCAGTCGCCGCCGCCCGTCAGGACTCCGACGCGTTTGGCCATGCTGTCTAACTTCGCGGGCGGCTACTCGTCTCTGTCCACGAATCCCGCGAAGGAAGCAAGGATAGGAGACGTGATGCCGAAGGCGGGGATCGAACCCGCACGGGGCGTAGCCCCACTGGATTTTGAGTCCAGCGCGTCTCCCAGTTCCGCCACTTCGGCGTGCTTCATCGGCGGGAACAGCTTATCGGCAGCCGCTTGCCGCCTGGATGGGTCATAATTGCCCACCCCGAAAGCAGCGGCCCAGCCCGGCGAAAGCTTGCGGCTACGCAAAGGCCGGGCTAACGGCGATAAACGGTAAGTCGGGCGACTGAGGAGGAGGAGTGAGAAGAAAGACACTTTTGGCGGTTCTGCTCCTGCTGGTCGGCGCCTTCGCCTTTACGGCCGCCGGGTGCGGCGGCGACGACGATGAAGGCGAGGCCGGAGGGACGGGCACGGAAGCTGAAGGCGAGGCGAAGACGGTCAAGATCGTCTCCGACCTTCCGCTGCAGGGCTCGTCTGCCGCTCAGACGGAGTCGATGAACAACGCCATCCAGCTGTACCTGCAGGACATCGGGAACAAGGTCGGTAACTACACGATCGAGTTCGAGGCCTTCGACGACTCGACCGCCGCCAAGGGCGCGTGGGACGAGGCGACGTGTGCCGCGAATGCGCGTAAGTACGTGGAGGACGAGTCGATCATTGGTGTTATCGGCACGTTCAACTCGGGCTGCGCCAAGATCGAGGTGCCGATCGCGAACGAGGCCTCGCTGGCGATGGTGAGCCCCGCCAACACGGCCACCGGCCTGACTCATGAAGGGCCGGGTGCCGAGGAAGGCGAGCCGGACAAGTACTACCCGTCCGGTGTCCGCAACTATGCCCGCGTGGTCACGTCGGACGACATCCAGGGTCAGATCGGCGCTCAGTACATGCAGGAGACGCTGGGCTGCACGAGCATGTACATCCTGGACGATAAGGACGCCTACGGTAAGGGCGTCGCGGATGCCTTCGAGTCGGCGGCCGGTGACATCGGTCTCGAGGTCGCGGGCCACGAGGGCTGGGACGCCAACGCGTCGAACTACAAGTCCCTCTTCACCAAGATCAAGGCCTCGGGCGCGGACTGCCTCTACATCGGCGGCATCTCGTGCTTCAACGGCGGCCAACTGGTGAAGGACAAGGTCACGACGTGGGGCGACAACGAGGAGATCCAGACGCTGGTGTCGGACGGCTTCGTGCTCCAGTCGCTCTTCGAGGAGGCCGGCGAGGAGAACGTCGAGGGCATGTACGGCACCGCCCCGACGCTGAACCCGGACGACCTCCCCGGAGAGGGTGCGGCGTTCATCGAGAAGTACTCGGCGCAGTACGGAGCCCCTGAGGTGTACACGGCCTACGCCGTGGGCGCACTCCAGGTCATCCTCGCTGCCCTCGAGGCTTCCGACGGCACGCGTGAGAGCGTCACCGAGCAGCTCTTCCAGGTCTCGACCGACACGGTCATCGGGCCGATCTCGTTCGACGAGAGCGGCGACCCGGCCGAGAAGTTCGAGTCCGTGTTCCAGGGCAAGGGCGGCGCGTGGACGTTCGTCGAGCAGGTCGCGGCCGCCCAGTAAGGGCAGCCGATAGGTACGCGAGAGGGCCGGCATCGCCGGCCCTCTCTCTTTTCTGAACCGTGTTTTCTTTCGCCAGCAGTCGTTTTATGCTTCCCGCGTGGCGACGGCGGAGAGAGCGGCTCCTCAGCTGACCACCGGCGGCCCGCCGGTCTCGCAGATCCTCAAGTGGATCTTCGGCGCGATCCTCATCCTCGGCGTCCTGCAGTGGCTGATCCGGGTCATCATCGAAGAGCCGAGTCGCTTTGCCGAGGTGAGCCTCATCGGGTTCACGAATGGCACGATCATCGCGCTCATCGCGCTCGGCTACACGCTCGTCTACGGGATCATCGAGCTCATCAACTTCGCCCACGGCGACAACTTCATGCTGGGCAGCTTCCAGACGAACTCGATCATCACCGACGGTTCGTTCCAGATCCCGCTGTACCCGACGACGCTCGTGCTGGGGATCCCGCTGGGGACGGCCGCCGTCGCGGCCGACCCGGCCGGCCAGCGCTTCTACTCGATCCTGATGGCGCTTCTCTTCTCGATGCTCTTCTGCATGGTCATCAACGTGACCATCGAGTACGTCGGCTACCGGCCTCTGCGCAACCAGCCGCGACTCGCCCCGTTGATCACGGCGATCGGCTTCTCCTTCCTGCTCCAGAACATCGGACTCGTGTGGAAGGACGCCGGCCCGCAGCCTGGTCCCGACCTCCTCCCCACGGGGAACATCATCAACGTCAGCGGGATCAGCTACTCCTGGGCGGACTTCATAGTCCTCATGGTGACGCTCCCGCTCCTGATCGCCCTCACGTATCTCGTCAGGAGCACGAGGTCGGGCAAGGCCATGCGCGCGACCGCCCAGGACATGGACGCAGCCGCGATGATGGGCATCAACGTCAACAGGACGATCTCGTTCACGTTCGCGCTCGGCGGGGCGTTGGCAGGCGCGGCCGGCGCCATCTACATGCTGTACTTCGGCACCTCGAAGTTCGACCTCGGCTTCCGGCTCGGCCTCTTCGCGTTCACCGCGGCGGTGCTCGGCGGCATCGGCAACCTCACCGGCGCCGTTCTTGGCGGGCTCTTGCTCGGGCTGATCCAGGCGTACACCGACGGCTTCATCGACGCGCGCTGGACCACGACGGTCATCTTCTCGATCCTCATCCTCATTCTCGTGTTCAGACCGTCGGGGTTGCTCGGCGAGCAGACTCCGGAGGGCCAGTGACGACGCCGGCCGCACGTGTGCGCGGCGCCGGCGGCCGCTTCGGGGCGGACCCGCGCGTCAAGAAGTACGGGCTGCCAGCGCTCGTCATCCTGCTCGTCTTCCTCTTCCCGTTCTACGCGACGGATCGCGGCGCGCCGCTCGAATTCTTCTTCGTCGACTTCCTCGGGATGGATATCGACACGGTCTTCCAGATGGCCGAGTACGTGATGCTCGCGCTCGGTCTCAACATCGTCGTCGGCTACGCCGGCCTGCTCGACCTCGGCTACGTCGCCTTCTTCGCCCTCGGTGCGTACACGCTCGGCTGGTTCGGGTCGGGCCTCTTCTCCAACAGAGACATCCACTTCCTGGACACGAACCCGGTCTCGCTACCCGGGATTCACATGAGCTTCTGGGTCGTGATGATCCTCGCGGGGGTGGTCGCGGGGATCGCCGGCCTCATCATCGGCTGGCCGACTCTGCGACTGCGCGGGGACTACCTCGCGATCGTCACCCTCGGCTTTGGCGAGATCATCCCCGACATCTTCCGGAACGGCGATCAGATGCCGCTGCCGGAGGGCGTCCAGGGAAGCCTTCCCTTCGTCGAGTTCGGCGCCCACAACCTCACGAACGGAGTCCGTGGAGTCACGCAGCTCGATCGCCCGGGGTTCGGTCAGACGCTCAACGACGCGACGGGCGGCGCGCTCCCCGACCGCTACAGCTCGCTTCCCGACAAGCTGAAGCCGTGGTTCTACACCATCCTGATCATGACGCTGATCACCATCTTCGTGAACGTCCGCCTGCGCGACTCGAAGATGGGGCGCGCCTGGATCGCGGTGCGGGAGGACGAGGTCGCGGCCTCGGCGATGGGCGTGCCGCTCATGCGGACGAAGCTCTGGGCCTACATGATCGGGGGGATCTTCGGCGGCTTCGTCGGCGTGCTGCACGGCGCGTTCATCAACGGCATCTTCCCGACGAGCTTCTCCTTCCAGATCTCGATCATCGTGCTCGTCATGGTCATCGTCGGCGGCATGGGCAACGTGTGGGGAGTGATCGTCGGCGCTGCGCTGATCTCCTGGCTCAACTTCACCGGCCTCGGCAAGATCGGGGAGTGGATCAACGACGGCATCTCGGCCACCGGCAGCGACTACGCGGTCGACGTGCCGAAGTACAAGTTCGGCATCTTCGGCCTCGCCCTCATCCTGATGATGCTCTTCCGCCCAGAGGGGATGATTCCGAGCGCGCGGCGCAAGGCGGAGTTCGAAGAGGGCGGTACCGAGTCCAGTCTCTACGACGCGAGCGCCTGACCTGATGCCAGATCAAGACGGCAACATTCTCGAGGCGGTCCAGCTCCGGAAGGAGTTCGGCGGTCTCGTCGCGGTGAACGACGTCGACTTCGTCATTCCTCGCAAGACGATCGTCAGCCTCATCGGTCCGAACGGAGCTGGGAAGACGACCTTCTTCAACATGCTCACGGGGGTGTACAAGCCGACGCGCGGCCTCGTCGTTTTCGAAGGCAAGACCATCACGGGCCTGCCGCCGCACAAGGTGACCGTGCTCGGAATGGCCCGGACGTTCCAGAACATCCGCCTCTTCCACAACATGACGGCGCTCGAGAACGTCATGGTCGCGATGCACAGCCGCATCAAGGGCGGCATCTGGGCCTCGATCATCCGCACGCCGCGCCTCCGCCGCGAGGAGACGGGCGCGCGCGACCGGGCCCTCGAGCTGCTCGAGTTCACGGGCCTGCGGCGTCGCGCGCGCGAGTACGCGAAGAACCTGCCCTACGGGGACCAGCGCCGGCTCGAGGTCGCGCGCGCTCTGGCGACCGGCCCGCAACTGCTCCTGCTCGACGAGCCCACGGCCGGAATGAACCCCGAGGAGACGGCCAGCTTCACCGACTTCGTCGCGAAGCTCCGGGCCGAGCAGGACCTGACCATCCTGCTCATCGAGCACGACATGCGGGTCGTAATGGGAATCTCCGACCGTGTGACGGTGCTCGACTACGGCGAGAAGATCGCCGAGGGCACTCCGAAGGAAGTTCAGCACGACGAGCGCGTCATCGAGGCGTACCTCGGCACGCAGGCCACGGGAGGAGGAGCACCGAAGTGAGCACACCGAACGGCGGAAAGCTCATCCTCAAGCTGGACGACATCCACACGTACTACGGGACGATTCACGCGCTCAAGGGGATCTCTCTCGAGGTACGGGAGGGTGAAATCGTCACGCTGATCGGCGCGAACGGCGCGGGCAAGTCGACGACGCTCCGTTCCATCAACGGCCTCAATCACCCTCGCGAAGGCACGATCGAGTTCCAGGGCAAGGACATCACGAACGAGGCGCCGCACGAGATCGTGAAGATGGGGATCTCCCAGTCCCCCGAAGGCAGGCGCGTGTTCTCGCGGATGAGCGTGCTCGAGAACCTCGAGATGGGCGCCTACCAGAGAGACGACAAGCCCGGCATCCGCGAGGACCTCGACCGCGTCTACGACCTCTTCCCGCGGCTGCAGGAACGGCGGATGCAGAAGGCCGGGACGCTCTCCGGAGGCGAGCAGCAGATGCTCGCGATCGGTCGGGCCCTCATGGCGCGCCCGAAGCTCCTGCTCCTCGACGAGCCGTCCATGGGGCTGGCGCCGATCTTCGTCGACAAGATCTTCGAGATCATCTTGGAGATCAACGGCCAAGGCACGCCGATCCTGCTCGTCGAGCAGAACGCGCTCATGGCGCTCGACGCAGCAAGCCGGGGATACGTTCTCGAGACCGGTCAGGTCGCCCTGGCTGACGACGCGAAGGCGCTGCGCGAGAACGAGCAGGTTCGCAAGACCTATCTCGGCGAGGACTAGCCCGCTGAAGGAAGTCCTGCCGGACATCGAGCGCTGGCGCGGCCGTGGCGACCGCGTCGCGCTCGCGACCGTCGTCGCCACCCGCCGCTCGGCCCCGAGGCCGGTCGGCGCCAAGCTGGCCGTCTCCTCGAGCGGGGAGATCGCCGGGTCCGTCTCGGGCGGCTGCGTCGAGCACGAGGTGTACGAAGAAGCGAAGGACGTGCTGGCGAACGGCACGACGAAGCTCGTCACGTACGGCATCTCGGACGAGCAGGCCTGGGACGCCGGACTTCCCTGCGGCGGAGAGATCGACGTCCTCCTCACGCCGCTCGACGACGACATCCTCACGCGGTCGAAGGACGCCTACGCGACTGAGCAGCGTGCCGCGGTCGTGATGCCGCTCGAGGACGGAGCGCCGACGTTCGTGCGTGAGGGGGAGCGTGAGGACGTCGACGAGCTCATCCGCGCGGGCCGCAACGCCGTCGTCGAGCTCGAGGGCAAGGACGTCTTCGTCGAGGTGCTCGCTCCTCCGCCGCGCCTCCTCGTGATCGGCGCGCTCGACCTCGCCGACGCGCTCTGCGCCGCGGCCAAGCTCGTCGGCTGGCGCACCGTCGTGGCCGACGCGCGTGCTCGCTTTGCGACGAAGGAACGCATGCCGAACGCGGACGAGCTTCTGGTCGCCTGGCCGGACGACGCGCTCGCGCAGGTCCGCCCCGACCACGACACGGCCGTCGTCGTCCTCACGCATGACGACCGCTTCGACATCCCGGCCCTGGCCGGCGCGTTGCGGACGGACGCGTTCTACGTCGCGGCGCTCGGGTCGCGTCGTAACCAGGAACGGCGCCGCGACCTCTTGCGTGAGGCCGGGCTGACGGAAGCCGACCTCGACCGAATCGCGGGCCCGGCCGGGCTCGATATCGGCGCGGTCTCGCCGGCCGAGACGGCCCTCTCGATCCTCGCCGAGGCGGTCGCCAGGCGTGCAGGCCGCGGGGGCGGTTCGCTCAAGAAAGCGCCGGGGCGCATTCACGCCGAGCGGCCCGGTTAGCCCAGCCGCGTCGGCGTACAGTGTCAGCGTGTCGCCGAAGACGCTGACAGGCGCCGAGCTGCAGCTCGACGACGCGCCGGCGCGCGAGTCCGAGCTCTTTCTGGTCGACGGGAACAACCTCGCCTACCGGGCCTACTTCGCGCTGCCCGAGGAGCTCGCCACGTCCGAGGGTTTCCCGACCAACGCGCTGCTCGGCTTCACGAACATGCTCTTCAAGCTCCTCTCCGACTACAAGCCGAAGGGCGTCGCGGTCGCGTGGGACATGCCGGCCGTGCATCGCAAGGAGATCTCCCCGGACTACAAGTTCCACCGCCTGCCGACGCCGGACCTGCTGGGCGAGCAGTTCCCCCATTTCCGCCCGATCGTGGAGGCGTTCGGCTATCGCAACCTCGAATTCGAGGGGTGGGAGGCCGACGACGTCATCGCGACGCTGGCGTGGCGCGCCGACCAGGCGGGCGTCAAGACGTGCGTCGTCTCGACCGACCGTGACGCGTTCCAGCTCTGCTCCGAGAACGTCTGCCTGATGATGACGCCGCGGGGCGTGGCCGACGTCCACGTGTACACGCCGGAGCGCGTGCTTGCGCGGTACGGGATCCCGCCGGAGCGCGTACCCGACTTCATCGGCTTGAAGGGCGACACGTCGGACGCGATCGAGGGCGTCCCGGGGATCGGCGACAAGACGGCGGGACAGCTGATCGCGCAGTTCGGCTCGCTCGAGAATCTTCTCGAGAACATCGACGACGTCTCCGGGGAGAAACGGCGCGAGACGTTGCGAACGCACACGGAGCAGGCGCTGCGCTCGAAAGACCTTGCGACGATGCGCCGCGACCTGCCGCTCGACTGCGACCCGGCCGACCTCGTTCTCGATCCGCCCGACCGCTCGCGCCTGAAGGAGATCTTCCGTCGCTACGAGTTTCGCAACCTCCTGCAGCGCATCGACCTGCTCGAGGAAGCGATTCCGTCGGCGCCGCTCAAGCTCGAGGGCGTGGAGGTGCCGTGGCGGGAGGCCGAGCTCGAGGACGTCCAGGGACCGGCAGCGCTCGCTGTTCGCGACGGTCGCTTCGCGGTCGCGCGCGACGACGTCGTCGTCGGCGACTGGGCCGTGTCGGTCGTGCCACACGTGCGGTCGGCGGCGCTCGTCGCGCATGACTTCAAAGCGCTGCCGCGCGAGCTCTACCGTGCCGGCATCGAGGCTGCCGACGACACGATGCTGATGGCGTACCTGATCGAGCCGGGGCGGGCGACGTACGCGCTCGACGACCTCGCGGCCGATTACGGCATCGAGCTCAATCCCGAGCCCGCCGCCGAAGAGGAGACGGCCGCGCTCGTGCGAGCCGCCGCGGCCACCCTTCGCCTCGTCGAGCCGCTGCGCGGACGCATCGACGAGCGCGGCCTGACGCCGCTCTACCGCGACGTCGAGCTGCCGCTCACGGGGGTTCTCGCGGCGATGGAGGAGGCCGGCGTCAAGATCGACACGTACCGCATGGGGGAGATCACGGCCCGCCTGGCCGACCGGATCGAAGAGCTCGAGGCAAGCGCGCACGAGCTCGCCGGCGAAGAGTTCATGCTCGGATCCACGCAGCAGGTGGCGCGGGTCCTCTTCGAGGAGCTCGGGCTGTCGCCGGGGCGCAAGGGCAAGACGGGCTACTCCACGGACGCGCGCGTTCTGCGGGCCATCCGGGAGGAGCACGAGATCGTCCCCGTCATCGAGGAATGGCGCGAGTACTCGAAGCTCCTCAACACGTACCTGGAACCGCTGCCGAGCCTCATCTCGCCGGAGGACGGGCGCTTGCACACCACCTTCAACCAGGGCGTGGCTTCCACGGGCCGGCTGTCGACGTCGAACCCGAACCTGCAGGCGATCCCGATCCGGACCGAGCTCGGCCGGGAGATCCGGAGCGCCTTCGTGGCGGAAACAGGGCACCGCCTGCTCTCCGCCGACTACTCACAGGTCGAGCTGCGCATCCTCGCTCACGTTTCCGGCGAGCCGAAGCTCCGCGAGGCGTTTGCGCGCGGCGAGGACATCCACGCCGCCACGGCGGCGGAGGTCCTCGGCAAGGAGCAGGCGACGCTCACGAAGGACGAGCGCAACGTCGCCAAGATGGTGAACTTCGGGATCATCTACGGGATCTCGGCGTTCGGGCTATCCGAGAACCTCGAGATCCCGCGTGAGGAGGCGCAGGCCTACATCGACGCGTACCTTGCGCGCTTCCCGCACGTGCAGGACTTCATCCAGCGCACGATCGAGGCGGCCGAGCGCGACGGATACGCGACGACGCTCTACGGGCGGCGCCGGCCCGTTCCCGAGCTCAAGGCCCGCAACCGCCAGACGCGCGGCTTCGGCGAGCGCCTCGCCGTCAACTTCGTGATGCAGGGGACGGCCGCCGACATCATCAAGAAGGCGATGGTGGCGATCCACCGCCGGCTTCGGAGCGAGGGCCGCGCCGCCCGGATCGTCCTCCAGGTCCACGACGAGCTCCTCCTCGAGGTGCCCGACGCCGAAACCGGGCCGGTCAAGGAGCTCGTCCGCGAGGAGATGTGCCGGGCCTATCCGCTCGACCCACCGCTCGCCGTCGACGTCGGCGTCGCCGACGACTGGAACGAAGCGAAAAGCTAGACGCCCCTTTTCGGCGCCGCGAAAACGCTGTAGGGTCCTGGCCCTGCCCGGGGAGACACGTTGATGCTCAAGCGCTGCGCGGTCCTCGCGTGCCTCGGCCTCTCCGTGCTCGCCCTGGGCGCACCGCCCGCAGTGGCGACGAGCTCCACCATCGTCATCAGCCAGGTCTACGGCGGGGGCGGAAACTCGGGCGCGACGCTGCGCCAGGACTTCATGGAGCTGCACAACGTCAGTTCCGCGCCGGTCAGCGTCAACGGCTGGTCGGTGCAGTACGCGGCCACCGCGGGGACGAACTGGCAGCTCACGACGCTCTCCGGGACGATCCAGCCGGGCCGCTACTACCTCGTCAGGCAGGCGGCAGGGACCGGCGGGTCGGTGGACATCCCGAACGCCGACGCCATTGGGACGACATCGATGGCGGCGGGCGCCGGCAAGGTCGTGCTGCTCACGAACAACACGCAGGTCACGGCCGGGACCAGCTGCCCGTCGGGCGCGGCGGTAGTCGACATCGTCGGCTACGGCACCGGCACGAACTGCTTCGAGGGAAGCGGTCCGACCGCAACCCCCAGCAACACGACCGCGGCGCTCAGGAACAACCAGGGCTGCACCGAGACCGACAACAACGCCACCGACTTCAGCGTCGGGCCTCCGAACCCGCGCAACAGCACGGCCGATCCGTTCTTCTGCGGCGGAGAGAGCGCGCCGTCCGTTGCGACCAGCACGCCGGCCGCCGGCGCCACAGGCGTCTTGCGCGACGCGAACGTCACGATCAACTTCAGTGAGCCGGTCAACGTCTCCGACGGTTGGTACTCGATCTCCTGCGGCTCGAGCGGCCCCCACACGGCCGCGGCAAGCGGCGGCCCGACGTCTTTCACGCTCAACCCTGATTCCGATTTCGCCTTCGGCGAGACCTGCACGGTCACCGTCGTCGCGGCTCAGGTCTCCGACCAGGACGCGCTCGATCCCCCGGACAACATGGCGGCCAACCACGAGTTCAGCTTCAGCACCGAGAGCGCGCCGATCGGGATCCACGAGGTCCAGGGCGCGGGCCACCTGTCCCCCTACGACGGCCAGTCGGTCACGGTCGACGGCGTCGTCATCGCGGAGCGCGGCTCGGAGGTGTGGCTCCAGGACCCGGCTCCCGACTTGAACCCGGCCACGTCCGAGGGAATCCTCGTCTTCGGCTCGGTGGTCGCAAACGCGGTCGTCGTCGGAGACCTCGTGCGAGTGCGCGGGACGGTGACCGAGTTCAGGCCGGGATGCAGCCCCTCGTGTGCCGCCTCGAGCAGCGCGTTCGACAACCTCACGATCACCGAGATCGCGGGTCCGGGGCTCAGCGCGACGAGGCTCGGCACCGGCTCTATCACGCCGACGGTGATCGGGCAGGGCGGTCGCGTTCAGCCCACCGACGTGATCGAGAACGACTCGGGAACCGGGAACGTCGAGACGGCCAACACGTTCGACCCGGCCCAGGACGGCATCGACTTCTACGAGACGCTCGAGAGCATGCTCGTCCAGGTGAACAATCCCGTCGTCGTCGGGCCGCGGAACTCCTTCGGAGAGATCCTCGTGCTGGCCGACGACGGCGCCGGCGCCTCCGTCCGGACGACCCGCGACGGCATCCTCGTGCGGGACGTCGACCCCGCCTCCGTCGGCGATTACCGAAACGGTGACTTCAACCCCGAGCGGATCATGCTCGACGACTTCTTCCTGCCGACTCCGTCCGTGGACGTCGCCGATCACTTTGCGGGGCCGGCCGTGGGCGTTTTGGACTACGACTTCGCGAACTTCAAGATCACCATCACCAGCCCGCTCGTCGCGGTCGACGGAGGGCTCGAGCGGGAGGTGACGCGCGCGCCCCGCGACTTCGAGATCGCCGTGGCCACCTACAACGTCGAGAACCTCGACCCGGGCGACACCTCGTTCGCTCGCCACGCAGACCTGATCGTCAACCACCTGAGCTCGCCGGACGTGATCGCGATCGAAGAGATCCAGGACAACGACGGTCCCGCCAATACGGCGGTGACGGACGCGACGCTCTCCTGGCAGATGCTCGCCGATGCGATCGTGGCGGCCGGCGGGCCGGTGTACGAGTTCCGGCAGATCGATCCGATCGACGACCAGGACGGCGGCGAGCCGGGCGGGAACATCCGCGTCGGCTTCCTCTTCCGCACCGACCGCGGTCTCGAGTTCATCGACCGGCCGGGTGGCGGCTCGACGACTCCGACCACGGTGGTCGACCGCCCGTCGGGGCTGCGCCTCTCGTCCAGCCCGGGCCGCGTGGACCCGAACAATCCCGCCTTCAACAGCTCGCGGAAGCCGCTCGCGGGCGAGTTCCGCATGCACGGCAAGAAGGTCTTCGTGATCGCCAACCATCTGAGCTCCAAGGGCGGCGACGATCCGCTCTTCGGGCGCTTCCAGCCGCCTGTGCGCTCGAGCGAAGTCGCCCGCCACGCGCAGGCGCAGGTCGTGAACGACTTCGTGGACGACATCAAGGCGGCCGATCCGACCGCGAACGTGATCGTCCTCGGCGACATCAACGACTTCGAGTTCTCCGAGACCGTTCACATCCTCGAAGGCGGCGTCCTCTCGTCGCTCATGCACGGCCTCCCGCAGGCGGAGCGCTACTCGTACGTCTTCGAGGGCAACTCGCAGGTGCTCGACCAGATCCTCGTCAGCAACGACATGCTGGCCGACTTCGGGATCGACTACGACCCGGTGCACGTGAACGCGGAGTTCGCCGACCAGGCGTCCGACCACGACCCGCAGGTCGCGCGGATCGACTTCCGCGGCCGTGATCGTTAGCGCCAGCTAGTCGCCGCGCCACTCCAGCTGCTGCGCGCGGGCGGGCCAGACGAGCGTCTCTTCGCCGCCGAGCACGCGGTGAAACTCGATCTGGTCGGGAGTCGCCACGGCGACCCAGAAACCGTCCGGTGACCAGGCGGCATCCAATCCGATGAACGCGCGCGCGGGAGCGCCGAAGCACCCGACGTTTTCGACCTGGATGCGTCCTGCGTCGAAGAAAGCGACTGCGCAGTTGTCCGGAGAAGGGACAACCTTCTGATAGCCCGTGTCGAGGTCGACGTCGTCCGTCAGCCTCATCGCCCGGTCATAGCGACGGACCGTTCCGGGGCCGACCACGACGAGGAGGGACCCGTCCGTCGCCCAGGTGGCCTGGATGATCGGCCCCTCCTCGACGAGGACGGTGCGGTGTCCCACGAATAGCCGATGTCCTACAGCGAATGTGAGGTGCCCGTCGGGTGTGTACGCGAGCGGACAGCGCCCGAGCGTGCGTGGGCGCTCGGTCCCGAGCTCGAACTCCCGTCCGTCACCGTTCGGCGTGCACCAGGCCACGCGTTGCGCGTCCGGGCTCCAAAGCACGTCGCCGCCAGGCTCGATGTCTTCGAAGCTGGCAAGCTCGACGCCGGCGCGCCTCAGGTCGACCACCGCGGGGCTCAGGCCCTTCCCGTCCGTCGGAGACGCTCTGGGTCGGGGGCGTCGACGCGGCGACGATGGCGAGATCACGAGGTTTCATCAGGGCGCGGCTATACTGATCGCTCGCAAAATGGTCTCCAACGACACCGTCATGGAGTCAGATACCAAGTCTGACGAAGGCGTCTGGACCGAAGGTCCGGACGGCCAACTGATCCCCGATTACGACTCGACCTTCCCCGTCATCAACGAGGGGGAGGTCGTGCGAGGAAAGGTGGTCCGGGTCGACAAGGACGAGGTCCTGGTCGACATCGGCTACAAGTCCGAGGGGGTCATTCCCGTCGCCGAGCTCTCGATCCGGCGCTCCGTGAACCCCGCTGACGAGGTCCAGGTGGGGGACGACATCGACGCCCTCGTCATGACCAAGGAGGACGCCGAGGGCCGGCTCATCCTCTCCAAAAAGCGTGCCCGCTTCGAGATGGCCTGGAAGCGCATCGAGGAGGCGGCCGAGAGCGGCGAGCCCGTCGAGGGCAACGTCATCGAGGTCGTCAAAGGCGGTCTCATCCTCGACCTGGGCGTGCGCGGCTTCCTGCCGGCTTCGCTCGTCGACATCCGCCGCGTGCAGGACCTCGACGAGTTCCTCGGCCAGACGCTGCGCTGCAAGGTGATCGAGCTGAACCGCAGCCGCAACAACGTCGTGCTGTCGCGGCGCGCAGTCCTCGAGGAGGAGCGCAAGGAGATGCGGCAGGCGATCCTCGACCGGCTCTCCCCGGGCGACGTCGTCACCGGGACGATCTCGAACATCGTCGACTTCGGCGCATTCGTCGATCTGGAGGGCATCGACGGCCTCATCCACATCTCCGAGCTCTCGTGGAGCCACGTCAACCACCCCTCCGAGCTCCTGGACATCGGGCAGGAGGTGGAGGTGAAGGTGCTCGACATCGACCGCGAGCGCCAGCGCATCTCTCTCGGCCTCAAGCAGACCCAGTCCGATCCGTGGCAGCAGGTGATCGAGAGCTACGAGCAGGGGGACGTCGTCGAGGGGCGCGTGACGAAGGTGGTCACCTTCGGCGCGTTCATCGAGGTCGTCCCCGGCGTCGAAGGGCTCGTGCACATCTCGGAGCTCGCGCAGCACCACGTCGAGAACCCGCGCGAGATCGTCTCGCCCGGAGAGAGCGTCCGCGCGAAGATCATCGAGATGGACGCGGAGCGGCGGCGCCTTTCACTCTCGCTCAAGCGCGTCGACGGCGAGGACGGGAGCCAGAACGGAGACAGCGAGGGCAGTGCCGCACTCGGGCTCTCCGAGGAAGTGTTCACGGAGGAGACGCAGGGTTTGCCGCCGGAGGAGATCCAGGCCGACGAGGTCGCACCGGAGAAGCAGGGGCCGGGGAACTCCGAAGGGGGCTATCCCGCTCCGCCTGAGGAGTCTTCTCAAGAGGCGTAGAAAGGATCGCCCCGTGGCGGTGGCGATCACCGGTGGGATCGGCGCCGGCAAGTCCGAGGCGCTCCGTGCCTTCGAGCGGCACGGCGCCGCCGTCATCTCGAGCGACGAGATCGTGCACGACCTGCTTCGCACCGACTCGGGCGTTCAGTCCGCCATCCTGTCGCGTTGGCCGCAGGTGGCAGGCCGCGACGGCGAGATCGACCGCGACCGCGTCGCCAAGGTCGTGTTCGGCGATCCCGGTGAGCTCGCCTGGCTCGAGCGCCTTCTCCATCCGCGTGTCGTGTCCACCTACCTGAAGTGGCGCTCCGACCTGGCGAGGCTGCCCGAGCCGCCGGCCGTCTGCGTCACCGAGGTGCCGCTCCTGTACGAGGTCGGAGGCGAGACGCGCTTCGACAAGGTCGTCGTGATCACCGCCTCACCCGACGTACGGATCTCGCGTCACCTGCGCCCGTTGCAGGACCGAGAGCGGCGGCTGATCCCCGACGAGGAGAAGATCGGAAAGGCCGACTTCGCCTACGTCAACGACGGCACCGTCGAGGAGCTCGACGCCTTCGTGTCCGGCGTCATCGAGAAGCTGACGGAACGATGAGGTACTTCGCCCCGGTCATTCTCATGCTCGTCTTGGCGGCCGGTGCGTTCGCGTATGTCGAGGAGACGAACCCCGACTGGTACGCACGCATGCGCTACCCGCTCGAGTACGAGCACATCGTCACGGGCCATGCCCAGAACTACGACCTCGACGCGGCGCTCCTGGCCGCGGTCATCTACCGGGAGAGCAAGTTCGAGGCTGACGCGGAGTCGAGCTCCGGGGCGATCGGCCTCATGCAGCTTCTTCCGGACACGGCCAAGGGGATCGCCCTCCATACCGGCGGCGCGCGCTTCCGCGTCCAGGATCTCTACGACCCGGAGATCAACGTCCGCTACGGCTCCTTCTACCTGCGCCGCCTGCTGCGGAAATACGAGGACACGAGCCTGGCGCTCGCCGCGTACAACGCAGGCCAGGCGAACGTGGACGGCTGGATTGCGGAGGGGGAGGGCATCCCCTTCCCCGAGACGCGCGAGTACGTCGACGAAGTGCTCGAGATTCGCGACATCTACGCGCGGGCGTACGCCGACGAGCTCGAGCTCTCGGACTAGCATTCGAGTTAGTGGATGCCCCAGCAACATCCTCCGTGCTTCTGAGCGGCTGCAAAGCGTCGCCGGGCTGCGTCCTCAGTCGCCCCCGTATTTCATTCAATAGGAAGGCTCCCTGCGTCCTTGCCCGGCTCGCTTTTCGCGCGCCAGAAGCGCGGCAATGTCACCGGGACATCCACTGATGGCCAAGTTCAACGTCTCGGACGCCTATCGCCCCACGGGCGACCAGCCTCAGGCGATCGCGGCCCTGTCCGAAGCGGCCAAGCGGGGCGAGCGCTACCAGACGCTGCTCGGTGCGACCGGGACGGGCAAGACGGCGACGATGGCGTGGATCATCGAGAAGGTCGGGAAGCCCGCCCTCGTGATTGCCCACAACAAGACGCTCGCCGCCCAGCTCTGCAACGAGTTCCGCGAGTTCTTCCCGCAGAACGCGGTCGAGTACTTCGTCTCGTACTACGACTACTACCAGCCCGAGGCGTACGTCCCGCAGGCCGACCTGTACATCGAGAAGGACGCCTCGGTCAACGACGACATCGACCGCCTGCGCCACGCCGCCACCAGTGGCCTGCTCGTCCGCCGCGACGTCGTCATCGTCGCCTCGGTCTCCTGTATCTACGGCCTCGGCTCGCCGATCGAGTACGAGAAGAAGACGGTGCTCCTCGGCGTTGGCATGGAGATCGACCGCGACGACATGCTGCGGAAGCTCGTCGACATCCAGTACTCGCGCAACGACTCCTTCCTCGGCCGCGGGCGGTTCCGAGTTAGAGGCGACGTCGTCGAGGTGCAGCCGGCCCACATGGAGTCGGCGTACCGGATCTCGCTCTTCGGAGACGAGGTGGAGCAGATCACCCACTTCGACCCGCTCACGGGCGAGGTCTACGACCGCCTCCAGCACCTGGCGATCTTCCCTGCCACGCAGTACGTCACCTCTCGCGACACGATTGAGCGCTCCGTCCACGAGATCCGGCACGAGCTCGAGGAGCAGGTGAAGCTCTTCGAATCCCAGGGGAAGCTCCTCGAGGCCCACCGCATCCGCCAGCGCACGGAGTACGACGTCGAGATGCTGCTCGAGCTCGGGTACTGCAACGGCATCGAGAACTACTCGCGGATCCTCGACGGCCGGGCCGCCGGCTCGGCGCCGCACACGCTCCTCGACTTCTTCCCCGAGGACTACGCCGTGTTCATCGACGAGTCGCACCAGACAGTGCCCCAGCTGGGTGGCATGTACGAGGGCGACCGCTCACGGAAGGAGACGCTCGTCGAGTACGGCTTCCGCCTGCCTTCGGCCCTCGACAACCGGCCGCTTCGGTTCGACGAGTTCCTCGACAAGGTGCCTCAGCTCGTGTTCGTGTCGGCCACGCCGGGCCCGTTCGAGCTCCGGAACTCGACGAACATCGCCGAGCAGATCGTGCGCCCGACGGGTGTCGTCGATCCCGAGGTCGAGGTGCGGACGACGAAGAACCAGATCGACGACCTCCTCAACGAGATCAGGCGGAGGGAGGAGGCCGGCGAGCGCGTGCTGGTCACCACCCTGACGAAGAAGATGGCCGAGGACCTGACCGACTACCTGCTCGAATCGGGCGTCAAGACGCGCTACCTGCATTCGGAGATCGACACGCTGCAGCGCATCCAGATCATTCGCGAGCTTCGCCTCGGCGAGTACGACGTCCTCGTCGGGGTGAACCTTCTCCGGGAGGGGCTCGATCTGCCAGAGGTGTCCCTCGTCGCCATCCTCGACGCCGACAAGGAGGGCTTCCTCCGCGGCCAGACTGCGCTCATCCAGACGATCGGGCGCGCGGCCCGCAACGTCAACGGCAAGGTCGTCATGTACGCCGACAAGATCACCGAGGCGATCAGAGGCGCCATCGACGAAACGAACCGGCGCCGCGAGATCCAGCTCCGCTACAACGAGGAGCACGGGATCACGCCGGAGTCGATCGTCAAGGGCGTCTCCGACATCGCCGAGTTCCTGGCGCTCGAGTCGCCGACGGTGCCCGGGAAGCGCCGCCGCAGCGCCAAGGTCGAGGGTATGAGCCCGCCGGAGATGGAGAAGCTCATCGTCTCCCTCGAGGAGGAGATGTTCGCCGCCGCCGAGGAGCTCCGCTTCGAGTACGCCGCCAAGCTCCGCGACGAGATCAAGCAGCTGCGCCGCGAGCTCCAGGCGGCGATCGAAGCAGCGGCTTAAAGGTGTAATTGCAGGACTTTTGTGGGCCGGGCCGCGGCTGTTTGGAGGTGCCTCGAAATTGTTGTACCTTCTTCGGCTGGTACAGCTGCTGAGGTCTGAGGAACCCCCGGGAGAGGAGAAAATTCGAATGAAGTCGCCGCTGCGCATCCATGTGCGCTTCTTGGGAGTCGCGCTGGTCGCGGCCCTCGTCACAGTCATGCTTCCCGCCGCGGTCGGCGGAGTTCCCAGCGCCTCCGGCGCCCCGCGCGTCGCCAACATGAGCGGCGCCTTCGAGGCGCCCGGTCCCGGCGACCCCGACGGAACGGGCTTCGCCTCCATCCGTCTCAGCGCCGGGCAGCGAACCGTTTGCTGGGACCTCAGCGCCTCCAGTATCACCCTCCCTGCGTCTGCGGCCCACATCCACCGTGGGGCCGTCGGCCAGCCGGGGCCCGTCGTGGTGACGTTGAGCCCGCCTGGTGCGAACGGGAAATCCTCCGGCTGTACCAGCGGAGTCCAGCGGGCGCTCGTCAACGAGATCATCGACTTTCCGGAGCGGTTCTACGTCAACGTTCACACGAGCGACTATCCCGCGGGTGCCATTCGCGGCCAGCTCGAGACACGCGCGGACGCGGCCGACTGGCAAAACGCCGTCCAGCTCCAGTTCCTGAACGTGTCGGACTGGCACGCTCAGCTCGACCCGCTGAACGTCACCGGAGTCGGCAATGTCGGCGGCGCCGCTCAGCTCTCGACCTACTTCAAGAACGATCGGGCGGCCAACCCGAACTCGCTCACGCTGACGGCGGGAGACGCATACGGGGCCGCACCGCCGCTCTCCGGCTTCTTCAACGAAGAACCGGCCGTGAAGGCGATGAACCTGATGGGCTTCGACGTCGACACGTTCGGCAACCACAACTTCGACCGAGGCATCGATCATCTGCAGCAGATGATCGATTTGGCCGACTTCCAGTACGTCTCGGCCAACCTCAGGAACCTCGAGGACAACCTCACCGGCGTCAAGCGCTGGGAGATGTTCGACCTCGGCGGCGTCAAGGTCGCCGTCGTCGGCATCACCAACCCCGAGGCGCCCACGCTCGTGTTCCCCGGCAGCTTCGGGACGATCGAGGTCACGGATCCGGTCGCCGCGGCGATGAGCGCCAAGGCCGAGGCCGAAGCGGCCGGAGCAGACGTCGTCGTCGCCATCACGCACATGGGCATCACCGGCCATGACGCGGCCGGCATGGGGACCGGCCCGCTCGTCGATTTCGCCGAGGGCGTGAGCGGCTTCGACGTCATCTTCGGCGACCACACGGACATGCTCTTCGAGCACGTCATCAACGGTCAGCTCGTGCAGGAGAACAAGAGCAAGGGCGCGACTTACACGAGGACGACGGTGACGTTCGACCCGAATACGGGAACGGTGTTCAACAAGGACGCCGTGTTCGTGACGCCGTTCTCGGCTGCGGTTACTCCCGATCCCGCCATCGTCGACATGCTCGCTCCTTACCGTGCCGAGCTCGCCAGGCAGCTCGACGGCACGATCGGCGTGGCGACCGGCCTCTTCCCGCGTGACGGCGTCAATGAGCGTCTGCGGGAGGCTGCGATCGGCAACATCGTCGCCGACTCGATGCGGTGGCGCTACGGGACTCAGCTGGCGTTCACCAACGGCGGCGGCCTGCGCGCTTCTCTGCCCTCGAGCTACTTGCCCCAGAACACCGCCCTCAGGCGGAACAGCCCCGGCTATGCCGCCGGCCCGCCCTTCGATCTCGTGATCGGTGACGCGTTCACCGTGCTGCCGTTCGGCAACATCGTCGTGACGCGCGAGGTAACCGGCGCGCTTCTGTGGCAGGCGCTCGAGCACTCCGTAGCCGCCATTCCGGCTGCAAACGGGCGCTTCGCTCAGATCTCCGGATTCAGGTTCACCTACGACGCCGCGCGACCGGCGGGATCGCGTGTCCTCTCCGTCACGCTGAACGACGGAACGCCGATCCTGGCCGACAGCACGACGTATACGTTTGCGACGAACGACTTCACCAACGCGGGTGGGGACGGCTACACGATGTTCATGGGCACCCACGGGGTCACGCGCGAGGTCATGGCCGACGTCCTGCTCGCGTACATCAGGGATCAGGGCACGATCACGCCCACCCTCGACGGCCGCATCACGCGGATCAACTAGCTCCATGGGGGGAATGGACTCAGCAAATGCGTAAGACGATCGCCTCCTGGCTGGCCGTCGTTGCCGTTGCATTGGCGGCGGCGCCGACCGCCCTGTCGGCGAACCCGGAGGTCCGATTCTCGACCTTCAACGCCTCGCTGAACCGCAACTTCGCCGGCCAGCTCGTGGGAGACCTCTCCACACCCAACAACGCTCAGGCGGCGACGGTGGCCGAGATCATTCAGCGTGCGCGGCCGGACGTCCTGCTCATCAACGAGTTCGACTTCGTCGCGGACGGTGTGGCGGCCAGGCTCTTCCAGGACAACTACCTGTCGGTGCCACACAACGGCGCCGCACCGATCGTCTATCCGTATCGCTTCGTCGCTCCCTCAAACACCGGCATTCCGTCAGGCCACGATCTCAACAACAACGGCGTCGTTGGTGGTCCGGACGATGCCTTCGGGTTCGGGTTCTTCCCGGGCCAGTTCGGAATGGCGGTTTATTCGAGATACCCGATCCTCGAGGACGACATCCGTACGTTCCAGAACTTCCTCTGGAAGGACATGCCGGGGGCCCGCTTGCCGGACGACCCGGCGACGGCGGCCCCGGCGGACTGGTACTCCCCGGCGGAGCTCGCCCTGTTCCGCCTCTCGTCGAAGAGCCACTGGGATATTCCCCTGGCGATCGGGGGAAAGACGGTCCACTTCCTCGTCAGTCACCCGACGCCGCCGGTCTTCGACGGGCCGGAGGACAGAAATGGAACCCGCAACTTCGACGAGATCCGCTTCTGGGCCGACTACATCACGCCGGGACGGGCGAGCTCGTACATCTACGACGACGAAGGCGCTCGGGGAGGACTCGCGCCGGGCTCGCTCTTCGTCATTGCAGGCGACCAGAACTCGGATCCGCTCGACGGCGATTCGATTCCGGGTTCAATCCAGCAACTCATCGAGCATCCGCTCGTGAATACAGCAGTGACTCCGTCGAGCGCCGGCGCCGTGGAAGCCTCGGCTCTCCAAGGCGGTGCCAATCTTGCGCATCGCAGCAATCCCGCGTTCGACACGGCTGACTTCGCCGATAGCGCGCCCGGGAACCTGCGCGCCGATTACGTGCTGCCTCGCAAGAACCTGCGGATCCAGGACTCGGCCGTGTTCTGGCCTCTCCTGGCCGACCCGCTCTCGCGCCTGACGGGCGTGTTTCCCTTTCCGAGCTCCGACCATCGCCTCGTGTGGGTGGACGTGACGGTGCCGGGAAGCGCGAGCGCACGCTAGATCCAACTCGCATCGAGCCGTTCAGCCGATAGTGCTGAGCGGCTCGAGCCCGCGTGGGAAGCGGCGATCCGCGATCTGCGCCCACCGCGTTTCGTCCCACGAGTACGTCAGGACGCGGATGGAGCGCTCGTCCACCTCGAAGAGATGGAGGCCCCGCGCCTCGCCGCGGCGCTTGGGACGGGGCTGGCCGAGGCCCGGTGCCGTTACGACCGTGGTCCCGTGGACGTCGCCGCCGACCACTTCGAACTCGCGTCGTTCGCCCGCGGCGCTCTGGTGAACGTGGCCCGACGCGACCAGCTCCGCGCCGGCGTCGACGAGCGCGCCGAGGACGCTCGAGCGGTTCGCGATCGTGCGCTTCACGGACCGCCAGGGTGCGCCCAGAAGATGGTGGTGGACGGCGACCATCTTGAGCGCGTGGGGCGGTGCGTCGGCGAAGACGCGCGCCACGTGCTCGAGCTGGGAGTCGCGGAGGGCGCCACCCTGTTGCTTCCAGGGCCGCACCGAGTTCAGCCCGACGACTGCGAGCCGCTCGGACCGGTAGACGGGCTCGAGCTCCGGCCAGACGCGCAGGAACTCGTCGAAGGTGCTCGTGAACCGCCACGGCGGCCAGCGCGGGATGTCGTGGTTCCCAGGAATGACGAGCAGAGAGCGGCCGAGCGACCTCAGAAGGCGGGCGGCGCGCTCGTGTTCTTCGGGCTTGTTGCGGTGCGAAAGGTCGCCGCTCGCCACGACGAGTTCAGGGTCGGTCTCCTCTACGAGTGTCCGCAGATCGCTTTCGATCTCGGGCTCTTCCCGCGTGCCTGCGTGCAGATCCGACACCTGGAGCACGCGCAGGAGCGGCATCAGAGCGGGAGACTATAGTTTGGAGAGGTGGTCGACGAACCTGCTGAGATCTTCGACGACATCTACCTCGGGCTGCGCGCCGGGGCGGCCGGCCGCAAGCAGCGGCGGGGCGAGCCCCTGTCGCCGGACGAGGAGGAGGCGCTCGGGCACTGGCAGCGGCTGTCGCCCTGGCGCAAGTCGATCGCCATCGGCGGCTTCGCTGTCGGGACCTTCGGCCTCGGCTTCACGCTCGGCGGCCTGATCTTCGGCCGCTGGCGCAAGGCCAAGGCCTAGCGAGCCCTCACTCTTCCGCTTCCTTTGCAGGGAAGAGCACGGTGGGCACGTCCTCCTGGGCGGGCTCCATGCCCCGCACCGTGACGTCGATCAGTGTCGCAATGACCGCGGCGAGCGGGATCGCCAGCAGCACTGCAAAGCCGCCGAAGAGGATCGTGACGGCAGCGACCGCGACGAGCACCGTGAGGGGTGTCAGGCCGACGGCGTGGCCGAGTACGCGGGGAATGACGATGTAGTCCTCGAAGAGGCGCACGACGAGGACGGCGATGCCGGCGCCGACCGCCACCTGAGGGGAAACGGTCAAGCCGACGCCGACGGCAAGTGCGCCCGCAAGCAACGGCCCGATGACCGGGATGATCTCCACGAAGCCGGCGAACACCCCGAGCAAGAGCCAGAAGGGCAGGCCGATCGCCCAGAAGATGAACGAGAGCACGGTGGCGACGAACGCGATGAGCACGAGTTGGCCGCGCACGTACGCGCCGAGCTTGAGGTCGATGAGCTCCCATGTGTCGCGAACGACGCGCCTGCGCTTGTGCGGGAGGAGCGAGACGATCAAGTTCTCGGCGCGCTCGCGTTCGTAGATCCAGTACGCGGCGCAGGCGAGCGTGAAGAGGATGCCGAGCGAGATTTCGACCGCCGTGCGGCCGGCCTCGAGCGCCGGGTCCGCCAGTTGGTCCATGAGGCGGTCGCCGGAAGGTAGCTCCTCGAGCCAGCGCTGCACGCGCTGGAGGACGTCCTGTTTGAACCCGGTCGACTCGCGCGCTTCCTCGGGCAGGTCGCCGATTGCGTCCTGCACCTGCGTGATCGCGCGCGGGACGATCGCCCAGAGCAGCAGCCCGATGACGGCGGCGGCGGCGACGTAGTGGCCGAGGATGCCGACGCTGCGGGGGAGGCCGCGGCGGGCGAGGGCGTCGATCCCGGGCCGCATCGCCGCAGCGATGATGAATCCGAGAAAGAGCAGGGCGATGACGAGCTTGAGCTTCCAGAGCGCAATCGCGGTCGCGACGACTGCGACGACGACCAGCGCCCCGACGAAGGCACGCTTCGCGGTTTCTCTCATTTCGCCTCGGTTCTCGCCCGGATCGTAGCCCCGCAAACGGCTGTTCCCGGGGCAGGAAGGGCGGCGGGGCCGACGAACCCGCCTCTGTGCGCGGTGGCTACCTGGCGGCGGGCGAGAGCGTGCGGCTCGAAGCGAGGCCGCATGGCGCGGCCCTGGTGCGACCGCTCGCGCCCGCGATCGTGCTGGCCGTGGTCGGCGGCGCGCTCGTCATCCTCGGCGCGCCATGGGCGTGGGCGCTCGGTGTGGTCGGCGCCCTCCTGCTCGCGATCGCCGCGGTGGTCGCGTTCTTCGCGGTGTGGCGGTGGGACCGGACCGAGGTCGTCCTCACGGACGAGAAGCTCTTCGTCACGTACGGCCTGGCGCAACGCCGGGCCGCGGCTGTGCGCCTGGAGCGCGTCGGCGCCGTCGAGGTCGAGCAGAGCCTGGTCGGACGACTGCTCGGCTACGGGACGGTGATCGCCGGCAACCTGGAGATCCCCTACGTCCCGCGGCCGAGCGAGATCTGCCGCCTCCTCCGCTAGCCGGTCAAAAGGGGGCTGGCCCTTGTTCGTGAGCACCTAAAGCGAACAAGTGTTCGTCCGTGCCCAGGGCTACACTGGCTCTGAATGGCCGCCGACGAGCTCGTAGTACACGGCGCCCGCGAGCACAACCTCAAGGACATCACCGTCCGCCTGCCGCGGAACCGCCTCATCTGCATCACCGGGCTCTCCGGGTCCGGCAAGTCCTCCCTTGCCTTCGACACGATCTACGCCGAGGGCCAGCGACGCTACGTCGAGTCCTTGTCCGCCTACGCCCGCCAGTTCCTCCAGATGATGGAGAAGCCGGACGTGGACTCCATCGACGGCCTCTCGCCGGCCATCTCCATCGATCAGAAGACGACCTCGCGGAACCCCCGCTCGACGGTCGGCACGGTCACCGAGATCTACGACTACCTGCGCCTCCTCTACGCGCGCACCGGGCGGCCGCACTGCCCGGTCTGCGGCCGGCCGATCGCCGCGCAGAGCATCGAGTCGATCGTCGACCAGGTCATGCGCCTCCTCGAGGGGACGAAGTTCACGGTCAACGCGCCCGTCGTCCGCGACCGCAAGGGCGAGTACAAGGACCTCCTCGAGCAGTTGCGCGGGGAAGGTTTCACGCGCGTGAAGGTAGACGGCGCGCAGCGCACCCTCGACGAGGACATCGTCCTCGACAAGAAGTACAAGCACACGATCGAGGTCGTGATCGACCGGCTCGTGATGAAGGCCGACCTCCGTCACCGCCTCACCGACTCGATCGAGACCGCTCTCTCCCTCGCCGACGGCCTCGTCAACGTCGATGTCGTCGACGGCGACACGCTCACCTTCTCCGAGCGCTTCTCCTGCCCCGAGCACGGCGTCGGCCTTCCGGAGCTCCAGCCGCGCGTCTTCAGCTTCAATTCGCCGCACGGCGCCTGCCCCCGCTGCACCGGCCTCGGGGCGCAGCAGGAGATCGATCCCGACCTGCTCGTCCCGGACCCCTCGCTCTCGATCGCCGAGGGAGCTCTCGTGCCGTGGTCGGTCGGCAACTCGACGTACTACGAGTCCGTCATCCAGGCAATCGCCGACCGCTACGAGATCGACCTCGACGCGCCCTGGGGCGAGCTCTCCGAAGAGCACCAGGACCTGTTCCTGTACGGGACCGACGGCGACAAGATCTACGTCACGTACCGCAACCGGATGGGCCGCCGGCGCGCGTACATGCTCGCCTTCGAGGGGATCGTCCCGAGTCTCGAGCGCCGCTACCAGGACACCGATTCCTCCCAGCAGCGCGAGCGCATCGAGGAGTACATGAGCTTCGTGCCGTGCCCGGCCTGCAAGGGGGCGCGCCTCAAGCCCGAGGTCCTCGCCGTCACCGTCGGCGGCAGCAACATCCACCAGTTCACGAAGATGTCGGTCACGCGCGCGATCGAGTTCCTCGACCAGCTCGAGCTGAGCGAGACGGAGCAGCTGATCGGCGCGCGCATCATCAAGGAGATCCGCGAGCGGCTGACCTTCCTCGACAACGTCGGGGTCGGCTACCTCCAGCTCGACCGCGCCGCCGCCACGCTCTCGGGCGGCGAGGCGCAACGCCTTCGGCTCGCCACGCAGATCGGCTCGCAGCTCGTCGGCGTGCTCTACATCCTCGACGAGCCGTCCATCGGACTGCACCAGCGCGACAACGGCAAGCTGATCGGGACGCTCGAGCGCCTGCGCGATCTCGGCAACACCGTCCTCGTCGTCGAGCACGACGAGCAGACGATGCGCTCCGCCGACTGGCTCGTGGACATGGGCCCGGGGGCGGGGGAGCACGGCGGGCACGTCGTCGCCGACGGCCCGGCCGACGAGGTCGAGCACAACCCGAAGTCAGTCACCGGGAAGTTCCTGTCCGGCGAGCGCACGATCGCCGTCCCTGAACGACGGGTGGACGACCTCGGCTCGTTCTGGGTGCGCGGCGCGAGCCAGCACAACCTCAAGGACATCGACGTCGAGTTCCCCGTCGGGAAGTTCGTCTGCGTCACCGGCGTGTCCGGGTCGGGGAAGTCGACCCTCGTCAACGAGATCGTCTACAAGGCGCTCGCCAACCGGCTGCACCGGATGCGCGTCAAGCCCGGCGAGCACCTCGGCTGCGAGGGGATCGAGTGCTTCGACAAGGTCATCGACATCGACCAGTCGCCGATCGGCCGGACGCCGCGCTCGAACCCGGCGACCTACACGAAGCTCTTCGACCACATCCGCGAGCTGTACGCCCAGACCGCCGGACGCCAAGGTGCGCGGCTACAAGCCGGGCCGCTTCTCCTTCAACGTGCGCGGGGGCCGCTGCGAGACGTGCAAGGGCGACGGCACGATCAAGATCGAGATGCACTTCCTTCCCGACGTGTACGTCCCGTGCGAGACGTGCGGCGGCAAGCGCTACAACCGCGAGACGCTCGAGGTGCGCTTCAAGGGCAAGTCGATCGCCGACGTGCTCGAGATGTCGGTCGAGGAGGCGCTGAAGTTCTTCTCCAAGATCCCGAAGATCCGCCGGCGCCTGCAGACGCTGCACGACGTCGGTCTCGACTACATCAAGCTCGGGCAGCCGGCCACGACGCTCTCCGGCGGTGAGGCACAGCGGGTCAAGCTTTCCGCCGAGCTCTCGAAGGTGGCCACGGGCCGAACGCTCTACATCCTCGACGAGCCGACGACCGGCCTCCACTTCGCCGACATCGAGAAGCTGCTCGACGTTCTGCAGCGGCTCGTCGACTCGGGCAACACCGTGCTCGTCATCGAGCACAACCTCGACGTCATCAAGCAGGCCGACTGGATCGTCGACCTCGGCCCGGAAGGGGGCGAAGCCGGCGGCGAGGTGATCGCGACCGGGACGCCCGAGCAGGTCGCCGAGGTCGAGGAGAGCTACACGGGGCAGTTCCTGCGCCGCCTCTTGCCGGCGGCCGCCGCGGCGGCAGCCTGACTCGAATCCGGTTCTGAGATGACAGCGAGTTCAGCGCCACAACCGGCGGTTATCCTCGGGCACCTAGAGCGAGACCTTGGGGAGTTCGAGGGCAAAGGCCGGATGAGGCCGGAGACGGGCCTTGAATTCTCGCTCCTCCAGTTCGACGACAGACCGGAGGGTGGCGTGACAGCGACCGTCACATTCGGCCTATCTGTCCACATCGTCGCCCAGCGGGACCGGCGCGAGCGGCGCTCAGGAGCTAGTCCTGCTCCTCCGGCAGCGCTTTCGACGTGGACGCGCTGGAAATCGCGACCAACATCGGCTGCTATGTGATTGCGGAACATGTCGCGCTCGCCGAGGGCGAGACGATCCGCATGCCCATTCAGGACGGCGGCCGCCTCGATCGTCTCGTCGTGGCCCCGCCCGCCGAGTTTCCCGACCGCTTCGCCCGCTGTGACATGTTCGATCCGCCCGTCGACTTCGTATGGCTGCTCCCATTCGCGTCCAGCGAGCACCACCTCGTGGCCGAGCACGGCTGGCGAGACCTCGTCGACGAGGCTCCGCGCTGACGGGACAGAGCCCGTACGACTTGCTGGCGCGAGACCGTCCTTTAGCCTAGAAGCGTGAGCGCCGAGCCCGGCCGTGACGAGCGCAGCAGCCCGGAGCGGCAGTGGTGGCTGCGCACGCTCGCGATCTTCCAGAGCCCGCGCCCCGTTTTCCGAGCCCTGCGCGACGACTCCGACGAGGAGGCTGCCGCCCGGTCGGAGCCGGTCCTCGCCATCGTCTTCCTCGCCGGGATCGCGGGCGTGCTGTCGGCGCGCGAGACCGGCCGTCTGCTCGACTACTGGGAGGTCGACGCCGTGCTGGTCGCGGTGGTCACGTTCCTCTCCGGCGGCATCTACGCGTTCGTCACCTACTGGCTCGGCGGCGCCTTGCTGCATCTCGGCATCCGCGCCGCTGGCGGCGAGGGGTCGTACCGCCGTTCGCGCCACCTGCTCGCCTTCTCCGCAGCGCCGCTCGCGCTTTCGCTCCTACTGCTCTGGCCCGTGCGCCTCGCCGTGTACGGCGGCGACTCGTTCCGGCAGGGGGGAGCGGACGAGGGGACCGGCTACTGGATCTTCACGGGGCTGTCGATCGCGTTCGCCGTGTGGGCGGGCGTCCTGCTCGTGCTCGGCGTCGGCGTCGTTCAGCGCTGGACGATCGGCCGTGCAGCCGTCTCGGTCGCGCTGATCGCTCTCACGCTCGCGATCATCACGACCGCGCTCCTCATCCCGCTCTCAACCCGTTAGACCCGACTCGAAGAGGGCGAGCTCCTCTTCGGGAATCGAGTACGTGTGCTCCTCCTCGGGGAAGGCACCGGCGCGCACGTCGGCGGCGAAGCGCTCCAGTGCGTCCTTGATCGTTCCGCCCACGTCCGCGTAACGCTTGACGAAGCGGGCCGAGCGGCCCTGGTAGAGGCCGATGAGGTCGTGGAGCACCAGCACCTGGCCGTCACACCCGGGGCCGGAACCGATGCCAATCGTCGGCACGGACAGCGCCTCGCTGATTCGTGCGGACACTCGTGCCGGGACCGCTTCGAGCACGACGGCGAAGCAGCCCTCGGCCTCGAGTGCGCGAGCCTCGTCGAACAGCTTCAGCGCACGGGTCGCCGTTTGTCCTTGCGCGCGCAGTCCGCCGAGCGCGGTCGCCGACTGAGGCGTCAGGCCCACGTGGCCCATCACGGGTATGCCGGCCGCCACGATCGTCCGCACGCGCGACAGGCTCGGCCCGGCGCCCTCCAGCTTGACCGCGTCGGCGCCCGCCTCCTTGACGAACCGGATGGCGTTGCGAAGGGCTTCCTCGTCCGAGACCTGGAAGGAGCCGAACGGCATGTCGGCCACGAGCAGCGGCCGCTGCGCTCCGCGCGCGGCCGCGCGCGTCAGCATGACCATCTCGTCCATGGTCGCCGGCACGGTCGAGTCGTGGCCGAGGACCGTCATGGCCGCCGAGTCCCCGACGAGCACGAGATCGAGCCCGGCCTCGTCCGCGAGTCGCGCGGTTGGATAGTCGTAGGCGGTCACCATGACGATGCGCTCGCCGCCGGCTTTCTTCTCCGCCAGGTTGGTCAGGCTCACCTTGTCGCTCACTGCAGGGCTCCTTCGAGGATGACGTTGTCGATGAGGCGCGTGCGGCCCACGCGCGCCGCGCCGAGGAGGTAGAGCGCGCCGTTGAAACGGGCGAGCTCGAGGTAGTCGGGAGCGAGCGTCGGCTCCGAGGCGAGGATCGCCTGCGCCGCCGCGACCGCGTCCTGGCCGCGCCGGTGCGCTTCCTCTCCGGCCAGGAGGGCACGGGGCAGAGCCAGGGCGGCCGCACGTTCGGCGTCCGAGAGGTAGGCGTTGCGCGAGCTGAGCGCGAGGCCGTCCGTGTCGCGTACGGTCGGGACGATCCGAATCTCCACGGGGACGTTCAGGTCCTTGACGACCTGCTTGACGACGGCGGCCTGCTGCGCGTCCTTCTGGCCGAAGTACGCGCGGCGCGGTTGCACGATGTTGAAGAGCTTGAGGCACACGGTCGCGACGCCGCGGAAGTGACCAGGCCGAGCACCGCCCTCCAAATCGTGGCCGAGCGCTTCGACGTCGACCCATGCTTGAAAGTGCTCCGGGTACATCTCGTCCGTCGCGGGGGCGAAGAGGAGATCGACGCCGGCCTTCTCGGCGAAGCGCAGGTCCCGGTCCTCGTCGCGCGGATACGTCGCGAGGTCCTCGCTCGGGCCGAACTGCGCGGGATTGACGAAGATGCTGACGACGACGACGTCGCTTTCGGCGCGCGCCGCACGGATGAGCGCAGCGTGACCCTCGTGCAGCGCTCCCATCGTCGGAACAAGCCCGACCTGTCCTCGCCGTCCAGCAACGACCGTACCTCGTCGATCGTCCGCGCGACCTTCATCGCACCTTGAGGAGCGTCGCCGTCGCCTCGGTGAGCGCCTCGTAGAGGGGGAGCAATTGCGGCCGGCGCTCGCGGAGCACCTGGCGATGGCGCTCGATGGTTTCCCAGTCGCCGCGCACGAGCGGGCCGGTGTGGCGAAAGCCGTTGTCCATCGTGCGTCGCATCAGCGGCTCGAGCGCCTCGGGGGGCGCGCCCGCCGCCTCCATGAGCTCCGATGCCACCTCGTGCACCGTCACGAGAAAGCTCGAGGCGAACGCAGCCGCGGCGTGGTAGACGGGGCGATCCTCGTCGTCGAGCTCGAACGGCTGGAGGCCGAGCAGCCCGGCGAGATCGCGCGCGGCGGCCAGCCCCTCGTCCGTCTCGGCCGTGATCGCCGCCCACGCGCCGTCGAACTGCTCGGGCCCGAGCTCGGCCGTGAAGGTCTGGAGGGGATGGAGGCTGAAGCGCCGCTCGTGCGGGTCGAGCGCGGCAAGCCGGGTCGCGCCGCTCGTGTGTGCGATCCAGGGGCCCACGGGAAGGGCGGCGGCCACCTCCGCGATGGCGCCGTCGGGGACGCAGAGCACGACGAGGTCGGCCTCGCCCACAGCGAGGTCGCGGCCGGCCGTGCGTGTGGGCAGGCGGTCAGCCAGCCGTGCGGCCATGGCCTTGCCGACGCGTCCGGCGCCGACGATGCAAACGGATTGGAATCTCACCTCGCTCCAGTTCCAGTGGATACCGGGCAGGGGTCAGTGTATCCGTTACCCTGAATATCAATGGCGCCGAAAGTGCAGAAGACCGAGGCCGAATGGCGCGGAGAGCTCACGCCCGAGCAGTACCACGTGCTCCGTGAGAAGGGAACCGAGCGCGCGTTCACCGGCAAGTACCACGCGACGAAGGACAAGGGCATGTACCGGTGCGGTGCGTGCGGCGCCGAGCTGTTCGACTCCGAGACGAAGTTCGACTCGGGAACGGGCTGGCCGAGCTTCTATCAGCCTGCCGGCTCCGACGCCGTCGAGACCGAGGAGGACAACGGCCTGTTCATGCGTCGCACCGAGGTCGTCTGCTCGAACTGCGGCTCGCATCTCGGACACGTCTTTCCCGACGGGCCCGGCCCGACCGGCTTGCGCTACTGCATCAACTCGTGCGCGCTCGATCTCGACCGCCAGGACGTGAAGGACGGATGAGCGAGACCGCCACATTCGGGGCGGGTTGCTTCTGGGGCGTCGAGGTCGCGTTCCGCAACGTCCCCGGCGTCGTCGACACCGCCGTCGGCTACGAAGGCGGAACGCTTCCGAACCCGACCTACGAGGACGTCTGCAGCAAGACGACCGGCCACGCCGAGGTCGTCCAGGTCGAGTTCGACCCCGACGAGGTCTCCTACGACGAGCTTCTGGACGTCTTCTGGGACGTGCACGACCCGACGCAGGTGAACCGCCAAGGGCCGGACGTCGGGTCGAACTACCGCTCAGCTATCTTCTTCCACTCGCCCGAGCAGCAGGAGCAGGCGCTCGAGTCGAAGGCGCGCGTGCAGGCGCGTTTCGACCGGCCGATCGCCACAGAGATCACACCGGCATCAGACTTTTGGCGCGCCGAGGACTATCACCAGCAGTACCTCGTCAAGCGCGGCGTCGCCTCCTGTCGCATCTAATCTAGCCTCGTCCAAGGGCGTTTGCAGTGCGTCCGGGTAGCTGCCTAGACTGCCGCGGCGATGCCGATCTACGAGTACGTGTGCATGACCTGCGAGAGCCACTTCGAGGAGCTCGTACGACTCGACGACGAGGGTCTGTCCTGTCCCGACTGCGGCTCGACGAAGCTGAACCGGCTCTTCTCCGTGTTCGCGGCTCACGGCACCGCCGAGCAACCGAGCTTTGGCGGAGTGACCAGCGGCGGTTGCTGCGGCGGGAGCTGTGGCTGCGGATCCTGAAGCGCTGAGCCGCCGCGAGGCGCTCGCGGCCTACGCCACCGGGACCTCCGGGTGCACGAAGTGCCGGCTTGCCTCCGGGCGCACCCAGGTCGTCTTCGGCGTCGGCGATCCGGGTGCCGACCTGATGTTCGTCGGCGAGGCTCCCGGCTTCCACGAAGACAAGCAGGGGTACCCCTTCGTCGGGCAGGCCGGCAAGCTGCTCGACCAGCTCCTGGCCGGCATCGGTCTGACCAGGGACGAGGTCTACATCGCCAACGTCCTCAAGTGCAGGCCGCCGGGCAACCGCGATCCGCAGCCGGACGAGATCGAAGCGTGCGAGCCGCACCTCTTCCGTCAGCTCGAGCTCATACGTCCAAGCGTCGTCGCGACGCTCGGCAACTTCGCGACGAAGCTCCTGAGCGGCAAGTCCTACGGGATCACTCGCGTGCACGGCCGCCCGCAGGAGACCACCCTCGGCGGTCGCCGCGTCACGCTCTACCCGCTCTACCACCCTGCGGCCGCGCTGTACACCCCAGCGATGCTGCGCACGCTCGAGGACGACTTCGCGCGTCTGCCGGGCCTGCTCGCCCCGGAGCAGGCGCCTGAAGCGAAGGTCATCCAGTTCCCCGTGACGGTCGCGGTCGCAGCGGCCACGCCGCAGGAACAGCTCGGGCTCTTCTAGGAGGGTTTGGCGGAATTCGCTCCGCCGAATGGGTGCGATGGGCGTCGTCGAGGCAACGGACGCAGGGAGCGTTCGTACTGATTTCAAGTACGGGCGCGACCGAGGACGCAGCCTGGCGGCGATCCAGCGCGGCCAGGCGGCATCAGCTGTGTTCCGTCAAGCCCTCCTAAAAGCCGGACCGCTGTGATCGAGCTTCGCTCCTCGTCCCCCGAGGAGACCGAGCGCATCGCGGCTGCCCTAGCCGGCGAGCTCGAGCTCGACGACGTCGTGACGGTTGCGGGTGACCTCGGTACCGGCAAGACGACCTTCGTCCGCGGCGCGTGCCGCGCACTCGGCGTGACGGTCCCGGTGACGAGCCCGACGTACACGATCGGCAACCGCTACGGCGGTCGCGTGCAGGTCTCGCATCTCGACCTGTACCGCTTCGCGTCGATGAGCGAGGCCGAGTGGGGTGACCTCGAGAGCTACTTCGAGGACGCCGTCGTGTTCGTCGAATGGCCCGAAGCGGGAATGCAATTCCTGCCGGCTCCGCGCGCCGAGATTCGTTTGCAGCACGCGGGGGAGACGCTTAGACTGATCGGGCTTTCGAGCGCCGAAAAATCCCTGGAAAAACGGGTCTTATCGCGTGTTGATCCTCGCCTTTGACACCGCGACCGACGTCGCCACCATCGCCCTGGTCCGTGACGGGCACGTGCTCGGGGAGCGTGCGTCGCGCGCGGTGAAGATCCTCGGTGACGCCGACGCGCTCGTCGGAGAGGCGAACGCGGCCCCGGGCGACGTCGGCGGCATCGCTGTCGGAACCGGTCCCGGCAGCTACACCGGTCTCCGCATGGGGCTCGTCACCGCGCGCGCGCTGTCGCTCTCGCTCGGAGCACCGGTTGCCGGCGTCTCGACGCTCGACGCTCTCGCGGCGGGAAAGACGGGGGCGCTTCCGGTCATCGACGCGCGGCGCGGAGAAGTCTTCACGCTCGTCAACGGGGCGCCCGAGTGCCTGAAGCCCGACGAGTTGTCGGTCGAAGCCGGTCGCCAGCACGTCGGCGACGGTGCCGTCCTCTACCGCGGGGTGATCGAGGGCCGCGGCGGCGTCGTCCCTCTCGACGACGACCCCGTTCACGTTCCGTGGGCGCGCCACCACGCCGCGCTCGCGCGCGAGTTCGGTCCCGCCGAGCTCGCCGAGCCCGTCTACCTGCGTGCGCCGGACGCGGAGCGTGCGCTGCGCCAATGATCGACTTGCGGCGTCTCACTCTGCACGACCTCAACGAGATCGACGCCATCGAGCGCGCCGTCTACCCGACGCCCTGGTCGCGCTCGATGTTCGCCGGCGAGCTGGCCAAGCCGTCGTCGCTCTGTCTCGGTGCATTCGATCCCGATCGCGACGACGCTCTCGTCGGCTACCTGATCGTCTCACGCTACGTGGACGCGTGGCACATCATGAACCTCGCTGTCCACCCCGCCTATCGGCGGCAGCGCGTGGCAAGCGGGCTGCTCGACGAACTCTTCGAATCGACGGCGGGCGACTCTCGCCGCGGCTACACGCTCGAGGTGAGGGTCTCGAACACGAGCGCGATTGCGCTCTACGAGCGCTTCGGCTTCGAGGCGAACGGCGTCCGCCGCGGTTACTACACGGACAATCGGGAAGACGCTCTCATCATGTGGAAGGACCCCGTGCGGCAAGCGGTCGCCGGAGAACGCTGAGGTGATTCTCGGGGTCGAGACGTCGTGTGACGAGACGGCGGCGGCGCTCGTCACGTCCGACGGCCACATCAAGTCGAACGTCGTCGCCTCGCAGGCCGCTCTGCACGCGCGCTACGGAGGTGTCGTGCCCGAGGTCGCCTCGCGCAGGCACCTCGAGCTCGTCGCGCCCGTCGTCCGCGAGGCGCTCGAGCGCGCCGGCGCAACGCTCGCCGACGTCGAGGCCGTCGCCGTCACACGGGGGCCCGGGCTGGTCGGCGCGCTGCTCGTCGGCCTCTCCGCTGCCAAGGCGCTCGCCTGGTCGCGCCGGCTCCCGCTCATTCCGGTCGACCACCTGCACGGCCACGTCGCTTCGCTCTACCTCCGGCCCGATCCAGTCGACCCTCCGTTCGTCTGCCTGCTCGCCACCGGTGGCCACACGCTCCTGCTCGAGGTTCGACACCGCTCCGGCTACCGCGTCCTCGGAACGACGCTCGACGACGCGGCGGGCGAGGCGTTCGACAAGGGCGCTCGTCTCCTGGGCCTCGGCTACCCCGGAGGTGCTGCGATCGACCGCCTCGCGCGGGAAGGAAACCCGGAGGCGTACGACTTCCCCGTCGCCAAGGTCCCCGGCCTCGATTTCTCCTTCTCCGGTCTCAAGACGGCGCTTCTGTACGTCGTCAGGGACCTGGAGCCGGACGAGCTCGAGCGGCGCCGGGCCGACCTCGCTGCCAGCTATCAGCGCGCCATCGTCCGGGCGCTCGTCTCCCGCACTCTGGAGGCCTCCGAGCGGCTCGGCCTCGACCGCCTGGCCGTGGTCGGGGGCGTGGCGGCGAACAGCGAGCTCAGGGCCTCCCTGCCGGCGGCAGCCCTTGCGCCCCTCGAGCTTTGTACCGATAACGCAGCCATGATCGCCTCTGCGGCGCGCTTTGCGCAGCCAATCCGTTATCCGCAGTATCTTGCTCTCGATGCATATGCCTCGGCGGCCTAGGCTGGCGTGGACACCCGCGCTCGCGACCGTCGCGGCCCTGACGACTGCCCTTGCGCTCGTCGGCCCGGTCCAGGGGGCCGCAGAGTCGGTGGTCCGGGCCGCGGCGCGCGCCTGGCAATCCGTCTTCGGCGACCGGCCGGCGCCGGCGTTCGAGCAGCGCATGCTCGTCGTCCTGGCGGCGCCGTCACTGGCCGATCGCGTCAGCGCGGCTGAGGGGAAGGCGAGCGCCGAGGACCAGCGGCAGTGGACGGCGGATGCCGAGGCCCAGCAGGAAGCGATCCTCGCCGGCCTCGCGAGCCGCGGCATCAGGCTCGAGCGCGATCACGTCTTCACGCGCACCATGAACGGTTTCTCTGCGCTCCTCGATCCCCGTGCGGTCGCCGAGCTCGAGCGCACGCCGGGCGTGGCGGGCATCTATCCGGTGCGAGCCGTGTATCCGGCCGCCATCGGCGCCGAGACGCTCGCCCGTCCCGAGTTCGGGCCCGGGGCCGGCCGCCGCGCCGAGGTGTCGCTGCCGGGATTCGACGGGAGCGGCGTAACGATCGCGCTGCTCGATACTGGCGTCGACCGCAGCCACCCGTATGTGCAGGGACGTGTCCTTCGTGGCTGGGACGTCGTCGACGGCGATCGGCGCGCGAACGCAGAGACTCATCCGAACGACCCGCGGCGCGTCGAAACTCACGGGACGCGCATGGCGGGGCTCGTGATCGGCACCGGCGGAGCGGCCGGCCTGACCGGCGTTGCGCCCGCCGCCCGCATCCTTCCGATCCGCGTGCTCGGCTGGCAGCCGACGCGGGACGGCGCCCATGCAGTCCTCGGTCGCGGCGACCAGCTCATCGCCGGGCTCGAGCGCGCTGTCGACCCGGACGGGGACGGAGACGTGGAGGACGCTGCCGACGTCGCGCTCGCGGCCGTGGTCGAGCCCTACGCTGCCTTCCAGGACAGCCCTGAGTCGCGCGCGGTCGCCGGAGCCTCGGCGCTCGGAACCCTCGTCGTGGCGCCTGCCGGGAACGACGGGCGAGCGGGAATCGGTTTCGGGGGCGTGGCCGCCCCTGCCGCCGCCCCTGCCGCGCTCGCCGTCGGCGCGCTCGACACGCGCCGCGACGTCCTCGAGTCCGACGTCCGTCTCGAGGTGGGGGACGACACCGAGTTTGAGGAGACGACGCGCGTCCTCAGCGCCGTCGGCCCGACGGCGGACGGAGCCGTCGCCGTGCAGGCCCTGCACGGGCCGAACCTGGCCCATCCGAACCGGCCGGCCGGCGCACCCTCGGCCGGAGCCGTCCTCGCTGAGTTCTTCGATCCGAACGGCGTCAGCCTCGTCGCCGGGCGTGCAGCGCTCGTCCCCGCCGGCGGCGGGGCCATGGAGGCGAAGGCCCGGAACGCGGCTGCGGCCGGAGCGACCACGCTCCTCGTGTACGGCGCGGATGCACCCGCGGGCGCACTCGACCTCGACGAGGGCGCACCGCTTCCCGTACTCGCGCTCCCGCGTGACGCAGGCGAGGCCGCCGTCGAGGCGCTGGGCGCGGGACAGTCCGTGACCGTCTTCCTCGGCAAGGCCCGGCCCGCACCGAACCCAGCCTTCATGGACGTGTCGGCGTTCTCGTCCGGCGGTCTCGCGTTCGACGGCGCGCCGAAGCCGGACGTCGTCGCGCCGGGCATCGGCCTCGCCACCGCCGACGCCGGCCTCAACCCGGACGGTTCGCCGCGTTATGCGACCGCGACCGGAACGAGCGCCGCCGCGGCCGTCACGGCTGGCGCCGCTGCGCTCCTCGTCCAGGCCCGTCCCGGTCTCAGCGCATCGGAGCTCAAGAGCCTGCTCGTCGGAAGCGCAACGAGAGTGTTGCGTGGCGAAGAGATGCCCGCCCCGGTGACCACGCAGGGAGCGGGTCTCGTCGACCTTGCCCCGGCGGCCGCTTCGGAGCTCGTCGTCGAGCCGGCCTCGCTCGCATTCGGACGCGCCGACGGGCCCGGATGGAGCTCGACGCGCACCGTGAAGCTGAAGAACCTCTCGAGTCGCGCGCTCGACGTCGGATTCGGCTTTGCACCCGATCAGCCGGGTGAGCCGCCTGTCTCCTTCTCCGCCCAGCCGGCGCACGTCAGCCTCGAGCCGGGCGAGTCGACGCGCGTCGAGCTGACCGTGACCGCGACAGAGGACCTCGCCGCCGGCGAAAGCGGTGCGCTCGTCGCGGCGGCCGAAGGCGCGCGCGCCGTTCGTGTGCCGTGGGCGGTCGGCCAACGTCCCGACGGAAGCGGTGGTCTTCTCGGCCAGGTGAAGCTCTCGCACTGGGAGTTCGAGCCGTCCCGAAGCGCCCCGGCGGTGCTCGCGTTCCGTGCGGGACGCATCGTCTCGGGTCCGGGCGGCGAGACGATCGAGCCGGTCAGCGTCCTCGACGTCGAGCTGTGGACCGACGAAGGGAAGCGTTTGGGCGTCCTGGCGCGGCTGCGGAACCTGCTCCCCGGCCGCTACGCCTTCGGGCTGACCGGCCGCGATGCGACGGGACGTGTGCTCGATCCAGGGGTCTACGTGCTGAGGCTGCGTGCGCAGCCGGTGGACGGCGGCGACGGACAGGCTCCGTCGACCGCGGAAGCCGTCTTCCGAATCCTCCGTTAGCGGTAGCAGAAGGGAGCCCCCTGTGACGACGGTCGAAGCCCCTCCCTCACATCTCAAAGAGGACCCGTGGCGCATGGCGCGCGCGCAGCTTCGGCGCGCCGCCGAGATCTGCGACATCAGCGAGAACATGTTGAACGTCCTGCTCGAGTGCAAGAAGGCGCTCGTCGTCTCCATCCCCACACGCATGGACGATGGGAACGTCCAGGTGTTCGAGGGCTTCCGCGTCGTGCACAACGTCGCGCGCGGTCCTGCGAAAGGCGGGATTCGCTACCACCTCGACGTCACGCTCGAGGAGACCAAGGCGCTCTCCATGTGGATGACCTGGAAGTGCGCCCTCATGGGCCTTCCCTTCGGCGGCGCCAAGGGCGGCGTCATTTGTGATCCCAAGTCGATGTCGGAGGCAGAGATCGAGCGCATGACCCGCCGCTACACGACCGAGATCATCACGCAGATCGGGCCCGAGTCCGACATCCCCGCCCCGGACGTGGGGACGAGCGGCCGCGAGATGGCGTGGATCTTCGACACCTACTCCATGAACAGGGGCTACTCGGTGCTCGGCGTCGTCACGGGCAAGCCGCTTGCGATCGGTGGCTCACTCGGCCGCATCGAGGCGACGGCGCGAGGCAGCGCCTACTGCATCCGCGAGGCGCTGCGCAAGCGCAACGACCGCGTGCAGGGAAAACGCGTCGCCATTCAGGGATTCGGGAACGTCGGGAGCAACCTCGCACTGATCCTCGCCGCCGACGGCGCCACGATCGTCGGTCTCTCCGACTCGCGCGGCGGCATTTCCAACGCCGACGGGATCGACGTGGACGCTGCCATCGCGCACAAGCGTGAGCACGGGACGCTCGCGGGCGCACCGGGGGCCGAAGAGATCACGAACGAGGAGCTGCTCTTGCTGGACTGCGACATTCTCGCTCCTTGTGCGCTCGAGCAGGTCATCACCGCCGACAATGCGGACAAGGTGAAGGCGTCGATCGTCTGCGAGGGCGCCAACGGGCCGGTGACGCCGGAAGCCGACCAGATCCTCGAAGACCGCGACATTCTCGTTCTGCCTGACGTGCTCGCCAACGCGGGCGGCGTCGTCGTCTCCTACTTCGAGTGGGTGCAGGGCCTCCAGGAGTACTTCTGGAAGGAAGCCGAGGTCAACGCGAAGCTGAACGACATCGTCACGCGCGCCTTCGCCGAGACGTGGCGCTGGCACGAGGACCGCTCGCTGCCGCTGCGGCAGGCGGCGTACGCAATCGCAGTCGGGCGCGTGGCCGAAGCCACCACGACGCGCGGTCTCTATCCGTAGCGTCACGCTTTATTCGGCCGCGGGCTGCCACCTGTGCGAGAGCGCGCGGCGCGTGCTCGAGCGGGTGCGCACGGATACTCCGTTCGAGCTCGACGAGATCGACATCACAGGCGACGCCGACCTCGAGCGGCGCTACCGCGAGCGTCTTCCCGTCGTCGTGATCGACGGTGAAGAGGTCGTTCACGTACTTCGTGTATCCCGACGCCCTGCGTCGTCGCCTGATCGGCTAGGTCGCCTACAAAGCCTTTACAGGACGCGTTCTGTTCTCTCGCCGGGCGCGGTTGGGCAGTGGCTATGCTCAGACGCGAGCATGGCCGTGGAACTCGCGACCGAGGGGACCAAAGTTGGCGACCGCCTGACCGTCGGCGTCGCCGCGCGTCTGAGCCAGTATCTGCGCGTCCTCACGCAGGCGAAGAAGATGGGCCAGGACAAGATCTCCTCGCAGGAGATCAGCGAGTACACGAACATCAACGCCACGCAGATCCGTCGCGACCTGTCGGCGTTCGGCAAGTTCGGCAAGCGCGGGGTGGGCTACAACATCGAGGCGCTCGTCGCGGAGATCCGCAAGATCCTGCGCACGCAGGGCCAGCACAACATCGGCCTGTTCGGCGCCGGCCGCCTCGGCCAGGCGATCGCCAGCTCGACGATCTTCGCCGACCACGGCTTCAACATCGCTGCGGCCTTCGACGTCGATCGCGACAAGGTCGGCCAGCCCATCGGCGACACCGTCATCAGCGATTACTCCCAGCTGCGGTCGTTCGTTCGCGAGAAGAACATCATCGTCGCCGTCCTCGCGGTTCCTCCCGACGCAGCCCAGCAGGTGGCCGACGACGTCGTCGAGGCCGGCGTCAAGATCATCTTCAACTACACGGAGGCGCTCCTGCACGTGCCCTCCGACGTGACGGTGCACACGACGAGCCCGGCCGTCGAGCTGCTCTACGCGCTCTACTTCTATTTGACCTAGACCGCGCTCCGCGGGATACTTGCCGCAGATGGAGGAGAAAGGCCTCGGCGCACGCTTCTACGCTGGGCTGGCAGGCGTAGTCCTCGCCTGCGGCGTCGTCGCGCTGGTCATGATCCTCCTGTTCAGCCGCGCGGTCCTCGCCTGGGGCGTGTTCGGGGCGTTCATCGTCCTGGCAGCCGCTCTGCTCCTCTTCGCCTGGATCTTCGACCGCCGCCAGGCCCGCGAGATCTAGACCTAGACGGAGCTGAACCGGCTTCTGAGGGCGAGCACGTTTCGCACGAATTGCCGCGTCTCGCGGTAGAGGCCGTACCTGCGGACCCCGTAGGGGCCCTGGTAGTAGGCGCCGAGCGCCTTGCGGACGTTGAAGTTGAACTCGTGCAAGAGTTGGTGCAGGTAGGCGACGCCGACCCGCACGCCACCGTCGAGCGTGCGCGGCACGTTGTGCGCGATGATGAAGTTCTCGACGTAGCGCCACGTTCCGGGCGTCACCTGGAGCGCTCCCCAGGCGCCCGCCGACGACTTTGCGTTCCAGCGGAATCCTGACTCCATCCACGCGAGCGCGCGCACGAGTCGCAGCGACACTCCGTAGTAGCGCGCCCACCGTTTGAGCGAGTGCTGGACGGCCAGCATGGTCGGGGGCGGGGCGGCGGGCTTCGCCGATGCCCGGCGCTTCTGGAGTGCGGCCAGCGTCTGCGGGCCGACCACGCCGTCGACCGCGAGGTTCTTCTGGCGCTGCAACCGGCGCACGGCGCTCGCGGTGCGGTCGGTGAAGCGGCCGTCGACGACGCCGGGCCCGAGGTTGCGCCGTGGCGAGGAAGAACTCGAGGACCGACACGTCCCAGCCGACCATCCCGCGCGCCAGCACCTTGCGCTTGCCCCACAGCGGCCGGCCGAGCTTTCCAAGCGCGCGGCGCGTTTGCGGCCCTGCGATTCCGTCCACCGTGATGCGCGACTTGCGCTGGAACGCGCGCACCGCCTGGGCGGTCATCGGGCCGGCGATGCCGTCGATCGAGCCGCGGTAGAACCCATTTTCGCGCAGCGCGACTTGCAGACCCGGGATCTGCGGGTTGGTGATCGCGTGCGCCGGCCCCGCGAAGAGCAGAAGCGCCGCGGGGACGGCGACGAAAGCCGCACGGCGACGCATGCGGTGGCCTTCTCCGGCGCGGCCGCCATCCCTGCGCGGCCCTAACGAATCCCTTACGGGACGATGACGGGAACGGGCCCGGCCGGGCGCCCGACGAGGGCTCTGCGGACTTCTTCCGCCTCCGCGTCCCGCACGAGGACCGTCGAGTCGACGACGCGCGCGTCGAAGCCTTGGCGGCGGAGCAGACGCGCGACTTCCCGTGGCGGCCCTTCGACCGACGCGGCGGCCTCGATGTCCAGGAGTGCGCGGCTCATGTCGGTTTCCGTCGCGGATTCCTCCGCGGCGCGCGGCGCCGGCATCCTGGCCCGCCTCGGAGCGTCGCGACCTCGGCGGCCTGGCTTCCCTCCTCGCGGTCGAAGTCGCCGGTGAGCACGACTCCGGCCACGATCGCGGCGACGGCCGCCGTCGCGGCGAGAGCCGGCACGACCAGGCGCGGGCGCCACGACCACCCTCGGCGCACCGAGCGCTCGGGCAGCGCAGCCAGCGCGGCCTCGCGGGTCTCGTCCGGGGAGCTCGAGCAGCGGCGCCGAGCGAAGCGCGTAGCGGCGCCGTCTCGAGCTGACGGACCGCTTCGGCGCAGCGAGAGCACGCCGCCACGTGCTCGGCCACCGCGGCCTTGCGCGGCTCGGCCAGCTCCTCCTCGACGAGCTCGAGGAGCTCCAGGTCGTCGGGGTGGGCTCCGTCCATCACGTCTTCGACTCCGGGGCGCCCGATTTGGTTCCCAGCCGCTGCGCGAGCTCGGTGCGGCCCCGGTAGATCCGGGATTTCACCGTACCTTCGGGCACGCCCGTCATCTCCGCGATCTCGGCGTAGGAGCACCCGAGCACGTCGTAGAGGACGACCGCCGCCCGATAGGTCTCGTCGAGGGAGTCGAGCGCCGCCTGTAGCTCGGAGGAGAGCTCGCTCTCGGCGAACGCGTCCCGCGGATCGGGCCGCTCGACGAGCTCGACCGGCTCCGCCCGCCGTTTGAGGCGCTGGTCGTGGGCAGCGTTCAGGCAGATCCGGTAGAGCCACGTCGAGAAGAGGGAGCCGCCCCGGAAGCGCGGAAGCGCGAGCCACGCGCGCAGGAACGCCTCCTGGACCGCGTCGCCGGCGTCGGCGCTCGCGCCGAGTGTCCGCGCGGCGAGCGTGAACATGCGGTGCTGATGGCGCTCGACCAGCTGCTCGAAGGCCCACCGGTCGCCCCGCTTGGCGCGGTCGACGAGCGGTCCGTCAGGATCGTGCACACGTGAAGGTTCTCATCTGGCACGGCTACCTCCTGGGCGGGACGGGCTCGAACGTGTACACGCGCTCACTCGCGCGCGCGTGGAGCCGTCTCGGGCACGAGGTCGTCGTCTTCTCGCAGGAGCCTCGCCCCGAGCAATACGACCTCGGCGGCGCAGCTCACGTCCGGCCGAAGCTCGACGGACCGCTGCCGGTGTTCGTCCTCGACCGCTACGCCGACCTCGAGGCGCGCTACCTCCAGGATCTGAGTCGCGACGAGAGCGAGGCGTTTCGTCGAGCGGAACGCGAGCGCGGTGCGCGAGCATCTGCCCGCGGACTTCCTGCTGACGAACCATGTGTTGCTCGGTGCCCCGGTCGGCGCAGCCGTCGGGATGCCTTTCACCGTCAAGGCGCACGGCTCCGAGCTCGAGTTCTCCATACGCGGGAACGACGAGCTCGCCTCGTGGGCGAGGGAGACGCTCGCGGAAGCCGCGGAGGTCGTCGTCGGGTCGGAGCACATTCGCGACGTGCTGGCCGACGTCGTCGGCTGGTCGGAGCGCGTCCGAATCGTCCCGCCGGGAGTCGACGTCGACGAGTTCCGTCCCGAGCCGCGCGACCGGGCGCTCGCGGGTCTGCTCGAGGAGTGCCGGCGCGACCCGCCGCGTCGCTCCGAGCGGGACCCCGACGAGGGGAACGCCGACCGCCTCGCGGAGTTCTTCCGCGCCGAAGCGCCGACCGTCGTCTACGTCGGCAAGCTGAGCCGCGAGAAAGGGGTGCACCTCCTGCTCGAGGCGCTGCGACGGGTGGAAGCGCGCGCGCTCGTCGTCGGCTTCGGCCCCGCTCGGGCCGAGCTCGAAGCGGCTGCGGGGGACGACGTCCTCTTCACCGGGCCGCTCGAGCACCGCCACCTCGTTCACCTCTGGCCGCTCGGCGACGTGAGCGTCATGCCGTCGGTCTTTCCCGAAGCGTTCGGCATGGTGGCCGCCGAGGCCGCCGCGTGCGGCTGTCCCCCGCTCGTCGCCGATCATTCGGGCATGGCCGCAGTCGCCGCCGGCATCGCTGCCGAGTATCCGGCGGTGCACCGGAAGCTCGTGAGCTTTGCGAACGGGGACGTCGACGATCTCGCCGGGAAGCTCGCGACGCTGCTCGCGCTACCTGCGCCCGAACGGCGTGCCCTCTCGGAGGCGGCGCGCCGCGCCGCCGTTGCGCTCTGGAGCTGGGAGAACGTCGCCGCTCTGCTACTTTCGCGCGGTGGGCGACGCCCAGCGACTTAGCTCGGACGAGCAGCTCCGCCTCGCCCGCGAGCAATACGAGGACGCGCGCGACTTCACGGTGGCGGTCGAGGAGGAGTTCGCCATCCTCGATCCGCGCACGCTCGAGATGGTCGGGCGCTTCGAAGAGCTGTTCGCGGCTGCGCAGGGGACCGAGCTCGAAGGCCACCTCGTGGGGGAGCTCATCTCATCCGAGGTCGAGATCCGCACCGGCCGCTGCGAGTCGTTTGCGGAGGCGGCCGCCACGATGGCCGAGCGCCGCCGCCAGCTCGTCGAGCTGGCCGGACGCCTCGGCGCCTCGCTCGGTTCGACCGGGACGCATCCCTGGAGCCCGTGGCAGGAGCAGTCGATCATCGACACGCCGCACTACCGGCGCGTGGTGGAGGGCCTGCGTTACGTCGCCTGGCGCAACAACACGTTCGGGATTCACGTCCACGTGGGGATCCACGGCGCGGACCGGGCCATCGCCGTCTGCGACGCCTTGCGCAGCTACCTCCCCGAGCTGCTCGCCCTGTCGGCGAGCTCGCCGTTCTCGGAAGGCCGGTACACGCACCTCCACTCGACGCGCACGCAGATCTTCACGCGCATGTTTCCCCGCTGCGGGATCCCCGACGCGTACGGAGCGTGGGAGGAGTACGACCGCTACGTGCGTCTCCTTTACGACACCGAGTCGATCGTCGAGCACACGCAGATCTGGTGGAGCGTGCGCCCGCACCTCGCCTTCCCGACCGTCGAGCTGCGGATCTGCGACGGCCAGCCGGAGCTCGGCGCCGCGCAGGCGCTCGCCGCGTTCGTCTACTCGCTGGTCGCGCGGGTGGCGCGCGCCCTCGACGAGGGCGAGCGGCTCCCGCTTCATCCCAACCGCTTGATCGAGGAGAACCTGTGGCGGGCCATCCGGTACGGCCTCGAGGGCGAGATGATCGACCTCGACACGGGCCGTGTGCGCCCGACGCGCGAGCGGCTCGCGGAGCTCGCGGAGTGGGTGCAGCCCGTGGCCGAGGAGCTCGGCGCGGCCTCGTTCCTTGCCGTTCCGGGCGAGAACGCGGCCCAGCGCCAGATCGCGCGCTACGAGCGCGGCGCCACCCTCGGGGAGATCTACGCCGACGAGATCGTCGAGGCGATCCATGTCTGAGGAGCAGGAGCAGCTCGCGCGCGAGCTCGCGGACGAGCTTCGCAGGCTCAAGGTCGAGGAGATCCTCATCGGGACGCTCGTGCAGGTCTCGCAGATCGGCTACCGCAGGCTCGGGCTCAGCGAGGAGACGGCTTCCGACCGCGACCTCCCGCAGACGAAGCTCGCGATCGAGACGATGAGCGCGCTCACGCCGGTGCTCGAGCACGTCGTCCCCGCCGAGCTCATCCGGGACTTCAACCAGTCGGTCGCGAACCTCAAGCTCGCGTACGCGAAGGCCGCGTCCGAGGAAGAGGCGAATGCCGAAGGCTGACGTCGGAGTCTTCGGCGGCTCCGGCTTCTACTCGTTCCTCGACGACGTCGAAGAGGTCGAGGTCGACACCCCGTACGGCAAGCCGTCGGCGCCGTTCACGATCGGCGACGTCGGAGGCGACACGCGTCGCCTTTCTTCCGCGCCACGGCCGCCGGCACGAGCTCCCGCCGCACGCGATCCCGTACCGGGCGAATCTCTGGGCCATGAAGGAGCTCGGCGTGCGGCGAATCATCGGGCCGAACGCCTCGGGCGCGCTCACAGCCGACCTCGAGCTCGGCGAGTTCGTCGTCTGCGACCAGTTCGTCGACCGGACGAGCGGGCGCGAAGACACGTTCTACGACGGGCCCGAGACGACGCACGTCTCGGCGGCCGACCCCTACTGCCCCGACCTGCGCCGTCTGCTGGTCGAGACGGCCGGAGAGCTCGGCATCAAAGCGCGCGACGGCGGGACCGTGGTCGTCGATCCAGGGCCCCCGCTTCTCGACGCGGTCCGAGTCGCAGTGGTTCCAGGCGGCGGGCTGGGACGTCATCAACATGACCGCGTACCCGGAGGGGTATCTCGCGCGCGAGCTCGAGCTCTGTTACGCGAACATCTCGATGGTGACCGACCACGACGTCGGCGTCGAAGGGACCGAGCCCGTCTCGCACGAGCAGGTGGTCACCGTCTTCAACGAGAACAACGAGAAGCTGCGCGAGCTGCTCTTCGCAGTCATTCCGCGCATTCAGCCGCAGCCCGAAGAGCATCTCTGCGCCACCGCTCTGCGCGGCGCGCGGTTCTAAAGCGGTTCGTTCTCGGTTCAGGCGCAGCGCGCGCCTTTCGCGTGCGCTTCTTCTTCCTAGGCTCGCCCCATGTCCATACGAACACTCATCGCATGCATCACCGTTCTGGCGGCAGCGTTCACCGTTCCGAGCGTCGCGGCCGCCGACACGGCGGCGCAGACGCTGCCGTTCGCGCAGGCATGGTCGAATGCCTCGCTCATCTCGGCCGACGACGATTGGTCGAAGGTCCCCGGCTTCATCGGTCACCGCGGAGACGGCCTGACCGGCAAGGCGGGAACCGACCCGCGGACGATCGTGGCCGACGGCGCGGCCACGCCTGTCGACGTTCAGGCGAACAAGACCAACCCGGCCTCGACCTTCACAGGCGGCGTCGCGGAGTTTCAGATCAGCGACCCGGTGGTCGCGCTGCAGCCGTCCGGAGCCGCCGACGCGCCGCACCTGCTGCTCGCACTCAACACCGGCGGTCTCCGTGACATCGACGTCTCCTACCTCCTGCGGGACATCGACGCGAGCGGCGACAACGCCGTTCAAGCCGTCGCGCTTCAGTACCGCGTCGGCTCCAGCGGCCCGTTCAAGAACGTTCCGGCGGGCTTCGTCGCGGACGCGACGACGGGGCCGCGCTTGGCCGGGCGCACGACCGGCGTTCGTGCGCGTCTTCCCGACGAGGCCGGCAACCGGCCGCTCGTCCAGGTGAGGATCATCTCCGCCGACGCGCTCGCCTCCGACGAGTGGGTGGGGGTCGACGACGTCACCGTGGCGGGCACGTCCGTTGCCGAGGCGCCTCCTGTCCTGTCCGTCCGAATCGCGGCCCGGAAGGACCTCGAGCGCACGCTCGCAAGGGGGCTCCGTCCGCGCGTCCGCGTCGATGAGGCCTGCGCGCTCTCGGCCAAGGCGCGAATCACGAGAAAGCTGGCGGAGGAGCTGGGGATCCAGCGCCTGGTCGGACGGGCGACGGCGACCATGACCGCCGCGGGCGAGCTCAGGCTGATCGTCCCCTTCACTGCCGAGGCTCGGCTCGAGCTCGCCGGCCTGCCGTCCGTCTCGATCAAGCTGACCACGAAGGCGCGCGATGCCTCGGGCGGCATGAGCGCGGTCTTCAAGAAGATCCTGCTCGTGCGCTAGACCGCGGGCCGGCCACAGGCCTATCCGCGCGCCGCTGCGGGCACCTCCTGTGATAGAAATGCGCCGCTGGAAATCCCGCCCCTGTGCGGGATTTCGAGCGTTAGGCCGTGACCGATTTCTTTCAGGAACACAGTGTCCTCTTCGCCCTGCTCTGCGCCGGGTTCGGCATCGCGTGGGGCATCGGCCTCGCTGTCTGGATCGTCCGGCAGCCGGCCGGGAGCGCGCGCATGCAGGAGATCGCCCTCGCTGTGCAGGAGGGCGCCTCGGCTTACCTGCGGCGGCAATACCTGACGATCTCCGTGGTCGCCGCGGTCATGTTCCTCGGCATCGGGCTCTGGAACGACCTCGGCTGGGGGACGGCGTTCGGGTTCCTGATCGGCGCGGTGCTCTCGGCTGCGGCGGGCTTCATCGGCATGAACGTGGCCGTGCGCTCGAACGTTCGCACCGCCGAAGCGGCCAAGGGCGGCGTCAAGCCGGCGCTTCGCGTTGCCTTCCGCGCCGGGTCGGTGACCGGCCTGCTCGTCGTGGGGCTCGGTCTCCTCGGCGTTGCGGGGTACTACGGGATCCTGACCGAGTGGCTCGACCGCAGTCCCGACCAGGCGACGAGAGAGCTCATCGGCCTCGCATTCGGCGGCTCGCTCATCTCCGTCTTCGCACGTCTGGGCGGCGGCATCTACACGAAAGCAGCCGACGTCGGCGCCGACCTCGTCGGCAAGGTGGAGGCGGGCATCCCCGAGGACGATCCGCGCAACCCCGCGGTCATTGCCGACAACGTCGGCGACAACGTGGGCGACTGCGCCGGCATGGCCGCCGACCTCTTCGAGACGTACGCGGTCACGGCCGTCGCGGTCATGTTCCTCGGGGCGCTCAACTTCCCGGCCGCCAACCTCGTCGTCTACCCGCTCTCGATCGGCGGCGTGGCCATCGTCGCGTCGGTGATCGGCACGTTCTTCGCGCGCATCGGCCGCACCGGTTCGATCATGAACGCGCTCTACAAAGCGGTGGCCGTCGCCACGATCCTCAGCGGCGTCGCCTTCATCCCGGTGACGATGGCATTCGACGGCGGCAAGTACGGGTTCTGGGAGTTGTACGGATGCACGCTCATCGGGCTCGGGGTCACGTTCGCGCTCGTAGCGATCACCGAGTTCTACACGGGGACGCGCTGGGGGCCGGTGAAGGGGATCTCGAAGGCCTCGACGACGGGCCACGCAACGAACATCATCGAAGGCCTGGCGATCGGCATGCAGGCGACCGCGCTGCCGGTGATTGTCATCGCCGCCGGCGTCGTCGGCGCGGCCTCGCTCGCCGACCTCTATGGAATCGGCATCGCGGTCATGGCGCAGCTGTCGATGACCGGCTTGATCGTCGCGCTCGACGCCTACGGCCCCGTCACCGACAACGCCGGCGGCATCGCCGAGATGGCCGACCTCGACGAAGCGGTGCGCGGAGTCACCGACCCGCTCGACGCCGTCGGCAATACGACCAAGGCAGTGACGAAGGGCTACGCGATCGGCTCCGCCGGGCTGGCGGCGCTCGTCCTCTTCGACGGCTTCACGTCCGAGCTCGAGAACCGTGGCTTTTCCGTCGAGTTCAACCTCTCGAACCCGTGGGTGATCGCGGGGCTCTTCGTCGGCGGGCTCATGCCGTTCCTCTTCTCCTCGCTCGCCATGCAGGCGGTCGGACGGGTGGGCGGGCAGGTCGTCGAGGAGGTTCGCCGCCAGTTCCGCGAGATCCCCGGGATCATGGAGGGCACGGCACGGCCCGAGTACGGACGCACCGTAAACATCGTGACGGGCGAGGCGATCAAGAAGATGATGCTGCCGAGCGCGATCCCGATCGTTTTCCCGATCGTCGCGGGGATCATCGAGCCGCGCCTGCTCGGCGGACTGCTGATCGGCTCGATCGTGACGGGCATCTTCCTCGCGATCGCGATGACTTCCGGCGGCGGTGCCTGGGACAACGCGAAGAAGCTGATCGAGGACGGGCTCTACGGCGGCAAGGGATCGGAGGCGCACGCGGCAGCGGTCACCGGCGACACCGTCGGCGATCCCTACAAGGACACGGCGGGGCCGGCGATCAATCCGATGATCAAGATCACGAACATCGTCGCGATCCTCATCATCCCGCTGATCGTCTCGATTCCTTGGAATTCGTAAAGATCGCTCGGTAGACCGGGGCGGTACAGGCACCATGGAGGTATGGAATTCATCTTTCTCCTCCTGGTTGCACTGCTCGTCCTCGGGCCGGTGGCCCATTTTTTCGGAGCCGACTCCCGCGTTCGTGACGAGCGCGGCTGGTGGCCTGACCGCCGCTAGCTAGCGACTAAGATCGCCGCGTGGGGATCACGGGTGTCCACGCGCTCATCTACACGTCCGAGCCGGAGGCCGTCCGTGAAATCCTTCGCGACGTGTTCGGCTTCGAGCACGTCGACGCTGGCGGTGGCTGGCTAATCTTCAAGCTTCCACCAGCCGAGCTCGGCGTTCATCCCTCCCAGCACATCGTCCGGCGCGAGGTGAGCTTCATGTGCGACGACGTCCGCGCGACGATGCACGAGCTCGAGGGCAGAGGGATCCAGTTCGCCGGGGAGCCGGAGGACGAAGGCTTCGGGATCGGCGTGACGATGATCCTGCCCGGCGGCGCAGAGGTCCTCCTCTACGAGCCGCGGCACCCGACCGCGATCTAGGCCGCTAGGCCGAGCGCTTGCGCCGGACCTGCGGCGCCTGCTGACCGAGTGCCGCGTATGCGAGCGTCTGCAGCGACTCGTTCAGGGTCGAGAGCTCGTGCGCGATCCGGATCAGGCCCTCGGCCGTCTCGAAGCGCCGGTTGAGGGCGTGCACCTCGTCGCAGAGGCGGTCGAGGCGCTCGAGGATGGCGTCGAGCTGGCGGTCGTCCAGGGGCTTTCGTTCCATGCGCCTGATCTTAGCCTTGACAACCACTCCGGAAAGGCGGAGATTGGCGCCAACGACGAAGGGTCTGGATGGTTGCTGTCCGCGTCGTGGTCGTGCTCGCAGCGCTCGCCGCCGCGGCGGCGTGTGGCGGCGAACAAACGTCCGAGACCGCTTCTCCAGGCTGCGCGGCAGAGGCGAAGGTCGTCCTGTGGGGCGGCACGCAATGGCTCGAGCTCGCGCGCGGGCTCGAGGACTCGGATTGCCTCGAGTACTTCGTGACGGTGCCGCCCGAGGACACCAACCGCACGAGGTTGCGGACTCGCCCCGCGTTCCAGGCAGTCAGGGACGCAAGCCCGCGCATCCATCCGGTCGCAGAGATTCGCTACACGGGCGAGACCGGTTGGCGCGAGTGGGCGGCCAAGGCGGGGCAGTCCTCCTACGAAGCGGGCGTCGAGGCGCGCCGGCGCATGGGGGATGCGGCACTCGACGTTGAGGGGGGCGATACGTGGGCGTTCAACGAGCTCTCACCGGAGGTGCTGGCCGACAAGCCGGGCTGGCGAGAGGACGTGCTCGAGTTCATGCGCGGTCTGTACGACGGCGGACCGGGAATGCCGAAGGCGCGCGGGATCGTCTTCAACATCTTCGTCCCTTCCGACACGACTGATCTGGCGGGCTACAAGGCGAGCCTGAAGGCGTGGCTCGAGGACGAGGATTTCTGGACCGAGATCGACAAGTACGTCGACTTCTTCGCCGAGGAGGTCTATCCCAGCCCGCTCACGTGGGGCGTCGCCGGCGCCTCACTCGAGACGAGGACCGAGCATCTCCAGTCGTATCTCTTCCACCTGCTGACACTTGCGAATGCCGCTCCGGAGTCGGCCGGCGCGGCTCAGGAATTTCTGCAGCGTACCTTCGTGCCGCTCGCGAACGCTGCCTGGCCGCACGAAGCCATCGGCCAGACGAACGTCGTCTCTGCGGAGACAATGGGAGCCTTCGTCTCGGCGCAGGTGCATGCGATCGAGAACGCCGCGTACGCTCCCCGGATCGGTTTTGCCTGGGCGCCGAATGCGGCCGAGCCGAGCTACACCGAAGAAGGCAGAGATGTCGTCCTCGCGGAGCTGGCCAGGGCTCTCCTGTCCGCGTACGAGGAGCCGGACGCGCCCGTCTGCGCGAATGACGCGTGCGAAGGTGACGTCGAGGAGGCCACGTTCAACGAGGCCTGGAAGACGTTCGCGACCTGGGACTAGAAGCGGCGAGCCGCACGAGCTCGTCGCGGCTCGTCACCGCCACCGCGTCCTCGCCGACGGTGTCGAGGATCTCGACGTGGCGCGCGAGACCGAGGTGCACGAGAGCGACGTCGACGAGCTCCTTCGGCGCGTCGCTCGTGACTCCGATCCGGAAGCCGCCCGCTGCCAGCGAGCGTAGGGCGCCATTCGCTTCGGCGTTCGGCCGTAGGAACACCGGGGCGCGCTCCTCGGCGAAGCGGGTAAGCGCACCGCGCCAGTCACCGACTCCCCGTGCCGCCCACTCGTCGAGCGCGGCGGACGCCTCGCGGCGATCAGCGGGCAGCCGATCGACGTCGAGCCGCGCGATCGAGCCGAAGCGCCGGGCCGCGTCGGCCAGGAACGCACGCCACAGCGGGCGCGTGTCCCCGAGCACGGTGTCCAGGTCGATTGCAACCGTCTTCATCGCGATCTCCACGACAGCAGCAAGACGCCTGCAACCACGCCTACCGTGTCGATGAGCCAGTCGACGGGCGAGCCGTGGCGGCCGGCGACGAAGGACTGGTGCACCTCGTCGGTGATGGCGTAGAGCGAGCCGAGGAGGATGGCGGCCGGCTCGCGGCGCACGGCTCGGTACAGGAGGGCGCCGAGCACCGCGTACTCGCCGACGTGCGCGATCTTGCGAAGCGCGGTGTCCCACACGCCGAGGCCGCTGTCGAGGCTCGGCACCGACGAGATCGTGAAGATGAGCGCCGCCCAGATCACGACGGGCAACCACATGTTCAGGCGAGCGGCGACCATCGCCGGGCAATGCTACGGTTCGCGCCACACAAGGTGAGCGGACAGGGAAGCCGGTGCGAATCCGGCACGGTCCCGCCGCTGTAAGGGGAGATGCTCTCCCGCCACGACGCCACTGGCCCGCAGGCCGGGAAGGCGGCGGGGGAGGGAGCCCCGAGTCAGAAGACCTCCGCCCACCTCCAATCCGTTCCCCTCGCGGAAGGAGGAAACGTGCTTCACCGAGCCTTTGCACTGACGGCGCTCCTCGTCGTGCTGCTGGCCCCTGGGTGCGGCAGCGACGACGCCGCTCAGCCGGCCGAGACCGTCGCGACCACGGGTGGGCCCGCGGCGTTCCCGGTCACGATCGAAGCGGAGAACGGCAGCGTCGAGATTCCGCAGCCGCCGGAGCGAATCGTCTCGCTCTCCGCAACGGCCACGGAGACGTTGTTCGCGATCGACGCCGACCAGCAGCTCATCGCGGTGGACGACCAGTCGAACTATCCGGAGGAGGCTCCGCAGACGAAGCTGTCGGGGTTCCAGCCCAACGTCGAAGCGATCGCGGGCTACGAGCCGGACCTCGTCATCGCGGCTTTCGATCCCGGTGAGCTGGTCAGCGGGCTCGGCCGGCTCGACATCCCCGTGCTCCTCTACTCCGCTCCCAAGGATCTCGAGGGCGCGTACGAGCAGATGAACGCGCTCGGGGATGCGACGGGGCATTCGGAGGAAGCCGCCGAGCTCGTCGAGAGCATGAGCGCCGAGATCGACGCACTCGTCGAAGAGGCGGCGATAGCCGAGGGTGCGACCGTGTACCACGAGCTCGGCCCCGACTTCTTCTCGGCGACCTCGGAGACGTTCATCGGATCCGTCTATACGCTGCTCGGTCTCGAGAACATCGCGGACGAAGCCGGTGGCACCGCGCCCGACTACCCACAGCTGTCAGCGGAATACATCCTCGCGACCGATCCCGACCTGATCGTCCTGTCGGACACGAAGTGCTGTGGGGAAAGCGCCAAGACCGTCGCGAAGCGGCCCGGTTGGAAGTCGCTCACCGCGGTCCAGGAAGGGAACATCGTTCCCGCGGACGACGACATCGCCTCTCGTTGGGGCCCGCGGACTGTCGACTTCGTCGAGCTCATCGCCGGCGCCGCGGTCGACGTGGAAGGGGCGTAGTGCAGGAAGCGGCGACGCCACCGGTCGCGCGTCGAACCGACGCGCACGACCCGGCTCAGGTCAAAGCGCTGAAGCCGCTGTGGCTGGTGGCCGCGATCGTGTTCGTGGTCGCGTCCGCCGTGCTCGGCCTCGCCTTCGGGCCTGTCGGCCTTGGCGCGGGCGCCATCTTGCGCGAGCTTGGCAGCCACCTGCCGTTCCTCGGCATCTCCTCGCCGCTCACGGGCACCGAGGACGCGATCCTGTGGGAGCTGCGGGCGCCGCGCGTCGCCCTCGGGCTGCTCGTCGGGGCCATGCTCGCGTCGGCCGGTGCGGCCTACCAGGGCGTCTTCAGGAATCCGCTCGCCGATCCGTACCTGCTCGGCGCTGCGGCCGGGGCCGGGCTGGGGGCGACGCTCGTGATCGCGTACGGGCAAGACCTCGGCGTCGGTCGCGACCTGCGTCCGGCGGCGGCGTTCGTCGGCGCCGTGGTGGGCGTCGCCGCCGCGTACGTCCTCGGGAGCTCGGTGGGCGGCCGCAGCACCGCGACGCTCATCCTGGCCGGCGTGACGGTGGCTGCGTTTCTCACCGCGCTCCAGACCTACGTGCAACAGCACCGCACAGACACCGTGCAGGAGGTGTACGCCTGGATCCTGGGGCAGCTCGAGACGTCCGGCTGGCGCGACGTCGCCATCATCCTCCCGTACGTCGTCTTGAGCTCCGTCGTCCTTCTTCTGCACCGTCGGCTGCTCGACGTCATGGCCGTGGGCGACGAGGAAGCGACGAGCCTCGGCGTTCGGGTCGCGAAGGTCCGTCTCGTCGTCGTCGGGGCGGCGACGCTCGGCACCGCTGCGGCTGTTGCCCTCAGCGGGCTCATCGGTTTCGTCGGCATCATCGTCCCGCACGCGATTCGTCTCGTCGTCGGGACGAGCTACAGGGTCGTGCTGCCTCTTTCGCTCGCTTTTGGCGCGGGCTTTCTCGTGCTCGCCGACCTGCTTGCCCGCACGGTCGTCGCGCCGGCGCAGCTTCCCATCGGCGTCGTGACCGCGTTCTTCGGCGCGCCGTTCTTCGCCGTCGTGCTCCGCACGAGTCGCACGGTGCAGACATGACGGTCCTCGCCCTCGACCACGTGTCGGTCACGCTCGACGGCACGCTCGTCGTCGATGACTTCTCGCTCGACGTCGACGACGGCAGGTGGGTGGGGCTCATCGGGCCGAACGGGGCGGGGAAGACGACGATCGCGCGCGCGGTCTCGGGTCTCGTGCCGTACACGGGGTCGGTGCGGCTGTGGGGTGAAGAGCTCGACACCCTGTCGCGGCGGGACGTCGCCAGGAAGATCGCCGTCGTTCCTCAGAGCCCGCTCATCCCACCGGACATGACGGTCCTCGAGTACGTCCTGCTCGGTCGCACCCCGCACATGGGCTACGCGGCGAGCCCGGGCAGCGGCGATGTCGTCGCGTCTTTCGCCGCCCTCGAGCGTCTCGAGATCACGGCCTTGTCGCAACGGCGGCTCGGCTCCCTGAGCGGCGGCGAATGTCAGCGCGCCGTGCTGGCCCGGGCCCTGGCGCAGGAGCCACGCCTCGTCGTGCTCGACGAGCCGACGAGCGCGCTCGACGTCGGCGCGCAGCAACAGGTCCTCGATCTCGTCTCGATGCTCCGCGAGGAGGACGGTCTGACCGTGCTTACGGCCATGCACGACCTCACCCTGACCGCGCAGTACGCGGACGAGCTCGTGCTCGTCGACGACGGCCGCGAGGTCGCCCGCGGCAGCGCCCGGGAAGTGCTGACCGAGGAGCTCGTCGAACGTCACTACGGCGCGTCGGTCCGGGTGATCGCCGACCCCCACGCCGGTGTCGTCGTCGTGCCGATCCCGCGGCCGCGCGTCGAGCCGGCTCAGACAAGCTAGATGGCGCTGCGCCTTCTTCTCGGCGGGGCCCGGAGCGGCAAGTCCGCGCTCGCCGTCCGGCTCGCGCAGTCGTGGGGCGGTCCCGTCGTCTTCGTCGCGACGGGTGAGGCGCGTGACGACGACATGGCGGAGCGCATCGAGAGGCACCGACGCGACCGGCCCGCGGGCTGGACGACGGTGGAGGAGGCCCGCGAGCTCGTGGCCGCCCTGAAGGGCACCCCAAACAACGCATTCGTCGTCGTCGACTGTCTCTCGCTGTGGGTGGCGAACGTCATGGAGGCAGGGTGGAAGGAGGACGAGATCCTGGAGGCGGCGCGCGCCGCCGCCGTTCTCTTGTCCGAGCGCTCTTCGCCGAGCGTCGCCGTGAGCAATGAGGTCGGTCTCGGCGTCGTCCCTGCAACGGAGCTCGGGCGCACGTACCGCGACGTCCTCGGTCGCGTGAACGCCGTGTTTGCAGAAGCAGCAGAGCCTGCGCAACTGATCGTGGCGGGGCGTGCGCTCGATCTCGGCGCGCCGCCTGCGTGACGGCACTGCAGGCCGTCCTGGAGCAGATCGCCGGCGCCGACGCGGCCGCCGCAGCAGAGGTTCAGCGGGCGCTCGACAGGAAGACGAAGCCGAGAGGAAGTCTCGGCGAGCTCGAGCGGCTCGTCTGTCGCATCGCTTCGATCCGGCGGACGGCGCACTTGGACCGACCGCGCTCTGCGCTCGTCGTCGTCGCCGGTGACCACGGAGTCGCCACGGAAGGCGTGAGCGCCTACCCACAGGAAGTGACGCGCCAGATGATGGCCAACTTCGTCGCGGGTACGGCGGCGGTGAACGTCCTCGCGCGCGAGTTCGGCACGGCCTTCTACTTGATCGACGCGGGAGTCGCGGGGGAGCCGACCGAAGGGGTTCGCTCGCTCGGGCTCGGCCCCGGGACTGCGAACTTCGCCGCAGGCCCGGCGATGTCCCGCGAACAGGCCCTCGCCGGGCTCGAGGCCGGCGTTGCCACGGCCGAGCGGCTCGTGCGCGACGGCTTCGACCTCCTGGCGGTCGGCGACATGGGCATCGGCAACACCACCTCGGCGAGCGCCCTCTGCGCGGCCTTGCTCCCGGCGGCGCCGGAGGCGGTGTGCGGACGAGGCACGGGCATCGACGACGAGACGCTCGCGCACAAGATCGACGTCGTGAAACGCGCGCTGGAGCGGAACGCTCCCGACCCTGACGACCCCGTCGCCGTGCTCGCCGCGCTCGGCGGTTTCGAGATCGCCGTTCTTACGGGCCTCTGCCTCGGCGGTGCGTCGCAGTCGGTTCCCGTCCTGCTCGACGGCTTCGTGACCGGCGCGGCGGCGCTCGTCGCCGCTCGCCTGGAGCCGCTGGCGGTCGATGCGATGATCGCCTCGCACCGCTCGCCGGAGCCGGGTCATGCCCTCGTCCTCGCGGAGCTCGGCCTCCGGCCCCTCCTCGACCTCGGCCTGCGCCTCGGAGAGGGGAGCGGCGCGGCGCTCGCTCTGCCCGTCATCCACGCCGCGGTCGCGCTCCTGGCCGGCATGGCGACCTTCGAGGAGGCGAACGTCACCGATGCCGGTGTGTAGAGCCGCTCGCGCGGCCGCCGCCGCGCTCACCTTCTTGACGATCGTTCCGCTCGGGCGCCGGTACAGGCTGGACGAGCTCGACGTTGCGAGGGGTGCCGTCTTCTTTCCCGTCGTCGGAGCGGGGATCGGGGCTGCCGTGGGCGTGACGGCCGTCGCGCTCGAGGACGTGCTTCCGGTGTTCGTCGCGGCGGCGCTGGCGATCGCGGTCGAGACGGTTCTCACCGGAGCGATTCACGTCGACGCGCTCGCCGACACAGCCGACGGCCTCGGCGCGCGGACGCGCGAGCGCGCGCTGGAGGTCATGCGCGACGCTCACATCGGCGCTTTCGGCGCAGTCGCGCTCGTGCTCGACCTCGTCGTCAAAGTGGCCGCTGTCGTCGCCGCCCTCGAGCTCGAGCAACCGGTGCTCCTGCTCGTGGGAGCGTGGGCGGCCGGGCGATCGGCGCCGCTCGCGCTCGCGTTGCTTCCGTACGCGCGGTCTGGACCGGGCAGCGGACGCGCCCTGACCGACGGTGCCCGCACGCCGATACTCCTGGCCGGCCTCGTCCTCGGCATCGCCGTCGCGGTGGTCGCGGCCGGTGGCCGCTCGGCGGCGCTGCTCGGCGCGGGGGCCGTGTCCGTGCTCGTGTGCGCTCTCGTTGCGCGCGCGCGGTTCGGAGGCGTGACCGGCGACGTGCTCGGCGCCGCCGTCGAGATCACGACGACGCTCGGCCTCGTCGGGGCGGTCGCGACCGCGTGACCACGACGCGGGTCATCCTCGTTCGTCACACCGAGCCCGAGCCCGGCGCGCGTGGACGTTGCTACGGGAGGCTCGACGTCGACCTCTCCGACGGCGGGCGCCGCCACGCCGATGCCCTCGGGACCGCCCTTGCCTCATTCGGCGTCGAGGCGCTGTTCTCGAGCCCGCAGCGCCGCGCACTCGAGACTGCGCGCTTCATCGGCGCGCGTCTCGATCTCGAGCCGACGGAGCACCCAGGGCTTTCGGAGATCGACTTCGGCGAGTTCGAAGGGCGAACGTACGAGGAAATCGCGGCGAGCGAGCCGGCGCTCTACCGCGCCTGGATGGACACCCCGACGGCCGTCCGCTTTCCGGGAGGAGAGAGCTTCTCTGACCTACGCGCCCGAGTGCTCGCGGCGCTCGCGGAGATTCGGGCGGCGCATCTCGGCTCGGTCGTCGCGCTGGTCGCGCACGGAGGTGTGATCAGGGCCGTTCTTGCCACGGCGCTCGCCCTCCCCGACGAGGAGATCTTCAGGCTCCCGCAGGACTACGGGGGCGTGAGCATCGTCGACTTCACCACAGCCGGCGCCGCGGTCCACGCCGTCAACGCGGATCTCATCCTGACCGCGAGTTAGGTTCTTCCGGAATGGTCTCGTTCGACGAGATCGCGGAGTGGGCTGTCTCGCTGCGGGCCGAGCAGCTGCCTGCCACGGTCCGCAAGGCGGCCGCGCGAGAGCGTGACAGTGTGCGCGCCGCCATCGCGGCGGCGTGGCGCACGCGGTCGGGACGCCACTGGGAACGGGTCACGAATCCCGGCCACGAGCGCGACGCGGGCCTCTCGGTTCTCCTCGACTACGACGATTACGGCTTTCTCGGTCATCCCGGGCATTCGGCGGCGGTCGTCGCGGGCGGGCACGAGGAGGCGCACGTCGCCGCCGCGGAGCTCGGCTTGCGGCTCGGGGCCGCCTGCCTGCTCGCCCCCTCGAGCGGCCAGGGTCTGGACCTTCATCCACGGGCCGGCAGCGGCGCTCGCGGCCGGCCTGCGCGCCGGGCACGACGCGAAGACGCTCTCGCGCGCGATGGGGCTTGCGTTCCTCGCGCCCTGCTCGCCGACCTGGGGAGCGCTGCTCGCGACGCAGGCGAAGCCGGCACGCATCGCCGGGCCCGTCGCTGCGGGCCTGCGCGGCGCCGCGCTCGCTGCCGAAGGAGTCGCCCCGCCGCGCCGCGCTCTCGTCGACGGGCTCGCCGCGGCCAGCTTCGCGCCGCTCCCGAGCCTGCTCGGCGGCCTCGGCGAGCGGTGGCTCGTCTCGACGCTCTGCTTCAAGCCGCGGCCGGGCTGCGCCTACCTGCAGGCGGCGCTCGCAGCGTTGGCGGAGCTCGGCCCACTCGAGAGCGACTCGGTCGCGAGCATCGAGGTCGACGCCGGCGCCGCGACGCTGACGATGGAGGCGCTGACGCGCCGCGAGGATGCACCGGCGGACGAGCCGGTGGCGACGCAGTTCTCCGTGGAGCGCTCGCTGCGCGTGGCGCTCGCGTACGGCGACGTCAACCCGCAGACGCTCGAGCGGCCGCTGCCGCCCGGCCCTTCGGTGCGCCTGCGGCACGAGCCGGAGTTCACGCGCGACACGGTTGCGTCGATCGAGCGCGCCGTGCCGCTTTCTCGCGCGGCGCTGCGCGAGCTCGCGCTCGTCGACTGGCTGAGCGTCTTCGTCGGCACCTGGAAGAGCTACGGGCGCACGCTGCGCATGTCGCCGCGCGCCTTCGCGGCGCTCCGCCCGCTCAACGCCGAGTGGCGCCTGGGCGACCTCGAGCTCGTCTTTCCCGCGCGGGTGAAGGTGCGGCTGCGAAACGGCGAGGAGCTCGTCGCCGAGCGGCGCCGCCACCCGGGCCAGGCGGGCGATCCCGACGAAGAAGTCGATGCGATCATCGCCGCGAAAGGGGCTGCCTATACTCAAGCCGCATGAGCGACGCGCCCCGTACGGCGGTCGTCCTGACCGTCGGCAACGAGCTTCTGTCCGGGGACGTCGACGACACGAACGCGCCCTGGCTCTGCCGCCGCCTGGCGGGCCTCGGGGTCGAGGTGAAGCTGATCGCCTCCGTTCGCGACGACATCGAAGAGATCGCTGCCTTCCTCTGCGCCGAGCGGCCGCGCGCTGACTACGTCTTCGTGACCGGCGGGCTCGGCGGCACGCCGGACGACATCACGCGCGAGGCTGTCGCCGCGGCCTTCAGCGTCAACTGCGTCGAGATCGCGGACGTCGCCGCTTCGCTTCGCGCCCGCTTCGAGCCGCGTGGGCTCGGCGACTACGCGGCCCGGTGGGCGCAGCTTCCCGACGGCTCGCAGCCGATCCCCAACCCACTCGGCGGCGCGCCCGGCTTCAGCATCGAGAACGTGTACGTCTTCCCCGGGCTACCGCCCGAGATGGAGGCGATGTTCGACTCGATCGCCGAGCGCTTCCAGGGCCGCCCGATCGCGTCGTGGCGCAGAAGCTATCGGACTGGGGAGGGGCAGATCGTGCGCGTGCTCGAAGAAGCGGTGCGCCGTCATCCGCAGGTCACCGTCGGCAGCTACCCGCGCTTTCTCTCCGACGGGCCGGAGGTCGAGGTCGTGCTGAAGTCGAGCGACGGCGACGCGCTTCAGGAGGCGGCGCAGTGGGTCGAAGGCGCGCTCGAGGAAATCAGCAGCCGAGGTCGCTGAGCTCGATCCCGGAAAGCCCCGGGTAGCATCGAAGCGTGGCCGTCTCCTCGCCCGAGACCTACCTTGCCGACCTCAATCCCGCGCAGCGTGAGGCGGTCCTCGCGACCGAGGGGCCGGTCCTCGTCGTCGCCGGAGCTGGCTCCGGGAAGACGCGCGTACTGACGCATCGCATCGCTCATCTGGTCTCAGCGTGTGGCGTGAAGCCGAACGAGATCCTCGCGATCACCTTCACGAACAAGGCCGCCAACGAGATGAAGACGCGCCTCGAGGGGATCCTCGGCGACACCGCGCGGCGCATGTGGGTGATGACCTTCCATGCCGCGTGCGGGCGCATCCTGCGCCGCGAGGCCCCGCGGCTCGGCTACCGGTCGAACTTCACGATCTACGACCAGGCCGACCAGGTGCGCCTCGCGAAGGCGTGCCTGGAGGAGCTCGACCGCGACCCGAAGCGCTTCCCGCCACGCGGCATCCACTCGCAGATCTCGATGGCGAAGAACCAGCTCGTCAGCCCCGACGAGTACAGGCAACGCGTCAATTCCTTCTACGACCAGACCGTCGCGGACGTGTACGACGCGTACCAGCGCCGGCTGTTCGCCTCGAACGCAGTCGACTTCGACGACCTGCTCATGCTGACGGTCGAGGTGCTCGAGCGGTTCCCGGAGGCGCTCACTCGCTGGCAGAAGGCGTTCCGCTACGTCCTCGTCGACGAGTACCAGGACACGAACCACGCGCAGTACCGGCTGCTCCAGCTCTTGGCCGGCAAGCACGGGAACGTGTTCGCGGTCGGAGACCCCGACCAGTCCGTGTATGGATTTCGCGGAGCAGACATCCGCAACATCCTCGAGTACGAACGCGACTTCGGCGGCGCCAAGGTAATCGCCCTCGAGCAGAACTACCGCTCGACGAACGCGGTCCTGCGCACCGCCAACGCGGTCATCGCGAACAACCGCGAGCGCAAGCCGAAGAATCTGTGGAGCGAGCTCGGCGACGGCGATCCGGTACGAGTGGTCGAGGTGGAGGACGAGCACGCCGAGGCGCGCTTCGTCGCCGCTGAGATCGCGGCGCTCGCGGAGGAGGGGTTCGCCGGCTCCGAGATCGCCGTCTTCTACCGGACGAACGCGCAGTCGCGCGTCCTCGAGGACGTCCTCGTCCGCCAGGAGGTTCCCTACCAGGTGATCGGCGGCCCTCGCTTCTACGAGCGCGCCGAGATCAAAGACGCGATCGCGTACCTGCAGGTGATCGACAACGCGTACGACGCGGTCTCGCTCGCGCGCATCGCCAACCGTCCGCGCCGGGGGATCGGCGACTCCTCGCTCGCACGGCTCGCCTCCTTCGCCGATGCGCAAGGGATTTCCGTGTGGGAGGCGCTCGCGCGTCCCGACGAGGCCGGCGTCGGCGCCGCGCCGCTCAAGGCCGTGCAGCGCTTCCGTGGCCTGCTCGAGTCCCTGATGGCGGGAGCGCTCGAGCTGTCGGTCCTCGAGCTCGTCGAGCGCGTGCTGGAGCGCAGCGGCTACCTCGAGGCGCTCGAGGCCGAGCGGACGATCGAGGCGCAAGGGCGCATGGAGAACCTCATGGAGCTCGTCGGTGTCGCGCGCGAGTACCAGGAGACGGCGGCGGAGCCGAGCCTGTCGGAGTTCCTGCAGCAGATCTCGCTCTACTCGGACCAGGACGCGCTGGCGGAGGAGCAGAGCCTCGTGACGCTCATGACCCTCCACAACGCGAAGGGGCTCGAGTTTCGTGCCGTCTTCCTGATCGGGATGGAGGAGGGCGTCTTCCCGCACTCGCGCTCGCTCGAGGAACAGGGGCTCGAGGAAGAGCGGCGGCTCTGCTACGTGGGCCTCACGCGCGCGAAAGAGCGTCTCGCGCTCACGCACGCGGCCGCACGGTCGCTGTGGGGCTCGCGCGGCTACAACCTGCCGAGCCGCTTCCTCGACGAGCTCCCGCAGGAGGAAATCGAGCGCGACCGCCTGCGGCCGGCGTCGTGGTCGGGCTACGGCTCGCCGACGGTGAAGCCGAAGCGCTCGTTCCCGGAGCTCTCGACCGGCGACACCGTCCGGCATTCCACACTTGGCGAGGGCATCGTCACCCGCATCGAAGCCGACGGCGTCGTCACGGTCCGGTTCGCCGACGACGGCGTCGAGCGGCGGCTCATGCTCGACTACGCCCCGCTCGAGCGCGTCGGATGACCGACGCCGGGACCGAGAACCTCCGGTAGACACAAATTTCTTACAGCCTGCTCATTTGCAGGGCTTTTGTGGATAAGTCCCCCCAGGCGGGGGATTCCTCGTCCGGGGGAGGCGGATACGGTGGGCCTTCGTGTTCGCTCGCAAGGCCCTTGTCGGGGGCCTGGTCGCAGCGGCGCTCTTCCCCACGTCAGCAGCCGCCCGGATCCCCGACTACGTCCTTTTGCCGCCGAAAGAGCCGCCGGCGCGCTTCGGCATGCCGCTCAAAGGCCTCAACTACTGGGACTACGGGATGCGGTGGGGTCGAATGCACCGCGGCACGGACATCGCCGTCCTCGGCGGGCACGATCTCATCCGCGCCCCTCTGGCGGGGAAGGTCACCCACGTCGGGTGGCTGAACAACTACTCCGGTTACGGCTTCGTGGTCAAGGTTCGCCATGACTACGGCCTGGTCACGATGTACGCGCACCTCGACAGCTCTTCGGTGCGTCCGGGTCAGTGGGTGGAGAAGGGACAGATCCTGGGCCACGCCGGCTGCACGGGCTCGTGCACCGGCGAGCATCTGCACTTCGAAGTGACTCTGCGGGGCAAGCTCCAGAACCCCCGCGACTTCATAGGCAAACGCTTCCCTCCGCTAAACTAGCCCTCCCAGGGCGGTTAGCTCAGTTGGGAGAGCACCAGCTCGACAAGCTGGGGGTCACTGGTTCGAGCCCAGTACCGCCCACCTCGATCAAAGCCCTGCTCTAGAGGGCTTTTCGCGTCTCGCGGAGGCGTCGGGCCCGGAGGCCGAGCGGAGCGGCAAGGAAATGGCAATAACCGATGGCCTTCGCCCATCGTCGCCTCCGGCTGGTCACCCCCGAGCGGCGGGCGACGACCTCCGTGGCGTCTAGGCTCGTGCCGGCTGTGAGGCGACCTCCGACCCCTGTGTATTACGTCTCGCGGCGATGCCGCGCTCGCACACCCTCGCGAGCGCTGCAGCTCCGTCTTTCATCACCAGAGCTTGTCGATCGCTCCTGAGTACAGTTCGATCCGGGCCCCAACGAAGTCCATCTTCGCCGCCCTGGCTCTTTCCGAGAAGAGCGCCGCGAGTGTGACCTTGTCGAACTGGTCGCTCGGGAACGGCTCCTCCCGCGTCCCTCCGACGAGCACGGTCCCCGGCAAATGCTCCCACCCGGCCCGTTCGTAGAACCTCTTCAGATGGCTGTCGCACGTGAAGATGCCGAGGTCGACTCCATTCGACGCCATCGTCTCGCGGGCTACACGGGCAAGCGCACGCCCGTGGCCCTGCCCACGCACGCCCTCATCGGTCACCATCGCGCTGATTCCACTCGCGGCATAGGTCTCACCTGCGAGAGTGACGTCCTTCGACAGGATGTCGAGGGCTGAGAGCACGCTGCCGCCGTCGTCCAGGAGGAGGAGCGAGATCGGGTCCAGCGACGGATCGTGCCACGGCGCTGGGTCGAGCGGCTGGCCCGAGGGCCACGCCTGCTCCTGCAGCGCCATCATCTGCCGGCGAAGCTCGCGCGGCACGTCTGCCTCCGGATACGAAACGACGCGCATCGCATGAGTCTTTCAGGCCGCGGCTGCAGGCAGGGGCCGGCCGCGAAGAGAGACGAGGACAGGGGCTCGATCTCTGAACTAACGACTCCCTACACGACCATGCGCCAAGACTTGCGCAAGGCAGAGCTGGCGTCTACTGGCCAAAAGTTGCGTGTCCGTTTCGCCCACCGAGGCCCTTGCCGAACTCTCAGCCACCGACCCTTACTTGGGGCCGGCCGGTTGGCCGCTGGTCCCTCGCGCTGCGTCGGCGACCTACGTACAGTGCGGCGATGGTTCCGCAACCTCGCGTCAAGCCGAAGCTGCGGGGAGTGTTCCACGAGTTCGGGTTCTACGCATCCATCGCCTTCGGCCTGCCGCTTGTGCTGACGGCCGACCCTGGCAGGGCTCGGGTGGCCGCGATCGTGTTCTCGAGTTGCCTCGTCGGCTGCTTCGGGGCGAGCGCGGTCTATCACCGGCCGATGTGGACCCCGAAGGTGCGATCGTGGCTGGCGCGGCTCGACCATGCGGGTGTTTATTTGCTCATCGCCGGGACGTATACGCCGTTCGGTCTGCTGGTCATGTCGAAGGGGTGGGCGGTGCCGGTGCTGGCGGTCGTCTGGAGCGGCGCAGTCGCCGCGATCCTGCTCAAGCTCTTCTGGGTGCGTGCGCCCAAGTGGCTTTCGGTCGCCATCGGTCTCGGTCTCGGATGGATCGGCGTAATCGCCTTCTCACAGCTCTTGAAGGTCCAAGTCGTCGGCCTGATTCTCGTCGTTGCTGGCGGACTCCTGTATTCGGCAGGTGCGATCGTTTATGCGCGACGCCGCCCCGACCCCGCACCACATGTCTTCGGCTACCACGAGCTCTTCCATGTGTTCACGCTCGCCGCCGCCAGCTGCCAGTTCGCAGCGATCGCGTTCTTCGTCCTCCCTCGCAGCTGAGCGAGAGGCTCGGCAGGCCGCGCCGGCCCTCTCCTAGCGCGCCTCACAGCCAGACGCTGAGCAGACGATCCGAGCCGGTGGATCATCCCCGCGCTTGACGAAGGTCTCCACGGGGCCTCGACCTTGGGTTGTTAGGGCCGCTCGCGTGTCCTTTGCGACGGAGCCTTTCGCGAGCCGGCTCATTACCGCGAGCTCGACCTCAACGATGGTCACGGTCTCTCGACCGTCCCGAGCGCTGCACCGAACCGACCACGAGGCCCCGATGCTCTCCGAGCTCGCCGTCACTCTTTTCGATTCGCGCACCGTCCACTCCGAGGCGGCCACCGCCTCACCCTAGCCCGCCGTCGCCCTCCCGCAAGCGCCGTTAGCGGGCACGGGCGCTCGAAACGTGTTTTCGCCTTAGTGAGAACGCAAGACCGGAGCAAGGCTTGACGCGCTCGCAGGCGGGCTAGAGACTCCCGCCACAAACGAAAGGAAGGGAGATCATGCTGCGGCGTCTGATCATCTTGCTCGCGGTCGTTGCGTACGGCCTGCTGGCCGTCACGTCGGCATCGGCGACTGCCGTCACCGAGAAGATCCCGTTCGACATGGTGCTTGCCCCCGAAGAGGCCTGCGGCGAGGCGATCCATCTCAGTGGCACGCTCCTCGCCAAGTTCAGCTTCACTGAGACCCCACGCGGCAACGTCCAGATCGGATTCCACTTCAATCCCCAAGGGATCACGGGCGTTGGACTGACGAGCGGTGCGACCTATCACGCCACAGGTGTGACCCGCGGGACGACGACTATCAGGGCGAAGGGCGGCATCTCCGATACGTTCGTGAACAGCTTCAAGATCATCGGAAGCGGGGGCGCCGCGAACTTTCTCCAGACGGACGTCATTCACATCACCGTGAATGCGAAGGGCGAAGTGACTGCGAGCGTGGAGCAGTCGATTATCCGCTGCATCTAGCGTTACCTGCATCGACGGCGGCTGCGCGCGTGTGCCGGCCGCCCTCCGGCTAATCCATCTGTGTCGCGCTGTACGAGAAGGCGACATCGAACGTCCCCGGTGTGGCCCCGGTGTGGCATCGAAGACCGTGCCGGGGCCGAATCCCCTGCAAAGCCCAACGTCGGCGCTTTCCGGCGCGGAAACGCAGGGGGCAAGGAGCGACGCGGGTTTGGCTTAACCAAGCGGTTCGTCCCTGCCGTAGATGCTGTTGAACGTCGTTCCCGTGTGGCCTCGGTGTGGTCTCAGTAAAGGTGGCGCCTGCCGCTGGTTTGGCTGTTCCGGCTCCGGGGACGTGTAGCTCGTCGGATCCCCTAGATGGAGGGCTGAGCATGAAGAAGACGACGCTCTTGCTTCTGTTGGCGTTGCTCGTGGCCGCCGCCACGGCAGCTGCTGCAAAGGCGGTGACGCCCCTACGACCGGCACCGACACCGCCGGACACGGAGAGCGTCCTGCTCCTGCACGGCGCGTACACCTACCCCGGCTACTGGTGGGATCACACTGACCTGACGGTGGCGGTGCAGGCGCATCCGAACGTCGACGAGGAGTCACTGGCTGCGGTGCATCAGGCGATCGCCGACTGGAACTACGCGCTGCAGAAAGAGTTCGACGGGCTGATCACGCTCACCGACGTGACCGACCAGTACACGGCCAGGCACAAGGCCGACATCGTGCTGCACTACAACCCCACGGCGGGCGGGACGGTGTTCGGCGGATACGCGATCTGCGGAGCGCACTCGTGTCCGAATGTCATCGTGCGCTCGGATCTACCGCGGCCCATCGGGTTCACGTACCCAGCGCAGTATCTCTACTACGTGACGATGCACGAGCTCGGCCACGCGCTCGGGCTCGGGCATGCCCAGCCGCTGACCGAGTCGACGGACCTAATGGGTTACGGCTGGCACTGGAGCAACGGAATCGTGCCGACCCTGTCGGAGTGCGATCTGGCGGGCATCGCGGTCGTGTTCGCGTGGGCGCTCGAAGGCGTCGACCCATATCCTCCGACGCAACCGTCGGTGGCCTGCGACTGAAAACCTTCGTGAGGGGCAGCTGCTCGGCTGCCCCTCACGATCGTCGTCCAGCTCCCGACGTACAGATGTTCGCATAACGATCGGGTTTGTAAGTCGGGGCCAGGCGGAAACGGTATCCCGGCTGATGTTGATTCGACTCACTGACGATTCCTTCGTGGACGACCTCTGTCTCCACTTCCACCGCTCGGGCTTCACCGCGCAGCGGGCAGGCGGCAGCATGGTCGAGGTGTCCCGCACGGATGGCCTTCCGGAGGGGCGGCGGGACATCGAACTCCATCTCGACGTCTGGCGGGCCATCAATCCCGGTATTGGGGCCGAGCTAGTCGGCTGACCCAAAGGCAGGGACCGCCGGCGCGGCGGGCGCGCTACCCAGGCGCCACGCGGATCGGGCCGCACGGAGGCGGCCCGATCCCTTCTTGCCAACTACTTGCGAGAACCTGACCGCGAGCGGGACGTGGCCTTCTTGGCCGATCGCTTCGTTGCTTCCTTCAAATCAGCGACCAAACCCGTCGGTTCTTGGGGAAGGCCAACATCCTGCCGCAGCTTCATCGCAATCTCAGAAATCTCCTCGGGTGTGTAGCCCGGGGCGAACACGGCGGGCTGAGCCGGCAAGTCGCGAGGAAGAACACCCTCGGGTGGATCCTCGAAGACGACGAGATCTTCGCCCGTTTCCGGGCTGGGCCCGTTGAAAACCGCCGGCAGCTCCAGGTAGTCCTCGAGAGAGAACCGGTAGAGCCGCAGATGATCACCGCGTTCGATGTGAGGCTGGCACTCGGGAATCTTCTCCGTGGGAATCCGCGGTGTGGGGAACATCTTCGTGAGATCTGCTCCCGTGAGTTTCTCGATAGCCCGGGCGTACGCGATCTGATGAACTCCTCCCCGGACGAGCAAGTATCCGGTTAAGGCTCGGGCCGCGGGGTGCTCCACCATCTCGTAGACCTTGAGCTTGTTGTTGCGCGCCCCCGTCTCGAGAAAGAAGTTGTGTGTCAGGTCCTCCACGAGGTCACCCGAAGAGAACACATAGTCCCCATTCCACGGTCGGCCGTTCGAGTCCTGGGGGAGCGCTGCCTGACCACCAGCGAGGAAGTGATGAGGGTTGCCGACTCCTTTGACGTCCGCGAGCGGGCTCTTGGTGACATCGACCTTGGAGCGGCCGTTCGAGGAAGGCGAGGCGCCGGTCAGCATCGTGTTGATTGCCGTCGCGACGAGCTCGACGTGGCCGAACTCCTCGGCCGCGATGTTGGCGATGAGATCGTAGAAAGGCCGCGCGCCCTGGCGGTTGCGGAAGTTGAACGACTGGAAGGTGTAGTTCAGGAACGTCGACATCTCGCCGAAGCGGCCGCCCATCAACTCCTGGACGGCGGCGGCGCCTGCGGGATCCGGATCAGACGGCGGTGGCAGCTCCATAGCAATCCGGTCGTAGCGAAGGATCATCTTTCCCCCTTTTCGATTGAGTTGATGGCTACCCCGCACGCTTCTGCCAAACAGCGCGGGATAGAGCCTCCTGCCGAGCTTTAGGCGGCGGCCTTCATGCGGTTAGGCGGCGGCCTTCATGCGCGCTTGCTCAACCTGCTCGTCCGGAGTTGCTTCGAGATCCTGCAAGACCTTGCCGAGCAGGAAGAACGTCGGCGGCCATAGACCGACGAAAGTTGCCAGCCTTTGGCTTTTCGCCTTCGCGTCCCTATCCGATCGAGCAGCCGAGGCGGCCCACAAGGAGAGCGCACCCCCAATCGAGGCGAGGCCAAAACTGTGCATGATCGTGCTGTTGAAACCAAGTTTCTTGAGAAACAGCGCAACCTTCATGATGGTCTTCCTTTCGTGAATGGATGTCTGATGAGGCCGAGCGACGGCTGCCGCCGAAGGACGCCGCGCGCTCGGCCCCAAGATGACGGATCACTAATCGCGCAAGGCGTCAGCGTCGCGGTGTGCGCTACCCGCCTTCGCCAGTCCGCGACTGACGATGTAGGCGGAGGCCACGAAGCCCACAATCACCCACGCCCTCGGCGCGTCGAAGTTGTCCGCGACCGCCGCCGCAATGAGCGTCGCCACGATCACGCCGACCATGGCCCAAAACTCGGTGGTCAGAGGTGCCCACTTCGTCTCGAAGCGCCGGCCGGTCAAGCGGACACCGGTTTGCTCGGCACGCTGCCCGACCGTGCTTTCCGTTTCAGCACGAGTTGCCATCAGACCCCCTTTCTCTCTTCCGTTGAAGAGGGAGCGTCCCCGAGAGGGAGGGCCTAAAACTGAAGAGTTGCGGTATTTGATGCGGTACGCCCTCTGGGCGGGAAGGACGAGGCTTAGAGCTCAGAGCGGCGGGGCACGCTTTTAGCCTGATGCCTGCTCGTGAGACACGAAGAGAGTTGAACCAGCCTCGATTCCGCGAGGCCAACGAGCGCTTGCACGAGGACGTTGAGAGTGAGGGGCAGGACGCTCAAGCCGTGTCCTTCCTTTGTGAGTGCGCGGATGACGACTGTCCGGGCACGGTCAACGTCTCGCTCGGCGAATGGGAAGCCGTCGTCTCTCGGAACAACCACTTCCTCATGGAAGCCGGGCACCAGCACAGCGAAGGCGAGGAAGTAGTCGGCTCACTCGGTAACTACGAAATTGCGCGCAAGCCTGATTGAGCGGGCTCTCGAGGTCCAGGACGAGTTGATTGCTGATCGCGGAGAGGGCGCGCGAGCGCTGTGAGGGCCTTCAAGCTCTTCAATAGCGTCAAGTCGAGCCTGTGGTTCGTACCCGTGCTGTGCGTTCTCCTCGGCGCGGCTTTGTCTTTTGGAACGATCGCGATCGACCGCCGTTTCGATTATGACCTCGTGCCGGCGGGACTCGTTGGAGGGCCCGACGCCGCGCTCGCCATCCTCTCCACGGTGGCCATTTCGATGGTCAGCCTCACCGCTTTGGTGCTGACCATCACCATGGTCGTCGTCCAGCTCGCGATGGGTCAGTTCTCACCACGAATCGTTCAGCGAATCCTCCGCGACAAGCCGAGCCAGATCGCTATCGGTCTCTTCGTGGCGACCTTCGTTCACGCCGTCCTCGCCATTCGCGAGGTGACGCTGAATGGCGACCGGCAGGGGAACGTGCCGGGCGTTGCCGTAGTCACTGCGTTCGTCCTCGTCCTCATCAGCATCGCCGTCCTGGTCATGTACGTGCACCACATCGGCCAGTCCCTGCGCGTGTCAGCACTCATCGAGCTCGTAGGTAAGGACACGCGAAAGTTGATCGACCGCATCTACCCCGAACGCGGCGGCGACAGAAACCTCTCACGGGGCGACGATCACACGATTCTCGCACCGGAATCGGGTGTGATCACGGTGATCGGATACGAGTTCCTTGCAGAGGAAGCTCGGCAGGCCGACTGCGTTCTCGAGCTAGTCCCGGCGCTGGGTGAGTTTGTCCTCGCTGGCGCCCCACTCTTTGTTGTTTACGGCGACAAGTCAAGGCTGGACGAAAAGCGGGTCGTTGGGGGTCTTGTCCTGAGGCTGGAGCCGACGCTCGACCGAGATGTCGCATACGGGTTTCGCATGCTCGTTGACATCGCCGAGCGTTCGCTTTCGGAGTCGCCTTTCCAGGATCCGACAACTGCTGTGCAAGCGATCGACCGGTTGCACGAGGGCCTGCGGCAGCTTGCTCGGCGCCCGTTCCCGGACGGTCGCCATCGCGACGAAGCAGGCGAGGTGCGTCTGATCGTGAAGACGATGAATTGGGAGGCCTATGTGCATCTTGCCTTCGACGAGATCCGCATGACCGGCGCTGGTTCCCCCCAAGTGGCACGCCGACTGAAATCAGCGCTGAACGATCTACTTACGGTCGCCCCGCCCGAGCGCGTGCCGATTCTCGAGGAGCAGCTCGAATTGCTCGAGTCGGCCACGAAGTCCCTCATGGTGGACGAACGGGACGTCAGGATGGCATTGCGCGAGGATCGGGAGGGCATCGGGGCGGACGCCGGGGCGAGCGGCGGCGCCCCTGTCAAGCGCTCGTAATCACTCTGAGACGCCGCTCTCGGTCACGGGCAGCCAATGCGAAAAGCGGCGGCTTTACCACGGGCGGAAACGCGGCGGCGCCTAAGCCTCGGGTAGCCCGGTTGCAGCGGTGGTGGTGGGGGCAGAGCCGCCACAGCCGCCCTGCCCCCAATCAGAGAGAAGCTCTCGGCGGCCCAGCTGAACACTGGTCTTTCGGGTAATTCGGGGCTCCCTGATGGGTAGGTCTGTGCTATTCCGTGGGGTGAGCCGAGGCGGCAGTGTTCTCCCCGCTGCGAAGGCGATTGGGGAGGTTGCCGCAGACTCCCAATCGCCGCGCCTCGGCTCCCCCCAAGCTTCGTCGGTCGCAGGCTCGTCTGCCAAGAAAAGAACTCGCTCTCTCCCTGGGAGATGAGAACATCGAGACGATGCCGCTTTTTGTCGCTTGTCCTTGCTAGACGGGTGTGGGATCATGCCCGCGAACCTGCGGCTTAGGAGGAAGACATGAAACGGATGACGGCAATCGTCTTCGCAACCCTGTGCGCGTTCGCGAGCGCTGTACCAGCGACTGGAGCGGCAGCGGGGCCAAGCGCCAGCGCCAATTGCACGGCACAGTTTGTCGTCTACGACGTCATTCAGGCGGGGGCGCCACACGGGGCAAGCGAAGACCTCGCGATCATCGCGCAGCCACCGAAGGATTTCCCGCCGAGGAGCAACGTCGGGTTCTTCTCGAGCACGAACTGCGCGTAGTTCCGCGAGACGGGACTACTCGCCCCTTAGCTCGCCGCCCTCCATCTCGAGGATGCGGTCGCATTCGCGAGCGACATCAAGGTTGTGCGTTGCGATCACGCAGGCCGTGCCCGTCTCCGCCGCTTCCCGCAGCGCCCTGATGATGCGCTCGGCCGAGCCGGCATCCTGATGACCGGTCGGCTCGTCGGCGAGCAGGACCGTGGGCCCCATGATCAGCGCGCGCGCGAGTCCGGTGCGCTGCTGCTGTCCGACCGAGGTCTGGGTGGGCAGGCGAGAGAGCGTCTCGGTCAGGTCGAGGTCGCCGGCTAGCGCGTCCACACGGCCACGAGCGGACGGAAGCTCGTCTGCGAGCCGGCCCGGGTACGTGATGTTCTCGCGCACGCTGAGCTCGTCGAGGAGACCGAACTTCTGCGGCAGGACGGCCAGGAGGCTCCACGGCGGCTCACCGCGAACATCCCGCGACCGACCCCACTGAATCTCGCCCCGGTCGGGCTGTTCCCAGCCGGCCAGCACGTTGAGAAGCGTCGTCTTGCCCGAGCCCGAGGGGCCGACGACCGCGACGAGCTCGCCGGCGTGCACGTGAAGACCGACGTCGCGTAGCGCGTGGATGGCCTCGCCGCCTCGGGTGTACGTCTTGTCGAGCCCCGTCGCGGTCAGAACCGGGGCGACGGCGGGTCGCGCGATCTCGGCTCGAAGCGGCGTCGTGACCACGCCGATCTCTTCCCTGCCGACTGCGTCGGACTCCGCCTTGACGAGACCGTGCTCGAGCTCGACGACGTGCGTCGCGATGCTCATCACGGCCGGGTCGTGCGTGGCGATCACGAACGTGACGCCGAGAGCGGCCAGATCCCGTACGAGGCCGACGAGGTCTTCGACCGAGCGGCGGTCGAGCTCCGCGGTCGGTTCGTCGGCCAGGATGATGCGCGGCCCGGCGGCCAGCGCAAACGCGAGCGCCGCGCGCTGCTGCTCGCCGCCCGAAAGGGCGGCCGGCCGGTGGTCGTCGCGTGGCCGCAGTCCGAGCTGGTCGAGGAGGGTCCGCGACTGCTCCTCGGCTCCTGGGCCGAGGTGGTTGGCAAGCCGGATGTGCTCGGCGACAGTGAGGTGGGGGACGAGGTTGTCCGCCGGCCGCTGGAACACATAGCCGACGACCGCGCGCCGCAGCGCGAGGAGTCGCGGTTCCGAGAGCGCCGTGATGTCTCGATCGCCGAGTAGTACTCGCCCGCTCGTCGGCTTGTCGAGCCCGGCCAGGATGCGGAGCAGGGACGACTTTCCGCTCCCCGACGGGCCGACCAGCGCGGTGATGCCGGGCGGGAACGACGCCGTCACACCCTTGAGCGCCTCCACGCGGGCAGAGGTGCTGAAGTACGTCTTGCTCACAGCCTCGCACGAGATGACCGGCGCCTCAGTCGGCACGACGCAAGACCTCGGCGAGCTGAGCGCGACGTGAAGCGCGGTCCAGGAGAAGCGCTGCGACGGCAGCCACGGCGATGCTCGTCAGGACCGTGGCAACGATCATGGCCACCGGTATCTCGAACAGGGGCACGGGTGTGAGTGACGCCAGCGGCTCGACCTGCGTGAGAACGAGGCGCGCCGCGACCAGCGCCAAACCGGCTGCCAGCAAAGAGGCGACGACGAGCAACAGGGCAAGCTCCGTCCACAGGGCGAGGACGTGGCGGGCACGAGTGAGGCCCATGCGCAGCGACAGGCGGTGCGAAACGATGCGCGCGCGCTGGCGGGCCTGGAGGTAGAGAACGATGACGACCAGGACGAGCAGGCCGGCAGCGAGGCCGAGTGCCTCGAGCAACGCGAATGCCCGTGTGAACGCGGTGATCGCGGGCGTGTCGCGCACCTCCTCTGCGGTCAGGAGAGGAAACGGTCTTGCGGACGACGCCTCGAGCGCGCGCGACGCGCCGCGCGAGTCTCCTTTCACCCAGAGCTCCGTGACGGCGCTCGGCCCGTCGAAGGGATTCGGTTCGCCCTCCGCAGCAACGAACTCCGCGAGACGGTCACTGTCGATTACGAGAATCGGTCGGGAGCGGGCCACGCTCGGAAACGCGCGCGCCTCGCCAATGGCTCGCACCGGGATGGAGACGCCGCGAACCTCGACGACGTCCGACTCGAAGTCGACGGGACCGACGAGCAGGACGGGTACCTCTCTGCCGGCTTCCCGCAGGGAGTCCATGAGCGCCGACAGCGGCCGCGAGGCGTAGCGGTCGTCCCAGTACGCGGCACGTGCGAACGAACGCGACTCGACCGCGACGAAGTCGACTGAGCTGTTCGTCGAGATCCTTGCTTCGTCGGTGAGCGAAGACACCTTCGTGATGGGGTACGGGAACGGCTGCGGTGTCTCCCGGTCGAAGCTGATCGTTCCGCGAACGTCGCTACCGACCGACAGGAGCGAGCGAGCCTCCATCGTCGACCTGTAGGAGGAGACGATGGTCTCGGCGTACAGGAAGGTCCCGAAGGCGACCGCACAGGCGGTGATGAGCGCGCCGACGAGCCGCCCGTTGCCCGCGAGGCGGTGTGCGGCGAGATAGCCGACCTTCGACGCGCCGCGTGTGACGCGATCGCGCCACACGACGGCGAGCCGGCCGACGAGGCGGGCTCCAAGGCCTGCGGCGCCTGCGGTGAAGACGAGGGGAAAGAGGAGCAGGTAGGTCGTCGGCCCCTGTGCGCCCTCCTCGTCTCCGGAAACGGCGCCGGCATCCAGGAGGCGCGCGAAGAGGAGCGCCGCGACGATCAGAACCGGCACCTCCCACGGAACACGCGCAAAGCGCGAACGGAGAACCGCGTCCCTGCGCGGCGGGCGAGCGGCGAGGGCGGCCACGAGCGCGAGCAGGACGAGGGCGATCGGCACGCGCGCGGCGACGGCGACGAACGCGGAGACGATCTGGCTGTCCTCGACCTGCCCCGGAGGCCCGATTCCGGCGACGATGAAATAGGCGGCCACGACACCTGCCGCGGAACCCAGAATCGCAGGAAGGAACGCCTCCACGAACATCCGGCCCGCTGCGACGCCTGACCCGAGCCCACGCACCCGCAGGAGTTGCATCTCTTGCCGTCTGCGCGCGACGACGAAAGCACCCGCGGCCGCGATCAAGGCGAAGCCCACGAGGGAGCTTGCGTTGGCGAGCAGGTCGACGGGCGCGCCGACGGCAGCGGTCGTGTCCTCGGCCGCGGTGACGGCGAGCGGAAGCAGCGTCGAGAACTCGTACGTCTCACCGAAGAACGAACACAGGCCCGCGCACTCGAACGCCCTGTTGAGCGCCGACCCGGGCGTGTTGAGTTTGTTCTCGACGGTCTTGAAGTCGGCCGTCAGGCTCGTGGCTTCGTCGACGGTCAGATCCCTCTCGGCGAGGGGGTACTCCCAGCGATACGTCGCCGTCCTCAGATCGAGTCGCCGTATCAGCGCCGTAACGGTGTCCGTGTCCGCGATCAGCAGCGAAGGGGGGAGCAAGTAGTCGGGCGGCCGGGCGCGAATCTCGGCCGCCATCGAGCGCCAGTACGGCGTCAGCGGCTCCAGGCGCAGCGCTCGGTAGGTTCCCGCGATCGGCACCCGAATCGTCCGCGCCGCGGTTCCCAGCCCGACTGCGAACGTGTCTCCCGCCTCGACACCGAGCTCTTTCGCAGTCGTGGCCGGCATCCACACGCCTTCGTCGGCGGCCTGGTCGAGCTTGCGAACGTGCTCGAGTGCCTCGGTGCGTGAGAAGAAGCGGACCTCGACCGGGTCCTCGGCGGTTGGGGAGGCGCCGGCAGCGACGGACGGGCTCATCATCGTGAAGACCGGCTGAGCCAGGTGCGGGATGCCCGCCAGCTCGCGGCGCAGGACTCGGTCGCGGGGCGGATACGACAGATGAGGGTCGTCCTCCGGGCCGCGCGTCTCGAAGAGCGCGGCAGTCGTCGAGAGCGTCGCCCCGGCGCCGAACTCGGTGGCGTCATCGATCTTCGTCACGAGCGCCGAGCTGCCGGCCGCCGAGACAAAGAAGGGGTTGGACGCGATCGCGAGGGCCAGGAGGAAGAAGCCGCCCGCGAGCGCCCCGAACAGCGCCGGATAGCGCAGGAGCAGGAGCGGCGACTTGCTCCAGAGGGGACTAGGGAGTCGCACGGCGCTCGGTCATTGTGGGGCAGCCGAACATGCCGCGCTCGGCCGGTCTCCCATTACACCACCCGGGCCTCCGGTGTTCCCGGCCGGCGAGCGGTTCTCCCTTCGGGCCGTGCTACGCTTCCAACTACATCAAGAGCGAGTCCGGGTTCGCGTTCTACGCCTTCCTTACTTGTTCGTGAAGTTTGAGGGAGGTGTTTTTATGGCAACCGGAACCGTCAAGTGGTTCAACGACAGCAAGGGGTACGGCTTCATCACCCCTGAAGAGGGCACGAAAGATCTTTTCGTGCACCACAGCAACATCGCCGGCGAGGGCTTCAAGAGCCTGACCGAGGGTGCCCGCGTCGAGTTCGAGCAGCGCGAAGGCGCCAAGGGTCCTGAGGCGATCAACGTCACACCCGTAAGCGCATCGGTCAGCTAGATCGGCCGTGAAGGTCGTGGCCTCACTCGAGGCCACGACCTCATCTTTAAGAGGATCCGCGAGGACGATGTCGAAGCGCCCGACGAGGCGCTCACCCTCCGTGCGAAGGCGCACCGCGTCGGCGTCCTCACTCACGTAGGGGTCCCCTAAGAACACGACCTCGGTGAGGACACCGCCTTCTTCGTGCGAGACGTTGAGGTGAATGTGTGCAGGAGGGGGCGTGGTTTCGCCGCGGTAGTGACCCGGCCGGATCGTCTGGATCCGGTACCCGCCTTGCGAGTCCGTCTTCACCGTTCCTTGCAGGTAGCAACAGCGAAGCTCACCGCTGGCCTGACCAGGCCCGTACACGCCGCGTGCATCCGTCTGCCACGCCTCGATGACGGCGCCCGCGAGAGGGGTACGGCAGTCGGCCGCATACACCGTTCCGCTCAGGAGCAGAGACGTCCCGCGCCGTGCGGGAGCTTCGGCGGCGGCTTCCTCGGGCGTGATGTCCGGCCCCGGGCCGAGCTTCACGAACGAGGGTGTGTCCGGAGGCGCCGTGGCGTTTCCCTGCGCTTCTCCACCGGTCGTCGGTCGGCATTCGCCGGCCACGGTCTCCGTCCTCGTGCGTTCCGTCGACGAGGTTTGCTCGTCGGCCGAGCACGCCGACAGGGCCAGGGCGGCAGCGAGGGTGGCGAGCAACCGCACGCCGCTGATACACGCCGCGGGTCGCGTCGGTTCCAGTGAAAAGGGGGAGGAGGTCGGGGCCGAGTTCGAAGGCGGCTACGGCCCCCGTCGAACTTTTTCTCTTCCGGGTGAGGGGATGAGGAGAACCCCGACCTCACTCCCTATGTCGGCCCGCGGACCCGAAAACTTACGCCTGTACCTAACTCTTTCGGGGACGCGTCGTGCTGTCAGACCTGGACGAATGCTTCGCGTGTCCCTCGAACGAGTGATTCGCAGCCGGATCCGTTTACCTGGGCCGTGAGCGCGGGGACAATCGGATCACTCAGCTAGGCCGCGCGCTGCTCGTCCCTCCCGGCGCCCGGCATCGGGACAAAGGAGGCGATTCCATGAATGGGGTCATCCTGCGAACGGCGCTTGCCGTGACGGTCATCGTGCTGGCGTTCCCCGCAACGAGCTTCGGCCAAGCCGCAACGGTCGGCGCCTCGAGCGGCGACACGGAAGCCGATGCGACAGTTGGCTGCATCGCTGCAAGCGGCGCCGCGGCGGGAACCAGTGCCGGCGCTACGGCCGGCACCTGTCCAAGCGGTACCAGTAACGCAGCCGACGTGGGCGGCTCGAGCGGCTCGACGAGCGCGAGCCAGTCGGTGAGCTGCATCGACGGTGGCTCGAGCGGCGCCGTAAGCTCGACCATCGGCGTGGGCTCGTGCGCCGGCGGCACAGCGGGCGGAGGCAGCGCCGACGCCGTCGACGTCGCCGGTTCGAGCGGTGACACGGAAGGTGCCGGGACCGTCGCGTGCATCGACGTCGCCGGCGAGAACGCCGGCGCGGCGGGCGCGGCCAACGTCGGCTCCTGCACTGCTGAGTCAGGTGGAAGCTCTGCGGAAACCGACGCCGGCACCGCCAACGGAGCCGGTGCTCTGACGGTGGGCTGCATCGGCGCGTCCGGTGCAGGCGGAGAGACAACGGCCGGCGCAACGGTCGGCCTCTGCAACGTTGAACGAGCACCCGACGGAAGCGGCGGGGGTGCAGGCGACGGCGATCCGGTCGATTCCGGCGGCGGCGCTGCGGGTGCACCCGCCGACGACGGCTCCGGAACCGGCGTCCTCGCGGCCATCACGCGGGGTGCGACGGGGAATCTGCCCCTCACCGGGCTGCCGGTCTGGATCGTCTTGCTCATCGGCTTGACGCTGATCGCGATCGGCCGAACGCTGTACCGGCGCCGTATGCCGACGCCGTCGTACTGATTGAAAGCAAGGCGGTGGGCGGCTCCCTTGGCCGCCCACCGCACCCTCTATCCCTTTGGGGGGTTGGAAAGACCCTGACAGCGCGTCTTACTTAGAGCTACTCGGGCTCTGCGGCGCCGAGGGAGCCACTCATGCGTCGCGCACATCGAACACCCCTCCTCGTCGTTCTCGCCTTCGCGTGCGCGTGCCTACCGGCCGCAGCGGCGTCGGAAGCGTCCGACCGTCCCTCCGGCAAGACGTCCCCGAGATTTCGGACGGTCGCAGGCGAGCTGATCGTCGGCTTCGAGGACCGTGTCTCGGCCCGCGGGCAGCGCCGCACGCTCTCGAAGGTGGTCGTCTCGACGAAGGAGCGGTTCGGCCGGATCGATGCCGCCCTCGTCGCCGTGCCACGCGGTGAGCTCGCCGAGACCCTCGCGGAGCTCCGCGCGGACCCCCGCGTTCGGTACGTCGAACGGAACTACCGCGTCCAGGCGGCCAACCACAGCTCGCCGAACGATCCCTCCTTCCACCAGCAGTGGGGGCTCGACAACTTCGGACAGACGGTGAACGGCGCGCCCGGAACGCCCGACGCCGACATCGACGCCGAGGAAGCGTGGAACACCAGTCGCGGCAGCGCGAACGTCGTCGTCGGCATCCTCGACACCGGCCTCGACGTCACCCATCCGGATCTGGCCGGGAACGTGTGGGTCAATCCCGGAGAGAACTGCGCAGGCTGCCGCAGTGACGGGCTCGACAACGACGGGAACGGCTACGTCGACGACTGGCGCGGCTGGGACTTCGTGAACAACGACAACAATCCGAACGACGACAACGGGCACGGCACGCACGTGGCCGGGATCATCGGCGCGACCGGCAACAACGGCGTCGGCGTCGCCGGACTGAACTGGGACGTCGAGCTGATGCCGCTCAAGTTCCTGAACGCGAACGGCAGCGGGACGACCGCCGATGCGATCGAGGCGCTGCTCTATGCGAACGCCAACGGCGCCGACCTGACGAACAACTCGTGGGCCGACGCTCCGTTCTCGCAGGCGATGCTCGATGCGATCAACCAGGCCGACTCGGCCGGCTCGCTGTTCGTGGCCGCGGCAGGCAACGACGGCCTCGACCGCGACACGTACACCGACTACCCGGCCGCGTACGACGCTCCCAACATCGTCGTGACGGCGGCGACGGATTCCAACGACGCCAGGGCGTGGTTCTCGGGCTACGGCGCGAAGAGCGTCGACCTCGGCGCGCCGGGCGTCAACGTCTACTCGACGTGGCGCCTCGGCACGTACAAGTTCGCCTCCGGGACCTCGATGGCCACGCCGCACGTGGCCGGTGCGGCCGCGCTCGCGAAGGCAACCTTCCCCGGCGCGAGCGACCTCGGTCTCAAGGCGCTTCTTCTTCGCACCGCCGATCCGAACGCCTCGCTCGCCGGCCGGACGACTACCGGCGGACGGCTGAACGCGAACGCGGCCGTCACCTGCTCGGACGCGCCATTCGTCTGGCTCGACGCGCCCGCCGCCGGGTTCACCGTCAGCTCGGAGCGCCCGGTCGAGCTCCGCGCCATCGCGACGAGGTGCGCCGATCCCTCGGGAGTCACGGTCACCGCCGATGCGAACGGCACGCCCCTCGAGCTCACGCCGCGGGGCGACGGCCTCTACACGGCGACCTACACGCCGACGGACGCCGGTGCGCTCACGCTGACCGTCTCGGCGACGGTCGGCGCGCTCACCGACAGCCGCTCGGTGTCCGGCAGCTCGCTGCGCGCCTACTCGATCGCACCGGGCGGAGCGCCCGTCACGATCACGGCCGCGCCGAACGAGGACGTGAACGTTGCCTTCGCCGGAACCGAGGGACAGCGAATCGCACTGCGGATGACCGGCGTCTCGATCGGCACCTCGAGCTGTTGCAGCACGCTCGTCTCCATCCGGAATCCGAACGGTACGGCGCTTTTGTCGCCCTCCTACGTCGGGACGTCGGGTGCCTTCATGGACACGAAGACGCTGCCGGCCACCGGCGACTACCTCATCCTCGTCGACCCACAGGCCACGGCGAGCGGCGACATGACGCTCACGCTGTACGACGTGCCTCCCGACTCGACCGCGGCGATCGACGCCGACGGTCCGCCGTTGACCGTCACGAGCACGACGCCCGGCCAGAACGCGAGGCTCACCTTCGACGGCGCCGCCGGTCAAAAGGTCGCGCTCGAGATGAGCGACGTCACGATCGGCCCGTCGAGCTGCTGCAGCACCAAGGTCTCCATCGTGAAGCCCGACGGCACGGCCCTGGCCTCGCCGACGAGCGTCGGCACCTCCGGTGGCTCCATCGACGCGAAGACGCTCCCTGCGACCGGCACCTACACGATTCTCGTCGACCCGCAGAGCAACGCGACCGGGAGTATGACCCTCACGCTCCATACCGTTCCGCCCGACGCAACCGGCTCGATCACGCCTGGCGGGGCGCCGGTGACGATCACCACCACCGCGCTCGGACAGAACGCGCAACTGACGTTCAACGCGACGGTGGGACAGCGGATCTCCCTCGAGCTGACCGACGTCGACGTCGGCACGTCTTCGTGCTGCAGCGCGATGGTCTCCATCATCCGGCCGAACGGGACGAACCTCGTCTCGCCGACCTACGTCGGGACGAACGGAGCCTTCGTGGACACGAAGGCCGTGACCTCGACCGGCACGCACACGATCCTGTTCGACCCGCAGGGCGGCGTGAGCGGCAGCGCCACGCTCCGCCTCTACGACGTCCCCGCGGACGCCGGCGGAACGTTGTCGATCGGCGGTGCGCCCGCGTCCCTGTCCGTCGCGACGCCGGGGCAGAACGCGCGACTCACGTTCTCGGGCACCGCCGGCCGAAGCGGTCACGCTGACCGCGAGCGGCGTCACCATCGGCACCTCCGGCTGCTGCAGCACGATGGTCTCGGTCCTCAGGCCGGACGGCACGAAGCTCGTCTCGCCGACCTACGTGGGCACGAACGGCCGCTCGCTCACGATGACGCTCTCGGCTTCGGGAACGTACGCCGTCGTCGTCGACCCGCAGGGTGCCGCGACCGGCGGAATGACGCTCGGGCTGAGCTAGCGGTTCGGATCGTCCGGGCCGCCGGGCCCGAAGAACTCCTGCTCCTCGGCTCCGCGCGCGACGTCGGTCGGCGTGCGCTTGGAGAACGCCAGCACGAGGAGCCAGCCGAGCACGACCAGCGCCGCCAGGATGAGCAGAACCGCAAGCGCCGGCCCGCCGAACGCGAAGCCGAGACCGACGAGCGTGCCCACGACGACGAGGACGATGACGATTGCGGTCACGTGCTCACCTGTTTCCGGCGCTCGAGGTAGCGAAACGCGCGCCGGTGGGTATCCGATGTCCGTGAGCGATCGGGTGCAGCGGCGCTGGGAGAGGCGTGGGTCGTGGGTGATCGCCGTTTCATCGGCGCGGCCGTGCTCGTCGCTGCGCTGTGGCTGCTGTTGCCGCTCACGTTGTAGCTCGGTGACTGTCCGTGGTAACTGATCAGGGTCGTGATCATCCCTGTCAGCGCGATCCCGGGCCCGACCTCGACCAGGAGGCGCGCGTCGTCGCTGCGCTCGACGTCGAGCACGAGCCCGCCGACGCCGATCCACACCGCGCAGGCGAGCGCGGGTAGCAGCAGGACGATGACGTCGCGGTCGTGCCACGGACGGCCGCGCTTCCTCCAGAGCACGTAGTCCGCCGCGGTGAAGGCGGCGGCGAGAACACCCGGGACGATGCCCGTGACCACTTCCTGCGACGAAGCGGCGACCACGACGCCGATCACCACGATCGGAGGCGTGAGCCACGACGGAAGCATCGGCTGAGAGTATCCAGGTCGCAATGAGCTCCCAGGCCGGCATTCGCGCGATCCTCTCCGACCGCGCCGTCACGACGGTGGTCGCGGTCGCTTTCGTGCTCATGCTCGGCGGCGGCCTCGTGCTACCGATCCTGCCGCTCTATGCGCGCTCGTTCGGCGTCGGCTACACGGAGACGGGGATTCTCGTCGCGGCGTACGGCGGAGCACGGCTCATCGTCGACCTAGCCGCCGGTCCCGCGGTCGACCGCTGGGGGGAGCGCACGTGCGCCGCCGCCGGGCTCGTCGGGGTGGCGATCGGGTCGCTGCTGACCGCGCTCGCGCCGGTGTTCGTTCTCGCGGTCGTCTTCTGGGCAGTCGCCGGGGCAGGATCGGCGCTCGTGATCGCGGCCCTTTACAGCCACCTGCTCCGCGTCGTGCCCAAGGAGCGCATGGCACGCACGCTCAGCATCTTCTACGGGTCGTTCAACGGCGGGTTCGTAGCCGGCAGCTTCCTCGCGGGTATCGTCGCGTCGGCGCTCGGCCTCGCCGCTCCCCTCGTCTTCAGCGCCGGCCTCGCCGTCGTCGCGGCCGGGCTCTACCTGCGGTTCGTCCCGCTGCCGAGAAGCCGTCGTGCGTCGCCCGAGCTGACCCCCGAGGAGGTCCTCCTGGAACGCGACGTGGGGGCTATGCGCCGATGGCGCACGAGCGTGTCGGACCTCTTCCGCACGCCCGGGTTCCTCGCCGTGATCGTCACCAACCTCGCGTATCTGTGGGTCGTCGCGGCCATCTTGGACACGTTGGTGCCGCTGTTCGGGAAAGAAGAGCTCGGGATGTCGACGCAGGCGATCGGCGTCGTCTTCGCGCTCGTGCTCATCACCGAGTTCACCGTTCTCTACCCGGCGGGCGTGCTCGCCGACCGGCGGGGCCGCAAACCGGTGCTCGTTCCTGCGCTGGCCGCGCTTGCCCTCCTCTGCGCCTCGTTCGGATTGGCGGAAACGGCGATCATGCTCGGCTTCCTGATGGCCCTCAGCGGGTTCGCGTTCGGCTTCGCCGGCGTTCCTCCCGCTGCGATGCTCGCGGACGTCGTGCCGGAGGAGCGCTCGGGCACGGGCGTGGGGGTGTTCCGCTTCTGCGGCGACGTGGGCTTCACGGTCGGCCCGCTCGTCGCGGGCCTGACGACGACCGCGTTCGGCTTCGAAGCGGCGTTCGCCATCGCTGCCGTGCCGGCGCTGGTCGCGCTTGTCTTCGCACTGCGAACGGAGGAGACGCTCAGGCCCGCTGCCGCGGGCTCGAGTACCGCCTGAGGCGCAGGCTGTTCGAGACGACGAACAGGCTCGAGAACGCCATCGCGCCGGCCGCGATCATCGGGCTCAGCACGCCGGCGACCGCGAGCGGAATCGCGGCGACGTTGTAGGCGAAGGCCCAGAAGAGGTTGCCCTTGATCGTTCCGAGCACGCGCCTGGACAGGCGAATCGCATCGGCTGCCGCTCGGAGGTCTCCTGACAGGAGCGTCAGGTCGCTCGCCTCGACCGCCACGTCGGTGCCCGTGCCGATCGCGATGCCGAGGTCGGCCTGCGCCAGCGCCGGCGCGTCGTTGATCCCGTCGCCGACCATCGCGACGACCTCGCCGCCTTGCTGGAGCCGTTCCACCTCGGCGGCCTTATCGGCGGGCAGGACCTCCGCGAGCACGCGCTCGATGCCGACGTCGTCCCCGATCCGCCGCGCCTCGGTCTTCGAGTCGCCCGTGACGAGCACCGGCTCGAGCCCGAGCGAGCGCAGGTCGGCGACGGCCTCGCGGCTGGTGGGCTTGACGACGTCCGCGACGACGAGCGTCCCGCGCAGCTCCCCGTCCAAGCGCACGGCGATGCCGCCGTCTTCGCGTCCCACCACGACCTCGTGCCCTTCGACACGCCCGCGGACGCCGACGCCCGGCTGGTTCTCGAAGCTCTCCGCGCGGGGAAGAGGGCCGAGCTCCTCGCGCGCCGCGCTCGCAACCGCGCGAGCGACGGGATGCTCGCTCGCGTCTTCGAGCGCGCCCGCGAGACGCAGAACGTCGGTCCTGCTCGCACCGTTCACCGGAACGACGTCGACGAGCCGCATCCGTCCCTCGGTGACCGTTCCGGTCTTGTCGAGCAGGATCGTGGTGGCGCGGCGCGTCTGCTCGAGCACCTGAGGCCCCTTGATGAGCACGCCCAGCTGCGCGCCGCGTCCCGTCCCAACGATGAGCGCGGTGGGCGTCGCGAGGCCGAGCGCACACGGGCAGGAGATGATGAGGACGGCGACCGCTGCGGTGAAGGCCTCGGACGCGTCGCCGGTCGCAATCAGCCAACCCGCAAGGGTCGCGAGCGACAGCGCGATCACGATCGGGACGAACACCGCTGACACGCGATCGGCGAGCCGCTGGATGGGCGCCTTGCCCGCCTGCGCCGCCGCGACGAGCTGTGCGATCTGCGCGAGCGCCGTCTCGGCGCCGACCTTGGTCGCCTGCACGATCAGCCGACCAGAGGTGTTGATCGTCGCGCCGGCGACCTCGGAACCGGGCCTGACGTCGACCGGAACGGGCTCACCGGTGAGCATCGACCGGTCGACGGCCGACTCGCCCTCGGTCACGACGCCGTCGGTTGCGATCTTCTCGCCGGGACGCACGACGAACACGTCGCCGACGCGCACCTGGTCGATGGGGACGGCGACCTCCTCGCCGGCGCGAAGCACCCGCGCTTCCTTCGCGCCGAGCTCGAGGAGCGCGCGGATGGCGGCGCTGGAGCGGCGGCGCGCGCGCGTCTCCAAGAAACGCCCGAGCAGGATGAGCGTCGTGATGACGGCGCCCACCTCGAAGTACGTGTCTGCGTCGTCGAGGGCGACCAGCGCGACCACCGACCACCCCCAGGCCGCGAGCGTGCCGATCGAGACGAGCGTGTCCATGGTCACCGAGCGGTGGCGAAGGTTGAGCGCGGCTCCGCGGTGGAACGGCCAGCCGGCCCACAGGACGACCGGCGTCGCGAGAGCGAGCGCGATCCACTCCCAGCCGTCGAACTGCAGCCGCCCGACCATCGCAAGGAGGACGAGCGGCGCGGTCAGGGCGGACGCCACGAGGAGGCGCAGGCGGAGGTCGGGCCGCTCTCCCTCCTCGCGCCGCTCGAGCGTCGCGCCGTAGCCGACCGACTCGACGGCGCGCACGAGGTCGTCGGGGCTCACCCGGGCCTCGTCGTACCGCACCGCCGCCTGCTCGGTGGCGAGGTTCACGGTCGCATCGACGCCCTCCAGCTCGTTCAGGCGCTTCTCGATCCGGCTCGCGCAGCCGGCGCACGTCATGCCCTCGAGCTCGAGATCGACGCGGCGGGTGAGGGTGGCGGTCATGCCACTCCGAATTATCGCTACGGGCTAGACCCCTACGGCCGGATCCTGAAGCTGTCTACGAGGCCGCCGGAAGGGTTGACGGCGTACAGCCGCAGCACGTCGTCCTTGGCGACGACGTACAGGAAGCCGCGCACAGCCCGGCCGGCCTGACGCTTGGGGTAGGAGCTCGGGCACGATCGGAGCGAATAGAGCTCCTGGCCGCCGCCTCCGTGCACGACGTAGCGAACGCCGTTGTGCTTCGCGAACCGCTGGTAGTTGTGATCGTGACCGGACAGGACGAGGTCGGCGCCGTGGCGTTCGAAGAGCGGGACCCAGCGCGCGCGGACGCCCGGATCGCTCAGGTAGCCCCCGCACGTGTACGCCGGGTGGTGGAACGCGACGATCTGCCACCTCGCGGTGGAGTCGCGCAGCCGAAGACGGAGCCACGCGCGCTGCTTGTCGGACCACACCGAGTTGGAGTTGAGCAGGAAGAGCTCGACGTTCCCGACGACGCGGCGGTAGCGCGACCGCGGCATCCCGAGCTCGTCGAACTCGTAGCGCCCGCCCTGGACGCGCACGTCGTGGTTGCCGAGCGTTCCGGCCACTGCGACACCCGCGTCCGCGAGCCAGCCGAAAGCTGTCGGTCCAGTTGTCGTGGAAGGCGGTCGGGCTCTCGGTGTAGTCGTTGTCGCCGAGCGTCACGAGAACGTGGGCGGGGTGCGTCTCCTCCCACGTGCGCACGGCGGCGCCCATGGTCTCTTGCCTGCTTCCGCCGACCCCGAAGTCACCGATCGCGAGGATCCGCGTCGCCTCGCCCGTCTGCGCGCTCAGCGCAAGCGTGGGCGCGACGACGATCGCTGCAAGCGAGGAACGACCCACTCGGCGAGGGTAGCGAAGCTCTACGAGCGCATGGGCTCGACTGACACCATGCCCGGCTCGCGTTGCAGCTTTCCTGGCGGCAGGAGGAAGAAGAACAGCGCGGCGAAGATCCCGACGGGGAGCGCCAGGGCGAGGAAGATCTCACCGTCGCCGCGGCCGACGAGCCAGAGGCCAACGAGAGCTGTCGGTCCCCACACGCCCTCCCAGGCGAGGTTGATGACGCCCTGATACGAGCCGCGCAGGCGCTCGGGCGCGAGCTCCGCCGAGACGGCCGACGCCACGGGCGCGATCAGCATCTCGCCGGCGGTCAGGACGACGACCGCGACGAGCAGGGCGCCGATGCTCGTGAACGGGAGCAGGATCGCAAGTGCGGTGCCCTTGCAGCACGGCACCGGCGGCGAGGACGTTGCGGCTGCTTTCCGCGAGGCCCAGCGCGAGATCGGATACTGGAAGATCGTCACGAGGATCGGGTTGATCCCGAGCACGAGGCCCCACGTGACGACCGCGAGCCCACGCTCCTCGTGCAGGAACACCGGGAGCGCCTCCTCGAAGAACGCGTAGCTGAAGGTGGCCATCGCGGTTCCGATCGCGAGGATGACGAGCAGACGGTCGCGCAGCGCCTCGCGGAAACGCGCGGGCTCCTCCTCCGCCACGCTTTCCGGGACGGCTTTCCGGCAGAGCCCGGAAGGCGATCACGAGGTAGCCGAGGATCGCGAGGCCGGCGAGGAGGTACGTCGTGCGCATCGAGGTGAGCCAGATGACGAGCGCGCCGATCGGCGGGCCGACGGCGAAGCCGGCGTTGGCCATCATGTGCCAAAGGCCGTACGCCTCGGTGCGCAGGCCGGGCTCGACCACGTCGGCGACGTACGCTCCCGCGGCCGGCTCGAAGATGCTGTTGAAGGCCCCCCAGGCGATCGTCACGAGGATGACCTGCCAGAAGGTCGTCGACGAACGCGAACCCGGCCGCCGAGACGCCTGCGCCGGCAAGGCCCCCGATCATGATCGGCCGTCGCCCGATCCGGTCTGCGAGCACTCCGCCGAGCGGCTGGCCCGCCAGGCTGACGGTCGTCCAGACGAGCATCATCACGCCGGTCTGAGCCGCCGTGATGCCGACCGGGCCCGTCAGGTACAGCGTCATGTAGGGCACGGCGATGCCGAAGCCGAGCGACTGCACGGCCTCTCCGGCGAGCATGAACCAGTACGGCCGGGGGAACCGGGCCGCGTGGGACCGCGCGCGTGCGACGCTCTCGGGGAAGAGTCGGGTCACGCGGCGATTCTAGGTGGGGCCTAGACTGCCGCCGCCGTGGACGTCGAGTTCGTTCTCATCGCCCTCGTCGCCGTCGCGCTCTTCTTCGACTTCACGAACGGCTTCCACGACACGGCGAACGCGATCGCTACCAGCGTCTCGACGCGTGCCGTCTCTCCCCGCCTCGCCGTGCTCGGCGCTGCGATCCTCAACTTCGCCGGCGCCTTCGTCTCGTTCGAGGTCGCGGCGACCGTGGCAAAGGGGATCGTTGATGCCGACGTCATCACGCCCGAGGTCGTTCTTGCCGGCCTCGTCGGTGCGATCACCTGGGACCTCATCACGTGGTACTTCGCGCTTCCGACGAGCTCGAGCCACGCGCTCATCGGCGGAATCGCGGGCTCGGCGATCGCGGCCAACGGCGTTGACGTCGTCAACAAGGACGGCCTGGTGCACAAGGTGCTTATCCCGTCGCTGGCCGCTCCGGTGCTCGGCATCGTCGGAGCGGGCGCGCTCATGCTCGGGCTCTTCTGGATCATCCGCAAGCAGGCTCCCGGCGTCGTCAACCGCGTCTTCCGGCGCCTCCAGCTCGTGTCGGCGAGCTTCGTCGCGTTCACGCACGGAACCAACGACGCGCAGAAGACGATGGGCATCATCGCCCTCGGTCTCGTCGCGACCGGCCACCTGTCCGAGGACTTCGACCGGCCGCCGATCTGGGTGATCGTGACGTCAGCGGCTGCGATGGGGCTCGGCACCTACGCGGGCGGATGGAGAATCATTCGCACGCTCGGTCAGCGCGTTGCCAAGCTCGAGCCGCCGCAGGGATTCGCGGCGGAGACTGCGACGGCCACGATCCTCTGGTTCACCGCGCACCAGGGCTTCCCCGTCTCGACGACCCACACCATCTCGGGCTCGGTGCTCGGCGCCGGCGCGAGTCGAGGCCTGCACGCGGTGCGCTGGGGAGTGGCGGGGAACATCCTGCTCGCCTGGGTCCTGACGATGCCCGCCGCCGGCGCGATCGGAGCCGGAATGGAGGTGCTCACACGCCTGCCCGGAGGCGCGCTGATCGTCTTTCTGCTGACGATCGTGATCGCGGCGGTCGCGTTTACCGCGCGCTCGTGGCAGTCACGCCGGCTCGGCTTGTCGCCGGCCTAGCTAGTGCGAGGCATCCGTGAACTCGCGGAACTCGCCCGTGACGAGGAAGGCGGTCTGCTCGCCGATGTCGACGGCGTGGTCGCCGATTCGCTCGAGGCAGCGCGAGACCACGATCATCCGCAGGCCCCATTCGCGTAGGTCGGGGTCGCCCCCCAGTTCGAGCACGTGCTGGACGACGCGCCGGTTCCCGCGGTCGATCAGCTCGTCGAGCTCGACGAGCGACTCAGCCTGCTCGAGGTTGCGCTCCGCGAACGAATCGAGGGCGACGCGGATCATCTCCTCGGCCCGCGACCCCATCTCCTCGAAGGCCTCGAGGAGCGTCGTGTCCGGCGAGACGTCGCTGACGAGCTTCGTCAGTTTGGCGACGGTCACGCAGTAGTCGGCCATGCGCTCGAGGTGGAGGTTGATGTGGAGGGTGGCGAGCACGAGGCGAAGGTCGACCGCGACCGGCGTTTGCCGTGCGAGGAGCGACTGGATGCCCTCTTCGATCGCGAGGTAGCTCTGGTCGACCTCGTCGTCGAAGGCGATGACCTCGTCGGCGAGCTCGACGTCCTGATTCGTGAGTGAGTTGAGGCAGCCGCGGAGCGCTCGCAGGACCTGCTGGCCCTCTTCGTGGAGGGTGGCGTCGAGCTGATCGAGCTCTTCTTGGAGAGTGACCCGCATGGCTAGCCGAACCTCCCCGTGACGTAGTCCTCCGTTCGCTTGTCGTTCGGGTGCGTGAAGATCGTCGGTGTCGTGTCGTACTCGACGAGGATCCCCGTCCTGTGGTCGTCGGCGACCTCGACGCTGAAGAAGGCGGTCATGTCGGCGATGCGCGCCGCCTGCTGCATGTTGTGCGTGACGATCACGATCGAGTAGTCCTTCTTCAGCTCGTGCATGAGGTCCTCGATCCGCGTCGTGGCGATCGGGTCGAGGGCCGACGCGGGCTCGTCCATCAGGAGCACGTCCGGCTCGACCGCCAGGCAGCGCGCGATGCAGAGCCGCTGCTGCTGGCCGCCAGAGAGGCTGAACGCGTTCTTCTTGAGGCGGTTCTTGACCTCGTCCCAGAGCGCCGCGCTCGTGAGCGCGTGCTCGACGATGTCGTCCATGTTCCCTTCCATGCCGAGGACGCGAGGACCGAAGGCGACGTTGTCGTAGATCGACTTCGGGAACGGGTTCGGCTTCTGGAAGACCATGCCGATCCGCCGCCGCACCTCGACCGGGTCGACCTCGTCGGCGTAGAGGTCCAGGCCGTGGTAGAGGATCTTGCCCTCGACCCGCGCGCCGGGGATGAGGTCGTTCATGCGGTTGAAGCAGCGGATGAACGTGCTCTTGCCGCATCCCGACGGCCCGATGAACGCGGTGACGAAGTTGCGATAGACCTGGAGCGAGACGTTTTTGAGCGCCGGTTGCCCGCTGTACGAGACTCCGAGGTCGACACTTCGAAGACGGGCTCGCGCCGGCCGGGCGGCGTTTCGGCCTGGGCGGGCTCGGCGAGCTGGATGCGGTCGATCGTCACCACCTCCGTTGATAGCGGTTGCGAAGCCAGATCGCGAAGGCGTTCAGGAGCAGAAGGATCAGCAGCAGGACGATGATCGCACCTGCGGCCAGGAGCTTGAACTCGTCTTGTGACTGCGGCGTCCAGATGTAGATCTGGACGGGCAGCGCCGTGAACGAGCCGAACAGGCTCGGGTTGAACGCGACGTAGCTGAGCGCGCCGATGAGCAGGAGCGGCGCCGTCTCGCCGATCGCGCGCGCCAGCGCGAGGATCGAGCCGGTGGCGATGCCCGGGATGGCGGCCGGAAGCACCTGGCGCCAGACGACCTGCCATTGCGTCGCGCCGAGCGCGTATGCGCCTTGCCGGATCGAGTCCGGTACCGCGCGGATCGCCTCGCGCGAGGCGATGATGACGGTGGGGAGGACGAGCAGCGTCAGGATGAGCGCCCCGGCGAGCAGGACGCGGCCGAGGCCGAGCCCGCGCACGAGGAACGCAAGGCCGAGAATCCCGTACACGATCGAGGGGACCGCGGCGAGGTTCTGGATGTTGATCTCGAGCAGGCGGTTGTACCAGCGCTCCTTGTTCGCGTATTCCTCGAGGTAGAGGGCGGTCCCGACTCCGAGCGGCACCGTGAAGAGGAGCAGCAGCACCCCCAGGTAGATGGTCGCCAGGATCGCGGGGCGGGCGCCCGCACGGTCGGGGTTCGACGAGGGCGCTTCCGTCAGGAGGATCGGATCGAGATAGCCGATCCCGCGCTGGACGATGTCGAAGAGCAGCGTGCCGAGCGTGAGGAAGCCGATCGCGAGGGAGAGGAGCAGCAGCGCCTTGAACGCGTGTCCGCGCCACCTTCCGCGGCGGGGCCCCTGGCCCATGGCGACGCTCGCGGAGCCGGCGCTCACTCGTACACCTCGCGGTACTTGCGAACGAGTCGGATCGCGAAGACGTTCATCGCGAGCGTCATGCACGAAGAGCGTCAGGCCGACGGCGAAGATCGTCTTGTACTCGATCGAGCCGGTCGGCACGTCGCCCGCGCCGGTGGCGCCGATGAACGCGGTCATCGTCTCGACCGCCTGCCGTGGGTCGAACGACAGGTTGGGCTGCTGCCCGGCGGCGATCAGCACGATCATCGTCTCTCCGACGGCCCGCGAGATCGCCAGCACGTACGACGCGACGATGCCGGAGATCGCGGCCGGGACGACGATGCGGGTCGAGACCTGGAGCCTTGTCGATCCCAGCGCGTATGCGCCGTCACGGAGCTCGCGCGGCACGGCGCTCATCGCGTCCTCCGAGAGCGAGGCGACCGTGGGGATCAGCATGACGCCGACGACGAGCCCGGCACTGAGCGCGTTGAACGCATCGACGTCGATTCCGACGTCCCGGAGAAGCGGCGTTACGAAGGTCAGGGCGAAGTAGCCGAAGACGACGGTGGGAATGCCGGCGAGCGTCTCGAGCGCGGGCTTTACCACCGCGCGCACCCGTGGGCGCGCGTACTCGCTCAGGTAGATCGCCGCGCCGAGGCCGAAGGGCATGCAGACGAGACACGCCCAGAAGAGCACGGACATCGTCCCCACGATCAGCGGAGAGACGCCGAAGCTCGCGGGCTGCGAAGAGCGGCGCCCAGCGCGTGCCGGTGATGAAGTCGACGACGTCGATCTCGCCGAAGAACTCGATCGCGGGGAAGAGGAGGGCGACGACGATGCCGACCGTCGTCGCCACGGAGACGAGCGCGCAAAGGGCGAGGACGCCCTTGATGACGTCCTCGCCCCAGCGCTTGCGCGCGGCCCGCAGCGGGACCGGCTGCGGGCCGATTGCTTCCCTCGTTGTCAACTAGGTGCCGGCCGCCTGGTCGAACGTCGCCTGCGTCTCGGAGGCCTGCTCGTCGCTCAAGGGCACGAACAGCGCCTGCTCGGCGATTGCCCCCGCGTTGTCGATGATGTAGCGCACGAACGCCTTCACCTCGGGCCGCTGGAGCGACTCGTTCTTCACGTAGACGAAGAGCGGGCGGGAGAGCGGGGCGTAGTCGCCGCTTTGAGCAGCCTCCACGCTCGGTGCGACGCAGCCGTTGCCGCCGTCGATCTCGACAGCCTTGAGCCGGTCCTGGTTCTGCTCGAAGTACGAGAACCCGAAGTAGCCGAGGCCGCCGGTCTCGTTCGCGACGCCTTCGACGGTGACGTTGTCGTCCTCGGTCGCCTGGTAGTCGGTCCGGCTCGCGCCTTCCTCACCGTTGACCGCGTCGGTGAAGTAGTCGAACGTGCCCGAGTCGGTGCCCGCCCCGAACAGGAGCAGCTCCTCGTCGGGGAAGCTCGGGTCGACCTGGTTCCAGCTGGTCACCTCGCCCTCGGCGCCCGGCTCCCACATCGTCTTGAGCTGGTCGACGGTGAGGCAGCCGGCCCAGTCGTTGTCGGGATTCACGACGACCGTAAGGGCGTCGTTCGCCACCTGGAAGCTCGGTGTACTCGATGCCCTTGTCTTCACAAAGCGGCACCTCCTCGTCCTCCTTGATCGGACGAGATGCGTTCGAGATGTCTGTCTCGCCTGCGCAGAAGCGCTCGAAGCCGCCGCCCGTCCCGGAGATCCCCACCGTGACGTCGACACCCGGTTGCTCTGCACGGAAACTCTCAGCAGCTGCGGATACGAGCGGCCCGACCGTGCTCGATCCGTCCACCTCGATTCGGCCTTCGAACTGCTCGCCGGTCGTCGACGCAGCGACGCCGCCGGTGTCTCCCTCTGCCTCGCGTCCGCATCCCGTCGCCACGAGGGCGACCAGTGCCGTCAGGAGCCCGAGCAGGAGGAGTGTCGGGGTACGCCGAAGTTTCACTGTTCTCCTTTCGCGTGTGTCATGGCTCCAGTGTCGAAAGCCACGCACCGCGCGTGGGCAGAAATGCGGTGAAGAAGTGGTTACGGGCTGGTGAAGACGCAGCGGACCGTGAGGCCCGCCCCGCGTGTGCCGGACGCGTCCACGCTTCCGCCCGCCGATGTGACGACGTGCTTGACGATCGCGAGCCCGAGCCCGGTGCCCCGGGAGGCGCGGGCGCGGTCGCTCCGGTAGAAGCGCTCGAAGAGGCGCTCCAGCTCGTCCTCGGCCACGCCGACGCCGTCGTCGGCGACGGCGAGCGTCACGCTGCCGTTCTCGCGGCGGACGGACAGGACGGCTCGTGCACCGAGGCCGGCGTAGCGGACGGCGTTTTCCGCCAGGTTCTCGGCGACGATGCGGATCATGCGCGGCCGGAGCGGCAGGGTCGCCTCTTCGTCGCCTTCGACCGCGAGGGTGACGCCGGCGCGCGCGGCCTGCTCCTCGAGCGCCTTCGCCACTTCCTCCAGGATCGGAAGAGCGCGCGTCGCGCCAAGGCCGACGACCTCTCCGCCGCGCTCGAGCTCGCTGAGGAAGAGAACCTCGTCGATCAGCGCGCCCATCTGCTCGACCTCCTCCCGCGCCTGCTCGACGAGCGCACGCGGGTCCGAGTTGGGGAGGAGAGCGGTGTCGAGAAGCGCGAGGACGCGCGCGAGCGGCGTGCGGAGCTCGTGCGACACGGCGGCCGTGAAGCCGACACGGAGCTCCTCGAAGGCCTCGCGCTCGGCAGCGGGCGGCGCGGCCTCGGCAGCCTCTGCATTCGCAGGTTGGCGTTCGGACTCGAACTCGTCCGGCTCGGGCCTGGGCCTGAGAAGGCGCAGTATCGTGGACCGCATGGCGAAGGTCCTCATCATCGAGGACGACGAGGTGATTGCGCAGGGGATGTCGACGCATCTCTCCTCGGCCGGCTTCGACCCCCTCTGGGTCAACAAGGGTGAGTCGGGCCTGGCCCGTCTGCGCTACGAGCAGCCGGACGTGTGCGTCCTCGACCTGATGCTGCCGGGCGTGGACGGCTGGAAGCTGATCGAGACGGCGCGGGCCGAGGGGATCGGCACGCCCATCGTGGTCGTGAGCGCGCGCGGGACGGAGCACGACCGCGTGCACGCCCTCGAGATCGGGGCGGACGATTACCTGGTCAAGCCCTTCTCCATGAAGGAGCTGGTCGCGCGGGTGCGCGCCGCGGCGCGCCGGGGAGCGCGGCCTCAGGACGAACAGCGCGGCGAGCCGGTGCAGATCGAGGAGCTCCGCATCGACCCGCTCAGCGTGCAGGCGTACGTGAACGGGGAGAGCGCCGGCCTGACCCCGACCGAGTTCCGGCTCCTGTACGCCCTCGCTCTCGAAGGCGGCCGGGTGATGACGCGGGACGAGCTCCTGCAGAAGATCTGGGGTCGCCGGCAGACGCATCGCGACCGGACGGTGGACGTCTTCGTGCGCAAGGTGCGCGACAAGATCGACGCGCTGCGGTCCGCGGCACAGCTTCGTTCAAACCCGCTACGGTGTCGGCTACAAGCTCGAGGCCGAGCCGAAGTAGCGCGCTTGCGCGAGGACGCTGCCCTCGCCTCAGCGCTGAAGAACCGGCCGCCTAACAGTCTTCATACGGAAGGTTCACGACATCGATACCCACGGCGTCCGCTCCCGTGGGCAGGGTGTCATCGAACGATGGAAGGAGGGACCCCTGGTGGGCTCGATACTCACTCGCTGCGAAGGATTCGCCGTGCATACTCAGCTGGCCCGCGTCGGGACGGTCGAGGCCGTCACGATCAGGCCGGGCGGGGAGCGGCCCTCCTCCCTCACCGTGCGGGCCGGATTGGTCGGCTCGTGGCTTCTCGAGGTCCCGCTCGATCAGATCGCTGAAGTGATGCCCCGCGAGCGGCGGATCATCCTCCGCCCCGGGGGTCTCGTCGAGAGGGTCGGGCGGCCGGACGAGCCCTCGTCGAGCAGGGCGTGAGTCGCGTCCTTTTCGTGTGCGTGCGCAACGCGGGCCGCTCGCAGATGGCCGAGGCGCTGTTCGCCCGGGCCGCCGGCGGGGAGCACGAGGCGCGCTCGGCCGGGAGCCGGCCGGCAGACGAGGTTCACGCGGAGGTCGTCGAGGCGATGCATGAGCTCGGCATCGAGCTGGACGGGCGCCGTCCACGCGCGCTCGAGCGGACCGATGCGGAGTGGGCCGACGTCGTGGTGACGATGGGCTGCGGCGACGAGTGCCCGGTCGTTCCGGGAAAGCGGTATGTGGACTGGGACTTGGACGACCCGGCGGGCCGACCCCTCGATGAGGTCCGCCGGATTCGGGAGGACGTGGCTCGCCGGGTCGAGGCCTTGCTCGCCGAGCTTTCCGTTTAAGATCGCTTCGTGCCGCTCGTCTCGAATCACATGGCGACGGACCTCCTGACGGTCGAGCCCGACGCACGGCTTTCGGACGCCGCCCGGCGCATGGCGCAGCGCGGTGTGGGGGCGGTGCTCGTCCTCGAGGGCGAGCGGCTCGCCGGGATCCTCACCGAGCGCGATCTCCTCAAGGCCGTCGCCGCCGGGTTCACGGACGAGGCGCGCGTCTCCGAGTGGATGACGAAGCAGCCCGAGACGGTCGAGCCCGACGAGTCGACCGACCACGCAGCGTCGCTCATGATCCACGGCGGCTTCCGCCACCTGCCCGTCGTCGAGGGCGGCCGCGCCATCGGGATCCTCTCCATCCGCGACCTCATGCGCGTCGCGCTGCAGGACTCCGCCCCGCGCGGCGTTTAGTCAGTCGGGCCGGTGCCGATACGCGCTCGCTAGATTGCAGGCGTGCCGAAGCCGGTTACGCTCGCCAAGCGACTGCGGACGTTCGCGCTCTCGCTGCCGGAGACCTACGAGGACGAGCCGTGGGGCCATCCGGTCTTCAAGGTGGCCGAGAACAAGATGTTCGCGTCCATGTGGGTGGACGAGGAGGCGGTCGTCCTCACCGTCAAGCTGACGCCGGAGGAGCGCGAGATCGCCTTCCTCCTCCCGTACGTGAGCCGCGCGTCGTACCTCGGGAGCTGGGGCTGGATCACCGCCGAGATCGCGGACGAGGAAGCGCTCGAGGCGGGGCTCGAGTGGCTGCGCGAGAGCTACTGGCTCAAGGCGCCGAAGCACCTGAAGAGCGCTGCTGTCCGCGACTGACTAGCTCTTCTTCGGACAGGTGCCGGGCGTCTGCGTGCCGTTGGGCCCGACCTGGTAGTAGAGCTCGCCGTTCACCTCGAGCTGGATGCACATGTCGGCGTCCGTTATCGGCGGAGGCAGCCGCTCGAGTGTCCCCATGCCGCACTCACCAGGCGCGATGTCCGAGGCGGGGCCGTTCTTGAACCACGGGATGCCGGCGGTCGTGCTCTGGATGCAGTAGGTCTTGTCCGTCGCCTTGACGATCTCGATGTCGTGGATGCCCACGTCGTACATCTGCTGGAGAATCGGGATCGTCAAGCCCTTGTACGTCCCGTTGTCGGCGTAGTACGCCTCGATCGCGGGGATGGAAGCCCGGACGGCCGTCGCGCCGTCGCCGGGCTCGTAGGGAACCGTGGCAGAGCCGCTTCCGCTGTCGCTGCTGATCGCACCCATCGGCGCGAGCCACCAGAAGCAGCCGGGCAGGAACAGGAGGCTTGCAAGGAGCGGGAGGACGAGGAGGCGGCGCGCCACGCCCCGCGTATCGGCACGTCCTCCGCGGACGTTTAGGCGAATCCCCTAATCGGCTCCGGGGACGTCTTCCGCGTCGCCGCCGTCCTCGCGCTCGGGGTCCGGGACGGGCGATCCTTCCTCGGTCTCGTCGGGGTCTTGGCCGGAGGGCGCCTGAGTATTCTCTTTCTCCATCGTGAAGGTCATTCTCCCCGATAACTCCGAGCTCGATCTGCCGGAGGGGGCGACCGGCCTCGACGCCGCGCGCGCCATCGGGCCGAAGCTCGCCGAGCAGGCCGTCCTCGTGCGCTCGAACGGGGACATCCGCGACCTCCGCCTCCCGCTCAACGACGGCGAGCGCATCCAGATCCTCACGACTCGCGACCGGAGCGACCCCGACGCCCTCTACGTCCTCCGCCACTCGGCCGCGCACTTGCTCGCCGAAGCCGCGCGCCGGCTTTATCCCGGTACGAAGGTCGCCATCGGACCGCCGATCGAAAACGGCTTCTACTACGACTTCGAGTTTCCCGAGCCGGTCGGGGAGGAGGTGCTCGAGCGCCTCGAGGAGGAGATCCGCCGCGAGATCTCGGAGGGCCGCGCCTTCGAGCGCGTCGCGATCGACCGCGACGAGGCGCGCCGCTACTTCGAGCGGGAGGGCGAGCCGTACAAGGTCGAGCTCGTCGAGACGGCCGACGGCGAGCTCTCGCTCTACCGGCAGGGCGAGTTCACCGACCTCTGCCGCGGCCCCCACCTGCAGAACGCGAGCCCGATCAAGGCGGTGAAGCTCCTGTCGCTCGCCGGCGCCTACTGGCGCGGCGACGTGACCAAGCCTCAGCTCACGCGCGTGTACGGGACCGCGTTCTACGACCCGAAGGACCTCGAGGAGCACCTGCGCCAGCTCGAACAGGCAAAGGAGCGCGACCACCGCCGGCTCGGCCGCGAGCTCGACCTCGTGCACTTCGACGAGCACTCGCCGGGTTCGCCGATCTGGCACCCGCGCGGAATGGTGATCTGGAACGCGCTTGAAGGCCTCCGCCAGCGCGAGAACGTTCGCCGCGGCTACGTCGAGGTGAAGACGCCGCTCCTCTACGACGTCGAGCTCTGGGAGACGTCAGGCCACTGGGAGAAGTACCGCGACAACATGTTCCTGATCGAACAGGAAGACAAGACCTTCGGCCTCAAGCCGATGAACTGCCCCGGCCACATGCTCCTGTTCGGGAGCGAGACCCGGAGCCACCGCGACCTACCGGTTCGCTACGCCGAGTCCTCCACGCTCCACCGCAACGAGCCGAGCGGGACGCTCCACGGCCTCCTACGCGTCCGCCACGTCACGCAGGACGACGCACACATCTTCTGCACGCGCGACCAGATCGAGGACGAGGTGCTCGGCTGCCTCGACTTCGCTGCCTATCTCTACGACCTGTTCGGCATGGAGGCGCGCTTCGAGCTCTCGACGCGGCCCGAGAACAAGCTCGGCGACGACTCCGAGTGGGACTTCACCGAGACGGCTCTCGCCGGCGCGCTCGCGCGGCTCGGCATCGATTACCACCTGAACGAAGGCGACGGTGCCTTCTACGGGCCCAAGATCGACCTGCACATGAAGGACGTCCTCGGGCGGTCTTGGCAGATGGGGACGATCCAGCTCGACGCGCAGATGCCGCGCCGCTTCGGCCTCGCCTTCGCGGGCGAGGACAACCGGGAGCACACGCCCTACGTCATTCACCGCGCGCTTCTCGGCTCTCTCGAGCGCTTCATCGGGATCCTGATCGAGCACTTCGCCGGCGACTTCCCGCTGTGGCTCGCTCCGGAGCAGGTGCGGGTCCTGCCCGTATTCCCGACGTACCGCGCGGAGGCCGAATCGCTCGCGGACGAGTTGCGCACGCACGGCTTTCGCTCCTCGGTTGACGAGCGAGAGGAGACGCTCGGACGGCGCATCCGCGAGGCCGAGCTTCAGAAGGTTCCCTTTGTCATCGTCTGGGGCGAGCGCGAGTCGCGCGAGTCCCTCGCAGTCCGCCGGCGCGGCGGCGAGCAGTCGGACGTGTCGCTGGACGCCCTCCTGGAGGAGCTCACGGCTGCTGCTAAGGTGTAGAGCCTGCAAGCAGGAGCTTCTTTCCTCACCTCCCGAGCCACGCCGCTCCGCGGGGGTTCAACCGAAAAGGGGAATTGACGAAGCTGCTGTGGGCAGCTTTTTGTTGTTTATCAGGAGGAAGCAGCACAACTTGGTGACGTTTCAGTGAGGCCGCGCCGCGGCGGGCTCGAGCCCGTCAGACCGGCTCAACCGCAGGTCCGCATCAACGAGGGAATCAGAAGCCCCCAGGTTCGCCTCGTCGACGCCGACGGCTCTCAGATCGGGATCAAGCGAACGGACGAGGCCCTCGAGTTCGCGTACGGAAAGAATCTCGACCTGGTCGAGATCGCGGCGAGCGCCGATCCGCCGGTCTGCAAGGTGATGGATTACGGCAAGTACCGGTACGAGCAAGAGCAGAAGGCCAAGACGGCGCGGAAGCACCAGTCGCAGATTCACGTCAAGGAGATCAAGCTGCGCCCGAAGATCGCGACCCAGGATTACGAGACGAAGAAGGGACACGTCGTCCGTTTCCTCGGCCAGCGGGCCAAGGTGAAGGTGACGATCATGTTCCGCGGCCGCGAGGCGACGCATCCAGAGCGCGGGCGCGACCTTCTCATGCGCCTCGCCGAGGACGTCAAGGATCTCGGGCAGATCGAGTCGCCGCCGCTCCTCGATGGACGCAACATGGTCATGGTGCTCGCCCCGAACAAGAACGTCGGCCAGATGGGAGCTGCACAGAGTGCCTAAGCAGAAGACGAAGAAAGCAGCATCGAAGCGCTTCAAGGTGACCGGCTCGGGCAAGGTCATGCGCCGTCACGCCATGAAGAGCCACAACCTCGAGAAGAAGAGCGCTAAGCGCAAGCGCAAGTTCCGGCGCGACCAGGCTGTGTCCGCGACGGACTCGCGCGAGGTCAAGCGCATGCTGGGGAGCTAGGGATGCCGCGCGTCAAGAGAGCGGTCCACGCGCACAAGAAGCGCCGCAAGGTGCTCGAGGAGGCAAAGGGCTATTACGGGCAGCAGCACGTCTCTTACCGGAAGGCGAAAGAGCAGCTGCTCAAGTCCGACGTCCACGCCTACCGCGACCGCAAGAAGAAAAAGCGAGTCTTCCGGCGGCTTTGGATCATCCGGATCAACGCGGCCGCCAGACGTGAGGGGTTGTCCTACAACCAGTTTGTCGCCGGCTGCCGCAAAGCCGAGATCGAGCTCGACCGCAAGGTGCTCGCGGACATCGCCGTCCAAGACCCGGCGGCCTTCTCGAAGATCGCGGCACAGGCGAAGGCTGCCCTAGAAGCCTGAACGACGAGCCCGTCGGCGAGGTCTTCCGCCGCATGGCGGACGACTTCGAGCGCGGCGGTTCGAAGCTGTACGCCGCACTCGCTCGCGCTTTCGCAGACGACCCGCTCGTCGCCGACATCGTCGGGGACCACAGGCCGCGCTGGGAAGCGCCGCTGCGTCTCTTCGGCGGCGTGCACTACCTCGAGCTCTCCGGCGTCGTCCAGCATCCGTGGCTCAAGTTCCGGGGCGTCCTCGAGAGCCAGCAGGACTGGCTCAAACGCTTCGTCGCCGAACAGCCGGTCCAGACGAACGAGGTGCAGCGGTCCTGGGCGCTGCTGCCGGCGTTCCTGACCGTCGCCGACGGGCGGCCGCTCGACATCATCGAGCTGGGACCGAGCGCCGGCTTGAACCTCTTCTGGGACCGCTACCGCTACCGGTACGGCGAGACGAGCTGGGGAAGCGCCGACGCGCCGCTCGAGCTGTCGGGCGATGCGCAACCGGCGCCGCCTGCGTCGCTCTTCAACACGGACGTGGAAGTGCGCAAGCGCATCGGCGTCGACCGCCGTCCGGTGGACGTCACGACCGACCACGGGGCGCGCCTGCTGCAAGCGTTCGTGTGGGCCGACCAGGCCGCGCGTGTCGAGCGCGTTCGGCGTGCGATCGAGATCGCGCGGCGCGATCCGCCCGAGCTTCTCGAAGGCGACTACGTCGAGGTGCTGCCGCCGTTGCTCGCGGCCCGTGATCTCGGCGTGCTCACCGTCGTCTTCCACTCGGCCTCGGCCGTCTATCTGCGCGACGACGAGCGCCTCGCGCTCCAGGAAGCGATCGAGCGTGCGGGAGCCCGCGGTTCCCTCGCGTGGATCTCCTACGAGATCGACCGCGAGGAAGAGGTCGGGTACCGCAATTTTGTGCTCGAGGTGCAGGCGTGGCCGCGTGGAGAGCGACGGCGCCTCGCGCGCCTCGACGGGCACGCCAACTCGCTGGAGTGGAGCGCGTGATCACCTCGGCGGCCAATCCGCGCCTCAAGCTCGTGCGCAAGCTCGCGTCGCGCCGTCAGCGCGACAAGCTCGGCCTCTTCGCCTGCGAGGGCGAGGATCTCGTGGCGGCCGCTCTCGACGCGGGGCTCGAGCCCGTCGACGTCCTCGTCGATGCGGAACGGCCGGTTCTCGAGGATCGTCTCCGGCGTTCGGAGCTGGTCGCGCCCGCGCTCATGGGCGAGCTCTCGAGCCTGGCGCATCCGGCGCGGGTGATCGGGGTCTTCCGGCGCGCCGACCTTCGCAGCGGGACGGACGCGCCGCTCGGGATCGCGCTCTGGCACGTCGGCGATCCCGGCAACGTCGGCACGATCGTCCGGACGGCCGACGCACTCGGGCCGGCGTTCGTCGCGCTGTCAGCCGGCTGCGCGGACCCGACCGGCCCGAAAGCGCTGCGCGCTTCGATGGGCGCCTTGTTCCGCGTACCTCTGGCGCGCTTCGACGAAGCGCCGCGGCCCTGGGTGGGGCTCGTGCCGCGCGGCGGCCGCCCGCTCGCGGAGCTCGAGCTCGGTGAGCGCGTGACGTTCGTCCTCGGCGCGGAGCGCGAAGGCCTCAGCCAGGAGGTGGCGGAGCAGTGCGACGAGCTTGCGTCGATCCCGCTGGCCGAGGGCGCCGAGTCGTTGAACGTCGCCGTCGCCGCGGCGATCGCGCTCTACGAGCGCAACCGCCGCTGAAGGTCACCAGGCGCCTCCGCCGCCGCCTCCGCCGCCCCCACCTCCGCCGCCGGAGAAGCCGCCGCCGAAGCCGCCCGAGCCGCTCGAGGGCGGTGCGAGGGCCGAGCCGAAGCCGGCAGATAGGTCGCCGATGCCGAGGGCGCTCGGGCCCGAGCCGAGGTCGCCGTGCCCGCTGATCCAGTAGATCGAGCTCTGCTCGTGCAGCGCCTCGGGCATCCGCAGCTGCGCGCCCTGCAGCACGCGCTCGGCGATTCCGAAGGCGATCCCGTACACGAGGAAGCGCTCCCACAACTCGAGCGTCGCGGGCGGCGCGTCCTGCAGCCGCGGGAAGTCCGTCAGGTACCGGCGAAACGCATCCCAGCGCTCGGCCTCGGCCTGCGCTTCGGGTGAGCGGCGCCGCCACAGCTTCGCGTTCAAGACCGCGCCGATCAAGATCGCCCCGTTGACGCACGCGCACAGACCGAGCGCGATGAGGAGGATGTCGCTCCAGCGCGGCGCGACCGGCTGAAAGCCGTGGATGCCTCGCCACACCGCGATCGCGCCCGGAATCAAGAAGCAGGGCCGCAGCGATCGCAAGCGTCCGTGCGCCCGCGTCCTGGAACCAGCCGCGACCCTCGATCGCGTCCTTGACGGTGCTCTTGAACGCGGAGAAGCGCTCGCTGTTCTCCTTGCGGTCGTCGCTGATCCGGTCGCGGAAGCTGGACAGTCGCTCCGTGCCGCCGTCGAGGACGTCGTCGACGACCTTCACGATCGGGCGCTCGAAGTCCGTGAGCGATTCGCCGTCCGCCGAGCCCGGGCTGATGTCGAGGTCGGCCACCTGCTCGCTGCGCAGGCCCGCCCACGTCTTGCGCTCCGTGGTCGAAGGCGTCGCCGTGTAGTGGCCCCGGCGAATGAGGTCGAAGAGCGTCGCCGTGAACTCGAACGAGCCCACGCCGTACTCCTGCCGTAGGAGCGGAGGGACGAGCGCGGGGGCGAGCTCCGAAGGAGGCTCCTGCTCGTACTCACGGTCGTACCCGGTGCGTCGCTCCCGTCCGTACAGCCGCCAGACCACGAACGCGACGACCGCCGCCGGCACGAGTGCGAGCAGTAGGAGGACGAGGATCGTGAGCGGCAGATGGTCGAGCACCCAGTCGATGCGCTCGCGATCGCGCTCGTAGTCGGCCGCGTCTTCCCGTTCCTCCGCGACGATGCGGTCGAGCGCCTCTCCACTGCGGACCTGCGCACCCGCGGTCGAGGTCAGGAGCTCGCGGGGAAAGAGGACGCGCAGCTCGACGAACTGGCCGGCCGGAACGTCGAGCGCACGGAGGAGGGCCCGGTCGGATTCCCGCGTGACGTCGCCGCGGACCGAGACCGGGTGACCGTAGACGCGGTACTCGGGCCCGGAAGCGGGCCCGGGCAGCGTCATCGTCGCCGTCAAGCGTCCGAGCCGTTCCTCCCACTCGTCGCCCCACACCTTGAGGTTGACGTCGACGACGTCGTCGTAGGCGAGCGCCAGCCCGCTCAGCCGGTAGCCGACCGTGAAGGACCGCAGCTCGTCCTGCGCGCGGAAGTGCCACACGATCCGAGTGCCGCCCTCGATGTCCCCCACGCCGTAGCGGCCGGGTAAGCCGAAGCTCCCGATCTCAGCCGACCCGCCAGGCGAGTACCGTTCGCTCCCCTCGGCGACGAAGATGTTGCTGATCCTCTCGCCCTCCCTGAGCGGAATCTCGCGGAACGCGCCGCTGAACGACCCCTCGAAGAGGAACGTGATCGTCTCCTCGACCAGCAGCGAACCGTCGGGCTCGACTTGGATCTCGACGTTTGCGTCGGGGAGGACGAATGACTTCGCATCCGCCGTCGCCGGGGATGCGAGCAGAAAGAGGAGGGCGACCGCGAGGAGTCGGTACGCCCTCAGAACTGGACCCTCGGCGCCTCCCGGACGGCCGGTTCCTCGATCTCGAAATACGGCTTCTCTTCGAAGTTGAACAGGCCGCCCACGATGTTCGTCGGGACGGTCTCGAGCGCCGTGTCGTAGCTCAGCACCGCGTCGTTGTAGACCTGGCGCGAGACGGCGATCTTCTGCTCCGTGTCCTCGAGCTGCGCCTGCAGCTGCTGGAAGTTCTCCGTCGCGCGCAGCTCCGGGTAGTCCTCGGCGACGGCGAACAGCCGCCCGATGGCCGCCGTCAGGAAGTTCTCGGCTTCCGCCTGCTCGGGCACGGTGCGCGCCTGCTGCGCTGCCGTGCGCGCCTTCGTCACCTCCTCGAACGTGGCGCGCTCGTGCGAGGCGTAGCCCTTCACCGTCTCGACGAGGTTCGGGATGAGGTCGTAGCGGCGCCGGAGCTGCACGTCGACCTGCGCCCAGGCGTTCTCCGTGCGGTTGCGAAGACGAACGAGCCGGTTGTAGAGGACGACGACGAAGACCGCGAGCAGCAGGAGGAGCACGGCGATCCCGACGACGACCCAAATCACGCGTGTAACCCTACTGCGTCCGCCGGGCGATCCAGATCGTGTCTTCGTCTCCTCGATACGGGCTGCGGTCGAACCAGCCGTACAGGGCCTCGACCTTGAAGCCCGATTGCTCGAGAAGGGCGCGCCACTCGTCCGGGGACACCCACGCAGAGGTGCATCGTCGTCTTCCCCGGCTTGCCCTTGACGGAGAGCTGGACGGTGCGCGCGTCCACGTCCCAGTTTGCGTGCTCCCAGATGCCTGGCTCCCGCTCGATCCAGCGGTCGTGCGTCTCCTTGACGTCGGCGGCGCTCGGCGTGAACACGTCGAAGATGAAACGGCCGTCCGGGTCGAGCAGCTTGTGGATCGCCGCGAAGGCCTGCAACCGCGCCTCGTCGGACGGGAGGTGGAGCAGCGAGCGGAACGGCGACGTGACGAGCGAGACGCGCTTGCGCAGCGGCGGCCGGCGTAGGTCGCCTTCACGCAGATCGACGAGATGTGAGACGCCCGCCTCCTCCGCGCGCCGCCGGCAGAGGTCGAGCATGCGCTTCGAGGAGTCGACGCCGACGACGCGAACGCCGGCGCGCGCGATCGGCACGGCGATTCGCCCCGTGCCGACGCCGAGCTCGACCACCGGCCCGCCGTCCTTGCGCGCCTCGGCGACGTAGAAGTCCACGTCCTCCGTAACGCTCCGGTTCCACGGGTCGTAAAGCTCGGCTATCGCGTCGTAAGAGCTCACCGGGGGCGATGATACGCTCGCTCGATGGACGTGCAGGCGCACGGCAAGGAGGCGAAAGCCGCCGTCGCCGGCGCATCCAGCCTCGAAGAGCTCGACGCGGCGCGGGTCCGCTATCTCGGCCGCAAGAGCGAGCTGAAGCAGGCTTGGAGACAGGTCCGCGACGCCGAGAGCGGGCGAGCCCTCAACACGCTCCGGGAAGAGCTCGAGCTGCTCACCTCTGAGCGTGACGTGACGGAGATTCTCGTATTTTCTCGCACGGTCGGTTTTCGGCACGAGAGCATCCTGGAGGGCACGCGCGCGCTCGTCGAGCTCGGCCGCGAGCATGGCTTCGGGGTCACGGCGAGCGAGGACCCCGCGTGGTTCGACGATACCCGTCTCTTGCCGTTCGATGCGGTCGTATTCTTGAACACCAACGGCACCGTGCTCGACGAACGCGGGACGCGAGGCGCTCGCGAAGTTCGTGCGCTCGGGCAAGAGCTGGGTCGGCGTGCACGGCGCAGCGGCAACCGAGCCCGACTGGCCCTGGTACGGCCGGCTCGTCGGCGCGACCTTCAAGGCGCATCCCGCCGTGCAGCCCGCGCTCGTGCGTGTCGAAGACGCCGAGCACCCCGCGACGCGCCATCTGCCGAACGTCGTGGCTGACCACCGACGAGTGGTACGGCTTTCACGCGAATCCTCGAGACTCCGTTCACGTACTGCTCACGCTCGACGAAACGAGCTACGAGCCCGGCGACGGCGCCATGGGCACCAATCATCCGGTCGCCTGGTGCCACGAGCACGAAGGCGGCCGGGCCTTCTACACGGCGCTCGGGCACACGAAGGAAAGCTACCGAGACCCCCGCGGCACCTCGCGGAGGCATCGCCTGGGCGCCGGCGCGGGCAGTCGGCGGTGGGCGCTGGGAAAACGCCAGCTCGCTGGTGAGACCTGCCCGGGGGCGCTAGATTTCTGGGAGTGACCGATCCCGAGGCACCGAGCTTTCGCGAGACCTTCCGACGACGCGCCAGGAGCGTTCGCGGCTGGCTCCTCGTGCGACACGCGCTCGGCGGTCTCGCGGTCGGCGCAGCGCTCGGCGGCGCGCTCGCGGCTCTCTTGTGGTGGCAGCGTGAGGGCGCGCTCCGGCCGTGGGGTTTCGCCGTCGCCGATGATCCTGGGGCTCGCCGTCGGGCTCGTCTGGGCACGGCGTCGGCGCTGGTCGGACCAGGCGCTCGCGCTCTACCTCGACGCGCGCCTCGGCAGCGCGGAAGCGGTGACGACCGCGCTCGAGGGCGGTGACACGGGGACGCGCAAGAACGTCGAACGTCAGGCGGCCGAAACCCTGGCGCGGCAGGCCCGCGAAAGCTCCGGCCCCGCTGGCACCGGCCTTGGCACGCGCTCTTGCCCGCCGGCAGCGCCGCAGCCGTGTGGGTGTGCGTGATTCCGTTGCCCCCGGCGCCCGCGGCGCCCGCGCCGCCTGCGGGCGTCGAGAAGATCCGCAAGGGCGACCTGCCCGGGCTCGACCGGATCGAAGCGCTCGCGGCCCTCGGCGGCGAGAACCCGGCCCAGGAGGAGCGGCTCAGGCGCCTCGCGGCCGAAGCCAAGAAGCTTCGCGAGGACCTGCAGAAGGGGCTCGAGAAGCGCGAGGCGCTCGCCCGACTCGGCAGCCTGCGCGACGACATCGCCGCCGAAAGGCAGCGTTTCGGCGACGCGAAGAATCGCGCTGGCCTCGACGCGGCGACTTCCGAGCTCGAAAAGCAGCAAGCTCACGGACAAAGGCGGCGCGCGCGCTCGGCGAAGGCGACCTCACCGAGTTCGACGCCGAGATGCAACGGCTCGCGAGCCTGGCGGAGAAAGAGGACCGCGACGCGGCCCGCGAGGCGCTCGAGCAAGCCGCGAAGGCCGCTCGCGAGAAGGGCGCACACGGGCTCGCCGACGCGCTCGAGCGCCAGAAGAAGGCGCTCGAACGGGCCGAGGCGAACGCCGAGGCGCTGCGTGAGCTCGCCAAACGACTCGAGGGTGCGCTCGACGACGAGGGCCGCTCTGCGCTCGGCGAGCTCGGCGAATCCGGGAGTCCCGAAGCGCAGCGAAGGCTCGCCGAGGCGCTCGAGCGCGCGCTCAAAAAGCTCAGCGAAGAGGAACGCCGGAAGCTCGCCGAGAACCTGAAGAAGGACCTCGACCGCGAGCGGTGCCGGCGGGAAACCCATGACGCGCGAAGAGCTCGAAGATCTCGCGCAGCCGCCTCGCCGAAAAGGGAGCCGACAAGCTACTCGAGGAGCAGCTGCGCGAGCTCGCCCGCCGCGACCCGAGCGACGACGCGCGGCGCGAGCAGGGCCTCGACGACGCCGATCGCGGCGGCGCCGACGCCCAGCGCGGTCTCGGCGCGCTGCCGATCCCGATGGGAGGTCCCGGCGGCAAGGGCAACTCGGCAAAGGGGCCGAAGCAGGAGTCGGCGCAAGTCGGCAACCCGAGCGGCGGTCCGGCGGCGGGCAAGCGACGAGGGCAAGGGCAATCACGCCGGGCAACGGCACGGCACCGCTCGACGTGAAGGAGCTCCGCTCGAAGGCCGATCCGAAGCTCTTGCCCGGCATGCCCATGCACTCGGCGACGCTCGGTCGCGCACCGGCTCGACCGGGTGAAACCGCGAACCAGCTCGGCACGGGCAAGCTCGGAAGCGCCGGGCCCGCCGAGGTCGGCGCCGTCGAAGGCGCCGACATCCCCGAGGAGTACCGCGAGCAGGTCGGGCGTTACTTCGAACCGTAGCTCCTCGGTCCGAGCTGCCGCGCGTCGAGTGCTGATGGTAGCCTAGCGCACCGATGTCCCGAGCGTCCGATCCCACGAGCTTCGAAGCGCGCCTCAGCCGCGCGCACGCTGCCTGCGAACGAGCTCACGCGAGGCCATCGGCACCGTGATCGTCGGTCAGGACGAGGTCGTCGAAGCAGGTGCTCTGGGGCGCTCGTCGCCGGCGGCCACGTGCTGCTCGAGGGCAACCCCGGGCTCGGCAAGACGCTGCTCGTGCGAACGCTGGCGCGCTGCCTCGAGCTCAGGTTCTCGCGCATCCAGTTCACGCCCGATCTCATGCCGAGCGACGTCACGGGCACCAACGTGCTCGTGCTCGGCGCCGACGGCGCTGCGCAGGGCCGCTTCGAGCTCCACCGCGGGCCCGATCTTCGGGCAGGTCGTGCTCGCCGACGAGATCAACCGCGCGACCCCGAAGACGCAGAGCGCGCTGCTCGAGGCGATGCAGGAGCACGCCGTGCACGATCGCCGGCACGCGGCACGCGCTCGACGAGCCGTTCTTCGTGCTCGCCACCGAGAATCCGATCGAGATGGAGGGCACCTATCCGCTGCCCGAGGCGCAGCTCGATCGCTTCCTGCTCAAGGTGCTGGTGCCGACCCCGGCCGAGGACGAGCTGACCGAGATCCTCGCGCGCACGACCGGGCCAGCGACGCCGGCGCCCGGCGCGCGTGCTCGACGCGCGACGAGGTGCTCGCGCTCCGCGCGCTGTGCCGCGACGTCGCGGTCGCCGAGCCGGTGCTGCGCTACGCGGCGCGCCTCGTCGGCGCGAGCGCCCCGGACGACGCAGCGGCGCGCCCGCTCGCGTCGAGCGCGCGGTGCGCTACGGCGCCGGCGTGCGCGGCGCGCAGTCGCTCGTGCTCGCGGCCAAGGCGGTCGCGCTGCTCGACGGCCGCGCTCACGTCGTCGTTCGCCGACGTGCAGCGCACGGCCCGCCCGGTGCTGCGCCATCGCCTGCTCCGCAGCTTCGAGGGCGAGGCCGACGGCATCACCACCGATCAGATCGTCGACGAGCTCGTCGCGAGCGTGCCCGCGCGCCCGGAGGCCGTCGAGCGCGCGGCGCAGGGGCAGTAGTGACCGGCATCGCCTCGCGGCTCGCGGTCGCGCTGCTCGTCGGCCGGCGCCTGCTCGCGGCGCTCGCGTCCGCGGCCGCGCGCCGCGCTCGCCCGCCGGTGCGCATCGAGGCGCTCCCGCTGCTCGGCGCGCAGAGCCCGATGGGCGAAGGCTGGGCGAGCGTCGGCGTGCGCCTCGATGAACGCCGAGAGCACCGAGATCACGGGCGTGGTCGAGCTCCGCGCCGCGCCCTCGTGGAGCAGCGACGGGCAGCGGCTGCTCACCTCGGCGCCGTTCGCGCTCGCGCCCGAAGGCGCGCGTCGCGCTCGAGCTGCCGACGCACGGCTTCTCCAGCGCGCCCGCCGGAGCTCGAGCTCGTCGTCGTCGACCGCGCGGGCACGGAGATCGCCAAGGTGCCGCGTGCCCGAGTTCCGCACGAGCGATCCGTTGCTCCTCGACCTGTCGTCGCCGAGCCGCATCGCGCCCGCGGTGCGCGGCGCTCGGCATGGTCACGCAGCGCGGCGTCAGCGGCGGCTACCGGACGCCGACCGCGCTCGTCACCTCGCCGCTCGTCGATCCGGCCACCGGCGATCCCGTCCTGCCGCGCTGGGCGGCCGTCTACGGCAGCGCGACGCTCGTCGTCACGACCGGGCGCATCCTCGGAACGCTCGCGAAAGCCCGAGCTCCGACGCGCTCGCCGACTGGGTGCTCGCCGGCGGCGCGCTCGCCGTCGCCGTCGACCGCCCCGAGGATCTGCGCGCTCGAGCTCGTGCACGACCCTCGCCGGCGGGCACGTCGAGCGAACCAGCGCGCCGAGCGAGCTCTGTCGGCCGGCGCTGTTTCTCGTGGCCGCCGACAAGCGGCAGCGTGGGCCCTCGCTCGATGCCTGCGCCGCCCAGCGTCTCGCCGCACACGGCCGCGCAGCCCGAGCGCCGCGCACCGAACGCCGTCACCGCGGCCTGCTCGACGGCTTCACCGGCGGCAACCTGCGGGCGAGCCCCTGGGGCGCCGTCGCGAGCTACGGCCTCGGCGAGGTCCACCTGCTCGCCTTCGACGCGACCGAGGAACAGCTGTCAGCGATCGCTGGACGCAGCTCAAGTTCGTCGATCTCTTGCGCCACGCCTGGGAGCGCCAGGCCGCGGTCCTCTGCCGCTCGGGCAGACGGCGTTCGACGGTTACCGCACGAACGAGATCCGCGCCGTGCTCGATCCGAACCGCTCGATGCGCTGGACGATCGTCGTCGCGGCGCTCGCTCCTGCTCATCTACGCGGCGCTCGCCGGACCGCTCAACTTCTGGCTCGCCTCGCGCCGCGGCAAGCCGCTGCGCGCGCTCTCTGACCTGCCGTTCTGGGCGGCGGTCGCGCTCGGCGCTCGTCGTGGCGCTCGGCGTCGCTCGCCAAGGGCGTCAGCGGCCGCGCGCGCCGGCTCACGCTGATCGAAGCCGGCGCCGGCATGGAGCGCGGCGCCGCCACGCGCTTTCGCGGGCTCTACGCCTCGTCGTCGCGCGACATCACCGTGCGTGCCGACCGTCGCGCTCGAGCTTGCTCGACGTGAGCTCGGGCGACGATTACGTCGAGCGCACGCTGGTCGTCGATCGCGACGGCGCGCGCCTCGAGCGCTTGCGCACCAAGCCCTGGGCGACCGTCGTCGTGCGCGAGGACGGCTTCGCGAGCCTCGCCGGCGGCATCAGCATCGTCACGGACGCGAACGGCGAGGTCGTCGTCAAGAACCGCGCGGCGCGCGATCTTCTGGGCGTCGTGCTTGAAGGCGCCCGGCCGAGCGGCGGTGGTTTTCGGCGCATCACGCGACGGCGCGTCCGTGCGCGAGAAGGACGGAGACGCAAGTCGGCGCTCTCCTCGACGCTGCCGAGGACGCGCAGCCTACGGCGCCGTTCATCCTCTGGCGGCCGCGCTGCTCGCGCCCGGAGCTCGATCGCCACGTCGAGGGCCTCGGCGCCGCCTGGAAAGCGCTCGAAGAAGCCGCCCCGGACGTCGACTTCTGGGTGGAGGACGTGCCGGTGCTGATCGCCCAGCTCGACGGCGGCGAAGGCAGGACGCACGACAGCGGCTTGACGCGTCGACATCGATCGCGTGCTCGTGCGCGTCGTCGGCTGGGGAGGCGTCGCCGTGAGCGAAGCCGCAGCCGTACCCGCGATCGTACCCGCGATCCGCGCGCACCACCTGTGGCACCGCTACGGCTCGCTCGACGTGCTGAGCGACGTGAGCTTCGAGGTCGGCCACGGCGAGATCTTCGGCTTCATCGGCCCGAACGGCGCCGGCAAGACCACCACCATCCGCATCATGGCGACGCTGCTCGAGCCGACGGCCGGGCGCGTCGAGATCGACGGCATCGACGTGACCGTCGATCCCGAGCGCGTGCGGCGCATCATCGGCTACATGCCGGACCACGCCGGCGTGTACGAGCGCATCACGGTGCGCGAGTTCCTCGAGTTCTTCGCCGACGCCTACCGCGTCCCCGAGCTCGGCGTCGTCGACGCGGTGATCGAGCTCACCGAGCTGAAGAAGCTCGAGGATCGTCTGGTCGTGACGCTCAGCAAGGGCATGAAGCAGCGCCTGCAGATCGCGCGCATCCTGCTCCACGATCCGAAGGTCCTGGTCCTCGACGAGCCGGCGAGCGATCTCGATCCCGCGCGCGCGCATCGAGATGCGCGATCTCTTGCTCGAGCTCCGCGAGCTCGGCAAGACCATCTTCCTCTCGAGCCACATCCTGACGGAGCTCAGCGACGTCTGCACGTCGGTCGGCATCCTCGAGCACGGCGAGCTCGTCGTGGCCGGTCCCATCGGCGAGATCGCCGAACGCCTCGCCTCGGGACGAGCGCTCGAGCGCGCCCGACTCCTTCGGCGCCGCCCACGGCGACGCCGCCGCCGCTCGTCACCGCCGGGCGGCGCGCCGATCCCCGAAGCGACGCGCAAGCGGCTGAAGCTGCGCGTGCTCGGCGACTCGCAGCGCCGTCGTGCCGATGCTCGCCGGCGGCGGCGGCATCCTCGACGTGGCGCCCGGGCCGGGCGGCCAGCTCGTCGTCCACTACGTCGGCGACGACGCTTCGTGGCCGAGGTCGTGCGCCACCTCGTCACGAACGGCGTCGGCGTCGTCAGCGTCGAGCCCGAGCGCAACGAGCTCGAGCGGATCTTCCTCGAGGTCACGCACGGCGAGCTGTCGTGAGCGCGCAGACCGGCATTCGCGTCGATCCCGCCGCCGCCGCCGAGCGTCCGCGGGCTTTTCGCGTTGAAGACGCGCTGGCAGCGACTCACGAGCGATCCGAACCCGGTCTGGATGCGCGAGCTTCGCGCCGCCGCCCGCCTGCAACGAACGCCGGTCATTCTGGCGGTGATCACGGGAATGATGACGCTGCTCGTCTGCTCGGTCGGCGGCGTCGCCGCCATGAGCTCGGAGCCGGCGCACGTCGGCATCTGGCTCTACCACACCTTCTTTTCGCTCACCTTCGCGCGTCGTGACCTGGATGGGACCCGCGGTCGCCTCCACCACCATTGCCGCGGAGCGCAGCGGACGCACCTGGGAGGCGCTCGAGCTCACCGGGCTCGGGCCCGCCAAGGTCGCGCGCGGAAAGTTCCTGGCGTCGCTCTCCTACGTTTCGCTCTACCTCGTCATGCTGGCGCCGGTCGGCGCGCTGCCGTTCTTGTTCGGCGGCGTGACCGCACTCGAGATCCTGCTCGCGTTCGTGCTGCTCGGCGTGTTCGCGGTGCTGTCGGTCGCCTTCGGCCTGGCCATGAGCTCGAAGATGGGCACGCCGGCGGTGCGCCATCCTGGTGACCCTGCTGGTCTCGGTGCTCTGCTCGATTCCGGCTTACGTCGGCCTCGGGGTCGCTCTGTCGTACGCCGCGAACGAGCTCTGGCCGGGCGTCGTCGGCGGCGCCCCCGTGTGGCTGCCGACGGCCTACGTGCGCGCGGACTTCGGCGCCGAATACGTGGCCCTGCTCGTGCTCTTGCCGTTCGTGCTGATCGCGGTGCCGGCCTGGCTGTTCTACGAGATCACGATCGCCAACATGGCGGCCCCGAGCGACGACCGTTCGACGCCGGCTCCGTCTCTGGGCGCTGGTTTCGACCCCGGGCTCGCGCTCGCGATGCTCGGCTGCGGCGCCGCGTTTCGGGACGCCAAGTGGTTCTTGTTCGGCGAGGCCGCGCTGTTCATGCTGTGCGTGTTCATGGCATTTCTCTTCGCCGGCGAGCCGCTCGGCCCGTCGCGCAGGGTCGAAGTGCACTGGCAGCGCGAGCGGGTGTCCGCGGTTAGGCGCTTTCGTCGGGCCGGGCGTCATTCCGGCCTGCGTCACGTTGACCGTGCTGTCGTCGGCTGCTTCGGGCTGCGTCGTGCTCTCGGGCTACTTCTTGGTTCCGACGTACGCCGACCGCGTCGCCGTCCTTTCGCTCGGTGGCTACGCGGCGGCGTTCGCGGTGTTCGTGAGCGGTTTTGCGGCATGGACACGAGCACGCGCGAGCGGGGCCGGCGTTCCCCGAGTGCTCCTGCTCGGCGCGCTGTTCCTCGCCTTCGTCGGTCCCTACATCGCCATGGCCATCGCCGGCCTGGGCGGCGAGCGGGATGCGCGCGATGCTGGTTGCTGCCCCCTCGCCCATCTACGCCCTGTATATGGCGAGCGGAAGCGCAGCGGCATGACGCTGCTCGCGAGCGGCGAGCCGGCTCCCGACCCCGAGCGTGACGCCGCGCTCTTCGCCGGCGCCGTCGTGCGCCGGGGCGTGGGCGATCATCGGGCTCGGCTTGCTCGCGGTCGCCGCAGCGCGGGTGAGGAGCTCGGCGACAGGCCGAACGGGCTCAGCGTGAGGCGCTGGAGGCGTCGTTCACGACGCCGGCGCAAGAGCCTCATGAGCGCGACCAACTGCTCAGCCCCGAGTTCTTGCGCGGAGCTCGAAATGCTCAAGCGGCGGCTGGAAATTCACGCTCGTTCGGGGGAGCTCGGCGAGCGGGCGGCGCCCCGCCGGGGGGGCAGCGCGGAGTTTCAAGAGCACCGACCGTACGCGCCGGGTGACGACCCGCGCCGGATCGACTGGCTCGCTTTCGCGCGCACCGGCCAGCCCGTGACGAAGCTTTTCCGAGCCGAGGAAGACACCGTCGTCCGCCTCGTGCTCGACGCCTCGGCGTCGCAAGGCTTCGGCTCACCGAGCAAACACGAGACCGACGCAACGCCTGGCGGCCGCGATTGGAGCCGTGGCCCTGGCTTCGGGGCAGCGCGCCGAGATCGCCCTCGCGCGTGAGCGACCCGATCGAGCCGATTGCACTCGAGCGCCTCGGGCGACGCAAGCGGGGACGCGCCGGGACCGCCGAGCTCGTGAAGGAGATCGCTCGGGTGCTGCCCGAAGGGCGAGCCGACCTCGGGCGGGCCATCCGAAGGGTGGTCGAGAGCTCGGTGCGTCCCGGTTTCCTGGTCTTGCTCAGCGACTTCCTGGATCCCGGGCCGGTGACCGCAGCCCTCGGCATGGCGCGCGCTGCCGGACACGACGTGGCCCTCGTTCAGGTCGTGGATCAGAGCGAGCTCGAGCCCGACTTCGAGGGCGACTTCTCGCTCGTGGACTCCGAGACGGACGCCGCCGTCGAGGTCACGATGGACCCGGCTGCGATCGAGGCGTATCTACTTCGCGTCGCCGGACTCGCGGAAGAGCTGCGCGGTTGGGCGCGGCGACACGGTGCAACCTACGTGCGCGCAAGAACGGACGAGCCACTGCTCGACGTCTTGAAACGCTTCGTGAAGAGGTCGGTTGACTGAGCGAAGGCTCTCGAAAACCGGCTATTTTCTGGCCAGAAAGTGAGCCGGAGCGGCGCGTTCACGTCGCGCTGTGCGCGCTATGTCCGCGCCGCTCCCACGGCTCAGGCGAACGTCGCTTACTTGCGACGACGCTTGCGCTTCGGCGCTGCCGCCGGTGCTGCCGCTGCCGCCTTGCGGCGCTTGCGTCGCTTCGGCGCTGCCGCCTTCTTCGCTTTCTTTCGTGCAGCCATGATCCATCCTCTGGTTGACGAGAACGCCCATCGTGAGCGCTCACGTGCACGCACTCTCTCTCCCTTCGTGCGCGCCGTCAAGAGCATGTTTCAGTACGGTTGCAGCGAGAACGTTGGTTGGTGGGGCCGCCGCGACGCCACCGACTGTTTGCTGGAGTGCCACGCGTGAGTACGCGAGAGTGATTTCGAAGCGGAGACGCTGCGCCTTTACTCGGCGTTACGTCGTCGAGATCGTCGAACGCTTTGGGCTTTGCCCTTGGGCCGATCGCGCGCTACGCGAGGGTCGGGTGACCGAGGTCGTGTTCGAGCAAACGAACCCCGACCTCTTCGAACCGTCGCTCGTTCGCATGCAGGAGCTCGCCGACGCGAACACGATCGACGTGGCGCTCTTCATCTACCCGCGAATCGGCCTAAATCGGCTGGATTTCGAGCACTTTGCGCGCCGCCTGCGCGCGCTCGATGCCGAGCGCCACGCACCCGGCCAGATCCCGTTCGCCATCGCCGCATTTCATCCCGACGCTGCTCCCGTTCTCGTGAACCCCGATCGGTTGGTTCCGTTCCTGCGCCGGACGCCCGATCCGACGCTCCAGCTCGTCCGTGAGACCACCCTGTCGCGGGTCCGCGGAGACCGCACGGGACCTCGTTCTACGACCCGCGAGGCTCTTCGAAGCGTGCGGGAGCCGGCCGAACCCGACGTTCGGGAACGCGTCGCTCGGACGAACCATGAGACGGTCGAACGCGTCGGGGTGGAGGCGCTCGAGGCGGTGTTCGAGGACATCCTGAGGGATCGCAACGAAACGCACGCCCGGCTCTCGAGCGGCAACGTTCGGTAGGTCATGCCATGCCCTTCGAGCTCCGAAGTCCCTGCCCACCTCGCGCTTCTCGGCCTGCTCGTCCCGCTCGTCCTCCTCTACGTATTGCGCATCCGTCGCGAGAAGCGGCGCGTTCCGTCGACGTGGCTCTGGCGCTCGGCGGAACGCGACTTGCTCGCGAAGCAGCCGTTTCGCAGGCTTTTTCCGTACCTTTCACTGATCCTCGAGGCGCTCGCGATCTGCGCGCTCGCTCTCGCGTTTGCAAGACCCATCGTTCGAGGGGGGCAGATCGACTCGGTCCACCTCGCGCTCGTCATCGACACGAGCGCGTCCATGGGGGCCTCGGAGCCGATGGGCGGTCACGCATCGAGCTCGCGCGCGCAGCAGCCCGCACGCTGTCACGACAGCTCGCACCGGGAGCCGACGCCCTGGTCATCGAGGCCGGCCGGGAGCCTCGCGTCGTTTCGCCCCTCGAGCGCGACCCGAAGCGCATCGACGCTGCCATCGAACGGGTGAAGCTCGGGGAGGTCGAAGGCGACCTGGGAAGCGCTCTCTCGCTGGCCACCAATCACCTGCGCTCACGACCGGGGTCGAGCCGCATCGTCGTGGTCACGGACGGCGCCCTGGCCCGTCCTGACGCTTTCGCCACGGCGTCGCTACCCGTCGACATCGTTCGGGTCGGCACGCCGGTCGACAACGTCGGCATCGTTCGGGCGGACGTGGCCCGCACGAGCGAGTCGGCCGGTCGCGATCGCGTGCAGGTGTTCGCTCTCGCCAAAAACTTCGGAAAAACCCGGCGTTCGGCGTTCGTGACGCTGCTTCCGCAACACTCGACGACACCGCTCGCGTCGCGGCGTCTGGATCTCGCGGCGGGGGAAGAAGCCCCCGTCACGCTGTCGTTCGACGCCGCGCCCGGCAGACAAGGGCATGGGCCTCGTCGTCGATCTGTCGGCCGGTGACGCTCTGCGGCCGGACGATCGAGCCTACGTTCGCGTCCCCGCCGGACGACACCTGCCGGTCGTGCTGTCGCCGAAGACGGCGAGCCCGTGGATCGCGCGCGCCCTCGCGAGCGATCCCGGAATCGAGCTCTTGGGTGCCGGATCTCGGCTCTCGGACCGGACGGTCCCGTACGATGCGTTCGTCGTCATCGAGGGCGCCTGCCCCGACCGGATCCCCGGCTCCGATTTCTTGATTGTGAACCCGCCGCCCGGGCCCTGCCACGGGGCAACGATCGGGGCGGCGCTCGACCGTCCGACGATCACCTCGTGGGCCGACGGCGACTCTCGCCTGCGCTTCACGAGCTTCGAAGGCGTCGTCATTCAGAAGGCGAACCTCGTCGTTCCCGACGGCCCCCACGCCTCGCTCGTTCGCGCGCGCGAAGGCACGCTGATCGCCGATATTTCCGGCTCTGGACGCACGGGACGCTCGTCGGCTTCGACGTGGGAGAGAGCAACTGGCCGCTCCGCGCGTCGTTCGTGCTCTTCATGAGAAACCTCGTCGAGCTCGCTCGCAATCATCGGGCCGGGGTGGCGCAAGGCCCGGCTCGAACGGGCGAGCCGCTCGCCGTGCGCGTACCGCTCGACGTGACGGAAATCGAACTCGAGGGCGCTGACGGGGCCGCGCTGGACCGTGCCGGCTCGAGCCGGTATCGCCGCGATCCCCCGGTCCCGACCGCGCCGGACTCTACTTCGCGAGCTGGAAGGGTCAGCGCCCGGGCAGCACGCTCGTCCCCGTCAATCTCACGAGCGCGCTCGAGAGCGATCTCCGAGAGCGGGAGCTCACCCTGCCCGAGGGACGCCCGGTCCAGACGAAGCCGGCCGCCGACCTCAGCGACGCCGTCACCGATTGGTCCTGGCTCTTCGCCGCGCTCGCGCTCCTGGCGTTCGTGCTCGACCTCCATTGGATCACACGCTCGCCGAAGCGAGCCCGTTCCGAAAGGCGCGCCGCCTCGACCCCTCCGCGGTGCCTCGGACGCCGCATGACCGGGCCGTCCCTGCCCCCAGCGTTCTTCGCGCTTTCGTCGCGCTCGCGCTCGACTACCTCGTCTTTCGCGATCCGACGCCGAGGTCTCTTCGCGCGACCGGTACTGCTTTCGCCACCCTCGTCGCGCTCCTGCCGGCCGCCCTCTCGACGTTCGCCTGGTGGGGGCCGCTTCGAGGTTCCCTACGTCCGGCTCGAACGCTCGTGGCTCGCGTTTCCGGTCGGTCTCGTCGTGCTCGCTCGGCATCGCGCGTCTCGAGCGCCTCTCGACCCGTCAAAGCCGGTTTCGTCGCGTCCTCTCCGAGCTCCTGTCTGCCACTGTCGCTCGTCGGTCTGGGACTCTCGGTCGGTCGGGCCTCGAGCTCGGACGACCCCTCGACCGCCTGAGCGTGCTCGTGGCAATCGATCGCAGCCGCAGCATCGACCTGGTTCCGAACGCCGAGTCGCGCATCGCCGCCGAGCTTCGCGTCGCCGAGCTCGGCATGCGCGACGACGACCGCGATCGGCACGCTCGCGTTCGGAACGAGCGCAGCCGATCGAAGACCCGCTGCGCCCGCGCTCGCGCCTCCCGGCGCCGCAACGCGCCGAGGTCGGTCGCGACGGGACCGATCTCGGGGCGGCGGTGCGGCACGCCCTGGGTGAGCTACCGTCCGATTCGGCTGGGCGCATCGTGCTCCTCAGCGACGGCGTCTCGACGCGCGGCGACCCCGTCGGAGCGGCGCTGGCCGCGGTCGCTGCGGGCGTGCCAATGAACGTCGTTCCGCTCGATCAGAGCAAGGTGCCCGGACGTGCGCATCGCGTCGGTGCGCATGCCCGCACGCGCGAGTCGCGACGAGCCGGTCGAGCTGCGCGTCGTGACGAGCTCGAGCGCTCCCGCCCGCGTCGAATTGCGCGTGCTCCGCGACGGAGTGCCAATCAAGAAAGGCATGGTCAACCTCGCGGCGGGCGAAGACGTGCTCTACCTGCGCGAGGTCGCGCCCGGTCGGGTTTTCACCGCTACGACGTGGAGGTGAGCGCGCCGAAAACCCGGCGCTCGACCGCGCCCCCGAGGACAACTCCGGGTCGGCCTTCATGCGCGTGCGCGGGACGAGGTCACTCGCCGCACGCGCGGCTCGCCGGCCGGCTCGCGGAACGAGGACTGCTCCTGCCGCGGCGCGCGCTTCTCGCCATAGCCGGTGCCGATCACGGTGATCCACACCTCGTCCTCGAGCTTCTCGTCGAGCATCGCCCCGAAGATGATGTTCGCGTCGGGGTGCGCGGCCTCCTGGATCGTGTGGGCGGCCTCGTTGACCTCCCACAGCGACAGGTCCTTGCCGCCGGTGATCGAGAGCAGGATCGAGTGCGCGCCCTCGAGCGTCGTCTCCAGCAGCGGCGACGAGGCGGCGGCGTGGGCGGCCTCGATGGCGCGCTTGTCGCCGGTTCCCATGCCGATGCCGAGCAGCGCGTTGCCGCAGTCCTTGTTGAGCGTGCGCCCGCGTCTTCCGCCGCCTGAGCCAGCAGGTCACCAATTGGACTCCGCTTCTGGCCGCGCGCGGTCGGCCAGTACAGGCCGTTCTCTTGCCGGGATCGCTCTGGAACTTCGCCGCGTGCACGCCTGCGGGCTTGCCGTCGTGTCCCTGTTGCGCGTAGCGCAGCTGCGCAGCGACGTAAGCACGGCAGCTCGCGATCGCTGTGATCTCGTTGCGTCCGATCCGCCGCGCCAGCACTTCTTCCTTGCCGGCGGCGGTGTCGAATCGCCATCCGTCCGCCCCTTTGGAGAGCGGCACCGGGAAGGGCCACTGCTCGTTGCCGATGACGAGCGTCTTTCGATCGGGCGTCGCATCCTCGAGATGCCACTGCTCGCTGACCGCGACAGCGAACACCTGGCGGTTCAGACGAGCGGCCGCGGATCGGTGGGCGAGATCAGCTCCCGTCCTTCGGGACCGAAGATCGCCAGCATCGCCTCGAGGTTCCCGGTCTTGACCGTGTCGAGGAGCGCCTTGACGGCGTCCTCAGGCGCCGCAAACGTGCGCTGCGTCGCGGTCTGCCCCGCGGCTGTCGCCGAAGCGGCGAAAAGCGCCAGCCACGCACACGCGAACACTCGGGCGCTGAGGCTGCGGCCGCTGGGTTCGAGATCGTCGCCTGATCGATGCATCCCGATCGTCCTGGTCCTGGTCATGGTGTCGACCTCTTCCGAAGCGCTCACCGGCGGCGGCCCCCGCCCCCGCCCCCGCCCCCGCGCGAGCTGCCGCGGCTCTGTTGTCCGCGAGCACTGGTCGAGCGTTGTGATTGTCCGTTCGAATATCCCGAGAATGCGTCCGAGCCGCCGCTGCTCCGTTGAGTCGTTCCTGGACTCCTGCTGCCCTCGCCGTAACCGCGGGCTTCGGGGCTTCCTGTGCGGCCCGAAGGCTGCGCCGGTGACGTCGCGCTCTGGGTCGAAGCGTCTCGCGCCTGCGTGCTCCGCTCCGTTCGTTGCGCCTGCGCCTCGGGCCGATTCTCCTGCCGCGTCTGTTGACGGTCCGTGCGCTCCTCCTGGGTCGAGTCACGGCGCTCGGTCTGCTGTTCCGTCCGGTTCTCCGCGCGATCGCCGCGCTCATCGACGAGGTCCTCGCGGTGGTCCTGCCAGTCCTCGCGCGCGTCTTCCCGCGCGTCGTAGTAGTCGTCCCAGGCGTGGTTGTAGTGTAGCCGCCGCCGTGCCATCCGTACGGGCCGTAGTAGTAGCTGTTGTCCACCGCCGCGCCGATCGCGATCCCGGCAGTGAATCCGATCAGGCCAGCCGCGATCGCCACGTCAGCGTCATTGTCTTCCTGGACGACCACGGTGGTCGGAGCCTGCGTGTACACCACCTCGGTGTTGTATTGCGGGACATAGACGATCTGCGGATTGGCGGGCTCGATGACGATCACTTCCTGGCCAGATGAGGTGGTCTTGGTTTCGACCTCCTGCTGTGGCGAGCTTTTCAGCGTCCCGACATTTTTCGCCTGCAGCCTCAATCTCTGGATGCTGGCGAAGACCGCGTTTCGATCGGCCGTGAACGCCTGCCCCAGGGCGTTCGTCCACTCGATCTGGTCCGCCATCTTCGCCACGACTTCAGGAAAGAGCACCAACGCCACGAAGCTCGCATCGAACCCGGCCTTGACCGCGGCGTCCTGAAGCGGGGTGCCTTTCAGCGTCTGGTTGGCCTCAGCCACTTGTCGAGTTCGGTGACTTTCGAGGGATCGGTCGCGCTCATCAGCATCTGCGCGAGCAGTTGGTCTGGATAGAGCGCAATCGGAGCGAGTAGTCCGTCTAACGTGCCTGTCGCTGGCTGTGAGGCCTGTGCGGCCTGCGCGCCCGCGGCGATCTGGTCCCGCGGCGCACCGCACGCCACGAACAGTACGACGGTTGCGGCAATCAGGCGTCCGGTCATGGGGTCCACCCTTCAGTCGTGACACCGAAGAGCAGCGCATGCGCCGTGCCCGGACGTGTCGCAACGGGCCTTGAACCGCAAGTCGTTAAATCAGAACGAGTTGACGGACATCCGACGCGCGAGGCGCCCGGTCGCCGTCATGTTGGGTCCTCCGTCTCCACGGAGACACTCCCAAATACCGGAGGCAAGTCCACAAACTACGGTCCACCAGCAACAGCCATCGCTCGTAACTGAACGTGGAGTCTGGGGCGGCACGTACGACCGCTGGCGCGGTGGTTGAGTCGCTGGAGGCTCAGAATGCGCGGCAGTACCGCGGCAGTAAAAGGTAGGTGTGACTGTGACGTTACGGCAGTTCGACGTCGTAGCTTCTGATGCGCCACGCGCCGTCTTCGTTCCGCCACAGCGCTCGCAGCACCGGCGCGTCGCCGCCCCGGACCGAATCGCACGGTCAGGCCGTACGCCTGCCCGTAATCGAGCGGCAGCGGGATCGGGGTCGTCGCGTTGCGAGCGCGCGCGTCGCACTCGGCGGCATCGCCGATGGCGTTCGGCAGGCTCGTCAGGGTGAACGTCCGCTGAGTAGCCGTGGTCCATCAACCGGACGGCAGGGTGGATGGGATCCGCCGCGGCAGAATGCGCGTCGAGATTTTTCGCGGGCCCCACTATCTGCCCGGCGCGCTCGAGACCGGCGCGAATTCTCCGCGCCGCGTCTTCGGGAGACGCGGCGGCGGGGTCGGTGGGACTGCGCAACACGTCGTAACAGCCGTAGCCGGAGGGCGAGAGAAAGCGAAACGCCGCGTCGTAGTCCTTGCGAATCAGCCACGCTTGCAGAAAATCGTGCGCCGCGGTCACGAGTCCCGGTTCGGCCTTGACGTGGGTGATCTTGATCTCGTCGGTATCCACCGGCGCGCGGTCCGCATCGATGCCCGCCATCCACGACACGATCTTCCAGTAACCGTTCTCTTGCGCCCACAGCAACGCCACCGGTTGATCCTGGTGGCCGTCGACATAAAAGGTGGAACCAAAGTACTTGCCGTAAACGCGCGCCGGCTTCTTCGACCCACCCGGCGCCATCCGGCTTTCACAATCGAACGACGCAGCCACGTCGTCGGGAACGGCAGAGACCACGAATTTTGCGTGGTGGGGTTGCTGGATCACCCTCAAGGCCGGCATGGGGAGGCGCACGCCGGTGATGAGCCCGTCGAGCGACGTGCGCGCGCCGAGCGTGTCGCGCGCGGCTTTCAGGTTGCCCATCAGCTGAAACGGCGTCATCCCGTGATCCACGGTCAGCGGATCGTCGGCATCCTGGCGATACACGCATATGCGCGCTCCGAGACGTAGCCCATCGCGGCCAGGACGTCTCCCTCCACCAGCCAGGCGGTGAGGAAGTCATTCGCCATCACCTCGACGTTTTTCTTGCCGGCCCGCGGTGCCCGTGGCAGCGCGCGCGCATCCGGGGTCTCGACCTCCGCCCGCCCCAGGTTCACGCCGAAGAAGCCGCGCCACCAGTTCTGAAGACCGGCCCATCGATTGCTGTGACGGTCGGCGTTGTCGCCGGCGCGGACATCTGAATTCGACGAGCTGAGGTGCCCGTTGAACACCGCGGCCGGAAAACTCGACGAGCGGTAATCGACGTCGACATCGGCACGACGCCCGTCCGGCGCAATCGAAATCTGGATCGAGGGCACGCCGCCGGTGGCGCGGAAGTTGGTGGGATAGCCCTTGTGATAGACGGTGTTGTCGACACCGCGTTTGAACTCCCGCGATCGCGTCAGGATATCTACAGCGGCGGGGATCAGCCGGACGTAGATGCGGAACTGTTGGTCGCCCGAGGTGCCGGGGACCTGGCCTTTGACGGTTTCGAGCTGCTCGATCAAACCCAGCGCATTGTGTTGCCCGCTCAACGGCGCGCCTGATGCGTCGCTCAGCGGCGTCGCGGTCAAGGCATGGGTGACGGCATCGAAGGTGGTCTTGGTGGAGACGGTGAGGATCTCGTCGTAGAACTCGCTCGGCACCACCGCCTGGCCGGTGGTTTTCGTAAAGCGCGCGATCCAGTCGTTGATCAGTTGCTGGCGACGTTCGCCGAGGCCGGAGTAGGCCCCGCCGAAGGTCGGAGCCGGCTGCTGCGCCACGCCGACCTCGATCGCGAGGAGCGCCAGCAGGCAACCGCAGACGAACACCGTGATTCGCATAGGTTTTGGGCGTCGCCTTTTCACCACATAACGTAGCACGGTGGGGACTCAAAAGACGTCACCGCCAACGCCGAAGCAGCTGCCAGAAGACGGGGCTGGAAAACGAAGGCTGCGTGGACCAGGCGCTTTGAACGAGCAAGAAGGTCCGGCGTGAATCTCGGGGTTTGGAAGCTCCAGGTCACGGCCTATTGAGAGTTCCCAGCGGGTGGGGACAGCGGATGGGAACACCGGGGTCGTTCCACAAGCCCTCCCCTCCAGCCATGAAACGCGCAACTCATTGAATCATGCTCAGTTATCGCGACGACCTTTCCGGACTCGTCCGGGCATCGTTCCTGCTTGAGTGCGGCCACACTGAGCGACCGCGGCGGGGTCCACGTCTAACTTTGGGAAGGAGAAGGCATGAGCAGCAAACGTTCACTATCAGTGGCCCTTGTCGGGCTGATGTCCCTGTGGCCCCTTGCGACGAGAGGGCGATGCCCAGGCGCCGAAACCGCTCGCGCAGGTGCCCCAGCCTGGGGTGCCGGAGATCGTCACGATCGAGGGGAAGTTCGTCCGGGCCGCGTACAACAACGAAGGTTACGTGATCATCGGATACCAGGCCTCCAACCGCTCGGTCGGCGAGCCATGGATTCTCCTCGAGATCGGCATCGCGTTGCGAGATAACGTGCCGGACTACAACTGACCCGCGACGCCATTTCGCTCGAGACGCCTGATAAGAAGACGATTCCCCTGCCGTCGGCCGTCGAGCAGCGGGCGGGGAACACTCAGGCCATTCAGCAACGGGCGAGTGTCCAGCGCGATTCCATCGACTACTTTCCGCCGAACGCGAGCCGGGCATGCGCCCTCCTTTTCTTTCCCGATCTGGGCGATCGGGCGCTGCCGCGTGACGAGAATTACCTCCTCGACGATCGCGCCTGTATCGGTCGCATCTATTTTCCGGTCCCTGGCGGTATCTCGTATGGCCAGCATTGGCTCAACGTGAAGTTCCCGAAGAGCGTCGTGCGCGTGCCCTTTCGGATCCTGACGAAGGAAGAAGAGCAGTTCGCCGACAAGAACTACAAGGACATCAAGAAGCAGGTCGAAGAGGCGTTCAAGCCGAAGCAGTGAACTGGACGCCTGCAGGTTGTGCTGCGGACGTCATCGGCCCCGACTGACCGCCTCGGCCCCGTCCAGTGCTGGGTCGAGGCGGCTTCGCGTGACGGCTGTCCTTAAAGCTTCCTCCGGGAATCACACCTGCAATTGGCCCGGGCCCCGATGCCCACGACTGACGTCCTTGCGCGTACCCTGGACAGTCGTGATTGAATCGGTGGAACGGATGACCAACACGTCCACAAAGGAACCCGACGACGAGAGCGACGAGCGCGACGACACCGCTGGGGAAGCCGCACCCGCCCAGGTCGCGGGACTCAAGAACTACATCACACCGAGCGGCTTGCAGCGACTCAAAGACGAGCACCGGTTTCTGCTCACGAGGGAACGGCCGGCGGTGACGAAGGTCGTGGCCTGGGCGGCCGGCAACGGCGATCGCAGCGAGAACGCGGACTATCAGTACGGCAAACGGCGGCTGCGCGAGATCGATCGGCGGATTCGCTTTCTCACGAAACGGATCGACGCTGCGGAAATCGTGGACCCGGAAGCCCCGAGACGTGGGCGGGCGGCGACGCGGTCTTCTTCGGCGCGACCGTGCGCTACGCCAATGCCGCCGGAACGGAGCGGGTGGTGAGCATCGTCGGCATCGACGAGGTCGATCTCGATCGCAACCACATCAGCTGGGTGTCGCCACTGGCCCGCGCGTTGATGAAGTCCGGAGCAGGCGACCGCGTGGTTCTTCACGCGCCGGGCAGTACGGAGCAGCTGCAGATCCTCGAGGTGCGTTACCAGCGCATTCCCGTGGAACCCTTTCGCGAACCGCCCGGAGCCGAGGCCGCGCCGAGGGCTCGTCCTCGCACCCGCGGCAAGTCATAGCATTGTGCTCGAGGCCACGGTTTCTACTGGAGTGCATCAGAAAGCGACGCGGTCAGCGCCCCCTTCTACGATTTCGGCAAGGGCGGATTAGCCACGCATCGCCGAGCATGATCACGACGGCCTGCGTGCGAACGTCGTGGTGTCGACGCAGCGGACGTCGCGTACTGTGGCGGACGCACCACGTGGACGGCCAGGAGATGGTGGCCGTCATGGCCCGGGGCGTATTTGCGCTGCGTCGAATTGTGCAGCGCGATGATGCCGCCAATCTTGAGAAAGGGTGCCCAGACGTCGTAGGCGAGTCGGGCACCGTCGGGCGACTGGTCCCCGTCCAGAAACAGCATATCGATGGGGATCGCCCACCCGGCCGCGACCGAGGCCGCCGTGCCCTCGTGGACTTCCACGTACCGGTCGATCAGTCCGAGCAATGTTGGCCTGGAACCGCTGGCGCAGGGGACGCGCGTCGGCATTGGCAACCGCGCGGTAGGCGGGAATCGAAAAGGCGTCTCCCGAGGCGTCGAACGGGTCGATGCAGTGGACTCTGCCGCTGCCGCGCCTCTTGCGCGCGCCCGCCAGCAGGATCGCCGACTTACCCAGAAACGAGCCAATCTCGACGACGACGGCGTTCGACGGGAGCGCGTGACAGGCGTCCGCGAGCGCCAGGCCTTCTTCGTCACTGAGCCAGCCGGGAATGGAGAACGCATCGGCCAGATAGGGACCGAACGGCCCGTAGCGCGCCCGATACAGCAGTCGCGCCACGGACGGATAGGCGTGGAGCGACACTTCCAGACGGCGTGCGATAGCGGTCCAGCGGGGCATAGATCTCGGGCTGCGGGCCGGTAGGGCCACATCAGCGAGCACGCCGAAAGGCGACTACCGTAAACTCCCGAGCCGCAGGACCGCGACCACGTGCAGCATCATATCGTGAGCATCCGAAGGTTCGGACCACCTTCACGCGAATCGCCGCGAAGGTCGATGTACGGCGCGTACGCGCCTCTTTTGTCGCACCAGACGAAGACTTTTGACCGACGCCGGCCCAATGCGCACGCAACACTGGGTCCTATAAACGGCCACTCTTGTGCATAAACGCGCAGACGCCGACGGTCTTTTTCAGGAAGTCTCACCGTTGAACTTGAAGAGGATCGCCCGGTTCACGACGCGACGGCGCACGCCGTCGGAAACCAGATCCCAAGTCTTCCCTAACTTCTATGGAGACCGACCGTTAGCGCCAAGTCGGAATTGCTGACCCCGTGAGACAACCAACAAATCACTCCTACGGCCAGATCCTGAACTCCTCGGCGTTGATCGGCGGCTCGTCGCTCATCACCGTTCTCGCAGCGATACTACGCACCAAGGTCCTTGCGGTGTTTCTTGGGCCAGCCGGAATCGGGCTGATGGGTCTCTTCAGCTCGATGACAGTCATGGTCGGAACGCTCACGGGAATGGGCATCGCGACCAGTGGTGTTCGGCAGATCGCCGAAGCGGCGGCGCCGGCGAGGAAATCCGATTGCACGCACCGTAACGGCGGTGCGGCAGATCGTTTTGCGGCTGGGGCTCCTGGGATCGGTGCTTCTTGCTGTTTTCTGCGTTCCCGTGAGCCACTTGACGTTCGGCACCGCGGATAATGCCGGCACAATCGCCTGTTGTCGGTGGTGGTCTGCGTCGGCGCCGTTGCGGACGGACAGGTGGCGTTGCTTCAGGGATTTAGGCGCATCGGCGATCTGGCCAAGGTCGCCATTCTGGGAACGACCAGCCAGCTTGAGTACTCACGTTGCCGATCGTGTACTTCTGGCGGCAGCAGGCGGTTGTCGGCTCTGCTCCTCGTGGCCTCTGGAGCAGGCCTGGCTTCATCCTGGTGGTACGCACGCAGGGTCACGCTTGCGCCGGTTTCGATGACGTGGCGCGACACGCTGGAAGAGGCCAGACCCCTGCTGCGCCTTGGGCTCGCCACGATGTCCGCTGCACTGATGGTCGCGGCGATTGCGTATGTCGTGCGCGTCGTCATCGTGCGCTATCTGGGCTTCGAAGCCGCCGGCATCTATCAGTCAGCGACGGCGTTGTCGAGCGTCTATTGCGGGTTCATTCTGTCGGCCATGGGCGCTGACTTTCTTCCCAGGGTGTCGTCGGTGCCGGGCGACGACGCGCAATGCAACCGCTTGGTGAACGAACAGGCTGAAGTAGGACTGCTGCTGGCGTTTCCCGGGATTTGCGCCACCCTCGCGTTCGCCCCGTGCTCGTTCAGCTGTTGTATTCCGGACAGTTCGGCCTCGCCACCGAAGTGCTGCGGTGGCAGGTGCTCGGTGTCTTCCTGCGGGTGGCATCCTGGCCGATGGGTTACCTGCTCCTCGCCAAAGGGAAGGCCAGACTCTATTTCTGGACGGAAGTTGTCACAACCCTTCTACGCGGCGCTGATCTGGATCTGCGTTCAGCTGTGGGGGCTGCCGGGAACGGGCATCGCCTTCTTTGGCCTCTATGTCTACTACTTCCTGCTGATGTCTGTGGTCACGCACAAGCTCTCGGGTTTTGCGTGGTCGGCGCCCAACAAGCGCTTCGCGTTGGTAGCGATCCCGACAGTAGCGTTCGTGTTTGTGTGCCCGATGATCTTGCCGTCACCATGGCACTTCATTGCCGCCGGCGCGACGACGACCCTCGTGGGATTGTATTCACTTCGAACGCTGGTGTCCCTGGCGGGACGCCAGGGTATTCAAGGATCTCTTGCCGACCAGATACTCGATGCTTCGTGCGGCTGGCTTGAAGGCGACCGGGTTGCTAAGGTGAAACATGGCTGACAGCTGCGAACGACCGCTGGTCACATTTTATGTGATCACCTATAACCAGGCGCGATTCGTTCGCGAGGCCGTCGAAAGTGCCCTGGCGCAAACGTACAGTCCGATCGAGATATTGCTGTCGGACGATTGCTCGACTGACGGCACGTTCGAGATCATCCAGGAGACGGTGAAGGGGTATTCGGGTCCTCACACGGTCATTCTCAACAGGAACACGAGCGCAACCTGGGGTTGAGCGAGCATGTCAACAGGATCATAGAACTCGCAACCGGCGAGTTGATCATTGCCGCTGATGGAGACGATGTGTCCGACCCGCAGCGCACCGAGCGATGCGTCGACGCCTGGCTGAAGAACGGGAAGCCGGCGGCGCTGGCCTCCTCGGTGTCCTGCATTGATGCTGCTGGGAATGCCTCGAAGACAAGGGATGGTGTTCAGTGGTTTTCGAGCAGTTTCTCCCGGCTCAGAACGAAACGCCAACCGCAATTCTCCTCCGCTTCTCCAAGCAGGGCTCGCCGAGACTGATTACTTGCTGCGCCGCCTGGACCAAGGAAATGTGTGATGCGTTTGGACCATTGTCTCCAGGTATCTGGTTCGAAGATGACGTCCTGACGCTTCGTGCGTGGCTTTTCGACAGGATTGTCTCCATTCCGGAGGCACTCGTAAGCTACCGTGAGCATGACTCGAACATGTTCAACCGGGTCCATGTTCCACTCACCACTCCGCACGCCAGGCAACGCGCCGAGGCGGCGACGAGTACCGAAGCGCAGCGCCGCCGGGAATCTCTCCTCAGCTGCGTGCCCGATCTGGATCTTGCCGTTCGTCGACAATGGATTACGCGCGCGTTGTACGAGGAGATCAAACGCCAGGTCGAAAAGCGGGTGCGCTTCGTGCAGGTCGTTGAGAAATGGTGGCGCGTCGGCTGGATGTGTCGTCTCGGTCTGTTTCGCTCCTCGTTCGGTCTGGCGCGGTCGCGAAGTGCGCTGGTGCAGCTCGCGACTGTTGCCATTGCCGATTTTCCTCGCCGTGGGGGCGTTCTGGAGTAGAACGGGCTCATGGTTCAGCCGTGTCTTCTCTCGCGGACGAGGCAACGCCCCGCTGGCCCTCACGCTCACCGACTGGAACCAGATTCTCATCTGGCTGTGTCAGCTCGACTGCCTTTACCTGATGCCCTGAAGGCGCCGCGTCGCTGACACAATCATGCGGCGCGCGCTCGGTCGTGCGCGACCTTCCGTGGACGACACAAATCGCGTGCGGCGCCGCCCCAGTCGGGATACGTGAATTCGAAACCGTGCTCGAGCGTCGCCATGAAATGCGCGGGCAAGAACCGTCCCGACCTGCCCGGATCCGCCTGGAACGACGACCTTCATACATCCTCCCTGTTCACTCGATGAAGCGGCTTCGGAATTCCGGACCAGGCGTCAGGCACTCTTCGCGGCGGCCGAAGACGCGGTACCGGCTTCGAGCGACAGCGTCGTACGGCGGCATCCAGGATCGCGTTTGGGAGGACGCGCATCACGACTGCCGCCCTCCAGGGCCACCCGAGCTCGCCGGCGACGAACAGCGCGGCGCTGCTCCTGCTGAATATCCGGGCGTGACCCGTCTGGTAGTTCGCGACCACGTAGAACGCGGTCAGTTCGTGCGGGTCGCCTCCGCCACGTGCGACCATCGCTCGTCCGGTTGCGCTCTGGAGCGACGCGAAGGTGAAAACGCCGCGGTGGTCGTGCTCCAGAAGGAATTGGACCAGACGGCTGCAAAGCCCGCAGACTCCGTCGTAGAGCAGGAGGTGAGCGCCGTTGGCCCCAGCGGGCGCTTGCGTAGGCGAACCGGACATGATGTAATATTAGTGAACATGTTCACTGAAAATGTCAAACCTCGCACGCGCGGCCGTCCGCCGGGTCAGACCGCCCAGGGCGCGGCGGCACGCGACCGCCTTTACGCCACGGCCTGGAGTTGATCGCGTCACGCGGCTACGAGGCGACAACGCTCCGGGACATCGCAAGGGAGGCGGGCGTGAGCGTGGGCCTGCTCTATCGCTACTTCCCGAGCAAGCAGGCGGTGGTCATCGCGCTCTACGACGAGCTGTCATCGGAGTACGCGCGGCGTACGCGGCGAATTGCCGCCCGGCCGGTGGCGCGACCGTTTTGCCGTTGCGCTGAAGCAGAGCCTCGACGTGCTCCGGCCGCATCGCACCGCCTTGCGTGCCCTGACACCGGTGCTGGTGGGCGATCCGGACGAAAGCATCTTCTCTTCGCGCACCGCGTTCTCTCGCCTCCGCGTGCAGCGCGTGTTCGAGCAGGCCGTCGCCGGATCGAGCGACGCGCCGAGGGCGCCCCTGGCGGAGGCGCTCGGACGGCTCCTGTATCTCGTGCACCTGGCGGTTCTACTGTGGTGGCTGCTGGACAAGAGCGCCCGGCAGCGCGCGACGGACGCACTCGTCTCGCTGACCCAACAACTCCTGCCCTCGGCGGCGATGGCGCTCCGCGTGCCGCCGGTCCGCAGATTCGTCCTCTCCGTCGACGAGCTGGTTCGCGACGCCCTTTTTCGGCGTCCCGGTTTCCACCCGGGGGATGCATGTTCCTGGCCCGACGTCCATCTCGACAAACCATCGACCGTTTCCTGCTTGACTCGCCCGGGCCGCCGCCCGGTTCGGCTTCGCCTACGGGAACGCTGACGAACCACGCGGAGGCTGGTGAAGAGCTCTTCGAGGTGTTCATCGATCCGCAGACGGATGACGTCATGTATCGAATCCGCGCGATTTCGTGGCCGCAGGCCACGCTGGCGCGAGTCGGCCAGCCGATCGTGCGCGTGCTTCAGGCCCGCTTCCGGCGTGACTCGGCGGCGGCGATGGAGCGCGCGACACGTTCAAACGGCGTGCGCATAAAAGCGGTTGACACGAGTGCGGCGCGGCATTAGCGTGTGCGTCGCTGCGGCTCCCCCCGCAGTCGTATCTCCAACTTCCGGCGCGTGCACGTGACCCGCCTCACCACAGGAGTCCGCCGATGTCCATCGTCTCCGACAAGGAATGGCACGAGCTTCCCGGTCCGGTCGCGGCCGCGAAGCTGATCGAGTTTCGCAACGAGCTGCGCGAGAAGAACCTGCACGACACCGAGGAGCCGCCGCTCGAAAGCTCCACCGCGCCGGCGGCCGGGGAGGGGCGGAATGCCCGCACCAGCGATGGCACCTACAACGACCTGACCTGTCCGCGCATGGGCAGCGCGGGCATGCGGTTCGGGCGCAACGTCCCGCTGAGCGAGACGTTCCCCGATACCGCCAATCTCATGACGCCGAGCCCGCGCCGCGTCAGCCTGGAGCTGCTGACGCGCACGACATTCCAGCCGGCCACGATCCTCAACGTGATCGCCGCGGCGTGGATCCAGTTCATGGTGCACGACTGGTTCGTGCACAAGAAGGGCGCCTGGACGCACACGCACGACATCCCGGTGGACGATGGCGACGCCTGGCACGAGCGGCCGATGCGCGTGCCGAAGACACCGGCGGATCCGCCGAAGGTGGCCGGCTCGACGAGGCCGCCCGCCTACATCAACGAGAACACCCACTGGTGGGACGGCTCGCAGGTGTATGGCAGCAGCCCCGCCAGCCAGGCGTCGCTCCGCGCCGGACGCGACGGCAAGGTGCTCGTCAGCCCCAGCGGGCGGCTCGGCGTGGATCCGGTCACCGGCCGCGAGATCACCGGCTTCACCGAGAACGGCTGGGTCGGTCTGAGCCTGCTGCACGCGCTGTTTGCGCTCGAGCACAACGCCATCTGCGATCGAGCTCAAGCGGCACAACCCGATGTGGGACGACGAGCGCCTGTTCCAGCAGGCGCGCCTCGTCAATGCGGCGCTGCTGGCGAAGATCCACACGGTGGAGTGGTCGACGGCCATCCTGCCGGCCGAGATCACCACCGCCGGCGCTGCGAACGAACTGGTACGGGGCGCTCGGGAAGCTGCAGAACGTGTTCACGGCGCTCAACGACAACGATCTGCTCGGCGGCATTCCCGGTTCGCCGACCGATCACCACGGCACGCCGTTTTCGCTGACCGAGGAGTTCGTCTCCGTCTACCGGATGCACACGCTGATGCCGGACGACTACACGATCCGGTCGGCGGACACCGGCGCCGAGCTCGGCCAGTTCGAGCTGCCCGAGCTCTCCGGCCGGCGGGGCGTCGAGCTGCTCGCGCGCTTCAATCCGGTCGATCTGTTCTACTCGTTCGGCGTCGCCCATCCCGGCGCGGTGCGGCTGCACAACTATCCGCGAACGCTGCAGAACCTCGTGCAGGACAACGGCGAGCGGTTCGACCTCGGCACGATCGACATCCTGCGCGACCGCGAGCGCGGCGTGCCGCGCTACAACCAGTTCCGCCGGCTGCTGCACAAGTCGCCGGTCAAGAGCTTCGACGAGCTGACGGACAACCCGGAGTGGGCCGCCGAGATCAAGCGCGTCTACAACAACGATCTCGAGAAGGTGGACACGATGGTCGGCCTGATGGCGGAGCCGCTGCCGCCAGGCTTCGGCTTCAGCGACACCGCGTTTCGCATCTTCCTGCTGATGGCGTCGCGGCGGCTGAAGAGCGATCGATTCCTGTCGAAGGACTATCGCCCCGAGGTCTACACGAAGCAGGGCATCGACTGGGTGGAGGAAACCACGATGATCGACGTGATCACGCGGCACTTCCCGTCGCTGGCGCCCGCCATGAAGGGCCTCGACAACGCGTTCAAACCGTGGAAGGCGAAGTAGCGCGCGCGAAACGTCGCCGACGTCAACGTCTCATGCGCAGCCGGCTGTGGCGGTAACCGTAGAGCGCGTACACGACGACGCCGCAGCCGAGCCAATAGAGGAACCGGCGCAGGCACTCCCGGCAGACCGTACATGATGAAGATGCAGGCGGCCGCCGACAGGAGACTGACGGGCCACACGAAGGGGACTCTGAACGGCCTCGGCCGGTTCGGCTCCTTGTAGCGCAGGATGAGAACGCCGAGGCTGACGAGCATGAACGCGAAGAGGGTGCCGATGTTGGTCAGGTCGTACGTTTCCGCCGCATCGCCGATGAGCGCCCACACGCCGACGAAGATCCCCGTGGCGAGGGTCGTGATGTAGGGAATACGCGTGCGCGGGTGAAGCCTCGCCGCCCACTGCGGCAGCAGCCCGTCCCTGGCCATCGCGTAGAAAATCCTGGGCTGGCCGTATTGGAACACCAGCAGGACGGCGGCCATCGACACGGTCGCGCCCAGCGCGACGATCCAGCCGACCGCCGTGAAGCCGGCGAGCTCGAGCGCGCGCGCGAGCGGACGACTTCGGCATCCAGGTCTCCGGCACCGGCGACGAGTGGTTCACCGGGCCGGCCCAGGTGGCCGAGGGCCTCTTCCTCGGCGACTACGGCCCCGACGACGCCAACGCCGACATCGGCGACTCCGCCATCACCGAGACCGCCGGCATCGGCGGCTTCGCGATGGCGACCGCCCCGGCGATCGTCCGCCTCGTCGAGCGGCTCGTGCCCGACGCACTCGCCACCACCCGGCGGATGCACGAGATCACGCTGGCGGAGAACCCCCGCTGGTTCGGTGCCCGTCCTGGAGTTCATGGGCACGCCCACCGGCATCGACGTCACCAAGGTGTGCCGCACCGGGATCCTGCCGCAGATCAACACCGGCATGGCCGGCAAGGTCGCCGGCGTGGGCCAGGTGGGCGCCGGGCTCGTCACCCCGCCAGCGGAGATCTTCCCGAAGGCGCTCGCCGCGCTGGCTGCCCGGGCCGGTCAGGTCGAGGAGGCCGACCGCTCGTTGTAGACGCCGGCCGGCTCCTGGCCGGTGAGGCCCGCGATGGCGCCCATGATCCGGTCGGTCAGGTCACGACGCGCCCGGCCGCTCGGCACCACGCCGTCGTACTCGTCCGCGACGGTGATCGGCTCGCCGACCCGCACGGTGACGTCGACCTTGCCCAGCCGCGGGCGGTTCGCGCCGACCGGCTGGATCTCCTCGGTCCCCAGCAGGCCGACCGGCAGGACCGGGCAGCCGGCGGTGAGGGCGAGGTGCGCCACGCCGGTGCAGCCGGTAGAGCCGGCCGTCGCGCGAGAGCGGGTGCCCTCGGGGACGATGCCGAACGCCTCCCCGCGCCGCAGCACCTCGAGCGCGGTGTCGAGGCTGGCGATCGCCGCCTTGGTGTCGTCGCGGTCGACAGGCAGCATGCCCAGGCCCTCGAACCACGCCCGCGTCAGCGTGCCCTTC
>CAVVGB010000004.1:0-26562 GCA_963747715.1 uncultured Actinomycetes bacterium
CGCGGCGAGCGCTGGCCACTATCGAGGGCGATCGGCATCCGACCTCCGCCTTTAGCGAACGGTCTGCACAGGGACCTCGTAGAACTCGACCGACGTCCTCCGCTCGGTCCCACCCGGATTCATGGCGTTCAGTGCCTCGTCGCCGCGCCGCATCGCGTCTTCGCTTTCAAAGAGGGTGACACCGAGCCCCTTGCCCGTCTCACGATTTATGAGCATGAGCATCTTCGCCCCCTCAGTCCGGCTGGAGTCTCGTCTGATTCGACTTGGGTACGAACCATTTCGATCGCGTCGTCGACACGGGAAGGGTCGCCTTCGAAAGTTGCCACACGTGCGTGCATGTCTCCTCCTCATCGGAACACCTGGGTCGTGACAGTTTCTACGCCTCTGCGCCCACGCGACAAGTGCCTCGCAGGGACGCTTCCAGCCCGCGCCGGCTGAGAAGCAGACGTCTACGCCGCCCGCGACCAGTGGACGAAAGCCTCGACGATTCGCTCGCAGGATCGTCGCCGGTTGAGCAGTCCGGCGGGGCTGCAGCGCTAGGCGATTGACCGGGATCGCGGCGAGGAGTACGTCTAAGCTCGGCTGCGGTTCGCCGCGTTGGGGTTCGCCGCGTATTCCTCGGCTACGCGCTTCGGCACGCAGAAAGCCCAGGCGTCTTCCACCAGTTCACGCATCTCGTTCACGTCAATGGCGGCGAGACGGACGTGAACCCAGTGGTAGCGAAGGTCGGACTCGCTCGGCAGCGAGAACTTCTGGGGCTCGGACTCGACGAGCGCGTCGCGCCACTCCTTTGGGAACGCGAAACCCATGACCGTCCCGTCACGTGAGAAGGACAGGTACACGATCCGGCCGATTCGGAACTTCACGCGGCCACGCACGAACGCCTCGCTGCTGCGAGGCAGCGTCTTCGCAAAAGCGCGAACATCGTCGAGTGTCACCACGGCTCTCTGCGATCAGGATAGGCGGGTGCAGCGTGACAAGCCAGAGTTCATGAGCAAGCCGGCGAAGCGCTCATTCGCTGGAGCGACGGACACGCAACTCTCGGCCAATAGACGCAGGCCGTTGGGGCCGCAAGTCTTCGGGCATGGTCGTCTGGGGAGTCGTTAGCTCCGAGATCGAGCAGATGATCGAGTTCTTTAGGACTCGACGAGAGGCCGAGCGGATGCTTGCCGAGGTCGTTCGCGATGAGCCTGACTGGCTCGAGCAGTTCCGCATCGAGCGCATCGAGCTCAGCCGCGAGTCTGAACTAACGCACAGGCTGCGACAGCAACGGTTCGACACGGCGTCGAACAAGAGACCTGCGCTGCTTCCCGCGATCGACCTGCGAGTGCACCCGCAGTAGAATCCCGGGCCCGTGCGCACCGGATTCCTCGCACTGATCCTCGCCGCGGTGCTCGGTCTCGCCGCGTGCGGCGGCGACGACGAGGCCGAGCCGGTCGTGTTCGAGCAGCGTTTTATCCAGGCCGACGATGCGCCGGGCTATGCGCCCGACCCGGTCGAAGGCGGCAAGCACATTTGGGACAACGCGGAAGACTTCGTCAACGACACGGGCGACCAACTGATCGCCGCGACCGAGGCGGAGGCCGAAAAGTTCCTGACCGAGGCGGGGTTCGTCCGCGCGATCGGCGGGACGCGATTCCTGCCGGGGAGTGACGGGGAGCACTCCCCGGGTGACCCGCATGTCGTCGTGGGCGTCCTCCAGTTCGAGTCCGACGAGGGCGCGCGCGACGCCGTCGACTGGTACGACGAGGACGGCCATCAGCCCTGCCCCGAGAACTGCGGGATCACTATTTCCGAGTTCGAGGTGGACGGGATCCCTGACGCCAAGGGGGTCCGCCGGACATTGACCGCGGAAAGGATCCCAGAGGGCGAGGAGGAGGCCCAGCCCTTCGACTCGTACGACGTCTGGTTCACCGACGGGCCGTTCGCGTACTTCGTAGGCACATCCGCCCCGCCCGCCCCCGAGACGACGGAAGCGACCGCCGAGGCGATCGCGAAGCGCATTTACGACCGGGTCAAGGGCGCGCCCGCGCCCGAGGGGTAGCCGGGGCGCGGCCCCTGACGATCCGCCCCGGTTTCGGTGAGTCTGCGTGAACACGGGAATCACCGGAGTCGTCGAGGTTGCCTACCGACGAGCCGAGACACGCCGCACGCACAGCAGAGCACGGCCGCTCAATCGACCTCAATGCGAGGCACGCACCGAGGCACGCACGCGGTGCGCATTTCCGGCAATCCTGGCACACCTGACCCGCTCAACCGTGCGGTTTTCGCTCAACCGTCCCGCTGAGGATGGGCCGGGCAGGACTCGAACCTGCGACCTTGGGATTAAAGTCCCCTGCTCTGCCAGTTGAGCTACCGGCCCGCAAATTCAGTGTAACCAGGGGTCGGCGGTATCCTGAGTGGGCCGCCCCCATCGACTAGCGGCCCAGGTCACAGCCCTTTCAAGGCTGTAGCGCGGGTTCGAATCCCGCTGGGGGCACCACGGGCGGTTAGCTCAGTTGGGAGAGCGCCTGCCTTACAAGCAGGAGGTCGCTGGTTCGAGCCCGGCACCGCCCACCTCATGACTGAGAAAGGTTGGGCTCCTCTCGGAGCGGAGTGGCGTCAAAAGCTTCCGCGCAGCGGTCCGTTCGACCGCGAGCAGATGCTGGTCGAGTTCGCGCGAGGCAAGCGCGTCGTCCACGTCGGCTTCGTCGATGAGAAGCGGATGGACGACAAGCTCGAGCGGGGGCGCTGGCTGCACGAGCGGCTGGGCGACGCGGCCGCCTCGATCGTCGGGCTCGACGTCTCCGAGGAAGGCGTGAAGTGGGCGCGCGAGCACGGGTTCGACGCGCACGTCGTCGACGCACAATCGGCGAACGCCGTCGCCGAGCTCGGCCTCGAGCCGGCGGACGTCGTGATCGCAGGCGAGGTGATCGAGCATCTCGACGCGCCGGGGCCGTTCCTGCGCGCGATGCCGACGCTGCTCGCCCCGAACGGCGTCCTCGTCATCACGACGCCGAACGCCTACCGGCTCCTGAACTTTCTCGCGCCGGCCAGCGGCCGTGAGCTAATCCACCCCGACCACACGGCCTGGCACAGCCCGCACACGCTCCGCAACCTGCTCGAGCGAAACGGGTGGAAGGTCGAGGGTGCCGCGTACTACCGCAACCCCCCGGGCAGAGCCGACGGCTGGAAGGGCTCGCTGCTGAACGGCGTGCGCGGGACCCTCGCGCGCGTCGGCCGCCTCGCTCCATACTGGAGTGACGGCCTCGTCGTCTGGGCCCGCCCGTCCTAGTTGCGCGGCGCCGTCGAGCGGCCTGAGGGCCTCGCCTACCACGAAGACTTTCTCGACGAGAGCGAGGAGGCTGAGCTCGTGCGCTTTCTCGAAGGCCTCGACTACCACGAGGTGACGATGCGCGGACAGACCGCCAAGAGGACGGTGCGCCACTACGGGTTCGACTACGGCTACGAGTCATGGCAGCTGACGCCGACCGATCCGCTACCCGAGGAGCTCTCTGGGCTGAGGGCCCGCGCGGCTCAGTTGGCCGGAGTCGAGCCGGAAGAGCTCGCGGAGATCCTCGTCTCGCGCTACCCCGCCGGCGCGGGGATCGGCTGGCATCGCGACGCGCCGATGTTCGGCCCGGCCATCGTCGGCGTGTCCCTCGGTGCGCCCGCGCCGCTTCGCTTCCAGCGGGGCAAGGGTCCCGAGCGGCGCGTCTTCGAGCTCGAGGTCGCGCCGCGCTCGGCCTACGTGCTCTCCGGTGCAGCCCGGTCGGCCTGGCAGCACAGCATCCCCGCGACGAAGGCCCTGCGCTACTCGATCACCTTCCGCACACTGAGAAACCCGGACCGGTGGTCAACCGAGGCCCGGTAGAATGGCCCTGTTCTGGGGGCGTAGTTCAGTTGGTTAGAACGCCGGCCTGTCACGCCGGAGGTCGCGGGTTCGAGTCCCGTCGCTCCCGTCTCGTAAAGTGCCTGGAAGCAGGCACTTTCTGTTGTCGGACAGACGCGCGGCGATCTCTTGTGGCCCAAACCCGTGGCCCAAACGTTTGGCAAAGAAGCGCCTGCAAATACGAAGATTTGGTCGCGCCGTTGTGTCCCGGTCGCACGAACGCAATGAGGTCATTGCGTGGAGCGTTGAGCTGGACCGGGTCTGACGGGAACTCGTCGGCGCGCCGGATGACGAACTCCCCATCGTGCAGCGGCGCAAAAGCGCGTCGCGACGCTCGGAATGCCCGAAGCCCGGGAGGTCGACGGCCACGAGGTGCAATGCTCGGCGAGGCGGTCCCAGATCTGATCGAAGGCGTGGATGCGCTCCGCCAGGGGCTCAACAAGAGTGCGTGCTCGTCGCGCTGCTCGCTTTCGGCGAAGCGGATCCTCAGCCGTCGATCGTCCGGAACTGCGGCTCGATCGACGTGTTCAACGCCATGCTCATTGCGGCTCCTTCTGATGAGGGTGTGACTAGCCGGCGGCCCAGAACGCGCAGTGGTGTCTCGCGGCGTTCTCGGTGTCGACCTGTGACTCGGGCTGCACGAGCGACAGCACCCGCCCGCCGTCGTTGAACGACGGCCACGGCAGTGCCGCCGACGAGGGGTCGCCGCTCGCAGCGAAGCTCGCCCATGCCGCTCGCATCCTGGCGGCGAGTGCCTCCTGGCCGGCATTCAAGGTCGGGGGGAACGGCGCGTTCGGCAGGCCGAACAGGTACGACAGCTCGGACGAGTGCGTGGCGAAGGGCAACGCACCGGGGGCTGCCAAGGGGTGCGGCGCCGTGTCGTCGTTGAACTGGTACGCGAACGTCGGCACGCGGCGGGACGTCCAGCGATCCACCTGCAGGGCGGGGCACGCGAAGTTCGCGTCCGAGACGAGCGTGGTGAAGGCCACCAGCGGCAGTGGGTACGCGGCGAGCGGGTACTCGACCGCGATCGCAGCGGCCCGAGCGGCCGGCACGCCCAGCACGGTGGCGATCGCGCCCTGGTAGCTCTCAGCAGTGATCGCAGGCACCTCCACGAACGTCCCGTTGCTCACGGCCAAGCCGAGGGCGGCGACGAACAGGAACTCCTCATCGTGGTTGATGCCGTTGAGGATCGGCACGCGGGCGAACCGCCCCCGGGTCAGCGCTGTCCCGATCGACTCGGTAAGGACTTTGCCGTCGACGACGCCAGGGATCGCGGCGGGCGGGAAGTGGTCAACGAGGGCCGAGACCGGCAAGGTGCGTAGGCACTCCGCGCTCTGGTCGGGGCAGCCCGCGTTCGTCGCGAAGATCCGTCCGAACGCCTTGGCGTCAGCGACGGGCTGCTGCGTCAGCGCGAACGCGCCGCTCTGCACGATCGCCCGCTGGAAGAGCCCGCGCGAGCCGCGGGAGACTAGGTGGGCGAGCACGGATAGCCCACCGGCCGACTGGCCCGCGATCGTCACGTTGCGGGGGTCGCCGCCGAACTTCTTGATGTTGCGCTGGACCCAGCGCAGCGCTGCCTGCTGGTCCATCAAGCCGTAGTTGCCGGCCGGGCCACCCGACCGCGACGCAAGTGCGGGATGCGCAAGGAAGCCGAGCGCGCCGAGCCGGTAGTTGATCGTGACGACGACCGTGCCCTCGGCGGCGAGGTCGGAGCCGTCGTAGTTGCGGGCGGCGTCTTGCGTGAGCCCGCCCCCGTGGATCCAGACGAGCACCGGGCGACCGCCTCCGCGGCGGCTGTACAGAGCCGGCGTGGAGACGTTGAGGTACAGGCAGTCCTCGGCGATCGGGCCGGGCGGAACGAACGGGTTCTTGAGCGGATCGGCCTCCTGCGGGCAGCTCGGCGCGAATTGGCTCGCATCGCGGACACCGTTCCAATCGGCCGGACGCCGCGGGGCGCGCCACCGCAGCTCCCCAGTGGGGGCAGCGGCGTATGGCAGCCCGCGGAACGCGTAGCCACCGGGCACGGCGACGCCGCGGACGGCGCCGCCGTCGATGGTGACGATCGGAGCTCCGCCGGAACCCGGAGCCGCGGCGGCGACCGCCGTCTCGACAGCGATGGCGCCCGTTGCCGCGAGGGTCAGCCCGATGAGAGCCACGCAGAACGCAGTGCGGAGCGCAGGCCGTGAGTGTCTCGCGTGCATGTTTCTCGACTCCCTTTCAAGCCGGGGATTGGCTGCACGCCACGCTGACACTCCGCATTGGCGGTCGCGCCCGGGCAATCCCTGGTCGGCACGCGGGTGCTGCGGAGGAGGACGCGGGGTGGTGCCCCTGGGCGACCGTCGATCCGCGATCCAACCGCAGGTCCGGCGGCTCCTCGCGTCAGGAAGCTCGCCAGGGGAGGTTCGACTTCGACGTTGTGATCGTCGGCTCGGCGTTGGGTGGGAGGGTCGCCGCGCTAGGCGCTCGCGACGGCTTGGCCGTCCTCGACCAGGGCGGTCCGAAGCTGTCTGCGAGAGCTGATGTCGAGCTTCATGAACACCTTGTGCAGGTGCCACTCGACGGTGCGCGGGCTGAGGAAGAGCTGTGCGCCGATCTCGGGGTTCGAGAGGCCGTCGCGGGCGAGGCGGGCGATCTGCTCCTCTTGGGGCGTCAGTTGATCGCGGTTCTCGACGCCGCGCTGGCGCACCTTCAAGCCGGTGGCGACCAGCTCACGCCGTGCGCGCTCGGCGAAGGCCTCCATGCCGATCGCCTCGAGCAGCTCGTGGGCGATGCGTAGCTGCTCGCGAGCGTCGATGCGCCGGCCGTCTCGCCGCAGCCATTCACCGTAGAGCAGATGCGCGCGGGCGAGCTCCGGACGGAGCGGAGTGCGGCTCAGACGATCGATTGCTTCGCGATATAAGTCGTCCGCGGCAGCGCTGTCGCTCAGGAGGGCCCGGCAGCGGGCTTCGATGCCGAGGGCGACGTCGTTGTCGGCCGCCTGCGTCGTCTCCACGAGCCGCTCGAGCGCATCGCGCGCGAGCTCAGCGTCTCCTGCTCTTGCAGCCGCCTCGACGAGCTCGGGGAGCGCCCATACGGACGCGAACAGCTCGGAGGTGTCCGACGTTGCTTGCCGAGCCCACAACGCCGCCTCGTCGTAGCGCGCGAGGCCGTTCCACAAGACGGCGGCAGCCCAATGCGCATAGGGCGCGAAGCCTTGCGCTGCCGCCGCAGCTTCCTCGATCGCGATCGCTATCGCCGCGGAGGCCTCGGCCTCCCTTCCCTGCAGCGCCCGCAGCCTGAGCAGGACCCAGGGCGAATACTGGCCCCCTGTCGCCGCCGCGATGCTGTCGGCCTCAGCGATGTTCGATGTGGCACCCGCGAAGTCGCCGTTCCAGGCGCTTGCCAGGCCCAAGGCGGACAGGTAGAGCGGCAGCTCGGCAAGAGCGCCGGCATCGCGGACGAGCTGGACCTGTTTCGACGAGATCGCGTGCGCTCCGTCGTTGTCCCACATGGCGTTGCTGGCGGCCGTGGCCATCCATCCCCAGCGCAGGACGTCCTCTACGGGGATGTCGGCAAGCGCCTTCGCGGCCGCCTGCAACGTCGGAGTCGCGGCGGTGTGTCCTTCGGTGGTCAACAGACAGAGCCCCTCGAGCAGCAGGTCGAGCGGCCGTGGAGCCGGCTGCGAAGGAAGGGCCTTGACGGCCTGGCAAATCTCGAGCAGAGCGCCTTTTCCCGCGAGTTCGCCGGCGACGGAGGCTGCGCCCCACGCGGTCAGGTAGGTCTGGCGAGCAAGCTCAGCGTCGAGCGGCTCGAGGCGCCTCGCCGCCTTTAGCAGCGATGGAGGAGCATCGCTGACGCGACCCGAGGCGAACGCAACGTTGCCCCGTAGGAGGTCCAGGCGAGCGTATTGAAGCTCGTCGAGTGCTCCGTCCTCCGCAGTCGCGGCGAGTCGGAGAGCCGCGTCGAACGCGCCGGCCATGAAGCTCACCTCTGCCGCGGCGATGACGCGCTCTGCCCGCCGGGCTGGGTCCTTCGTCAGCGCGACTGCGCGTTGCATGAAGGCAGCCGCGGCGGCGACACCACCTCGGGCTTGCGCGCGACCGGCAGATCGTTCCAGGTCGCGCGCGACCTCCTCGTCGGGGCCGCGTGCTGCCGCAGCGAGATGCCAGGCTCGACGGTCCGGATCGACGTCCGGATCGGTCGTCTCGGCAAGGGCCCGGTGCACTGCCCGGCGCTGTTCGGCCGGCGCGGATCGGTACACGGCAGTGCGCACCAGCGGATGACGGAACGTCACCGATTCCCCGATCTCGAGCAGCCCATCGGTATCGGCGTCGGCGATCTTGCTCTCGATCCCGAGTCGCTCTGCCGCACGCCAGACGAGTAATGGGTCGCCAACTGGCTCGGCGGCGGCGACGAGCAGCAGGAGTCGGGCTTGATCCGAAATCGCACCAAGCCGGCGTTGGAAGCTTTCCTCGAGCCGCGTCGACATCGATTGGCCGTCCAACAGACCGAATCCCCCGGCGAGCTGCGTTACCGTAAGGCCACGCGGCAGCTCCAACAACGCGAGCGGATTGCCTTGCGTCTCCGCTACGACGCGGTCGCGGACGCGATCGTCGAGCGGAAACGGGACGGCGGAACGCAGAAGCGCGCGCGCATCTCCGTTGCGAAGCCCGCCAACCTCCAGGTCGGGGAGTCCCCGAAGATCCGGTGCGGCGACGCGCGCCGCGAGAAGGAGCCCGACAGGCTCCGCGAGGAGCCGCCGCGCGACGAACGCGAGCGTCGTAGCCGACGCATCGTCCAGCCATTGCGCGTCATCGACGACACAGAGCAACGGACGCTCCTCTGCCGCCTCCGAGAGCAAGGTCAGGACCGCCAGCCCGATGAAGAAGCGATCCGGCGCGGATCCTTCGTTCAACCCGAACGCGATCTTGAGCGCGTGACGCTGTGGCGACGGGAGCCGCTCCACGCGGTGAAGCAGCGGTGTGCACAGCTGGTGCAAGGACGCGAACGCGAGCTCCATCTCCGACTCGACGCCCGCAGCGCGAAGGAGGCACATGTCCGCTGCCGATTCCACCGCGTAGTTCAGTAGCGCCGTCTTCCCGATCCCGGCTTCGCCGTGAAGGACCAGCGTGCGGCTCTCGCCGGCGCGCACGGCGTCAATGGCGTCGTCGAGCAAAGCGCACTCCGTTGCACGCCCGCGGAGATTCGACCCCGTGGCGGCGAGCTCTGCCATGGCGGTACCGATCCTAGAACGAGAATGGCGAGCCGACCAGGAATCTCCTACGGCGACGAAGGCCGCGCCGCGCCACGAGAGTCTGCGGGGCGCTCGCGTCGCGCTTCGGCATTCCCGAAGCGAAGACCAGGGCATTCACCCGGGGTTTCACCGGCGCGGCCGGGGATGTCGAGGGTGACGATGACGCGGATGCCAGCCCACCCCCAAAAAGGAGGCCATATCGATGTTCGACTGGGAACGCAACTGGCTTGGTAGCGGCATCTTCTTCGTCGTCGCCTTCGTCATCGGCTGGGTCATCTACGGCAGTCAGCCGGAGGTGGGTTCATCAGCGGGCGAGCTCGTCTCGTTCTATGACGGCGATCGCACTCGGATTCTGATTGCCGCCACCCTCCTCTCGCTTAACGTCCTGAACCTGCTGTGGTTCGCTGCGGCGCTCTCGAGCGTGCTCCGTGATGCTGGGAAGGGCGGCTGGGGGGCGGCGGCGACAGCTTCCAGCGCCGCCCTGGGCGCCATCTTGTTCGTCCTCTTCACGCTGAACCTGGCGCTCGCGTACTCGATCGCCGGCCCCAGCAGTAACGAGATCACATCCGGGCTCAACGACCTTTCGTGGATTTTGACGATCGTTGCGTCGTTCCCAGCTGCGATGCTGATCATGTCCGGGTCGTTCGGCCTGTGGCGAGCTGGGATCATCTCGAACGCGGCCTTCTCGGCGGGAGTGGCAGCCATGGTGCTCGTCCTGCTCCGCGCAACCACCTGGGCCGGCGACGGATTCTGGGCGCCCGACGGTGCGTACTCGGAGTTCATCTCGACGATCGTCGCTCTCGCGTGGATCGCGGTGGTCAGCGGCTTCCTCTACATGCGGAGCCCCTCCGCGGTGAAGACGCCTGACCGGGCGGCGGTCCCTGCGGCGTAGAGGCATCCAATCCAAAACTGGAGGTCGTCATGAGCACTACGGTCGAGACCGCAACCGAGATCCGGCCCTTCAGGGTCGACGTTCCGCAGGAAGAGCTGGACGACCTGCGGCGGCGCATCGCCAATACGCGCTGGCCGGAGAGGGAGACCGTCGCCGATGAGTCGCAAGGCGTGCAGCTCGCCACGATGGAGCAGCTCGCCGACTACTGGAGCACCGAGTACGACCTCCGGCGGTTCGAGACGCGGCTGAATACCTTCCCGCAGTTCATCACCGAGATCGACCACCTCGAAATCCACTTCATCCACGTCAAGTCGCCGCATGAGAACGCGTTGCCGCTGATCATCACGCACGGCTGGCCGGGCTCGGTGGTCGAGATGCTGAACGTGGTCGGCCCGCTCAGCGACCCGCCGGCACACGGCGGCGTCGCGGCGGACGCGTTCCACGTCGTGGTTCCGTCCATGCCCGGCTACGGGTTCTCGGGCAAGCCCACGACCACCGGTCGGGACCCGTCCACATCGCGGACGCCTGGTTCGAGCTGATGAGGCGCCTGGGATACACGCGGTTCGTCGCGCAAGGCGGCGACTGGGGCGCGCAGATCACGGATGTGATGGGTGCGAAGGCACCTCCCGAGCTGCTGGCGATTCACTCGAACATGCCGGGCACGGTGCCGGCCGAGATCGCAAAGCAACTCGCGTCGACCGTGCTGGGGGCTGGCGATCCGCCGCCGTCCGGTCTGTCACCCGACGAGCAACGTGCGTACGACCGGCTCGAGCTTCCTCTACACGACGGGGCTCGGCTACGCGCTCGAGATGGGCTTGCGCCCGCAGACGCTGTACGGGCTCGCCGATTCGCCGGTCGCCCTCGCAGCCTGGATGCTCGACCACGACGCTCGCAGCTACGAGGACATCGCCGGCGCGTTCGCAGGCGAGCCCGTCGGCAGCCTCACGCGTGACGAGGTCCTCGACAACATCACGATGACCTGGCTGACGAACACCGGCGTCTCATCGGGTCGGATCTACTGGGAGAACAGCCTCGACTTCTTCGACGTCAAGGGGGTCACCGTCCCGGCCGCCGTCAGCGTCTTCCCCAACGAGCTCTATCAGGCGCCGCGGAGCTGGACCGAGAAGGCTTACCCGAACCTCATCTACTTCAATGAGCTCGACACAGGCAACGACTTCGCAGCCTGGCAGGAGCCGGACCTCTTCACCACCGAGCTGCGGGTGGCCTTCCGGTCGCTGCGCTGATCCTGCCGAAAGGAGCACTCATGTCCGAGCCAACCACCACCGAAACCGCGACCGTCGTGCTCGTCCACGGCGCGTTCGCCGATGCATCGAGCTGGAACGGCGTGATCACGCGGTTGCATGCCAAAGGCATGCGGGTGACGGCGCCGGCGAACCCGCTGCGCTGGAATCGCCGCCGACTCCGCGTACATCGCGGCCGTCCTCGAGCAGATCGAAGGGCCCGTCGTCGCCGTCGGCCACTCGTACGGCGGCGCGGTGATCGACCAATGCCGCGACCGATGCGAAGAACGTCGTCGGCCTCGTCTACGTGGCAGCCTTCGCCCCCGAAGAGGGCGAGACCCTCGGCGCAGCCGAGGCGGCCTCGAAGGACAGCGTCCTGAACAGTGCGCTCGTTCCTCGGCAATACCCGACCGCGGCCGGCGGATCGGCGACGGAGTTCTACATCGACCCGGCGAAGGCCGCGACGCGTTCGCGGGCGACCTCTCCGACCAGGAGGCTGCACTGATCGGACCCACCCAGCGGCCGGTCGCCGAGCTCGCCTTCTCCGAGCCGTCGGGCCCGCCGGCGTGGAAGAACCGGCCGTCATGGGCCGTCGTTGCCACCGGCGACCGGGCGGCCGGGACGGACGTGACCCGCTCGATGGCGGAGCGAGCCGGCGCGACCATCACCGACGTCGAGGGCTCGCACGTGATCATGATCTCGCAGCCCCAAGCCGTGGCCGACGTGATCCTCGAGGCTGTCGCGTCCGTCGGCACAGCGGCGGTGGCCGGCAGCGTCGCATGACCGTCGGAACCTCCCAACAAGCATCCGCCGCCGCCACGTCCTTCGGCCCGGTGCAACAGATCGACGCCGGCTTTCTGAACGTCGGCTACGTCGACCTCGGTCCCGCCGCCGGTCCGGCCGTCCTCCTGTTGCACGGCTGGCCGTACGACATCCACAGCTACGCAGAGGTCGCTTCCGCGCTGGCCGCGGCCGGCTACCGCGCGATCGTCCCGTACCTGCGCGGCTACGGGAGCACGCGCTTCCGCTCGGAGGAGACCGTGCGCAACGGCGAGCAGGCGGCGCTCGCCGTCGACGCGCTCGCCGTCCTGGATGCACTCGAGATCGAGAAGGCGATCGTCGGCGGCTGCGACTGGGGAGCGCGAAGCGCATGCATCGTCGCAGCGCTGTGGCCGGAGCGCTGCGACGGACTCGTGTCGGTGAGCGGCTACCTGATCGGGAGCCAGGCGTCCGGCAAGCAGCCGTTGCCCCCCGAGGTCGAGCAGCAGTGGTGGTACCAGTACTACTTTGCGACCGAGCGAGGCCGAGCCGGTTACGACAAGTACCGGCGGGAGTTCGCGAAGTTGATCTGGCGGACCGCGTCGCCGCAGTGGAACTTCGACGACGCCACGTTCAATCGCAGCGCGGCGTCCTTCGACAACCCGGATCACGTCGCGATCGCGATTCACAACTACCGCTGGCGGCTGGGCTTGGCCGACGGAGAAGCGGAATACGACGAGCTCGAGAAGCGGCTCGCCGAAGGGCCCACCATCGCCGTACCCACCATCACGCTCGAGGGCGACGCGAACGGAGCCCCACATCCGGATCCAGGTGCATATGCCGCGAAGTTCTCGGGCGGGTATCTGCACCGCACAATCGAGGGCGGCATCGGACACAACCTTCCCCAGGAAGCCCCGGCTGCCTTCGCCGACGCGGTCGTCGACGTAGGCGAGATGCGCAAGTGAGCCTGTTCAGACACAGCGCAGGAACGGCTGCGTTACCCATCGAGGGGCATCTTCCTGGCTTCGACGGGGCGGCCGGCTGGCTCAACTCGGCGCCGCTGACAGCGTCGGAACTGCGTGGGCAGGTCGCCCTCGTCGACTTCTGGACCTACACGTGCATCAACTGGCTCCGCACGCTCGGATATGTCCGCGCGTGGGCCGAGAAGTACGAGGACCAGGGACTGGTCGTCGTCGGCGTCCACACGCCGGAGTTCCCGTTCGAAAGGGACTCCGACAACGTTCGCGAGGCGGCCCGGGACATGAACGTCGAGTATCCGATCGCGCTCGACCCGGACTACGCGGTCTGGGAAGCCTTCGCCAACCGCTACTGGCCAGCCGCGTACTTCGCCGACGCTGAAGGCCGGATCCGGCACCACCAGTTTGGCGAGGGCGGATATGAGGAGTGCGAGCGGGTGATCCAGCAGCTGCTCCGCGAAGCGGGACGCGACGGCTTCACCGAGGACCTCGTCACCGTACCCGGCGACGGCCTCGAGGCTCAGGCCGATTGGACGAACCTCGAGTCTCCCGAGACTTACCTCGGGTACCAGCAAGGTCACAACTTTGCGTCTCCCGGCGGCGTCACCGTCGACGAGCCACGCTCGTACTCCGTGCCGGATGTGCTGAGGCTGAACTCCTGGGCTCTCTCCGGGGAGTGGACGGTCGAGGGGCGGGCGAGCGTTCTCAACCGAGCCGGCGGACGGATCGCGTACCGCTTCCACGCGCGCGACGTCCACCTCGTCCTGCGATCGCGGGCGCAAGGGACGTCCGTCCCGTTCCGCGTGCTGCTCGATGGAACTCCGCCCCGAGCCGCCCACGGACTCGACGTCGACGACCAAGGGCACGGAACGCTTGTCCAACCGCGGCTCTACCAGCTAATCCGGCAAGGCGGATCGATCAGCGACCGCACCTTCGAGATCACCTTCCTCGCGAGCGAGGTCGAGACCTACGTATTCACGTTCGGGTAGGCACTTCCGCAGCTGGTGAATGCACGCAGCCCTTCGACCCGCAATGGATGACGCGAAGCGGCTCCTCGAGCTCGAGCACCTTCGAAACGTCGTCGGGCGCAGGCCGCTCTCGATCGTCGAACGGGCCGCGAGAGGTCCGGCCTGGCGAACCTGACGGGTCGACTCGGCGCAGCAGCGCGCCGTCCCGACTGTCTCTGAAGACGAGATTCTGTGGCCCATTCGTGGCCCAAACGTCGGTCAGACGGCACTCGCCGACCCAGAACGGACGGCCGACGAGGTCATGGAGCGCGACCCCTCGCGTCGTGACGTTCCGGCGCGTCTCGCCCGGGGCGAGCCGAACGCCGCTCGCAAGAGAACGGGCACGACGAGACCAATCGGGAGAGAATCATGAGGACCGCGTTGACAAAGACCACGCCACCTAAAGCACCGAGGCCGAACGAAGACATTCGCGGGCGGGCCGAACGGCTTCTCGGCGAACCGCCGCACCGCCGTACGCTGGCGCTCGGGTTCGATGAGAGCACAGCTTCGTCGGCGGAGGTCCTCGTCGAGGGGACCTCGTTCTACCCGCGCATGCTCGCCGACATCGCCGCCGCCTCATCTTCCGTCCACATCAACCAGTTCGGCTTCCGGCCGGGAGTCGTCGGAGACCAGTTCGCGGATGCACTGATCGCCAAGGCCGCCGAGGGCGTAACCGTCAGGCTCGTGGTCGACCGGCAAGGCTCCGACCCGGAAGGGAAATCGAAGGCGTTCTACGACCGCCTCACGGCTGCAGGGATCGAGGTTTGCGTCGTGCGCGCGACGAAGCTTCGCGTTCCGGCGGGACCGCTCGGGAAAGGCGGCGCTACCGCGTGGAACCTGGACACGCTCGGGCACATCGACCATCGCAAGCTCATGGTCGTGGACGGTCGGGTCGGATGGGTCGGAGGGGCCGGGATCGAGGACCACTTCCAGGACGGCCGCTTCCACGATCTCTTCCTTCGGGTCGAGGGCCCGGTGGTGGCGCAACTGCAGCTCGTCTTCCTGACGAGCTTCCACTGGCTGCACGGCGAGGTCGACCTCGCGGAGCTCGACTCACTCTTTCCCTCCCTGGAAGGCGGCGCCGACCCCGTCCCCGCCCGCGTTTTGCACAACGCGCCCGGCCGCTACCGGCCGATCACGAAGGCGATCGCACGGCTGCTCGAGAGCGCCGCCGAAACGCTGGACGTCGTGAACCCGTACGTCACCGACCGCGGGATGATCCGGCGAATCGAGCAAGCGGCGCGGCGCGGCGTCCGTGTCCGTCTATTCGTACCGGCGAACGCAAACAACTGGGCGTGCGCCGGAGCGCAGCAGTTCCACCACGCAAAGCTCTTGGACGCCGGCGTGCGCATCCTCGAGTACCCAACGATGCTGCACGCTAAGGCGTTCGTACGCGACGGTGAAGAGCTCGTGGCGGGAACATGCAACCTCGAGGCCTGGAGCCTCAAGCGCTTCTTCGAGATTGACCTCCAGCTTCGATCGACCGTCGTCGCGGCTCAGTTCGACGAGCGTTTCAGCGCACCCGCCGAGGCGGTCTCGGCTCCAGGCCGACGGCTGACGGGAGCCAAGGAAAGGGCTCGGGCCGCGGCACTCTCGGCGATCTCCCCACTGCTTTGAGCTACCCCGGCGGCTGTCGTCGCCGTAGGCGCGTGAACGGCCACAGCCCTGTGGGAGCGAGGAGCGCGAGGAGGCCTCCGGCACCGACCAGGTAGGGGCCGGCCTCGATGTTGCCGGCCGAAAGGTTGTCCCACCCGATACGTCGGCCGAGCTGCACGACGAACAATGCCGTGACTCCGAGCAGGACGACGCCACCGAGTCGGCGCAGAACACGAACGGCTCGAACGCCGACACCGCGAACAGCGCGACGGCCCCGGCGACGCTCACGAGAGGGATCCCGAGGCTGACGCCCTCGCTCGCGTCCTTGTCCCACAGGAACTGCAACGGGACGTCGAAGCTGTCGTCGTACCCGTCCCATGCGACGAAGCAGGAGATGAGCGCGAGCACGCCCCCGAGAAGCGCGATCGGCGACGGTTCGAACACCCGCGATCTCATGCGGCACCGAGCCTTTCTGATCGGAGGATTCGCGTTGGGCTCTTCACGATTCGCTCCTAAGCGACGAGCGTGAGGAGGAGGATCGCGAGGACGACGCTTTGGGCGCTGTGCACTGCGATTCCGATCCAGGCGCTCCGGTACCGCTTGGTCGGGTACGCGAGGAAGAACATGTCGAGCAAGATCGCCGGCATCCCCCACGGCACGTGCAGGTGGTAGCCCGTGAAAAAGAGGCCGTTTGCGACCCAGTCGCCACGGCCGAACGCGCCGTTCATGCGCGGAAGGAGAAACCCGCGGAAGAGGAGCTCTTCACCGAGCACGGTGTTGAAGAGGAAGCTGACGAGGATCAGGGCGTACCAACCCCAGGCACCGCTCAAGAACGCCTTGCCGACGTCCGACTCGGCGAGCGTCGCGAAGTCACGGTTCTCCGGGGCGGCGATCGCCGGGACCACCTCATGCGCCAGACCGAACAGCAAGATCAGCGGGATGAGGATCAGCCACAGCCTGCCTCCACGACGGCCGCTCTTCGGGCTCCGAGGCGCCCGGAGCCAGAGCGCCTCGCGGACCGTCGACCACCGCAGAGTTCCCTGCTCGCGTCGAACGAGAATGACAACGAGGACGAACTGCCAGACGAGGCCGACTGTCAGAGCGATGTAGAGCGCCTTTGCCATCGGCACGATGCCGTCGCCGCCGAACCGGTCGGCGAGCACCGGCGTGACGAGCCAGGCGAGCACTGCCATCGGGAGCGCAGCGGCCGCCCACACGGCGACGATCCGGGCAACCGAGTACTGCGGAATCTCCACGCTCGCATCCGGCGCAGCGGCGCGACTCACTGGGAGCGAAACGTCCATCGTGAAACCTCCTTGCCTGTCGAGTGCATGCCTCGACGCTACGAGGCTGCGGGGTAGGGCGCCTCGTCGAAAAGCCGGATTGGAGCCCGTACCTGGCGACGATTCGCATCTCCTACTCAGGTAGGAGGCGGCGAGCGGGACGGTGGAGTACTTTCAGCGCGTGAGCCGGCTCAAGTTCTTCGTGCGCGAGTACTGGTTCGAGCTGCTGATCGCGTTTCTCCTGGTCGAAGGGATGCTCGAACTCGTGGTCCTGCGCGATTCGCCGGGTGCTCCGGAGACGACGCTCTGGTTCTCGGTCCCCGCGGTGGGAATCATCGTGCTCCCGCTGCTCGCGCGACGGCGTTTTCCCTTCGCGGGACCAGCGGCCTACTGGGTTCTGGCTACTGCGCTTACGTTCGTCGACGGAGCCCTGGTTCCGTTCGTCGCCAGCCTCGGGGTCGTCGGCCTGGCGGCTGCATTCATGCTCGGCAACCTCCGCGACCGCCTGCAGGCGGGTGTCGGCCTCGCCCTCGTGGTGGGCGGCATGGTGATCGTCATCCACAACATCCCGGGCGCCTACCCGCCAAGCGAGTTCTTCTTCATCGCGCTCCGGTTCATCGTCAGCTGGGTCGCCGGCTACGCGCTCCGCGAGCGTTCCGAGCAGGCGGAGGCAGCGGAACAGCGGGCGGCCCGCGCGGAGCGCGAGCGTGAGGCGGCTGCCCGCGTTGCAGTGGCAGAGGAGCGCTCGCGGATCGCCCGCGAGCTTCACGACATCGTCGCCCACGCCGTCAGCGTGATGGTGCTCCAGGTGGGGGCCGTCAGACACAAGCTTCCCGACGCGCTCGACGAGGACCGCGAAGCCCTCAGGGGAGTGGAGCGCGCCGGCCGCACGGCGCTGACGGAGATGCGTCGCCTTCTCGCCGCCATGCGACCCGACGGGGACGAGGCCGATTTCGGCCCGCAGCCCGGCCTCGACTCCCTCGACTCCCTCGTGGAGGAGGTCGGTCGCGCCGGCCTTCCCGTTCGCTTGCACATCGACGGCGAGCCGTTCCCGCTTCCGAGGGCGATCGACCTCTCCGCCTATCGGATCGTCCAGGAGGGTCTGACCAACGCGCTCAAGCATTCGCACGCCAGCACGGCGGACGTGACCGTTCGCTACGCGGCCGACGAGGTCCAGCTCGAGGTGCGCGACGACGGTACGGGCCGCGCGACGAGCGACGGCCTCGGTCACGGGCTCGTCGGCGTTCGTGAACGCGTCAAGATCTACGGCGGAGAGATGACGGCCGGAACGCCTACGACCGGAGGAGGTTTCGTCCTCAGCACACGCCTGCCGATCGGTAGCGAAGAGCGGTGACGATTCGCGTGCTCGTAGCCGACGACCAGTCGATGGTCCGCGCGGGCTTTCGCATGCTGCTGGCAGGCGAAGAGGACATCGAGGTCGTGGCGGAGGCGAGCAACGGTCTCGAGGCCGTCGACAAAGCCGCGCGATTCCATCCAGCCGTCGTCCTCATGGACATCCGCATGCCCGAGCTCGACGGGCTCCAGGCGACGCGGCGCATCCTCGCAGCCGACAACGGCGCCCGCGTGCTCGTTCTCACGACCTTCGACCTCGACGAGTACGTCTACGAGGCGTTGCGAGCCGGCGCCAGCGGCTTCGTCCTCAAGGACGACTCGCCCGAGCAGTTGATCGCCGCGATCCGGACGGTCGCTGCCGGAGAGGCGCTTCTCTCACCGACGGTCACGAAGCGCGTGATCGAGAAGTTCGCCCGCACTCCCCGGCCACCGCGGCCCAAAGAGCTCGACGACCTCAGCGAGCGCGAGCAGGACGTCTTCCGCCTGATGACTCGCGGGCTGTCGAACGGTGAGATCGCACGCGAGCTCTACATCAGCGAGACGACGGTCAAGACGCACGTCACCCACATCCTGCAGAAGCTCAATCTGCGCGACCGTGTGCAGGCCGTCGTGCTCGCCCACCAGACGGGCCTCTTCGACTCGTAGTGACGATCAGCCTCGAAGAGGCGCGCCGTATCGCGGTGCGCGCGCAGCTGCTCGACGGATCGGCCCGAGGCGTGCTCGACACGGTGCGACGGCTCGGGTTTCTCCAGCTCGACCCAATCGCAACGGTTGCGACGCCCCAGCAGCTCGTCCTCTGGAGCCGTCTGGGCTCGTTCGACACGACCGAGCTCGAGCGCCTGGTCGCCGCACGTGAGCTCTTCGAATGGAACGCGTTCCTCTGGCCCGCCGAGGTGCTGCCGCTCATCCGTGCGCGCATGCGACCGACGCGGAAGGCGCCGACGACCGCCTGGGAGCGACACCGCCGCGACTTCCTGCGCGAGAACGCCGGCTTCCGCCGCTACGTCCTGCGCGAGCTCGAGCGCCGTGGCCCACTCCTCAGCCGCGAGCTCGAGGACCGCTCCGTGCAGGGCCGGCGCGACCATCGCTGGTTCGGAGCGCGCCGCGTCACGGACATGCTCACGATCCTCCATCTGCGCGGCGAGGTCGCGATCGTCGGCAGGCGAACGGGCCAGCGGCTCTGGGACTTGGCGGAGCGCTGGTATCCCGAGAGTGAGGTGCCGCCGCTCGAGGAGGCGGAGCGCGAGCTCGAGGAGCGCCGCTTTCGCTCGCTCGGAGTGAAGCTCGAGAAGGGCGAATGGCATGCGCACCCCGCCGTGACCGACGTGCCCGTCGCCGACCGCGTCACGCTCCTCTCCCCCTTCGACCGGCTCATCCACGATCGCGACCGAACCGAGGCGCTGTGGGGCTTTCGCTACCGCCTGGAGATGTATGTGCCAAAGGCGAATCGCGAGTACGGCTACTACGTGCTCCCGATCCTCGCCGGCGACCGCTTGGTCGGCCGCGTCGAGCCGCGCTTCGACCGCAAGACGAAGACGCTCGAGGTTCTGGGCGCCTGGGGCGAGACGGACCGGCTCGACGAAGCGCTTACCGAGCTGGCAGCGTTTCTCGGGGCTCAGTCGGTAAAGACAGCCAAACGTCCGCGCCCGCGCCGTCGCGGTTGACCGCATGAGCGGCGCCTCCGTGCGCCTTGGCGATCGTGGACGCGATGGCGAGGCCGAGACCGGCGCCGGCACCGGTACGGGCGGAGTCGGCGCGCGTGAAGCGTTCGAATGCGCGGGGCAGGAAGTCGGCCGGAAATCCCTTGCCTTCGTCGGTCACGTGCAATTCGACGAATCCGTCACGCGTCGCGGCTGTGAGATGCACCGCGCCAGATCCGTGCCGGAAGGCGTTGTCGACGACGTTCCCGAGCGCCTGCTCGAGACGACCTGCGTCGGCGTCGACGAGTAGCCCCTCGTGAGCGTCGACCTCGATCGTCCGCCCGCCGGCCCCGTACCGTTTCGCTACGCGCGCGAGTAACTCCCGAACCGGAACGGGCTCGCGCCGTAGCGGCAGTTCCCCGCGGTCGGAGCGAGCCAGCACGAGCAAGTCCTCGGCCAGCCGCGAGAGGCGGTCGGTCTCCGCGGCAGCCGATCGCAGCGCCCCTTCGAGCTCCTGCGGTGTTCGCGGCCGGCGGAGGGCCAGCTCGAGCTCCGCCTTCAACACGGCGAGCGGCGTTCGCAGCTCGTGGCCGGCGTCAGCGACGAACGTCCGCTCCCGCTCCAGCGCCCGTTCGAGACGCCCAAGCATCTCGTTGAGCGTCTCGGCGAGCCGTGCGATCTCGTCGCGCGCCGCCGGAACCGGCAGACGCCGTCCGGGCTCGGCCGCCGAGATGGCGTCCGCCTCCTCCCGCATGGCGTCCACCGGCCGAAGCGCCGCCGTTCCGATTCCGTACCCGAGAAGCGACGCGAGCAGAAGCGCGAGGGGACCGATGAGGAAGAGCTCACCGAGCAGGCCGGCGAGGGCTTCGTCTCGCTCTTCGAGCGAGGCGCCGACGGCGAGGATGCTTCCATCGGGAAGCGGCGTCAGCAGGAGCCTCACAGGACCTTCAACGCCTGCGACCTCGTCGCGTTCCACCGTCACCTGCCCCTGGGCCGCTCGCACCCGTTCGTCCGGCGTCACGAACGGGTCGTCGGCGGACACCACCGTCGCAAAGGTCTCGTCACCCGCTGCGCCTCCAGCGAGCGCGGACGGGTTGTCGGCGACGACCGGAGCAAGCTCGGCAGCTCGTGCCTGGAGGTTCTCGTCGATCGTCTCGTCGAGTGACGAGCCCAGGCGGAAGTAGAGAAACGCACCCATCGCAGCGAGCACGACCGCCATCGCGAGCGCGAAGGCGAGGGTCAAGCGAAGTCGGATCGGCACGCGGCTCATTCGCGGCGCAACCTGTAGCCGGCGCCCCGCACCGTCTCGAGAGACGAGCGTCCGAACGGCCGGTCGACCTTCTCCCGCAGGTAGCGCACGTAGACGTCGACCACGTTCGAGCGGTTCTCGTACCCGTAGTCCCAGCAGTGCTCGAGGAGCTGATAGCGAGAGAGAACCTCGCCCGGGCGGCGCATGAACGTCTCGAGCAGTGCGAACTCCTTCGCCGACAACTCGATCTCGACGCCGTCGCGCCACACCTGCCGGGTGGCGGGGTCGAGCCGCAGGTCGCCGACCTCGACGACCGCCGGACGCTCGAGCGGAGGTCGCCGAGCAAGCGCGCGCAGACGGGCAAGCAACTCCGCGAACGAGAACGGCTTGGTCAGGTAGTCGTCGGCGCCGGCGTCGAGACCCTGGACGCGGTCCTCGACCGCGTCTCGCGCAGTGAGCATGAGAACGGGCGCCCAGCGGCCGGCTTCGCGCAGACGGCGGCACACCTCGAAGCCGTCAGTCCCCGGCAGCATGACGTCGAGCACGATCGCGTCGTACTCCGTCGCGGCGGCCATCCAGAGCGCGTCCTCGCCGCTGCGCGCCACGTCGGCGGAGAGACCCTCCTCGACGAGGCCGCGCCTGAGGAGCGCGGCCATCTTGACCTCGTCCTCGACGACCAGAACCCGCATGCCCACATTGTCGTCCAGAAGATGAGAGCCGGATGAAAAGGGGCTCCAGGCGCCTCTCATCGTCGTTTCAGACGCCGGGGCTACCGTGCGAGCCGTCAATGGAGCGAAAGGAAGGCAATGCGTAGACGACTGCTGAAGATTGGAGCGGTCGTGGTGGTCCTCGGGGCTCTCGCCGGCGGTGGGGTCGCCTGGGGCACCGCGGGCGACGACGACGAGAACGTGACGGGACCGGACGCAGATCGCGCCAAGGCCGCTGCACTCGCGTACGTGGGCGACGGACAGGTGGTCGGCGTCGAGCAGGAGGGTGAAGGCGGTGCCGTGTGGGAAGTCGAGATCACTCGGCCTGGCGGCTCGACCGTCGAAGTCGCGCTCGACGAGAACTACGAAGTCGTCGGCAGCGGCGACGAGGAAGACGACGACGGCCCCGGCGACGACGGCGGCGCAGGGTCAGACGACTAGGCGGAGATGAAACGCGCATCGCTCTCACTGGCAGTGACTCTGGTGCTTCTTGCCGGCTGCGGCGGAGACGAAGACTCGAACGTCGCCACGGCAATCGGCAACGAGCTGCCGCAGGGGAGCGAGGCGGTCGAGCTCGACCCGGCGAGCTTCACCGCCGACGTCGACAACCGCTACTGGCCGATGAAGCCGGGCACGCGCTGGACGTACCGCGAGGTCGACGAGGAAGGCAAAGAGGTAGTCGTCGTGGTCACCGCCACCAGCGAGACGAAGGAAATCGCCAACGGCGTCACGGCGATCGTCGTCCGCGACACGGTCAGCGAGGACGGAGCGATCGTCGAGGACACGTTCGACTGGTACGCGCAGGACGCCGACGGCAATGTCTGGTACATGGGCGAGGACACCGCCGAGTTCGAGGACGGCAAGGTCAAGACGAAGAAGGGCTCCTGGGAGGCCGGCGTCGACAGTGCGCTCCCCGGGGTGATCGTCCCGGCTGAGCCCGTCGACGACATGGCCTACCGGCAGGAGTACTACGCCGGCGAGGCGGAGGACAACGGCGAGGTGCTGGCCGTCGGCGAACAGGTGGAGGTGCCGACCGGCCACTACACCGACGTGCTGGTCACGAAGGACACGGTCGGCCTGGAGCCCGACGTGCTCGAGCTCAAGTTTTACGCTCCGGATGTGGGGCCTGTGCTCGCGCTCGGCATCTCCGGCGGGGGTGGGCGCGAGGAGCTCGTGAAAGTCGAGCAGGTGGACGCAGAGGCGGCCCGCGCCGCAGCCACGGCGCCGCTGGGCGACAAGTACTAGGTCTCGCGCGCGCGGGGTAGAACCCCGGCGTGAGCGAACCGCCTTATCCCGGGGTCCGCCGCCGCCCGAGGAGCCGTGGCCGCCCGAGACGGTCACGGAGGTGACGGAGGTCTACGAGGGCCCGCCGGCCGGCCCACCGGGCGGGCGGCCGCCGCTCTGGAACAACATCTGGTTCTGGCTCGCCCTGCTCGGCCTCGTCGCGGTCGTGATCGTCCTGATCGCGATCGTGGCCTCGCGAAACGACGAGCGCGCGCGAAGGACCGTCCCTCACGTCGTCGGCCTACGACAGGCCGTTGCGCTGGACGTCCTCGAAGACGCCGGCTATGACGTGGACGCCAGCCGCACGCCGAGCGAGCAGCCACGCGGCATCGTCGTCGACCAGGATCCCGACGCCGGCACCCGCCTGCGCCGGGACCAGACGGTGCAGATCGTCGTCTCCCGCGGGCCGGAGACGGTCACGACGGTGCAGACCGTCACCGAGTCGGTCGAGGTGGTGGCGGTGCCCGACGTCGTCGGCGACGACCACGTCGCGGCCGGCGCCACGATCGACGGGATCGACCTGATCGCGGACAGCTTCCCGGTCGAGTCCGGTGAGCCTCTCGGCACGGTGATCGGCCAGGACCCGGCGGGCGGAAGCGAAGTCCCGCCCGGCACGCACATTCGACTGGCCGTGGCGCTCGGCCCCGGCGAGCGCCCGACCGGAACGGTTCCCGACGTCACGGGCCCGAACGAGGTCGACGCGCGCGCCACCGCGCGCGAGTCCGGATTCACCGTCCGCACGGTCGACCGCCCCGCCCCGACGCCCGAGGAGCGCGGCGAGGTCATCCTTCAGCGGCCGGAGGCCGGGACCGTCGCGCCGGTCCTCACGCAGATCCGGATCTTCGTCGGCCGCTAGAGCCAGCTAATGGTGGTGGTACTCGTGCACCACAGCGTGGCCCTTACCGCGCGCGATCAGGGAGCGATTGACGAGGAACGCGAACGGAAAGGCGACCACGAACCCGCCGAGCAGCGGTAGCCAGAAGAGGGCGTCGCCGAGACCCGCTTCCATCGCGCCGGGCACCAGCAGCACGACGAGGTTGTCGATCGCCTCCATGACGGCGATGGAGACGGTGTCGGCGGCCAAGGCGGTCGTCACGATCGCCACGGCCGAAAGGCCGGCGCGGATGAGCGGTAGCGACGTCAGCAGGTAGCCGAAGAAGAACGCGAGCAGAACCGCGAGGGCGATCGAGGCGACGTCACCCCACCCGAGAGCCGTTGCGATCACCATGCCGAGCACCTCGCCGATCACGCACCCGGTGAGACAGTGCGTGGTGGCGCTCGCCGCCAGCCGGTTCAGCGAGGCGGTTACTTCGCCGTGAGCGTGGTCGTGCACTCGTCCGGAGACTCACCCTCGCAGCAGCCGATCTTGAACCGGCAGCGCGGGCACTGCCACGTGGCGTGACGCCATTCCATTTCGGCTCCGCAGCGCACGCAGCTTTCGGTTGTCACGCGGCCAATGTAGCCGCGCGACCGGTCTACGCCACCTTCTCGAGCGCCTCCGAGGGCGAGTCCTCGAGGAGGTCGAGCACCGCTTCCTCGATCGCTCCCTGCGTCGAGGGTTGGCCGAAGGCGACGTCGTCGCCGATCCGCTCGAGCGCTCCGCCGATCGTGACGCCGTCGCGGTAGCGGTCGAAGACGCGCGGATCGATGTAGGACGCCCGGCAGACGGCCGGGGTGTTGCCGAGGTAGTGCGACACCTCCTTGACGGCCCGCGCGATAGCGCGTTTGCGTCCCGTCGGTGTGGCCGCGACCTCGCCGGACACGGCCAGGCCAACGGCGGCCAGCACAGTCGCGTTCCACGTGCGGAAGTCCTTCGCGCTGAACTCCTCGCCGACCACGCTCTTGACGTACTCGTTGATATCGAGCGACTTGACGTCGACCCAGCGTCCACGCTCCCGGTAGGCGAGCAGCTCCTTCCCCTGCCTGCGCCGCTTGAGCACCTCGACGATCGTGTAGAGGTCTGGATCGACGAGCGACTGAACGCGCTGCTTGCCGCCCTTCGACACGTAGTCGAACGTCAGCATGTGGTTGTCGCCGAGCTCGACGTGGCTCTTCAGCATCGTCGCGAGCCCGTAGGTCTCGTTCTGCTCTGCGTACTCCTCCGTGCCGATGCGGAAGAAGCCGCGATCGAGCAGGCGCGTCGCGCACGCGAGCACGCGCTCGCGGGTGACGTCGCTCTGGCGCAGGTGCTTGGCGGTGACCCGACGGAGGTGAGGGAGCTTGCGGGCGAAGTCGATCATCTCGTCGAACTTCTCCTGGTCGCGCCGCAGACGCCACTGCGAGTGGTAGACGTACTGCCTCCGCCCAGCCGCGTCCGTGCCCACCGCCTGGATGTGGCCCATGGGGTACGGACAAATCCAGACGTCCTTCCAGGCCGGCGGAATGACGAGCTCGCGGATGCGCTCGAGGACCTCGGGCTCTTCGATCCGCTCACCGTTCTCGTCCAGGTACTCGAACCCCCGCCCGCGCCTGCGGCGGGTGAGCCCGGCCCCCGAACAGTCCGCTCGCCTCAGCCTTGCCATGCCGCCTTTCCTTCCCACCCTGGTGGCCGTCCAACCGCCGCGGCCGTCGGGTGCCTCAGCCAGACTTGTCTCATGCGCGCGATCGTCCCGCTCGAGACCGAGCCCCGCTTCCGGCCGTTCCCCTTTACGCTGCCCGTCGATGCTCCGCTCGAGCGGGCGGTTCGGGACGCCGAGCGCCTCCTCTCGCGCACTCCGGGGCGCTTCGACGGGCCGATCGCGTTTTGCCACGGCGTCTCCCCGGACGGAGGCGTGCTACGCCGGGCGGGTCGCTACGCGGAGGCGATGGTCGTCTTCGAAGAGCCGACGCTCGCGTACCGCCTCGGCTTCGCCCTCGGAGTGCAGCTCTTCGTCGAGCGGCCCGAAGGCCCCTTCCTCTTCCAGCTGCGGGGGCCGTCCATCGGGCGCGACCCGCTCCTCTGGACCGCGTCTGCCTCGGGCGGCCTGCGCCCGGGAGAGGATCCGCGCGTCGCGGTCTTCGCCGACGCCGCGGAGGAGGTGGGTCTCGCCGAGAACGACCTCGAGGACTTCCGCGCGGTCGCCGTCTGCGTGAACGACGACTCGGGCTCGGCGCTCATCGTCTACCACGCGAGGCTTCGCGCGGGCGCCGAGCCGGTCCCGCACGAGACGAAGGTCGCCGAGCTCCACTGGGCACGCGAGCCGACCGAGATCGGCGCGCAGGTCTCGGGCGACACGACCGCCTCGTGGGAGGCGCTCGTCGGCTGGCGGGGTCGTCTACAGGAGGGCGCTGAAGCGGCTTCGACGACGTAGGCTCGGCCTGCTGAGGTTACTGGGGCGTCGCTCGCAAGGGAGCCGAGCGAGCGGGCGCGAGACAGTACAGAGAGACGTACGGCGAGCGGCCGCGAGCCGAAGGATCCTGCCGCGAGCGACGTCAGGCGGGCGGAGCCGGGCTACGCCCGGCGAAAGCCCCGCCGCCCAGGAGCCTCA
>CAVVGB010000005.1:0-184252 GCA_963747715.1 uncultured Actinomycetes bacterium
TTCTCGAGCCCGTACGCGAGCGACGCGGCGGTCGGCTCGCTGATGATGCGGAGCACGTTGAGGCCGGCGATGCGGCCGGCGTCACGCGTCGCTTCGATCTGCGGGTCGCTGAAGTAAGCCGGGACGGTGATGACCGCCTCCGTGACGGAGTCACCGAGGTAGGCTTCGGCATCCGTCTTCAACTTCTGCAGGATCATCGCCGAGATTTCCGGCGGCGCGTACTCCTTGCCGCCCGCGTTGACGCGCGCGTCGCCGTTCGGGCCCGAGATGACTTCGTACGGGACGATCTTCATCTCCTCGGTGACCTCGGAGGACTTCCGTCCCATGAAGCGCTTGATCGAGAAGACCGTGTTCTGCGGGTTGGTGACCGACTGGCGCTTGGCCGGCGCCCCGACGAGACGCTGGCCGTCCTTGGTGAAGGCGACGACCGACGGTGTCGTCCGGCCGCCCTCGGCGTTCGGAATGACCGTCGGTCCGCCGCCCTCGAGCACTGCCATGCACGAGTTCGTCGTGCCGAGGTCGATACCGATCGTCTTAGCCATGCTTGAGCTTCCTCCGGTCGAAAGTCCGGCGCTGAGAAAATCTAAGTCTGGCTATATCATATCCGGCCGAGACTGCTTCGGCGCAGTGCCTGCGCCAGTCCAGAGCGCGGGCTCGGCCACGAGCATCCCGGCGAGGATCCCCAGGGCGCCGAGCCAGGCGGCCGGCTCGAGGCGGTCGCCGGCGAGCAGGTAGCCGAACAGCGCGGCGAAGACAGGCTCCATCGTGATCACGAGCGCGGCCTTCGTGGCGGTCGTCTTGCTCTGCGCCCACGTCTGGATGACGAACCCGAGCGCGCTCGCGAAGATCCCGTGACGAGGATCGCGCCCCAGACCGTCCAGCCGCTGGGCGTCTCCCAGGTCTCCACGGAAAAGCCGATGACGGTGAACGCCGCGAAGGCGAGCACCATCTGGAGGAGGGTGAGCGCGGCGACGTCGTAGCGCGGCGCGAACCGGCTCGTGAAGACGATGTGGAGCGCGAAGGCGCACGCGCCTCCGAAGAGCAGGAGCGACGCCGTCAGCGACCCCACTTCGACTCCGGACAGGAGCGCGAGGCCCGCGGTCGCAAGACCGGTTCCGATCCACCCGCCGACGCCGATGCGGTCGCGAAAGATGAGCGCCGCGAAGACGGGCGTGAGCGGGACGAAGAGGCCCGTGATGAAGCCCGTGCTCGTGACGGACGCTTTGGAGAGCCCGAAGGTCTGCAGCGCGTAGCCCGTTGCGAGGAAGACGCCGAGCAGGAGGCCCGCCGCGATACCGCGGCGGTCGAGCCTGCGCACTCGCGTGGCGAACGGAATCCCCAGGGTGGCCGTCGAGACGGCGAAGCGCCACGCCAGGAAGAGGAAGATGGGATAGAGCGCCACCGCGTCCTTGACCTGGACGAACGTCACGCCCCAGACCGCGGTCATCAGGAGGAGCGCGAACGTCGGCGGCACGCGCGGGAGGCTACTGCCCTAAACGGTCACGACGGCCCAAAAAGGAAGGCGCCCGGTGGGCGCCTTCCGTCAAACGTTGAGGGTTGGTCGGAGCGCTAAATGCGCTCACGAACCTCCTCTTTGCCTTCTTCCCACTTCTCCTTGCCTTCGCCGACCTTCTCCTGCATCTGGCCCTGCTTCTCGCGGACCTCGTCGTCGGTCAGCTTGCCTTCCTGCTCCTTCATGGTGCCTTCGATCTTGTCACGCTCACCAGCCACGTGGACCCTCCTTCGTCTTTGGAACCCTGTGGTACCCGGGCAAAAGGTCCGAAAACCCCTGGGCTACCCTTAGGCCGATGCCTCTCGACCGCCTGGGAAGACCGCTTCGAGACCTCCGCATCTCGGTCACGGACCGCTGCAACTTCCGCTGCACCTACTGCATGCCGAAGGAGGTCTTCGGGAGCAGCTACCGCTTCCTCCCGCGCGCCGAGCTCCTCACGTTCGAGGAGATCGAGCGGCTGGCGCGGATCTTGACGGCTCATGGAGTCGAGAAGGTCCGGCTGACCGGCGGCGAGCCGCTGCTGCGACGTGACGTCGAGAAGCTCGTCGCGATGCTCGCCGACATCCCAGGCCTCGACCTGACCATGACGACGAACGGCGCGCTCCTTCCGCAGAAGGCAAGTGCCCTCGCTGCCGCCGGCCTCGACAGGATCACCGTCAGCCTCGACGCGCTCGAGGACGAGGTCTTCCGCTCTCTGAACGACGTCGACTTCCCCGTCGCGCGCGTTCTCGCCGGCATCGATGCGGCCGCCGCCGCCGGCCTGCCCGGTCAAGGTGAACATGGTCGTCAAGCGGGGCGTCAACGAGGACAGCGTCCTGCCGATGGCGCGCTTCTTCCACGGCAGCGGCCACACCCTGCGCTTCATCGAGTACATGGACGTCGGCCACACGAACGGCTGGCGCCTCGACGACGTCGTCCCCGCCGCGGAGATTCTCGCCGCCATCCAGGCCGAGCTCCCGCTCGAGCCCCTCGAGCCCGAGCTATCGCGGCGAGGTCGCCCGCCGCTGGCGCTACGCGGACGGCAGTGGCGAGATCGGCGTGATCGCCTCCGTCACCCAGCCCTTCTGCGGTGACTGCACGCGCGCACGGCTTTCCGCCGACGGCTCGCTCTACACCTGCCTCTTCGCGACCAAGGGACATGACGTCCGCGCGCTCCTCCGCCGAAGGGGCCGGCGACGAGGAGATCTCCGCCGCGATCGGCGCGCTCTGGGGGCGGCGAACCGACCGCTACTCCGAGCTCAGAACGGCCGCGACCGCTCGACTCGACAAGGTCGAGATGTCGTACATCGGCGGCTGACGAGAGCGCGCGGGACCCCCGCCGCGCCTGGCTAGAATCGCCGGGTGCGCCGACCCACGGCTCCTCCCGCGTGGCTGGGGCGATCTGCTCTTCCAGCTCTCGCTCTGGTTCGGATTCATCCTCGCCTACCAGGTGGCGCGCGGAATCGCGGACCGGGGGCCGCTCGAGGCCTTCCAGAACGGCACCTTCGTGATCGACGCCGAAAAGGCGCTCCACAGCTTCATCGAGGCCGACCTCCAGGGCGTCATCACCCAGTCCGGCATCCTCGTTCACGCCGTCAACGTGACCTACTGGCTGTCCCAGTTCACGGTGCTGGGCCTGGCACTCCTCTGGATCTACCTCTTCCGCACGGAGTCGTTCACCCGCGTCCGCAACTGGGTGCTCGCCACCAACATCATCGCGCTCGTCGGCTACGTGCTCATGCCGACCGCCCCGCCCCGGATGTTCCCGGAGGAAGGCTTCGTGGACACGCTCGCGCAGTCGTCGATGCTGAACCACGGCAGCGGGCTCATCCAGCTCGCTTCGAACCCGTACGCGGCCATGCCGAGCGTTCACGCCGCCGACGCGCTCATCGTCGGCTTCGCGATGGCGATGCTCGTGCGCTCGCGCTGGGCCCGCATCCTCTGGACGCTCTGGCCGGGCTGGGTCTGGTTCTCGGTCATGGCGACCGGGAACCACTTCTGGCTCGACATCGCCGCCGGCGTCGGCCTGGTGGTCGTCGCCCGCACGTGGCTCGCCTGGATGGAGAGCCGCCGCGAGGGCGAGGTCGAGCCCGTCTGGACCGACAAGCGCTGGTAGGTCGGTGACGACGCGCCCGCGCCCCCTCGCGCGCGTGAAACAGACATATACGGACGAGGCCCGCCGCCTCGCCTCCCGCTCGATGGGCCAGCTCGAGCAGACCAGCGTCACGCCCAACGCCCTGAGCGTCGCCGGCGTCGCGCTTTGCGTCGCGGGGGCTGTGGTCGTCTACTTCGAGTACAAGAGCGAGTGGCTCTTCCTCGCCGGCGCCGCCCTGTTCGTGATCGGGTCGATTCTCGACATCCTGGACGGAGCGCTCGCCCGCCGGGGCGGCAAGGGAACGCCATTCGGCGCCTTCATGGACTCCACGGTCGACCGAGTCGGCGAGGGCTTCATGCTCGGCGCAATCGCGCTCGTCCTCATGCGGGAGGGCAGTGAGTGGGGAGTCGCCCTCGCCATCGCGGCGATGGCCGGATCCTTCCTCGTCAGCTACACACGCGCCAAGGCCGAGATCATGGGGTTGAAGGGGGATGTCGGCATCGGCAGCCGGGCCGAGCGGGTAGTCGTGATCACGAGCGGCCTCGTCCTGGCCCCGCTCCACGAGTACGTCCTGCCCGTCACGATGGCCCTCCTGACCGCCACGGCCTGGCTGACGGTGGCCCAGCGAGTGCTAGCAGTTCGGGACCAGCTCCGCCGCTCCTGATACTCTGCTAGCAGTTAATGGCTGCTAGCAAAACAAGTCTTCTCGTTCGGATGCCGCCTGCGCTCAAGCAGGCCCTCACCCGCGAGGTCCGCAGGCGCGGCAGCACGATGAACGACGTGGCCGTAGAGCTCCTCGCTGCCCACTTCGGTGTGGCGTTCGAGCCGAGCGGGCGCAAGGGCGGCACCGTCCCCGGAGCCAGCGGGGCCGTGCTCCTGCGCGTGCCGCCCGAGCTCAAGCGGCGTCTAAAGACCTCCGCTGACGCCAGTGCTAGCACCACCAACAAGCTGATCATCGAGACGCTGGCGAGCGAATTGAAACGAAAGGATCCAATGGCTCAGACGAACGGCAAGAAGAACGGAAAGGTGCGGTCGACCGACAAGGTCCGTGTCGCGATCATCGGGGTCGGCAACTGCGCCAACTCGCTCCTCCAAGGGGTCGAGTACTACAAGGACGCCGACCCGGATCAGTTCGTGCCGGGCCTCATGCACGTCGACCTCGGCGGTTACCACATCAGCGACATCGAGTTCACGGCGGCCTTCGACGTCACGACCGACAAGGTCGGCAAGGACATCTCCGAGGCGATCTGGGCGCATCCCAACGACACCTACAAGTTCGCCGACGTCCCCAAGACCGGCATCAAGGTCTCGCGCGGCATGACCCACGACGGCATCGGTAAGTACATGGCCGACGTGGTCAACAAGGCGTCCGGCCCGACCGACGACGTCGTCGGCATCCTCCAGGACACCCAGACCGACGTCGTCGTCAACTACCTCCCGGTCGGCTCCGAGGAGGCGACCAAGTGGTACACGGAGCAGATCCTGAACGCCGGCTGCGCGATGGTGAACTGCATGCCCGTGTTCATCGCGCGCGAGGACTACTGGCAGAAGCGGTTCCTCGACCGCGGCCTACCCATCATCGGCGACGACATCAAGTCGCAGGTCGGCGCCACCATCACCCACCGCGTCCTCACGAGTCTCTTCCGTGACCGCGGCGTGCGCCTCGACAAGACCATGCAGCTGAACGTTGGTGGCAACTCCGACTTCCTGAACATGCTCGAGCGCGAGCGCCTCGAGTCCAAGAAGATCTCGAAGACGAACGCGGTCACGTCGATGCTCGACTACGACATCGGCGCGAAGAACGTCCATGTCGGCCCGTCGGATTACGTCCCGTGGCTGACCGACCGCAAGTGGGCCTACATCCGCATGGAGGGCTCCGCCTTCGGCGACGTGCCGCTGAACGTCGAGCTGAAGCTCGAAGTGTGGGACTCCCCCAACTCGGCCGGCATCGTCATCGACGCGGTGCGGCTCGCCAAGCTCGCGCTGAACAACGGCCTCGCCGGATCGCTCGAAGCTCCGAGCGCGTACCTCATGAAGTCGCCCTCGCGGCAGATCCAGGACGACGAGGCGCGCGAGCAGGTCGAGGCCTTCATCAAGAAGAACGCGCGCAGCGCCAAACGCGCCAAGACGGCAGCTCAGGCCTAAGACAATGGGCCGGCGAACGCCGGCCCATTACACTCGCCAGCCGTGGGGCTTCGGGTCTGCATGGTGACGCCGCTCGCCTGGTCGCAGGCCCATCCCGTGAACGACCACGTAGGCGTGGCCGCGGAGGAGCTCCGGCGGCGCGGCCACGAGGTCGTTGTGCTGTGCCCATCGAACCGGGCGTCCGACCTCTCCGCCGGCCGGCGGGCGTTGCGCCGCCTCAGCCGGAAAGGCGAGCCGCTGGCGGGAACGGTCGCTGTCGGCCCGGCCCTGCCGGTTTCACGGCGGACCGGCGCCGCTCTGACCCTCGCGGCCCGAGCCAACCTCGAGCTTGCCCTCCGCTCGGATGCGTTCGACCTCGTCCACGTCCACGAGCCCGGCGTCCCAGGTCTTTCCTCGATCGCCCTTCGCGATGCTCGCGCGCTCACGGTGGCGACCTTCCATTCCCCGAACCGTCTCGCCTATCCCCCCGGCCGCAAGCAGCGCGACCGCCTGCTCGCGCGCGTGGACGCCCTCACCGCGGTCGGGCAGGAGACGCTCGAAGCCGTACGCGTCCGCTTTCCCGGCGAGTACCGGCTCATTCCGGCCGGCGTCGACACCGACCTCTTCCGGCCGGGCGAGAAGCGCCGCAAGATCGTGCTCGAATGGCGGCCGGACGAGTCGCCCCGAACCCGGGCGGCGCTGCGCGCGCTCCGCGCCCTGCCCGACTGGGAGCTGATCCTGCTTCGCACCAGGCCGCTGAGCGGGAGACCGTACGTCCCGCTGGCCCTCCGCGGGCGCGTCTGGGCCCAGCGCGCCTACGACGCGCAGGCCCGCGCCGCCGCCCTCGCGGACGCGGCGGCGCTCGTGCCGTCCGTTCGCGGCGCGCAGCGCCTCCGCGTCGAGGCGGAAGCCTCGGGCACGCCCGTGCTCGACCCTCCGGGCTCGACGGAGCAGCCCCAGCTGATCGAGGCCGCCCTCGCCCGCCTCGCCGAGGACGCCGACTGGGGGGCACGCCTCTCGGCCGAGGCACGCGAACGGGCGGAGGAGCAGGACGTGCGCCGTCTCGGAGACGAGCTCGAGCGCGTGTACGGCTCCGTCGCCGACAAGCGCAGGGCCCCGGCGCGGAGCGACCCGCTCGCCGACCGCCCACAGGTCCTCTGCGACCTGCACCTGCACACGGAGCACTCCTACGACTGTTCGATCCCGGTGGCGGACCTTCTCGACTACGCCGAGGCCCAAGGCCTGGGAGGGATCGCCGTCACCGACCACAACGTCTTTTCCGGAGCCCGGGAGGCGCTCGAGCTGGCCGGGGGGCGCAAGCTCACCGTCATCCCCGGCGAGGAGGTGATGACCGCGGACGCCGGCGAGGTGATCGGCCTCTTCTTGAGCGAGGAGATCCCCGGCGGCCTCACGATCACCGAGACCCTGGCCGCAATCCGCGACCAGAACGGCATCGTCTACCTCCCCCACCCCTTCGACCGCCTGCACAGCGTGGCGGACGCACGCACGCTGCACCGGCACCTCGCGGAGATCGACGTCTTCGAGGTCTACAACGCCCGCCTGCTCTTCGAGGCCAACAACGACGAGGCGCTGCGCTTCGCGCGCAAGTACAACCTCACGATGGGCGCAGGCTCGGATGCGCACGTGCTCCAGGGCGTCGGCACCGGGCTCGTCCGGATGCGGGCCTTCGAGTCGCCGGAGGAGTTCCTCATCAGCCTCGGATCGGCCGAGGTCGTGCGGCGGCCGAAGTCCCTCGTCTACCTCCAGGGGCTGAAATGGATGGCGCAGGCTCGCGAGCGGCGGGCAAAAGCGGTAGGAAGAGCCTGAGCCCTCCCGAACTATCCGGGGGCCCCTTGTCCGTGTCCGCCGACGATATCTCCGAGCGCTACCTCAAGAAGGCGATCGCCGAGATCAACGAGTTGGGCCGCGAGATCGCGGAGGCCGCCGGCCAGGACCGCGCTCCCGTCCTCGGCTCCGGCCATCCCCTCGCCGACGTCTTCCTGCTCAAGTACGGGCCGCAGGCCGCGGAGCTGCACGAGGGCGTCGCCTTCTTCGGGCGCGCCGGTCAGGCCATCCTCAAGTCCCTCCAGCGCCTGCGCGTCGACCCCGCGGCCATCTACGGCACCAACTGCCTCAAGTTCGAAGGAGCCGACGAGGAGCAGGCAAAGCGCTGGCTGGAGCGCGAGCTCCACATCGTGCAGCCGAAACTCATCGTGGTCATGGGGCAAGATGCTCTCGAGTGCCTGAACGCCGTCAGCTTTCCCCTGGCCGCCGCCGTGGCGACCGAGATGGGGACGATCCAGCGGTTCACGGCGACGATCGACGCCCTGGTGGTGCCGGACATCGACGCTTCGCTCGACGAGCAGGCGACGAAGCGGGAGTTCTGGAACGCCTTCAAGGCGATCGGGCCCTGGTGGTCCGAGCTGGTTCCGTACTAGCTCTTCTCGCGGCGCTCGCCGTCTACTACGCGGTTGCGGAGCGGCTGCCCAATCTGTCGCTGTGGGCCGAGGTCGCCTTCCTGGCGCTCGTCCTCCTCCCGGCGGCGTTCCTCCTCGTCTGGCTGCTGCTTCCGCTCTGGCACCTCGGTCCCTGGCGGCTGGGCTGGGCCGTCGTCGTGCTCGCTGCAATGACGGCCGTCCTCGAGCTCGTCGACCTCGACGTCGCTGCCAACTTCACGAAGCTCGTCGCGGTGGCCCTCGCCGGCTGGTGGTTCCTCGCCTTCTTCGAGGCGGCCACCTGGGTGCTCCTCGTCGCGCTCCTGATCGTCCCGGTGGACATCTTCTCCGTGGAGCGCGGGCCGACGAAGCACATCGTCGAGGAGCAGCCCGAGGTCTTCAACGTCCTGTCCATCGGCTTTCCCATCCCTGGCGAGCACGCCTCCGCCCAGCTCGGCCTGCCCGACGTCCTCTTCTTCGCGCTCTTCCTCGGCGCAGCGGATCGCTTCGGCCTGCGGGTCGCGTGGACGTGGATTGCGATGACGCTCTCGTTCGGTGTCACGCTGGCGGCGGCTGTGTGGCTCGACGTCGGCGGCCTCGCCGCCCTGCCGCTCCTGTCCGCGGCCTTCGTGCTCGCGAATGCCGACCTGCTCTGGCGTTCGTTCCGGGCGGGCCGGGAGGAAAACCCCGGGCCGCCGCCGGATTAGCGACGGCGGCGCCGGGGGCTTGGGGGAGCCGTACGCCAGGCAGCCAAATCGGTGGGCCGATGACAGTCCCTACGGAACCTCGCCGGAAGCGGTTTAAGCGCGCGTGAAGAGCGCGACGGTCTCGATGTGCGGCGTGTGCGGGAACATGTCCACCGGCTGCGCGCGCTCGAGCCGGTAGCCGAACTCGCCGGTGAGCTCCTTGGCGTTCCCCGCGAGCGTGGTCGGGTTGCACGAGACGTAGACGAGCCGGCCCGGGGCGAGCTCGCCGATGCGGCGGAGCGCCTTGCCGGTCAGTCCGGCGCGCGGCGGGTCGACAACGACGACGTCAGGATCCCCGGCGCGGTCGCGGAGCTCTTCGAGGTCTCGGCCGACGTCACCTGCGAAGAAGGCCGTGTTCGCGATCCCGTTCAGCTCGGCGTTCTCGACCGCGCAGGCGACCGACTCCTCCGACAGCTCGATCCCCCACACCGTCAGCGCCGAACGCGCCAGCGAGAGCGCGATGGTGCCCGTCCCGCAGTAGAGGTCGTAGACGGTTTCCTCACCGCCGAGGGACGCGTACTCGCCGGCGAGGCGATACAGCACCTCGCACATGGCGGTGTTCGTCTGGAGGAACGCGTTGGGGCGTAGCCTGAAGCGCAGGCCGAGGATCTCCTCCTCGATCGCCTCCTCGCCCCACAGGAGCCGCGACGGGACGTTCGTCACCTCCGCCGGCCGGTCGTTGACCGCGTGATGGACGGAGCGCACTTCCGGGAAACGCCGCAGCGTCTCGACGAACGACTCCTCAGGAAGCTTGCCGGGCGCCGTCACGAGCAGCACGAGCACCTGGCCGGTGTTACGGCCCTCACGCACGACCAGGTGACGAAGGAAACCGGCCTGCGCCTCCTGGTCGAACGGCGCGAGCGCTTCGGCGCGCGCCCACTCGCGCACCGCGTTGCGAACCCCGTTGCCGAGGTCGGTGGTCAACCAGCACTTGTCGATGTCGAGGACCTCGTCCCAGCGACCGGCGCGATGGAGCCCGAGCCCGACTCGGTCCTCGACGCGGGCGAACGAGTACTCGAGCTTGTTGCGGTAGTGGAAGACCGACTCAGCCGGAATGGCCGGCTCGAGCTCGACGTCGGCGAGCCCTCCGATGCGCCGCAGAGCCTCGTGCACCTGGGCCGCCTTGGCCTCGAGCTGCGCCTCGTACGCAAGGTCCTGGAAGCGGCAGCCGCCGCAGCCCTCGTGGTAGTGGACGCACGGCGCCTCGACGCGGGGCGCGCCGGGCTCCGTCACCTCGAGTGCGATCGCCTCCGCGTGACTGCGCTTCACCTTCGTCACACGGGCGCGGACGGTGTCGCCGGGAAGCCCGCGCCGAACGAACACGACGAACCCGTTCAGGCGGGCGACGCCGTTCCCGCCGTACGCGAGCGAGTCGACGTGGAGCTCGAGCTCTAGGAGACTGACGGAACATCAGCTGTCAGGCGCACTGGATCGCCGCGAGGCTGCGTCCTCGGTCGCGCCCGTACTTCAAGCAGTACGAACGCTCCCTGCGTCGGCCTCGCGACCCGGGAGCGACCCCGCCAACTCTCCGGAAAGGGTGCTGACGTAGACCTTGCGGCGCCGCGGCCCGTCGAACTCGCAGAAGAAGATGCCCTGATACGTGCCGAGGGCGAGCCGGCCGTCGCTCAGCGGGACGAGAACCTGCGGGCTGATGAGCGACGCGCGGACGTGCGCGGGTGCGTTCGGCCCGTCCGCGTCGTTGTGGCGCCACTCCCACTCTTCTCCGACGATGCGGGCGAAGGCGTCCTCGAAGTCGTCGACGAGCGCCGGATCGATCTTCTCGTTGATCGTGATGCCGGCGGTCGTGTGCGGCACGAACACCAGCGCCGCCGAGCCCGCGCCGTCGTCTTCGAGAGCCGCATTGACCTGCTCCGTGATGTTGAGGAGCTGCGTCTTGCGCTCAGTCTGGACGGCGATCTCCCGCACGCCGACTATCCTAGGCCAGCCATGGCCACCGCTCCTGCAGCCCTGCGGGACCTCGATGCATACCGCGAGGGCGCCGACCGCTTCGTCGCGGAGCTGAACGAGGAGTTCTACCTCCACTACGCGGGGCACAAGGACGAACTCGCCCTCGAACCGATCTACGAGCGCCACTCGGAGCTGACCACGCTCGAGGCCTGCCGCGGTCTGCGCTCCGCGGCAAGCGGCGGTCCGAAGAGCCTGACATGGCTCTGGCGTTTCGCCTGCGAAGGATTCATCGGCGATCTGACGCGGAGCGCCGACGAGCGGATCGCAAGCCTCGAGGCTTCGCTGACCGCCTCCGTGGACGGCGACGAGATTCCCTTCCGCATGCTGAAGCCGGTCATGGCCAACGAGGCAGACCGCGCGCGGCGCGAGCGGCTCGAGACCGCGCGCGACGAGCTCGCCCGGGAGCACCTGCAGCCGCACTACGTGGCGGCGGAGGAGACGCGACGCGACGGAGCCGCGCAGCTCGACGCGCCGAGCTACGCCGACCTGTATCGCAGCTTCGGGCTCGAGCTCGACGCCCTCGCGGTGCAGTGCAAGCGGTTTCTCACCGACACCGAGGACGTGTTCGTCCGCGCGCTCGACCGGCTCTTCCGGAGCCGCGTCGGCATCGCGAGCGAGGACGCGCAGCGCTGGGACATCTCCCGCCTCTTTCGCGCGCCCGGCTGGGACGACGGCTTCCGGGCCGACGCGATGCTGCCTGCGCTCGAAGCCACGCTCGCCGGGCTCGGCGTCGACCTGCGCGCGCAGGGCAACGTCGAGCTCGACCTCGAGTCGCGGCCGAAGAAGTCACCGCGAGCCTTTTGCGCGCCGATCGAGGTGCCGGGGCGCGTCATGCTCGTCATCCAGCCGATCGGCGGCGCGGACGACTGGCACGCGCTCTTTCACGAGGCGGGCCACACGGAGCACTACGCGCACACGTCCCCGAACCTCTCGGTCGAGGCGCGGCGGCTCGGCGACGTCGCCGTCACCGAAGGATGGGCGATGCTGCTCGAGCTCCTCGTCAACGAGCCTCGCTGGCTCGAGCGGCGGCTCGACTTCGGTCGCGCACCCGAGTTCGCCGCCGAGGCGGCGGCCGTGCAGCTCTACTTCGTCCGCCGCTACGCGGCCAAGCTCCTCTACGAGCTGGAGCTGCACTCGAACGAGGACCTCGACTCGATGCCCGCGCGCTACGTCGAATACATGCGCGAGGCGACGAAGATCGAGTACTGGGAGGGCGACTTCCTTTCCGACGTCGATCCCGGCTTCTACGCCTCGGGGTACCTGCGCGCGTGGGCTTTCGAGGCGCAGCTGCGCTCTTTCCTGCGCGAGGAGTTCGGCACCGACTGGTTCGCGCAGCCGGCGGCGGGTTCGCTGCTGCGCGAGCTGTGGTACGAGGGCGAAGGGATGACCGCCGACGAGATCCTGCGCGAGGTCACGGGCGCGGAGCTCGACCTCGACGCGGTGCGAGAGCGCATCTGGGAGACCATCGCCTGATGCGCCGCGTCGTCATCGCCGGCGCCGCCGGCCGGGACTTCCACAACTTCAACGTCGTCTTTCGCGGGCGGGACGAGGTCGAGGTCGTCGCATTCACGGCGACGCAGATCCCTCACATCGACGACCGCCGCTACCCGGCGGAGCTTGCAGGCGACCGTTACCCCGGCGGCATCCCGATCGTTCCCGAGGAAGAGCTGGCCGACCTCATCGCGCGCGACCAGGTCGACGAGGTCGTCTTCTCGTACTCGGACGTGACGCACGAGCACGTCATGCACATCGGCTCGATTGCGCTTGCGGCGGGCGCCGACTTTCGGCTGCTGAGCCCGCGCTCGACCGAGCTTGCCTCCGATCGTCCGGTCGTCGCCGTCTGCGCCGTGCGCACCGGCTCCGGCAAGAGCCAGACGACGCGCCATGTCTCCGCCGTCCTGCGCGCTGCCGGGCATCGCGTCGCGGTGCTCCGGCATCCGATGCCGTACGGCGACCTCACGCGACAGGCCGTGCAGCGCTTCGAGACGTTCGACGACATCGACGCATCCGACCCGACCATCGAGGAGCGCGAGGAGTACGAGCCGCACGTGGCCGAGGGGAACCTCGTTTTCGCAGGCATCGACTACGCGGCCATCCTCTCGAAGGCGGAGAAGGAGGCCGATGTGATCGTGTGGGACGGCGGGAACAACGACACGCCCTTCATCGCGCCCGACTTCCACATCGTCGTCTGCGACCCGCACCGTCCGGGTCACGAGCTGCGCTACCACCCGGGCGAGACCAACCTACGGATGGCGGACGCCTGCGTCATCAACAAGACCGACACCGCGCCGCCCGAGGGAGTCGAGGCCGTGCTGAACTCGATTCACAAAGTCAATCCGGGCGCGAAGATCGTGAGGGCCGCCTCGCCGTTCATCGTCGAGGGCGATCCCGAGGAGATTCGGGGCAAGCGCGTGCTGGCCGTCGAGGACGGCCCAACGCTGACGCACGGGGAGATGGCCTACGGGGCGGCCGTGCTGGCCGCGAAGCAGTACGGCGCCGAGTCGCTCGTCGACCCGCGGCCGTTCGCGGTGGGCTCCATCCGGGAGACGTTCGAGACCTACCGACACTTGTCGGAGCTCCTGCCGGCGATGGGCTACGGCCAGGAGCAGATGGAGGAGCTGCGCGAGACGATCGCGCGCTCGGACGCTGAGCTCGTCCTCATCGGGACGCCGATCGACCTCCGCCGGGTCATCGACCTCGACAAGCGGGCGCTCCGTGTCAGCTACCGCCTCCAGGAGCTCGGGCAGCCGACGCTCGCCGAGCTCATGGTCGAGCGCGGCATCATCGACTCCGTCCCGGCCCTCGCCTAGCCCCTCCTCATGCTGACGGTCGTTGCGCTCGGCGGGAACGCCCTTCTCCGCGAGGGAGAGCGCGGGACGGCGGCCGAGCACCGCGCGAACCTCGCGACGACGTTCACGGCGGCCGCCCCGCTCCTCACCGAGGGCGAACTCGTCGTCACGCACGGGAACGGCCCCCAGGTCGGGAACGAGCTCCTCAGGCAGGAGCTCGCGGCCAGCGAGGCGCCGCCGCTTCCCCTCTACGTCGCGGTCGCGCAGACGCAGGCGGAGATCGGTGCGCTTGTCGCTGCCGAGCTCGCGCCTGTCATCCGTCGCGCGGTGGCCGTGCTCGTCACGCACGTCCGGGTCGACGAGTCGGACCCGGCTTTCCAGAACCCCACGAAGCCGATCGGCCCCTTCTACGACGAGGAGCGTGCGCGCGCACTCCAAGAGGAGCGCGGCTGGGTCGTACACGAGGACGCCGGCCGCGGCTGGCGCCGCGTCGTGCCCTCGCCCGAGCCGCTCGAGGTCATCGAGCTCGACGCGATCAAGACGCTGCTCGCGGCGGAGATGGCCGTCGTAACCGTCGGCGGCGGAGGCGTTCCCGTCGTCGCGCGCAACGGACGCCACGACGGCATCGACGCGGTGATCGACAAGGACCGCGCCTCGGCGGTGCTCGCGATTGGCCTCGGCGCCGACCGCCTCGTCATCCTCACGCAGGTCCCCGCCGTGTACGCCGGCTTCGGAACGAACAAGCAGCGCGCCCTCGCGGAGCTACGCCCGGAGCGCGACGAGGGCATCCTCGCCGAGCTCCCCGCGGGCAGCATGCGGCCCAAGGTCGAGGCGGCGTTCACGTTCGTGCGCGCGACCGGCGGCGAGGCGCTCATCACCAGCGCGGACGCCCTCGAAAAGAACGAACCCGGGACGAGGATCGTGTCCGGGAGCAGCATGCCCCGCCCCTAGGATGCACGCGTGATCCCGGCCCATCTGAAGGGGCACGACTTCCTGCGGGTGAACGACTGGGAGGCGACCGACCTTCTGACGCTTCTCGAGGTCGCCGACCGCCTCAAGGCGCGACAGGAGCAGCGGGTCGAGCACCACTATCTCCCCGGCCGCACGCTCGGGATGATCTTCCAGAAGCCCTCCACGAGGACGAGGGTCAGCTTCGAGGTCGGGATCGCGCAGCTCGGCGGCAGCGGCCTTTACCTCGCCGCCGGCGACCTCCAATTGGGACGCGGCGAGACGATCAAAGACACCGCCCGTGTCCTGTCGCGCTACCTCGACGGCATCATGATCCGGACGTTCAAGCAGTCCGACGTGGACGAGCTGGCGGCGCACGCGGACATCCCCGTCATCAACGGCCTCACCGACGAGTTCCACCCGTGCCAGGCACTCGCGGACGTGATGACGATCCGCGAGCGCTTCGAGACATTCGAGGGCGTGCGTGTCGCATACCTGGGTGACGGGAACAACGTGTGCCACTCGCTGATGGTCGCCTGCGCCAAGCTCGGCATGCACTTCAGGGCCGCGACGCCGGAGGGTTACGCGCCGAGCCCCGAGGTAGTGGCGTGGGCGGATACAGCCGCACAGAGCTCGGGCGGCTCGGTCGCGGTCCAGCGCGACCCGCAGGAGACCGCCTCGGGCGCCGACGTCCTCTACACCGACGTGTGGACGAGCATGGGCCAGGACGAGGAGCGCGAGCGCCGGCTGCAGGATCTCGCCGCGTACCGGATCGACGACGATCTCCTGCGGCTTGCATCCGACCGCTCCGTCGTCCTGCACTGCCTCCCGGCCCACTACGGGGAGGAGATCACCGAGGAAGTCCTGTACGGCCCTCGCTCCGCCGTGTGGGACCAGGCCGAGAACCGGCTGCACGCGCAGAAGGCCTTGATGGCGCTCGTGATCCGCTAGCGCGCGCAGTGCTCCCGATCAAGGACAGCGTCCCGACCCGGACGACGCCGATCCTGACGATCGCGCTGATCGCGGCGAACGTGCTCGTCTGGATCCTCTACGAGGACGCAGGGCAGAGCCCAGGCTACGAAGCTGCGATCAACGAGCTCGCGTACCACCCGTGCGAGGTCGAGAACTCGTGCCGGCAGGTCGGCGAGGACTGGCCGATCACCGCGTTCACGTCCATGTTCATGCACGCCGACTGGCTCCACCTGCTCGGCAACATGCTGTTCCTGTGGATCTTCGGGAACAACATCGAGGATCTGCTCGGACGCGTGCGCTTTGTCATCTTCTACCTCCTCGCGGGGCTCGCGGCGACGGCCGCGCAGACGTTCGTCACGCTCGGTTACGGATCGCCGGAAGACGGCCAGATCGCCAACCTGGGCGCCAGCGGCGCCATCGCGGGCGTGCTCGGGGCCTACGTCCTCATCCTTCCCCGGGGCCGCGTGCTGACGTGGATCATGCCGATCTTCCTCTTCGAGATCCCGGCCTTCGCCTATCTCGGGATCTGGTTCCTCTTCCAGCTCGTCGAGGGCGGCTACGCCTTCGTGCACCCGCAGTCGGGCGGCGGCGTCGCGTACTTCGCGCACATCGGCGGCTTCGTGTTCGGTCTCCTCGCGGTCAAGCTCTTCAGCACCGGCCGGCCGCCCCGCTACGCGCCGGGGTACTGACGTGGCGTTCGAGGACCACGTGAGGCGCGCGGTGGACTCTCTTCCGGCCGAGCTGCGCAAGGCGATGTCGAACGTCGAGATCGTCGTCGAGGACGAGAACGAGGAGGACCCGGACCTCTTCGGCCTCTACCTCGGCATCCCGCTCATCGACCGCGGCGGCGAGAGCTACGCGGGCGTGCTGCCCGACAAGATCGCCATCTACCGCCTCCCGCTCGAAGCGGAGTTCGGCGACGACCCCGCCGTCCTCGAGGAAGAGATCCGCATCACGGTCCTCCACGAGATCGCGCACCACTTCGGGATCGACGAGGACCGCCTCGCCGAGCTCGGCTGGTCCTAGTCTCGCGTCTTGACGTACGCGGTGTTCAGGAAGTCGGCGATCGCTTGCGCGCCGAAGAGCGACGTCACGAAGCGCGTCTGGCGGGGGAAGAGCACGAGCCCGTACGAGAACCCGGCCGCCGTCCACAGGCCGACGCAGTGCGGGCACGTCACGAGCTCTCCGAGAGCACGCCCCCATCCGGTCGGCTCGGGCTCGGTCGCCTCCTCGTCCTGCGTGACCGGCGCGCGCACGAACTTCGTCACCCGCTCCTTGGCGACGAGACGACCGATCTTGTAGCTCGCGAGCCCTACGCGGGCGACGTCGCTCCACGGCACGCGCTCGGGTAGGCGCCGGCGCGTGAGCACGAGGAACCCGCCCAGGACGCCGGTGAACACGCCCGTGAGCGTCGCGTACTCGGAGAGCGGCTTCGTCTCCCGTTCGCGTCCGACCGTCAACCCGACGACCCAGTCTCTTCGTGCGGCGCGCCGACGGGCTTGGACTCGGGCGAGCCGCGCTGGCGCAGGTAGACCGTGTACGCCGCCATTGTGCCGACCGCGAGGAACTCGGACTGCCAGTTCTGCAGGGTGCTCTCCCAGAAGTCGGGCCTCATGATGTAGCCCGACCAGGAGACGGGTGACTGGTCGTGTTCACGCTGTTCGACGTTGTACTTACTCCATCCCGTCACGGACTGGCCGAACCACGTGCCAAAGAAGATCACGGCCATCACGAGCGCGAGCGAGTTCGAGTAGACGGTCGTCCTCCAGTCGCCCGCCTTCGCCCAGCGCGGTGACTTGTCCTTGGCATGGCTCCCGATCTTCTGCTTCTCGTCAGACTCGCGACCGATGTCGCGAATCTGCTTCGACTCGTTCGAGCCGCGCTGCACAAGCCAAACGGTGGCCAGGATGAACGTGACGAACTGGAGGTACTCCGACTGCCAGTTCTCCATCACTGCCTGGCCGTAGTCGGACGAGACGAGATAGCGCGGGTAGGCGATCGTCGGCGAGTCGTGCGCCAACTGCTCTTCGTTGTGAGTCTTCCAGCCGGCCACCGACTGTCCGAACAGCGTGAGGAGGAAAAGGCCGAGGAAGAAGAGCGACAGCGACTGGTCGCGGATCCAGGTGCGCATGCTAGTTGTGTGTCAGCCCGATGATCGAGTAGAAGACGACGCCGGTCACAGCCAGCAGGAGGAACGTCCAGAACATCGTGCGCATCTAGGCCGCCTTCAACGCCTGCACGAGCTCCTGCTTCGACATGTCGGCGCGACCCGGGATGTCCGCCTCCTTGGCGAGCTCGTACAGCTCATCCTTGGAGAGCTTGTCGAGCTTGCCGTCGCGCCCGCCGCCGGCCTTGCGTGTGCCACGCCGCCGCTCCGCCGCCTCGACGCTCGCGCGCAGCGCGGCCATGAGGTCCGCCGGCGCCTCTTCCTTCTCCGGGGTAGGAGCGTGGACGACCTCACCCTTCTGCTTCGCGTTGATGATCTCGCAGAGCGCGTCGCGGTACGTGTCGCGGAACTTCTCCGGTTCGAAGGTGCCCGTGTACTGCTCGATCAGGCTGGCCGCAAGCTCGAGCTCCTGCTTCTCGACCTTCGTTCCCTCCGGCGCGATCTCGTCGGTCGCGCGGATCTCGTCGGCGAAGTGCATGCGCTCCAAGGTGATGACACCCTCGCGCACGCGCAGGCAGCCGAGGTGCTGGCGGTCGCGCATGACGAACTTCGCGATGCCGGCGAGGCCCGAGCTCTCCATCGCCTCGACGAGCAGCGCGTACACGCGCTCGCCGTCCTTGGCGGGGCCGAGGTAGTACGTCTTCTCGAAGAAGATCGGGTCGATCTCGTCGTACGGAACGAACGTGCGGATGTCGATCGTCCGCCCGCCTTCGGCCTGCGCGGCCTCGAAGTCCTCGTCGGCCATGTAAACGTACTCGCCCTTCTCGAGCTCGAAGGCCTTGACGATCTCCTCGTCCGGCACAGGCCGATCCTCCGTGCGACAGACCTTCTGGTAGGCGATGCGGCTCCCGTCCGGCTCGTGCACGTAGTGGAAGTGGAGGTCGTGCTCCTCGATCGCGCTGTACATGCGGACGGGCACGTTGACGAGGCCGAATCCGATCGAACCGGTCCAGATAGCTCTAGGCACGGTTCCGTTTTGCCCATCGGGCGCGGACACGAAAACCGCTAAGCGGCCCGTGCTAGGACGATTTGCGCTCGAGGTCCTTGACCGCCGGCCCCTGGATGACCCTCCCGTCCGTGTCGAAGCGGGACCCGTGGCAGGGGCAGTCCCAGGTCTTCTCCGCCGTGTTCCAGGAGACGATGCAGCCCAGGTGCGTGCAGGTAGCCGACACCGCGACGAGGGCGCCGTCCTTGCTTCTGTACGCCGCGGCACGCTCCCCGTCCAAGCTCACGATCCGGCCTTCGCGGGGCGGAATCTCGTCCACGTCGCCCTTGCGACCCGGCAGGCGGTCGGCGAACCAGCGCTTGCCGACGTTCGCGTTCTCCTTCGCGAGCTTTCCGAACCCGCTCAGCTTCGGGATCCTGGTCGAGTCGTAGAGCTCGGCCCAGCGGTTCGGCCGGCCGAGGATCGCATCGCAGAGGATCAGCCCGGCGACCGTCCCGTTCGTCATGCCCCAGCCGCCGAAGCCGGTGGCGACGTACACGTGGTCGGCGCGGCGCGTGAGCTTCCCGACGAACGGAATCCTGTCCGCCGAGTAGTTGTCATGCGTCGACCAGCGGTACTCGACGTTCCCCGCGCCGAAGCGCTCGCGGGCCCACGCCTCGAGCGCTTCGTAGCGGCGGCGCGTGTCCTCGTCCTGTCCGGCCTTGTGGCCCTCGCCGCCGACGAGCAGCAGGCGGCGCCCGTCGAGCGGAGTGCTGCGGATCGAATGGACGGGGGTCTCGGTCGAGATGAACATCCCGTCCGGCACGGCGGCAGGGTCGGCGGGAATGCCGAGAACGTAGGAGCGCTTCGGCGAGGTCTTGGCGAAGAAGAGCCCGCGGTCGAGGATGGAGAGGTGCGTCGCGACGATCACGTCGCGCGCTTGTACCGCAGCGCGGTCCGTCTCCACGGTGCAAGGCTCGCCGTCGTCGACGGAGACGGCGCGGGTGTCCTGAAAGACGTGGCTCCCATCTCCGGGGATCGACTCGACGAGCGGGAGCAGGTACTTGCGCGCGTGGAACTGCGACTGATCCTCCTGTCGCAGAGCCCCGGCGATCGGGAACGGCAGCGGGCTTTCCTCCACGAACGACACGTCGAGCCCGGCCGCTTTCGCCGCCTCGACCTCAGCGCGGATCTCGTCGACCGACTCGTGCGTCTCCGTGTACACGTAGTTGGCGGTCGTCTCGAGGTCGCAGTCGATCCCTCTCTTCTCGGCGACGGAGCGAACGTGGTGGATCGCCGCCTCGTTCGCCTCCGCGTAGAGCCGCGCCTCGTCCGGCCCGAAGGCCGATCGAATCGCCGAGTAGATAAGCGTGTGTCCAGAGGTGAGCTTGGCAGTCGTGTAGCCGGTGACCCCGCGCAGGACCTCCTTCGACTCGAGCACGGCGACCGTCTTGCCCGCTTCCTTGAGGAGCGTCGCCACGGTGATGCCGGCGATTCCGGCGCCGAGAACGGCGACGTCGACCTCGACCGGCTCCTCGAGCCGTGGGAAGCGCGGCGTCGAGGTCGAGTCGATCCAGTACGACGTCGGAGCCTCCCGCGCCACTAGCCGCCCTCGGCCCTCTCCTTCTCCGGATGGCCGGGTGTCACGGCACGCTCCGTGGGCTCGTCCACGAGGTTGAGGACGCGCATCCCATGGACGAACACGACGCTGCCTCCCAGCCAGCCGCCCAGCGTCAACGCGCCGTAGCCGATCAACGTCAGAGCGAACGACCCGCGGGAGACCTCGCCCGCGACGTAGTCGTCGTGACCGAGGATCGCGGTGAGCAAGAAGATGACCGTGGCCGTAACCATCGCCAGCATGTGCCACGTGGCCGTCCACCAGAGCTCGGTTCGGCGGGTGATGGTGAGCCAGTCCGCCAAGCCGGTCAGGGCGGCAAGCGCGCCGGTGACGAGAGCGACGACGAGCGCAAGCCACCATGCCTTCGCGGTTGCCTCCTCCGCGACTCCGGCGAGCGAGAGGATCGCGAAGACGAGCGCCCCCGTGTAGAGACCGATGGTGGCGTCCGTGACGGGCGGGTGGAGCGGGTGGCCCGGGAAGCCTCTGACGAGGTACGAGGGCTTCACGGTCTTGGTTCTTTCACGCGCAGGCCGACGTCAATCCTCCGCTAGCGACCCTCCGTCCAGGGGCCCACGCCGCCGACCCGCTCGACGGTCGTTCGGAGGACGAAGCCCGGAGGCGGGTCGGGCATCGGGGGAAACTTCACGCCCGGACCGATGTACACCTCGGCAAGCCTCTGGAGGAGCTCCGGCGCTCCCCCCTCCTCGATCCGCCCGCGTCCGTGGACGACGAGGTACTCGCGCAGGCCGAGCTTGTTCTCGTTCGAGCTCTCGAGCGACAGGGAGACGCGCGGGTCGCGTGCGACGTTCTTCACCTTCTGCCACTGGCCGAGATGTCCGCTCACGATGTCGTCGCCGTCGAGGCCGACCCAGACGCACGTCACCTGCGGGCTGCCGTCGCTGTTGAGCGTGACCATGTGCGCGAGGACGCCGGACTCGATCAGTCGGCGCGCGCTGTCGGGAAGCGCGCTCACCGGCGCACCGCGGCCACGGCCTCGATCTCGACGAGCTGGTCCGGATACCCGAGGAACGACACGCCGAGCAGCGTGCTCGGCGCACGGCCGAGGCGCTCGGAGATCACGTCCCACGCGCGCACGAGGTCGGACCGCTCCTCGCCGACGACGTAGATCGTCGTCTTCACGAGGTCGTCGACCGCCGCGCCCGCCTCCGCAAGCGCCTCGAGCAGGTTGTCAGCCGTGCGGGCGGACTGCGCCTCGAGGTCACCCGGCGCCACGACCTTGCCGTGCTCGTCGAGTGGGCACGCTCCCGCCGCGAAGACGAGCCCACCTGCCGTCGCCGTGTACTCGTACGGCACCCCGGAATAGAGCGGCACGGCGCGTGAGCCTACCTTCTACAGTTCGGACGTCGTGCTGGTCGGTGAACGAGTCGCGCTGAGTCCGATCCGCGAGGCCGACCTCGCGGCTTTTGTCTCAGCGCATCAAGACATCCGCAGCCGCGGCGCCTTCTATCCCCTGGGCGTGTCCTCCGAGACCGCCCTGCGCCGGCAGTTCGCCGAGCACGGCTTCTGGGAGCGGGAAGAAGGAGTCCTTCTCATCTGGCACGACGACGAGATCGTCGGGCACATCGAATTCTTCAAGCCCGTCCATTACTGGGATGCCTTTGAGCTTTCGTACCAGTTGTACGGCGAACGGCACGCCGGGCACGGCTACACGACCGAGGCGGTTCAGCTGATGGTCGACTACCTGACTGCCACGAAGAAGCAGCATCGGATCCACCTCGTCATCGTTCCGGAGAACGCGGCGAGCCGGCGCATCGCCGAGAAGTGTGGCTTCGTCTTGGAGGGAACCGTTCGCGGCGCCTTCTTCAACGACGGCCGCAACCACGACGTACTGCTCTACTCGCTGCTCCGAACGGACCCCCGCCCCTGGCACCCCCCGGCCTAGAGTTCTCGACGATGCAAAGGGTGGATTGGGCGTTAGCGAGCGCCGGAGTCTGTCTGGGGCTCGCGGCGATGGCGGTGGATCACCTTCTCGGTGACGATCCTGGCCTGGAAGACCCTCCGGCATTCCTGATTAGTGCGGCGATCATTCTGGTGACCGCGACGTTGCTGTTCGGCCTCATCGTCCGGCGAACGCGGGATCCGCGTCGTGCGAGCTTCATCGTCGCCGTCCTTAGCGTTCTGAGTCTGCCGCTCATCTGGCTCGGCGTTCCATTTGCGGTTGCTCCAGCGGCGATCGCGCTCGGGCTGAGGGGTGAGGGACGGCTAGCGATTGGAGCCATTACGACCGGCGTTCTGGTGCTGTTGCTCGTCACGGGTGCGTACGTGTACTCGGCCGTCGACAAGCTCGCGTAGACAAACGCTCGTTCTTCAGCGATCGCTGTGATCCGGTTTCCGAGCGTTTAGGCGTCCAGTAGGCGTCCGGGCGGGAAACGGTGCCGCATTCCGCTAGGTTGTGGCGTGGCCGGCGACACGCCGACGGAGTACGGCTTCGACGCGCGTCGCACGCGCCGGTGCGAGTGCGGCGCGGAGGACTGCACCGCGGTCATTGAGATCAGCTGGACAGAGCAGGACGAGGTTGACCACGGCGCGCCCGAGCTATGGATCGTCGCTCCGCGCCACGAGCCACAAGGCGCACGGAGCTGGCGCGTCGTTCACGAGACCGACCGGTTCGTGGTGGTCGAGGTCGAGGAAGCACTCGCCTAGCTCGCGGCAGCTAACGACGGCGACTCCTTGCTCCACAAGAAAGGAAACGCCGCTGTGTGCGGGAGATTCTCGATGGAGCGTACCGGGATCGAACCGGTGACCTCCGGCTTGCAAAGCCGGCGCTCTCCCAGCTGAGCTAACGCCCCGCGGGACTCACTGTAGCCGTCAGCCACCCCGAGCAGGGGCGCGGATTCTCGCCGGGCCGCCGGCGGCTAGTCGCCCCAGTCGAAGTCGCGCGAGCGGCCCCAGAGGCTGTCCTCGGTGTCGCCGCTCTGAGCCTCTTCCGCCGGCCAGGCCAGGACTTTGGCCGGGTCGAGGTCGTGCTCTTCGCCGCTCAGCGTGTCTTCGATACGGGCTTGCTCTTCGGACTTGAAGAGGGGGTGGTTCACGAAGGGGTCTTCGACCCGGTAGCGCTCGAGCGGCATACGGCCGTCGAGGTCCGAGTTCTTGCGTTTCAGCTCGAGGTGTTCCTCGATTATGCGCGCGAAAGTCGAATCGTCTTGGTTCATCACACCTCCGGGCCTGGGGGATGCGTCCGGCGCGGCATTCTAAAGCACGCCCCCGCCGCCGTGGACAACAAGGCGATCCCGAGCCCCTACTGGGAGGATCGGACGGCTCCGTCAGGTTCGGCACAAACGACGCGATTCTTGCCTGCCGCCTTGGCGCGGTAGAGCGCCTCGTCCGCAGCCGCAAAGAGGGCAGCCGGGGTCGATGACTCCGGGAAAGAGGCGACGCCGAAACTTGCCGTGCAGGCGACGAGCGCACCCGGGCGCGTGGTCATCGGGCGCTCCGCAACCGCCTGGCGGAGACGTTCCGCGAGCCGCTCGGCGCCCTCCATGTCGGTCTGCGGCAGCAGCACGGCGAACTCCTCCCCGCCGTAGCGCGCGGGCACGTCGACGTCGCGCACGGTTTCCCGTAGGACGTCGGCGAAGCGGCGCAGCACCTCGTCGCCCGCCTGGTGGCCGTAGCGGTCGTTCACCTGCTTGAAGTTGTCGAGGTCGGCGAGAACGAGCGCGAGCATGCCGCCGAAGCGCTCGCCGCGGTTGATCTCGGCAGCAAGGGCGTGCTCGAACTGGCGACGGTTGGGGAGCTCGGTGAGCCCGTCCGTGACGGCCTGGCGTTCGACGAGACGGTGGAGCCGCGCGTTGTCGAGCGCCACCGCGGCCTGGCTGCCGAGCCAGGCGGCCAGGTCGCGCGAATCCGGATTGAAGTCGGGGCCGGGAGGCGCGAGTGCGAGCAGCGCCTGGCCTCCCCCGCTTTCGAGCGGAATCTTGAGCTCAGGCCCGCCCGCTGCGTCGGGATCGCCCGCCCGCGCGAGCTCTTTTCCTTCGACCACGAGACGGCCGCCAACGGCGCCGGTCGCCTCGACGGCAGCCTCGACGATCACGGGCAGGAGCGCATACGGGTCGTGCGTGGCGGCGAGCGCGTCGCCGAAGCGCGCGATCGCGTCCTGCACGCGCAGGCGTTCGGCGGCCAGCTCCTGCCGGCGGGTCTCGAGCTGCTCGGCCATGTCGTTGAACGCTCGTCCCAGATTCGCGAACTCGTCGTGCCCGCGTACGGGCACGCGACGCTCGAACTGTCCATGCGCGACCGCCCCCGCCGCGTCTGCGAGCGTCTTCAACGCGCTCACGATGGTGCGACCCATCGTGTAAGCAAGCAGCGCCACGACGCCGAGCGCGATGAGCGCGAAGACGAGGAAGCGCTCGCGCAGGTTCTGTACCGCCGAGTCGATGCGGTCGCGCTCAACGAGTGCGACGAGGTGTGCCGTTCCGACCCCGGAGACAATCGGCGTCCCGACCGCGCGGTACTCCTTGTCCGCGAGCTCGATGTACTCCGGGCGGTCGATGCGATCGACCGGGCCCGTCATTCCCTTCGGCCCGGCGACGACGTAGCCGTTGTTGGCGATGACGAGCGAATCGCTCTTTTCCATGGCCGCTCGGCTGCGAAGATCCTCGACGAGCTTCCGGTTCAGCGGCAGCCACGTGACGATTTCGGCGATGACCTGCCCCGACTCGGTGACCACCTGCGCCGATTGCCGCGCAGCGGCGCCGCTCGGCACGTCGCCGGCCAGAAGCACGCCGCTCTCAAAGAAGGCCGTGTTCGGTCTCTCGCGCGCGATGCGGAAGAGAACGCCGTTGTTCCCTGAGCGAAGCGCCTGCTGCACGCGCTCCTTGCGCGCGAGCTCGTTTACCGTCGCGCCAGCCTTCTCGACGATCTCGTCGGAGTACGCCTGGGACGCGACGCGCAAGGCCGCATTCAAGCGCGCGTCCGCGCGGCCGAGCTCGCCTCGGGCAGCCACCTCGCTGAACGCCCAGGAGGCCGCGAGCAGGGGCAGCAGCGAGAGAAGAAGGAAGTAGGTGACGAGGCGAAACTTGAAGCTGCCCAAAGGCCCTCCCGGGGCGAGGCGTTAAACACGTACCCGACACGTCTATCGACCCTTCGGCAATCCCTCTTTAGAGGGATATCTCCCTCGTTCGGGCGGGCCTGGAGGATCGGCCTAGAAGATTGGCCTCTCGAGGACGATCGCGACGACCATCCCGAGGAACCACCCGGCGGTTGCGACGGCGACGGCGATCGCCGCGAGGCGGCTCTGGAAGCCGCCCATGGCGGCGGCGATCAGAGCGACGAGGATCGCTCCGGGGCCGACCCGCCCCGGGTAGTAGACGATCGCAATGAGGCCGGCGAAGATCGCGGCTGCCGCGAGGAACCCTGCGACGACGTGCGAGGCCGGGTCCCGCCGCGCCGGCGAGCGCGACTCTTCGATCACGCGATCCTCTGGGCCCTAACGGGTGCCGGCGAAGGCGTAGGACGGCGCAGGGGCGCGCCATGTGGGCCGGGATGGCGCCCCGGCGAGGGCTTGCGAGCGGGCGGGCGCCACGGGCGTCCGTTGCCGCCGGCATAGCCGCCTCCCGAGGTCTCCGGCGCCGGCGGGTCCTTGACGGCCCACCAGATGACGTAGGCGAGGTAGAGCGCCGGAATCTTCAGGATCACCATGAAGAAGACGGTGAACCAGACCATCGGCCGAGTTTAGCTCCTCGATTTTCGGGAGGGCGGCCGCAGCACCGCGAACTGGTCGGTCACCTCGAGGCGCCGCTTGCGGAAGCGAAAGACGGTCGCCGGGCGCCCGCCGGCCCGGCCCGGCGGCCTGACCGCTCCGGTCGGCTCGAGGAGGCCGCGCCGGACGAGGACACGCTGGAGGTTCGTGGACGAGACGTCGTGACCGAGCGCCGCGCGGTAGATCACGCGGAGCTCGCCGATCGTGAACGACGGCGGCGCGAGGGCGTAGCCGACGTTCGTGTACGAGAGCTTCGCGCGCAGACGTTCGCGACCCGCGAGGGTGATCGAGCGGTGGTCGAAGGCGAGCTTCGGCAGGGAGCCAACGGGATGCCAGTGCGTGTCCTTCGGAACAACGGGGTCCACGTGCGCCGGGACGAGACCGAGGTAGGCGGTCGCGATCAACCGCCGGTCGGGGTGACGGTCGGGAGCGCTGCACGTCTCGAGCTGCTCGAGGTGCGCGAGCTCTCGCACGTCGACCTTCGCCGCCAGGTGGCGGCGGATGGACTCCTCGAGCGCCTCGCCCTCCGCCAGCGCACCGCCGGGAAGCGACCAGGCGCCGAGGAACGGTTCGCGTGCGCGCTCCCACAGAAGCGCCTGCAGCGCGCCGTCTCGCACCTGCAGCACGACGGCCAGCGCTTCATGGTGTGCTTTTCCGTCTCTGGTAGACTTCGCCACGAGGTTATCGCCTCACAGTCGCAAACTGGAGACCACGATAGCAACCACTGCGGTCATAGAGGCTCCTGCCGTCACCAAGCCGCGCGACGTCGAGGAAGTCCTGCGCGAGGGCGGCATCACGAGCTTTCATAAGCGCGCGGTCGCCGTCACCGGGTTCGCGTGGACGTTCGTCGCGATGGAGATCCTCCTCGTCGGCTTCACGGTCCCCCTCTTCATCGACCTCTGGGGGCTGTCGGGAAGCTACGCCGGCTGGATCGCCGCCTCGGCACTGGGCGGGTCGCTTCTCGGCAGCGTCGTGCTCGGACGTCTGGCCGACAGGATCGGCCGGCGGCAGATCTTCCAGGCCTCGATCCTCTGGTACGCGCTCTTCACCGGCCTCACCGCGTTTGCGTGGGGGCCGGGATCGCTGTCGGCGTTTCGCTTCCTGGCCGGCATCGGCCTGGGCGGCATGCTCGTCGTCGACCCGTCCATGCTCGCCGAATACCTGCCGCCGCAAAGGCGCGGCCGCTTCCTCGTCTTTCTCGACTTTTTCTGGCCCGTCGGTCTCCTGCTCGCCACGGGCCTCTCGTGGGTCTTCCTCGTACAGGTCGGCGGCGATTGGGGCTGGCGCTACCTCTACCTCGCCGCCGCCTTCCCGGCATTCCTCGCCTTCGTCGCACGCCTGACGCTGCCCGAAAGCCCGTACTACCTCGTGCGCAACGGACGCCGGCGTGAAGCCGCGGACGTGCTCGAGGAGATCACCGGCCGCCCCGTCGATCCCGACACGCTCGAAGTCCCGGTCGAGACGCGGAGCTCGATGCGCGAGCTCGCCTCGGAGAAGCTGCGCGGCACCTCAATCATGATCGTGCTCGTCTGGATCGCCCTCAACATCTCCTACTACGGGCTGTTCCTCTGGCTCCCATTCGTCTTGCAGGACCGCGAGCAGTTCTCGATCGACGTGTACGCGCTGCTCGCGCTGAGCGCGCTCTCCCAGTTCCCCGGCTACTTCGCGTCGATGTGGCTCGTGGAGAGGATCGGCCGCAAGCCGACCCTGGCGATGTTCCTCTTCCTCGGCGGCGTGTCCGCGTACGCGTTCGCAGTCGCAGACACGGCGGCCGCGCTCGCAGCCGCGCTCTTCTTCGTCGGCTTCTTCAACCTCGGCGCGTGGGGTGCGGTGTACCCGTACACGGCCGAGCTCTTCCCCACACGGCTGCGCTCGAGCGCGTTCGGAATGGTCGAAGCCCTCGGCAAGGGCGCCGCGATCGGCGGCCCCTACCTGTTCGGTGCGCTCATCGACGCGACGGGCAGCACGGTGTGGTCGCTCACGTTCGTCGCGCTCGTGATGGCGCTCGGCGCCGTCGTCGTTCTGTTCGGGCGCGAGACGAGGGGACAGAAGCTCGCATAGGAGTAGCCTTTGGCGCGTGAACCGACTCGCCGCCGAAACCAGTCCGTACCTCCTCCAGCACGCCGACAACCCCGTCGACTGGTACCCGTGGGGTGAGGAGGCGTTCGAGCGCGCACGGACTGAGGACAAGCCGATCCTCCTGTCCGTCGGGTACTCGGCGTGCCACTGGTGCCACGTCATGGAGCACGAGTCCTTCGAGGACGACGAAACCGCACGCCTCATGAACGAGCGCTTCGTGTGCGTCAAGGTCGACCGCGAGGAGCGGCCGGACGTCGACGGGCTCTACATGGAAGCGGTGGTGAGTCTCACCGGGCACGGCGGCTGGCCGATGACGGTCTTCCTGACGCCCGACCGCAAACCGTTCTTCGGCGGAACGTACTTCCCGCCGGAGCCGCGCTTCAACATGCCGAGCTTCCAGCAGATCTTGCTCGCCATCTCGGAGGCGTACGGCGCGCGGCGCGGACAGCTCGAGCAGGTGGCCGACCAGATCGTCGACGCGATTCGCCAGGGCAGCGAACGCCCGCCTTCCAACGAGCCGCTGACGAGCGAGCTCGCCGTTCGCGCGGTGTCAGCTCTGCGGGCGCAGTTCGACCCCGCGCACGGCGGCTTCGGCGGCGCGCCGAAGTTCCCGCCCGCCTCGTCGCTGGAGTTCCTGCTCCGCACCGGCCGGGATGACGCCCTCGAAATGGTCGTGAAGACCCTCGACGAGATGGCGGCCGGGGGCATGTACGACCTCGTCGGTGGCGGCTTCCACCGCTACTCCGTCGACGAGCGCTGGCTCGTCCCCCACTTCGAGAAGATGCTGTACGACAACGCGCTCCTCGCCGCGACGTATCTGCACGGATGGCTCGTCACCGGCGAAACACGGTTCCGTACCGTCGTCGAAGAGACGCTCGACTACCTCGTGCGGGAGATGCGTCTGCCGGAGGGAGGCTTTGCCTCCGCGCAGGACGCGGACACGAACGGTGTCGAGGGGCTCACGTACTCGTGGACGCCGGAGGAGGTCGCCGACGTGCTGGGCGAGGAGCATCCGGAGTGGCTGCAGCCGTTCGAACACGACCGGTCGATCGTGCGTGCCGACGTTCCTGCGGAGGCGAAGGAGCGGCTGCTGGCGACGCGTGTAAAGCGCCCGCAGCCGGAGCGCGACGACAAGGTCCTGACCGGCTGGAACGGGCTCGCGCTCGGCGCGTTCGCCGAGGCGGGGCGTGCGCTCGGCCGTGCCGACTACATCGAGGAGGCGCGCGCCCTTGGAGAGTTCCTGCTCGGTCCGCTGAGCGAGCCCTCGGGCGGCCTCCTGCGGACGTACCGCGACGGCGTCGCGAAGATCGACGCCTATCTCGAGGACTACGCGAACGTTGCCAACGGGCTGCTCGAGCTCCACTGGGCGACGGGAGAGCTGCGCTGGCTCGAGGAGGCCCGGCGTCTTTCGGCCGTCCTCGTCGAGCGGTTCGCCGATCCCGAGCGCGGTGGCTTCTTCGTCGACCCCGGCGACGGGGACGGTCTCGTCGCACGCCGGAAGGAATTCGACGATCACCCCACTCCGTCCGGGAACTCCATGGCCGCGTTCGTGCTGCTTCGACTCGGGCGTGTCTACGGCGACCCCGAGCTCGAGCGCCACGCCGTCGGAGTCTTTCGTCTCGCGCACGCGTACCTGGAGCGCGTGCCTTCCGCCGTCGGCCACCTCCTCTGCGCACTCGACCTGCACTTTTCCCCGCCGCGTGAGATCGCCGTCGTCGGGCATTCGGACGAGCTGCGCGCGGCGGCGCTGGCCGGCTACCAGCCGAACACGGTCTTCGCATTCACCCACGAGCCGACGGAAGGCGTGCCGCTCCTCGCCGGCAAAGGTCTCGTCGGCGGCAAGCCGGCCGCGTACGTCTGCGAGAACTTCGCCTGCCAGCGCCCGGTCACCGATCCGGCCGAGCTCGAGGCCGTACCGATTACGTAGACAGAAGCTTCGCCACGACCTTGAGGTCGGCGACGAAGTCGGCCATCGCCGCCTTGCGCGCGTCCTCGGTGTCCTGGCGGAGAATCGACGACGGGTGCAGCGTCGCGATCACGTGCGGCGCGAGATCCGACTCGACCGGCACGCCGCGCTGCTTGGTCACGCGAAACTGCCTGCCGAGCAGCGCCTGCGCCGCCGTCGCACCGAGGCAGACGAGCACGCGCGGCTTGACGACCTCGAGCTCCGCATCGAGCCACGGCCGGCACGCTGCAATCTCCGCCCAGTTCGGCTTGGCGTGGATGCGCCGCTTGCCGCGCGGCTCCCACTTGAAGTGCTTGACGACGTTCGTGACGTACGCGAGCGCGCGGTCGATGCCCGCCTCCTCGAGCCCCTCGTCCAACACGCGGCCGGCGGGCCCCACGAACGGCTTTCCCTGCTGGTCCTCCTGGTCGCCCGGCTGCTCGCCGACGAACAGGATCTCGGCCTCGCGCGCGCCCTCGCCGAAGACGGTTTGCGTCCCCGTCTTCCAGAGGTCGCACGCCTTGCACCCGGCCGCCGCCTTGCGAAGCGCCGTCAGCGAGGAGGTTTCGGGAACGAGCGGCGCGGCTGTCTCGTCAAGGGAGAGCTGCCGGGCCATGCCCGGCGTATACCCGCTACGCCCGAATGAAGACGGGTGCGCCGAGCGCCAGGCGGCGCATGAGCGCCTGCATGTCCGCGTAGCCGGCATGCGGACAGCCCGCCGAGCTCGCCACGCCGATGGACGAGGGGACGTTCGTCCCGTGGATGGCGATGCGGTCTCCGCCCGTCCAGCCCGAGGGAAGGTTGGGCTGATGCGCCGAGAGCGCGACGATGCAACAGCCGTACGCCGCGCTGTAGCGGTACCCGGAGAGCTTGTCGGTGACAGCGAACCGGCCCCGCGGCGTCGGGGACGACGGACGTCCGACGCCGACGACCATGCGCCGGATGACGGTGTCGCCGCGCTTCATGAGGAGCAGGCGGCGCGAGAGATCGAGGTGGAGGCTGATCTCGGTCCGGCTCAGGTAGACCTCGCTTCGCTTCACCCAACCGAGCTTTCCGTTCGGGAGTCGCGTCGACGCGACGCCGAGCCACTTGCCGCGGTCCTTGACGACGCCGAGACGAAGCGGCGAGCCGAACTCCGTCGTCGTCCCGAGCCGCACAACGACCGGTCCGCGCGGGCTCGAATGGAGCGCGAGCGACCCGCCGCGCGGGCGCGCGATGAGGAAGCCGACAGGCTCCTCGAAGTTCGAGAAGGTAGTGAGCCCCGTCGTCTTGACGACGGCGAGGCGGGCAGCCTCACCGAAGACAGAATCCGCGCGGAAACCGTCGCCGCTGGATCCGAGCGAGCCGGAGCCGACGGGGGCGGGCAGGCCGAGGGCGGCCACGGTGGCCAGTGCCAGGAATGCGACGTGCCGGGCGACGCGCATACCCCGCTCTCATCGGCACCCGCGGGCATTGGCGTCCCTCGTTTCAGGGATGCGGTACAACCCATCCCGTGATCGTCTCGCTCCACGTCGCCAGCGGTGCCGCCGCCGGCGCCTTGCTCGACTCGCGCCTGGCAGCGCTGGCAGCGGGGCCGCTCCTTCACGCGCTCGGCGACCGCATCCCGCACAGGGACATCCCCTCGACCCAGTTCGAGACCGTCACCGGCATCGGCGCACTCGCGCTCGTCGCTGTCCGCCACGGCGTCTTCAGCCCGGCCACGATCGGCGCGGTCGCCTCGTCGGTCCCGGACGTCGAGCATGTCGCTCCCCTCCCGCGCCCCGGCGGCCGGAAGCTCTTCCCGAGTCACCGGCTGATCGGCTGGCACCGCCGCGGTGGGATCCCCGCGTGGGCGCAGCTCGTTGCTGCCGGCGCGTTGCTGGGCTTCGCGCTTTCGCGCCGCTAGGAGAAGGCGGCCGCCAGCCGCTCGGCGAGGAGCTCGTCGTCCTCGTCGCTGACGCTGTCGACGACGACCACGAGCGCGTCGTCGACGATGTGCGCGAGCACGACGGGGTCGCCTGCTTGGAGCTCACGGTCAACGTCGGCGGCGGTCGTGCCGCTCTCAGGACCGACGCGGACCTGCAGACAGTTGACGGGCTCCGGCGCGAGCGTCTCTTCCATCGTGAAGCACATCGGCGTCAACTCGAGGCCCGGCCGCTGAGCGAGACGATCCTGCAGGAGCTGAACCTTGCGCGCGTATTGCGCGAGCCGTTCCTCCGCTCCGGCGGCGAACCAGTCGCGTAGAGCAACGTAGACCGCCACGATCGTCTGCCGGTCGAGCTTGAACGGACGTCCCCAGCGATGATGCTCGCCCGCCTCAAAGCGGATGAAGTCGACGGCGGCGACCGCATCGATCAGCTCGCGGCGGCCGATCACGAACCCGCCCGCGTTCGGGCCGCCGAAGTACTTGGCGCTGAAGCAGACGAGGTCGGCGCCTGTTGCGACGAGCTCCCGCATCTTTTCCGGCGGTTCGATCAGGTAGGCCGCATCGACGAGAACGGGCACGCCGTGCGCGTGCGCGAGCTCGCACGCCCGCGTGAGCGGGACCGTGCCCGCCAGGCCGTCGGCGTGCGCCGGGAAAAAGACGGCGGCCGCGTCGTCGCCGAGCGCAGCCTCGAGGTCGTCCACCTCCACGAGCTCGGCGCCCGTCATGCGAACACAGCGGTCGTACTTGTAGCGGTGCCGACGCTGGATCAGAACGCGCCCGCCCCCGGCCGGTAGGCGCTCGATGAGCTCGCGGTCGCCGCGAGTCAGACAGGCGGCGGTGCCGAGCGCGACCCCCGCCGCAGCACCTGGAACGACCCGAGCGGCTTCCGCCCCGACGAGACCCGCGATTGCCGCTCCCGATGCTTCGAGGAGCTGCGGGATGTCGGCGAAGTACCGGTTGGCCTCGCTCATCGCCTCCCACACGCCGCCCGCGAGCGTCGAGCCGCCGAGGTCGGTGTAGGCACCGCGCGCGTTCAGGATCGGCGTGATTCCGAGCTCACCGTAGATGCCCACGGCAGAAACGTAACCGAGCGTCGGCGGAACCTCCGGGCTCCCACGGGCGTAGTAGCGTGAGAGATGAGGCGGATCCTCGTGATCGCGAACGAGACGGCGGACGGCCCTGCCCTCCGTCGCGAGCTCCTCGAGCGCGCACGCCGCGGGCCGCTTCAGGTCTTCGTGGTCTGTCCCGCGCTCAACAGCCGGCTTCGACACTGGCTGTCGGACGAGGACGGCGCCCGGACGCGCGCCGAGCAGCGCCTGGCGGACTCGCTCGCCGCGCTCGCCCGCGAAGGAATCGTCACCGACGGCCTGGTCGGCGACGCCGATCCGGTCGTCGCCCTCGCCGATGCCTTGCGCATCTTCGCCGCCCACGAGGTGATCGTCTCGACGCACCCGCCGGGGCGCTCCAACTGGCTCGAGCGAGACGTCATCGGCCGAGCGCGAGCGGTCTCGCCGGTCCGGGTGACCCACGTCGTGGCGAGCTCCGAAGTCGCCGCCGCTTAGCCCAGCACGTCGGTGGTCACCTCGAGCGCGTAGTCGACGTCGCTCTCGTCGTTGAACGCGTGCACCGAGTACCTCGTCGATCCGAACCGGGGCGAGACGACGACGCCGCGCTCGTTCAAGCGTGCTGCGACCCCCTCGCTGTCCCGGCCGGGGAAACGCGCCGTCACGATTCCGATCCGCCGCTCGTCCTCGCGCGGTGTGAGGATCTCGGCGCCGAGCTCCTCGAGCCCGTCACGGAGGCGCGACGCGAGCGCGAGGTCATGCGCGAGAACCCGATCGATCCCGACGGCGAGGAAGTATTCGATGGCCGAACCGAGGGCCACGCCCGCGCCGTAGCCGCTCGTCGAGAACTCGAGCTTGCGCGCCGACGCCGGCAGTTTCATGTTCACCGCGTCGAGCGCGTACGGGACTTCGGCGCTCCGCCAGCCGACGAGCGGCGGGCGAAAGTCGCCCACGAGCTCCGAGCGCACGTAACAGATCGCCGCCCCGAACGAGCTGCAGAGCCACTTGTACGACGTCGCCACGAGGAAGTCGACGTCGTCGGCACGCACGTCGATCGGGACCGCGCCCGCCGACTGGCTCGCGTCGAGCACGAGAACCGCGTCGTGCTCGTGCGCGAGCGCCGCGAGCCGCGCCGGATCGAGACGGTGTCCCGTCGCGTACTGCACGTGGCTGACGCACACGACCTTCGTGCGCCGGTCGACCAGGGCCGCGACGTCCTCGAGGGAGAGCCCCTCCGGCTCTGCCCGTCTCTGGACGAGCCGCACCTCGGCGCCCGTGTCTTCCGCGACGCGAAGCCACGGATACGTCGAGCTCGGAAACTCGAGGTCGACGGACACGACGTTGTCGCCCCGGCCGGGCCGCAGGAACCACGCGATCTGGCCCAGCGCCAGCGTGGCGCTCGCCGTGATGGCGACCTCGTCCGGCTCCGCGCCGATGAGCCGCGCCGCCGACGCGCGCGTTCCCTCGAAGACGGCGATCTCGGCTTCCTCGTCGAGGGCGACCGTTCCGCGCACGGCGACGTCGCGGTCGAATTCCTCGGCCTTGCTCCTGCACGGGCGCCGGCACGAGCCCGACCGACGCGGTGTTCAGGTACGTGAGCTCGGCAAGGGCGGGAAAATCGTCACGCGGAACGAGCGCGCTCATGGCGAGAAGCTTGGCAACGCTCCTTCCGGCATCGACTCCTCGACAGACTTGGGGAAGCTCGCGTACGCCTCGCGCCCGGTGGTCGTCTCTTCCTCGACGCCTGCGTCATATTTGCGCGCTAGCTCGGAAACCGGGTAGAGCAGCTCCTCCTGCTCGGGGCGCCGGCCGACCATGAGGATCGCGCACGGCCCGTCCCCGGCCCCGACGAAGACGTGCCGCGTCCACGGTGGGCAGTGGACGAAGTCCCACTGCTTGAGCGGCCGCTCCTCCTCTTCGATGAGCACAAGGCACTCCCCGTAGAGCACGAGGAAGTCTTCCTGGCCGTTCTCCGCGTGGTACATGCAGTTCGGCTCCCCCGGGGCGAGGACCTGGATGTTGATGCCGAACTCCTTGAACGGCGCGTCCTCCTCGTTCTCGAACGTCGTTGCCGCTCCGAACGCCTCGTGGCGCCACCAGCGCGCCTCGCGCGCGTTGACGACGAACCACCCTTCTCCCTCCGGGACGAGGCCGGCCTCCTTGCGGATCAGCCGTGCTTCTTCCGCCATGCACACCTCCCTGTCGAGACGGTCTCGGGAGGCTAGTCGGGAATAGAGCGTTCCCTGCACGGCGTTGACCCGCCGGTGAAGATCGCAATCGTGGGACGCGGCAACGTCGGGGGCGGCCTGGCCCGTCTGTGGGAGAAGGCCGGCCACGACGTCACCAGCTTCGGGAAGGACGGCGGCGATGCCTCGGACGCTGATGTCCTCGTCGTCGCGTGCCCGTCGGGCGCCATTTCGGATGCGCTGTCGCGCGTGAGCGGCTACGAAGGGAAGCCCGCCCTCGACGCGACGAACGCGTTCGGCGGACGGAACGAGGAGTTCCCCTCGCTGGCGGCCGAGGTGAAATCGCACACACGCGGGCCCGTGGCGAAGGCTTTCAACGTCAACTTCGCCAGCCTGTACGACCAGGTCGACCAGCAGCGCGTGCGTCCGAGCAACCTCTACTGCGCCGATCCGGATGCCGCGGAGGTCACCGAGCAGCTGATCCGCGACGCCGGCTACGACCCCGTGTCGATCGGCGACCTCGACCAGGCCCGCGCGCTCGAGGATCACCTCGGGCTCGTGTTCGCCGCCAACCAGGCCGGCCTGGGTCAATTCTTCTACCGCTACGCGAAGCCCGGCGAGCTTTAGGGATTAGTGTCCCGGGGGTGTCCCAGGCCTCCGAGACCGAGCTCGCGAGCCTGAGCTCCCTCCAGGAGCTCCAGCTCTCGACGCGCAACCACGGCACGCCGCTCGAGGCGCTGCGCTACGACGTGACGCCCGTCGGGCTCCACTACCTCCTGACGCACTTCGACATTCCCGCCGTCGATCCGGGCAGCTGGCGCCTGCGCATCGGCGGAAGCGTGCGCAACGAGCTCGAGCTCTCGCTCGACGACATCCGCGCGCGGCCGGTGGTGCGACGACGGGTGACGATGGAGTGCGCCGGCAACGGCCGCGCACGGCTCGAGCCGCGCCCGGCGAGCATGCCGTGGGTTCTCGAAGCCGTCGGAACGGGCGAATGGGGCGGCACACCCCTGCGTCCGCTCCTCGAGGAAGCGGGCCCGCTCGACGACGCCGTCGAGGTGCTCTTCGCGGGTCTCGACCGCGGCGTCGAAGGCGGCATCGAGCAGCGCTTCGAACGGAGTCTCTCCCTCCCGGAGGCCTTTCGCGACGAGGTCATGCTCGTGTACGAGCTGAACGGCGCTCCCCTTCCGCCCCAGCACGGGTTTCCGCTGCGCCTGGTCGTGCCGGGTTGGTACGGCATGACGAACGTGAAGTGGCTCGAGAGCATCACGCTCGTGAACGAGCCCTTCGCCGGCTACCAACAGAGCAAGAGCTACCGCGTGAGGCAGGAAGAGGACGAGGAAGGCGAGCCGTTGACGCGCATCGAGCCGCGCGCGCTGATGGTGCCGCCCGGGATTCCCGAGTACCTGACGCGCGAACGGATCGTCGAGCCCGGTCGCTGCACGATCGAGGGTCGCGCGTGGTCGGGCTGGGGCGCGATCGCGGGAGTGGACGTCAGCGACGACGGCGAGACGTGGCACGCCGCGACGCTCGGCACGGCCGAGAGCCGGTGGTCCTGGACGCCGTGGACGTTCGTCTGGGAGCCGCGCGCGACCGGGCGCTACGAGCTCCTCTGCCGCGCACGCGACGAGACCGGCCGCGAGCAGCCGGTCGATCCACCCTGGAACCTCGGCGGCTACGCGAACAACGCCGTGCAGCGCGTCGTCGTCGACTGTTCGCGGCTAGACGTCGCCGCGAACGAGGTCGATCAAGCGCCCCAACACGCGCGAGCCGTCCGCGCGCAAACCGTCGTGCTCGTACTCGCTCGTGACCCACGTGCGGAGCCCGCGAATCGCCGCGGCCGCCTCCTCGGAATACGCCGCGCTCGACGTAGAGGTCGTTCGAGTAGACGGCCGCGGCGGCCGGCACGTCGTTTTCCGCCAGGCGTCGAACGTCGTACAGGTCCGGCCACACGTGCTCCGCGAGCAGATGTGCAGCGTCGCGCAACGGACGGAGCGCGCCGAAGTCCTCGAACATCCACGGATAGATGTGCTCGCCGGTGAAGAGCGTGGGATCCTCGCGAAACTCGTCGGGCAGCGTCCGCTCGGCCGACCACTTCGTCGCGTAGCCCTGCCCGTAGCACGCCTCGTGGAGCACGGCGTAGATCGGATTGCGCCCGAAGGCGAGCGTGGCCATGCCCTCGACGTCGTGGACGAAGGCAGGCGAGCCGACGGGGAGCTCGACGATGTAGTGCAGCCGCTCGAAGCCGTCGCTCATGCCGAGCATGTTCCCGAGCGCGCGAAAGCGGCGTGACGTCAGACGGTCGCCCGACGGAAGCCTCACTTCTTCCGAGTCGAGGTGGTCGACGACGCTGCGGACGCGCTCGCGGTCCTCGGGATAGCGCTCGTAGTACGCGCGGTTCCGGTCGAGCACGCGGCGGTACGTCGCGCGGTAGATGTCGTCCGGGTGAGCCTCGAGCGGCGGCAGCCCTCCAGTCAGAAACGCCTCGGCGAGGCCCTCCGGTGAAGCCGACAGGTAGCGCGTCACGCAGAAGCCGCCGAAGCTCTGTCCCAGAACGCTCCACCGCTCGATCCCGAGCTCGGCGCGAATGAGCTCGGCGTCGCGCACGATCCCGTCCGCGCGGAAGTGCTTCAGGTAGTCGGCCTGCTCCTGCGCCGACATGCCCTCGAGCACGCCGACTGGAGTCGAGCGTCCCGTTCCACGTTGGTCGAGCAGGAGGACGCGGTAGTCCTCGAGGGCACGCTCGAGCCACGTCGGGCTGCTCGCCTTGAACGGACGCGCGGCCTCGAACCCGGGCCCACCTTGGAAGAACACGAGCCAGGGAAGGTCGTCATCGGCGCGGCCGCGCGCGACGACCTCGCGCGCGAACACCGTGAGCGAGGGACCGTCCGGACGTTCGTGGTCGACCGGCAGCTCGAACTCGTGCTCGGTGAGAACGAGCCCGGCGCACGGTGCGTTGCCTTGCGCATCGCGCGAGTATGTCAGCGTCTTCGACCCGCAGTCAGGGTGCGTCGCGATGCGCGACCGACACGGCGGCGAGCAGGCCGAGGCCGAGCGCGATCGGTCGCCGCTTCCGGCGATGACTTTCGGCGCTTGGCGCGGTCTATCTCACGATGGCCGCGCCAGCGCCGCAGACCAGCTTCGTCGTGCATGGACCGATTACGGCGGCAGACCTCCCGGGACTCTGTGACCGGGTCTGCGCTCTCCTAGAGCGGAGCGCCGCCGGCGTCGCGTACTGCGACGTGGGCAGCGTCGAGGCCGACGCTGTCACGGTCGACGCGCTGGCGAGGTTGCAGCTCGCCGCGCATCGTCACGGCTGCCAGGTGCGGCTTCGCAATGCATCGGACGAGCTGCTCGAGCTCGTCCGCTTCATGGGCCTGCGGGACGTCCTTCCGGCGTGAGGCGCGGCGGGAGGCCGAAGAGCGGAAAGAGGCGTTCGGTGTCGAGGAAGAAGGTCAGCTCGACGATGCGCCCGCCGTCGATGCGGAGCACCTGCAGAGCCCAGGGCTCGTAGCCCTCGCCGTTCTCGCTCGGCTTGTACTGCCCGAAGGCCGGCGCGCCGTTCGCCGCGACGGTCGGGATGACCCGCGACCCCTTGCAGCCGATCCCCGGGCCGACCCACCACCCGAAGATGTCGTCGCGTCCCGAGAGCCAGAGGTCGAACGGCGGCATCGACTGGGTCGCGTCCTCGTGGATCAAGGTCGTGAGCGCGTCGATGTCGTAGCGCTCGAAGGCCTCGACGTAGCGCTCGAGCAGCTCGCGCTGTTCCTCGTCGATCGGCGCGGCGCTGTCCGTCGAGCTCAGCCCGGACGCGTCGAGAGTTGCCCGGGCGCGCTGGAGCGCGCTGTTCACGGACGCGACGCTCGCGTCGAGGAGCTCTGCGGCCTCGGCCGCCTTCCAGTGCAGGACCTCACAAAGGATGAGCGCGGCCCGCTGGCGCGGCGGGAGATGCTGAAGCGCGGCGACGAACGCGAGTCGTATCGTCTCGCGTGACGCGACGGCCTCCGCAGGATCCTCGTCGCGTGGGGTCACAAGCGCATCGGGCACGGGCTCGATCCACGTCGTCTCGGGAAGCGCGTTGAGGTTCGCGGCGACGGGCTCGCGGGCGGGCCCGAGGTCCATCGGTCGCGCGCGCCTCTCCTTGCTCCCGAGCATGTCGAGGCACACGTTCGTGGCGATGCGATAGAGCCAGGAACGCAAGGCGGCGCGTCCCTCGAACCGGTCGATCCCACGCCACGCACGAACGAGCGTGTCCTGCACGGCGTCCTCGGCGTCGAACGGAGAGCCGAGCATGCGGTAGCAGTAGGCCGTGAGCTCGGCCCGGTGCTGCTCCAGGCGAAGCTCGACGTCCGCGGTGACGGCGTTGCTCACGGTCTCCCCGATTCTCTCACGGCCCAGGGTAGACCCGCGCGCTTCGGAAAACTCATCGCACATCCAGGCGTCCGTGGCGCGCGAGCAGCTCGAGCACGTCGTCGTGCGGAAGGCCGGGGACGACGCGGCCCGCGCGGCCCTGTACGTCGGGCGCGGCCCAGAGGGCGTTCAGGACCGACTCCTCCGTTGCCTCGACGGTCGCAGCGAAGACCTCGTTGAGTACGTCGCCCGCCGTCGGCTTCGCCGGAGTTGCCGTGGAGAAGGCGACGAAGATCTCGCCGCTTCCGTGATGGGCAACCGAGCCCGTGCGGGCGAGGCCGAGGCCGGCGCGCCGCGCCACGCGGCCCAACTCGTGTCCCGACAGCGTGGCATCGGTCGCGACGACGGCGATGCAGCTACCGCTTTCCGGCTCCTCGTAGCCTCCGCCGAGGATCTCTCCGACTCGCACTCCGTCGATCCGCAGCTGGGGCCGGACACCGAAGTTGGCCAGGACGAGAACGCCGACCGTTCCGCCTGAGGGAAGGACGCGGCTGGCGGTGCCGATGCCCCCCTTGTAGCCGAACGCGATCATCCCGGTACCGGCGCCGACCGCTCCTTCGTCCACCGCCCCCGTGGAAGCGACCTCGAGAGCCCTCGCCACGTCGGCTGCCTCGACGTGCACCACTCGTGCCTCGGAGAGATCGCTGTCGTCGCACTCGGCCACGACCGGAATCACGACGCGTTCGACTCCGACCGCCGGATCGGCCGCAACCGCTGCCGCAACGGCGCCGTCGTAGACACGTCCCACGGCGTGCGTCGACGTGAGGTAGACGGGCGTGCGGATCGTCCCCCACTCCGAGAGCTCGATGAAGCCCGTCATCTCGCCGGCGCCGTTCAGGACGGCGCCTCCCGCAGGCGCTCCCTCCCGCAGGAGCTCGGCTTGCGAGTGCGGGAGGACGGCGGTGATGCCGGTGCGCGCGACCCCGCGGCCTTCGGGCGGCTCTGGTTCGTCGCGCCACACCGTCACGTGACCGACTGCAACTCCGGGCACGTCCGTGATCGCATTCTGTGCTCCGGGCGCAAAGCGGCCGATGCGAACGCCGTGCTCGCGCGGGCGCGGGCCGCGGGCGGACGGAGGCGTCGTCACGGGCGCGAGCCTACCGCTGTACGCTCGCGCGGTGGCGCTCGGCATCCCGCTCGTGTGGACGGTGGCGCACCGCCTGCACCACGTTCGGGAGGACACCTGGGTCGGGGTGAGCCTTCCCGCCGACGAGGTGCCGGAGCGCGCGGAGGTGATCCGCGACGCGCTGGTCGAAGCGGGCGCGCGCGAGGTGGAGGCGCAGGAGCATCCCGACGACGCCGTTCTCGCCGTCCACTCGCCCGAGCTCGTGGGCTTCCTGGCCCACGCGTGGGAGGACTGGGAGCGCGACGGCATGCTCGACGATCCGGGGCAAGACCGCGTCGTCGCGTACATCTTCCCCACGCCCGGGCTGGCGGCCAGCCTCGCGCCCCGCGAGCCGCAGGCGGTGTCGGCGCGAACGGGCTTCTACTGCTTCGACACGACGACCGCGCTCGGGCGTGGCACCTGGCGAGCCGCACGCGCTGCGGTCGACTGCGCGCTCACCGCAGCCGATCTCGTGCTCACCGGCGAGCAGGCGGCCTACGCGTGCTGCCGTCCGCCAGGGCACCACGTGACGCGCACGGCGTACGGTGGGTCCTGCTTCCTGAACAATGCCGCGGTCGCCGCGCAGCACCTACGAACGCAAGGCGTCGCCCGCGTCGCGGTCGTCGACGTCGACGCGCATCAGGGGAACGGAACGCAGCAGGTCTTCTACGAGGACGACTCCGTCCTCACGTGCTCGGTGCACGTCGATCCGGCGGCCGGCTGGTTCCCGCACTTCATAGGCTTCGCCGACGAGCGCGGCGCGGGACGGGGCGAAGGCGCCAACGTCAATCTCCCGGTCGAGCCTGGCTCGCACGACGGGACCTGGCTCGCGGCGATCGCACAGACCCTCGACGCGGTGAAGGCGCATGGCTCAGAGGCCCTTATCGTCCCCCTCGGGGTCGACGCCGCAGCCGAAGACCCCGAGAGCCCGCTCGAGGTCACGGCCGGCGGCTATCGCGAGGCCGGGCGCCTGCTCGGCGCGCTTCGCCTTCCGACGGTCCTCGTGCAGGAGGGCGGATACCATCTCGCCTCCCTCGGCGGCCTCGTCCTCGCCGCACTGGAGGGGATCGAGGAGGGAATGCGTGCCTGAGCCGGTCGAGAGCTGGATCGGGAAGGAGGAATTCGGCGGGGTCCCCACCCCGACGCGGCGCGATGCGCCGACCGCCTCGCAGTGGACGCTCGAGGCGATCGCCGCCACGGAGCGCGCCCGCTCCCTCGCGCCCTCGCCGGCCGGCGACCGCATCGCGTTCATCCAGGACCGGGACACGTCCGACGTGTGGCTCCTCGACCTGGCGAAGCGCGAGGTCATGCGCATGACGACCCGGCGTGAGCTGCAGCCGTACTGGGAAGACACCGCCCCCGCCGTCTCGCCCGACGGCTCGCAGATCGCCTATGGCGACGAGGGAGCCGTGTGGCTCGTGCCGGTCGCGGGCGGCCCGCCGCGCAAGCTCGTCGAAGCGGACAGCCCTGTGTGGCTGGACGAGCGCAGGCTGATCGTCGTGATCGAGCGCGATGACCGCTACCGGCTCGCGCTCGTCAGCCTCGACGACACCTGGCCCCAGCAGCTCGTTCGCTCCTCCGGCGAGCTCGACGAACGCGGCGACGAAGGTGACGCGGCCGTCTCGCCCGACCGCAAGGAGGTCGCGTTCACGTTTCGCCCGCGCACCGATCTCAACCGCACCGAGATCCGCGTCGTCTCCCTCGAGACGGGCGAGGCGCGCGCGCTCACGGGCGCCGAAGGCGTGCACGATCACGAGCCCGTGTGGGCGCCCGACGGGAGCGCCATCGCGTTCACCGCCCAGCGCGGCGAGTGGTACGAGCTTCGTGCGGTCGATGTGCGCAACGGTGAGGAGCGGGCGCTCGCGTCGGAAGAAGGCGACTTCTCGGAGCCGCGCTGGGACCGCGATGGACGACGGCTCTTGGCCGTTCGCTCGCGCGACTTCGTGCGCGAGCTCGTCGCCGTCGACGCCGCCGGCGGCGGAGTGGACGTGCTTGCGTCGGGCGGAAGCTGGGAGACGCCGCTTCCCCAGGACGGCGGCGCGGTCGTGGCGACGTTCGAGGATACGGCGACGCCGCCCGAGCTTCGGCTCGTCTCGAACGGCGATGCGGGCACACCCGTTCTCAACGGCGCGCCGGCGCTCGTCCGCGCAGCACGGCACGTCCGTCCGGAAGAGGTCACGTTCCGCTCGAGTGACGGGCTCGAGATCGGCGCGCTGCTCTTCCGCCCCGCCGAACGTGACGCGGCTGCGCCGGCGGTCGTCTACCCGCACGGCGGGCCGACGGAGTTCTACGGCGACCAGTGGGACGGACACGCGCAGTACTTCGTCGACAAGGGCTACGCCTGGCTCGCGCTCAATTACCGCGGCTCGACGGGTCGCGGCAAGACGTTCGAGCGGCTCAACTTCAACGACTGGGGCGGCGGCGACGTGCAGGACTGTCTCGCCGGCGCGGACTTCCTGAGCTCACTGGACTGGGTGGACTCGCGCCGCCTCGCCATCTTCGGCGCGAGCTACGGCTCATACCTCGCGCTCTGCTCGGTGACCGAGGACGGCGGCAAGCGCTTCCGCTGCGGCGTCTGCAAGTACGGCGACTGCGACCTCCTGACCACATGGGCGCAAGGCGACCGGGACGGCATCCTCTACTGCGGCGAGAACATGCTCGGCCATCCCGGCGCCAACCGAGACGTCTGGGTGCGCGGCTCGCCGGTCCACCGGCTCTCGAACGTGCAGGTGCCGCTCCTGATCGCCCATGGCGAGCGCGATCGGCGTGTCCACCCCAAGCAGTCCGAGCAGCTCGTGGCCGAGCTCAAGCGGCTCGGCAAGACCTTCGAGTACGTCACCTACCCCACCGAGGCCCACGGCCTGCTCCGCGCCGGGCCCCAGATCGATTTCTACCGGCGGCTGGAGCGATTTCTCGACTGGTACTTGCTCTAACGGCTCATCAGGAGATAATCCCCCGATCCAACCGAGTCAAAGGGGTATGCCCGTGAGAACGAAGCTCCTCCTCGCACTGCTCGTAGCGGCCTTCGCGGTCGTGTTCGTGTCGGCCTCGACGGCGCAGCAAGGGCGGCTCGTGCTCACGGTCGGCCTCAACCAGGACCTCGACAGCCCGAACGTCACCGTCGGCTTCCTCGTCTCGGACTACGAACTCTGGAACCTGCAGTACGCGACGCTGACCGACAAGGCGGCGGACGACTTCGAGACGATTCCCGGGCTCGCCGAGTCGTGGGAAGGCTCGGAGGACGGTCTCACCTGGACGTACACGCTCCGTCCCGACCTGCAGTGGTCGGACGGAGAGCCTTTGACCGCTGAGGACATCGCGTACACGGTCAACCGCTCGCGCGAGGAGGAGTGGCTGAACCACTCCGCGACGACGGTCAACCTGACGGCTGAGGCAACCGACGAGCGCACCGTCGTGATCACCTCGTCGGTGCCCGACCCGAAGCTCCCGTCGATGGACGTGTACATCGTCCCCAAGCACATCTACGAGAAGATCAGCGCCAAGGAGCTGCGCAAGTATCCAGCGACCGACGGAGTCGGCTCGGGCCCCTACACCCTCTCCGAGTGGGAGAAGGGCCAGTTCTGGCGGATGGAGGCCAACCCGAACTACTGGGGCGGCAAGCCGACGATCGACGAAGTCGTCTTCCGCGTGTTCCGCAATCCCGCCGGCATGGTGGCCGCCCTTCGCCAGGGCGAGATCGACGCGGCGCACAACGTCCCGTCACAGGCGTTCCAGCAGCTCGAGGGCGTCGAGGGGATCGAGACCGTCGAAGGACAGCAGGGCGGCTTCGACGAGCTGGCGCTGAACGCTGGCGACGCGTACGGGAAACCCCACCCAGCCGTGATGGACGTGCGTGTCCGCCAGGCGATCGCGCACGCGATCGACAAGGAGACGATCGTCGAGCGCGTCTACGCCGGCATCGGTACGCCCGCCACCACGATGAGCCCGTCCGCGAACCCCGCGTTCATCCCCGACCTCTCGGACGACGAGGACTTCGAGTTCGACCTCGACAGGGCGAACGAGATCCTCGACGAGGCCGGCTACATGGACACGAACGGCGACGGCGTGCGCGAGATGCCCGGCGGCGGACAGGAGCTCGTGTTCCGCTACGCCATCCGAACGGAGTCGGAGATCGCCGTCCCGATCTCGGAATTCGTGAGCGGCTGGATGGACGAGATCGGAATCCGAACCAAGATCAAGGGCTACGACGACAGCCAGCTGACCGAGGTGGTCGGCAAGGGCGAATACGAGATGTTCGTGTGGGGCTGGACGCCGTTCGTCGACCCGGACCCGATGCTCTCGTACTTCACGTGCGACCTCCTGAGCCTCGACCCGGAGGATCCGACCAACTACTACAACGACGCGAGCTGGTGCAACGAGGAGTACGACCAGATGTACGAGGAGCAGAAGGTCGAACTCGACCCCGACCGGCGCCAGGAGATCGTCCACGAGATGCTCAAGCTCTTCTACGAAGAGGCGTCGTACGTGGTGCTCGCGTACAGCCCCGACCTGCAGGCGTACCGCACCGACCGCTTCACCGGCTGGGTCCAGCAACCCGCCGACATCGGCCCGGTGATCTTCTCGAACACGTCGCCGTCGTACGTGAAGCTCGCACCGATTCCGGAAGGCGGCGAGGCGGCCGGGCCCGGCAGCTCAGCGGAGGACGACGGGCTGTCGACGCCTGCGCTCCTGGCCATCATCCTCGGCGGCGCGGCGCTCGCGGCGCTCGCCGGGTTCGCGTTCGCGCGCAGGCGCACGCGGGGGGAGCGCGAGTAGACCCTCTGACGCGGGTTCGATAACGCCGTGAGCGTCCGATTCGTCGTCGGGAAGACCCTCGGCGCGCTCGGAACGCTCTTCTTCGTCGTCATCTTCAACTTCTTCCTCTTCCGGGTCGTCCAGGGCGACCCGGTGGCGACGCTCTTCCGCGGCCGCAACCTCACCCTCGAGCAGCGTGACGCGCTCGCGCGCGAGTTCGGCCTCGACGGCTCTCAATGGGACCAGTTCGTCGCCTACCTGAAGCAGACGGCCCAGCTCAACCTCGGGCGCTCCTACTCGAGCAACCGGCCGGTGATCGAGCAGATCTGGGACGCGGCGCCGGCGACGCTCTGGCTGGTCGGACTGTCGACCCTCCTCGCCACCATCCTCGGTGTCCTCATCGGCATCGTGGCCGCCTGGCGGCGCGGCACCTGGAAGGACCAGTCGCTGACGTCTTCGGCGATGGTCACCTGGTCGATGCCCGACTTCTGGCTCGGCATGCTGCTCCTGACGGCATTCTCGTTCACGCTCGGGATCTTCCCGACCGGCGGCGTCTCCGACCCGAACCTGCACGCGGGCTTCTTTGGCGAGCTCCTCGACAAGGCGAAGCACCTTGCCTTGCCATGTATCACGCTCACGCTCGCCTACTTCGGCGAGTACGCGCTCGTCATGCGCTCGTCGCTCCTCGACACGATGCGAGAGGACTACCTGACGCTCGCGCGCGCGAAAGGGCTCCGTGACATCGAGGTGCGGAACCGCCACGCCGTGCGCAACGCGCTGCTCCCCTCGACCACGCTCATCGCGATCAACTTCGGTTACATCCTCTCGGGCGTGATCGCGGTCGAGACGGTGTTCTCCTGGCCCGGGCTCGGCCTCGCGACCTTCGAGGCGCTGCACGGGCCCGATCTGCCGATGCTGCAGGGCCTCTTCCTCGTCTTCAGCGCGGCGGTCATCTTCTTCAACCTGATGGCCGACCTCCTGTACCCCATCCTCGATCCGCGCGTGCGCTACGCATGAGCACGGCCACGGCAGCAAGCGGCAGAGCGATCGCGTGGGCGCGGCGGCGGCGCGCGCTCGGTCGCTTCGCAGCGCAGTATCGGCGCAAGACCGGCGGCCTCGTCGGGCTCGGTCTGCTTGCGTTCTTCGGCCTCATGGCGCTCCTCGCGCCCGTGCTCGCCGACCGCGAGACGCTCAGCGCCGTCAACACGATCGAGAATCCGGTCTGGGCCTCGCCTGCCGAGTTCGCTCCGATGGGCACCGACCAGCTCGGCCGGCCCGTCTGGACGCAGTTCGTCTTCGGCTCGCGCATCAGCCTGCTCGTCGGCCTCGCGGCCACGCTGATCGCGATCGTGATCGGCGTAGTCGTCGGGCTCGCCGCCGGCTTCTTCGGCCGCTGGGTCGATGCGGCGCTCTCACGGCTCTCGGAATGGTTTCTCGTCATCCCGTTCATCCCGCTCGCCGTCGTGCTGGCGGCCATCCTCGGGCCCTCGATCCGCAACATCATCCTCGTGATCGGGATCACGTCGTGGCCGATCACCGCGCGGCTCGTGCGCGCGCAGGTCCTGTCGTTGAAGCACAGGCTGTACGTGGAACGCAGCCGCTCGCTCGGCGGGTCGGGCCTGCACGTCCTCGGCCGGCACATCCTCCCCAACGTCATGCCGCTCGTGATCGCGCAGACGACGCTCACGGTGCCGATCGCAATCCTGTCGGAGACGACGCTCGCCTTCATCGGCCTCGGCGATCCGCAGCAGCCGTCGTGGGGAAAGATGCTCGAAGAGGCGTTCAACGCGGGCGCGCTCGCGCAGGGCGCTTGGTGGTACTACGTGCCGCCCGGCGTCGGCGTCGTCCTCGTCGTGCTCGCGTTCACGTTCATCGGCCGCGCGCTCGAGGCAGTCCTCGATCCCCGGCTCGAGCAGGAGCGCGTATGAGCGCGGTACCGGCGGAGCGCTCAGCGCACCCGCTTCTGGCGGTCGAAGACCTGCACGTCGCGTACCGGTCCGGCTCGGGACCGGTGCCCGCGGTTCGCGGGGTCAGCTTCGAGCTCGAGCCCGGCGAGACGCTCGGAATCGCCGGCGAGTCCGGCTGCGGCAAGACGACGCTCGCGGGCGCGCTCCTGCGTCTGCTCCCGCGCGGGACCGAGGTGACGGGGCGCGTGCTGCTGGACGGCGAGGATGTCCTGACCATGAAGCCCGGACGGCTCCGTGCGGTTCGCTGGGACGAGGCCTCCATCGTCTTCCAGGGCGCGCTGCACTCGCTCAACCCGGTGCAGTCGGTCGGGCACCAGATCGCCGAGGCGATCGAGGTGCACCGGCCGAGGACGCAGCGCTCCTATCTCCGCAAGGAAGTCGGCGAGCTGCTCGAGCGTGTCGGCCTGCCCGCCCGGCGCGCGCGTGACTTTCCGCATCAGCTGTCGGGCGGCCAGCGGCAGCGGGTCCTGATCGCGTTGGCACTCTCGTGCTCCCCGCGGCTGCTGATCGCGGACGAGCCGACGACGGCGCTCGACGTGATGGTGCAGGCGCAGGTGCTCGCGCTCCTGGACTCGCTCCAGCGCGACTTCGGCCTCGCGCTCATCTTCATCACGCACGACCTCTCGACGCTCGCACAGGTGTGCCGCCGCACGGCGGTGATGTACGCGGGCCGGATCGTCGAGGAGGGCCCGAGCGACGAGGTCCTCGGCGAGCCCGCGCACCCGTACACGGAGGCGCTCGCCGCCGCATTCCCGGTCATCGGCGACACCTCCTTCCGCTTGAACCCTTCGGGCCTGGCCGGCGACCCGCCCGACCCGCAGGCTCTTCCCTCCGGCTGTCCGTTCCATCCGCGCTGCCCCGTTATGCGCCCGCATTGTCCGGACACGCAGGTGGAGCTGTGGGCTGCCGGCCCGGCGAGAAGCGCCGCATGTGTTCGCGTGCTGGAGGGGGTCAGGCCGTGAGCGAATCCCTCCTCGAGGTGCGCGGGTTGCAGGTGCGCTTCCGGGCGCGCGGAGGCGGCGTCGCGCGAGCGGTGGACGGCGTCGACCTCGCGGTTCGGCGCGGCGAGGTGCTCGCGCTCGTCGGCGAGTCCGGCTGCGGGAAGACGACGCTCGTCCGCACCATCATGGGTCTCGAGCGGCCGTTCGCCGGCGAGGTTCGCTTCAGCGGAGAGCCGCTTCGCTACAACGCCGGTTCGCTGCGCGCGTACAGACGGCGCGTGCAGATGGTCTTTCAGGACCCCGCCGGCGCGCTCAACCCGCGGCAGAGCGTGTACGAGGCGGTCGCCGAAGGGCCCCGAATTCATCGCGTTCGCGAGGACGAGGAGTCACGCGTCGCCGCCGCCCTCGCATCCGCGGGCCTGCGACCGCCGGAGCGCTTCTTCCAGCTCTATCCGCACGAGCTGTCGGGCGGACAGCGACAGCGCGTCGTCATCGCGGGCGCGATGGTGCTCGAGCCCGACGTCCTCGTCGCCGACGAGCCGGTGTCGAGCCTCGATGCGTCAGTGCGCGGAGAGATCCTTGCGCTCTTACTCAAGCTCGTGCGCGAGACGCAGGTGACCGTGCTCGTCGTCACGCACGACCTCGGCCTTGCCTGGAACATCGCCGACCGCGTCGCCGTGATGTACCTCGGCCGCATCGTCGAGGAAGGGGCTGTCGAGGAGATGCTCGTCGCGCCGAAGCACCCCTACACACGCGCGCTCGTCTCGGTCGTCCCGGAGACACGGCACATGGAGCCGCTGATCCTGGCGGGCGAAGCGCCCGACCCGACGCGCATACCGCCGGGCTGTCGCTTCCACCCGCGCTGTCCCGTGCTCGCCTCCGGCGAGTCGGCGCGGCTCGGGATCGAGGATCTCTGCCGCGGACAGGATCTGGCGCTCGCTCCCGCGCCGGGATCGCCGGCCGGTCACCTGGCCGCGTGCCACGCGGTCCTGCCGCAGCCCGAAGCGGCTACTGCAAGTCGCGCGGGATAACGCGATCGAAGCGGCGTTCCATGTCGCCGGCGGTCACGTCCACGGTGACGTGGTAGGCGGCGGCATCGGAGCGGAAATCGAGCTTTGCCTCTGCAGTCACGTCGGCCTCGGGCCACCGAACGCGGAAGCGCGCCGTCGCGCGCGCCCACGCAGTTGCTGGGTCGACGGTCGAGACGCCGACGGCTCCCTCGTACTGCTCCTCGACGCGCGCGCCGTGCTCGGCGTCGTACTCGGAGCCGTGGGCGATGACAGCGCGCGTTTCCCGCGCCAGGACGTCACGCTCGATCCGCCACACCGCCGGTGACTCGGGCTCCGACTTGTCGGGCGGCGGAGGGGTGAAGCTCGGCGTCTCTGCAATCGGCGGCTCGCCTTCGACGACCGGAAGCGACAGCGTCGCGCCCTTCACCGTCAACGTCGACTTAGCCGGCGGCGGCCAGATGTTCGGCCAGTCGGCGCCCGCGAGCGAGAGGCGAACGCGGTGCCCGGCCTCGAAGACCCACGAGGTTGCCTCGAGCTCGAGCATGACGGGTGTGTCGAGGCCCGGCTCGAGCGGCTCGGGGTCGGTGGAGCCGTCGCGGTGCGTCAGGTTCAGGAAGCCGCGCGCGACGAGCGCAGACGTTCCGTCCGGAAAGACGTCGCAGAGCTTGGCGGAGAGGTAGGCGACGGGTGCGCTTGCCGAGATGGTGGCGTCGAGGCGCGCGTGGCCGAGGATCTCGAGCTCCGAGTCGAACGGCCCCCATTCGTACACGAGCGAGCGCGCGTCGTCCTCGCGCTGGTCGAGCGGCTGGCCCCACGGGAGCCTGGCCGCGCAGGAGATCCACGCGCTCGTGCCGAGGTCCCCCTCCACCTCGAGCTCGCGACGACCCGCGGGTGCGGCGAGGGCGTGCGTGCGCGCGCGCTCGAGAGGCCAGCCCGGCTCGAAGCGCCACGAGCCGCGCATCTCCGCGAGGTCGGGCTCCGGCGTGGTCGAGCGCCGCACGAACACGCACACGGGCGGCTGCTCGTCGACGCCGTTCTTCTCGTCGCAGAGCCAGCGGCGAAACCAGCGGATGAGCTCCGGCACGAGATCGATGCGCGGACCGGGAAGCGAGGTGGCCGGAGACATGTGACTCCACGGTCCGACGAGCAGGCGCTTCGGGCAACGCAGGGCCTCGAACGTGCGGAACGTGTTGTTGCGGTAGCCGTCCGCCCAGCCGCCCACGAGCATCGTGGCGCATTCGATTCGCTCGTAACCGGGCCGCAGCGATCCCTGGCGCCAGTACGGCCCGTCCCGTTGCTCCTCGAGCCAGCGCAGCAGCCACGGCTCACTGGCCTCGAAGCGTCGCGCCCACTCGTCGCGCCAGCCGTCCCCGTACACGGCCGGCACGGGTGGCAAGACGACGAGCGCCGCCATGTAGAGGACGTAGTCGAGGAGATCGAGCGCGCGCAGCGCTCCCCCGGTGTAGTGGACGTCGTCCGTGTAGCGGTCGTCGGAGGAGTAGATGGCGCAGACGGCACGGAGCGCACGCGGCCGCTCGGCTGCGACCTGGAGGCTGTTGAACCCGGAATACGACGTCCCGTACATCCCGACTCGTCCCGAGCACCAGTCCTGCGCGGCGAGCCACTCGATGGCGTCGATCAGGTCGGCCTGTTCCTGCGCCGGGTACTCGTCGACCGCGATCGAGTCGGATGAGCCGGTCCCGCGCAGGTCGATGCGCGCGACCGCGAGACCGCCCTCGCGACAAAGGCGTTCGTACTCGGCCGAGTAGGACGCGGTCAGGTCGTCCATGCGGTAGGGCAGGGCCTCGATCAGCGCGGGCGCGGGCAGCTCGTCCGGGAGCCACAGACGCGCGGCCAGGCGCGCCCCATCCGCCAGCGGGATCCAGACGCGTTGATGCTGCACTACGGCGCGACGAGCTCCGTGTCGGCCAGCTCCGGATGGCGGATCTGCGCCCGATGCTCGCGGTGCCGAATCGCTTCGTAGGCGACGACGAAGACGCAGACGGCCGCGACCAGCGCCAGCGACGCGAGTGCGGGCAGCTCCGTGACGACCGGGATCAACGCAATGAGGACAAGTCCCCCGATGAAGCGCCGGCGAAAGAGACGATGCGCAAGCCGTAGGAAGAACGCGCAGTGCGCGAGCAGATACAGCGCGACTCCACCGGCGAGGGCGAAGGCGGGCACGGTCTCGAGCGGCTCGCCGACGTCGTCGAGGGTCTTCTTGAGCCCGAGCGCGAAGAGGACGATGCCGGCCACCATCGGCAGGTGCAGGTAGCTGTAGGCGTCGCGCGCGGCCCGTATCTGCTCGATGCCGCTCAGGGACATCACGAGCTGCCGGGCAATGATCGCCGCGACGTCGAAGTAGAGCCACCAGAGCGCTGAGACCACGACAATCGCGAGGAGCGCCGCGGAGACACCGCCCCAATCGAGCGCGATGTCCGTGACGCCGACGCCGATCGCGACGATCGACTCTCCGAGCGCGATCAGGACGATCAACGAGTGCCGTTCGGCGAAGTGCTCCACTGAAACTCTCCACCCACGCCCGCGGCCGAGGACGGCCGGACCGAGGAAGTCGAGCGCGAGCGCGACGATCCACATCGTGACCCGCTCGTCACCCTCGAGGAACCCTGCAATGACGAGCATGATCGGCGCGATGGTCGCGGTCGCGGCGAGGCGAAGCACCGCTCCCAGAAGCTCAGGGTCGTGCTTGCCTGCGATCGCATAGAGGACGAGGTGCAGGAGCCGCACGACCAGGTACGCGACGGCGAAGAGCACGCCGTGGTCTCCGAACGCCTCGGGGACGGCGAGCGACACGACGAGCATGGCCGCCATCGCACCGAGCATCGCGATGCGCACGCCGCCCTCGTCCGAGTCGACTGTGTTCGTCAGCCACGCGTACGCGGCCCAGGCCCACCAGAGCGCGGTGAGCACGAGCATGCCGTGCAGGACTCCGGTCCAGGTCGGGTCCGCCGAGAGCAGGCTCGTGACCTGCGTGATCGCGAACACGAAGACCAGGTCGAAGAAGAGCTCAAGCGGGGTGACGCGCTGCTCGTGTTCCGACTGCTCGTGTTCCGACTGAGCGGCCACGAGCGGACACTAACCGGCTAGGGAAGCGCGGGCGCGGTCTCCTCGACGGTCTCGGGGACGCCCTGTACCTCTCGTGCGGTGACCGCTTGCGCTCGGGTTGTTGCGCTTGCCTCAGGCCGTGGCGGGGCGCGGTCGCCAGACCGCGCTCACGATGATGTCCAGAATCACAGACACGATCGCCATGATGATTGCGGCCCAGATCGCCGTCCACCAGAACTCGTCGATCGTCAGGTTGCTCGTGATCGCATCCGTGATCTGGAGCAAGAAGGCGTTGACAAGGATCGAGAAGAGCCCGAGCGTGAGCAGCGTCAGCGGTAGCGTGATGATCCGGAGGATGGTCCCGATGATGGCGTTGACGATCCCGAAGAGCCCCGACACCCAGACGTAGCCCCAGAAGCCTCCGGAGATGTCCATCCCCGAGAGGAGCCAAGCGGTCACGGCAAAGGCGACTCCGAGGAGGGCCCACCTCACCAATAGCGCTGCAAGCACGGAGAAAATGATACTCCGCGGGGCGGCGAAAGTCACGGCCCGCGGCCCCTGGGGCGTCTGAGTCCGGGAGTACCATCAAATGCGCAAGAAGGGAGGGTTCCGCTAGGTAGGTGAAAGGAGCGACTGGATGGCGCAGTACGACTCAGTAGACACGCCACGCGTCTCCGGCTGGGCGATCGGCGGCATCACGTTTGCCGCCAGCATGCTGATTCTCATCGGCATGTTCCAGGCGGTCGACGGGCTCGTGGCGATCTTCAACGACGAGTTCTTCGTCCGGACCGCGAACTACACGTTCGACTTCGACGTCACGGCCTGGGGCTGGATCCACCTCATCCTCGGCGTCGCGCTCATCGTCACGGGCTGGGGCCTGTTCGCCGAGCGCACCTGGGCCGGCATGGTCGCGATCTTCCTCGCCATGCTGAGTGCGATCGCGAACTTCTTCTTCATCCCCTACTACCCGTTCTGGGCGATCCTCATCATCGCGCTCGACGTCTGGGTGATCTGGGCAATAACCCGGCCGGGCGCCGTCCGAACCTAGACAAGGGAGTCGTGGCTCGGCCGTAAGGCCGAGCCACGCCCCATGGCCGAGGCATTCCTCTGGGGAACGGTTGGCGCGGCCGCGCTGCTGCTCGGCGCGGTGATCGCCTACGAGCTTCATCCCGGCCGCCGCGCGATCGCGATCGTCATGGCGCTCGGCACCGGCCTTCTGATCGGATCGGTGTCCTTCGAGTTGATCGACGAGGCGCTCGAGACGCAAACGGTGGCCTTGGTCGCCCTGCTCCTCCTCGTCGGCGCCCTGGTATTCACCATCGGGAACTGGCTCCTCGAGCGCATGGGTGGATCCGAGCGCAAGGACCCGACCGGGAAACAGGCCGAAGGGTCGCCGCTCGGCATCGTGCTCGGTTCCATCCTGGACGGCATCCCGGAGTCGTTCGTGCTCGGGTTCACCGTCCTCCAAGGCGGTGTCAGCGTCGCCCTGCTCGGCGGCATCGCGCTCTCGAACTTCCCGGAGGGCATGTCCTCCTCGAGTGGTCTCGAAGCAGCCGGGTGGCCGAAGCGACGCGTCCTCCTCATGTGGTCGGCGGTCGTGCTCGTGTCGGGGATCGCCGCCGCGCTCGGCTACATGCTGCTCGACCCGGCGGGCGGTCGCACCGGCGCCCTCGTACAGGCGTTTGCGGCCGGCGCCCTCCTCGCCATGGTGGCCGACACGCTGCTCCCCCAGGCCTACGCGGTGGAAGGCGTCTGGACGGGCACGCTCGTCGTGATCGGCTTCGCGATCTCGATCGCGCTGTCGGCGCTCTAGTTCTTACCGCCGCCTTGAGGCACGCCTGGTCGGCGGCTACCGTTTCGGTGGCAATGCGTGAGGTCTTCTGGCCCGAGGTTGCTGTTCAGCCTCGTCTAACCGCGCCGCACACCGAACGCTACGTCCGCTCGTACTTGATCATGCGCGTCGCGGTCGGCGCGCTCGGCATCGCGCTTCCGATCCTCTTGGTGCTCGGCGAGCCGCTTCTGTTCGACGGCCAGCCGTTCCCACGCGGATCGCTGAGCGCCTATTACTACTCGGGCGCGCGCGAGGTGTTCGTCGGCGCACTCTGCGCGATCGGCGTCTTCCTCCTCACCTACAAGGTCGCCGAGCGCTCGCGCGAGAACAGGCTGAGCATCTACGCGGGCATCGCCGTCATCGTCGTCGCCTTGTTCCCGACGGGACGGCCGGGCCCGGGGGTGGCGGTGACGCCGCTTCAACTTCGCCTCGGTGAGTCCACCGTCGAATGGGTCCACTTCGGCGCGGCCGGCGTGTTCATCGCCTCGCTCGCGGTCATCAGCTTCTACTTCTCACGGCCGGGCCCTCAGACCGGCAACATGTCGCCCTCGTTCTGGTCGAAGTACCACCGCATCTGCGCCGGCCTGATCGTCGCAGCGCTGGCACTCGCGGCGTTCACCGGGTTCACCGGCAGGCCGGACAAGGGATTGCTGATCGCGGAGGCTGCCGCGGTGTGGGCGTTCGGAGCGTCGTGGCTCATGAAGGGTCTCGAGATCGACGTGTTGCTCGGCCGGCGCAAGCCGCGCGAGCGCTCGATCGAAGCGCCGGTCTCAGCGCGGGGCGATCAGCTGAGATAGATCGCGAGGACGACGAGCGCGGCCACGACCGCGATCACGACGGCGACCCCGATGCCGACCACGGAGATCGCGAGAAGGGGTGTCGCCTCGGACTCGCCCTTCGACAACTCCCCACCCAGCCGACGGGTCTCATCACCTGGATGCGTGACGAGGCGTTTCGCTTCTTCGCCTATCTCGCCGTGCAGCGTGTAGTCAGGGTCGCTGCCGGGCGGTGCGCCCATCGAGCCGTCGTCGGAAAGCTCAGGCCCATTCGTCGGCGGGGGTCGCTGCGACTCGTGGGTCACGCTCTCAGTGTTGCCGCCGGTTGGTGTGCTGAAACGGATTAGCCGACGACGAGCTCGATCGGCTCGCCGGTTCGAGACGAGACCCTGAAGTCGAGCGGCCGGCCTCCCTTTAGGCGAAGTCGAGCACGCGAAAGTCCGCCCGACCGGTGCCCGACCCTGCCAGCGGAATTCCGACGGCGTCTAGCTCCCTCCCGCCCCGGCGCAGACCTCGAATCCATAGGCGTCGGCAAGCCGCCCGGCAGCGGCGATCGCCTGCGCATACGAGTTGAGCTCCGGGGTCGGGTCGCCGCTGCCCTCCAACGCGGAGATAACGTCACGCAGCCGCTCGATCGCCCTGTCGTTGGCGGCGTTGAGTTCCGTGATTGCCGGTCGATCCGCCTCGGGTGGCTCGATCTCCATGAAGCCGGTTCGGGCACGCTCGGCGATCTCTAGAACGAGACGGAAGTGATCTTCCGCCAGCGCCCGGAAGTTCGGATCGGATTGGGGAGTGTTCTCGAGTTGCTCGAGGCTTTGGGAGAGCTCCGGATCAGAGGCTGCGTCAGTGCAGAAGGCATCCGCCCGCGCGATGTAGTCCGCACGCACAGACGATGGACCGGACTCCGTTTGTGGCGCCGTCGCCGAACCATCCGACCCGCCGCCGCACCCCGAAAGGGCGACGACAGCCACCAGGGACGCGTACCGCATCATGCCGGAGCCTTACCCCCCAACGGCGCGATCGGCAACCGCTCACATTGACGGAGCTACGTGGCGGCCGTCTCGCCCGGCTTCCGCCCGACCACCGACGCTCCCGCGGCGACGAGCCCGAGGAGGACCGTCGGCACGACGGTCAGAAGGCGGTAGATCATCGTCGCCGCGACCGCCTCGGCGTTGCTCGCACCGAAGGCGACCAGTACACCGGTGAGACCGAGCTCGACGAAGCCAACGCCGCCGGGCGTAATCGGGATTACGCCGAGGATACGAGCCAGCGTCCACGCCGCGAAAGCTTCGACGATCGTCACCTCGGTGTGCGTGACGCCGACGGCGCGCAGTGAGACGGACAAGATCACGAAGACGGTCAGGTGCCCGGCGAGCGTCGCAGCGGTGAGATAGAGCCAGCGCCGGCGGATGAGCTCGATCGACTCGGCGCGGAAGCGGACGAAGGACGCTCCGGTCCACTTGACCGGCGCCTTGTGGAGGAGGCGCCCAGCCGCGGAAGTAAGACGCGCGGCGCCGTCGCCGACGCGGCGTGCAAACCGCTCGCTCGAGAGGGCGATAGCGAACCCTGCGACGATCACCGCGAAGACGGCGAGGCCGACCAGCGCCGCGATTTCCAAAATGCGGTTTCGGGCCCCCTGTGCCGCAAGGCCTGCGACGGCGAGTATCGGGAACCCGAGGATGACCGACTGGTTCCAGAGGCCCATGACGACGACGGCGAGCCCAACGGGGCGGCCGCTGAACCCGCGTGCGCGCAGCATCGCGACCGTCGTTGCCATCCCAACCGCGGCGCCGCCCGGAGCGATCACAGAAAGCGCCGTCGACGCGAGCGTGACGCGCGACGCAAGGAAGTAGGAGAGACCGGGAAGCGCGGCCATAAGCGGCGGCCCGTAGGTCGCGAGGTTGAGGAGCGTCGCGAGCCCGAGCACGACGAGCCACTGCCACGACAGCTTGTGGATCTCGTCCCAGACGTCCCCGTAGTCCGCGATGCGCGGCAGCGCGAACGCGAACACAGCGCCGATGACAGCGACGGAGACAACGGTGCCGACGATGCGCGTGCGTCCCGTGCGGCGCTTCCGGCGCGCCTCGTCGAGCTCGGCGCGGACGAGCTCGTCATCCGAAGGGGAAACGCCCGTGTCGATCCGGCTCAAGGACACAGACCGGCTCCCCCCTCGTTCAAGTGGAGCGTGGCTCCTGCGGCTGCTTCCGGCGTGTTTTCGAGAGCAGTTGCCTGGTCTGCGTGTAGCCGAAGGCCCACAGCATGAGGGCGACGCCGAGAACGACGTTCCACGTCATCAGAACCGCGTCTTGCGTGATCGAAAATGCGGCGACATTCTCCGTCGGAGCGTGTCTGCCGAGGGTTGCGACATCGAGCGCCTGCGTCTGCCCAACTCCGCCCGGTGTTATCGCGAAGAGCCCGGAGAGCATGTGCGAGGAGGCAACCAGCGCGACGGTGTACGCGGTCACGGGAATGTCGAAGGCGGCCATGAAGACGACGTTGACGCCGATGCGGCAGCAATACGAGGCGCCGGACGGAAGCGCCACCTCTCGCGCGTAGCGACGCCAGTCACTGAAGATGGCAAGACCCTGCTTCCCCTTGCGCCATTGCTCGCTGAGCCATGGTTTCAACCGCGGCCAACAGACGATGAGGATCACGATCGCCGCGACAATGACGGATGGAATCAGGACTGGGTGCGACGCGAAGAAGCCGCCGGTTTCGTCCGAGGGCGAGCCCTGCGAGACGACTCGCGGGAGCAAGACGGCGACGCCGATCAGCATGAGCACGCTGACGGCCGTGAAGAAGAGCGCCTGGGCGACCGTGGCTGCAGTGACGCCCGCGACCGACGATCCGGGGATGCTCGCCCGGAAGATGCCGATCATGGCAACGGTCCCCGCCTGCGCCGGCGTCAGCGCGTTGATCGCCGTTCCTCCCTGGGATGCCGCCCACGCCGTGTTGAACGAAAGGCCGCTTCGCGGGTACGCCACGCGCAGGATGTTGCGCCAGCCCAGGCCGATGAAGGCCGACTCCGCCGTCTTCAGCCCCAGAGCGAGGACCAGCCAGTAGACGGAAACGTCGCCGATACGCCCGAAGACGCCGGCGACCCAGTCCCACAGGTCACCGAGAACGTTACCGCTGACGGTCACCTCGGTCAGGACAGACGGCCCTCGAGTTCCACGCCGGCTTCCGTGAACCGAACGATCACTGCGTTTTCCTCAGCCATCGCCACTCCTTCATTGGAGCAGCGTGAGAGCCAGCCCACTGCCCGCCGATTGGAGTCGGTTTCATGGAGCTAGCCGGACTCGAACCGGCGACCTCCTGGGTGCGATGTAGGCCTGCCGCGGCAACATCCGGCACTAGTCAGCATGTTTCCCACTTTCTCGCGCTCGTAAAGAGCGGCTAATTCCCGTTCCATTCCGGACGTTGCTGACCACAGACTCGCCACGAAGTCCGGTTCCGTCTCCCCGGTGCCAGAAACCTTATACAGAAACTTGACAGATCGTCCTGAGTTTGTCTAGACTCTCCTCCGACATTCGACGAACCCTCAACAAGGAGGAGAACAATGCAGTACGAAGCACACCACCGCCGCCCGCTCCGCAGCCTGGCGGCTGTTGGCCTCGCCACCGTCGGCCTCGTCTTCGCCGGCTGCGGCGGCAACGACTCGGACGCCCAGGGGGGCCAGGCTTCGACCGAGCCCGCGATGACGACCACCGAGATGATGGCGGAGAGCAACATCGTCGAGACGGCCGTCGCGGCAGGGGACTTCACCACACTCGCCTCGCTGCTCGAGCGCGCCGGCCTGGCCGAGACGCTCGCCGGCGAGGGCCCGTTCACGGTCTTCGCCCCGACTGACGAGGCGTTCGAAGCCGTCCCGCAGGAGACTCTCGACGCCCTCGCGGAGGACCAGGAGATGCTGCGGGCCGTCCTGCTCTACCACGTCGTCGAGGGCGAGGCTCGCGCGAGCGACGTCGCGTCGATGCGCTCCGCGGAGACGCTCAACGGCGACTCCGTCCGCCTCCGGACAAGCGGCGACACTGTTCGCGTCGACGCCGCCCGCGTCGTCAAGGCCGATGTGACCGCCTCGAACGGCGTCATCCATGTCATCGACGAAGTGCTGATCCCGTCCGTCTAGCGGACCACCAACCGCGGCCCGTCCGGCCTCAGGCCGGGCGGGCCGCTTTCTGTCGCCACCGCAGCTGAGTACGCCGCGCGCGCAGAACCGACTGCTCTTTGTCCTTCACCTCGAGCACGCAGTCGAGTGGCAGGTCGTCCACCTGCTCGATGAAGCGGCGGAACCGCCGCAAGTCGAGCGTGTCCGCATGCGCACCAGCCCGGCGGCCGGGCGCCTGCGTCGAGAAGTGCACTTCCTGCCGCCCGTCGCCTTCACGCCAGGTCTCCCCCGCGAGCTCGACGAGCTCGCGCATTCCGAGCTTGGGGAACGACCCGTTCACCTCGTGATGAAAGACGTCGAACACGACCGGCAGGTTCAGCTCGCCCGCGACCGGGAGGACGTCCGCGAAGGACCAGCGCTCGTCATTCTCGAGGACGAGGCGTGAGCGAGTTTCCGGCGCGAGGCGCCCAACGGCTTGCCCGAATCGGTCGAGCCAGCTCTGGCGGTCGCCCGCTCCTCCCCCGAGATGGAGCACGATCTTGTGCGAGCGGTCGAGCCCGAAGGCGCCCATGAGCTCCGCGTGGTAGTCGAGCTCCCGGACTGCCGCGTCCGCGATCGCCTCGTCGGCGGAGGCCGGCACCGTGTACGGCCCCGGGTGCGTCGAGAGCCGCATGCCCGCGCCGCGCATGAGCTCGCCCAGCTCTGCGAACCGCTCGCCAAGCGCTTCGCGCCACGGATAGCTCGCGCGCGGGTGCGAGGCTAGCGGCACAGTGTTCGAGGACACGCGAAAGACCCGGATGTCGTTGGCGTCGTTCCAGCGGAGGATCGCCTCGAGCGTGTCAAGGTTCGCCGCCAAGAGCTCACGCAGGCGCTCGGGCGTCGCGTTCGCGAGGCGCGTCGTACGCGCCGGGCTTCCGAACAGCGTGTTGAGACAGGCGTAGCCGAGCCGGAGCCCCGGCTCACCCGGATCAGGCGGCATTGCGCGGCGGTCAGCGCTGTTCGCGCCGCCTCGTCGAACGGCGTCAGCTCGTGGGGAACGAGGGCGACGATGTCGTTCTCCCGCGCGACGGTCTCGGTCCGGAGGCCTTCGACGAGCTGGCGGGCCACGCCGGCCTGCACAGGCGTTACGAGGTGCAGCCAGAGGGAAGACAGGCGCGGCGTGAGCACCGGCACCTCGACGATCAGCGGGCGGCGGCCGCGCAGGTCCCCGATCTTCAGAATCATGTCCCTACATGTCATGACCTCGGGGCCCGCGACGTCGAACGTGCGGTCGAGGGCCTCGCCGCGCCCGGCGACGCCGGCGAGGTAGCGAACGACGTCCTGCAGCGCGATCGGCTGCGTCCTCGTCCGCACCCAGCGAGGACAGACCATCACGGGCAGGCGATCGACGAGTGCGACGATCGTCTCGAAGGCAGCGCTTCCGTCTCCTACGACGATCGCCGAACGCAGCGTGGTCACAGGCACCGAACCAGAGGCGAGCCGCTCAGCCGTCTCCGCCCTGCTACGGAGGTGGAGCGAGCCTGCCTTCGAGGCATCGCCGAGTCCGCCGAGGAAGACGATCTGACGCACGCCGGCGCTCTCGGACGCCTCGGCGACGGAGTCGGCGGCGATCCGATCCCGATGCGCGAAGTCCTTCGCGCCGAGGGAGTGCACCAGGTGGTAGACGACATCGACGCCCGCAAGGAGGCCGTCGAGTTCCTCGCGCTCGGTGACGTCCGCGGCGACCCAGTGCACCCGGTCGCCGCTGCGGTCAGGCGGGTGCCGCGAGACTGCCACCACCTCGTGCTTTCCCGCGAGCAGCGGCAGAAGCGCGCGGCCGACGACGCCGCTCGCCCCGAGGACGGCGATCTTCACGGCAGGCTCTCCCGCACCAACCGAGCAACGTAGCGCCGGCCGATCGCCCGGTGAAGCCGGGCCTGCACCTGGTGGTAGACCAGGCCCCTCCAGCCGGGACTCCCGACCCGGCCGGCGAGACGGGGCGAGAAGTCCCGGACCAGCGTCCGAACGCACCAGGCGGGAGTGCGCCGCTGCTCGAAGACGAGCTCGCCGCCGGCCCCGCGGGCGAGCAGTCCCCCGAGGACCGGATACGTGCACGAGATCGATGTCGGATCGACCTGGATTTCCGGCGCGCCGAAACACAGGAGGGCTGGCGCACGGCCGAAGAGGCGCAGCTCGACGCTCTCGGGCGTCCGCCGCGCTCGGACAGCGCCCCGCGTCGAGCGTTCGACCTCTTGCCAGTACGCCGAGCCCAGCCGACCGGCGCCGTCTCTTGTAACTGGGACGACGGGCCGCGCGAGCGCGAACGACTCCTCTGAGTGGACAGCCAAGGCAAGCGGACCGGCCGGCGTAGACCGGCCGGTCCCCGACCCTCGAGCCTTTAGGCGGTTGCGACCTGCGGGTCGCGGCTCCAGCGGCGGCGGATGGCCGCCTGCTGGACGATCTGGTAGACGGCCGCGAGACCGACCAGCCCGTAGATCACGCGGCTCGCGGCGTTCGTCTCGCCGAACTCGAGACCAACGATCGTGGCGACGAGGTCAAATTCGGCGAGGGCCACCAGTCCCCAATTGAGTCCGCCGACGACGACGAGCACGGCCGCGAGGATGTCGAGTTTCTTCATCGGAATACCTCCATGTAGAGAAGTTGTCGAGACTTTGTATCGGAAGGAGGGGTCTCTGTCAAATTTATGTGTAAGCATCGTCTTGGTTTTGTAAGCTACTTGCATGGCAGAGGGTCATCTTCGGATCGGCGAGCTGAGCCGGCGGGTCGGGGTCAGTCCCGAGCTCCTGCGGGCGTGGGAGCTTCGGTACGGGCTTCTGCAGCCGTCGCGCTCCGCGGGAGGTTTCCGGCTCTACTCCTCGGCGGACGAGGAACGAATCAAGCGGATGCGGACGTTCCAGACGCAGGGCTTTTCAGCCGCGGAGGCGGCTCGGCTCGCCCTCGAGTCGACTGTCGCCGGCGAGACTCCCGCCGGGGACGGCGAGGTGGCCCTCGATCCCGGTCCCCTCGCGCGGGCCTTCGAGCGATTCGACGAGCCGGCCGCGCAGGAGGCTTTCGACCGCGCGCTCTCGGCCGTCAGCATCGAGTCGCTCTTGCGCGATCTCCTCATTCCCTACCTCCACGATCTGGGAGAGCGCTGGGAAGCGGGCACGGCGAGCGTCGCGCAGGAGCACTTCGCGAGCAATTTCCTCCGCGGACGCCTGCTCGGCCTGGCGCGGGGCTGGGGCCAGGGCGGGGGCCCGCTGGCCATCCTCGCCTGCGCGCCGGGCGAGCTGCACGACCTCCCGCTCATCGCATTCGGACTGGCCCTGCGCGCACATGGCTGGCGAATCGCGTTCCTCGGGCCCGACACTCCGCTCGGCACCCTGGCCGACGCGGCCGCGAAGCTCGAGCCGCGGCTCGTCGTCATCAGCGCCACGTCCACCCCGCGGCTCGCGCGGGTCCGCGACGAGCTCGGGACGCTCGCCCGCTCGGCGCCCCTCGCGCTCGCCGGCGCAGGAGCGTCGAAGGCGCTGGCCGAGTCGGTGGGAGCGGACCGCCTGGCGGAGGACCCGGTCACCGAGGCCGACCGAGTCGCGCGGAATGCTCGCGCGGGCCTCGCGAGACGATAAGCGGTCACACGGCGTTGGAGCCGCATCACGAAACTGTGCGGCCGCATCAAGCCGAGCTCGGTTAAAACGACGGCGGATGGAGCTAGCCGGACTCGAACCGGCGACCTCCTGGGTGCGATCCAGCCCCACGAGCAAGAAAGGCGATACGTTTCGGGAGTTCGTGCCGGATGACGTGCGTAGCGGAGGCTAGGGACGGCGAAGAACGCGCTAACGGCAGACGGGTTGACTCGGCGCTTCGGGGATCTCGTCGCTGTGAACGACCTGACGTTCGAGGTTCCTGCCGGTGGTGTGGTCGGTTTCGTGGGGCCGAACGGCTCGGGGAAGTCGACGACGATCCGCGTCTTGCTCGGTCTGATCGAGCCGAGCGCCGGTTCGGGGACGGTTCTGGGCGAGTCGATTCAGCAGCCGGAAAGCTTCGCCGACCGGGTGGGCGCGCTGATCGAAGCCCCGGCGTTTGTGGGTTCGTTGTCGGGCCGGGACAATCTGCGGAGTCTGGCCGCACTGCGCGGCCTGCCCGCCAAGCGCGTTGACGAAGTGCTCAAGATCGTGGGTCTGGCGGGGCGGGAGGACGACAAGGCCTCGACCTACTCGCTCGGAATGAAGCAGCGGCTGGGTATCGCGGCTGCGTTGCTGCCGGATCCGGAACTGCTGGTGCTCGACGAGCCGATGAACGGGCTCGATCCGGCGGGCATCGTCGAGATTCGCGAGCTGCTCAAAGCGTTGGCCGCCGGAGGCCGGACGGTGGTGGTCTCCTCGCATCTCCTCGGTGAGCTCCAGGCGATGGTGGACAGCCTGGTCGTGATCCGGTTCGGGGAGCTCGTGTATGCGGGCAGCCTCAAGGGCCTGATGAAGCACGCGACCGAACGGGTGGTGGCAGCGCCCGAGCCGGCATCCGACACTCCTCGCCTGGTCGAGATCGTCGAGGACAAGGGCTGGACCTACGAGACCTCCGATGACGAAGTGATCGTCACGATGCCGGCCGAGCGGTCTGCCGATCTGTACCGGGCAACCGCCGCAGCGGGACTCACCTTGCGAATGCTCAATCCAGAGGCCGACACGCTCGAGACGGTGTTCCTGCGGCTGACCGGAGCCACCGACACCGAGCTTTCCGAAGAGCGTCGCGTCCAGCGGCACGGAAACGGCGGCTGATGCACGCCTTCCGTTCGGAGCTGATCCGGATCCAGCGGCCAGCGTTTCTCTTCGGAGGCATCGGACTGATGGCGCTGTTTGCGGGCCTGGTTTCGATCTTCATCTTCACGTCGGCCGAGAACGCACCCGCTGCTCCGCAATCCGGACAGGGCCTCGGCGCGTACACCGTCGCCGAGATCGCCAGCCCCGGCGGCTTCCTCACCGCCTTGCCGACCGTGAGCAGGCTGGCCGGAGTGATCTTGCTCGCGCTCTGGGCGATCGCGGTGGCCACCGACTACAGCACGGGACTGATCCGCATCCTCGCCCAGGCGCATCCGAACAGGACGCGCCTCCTAGGCGGCAAGATCGTCGCCCTGAGTGTCTTCACGCTGGTCGCTACGACCGTGACGACGCTCGTCGTCGTCGTGTTCGCGCGGCCTCTTGCCAAGCTCGAGGGCATCCCGATCGAGGCCTGGAAGACCGACTTCTCGTCCCATCTTGGGAAGGGCTTATTGGACTTCACGATCGCAGGACTCGCCTGGGGACTCATCGGTCTCATGCTCGCCGTGCTCAGCCGCAGTTCAGCCATCGCCATCGGCATCGGGCTCGGCTTTCTGCTCGTCGTGGAGAGTCTGATATCCATCGTCGCTCCGAGCTCCAGCTCCTATCTACCCGGCGGCACGCTGGACACGCTCGCTGCCGGCGGAAACGACCAACTCGCCTGGGGTGCCGCGCTCGGGCTGGTCGTCCTCTACGGCGTCATCGCCGCCATCGTGTCCCTTGTTGTGTTCCGCAGCCGCGACATCATCTCCTGACCTGGCCGGCTGGTCGCGGGCCGAACCATTCGCAAATGCGAGCGGGGCCGTAATCGTCAGCGACTTTGGCGGCGGGTAGGGGTCCGGCGGTCCGAGCAGCGCGAAGCTGCGACGAATGCGTTTCGGCGTGCGTCGGAGTGCGTGACCGAGCGCCTGATGTCCACAGTTGTCTTGTGCCCAAAAGAAAACCGCCGTTGTGCGGCGGTTTCATGGAGCTAGCCGGACTCGAACCGGCGACCTCCTGGGTGCGATCCAGGCGCTCTCCCAACTGAGCTATAGCCCCGCGCTCCGTAGAGTGTAGCCGTGGGCTACACCGTCTTTCGCGCCGGCGAGATCGCCTTTGGGCCCCCGAGCGGCGGGAACGTCGACCGCCGCATCGCCCGGCTCTCGGACGCCATGACGAACATGCGCGCGAGCATCTGGCGCTATCCCCCCGGTGTCCGTGGACGAAGGCATGCGGAAGTCGTGCAGGAGGAGCTCTTCGTCGTGCTCGACGGGACGCCGACGCTCTTCCTTGGCGACCCGCCCGAGCCGGTTGAGCTGCCCGTGGGCTCCATGGCCGTCGTTCAGCCCGGAACAGCCATCCAGGTCGCGAACGACAGCGATGGCGAGGCGACGCTCCTCATCGTGGGCGCGCCGCCCGAGGTCGGACAGGCCGAGTACCTCCCCGACGCCGGGTAGTGATGAAGGCCGTCGTTCTCGACGCCGACGGCCAGCCGGCCCTCGGCGACGTCCCCGAGCCGCGCGGCCCGGGCGAGCTCGTTCGGGTTCGCGCGTGCGGCCTGTGCGGCACCGACGTCCAGAAGATCGGCCGGCTCAAGCGCGGCACCGTCCTCGGTCACGAGGTCGTGGGCGAGCTACCCGACGGAAGGCGCGTCGCGCTCGTCCACCATCTGCCGTGCGGCGAGTGCGAGCGCTGCCGCGCGGGACACGAGACGACGTGCGAGGCGTTTCGCCGCGCCACCATCAAGCCCGGCGGCTTTGCGGAGCACGCGCGCGCGCGCGACTGGATCGAGATCCCTGCGGACCTCGACGACACGCTCGGGACGTTCGCGGAGCCGCTCGCCTGCGTGTTGCGCGGCGCCGAGCTCGTGCCGCGCGGCCGCGTGCTCGTCGTCGGGTGCGGCTTCGTGGGCCTCCTCTGGATTCAGGTGCTCGCGCGCCGCGGTGACGAAGTGTTCGCAACCGATCCGGTCAAGGAACGCATGGCGCTCGCTCGCAAGCTGGGCGCGAAAGAGGCGGACGGACTGGTGGACACGGCCGTCCTCTGCGCACACGCCGGCCTCGACGAGGCGCTCGCGGCGCTCGAGCCCGGCGGCACGCTGCTCGTCTTCGCGGCCGGCTTCGATCCCGTGCCGGTCGATCTCGAGCGCGTGTTGCGCGGCGAGCTTCGCATCGTCGGCTCGTGCTCGGCGACGCCGCGGCACATGCTCGCGGCCGTGAACCTGCTTCCCTCGCTCGAACCGCTCCCCACGACCGTCCTTCCCATGGAGCGATTTGGTGAAGGGCTCGAGCTCTACCGCAAGCGCGAGACCGTCAAAGTCGTCTTCACTCCGTGAGGGCTCTGCGCTTCTACGGACCGGGCGACCTCCGGCTCGAGGAGGTTCCGGATCCGGAGCCCGGCCCTGGAGACGCCGTCGTCCAGGTCGAGGTGGCGCTCACGGACGGGACCGATGCAAAGACGTTCCGACGCGGCCATCCGCTCCTCCTGGCGGAGACGCCGAGCCCGTTCGGTCACGAGTTCGCCGGGATCGACGTGGCCACCGGGCAGCGCGTGGTCGCGGCCAACTCGGCGCCGTGCGGGGCCTGTCCCGCCTGCGTGCGCGGAGAGGAGACGCTTTGCGAGAACCGGCCGTTCCTGAACGGCGCGTACGCCGAGTACGTCCTCGTGCCGGAGCGCATCGCCGAGCGGAACATGCTCCCCGTTCCGGATGCGCTGCCCGCGCACGTTGCGGCGATGGTGGAGCCGCTCGCTTGCTGCCTGCACGGAGTGGAACGTGCGGAGATCGAGGCGGGACAAACGGTCGCCGTGCTCGGGCTCGGTCCGATCGGCCTCATGCTCTGCGCTGCGGCCAAGGACGCGGGCGCGCACGTGGTCGCAGTAGGCGGGCGACCCGAGCGCCGCGAGCTCGCCCCCGCCTTCGGCGCGGCGCTCGACGACGGCGAGGGAGCGGACGTCGTCATCGAGGCGGCAGGGAGCGAGCTCGCCTGGCGCGACGCGGTTGAGCTCGTGCGCAAGGGCGGCGTCGTCCTCTTCTTCGGCGGACGCGAGCGCGGCAGCGAGCTCGCGGTCGACACCTATCGCCTCCACTACGAGGAGCTGACTCTGCGCGGCGCCTTCCATCACGCGCCGCGCCACGTGCGCGCGGCCCTCGCGTTCCTCGCCAGCGGCGCCTATCCGTGGGAGCGCCTCGTCACGCATCGCGTCGGCCTTGCCGAGGTCCCGGAGCTCTTCGAGGACCCGCCCGCCGACCTGCTCAAAGCGGCGGTGGATCCGACCGCTTAGCCCGAGCGCCTTCTCACGAGGGTGACGCCGTCGCGCACGGTCAGCTGAACAGCGACGACGCGTTCGTCGGATGCGATCCGGTCGTTGAGCTCGACAAGCGCGCGTGTCGACGGGTCGTCGTCGGGCTCGACCACGCGGCCCGACCAAAGCGTGTTGTCGAGCGCCATCAGCCCGCGCTCCGACAGGCGCGGAACAAGCGCGTCGTAGTACCGGCCGTAGTTCTCCTTGTCCGCGTCGATGAAGACGAAGTCGAAGTCCCCTTCGAGACGTGCGAGCGTCTCGAGCGCCGGACCAAGGTGGATCGTGATGCGGTCCGCGTAGCCCGCCTCCTCGATGTAGCGCTGCGCGACCGCCGCATGGTGCTCGTCGACCTCGCAGGTGTCGATGCGCCCGCCGCTTGGCAGCGCCGCCGCCATCGAGATCGCGGAGTAGCCGCTGTACGTCCCAAGCTCGAGCACGCGCTCGGCCTGGAGCGCGAACACGAGGAACTCGAGGAAGCGCCCCTCGATCGTCCCGGTCAGCATCTGCGGACGTTCGAGCGTGGCGCGCGTCTCGTCCGCCAGGCGGCGCAGCAGGTCTCCCGTATCCGTAGTGTGCGCCTCGGCGTACCCCTCGATCTCTTCGGGGACGATGAAGCTCACCGGCGCTCCACGCGCGAGCCGCCGACGATCGCGTCGGTGCCGTCCCCAAAACGCACCCACGCCTTGTTGCCGCCGTCGTAATCTTGAGCCCACAGGACGAGCGTCGCCTCGCGGCCGGACACGTAGCAGCGGTCCTCGCGCTCCGGCTCGAGACCTCGCCACACACGGATGAACGGGTTGTGCTCCCACTCCCATCCGATCGTGCTCTCCTCGGTGTGACCCGGATAGATGGCGAGGTCGTGCGAAAGGCCCATGAGAACGTCCATGATCGAGCGGCGCAGGTCATCGAAGGCGTCCGTCGTTCCGCCTACGGATCCGGCGAAGAGCGTGTCCCCGGTGAAGCATGCCTCTTCGTCGACGACGAACGACAGCATCCCGGGGCTGTGACCCGGTGTGCGCAGAGCCTCGATGCGAAGCTCACCGAGCTCGACGGTGTCTCCGTGCGCGAGCGGTTCCGCGCCCGCGACGCTCTCGCGCGGGTCGGCGAGGATCACGAGGCCGAAGCGGCGCTCGAGCTCTTCGTGGTTGGCGATGTGGTCGTTGTGCGCATGTGTCGTGAACAGGTGCGTCACCTGCACGTCGAGCCGGTCGACTGCCGCGATCAAAGGCTCCACGGGACCGCCGCTATCTACGAAGACCGCATTGCCTCCCGAACGATCCGCGACGAGGTACGCGTTCGACAACCACTCGGGGTGCATGCTGCGTTCGACGATCACGCTCAGGGGTAGGATGACCGCAACGAACCCGGGAAGCGAGGAGGATCGCGAATGGCCGGCCTCATGAGCCGCATGTCCACAGTCGTCCAGGCCTGGATCTCGCGGCTGCTCGACCGCGCGGAGGACCCGTCCGTGACGCTCGACTACTCGTACGAGCGCCAGCGCGAGCAGCTGCAGAAGGTCAAGAAGGGGGTCGCCGAGGTCGTGACGGCCAAGAAGCGGCTCGAGCTCCAGACCCAGAAGCTCGAGACGGAGCTTCCGAAGCTCGACCAGCAGGCCCGCGCGGCCCTCGGCGCCGGACGCGAGGACCTCGCGAGGCAGGCGCTCGAGCGCAAGGCGTTTGCGCAGCAGCAGCTCCAGAGCCTCGACCAGCAGATCGCCGGCCTCGAGGCCCAGCAGGAGAAGCTCATCGTCGGCGAAAAGCGCCTGGCAGCCAAGGTCGAGGCCTTCAGGACGCAGAAGGAGACGATCAAGGCGGAGTACTCCGCGGCCGAGGCGCAGGTTCGCATCAGCGAGGCCGCGAGCGGGATCGGCGAGGAGATGGCCGATACGGGTCTCGCCATCGAGCGCGCGCGCGACAAGACCGAGCAGATGCAGGCCCGCGCCTCCGCCGTCGACGAGCTCGTGGAGGCGGGCACGCTCGAGGACTACTCGGGCGGCAGCGAGCTCGACCGCGAGCTCGCGCAGATCGCGACCGGCTCACAGGTGGACGAGGAGCTCGCGCGGCTGAAGGGTGAGTTGGCCTCCGGCGGCAAGGCGCGCGAGCTGGAGGGCGCTCCGCGCGAGGGCGACAAGTCGTGATCGTTCGCCTGAGCGGCGAGGGTCAGTATCGCGTCGGCGACGACCTCGTCCAGCAGCTGAACGAGCTCGACGAGGCGGCGCAGGCGGCCGCCGACGCCGACGACGAGGGCGAGCTCGACCGCAAGCTCGACGAGATGTGGGCGCTCGTCCGGCGCGAAGGCGAGACGCTCCCGGACGACGACCTCTCGGCGTCGGATTTCGTCATTCCCCCGAGCGACCTGACGCTCGAGGAGACGAAGAGGCTCTTCTCCGACGAGGGCCTCATCCCCGACGTACCTGCGTAGGCCACGATGAACATCACCGGCGTCGACTTCATCACGGTGCCGACGCGCGACTTCGAGCAGGCGGATCGGTTCTACGGCGACCTTCTCGGCCTGCAGCGATCAAAGCAGTGGGGCGACCGACCGGCCCGCGAGTACGAGACCGGGACGTTGACGATCGCAGTCATGCAGTCCGACGCGTTCGGGATGGACTTCCAGTCGCACTCCCACCCCATCGCGCTGCACGTTGACGACGTCGCAGCGGCTCGCGCCGAGCTCGAGGAGAAGGGTGTGACGTTCCACGCGGACACGATGGACAGCGGCGTCTGCTACATGGCGTACTTCTCCGATCCCGACGGCAACGCGCTCATGCTCCACCACCGCTACGCCCCGCCCCACGCCAAGCCTTCCGGTAGCGCGTCGACGTGATTCCGGGCCGGGCATGCCCGGCCCCTACCTGGTCAAGCCTGCGCTCTCGGACGAGTAGGGGCGGGACATGTCCCGCCCGGCCGAGCAGGAACTACTCGCCGGTCGGCGCGTCGAAGAGCGCGAGCCAGCGTGTGAGGTCCGGCTCGATCGGCAGCTCGCCTTCGAGCTCGTTCTTGAGCCGGATTTCCTCCGCATTGTCGCGCTCCTGATCCTTGCCGGTGGGGATGAACGGCCAGAACGTCCCGCGCTTGTAGCCGTAGATGAGGTTCACCGGCTTCGCGCCGCCCTCGAATACGAACACGGCCGCGAGCAGCTGGCCCCCGAACCCCCGCGCCTCGAGCTCGGAGCTGACCAGGTGAACCGACGTGACCAGGTCGTCGAAGTCCCGGTCGCGCACGACGAGCCACTCGAAACCGAGCTTGTCCGAGCGCCGGCGCACCTGCGACCCCGAGCTCTGCGCCGTCACGGACAGGAGCTCGTCGATCTCCTGCTCGGCGCGCGCGAACTCGCCGGCTGAGAGCGGCTTGAACACGACGGCCGCCACGCCTGCCGGCTTCAGGTTGAGCTCGGTCTCGAGCGTCAGCTGCGCGGTCGTGAGCGCGAAGAGCTTGTCGAGGTTCGGCCCGCGGAGCTTCTTGCGTCCGAACAGGACATCGCCGAGCCCCAAAGCGCCTACACGACCGGGCGGCCCATCTCCTGCGCGATCTCGGAGAGCCGCGCAAGCCGCTTCTCGAGCGGCGGGTGCGTCATGAACAGCTGACCGACCGACTTCTTCCAGTTGGTCGGGACGATGAAGAACGCGTTCATGCCTTCGACCTCGCGCAGGTCGCGCTGCGGGATGCGCAGCATGTCGCTCGCGATCTTCTGCAGCGCGCTCATGAGCTGCTCGGGCGCGCCGGTGATGAGCGCGGCGCCGCGGTCGGCTGCGAACTCGCGGTAGCGCGAGATCGTAAGGATGAGGATGTAGCTGATCACGTACGTCACCATCGAGACGAGGAACATGATCAGCCAGATAGGGGCACCGCCTTCACGCCGGTCGCCGCCGAACATGCCGCCGAACATGCCCATGCGCATCAACATCGCGGCGAGCATGGCGAAGAAGCTCGCCACCGTCATGATCAGTACGTCGCGGTTGGCGATGTGCGAAAGCTCGTGGGCGAGGACGCCCTCGATCTCCCGCGGCTCGAGGCGGTTCCAGAGACCCTGCGTCACAGCCACGGCCGCGTGTTTGGGGCTGCGGCCGGTCGCGAACGCGTTGGGAACGTCGGTCGGAATGACGGCCACCCGGGGCTTGGGCAGGTCGGACATGGCGCAGAGGCGCTCGACCATGTCGTGGAGCTCCGGCGCCTCCTCGCGGCTGACGACCTTCGCTCCGGAGGCCCTCAGAGCGAGCTTGTCGGACGTGAAGTACTGGAAGAACGCGAGCGCGCCGAGGAGCACGATCATCGGGACGAGCCCGAAGTCGAAGATCTGCACCATGACGATGAAGAACGCGACGTAGAGCGCGCCGAGGAGGAACGTCGTCAGGAGCATGCGGGCGGACAGGCCGAAGTCGCGTCCGTAGGCCTTGCGTTTCATCAGGTGTTTCCCTCCCGGCGTGAGCTTGCACGGAAAATTCTACCGGGAAGGCCTCAGCAGTCCGTCGCAGCTCGGTCGCGAGCGGCGGCGGCGACCGCCCCCAGGCTGTCGTCGATCTCGAGCGCGAAGGGGCCGGCGGCCTGCGCCACGAGCGTCGTCATTCCGTCTTCGGCCCTCTCGAGGCAGAGTCGACCCTGCTCCACGCGCCAGTAGGGCGTGTGCCGAACGGCAAGGCGGTACACCCCGGCCGCCGGGACGGTTCCTGCGATGCGATCGTGCTCGTGCACGGAGACCGTCGCTTCGCCGGGGCCGGTGAGGATCGGGTCGGCGCCGGGCAGCTCGTACACGCGCCAGTCGCCGGTGGCGAGCACCTCCTCGAGGCCCGAGTCGCCGGAGCGGAGCAGATCTGCTTCTCGCTCCTCGCCCATACGCCCGAGCTGCGTGTCCGGAAGCAGCACGAAGCGCACGCCCATGCCGCGCAGCCACTCGCGATACTCCTCGGCGCGCAACGGTTCTTCGTAGAAGAGCTCGTTCTGGGCGATGTCGAGCTGCCGGTACCAGCCCCGCGCGAGCGGGAAGCCGGCTCGCGGAACCCAGTACGCCTCCCAGTGATCGGCGGTCGGAACCACCTCGACTCGGTAGTCGGGACCGGAGTTGGCGCGGAGGAAGTCGAGCGCGGGCGCCCAGTACGCCTCGCTCGCCGGCCGCCCGTCGGTGCGGTACGGGATGACGGCGACGTAGGGAACGAGGGTGTAGCCAAGCGCAAGGGCCAACGCGGGAACCGCGAGCCAGACGGGACGAAAGCGCACGAGTACTGCGGCCAAGAGGACGAGCGCGAACACGACGCCACGGAGGCGCGTCGCGTTCTCGCCGATCGGCGAGCGGGCGAGGAAGGCCACCACGCTCACCCCTCCCCACAGCACGAAGACGAGGGCGAGGGTTCGACCTCGTTCCGCCCGAAACGCGAGCGCGGCTCCGAGCGCCGCCACCGCCAGGACGACGCCGAGCTCGAACAGGCGGAATGGGTAGACGGCGTCGTGCGGAAAGAGCCAGATGGCGATCGCCTGGAGGCCTGCGAGCACGGCCAGACCTGCGCCTACGACCACCGTCTCCCGGTCCACGCGCGCGCGCGCGAGGCCGACGGCTGCGAAGGCGATACAGAGGAAGACGTAGGCCAGCGGGCTGAAGCCCACACAGAGGGCGGCTGCAAGCAGGGCGAGCCATATGCGCCGCGCCTGCAGTGCCCAAATCGAAGCCAGAAGCGCAGCGAGGCCGAGTGCGTACGTGTACGTGCCGGTGAAGATCGGCCCGGCCGCCAGCACGGCGAAGACGCGCGCAGGCCAGACGGCACGTCGGCCCCACTCGCGCTCGGCGATCGACGCGAACAGGGCCGCGGAGACGATCGCGGCGGCGACCGCGAGCGACTCGTTCCCGAACACGGTCGCGGGGAGGTAGTAGAGGAGGCTGTACGAGGCCAGCGGGTAGTGGCCGCCGTACCAGTGGTTGTCCCACACGAAGACGCCCTGCTCGACCAGAAACGTGCGGTAGAGGTGCGCCGGCGCGTCGCCGCCGGGCGGACCGAAGAGCGCGAGCGGCAAGGAGACGAGCGCGGCGATGACGGCGCAGCGAAAAGCTTCCGTCGAGGCGAGCGAGCCTAGAGTTCCGGGCATGGCCCGCACGCTTGCAGTGGTTTTCGTGTTCCTGACCATGCTCGTGGGCGAGGCGCAGGCTACGACCTTCCGGGTCGTGGTCGTCCCCGGACTCGAGCTGTCCGACCTGCAAAGCCTCGAGGAGCGTGGTGCGGTCGGTCTTCTGGTCCCTGGCGCGGGGCCCGAGACGAGCGCCGACCGTGCGTTCGCGGCGCTCGAGCGCGGCGAGGTGCGCAATTCGCTGCGCGGCGAGTCTCCGGAAGGTTCACCCCTGATCGCAGTCGAGACCGCGGACACGGTTCCAAGCGGGAACGTCATCGTCCTGGCTCTGCCCCAAGGCGGTGACCAGGCCAATGACCGGCGCTATCCCGTCGCCGTCCTCGGCTCAGGCTTCGAAGGTCTGCTCGAGTCGGACTCGACGCGCATCCCGGGCCTCGTCTCGATCGCCGACATCGCACCAACCGCACTTGGACAAGACGATGGCCTCACGTCGGAGGCAAAAGACGACGCGGTTGCCGAGCTGCGCGAGCTCGACCGGCGCATCTCCGAGAACGGAGACGCGCGACTCCCGGCCACGCTCCTCGCTGCAGTCATCATCCTCGTGCTCGCCTTCGTCTGGCCGCGGGCGGCGCTCATCGGCTTCGCGACGGGACTGGCAGCCAACCTCGTTCTCGGCGTGCTCGGTGTGTCGGAGCCCTGGGTCGTCCTCGTCGTGGTCGCCGCCGCCGTGGCCGTCGCCGCTCCGCTCCTCGCCCTCGTCCTGCGCTCCGGCTTCGCCGTGGGAGCCGCGCTCGCCGCAGTCCTCGCCGCGTACCTCGTCGTGCTCGGCGTCGACGGGCCGAGTGTCGCGCTGTCACCGTTCGGCCCGACGCAGAACGCGCGCTTCTACGGCATCTCGAACCTGCTCGGAACGTTCTTCCTCGTTCCCGCGCTCGCGGGCGCCGCACTGCTCGCCCGTCGCTTCGGCGCCGCCGGCTTCGCGTTCGTCGCGGCGATCGCCCTCCTGCTCGTGGCGGGCAGCCGTTTCGGTGCGGACGGCGGCGGTGCGATCGTGCTCGCCGTCGGCTTCACCGTCCTTGCGGTGCTGCTCGCGCGTGCGCGACCGCGCGCGATCGCGGTCGCAGGCGTGGCGTCTCTCGCGCTCGTGGCCGCGTTCGTCGCGATCGATGCTGCCACCGGAGGCTCGAGTCACGTCACGCGCGCGTTCGAGGACGGTCCCGCCGGGCTCGCCTCGGACCTGGCCGAGCGCGTCGAGCTGTCGCTCGCCCGGCTCGCCGACAACGTCTTCGTCGCAGTGCTCGTCACCGCCGGCGTCGCTGTCCTTGTGTTTCTCGTTGCGAGGACGCTGCGCTCGGAGGCCCCGCTGCCCGTGCGCGCGGCTCCGCTCGCCCTCGCCGCAGCAATCGCGACGTCGCTGATCGTGAACGACTCTCCGAACGACGTCGTGCTCGGCGGCGTGGTGGGTTATCTGGCCGTGGAGCGGGGTATGCTCTCCTCCCGATGCGTCGCCCGCTCTTGGTTCTCGCGCTTGCGCTCGCGCTCGCCGGCTGCGGCGGCTCCGAGTCCGTCTCCCCCACCCCGGAGACCGTAGTCGGAAGCGTTCCCGAGCCCGAGGAGATCGAGCCGGGGAACGCGGAGGCCGGGAAGGCCGTTTTCGAGGAAGTCGAGCCCGCGTGCGGCAGCTGCCACACGTACGAAGCGGCCGGCGCGACGCAAACGCTCGGTCCGAACCTCGACGACGCCCTGCAGGGCAAGGACGCCCAGTTCATCGCCGAGCAGATCGTCAATCCGGATTCCGACATCACGGAAGGCTTCCCGGACAACCTCATGCCGGAGGACTACGGGCAGAAGCTGAGCGAGAAGCAGCTCTCCGACCTCGTCGCGTTCCTGCTTCCGCAGAGCTGAACCTTCCTGAGGATTTTCCGCGCGCGGCTCGAGCGCTCGCGTGCGATCTCGACCGCACGCTGATCGGTGAGGACGGCGTGTTGCGTCCGCGCACGCGCGAGGCGCTCGCGTCGGCACGCGACGCCGGCCTGCACGTCGTCGTCGTGACCGGTCGCATGTTCCGCTCCGTGTCGCCGTACGTCGCGGAGGCGGGCCTGACGACTCCGGTCGTCTGCTACCAGGGCGCGGTCGTGGCGGATCCCGTGAGCGGGGAGTTCCTCCTGCACGAGCCGATCCCGCTCGAGCTCGCGCGCGAGGCGATCGCGACTCTCGACGAGGAACGGTTCCCGGTCAACTGTTACGTGGACGACGAGCTCTACGTCGCGCGGGCCACGCCGGAGTCCGACAGCTACGCGTCGTTCCAGAACCTTCCCGTCCACGAGGTGGGAGACCTGCTCCAGTGGATCGAGGACCCGCCCACCAAGCTGGTCGCGATCGGAGACCCGGCGGCCCTCGACGGCCTCGAGCAGCGCATGAAGGCGCGCTTCGCGGGGCGCCTGTACGTCGCCAAGTCTCTCCCCTACTTCCTCGAGTTCGCGAGCCCGACGGTCACCAAAGCGTCCGGCTTCGCCTTCGTCGCCGAGCACCTCGGCTTCGGCGCCCCCGACACGATCGCCTTCGGCGACGGGGAGAACGACGTCGAGCTGCTCGAGTGGGCCGGCTACGCGGTCGCGGTCGCCAACGCCCACGAGCGCGTCCTCGCGGTGGCCGACTTCGTGTGCCCACCGGTGCACGAGGACGGCGTCAGCCAGGTCATCGAAGCCCTCCTAGACTCTCGCGCGTGATCGACATCAAGGCTGCGCGGGCCGATCCGGACACCTGGAGATCGGCGCTCGCCCGCAAGCGGGCGACCGACGACTTCGACGCGCTCCTCGAGGCCGATCGCACCTGGCTCGAGCTCGTCCCCCAGGTGGACGAGCTCCGCGCCAAGACGAAGCTGAAGGGCAAGCCCTCGCCCGAGCAGATCGAGGAGCTGAAGGGCGTCAAGGCGGACCTCCAGCGGCTCGAAGGCGGAGCTCGGCGACGCGGAGCGGCGGCGGGCCGAGCTCCTCGATCGCGTTCCGAACCCGCCCGATCCCTCCGCGCCGGACGGCTTCGAGGAGGAGGACGCCGTCGAGTTGCGCCGCGTTGGCGAGCCGCCCGAGATCGCCGATCCCAAGGACCACCTCGAGCTCGCGCGCATCGACATGGAGCGCGGCGCGCGCCTCTCCGGCTCGCGCTTCGCCTACCGGATCGGCGCCGCCGCGCTGCTCGAGCTCGCGGTCTACCGCTTCGCGCTCGAGCGCGTGGCCGCGAAGGGGTTCGTGCCGGTCCTTCCGCCCGTGCTCGTCCGCGAGCAGGCGATGTACGGCACCGGCTTCCTCCCGACGGACGAGGTCAACATCTACCACGTCGAGCGCGACGACCTCTACCTCACCGGGACGTCCGAGGTCGCGCTCGCGGGCCTGCACATGGGCGAGATCCTGGAAGAGTCGGAGCTACCGCTTCGGTACGCCGGGATTCTCGACGTGCTTCCGGCGCGAGGCGGGCGCGGCCGGCAAGGACACGCGCGGGATGTTCCGCGTGCACCAGTTCGACAAGGTCGAGATGTTCGTGTTCTGCCTGCCGGACGCCTCGGGCGACGAGCACGAGCGGCTGCTCGCAAACGAGGAGGAGCTCGTTCGGGAGCTCGGGATCCCCTACCGCGTCATGAACATCGCCGCGGGCGACCTCGGCGCGGGCGCGAGCAAGAAGTACGACATCGAGGCGTGGTTCCCGGGGCAGCAGCGCTACCGCGAGATCACGTCGACGTCGAACACGACCGACTTCCAGTCACGGCGCCTCGACGTCCGCTACCGCAGCGAGCGCGGGCCCGAACACGTGCACACGCTGAACGGGACGGCGGTGACCGCGCGCGCGATGATCGCGATCCTCGAGAACTTCCAGGACGAGGGCGGTGCCGTCACCGTCCCCGAGGTGCTCGTCCAGTACGGCGCCCCGAGCCGCATCGAGCCGGGCTCCTGACGCTCTAGCCGCTCTCGTCGAGGCGGCCGTTGCTCATCGTGTGCACCGTGTCGAAGTACGGGGCCGCGGCGGGGTTATGCGTGGCGACGAGACAGGAGGTGCCGGCGGCGGCCGCGTCCCGCAAGGCGACGAGAACACGCTCCGACCAGCCGGCGTCCTGGTGACCGGTCGGCTCGTCGGCGAGCAGGAGGCGCGGTGAGAGAACGAGGGCGCGCGCGAGGGCGGTTCGCTGTTGCTCGCCGATCGAGGTCTCGACGGGGAGCCGGTCGGCGAGGTCGACGAGACCGAGCGCGCCGAGCAGCTCGTCGACGCGGCCCGCGAGCTCGGGCAGCCGCTTGGCCAGCCGTGCCGGGTACTCGACGTTCTCACGGACGGTCAGCTCCTCCATCAGCCCGAAGCTCTGGGGGACGACGGCGAGGTCTCGCCACGGCAGGTCGGCCGGCGAGCGACCGTTTCCGGACCAGCTCAGCGTTCCCGTGTCCGGCCGCTCCCAGCCGCTCAGCACGTTGAGGAGAGTCGTCTTCCCCGAGCCGGACCTGCCCACGAGCCCGGCCACCTCGCCCGGCCGCAGCGACAGCGTGACGGTGTCGAGTGCCTGGATCCTCTCTCCCCCGCGCTCGTAGCCCTTCGACAGCTCGTTCCCGGCCAGGACCGGCTCGGCCCCGGCCAACCGAGTGACAGGCTCGACCGGCGCCGCCCGGACGGCGCGCGGCGACGCTTCCCTCGCGAGCCCGTGCTCGAGCTCGATGACGTGATCCGCGATGGCAGTCACGTTGGGATCGTGCGTTGCGACGACGAACGCGACGCCGCTCGAGACGAGCCGCTGCAGGATCGCGAGGACGTTGGCGGCAGAATCGGCGTCGAGCTCAGCGGTCGGTTCGTCGGCGACCACGATCTCCGGGCCGGCCGCGAGTACGAACGCAAACGCCGCGCGCTGCTGCTCACCGCCGGAGAGCTCACGCGGTATGCGCCCGCGCCGGTGCTCGAGCCCGAGCTCGGGCAACACGTTCCGCGCTTCGTCGCCGTCGCTCTCAGCCGCCGCGAGCGCCAGGTGCTCGTCCAAAGTGAGGTACGAGATGAAGTTGTCGGCCGGCCGCTGGAAGACGTAGCCGACGACTCGCCTGCGCACCCGCCGAAGCCGTGCCGGGGACAGCGTCGCCAGGTCGCGCCCGCCGACGACGATCCTGCCGCTCGTCGGGCGGTCGAGCGCTGCCAGCAGCCGCAGCAGCGACGACTTGCCGCTTCCCGACGGCCCGACGATGGCCGTGATCGCTCCCGCGGGGAACTCGACGTCGATGCCGCGGAGAGCATGCACCTGCCCGGTCGCCGTGGCGTACGTCTTGACGAGGTCGGAGCAGCTCGCTGCGATTGCCTCACTCGGCCGCACGGATCACCTCCGCCACCTTGGCCGTGCGCGCACGCCGGTCGGCGAGCAGCGCTCCGAGCGCCGTCGCCGCGAGCAGCGCGGCGAACGCCGCGACGATGAGCGGCCACGGCGTCCGGAAGAGCGGACCGCCCGGGAGAGGCGCGGGCGCGTCGAGCTCGGTCACGACGAGGCGTGCCGCCACCATCGCGAGAAACGCGCCAACGGCAAAGGAGAACACGAGCAGCGTGCCGAGCTCGAGAGCGAGAGCGAAACGATGGCTCCACTTCGTCAGTCCCATGCGGCGCGCGAGCGCGTTCGAGATGACGCGGTTCCGGTGCCGCGCCTGGAGATAGAGGACGGCGCCCGCCAGCGCGAGGAGGCCGGCGGCGAGCCCGAGCGCCCGCAAGTACGAGAACGTCTGGCTGACTGAGCGGATCTGCGGGTTCTCGCGCACGCGCTCGGCGGTGAGGATCGGAAACGGCCGGAGCTGAGACGCCTCGAGGACGTTCACGGTCGGTTGGGTCCGCCCCTTTGACCCAGACGTACGTTTCCGCGCCGAGCGTGACGAGCGGATTCGGAGCACCGACGTCCTCGACGGCGCGCTCGAACGCAGCTCGGTCTGCGACGACGAGCGGTCGCCTGCGCGTCATGCCCGGAAAGGCGGTGACGGTCTGGGCGATCTCGACGGGCAGCTCGACGTTGCGAACCGTCAGCGTGTCCGCGTCCGACTCGCGACCGGTGACGATGACCGGGAGGTCGCCCGATCCTGATTCGAGGAGGCGCACGAGATCGCCGAGCGGCTTCTCGGCCCAGCTCTCGTCGAAGTAGGCGGCGCTCGGGAAGGTGGTCGGATCGATGACCATCACGTCGACGGTCACGTCCCCGAGCCGGCTGTGCTCGACGAGCTTCGTCACCTTGGTCGTCGGCAACGGGAAGCCGTTGTCGATCTGGCGGTCGTAGTCGGTGCGCCCGGAGACGTCGCTGCCCACGAAGAGAAGCGACTTCGCCTCGACCGTCTCCTCCAGCGAGCGCGCCACCGCCTGCGCGTACACGAATGTGCCGAGGCAGACCGCGGTCGACGCGGCGAGCAAGGACGCCAATCGCCCGGCGGACGCGAGTCGATGCGCGGCGAGATACGACGCCGGTGACCCTCCGAGCCCGCGAAAGCGCGCGAACAGCCGGCGCAATCCGCGCGCCGCGAGGCCGGCAAAGCCCGCGATGAAGAAGAGTGGGAAGAGGAGGATCGCGAGGCTCGGGCGTCCGACCTCGTCGCCCTCCGCCTCGCCGAAGGCGCCGCGCGTTTGCAGGAGGTAGAGAAAGACAGCGGCCGCGACGAGCACGAGGAGCTCCCACGGAACGAACACGTGGCGAAGCGAGCCGCGCGAACGCCGTTCGCTTCCCAGCACGAAGAGCACCGCGCTGATGAGCCCGATGAGCGCGGCCGCGACGGGAACGACGAGGAAGGTCGCCCAGGCGGCGGTCGTGAAGGCCGAGCGCGCCACGGCCCCCGGCCCGACGAGGATCGTCAGCACAACCGCCAGGCCGAGACCGGCGAGGGCTCCAACGAAGACGGGCAGCACAGCCTCGAGCGCAGCGCGCGCGCCGAAGGCGCCGGGCGTGGCGCCGCGGGCGAACAGCACTCTCGCCTCGACCCTCCGTCGCGCCACCGCAAAGGCAGCGGCGCCGCCGATCACGGCGACGGCGACGAGCGCTCCCGCCGCGGTGAGCAAATCGGCGGGGCCGCGCAGAGTCGACACGCGTTCCTTCGATGCAGAGATCGCAATCGGAAGGAGCGACGAGTACGCGACCTCGGGCGGCGGGAAGGGCGGGCAGCCGGGGCAGCGTTCGAGCCGCGTCGCGAGACCCTCGGCGTGCCCTTGGAACGCCGAGAGCCGGTCCGCGAGCGCCTCGGCCTCGTCGAGCGTGAGCTTCGTCGAGGAGAGCGGCCATTCCCAGCGCAGCTGAAACTGATCCTGACCGGGAGGGACGAGCGCCGCGACGGACTCTTGGCTGCCAATGAGGAACGTCGGCGGCGGGCCAGCGTCGGGTTGCCCGTGGATGAAATGCGAGAGCGAGCGCCAGTACGGCGTGCGCGGCTCTTTCCAGAGCGCGCGGTAGATGCCCTTGATCTGGACCGACGTCCTCTCGCCGTTCTCGAATTCGAGGTAGAGCGCATCGCCGGGCTGGATGCCCATCGACTCCGCGGCCTCGTCGGCGATCCAGTAGCCATCGACGTCGGCCTCCGCGAGCTTCGTCAGGTGCGCGACTGCGTTCGTTTTCGCGAGCAGGCGAAGCTGACGCTGAGTCGACGGGCCCGGCTCCGCCCCGGGCGTGACGATCGGCCCGAGCGCCGTCACCACCGGGGCGCCGAGGTTCGCGACGCCGTCGAGTTCGGGGACCAGCTCCTCACTGAGCCGGTCGATCGCCTCGTCCGTGGTGGCCTCCTCGGGATGCAGTCGCGGCCCGAGGCTCTCGTAGACGACCGCAGCCCCCGCCCCGAACGAGGTGGCGTCTTCGAGCTCGTCCGACAGCGCCGAGCTCGCGGCCGACGAGACGAAGAGCGGGCCCGACGCAACGGCGAGCGCGAGGAGGAGCGCGGCGAGCGCAAGCGCGCCGAAGAGCGCGGGGAAGCGCAGCGAGAGAAGCGGCGCGTGTCGCCACAGCGGGCTCACGTTCTAAGGGACGATGCCCGTTCGGCCGTGGTTAGGTCGAGCAGGCCGCGGGCTACACTGGCCGGGCGCGGGCGGGGTGCCCGAGTGGTTGAAAGGGGCGGTCTTGAAAACCGCTAGGCCGCGTAAGCGGCTTCGTGGGTTCGAATCCCACCCCCGCCGCCTCGAGACGAAACTGCAACGCCGTGGGCTTTCACGTCTCTGCGCTCACACCATCCGGCCTTCTCTGCTCAACCGCTCTTCGCCGCTCAAGACCGCTCTCCGATGGCGAACTGGCGCGCGACTGACGCGCACGGCCCGCTAATCCGGGCATGAGCCCCCGCTTCGCCAATCCCTCTAGGAGCCGCTTTCTGCCTGCTGGCGTCGAGCGATTACGATGCCGGCTCGCCAGCCTGGGGCTCGTCCGCCGACGGGCTGTTGGATCGAGTCGACGTCGAGGCCGCTGCGTGTGATCAACCACGAGATAAGTGAGTTCGAGTTCCACATCTCGCCTGCGCGGAGCTCGTCTCGGCCCCAAACCGGCGTCGGCACCTGCGGCACTAGCTCGAGCAGCCGGCGGGCGCGGTCGGGATCATCGCTGAGGCGGTGAGGGCTATCAACCGCCTCGGCGACGTCGGGGATGACCCCGTCAGGCCAGCTTCGGATCTCGTAACGAAAAAGGAGGAACCGGCCTGCCGCGCGTGTTCCGACCGGCCCCTCAGCGACGACTCCACGCTCGGAGGGATCGCTGGGTCGGATGGGTGCCTGCTCGATCACGAACCGCCCCTCCGGAACGCGCACCTCAAGCGCTGAGTGGTAGAGGTCGCAGCGATCTCGCCGTTCAAGCCGCGCCGCTACCGCCTCGAAGGCGCGCCCATTTAGGCGGACCGAGTGACCACCTGCGCCAAGCGGCAGCCAGTACAGGTCGATGCTGGTCGTCGGAGCAGAAACCATCTCCCGCGGAATGGCGCCAACTGAGATTCAGCTTGCCGTGGCCTTGCGGGCACCTCTCCCGAGGACGGCGAGTGCGAGGATGATGAACCCGATGCCGCTGAGTATCAGCGCGATTCCGACGACGATGCTGAACAGCCCGATTTGCTCCGCCATGTAGGAAACGTTGAGCGCCGTTGAGAGGGCGGTCTCGGTTACCCACGTGTTGCGGGCGCCGTTCGAGATCGGCTCGCCGCTCTCGTCCTTTGCGGCCGCCGCCTCGTCACTGGTCCCCTTAGGGTCGCTCGGGTCCGCCGCGGCGACAAAGCGCCCCATCTGCGCGTAGGTGTTGCCGCCCGACGACTCGAGCGCGTGGATGCGCATGTACTGGGCAAAGCAATGGGCGTCGGCCCCGGTCTCGATTTTCTTTTCCGCCACGTCACACGACGGGATCGGCACATTGCTGAGGCCGGCCTCCTGTACCGCCTCCTCGGTCTCGGCCGGGTTCATGTCCGGCGAGCCGACGATGAACTCGCGCGCGAGCTCCTCCCCTACGGTGTTGCGCGCGTTGATGCCCAGTACGAGCGAACCGATGCCGAAGGCGATCATGAGGACTCCGGCGGCGATTCCGCCGAACTCAAGAATCCTGCGAGTACTCATGCTCCTACTACCTCCTGTCAGAAGCCCAACGCGCCCTAGTCATCGGCCGATGATACGACTGGCCGGGCCGTCGAACCAAACCGACAGAGGGATCGCCCGCCCTGGGAAGGTCTACGCCCCCGCCCCCGGTCGTGGGCTAGGTCACTTCTCCATGCCACCGCCATGCGAGCGCCAGGATCAGCAAGCCGACCGCGAAGAACAACGGCTGGAGAAACGACGTGTAGCCAGTGATCACGACTTGAACAACGATCCAGTCCAGAAGGATCACGGCGGCAATCAGCCCTAAGACCACTCCCCATTCACGACCACCGAAGCCAGCGGTTATCGCTGCGGCGCTCATGCTTCCGCCGACCCCGACGAAGAGGATCAAGGCCGGTATGAAATAGTCGTCGAAGGGCGAGCCTTCCAGCCACTCTCTCGGAACGTTCTTCGCACCGCCCATTCCGTAGATCCCTCCGCCGAACGCGTTCAGGGCCACAACGGCTTCGCTGACGATCAGGGCCACCCGCGTCACTACTGGCTGGCCTCCCAGTAGAACTCCTCACGCGCAAGCATCGGAGTTCCCTCGAGCAGCGGTGCCCAGATGCTGAACGCGGCCGAGCGGACCGGGTCGTTGATGAGGTCGCGGACAAGTCCTTCGATGCCCGGGCCTTCGAACACGAAGACCACGGTTTCCTCGGCGAGAAAGACACTGTGTCGCCGAAAGCCAGCGAGTGCGAGACCGTAAGGCGCGCCCTTGGCGAGGATCTCCGCTGCTCGCTCGCGCGAGCCTGGCAGGAGCTTGGCAAGGACCGCCACGCGCTCATTCACGTCCCCGTCGTCAGTGCCCGTTGTTCGGGACTTCCCACCGAGCAGCCGAGCGATTGCTACGCGGAGCAGCTTCCGCGGCGAGCGGATTCCGTGATCGAGAACTGACGGCACGGCCCGGATTCTCTACGAGTTCTGCGACCACCGTACAAGTACTTCACCCGCACGCGAACCCATGCCAACAAGACTGACTGGCGCGAAGCGTGGCGCGCATCAGGTCGAAAAGCGTCGATTTACAGGGGAACATGAGCAGCCTTGAAAACCGCTAGGCCGCGTAAGCGGCTTCGTGGGTTCGAATCCCACCCCCGCCGCCTGACCGTGGACGCTTAGCCCCAGTCGCTTTCGTCGCCGATGTAGAAGCCGGCCGTGCGGATGTCGCGGATGGCGTCACGCACGTCGGCGTCGAGAAAGTCAGGCGCACGCTCCAGAACCGCCATGGCGGCGAAGAAGTCGCCGTCCTCGGCCTCGTCGGCAGCTTCGTCGAGGATGTCTGCCACCTCGTCAAGACGATCCGCGAGCGTCTCGTGCGCCCCCTCGATCTCCTCCGGTGGGTTGATGGAGTCGAGGCGGTCGGCGCCTTCGCCCACGAGGTCCCCCAGTTCCCTCAGCAACTGCGTGAACGTGTCGTATGACGGCGCGCTCGCGAGTCTCTCCATTCCACCCACTCTCGCCTGCATGTCGCGCGCGATCGCCTGCATCTCCCGCTCGTACTCCTGGTGCGTGAGGCGCGCGCCGCTCCCGGCGCAGGCGCTCAGCGAGAGGAGCGCCGCTAGCGCGGCGACTGTGAGAAGCAGCTTCTTCACGAGGCCGTCTGCTTCCGTGCGCGCAGCGGTACGACGTCGGCGACCTCCGTCGCCTCCGTCGTGGTCGGCTTCAGGGCGTCTGCAAGCCATTCGGCCATGGCGGCAGCGTCTATCGGGCGGCTGATGAAGTAGCCCTGCGCGGTGTCACAGCCGAGCGCGGCCAGGCGATCCCAGATCTCCTGGCTCTCGACGCCCTCGGCGACGACGCGCAGGCCGAGGTTGTGCCCGAGGTCGATCGTCGACCGCACGATGACGGCGTCGTGCTCGCTGGCGGCGAGGTTCTGCACGAACGACCGGTCGATCTTGAGGACGTCGACGGGAAGGCGCTTGAGGTAGTTGAGCGACGAGTAGCCGGTGCCGAAGTCGTCGATCGCGATCGTCACGCCAAGGGCGCTCAGCCGGTCGAGCACGAGACCGGCCCGCGCCGGATCGGTGAGCAGCGTGCTCTCCGTGACTTCGAGCTCGAGCCGGTGCGCGTCGATCCTCCACTTGATGAGGAGGTCGCGGACTTCGTCGGGAAGGCTGATGTCGAGGAGGTCACGCGCGGAGAGGTTGACCGCGACGGCGATGTCGCGCCCCTCGTCGCGCCAGGCGCGCGCCTGCCGGAGCGCCGCATCGATGATGTAGCGCGTCAGGGGGCGGATCAGCCCGGTGTGCTCGGCGAGCGGAAGGAACTGGTCCGGCGCGAGCAACCCGTGTTCGGGATGCTGCCAGCGGACGAGCGCCTCGACGCTTTGCACCTCGCCGCCGGGAAGAGCGAGCTGCGGCTGGTAGTTGAGCACGAGCTCCTTGTGCTCGAGCGCGCGGCGCAGCTCACCGACGAGCGCGAGCCGGTCGGGCGAGTAGTGGTCCTGCTCCGGCGTGTAGACGCGGGGAGCGTGCGCTTCCTTGCTGACGTACATCGCGACGTCGGCGTGGCGCATGATCGTCTCGACGTCGTCGCCGTGGTCGGGGAAGAGCGCGATGCCGATGCTCGCCTCGACCTCGAGCGTCAGGCCGGCGACGACGAACGGGTCGTCCAGGCCCCTGCGGATGCGATCGGCCACGATGCTGGCGGTCTGCGCGTCGTGCTGGCCCGGAGCGAGCGACGGCGAACTCGTCGCCGCCGAGCCGCGCGACGGTGTCCGTCCCGCGCAGGATCTCCTGGAGGCGCCCGCCCAGCTCGGCGAGCAGGCGGTCGCCGCTCTCGTGACCGAGCGTGTCGTTGATCTCCTTGAAGCGGTCGAGGTCGATGAGCAGGACGGCCACGCCGCTTCCGAGCTCCCTGGCCTCGGCGAAGGCCTGCTCGGCGCTGTCCCTGAAGAACGCTCGGTTCGGCAGTCCGGTGAGATCGTCATGGAGCGCCTGGTGCTCGATCTCGAGCATCTGGCGGTGGAGCCTCCGCGTCACGCGGCTCATGATCGGGAAGAGCGACGCGTACAGCGCAATCAGCACGAGCTCGAAGACGCCGGCGACCGGGAGGAAGGCATCGCGGGCCGCGCGGGAGATCGGTGCGTAGTCCTGCGAGAGCGTGAAGACCCCGGCGGGCGCCGACTCGCCCTCGATCGTCACCGGCACGTAGGCGTCGAGGACGCGGGTCGGGCTTTGCTCGCCCTCCTCCACGACGGAGCCGACTTTGCTCGCGCTCTTGCCGGCGAAGGCCGAGCTGACCGCGTCTCGCTCGGTGACGCGCTTGCCGATCAGGTCCGGCGCGTTCGAATACGTCACGCGCCCGTCGGGCCCGATCAGGCGAACGCGAAGCGTCGTGCCGACGAGCACCTCGCGCTTGAAGAGCCGGTCGAGCTGCGCGCGCCGCTCTTCGCTCACGGGCGCGCGGAAGTCGCGCGTCCGGAGCTGGTCACTCAGGATCGCTTGCGAAACGAAACGGGAGTGAAACGTGACTGCGCTCTCGGCCTGCTCGGTCGCGTGTTGGCGGACGAAGAGAAGGATCACCGCCGCAGCAGCCGAGAGGCTCACGGCAGTGAGCAGCGCAAAGCGCAGGACGAGACGAGGAGGCTGGGGTGCGACGCCCACGGGACTCGCTATTTCTTCGGGCTTTTGCCCTTATTCCCTGAGTCGCCGCCGTCCTCGTCTGGTTCGGATTCGTCCTCGGGCGCCTCTTCGGCGGCCTCGAGCTCTTCGTCCTTGCCGTTTCCGTTGCCCTGACCCGGCCCCACGGCGCCACCGTTCCCGTCGCCCTGGCCGTGGTCGCCGTTCCCGTTCCGTCCGTTGCCGTTGCCGTTGCCGTTGCCGTTGCCAGCCTGATCGTCCTCGTCGGCTTCCTCGGCGTCCTCGTCTTGGCCGTTCCCGTTGCCGTGGTCGTCGTCGTGGCCGTAGCAGTTCCCGCCGGCGTTCCCCTGGCCGTTCCCGTTCTCGTTGCAGTTGCCGTTGCCCTCGTCGTCGCCCTCGGGCTCCTCGGCGCCTGCGCCGTCGTCGTCACCGTCGTCGTCGCCCTGGCCGGTTTCGTCGTTCTCACCCGGGTCGTCCCCATCGTCGTTCCCGTTGCCGTTTCCGCCGGCGTTGCTTCCGTCGTTGCCGTTGCCCTGGCCGGGGCCTTCGCCACTGCCGTGGCCGTCGCCCTCGCCGTGGTCGCCGTTGCCGTTTCCGTTCCCGTTGTCTTCTTCGCCGGCGGAGCCCTCGTCGCTACCGCCGTCGTCGGCGCCACCGTCGTCGTCGCTGCCACCGTTGCCCGCGTCCGGATCGGAATCGTCGTCAGGCCCGGGTCCCGGATCAGCGCCGCCGTCACCGTCGCCGTCACCTTCGCCCTCGGCGCCCTGGCCGGAGTTCTCGCCGTCGCCGCCCGGGCCGTTGCCGCTTCCGTCACCTGCGCCCCGTCCGGGTTCCTCTGCAAGTCCTTCCCCACCAGAGGCCGGCGTCGCGTCGGCGGCAGACTCATCGCCGCCCGAGGACTGCTCTTCGCCGCCCGCGGCCGCGTCCTCGTCGGAAGCCGACGTGCTCAGCGTGTTCGCGCGCGAGAAGGTGACGTACGCCGTGCCGAGTGCAACCGGGCCGGCGTTCGACGCAGCCTCGAGCTCCGAGATCGCTTCGTCGCCGCGAAAGATGTCGGCCGGAACGTTCATGACCGAGCCCGCGAGCTTCTTGACTGCCGAAGGCGGGAGCGCGAGCGCCGAAAGCGCCGAGACGGGGACGACCAGCGTGACCCCCGCCGTCAGCAAGAGACCCTTCACCTTCGCTCCGAGCGAAAGAGCCTTCATCCCGTTTGCGGCAGCGAGCGAATGACTCGCTTGGCCGGAATTGGCGTAGCGAGCGACAGACGCCGGATTGGGAGGTTCGTGCCGCATATGGAGAAGCCGGGGAAACGGGGCTAAACGGAAGGTAGGCCCGCAGGGGGCACGGTGCCTCCCCAGGAAAGGGGAACGCTCGACCTACCCGGAAGGGGTAGGCCCGGGCAGCGGCACCCGCAGAAGCCGCGCGGCCACTCCGCGGACGGTGTGCGTGCCGTAGTCGTGGCTGGGGTTGAACTCTGTCAGCACGGCGATCGCCAACCGCCGGTCGTCCTGCTCGAGCAGCGCCACCTGGTGCGTGACGCGACCCGTTCCGGAGCCCCAGCCGCCCTTGAAGAACACCTTCCAACCGGCCGGCACTTCCGGAGGAATCCCCCACCGCTGCGAGGAGACGATGTGCGAGAGCAGGTAGCGCGCGTACGCGCGGTGGCGCGCCGGCACGTACGTCTCGATGCGGTAGAAGAAGCGCGCCTGGTCGCCGGCCGTGATCTCGGTCAGGCCCCAGACCGGAAGATGCACGCGAAAGTGGCGCATGTGGGCGCGCCGTGCGACGCGGTAGAGGCCCGAGCTGCCGACGATGCTGAGAACCGCGCTGGCCGTCGCATTGTCCGACCGCTTGATCATCGGAGCGAGGAGAGAGCGGTCGCGGTCGTCGAGTGCCCGGTCACGGACGGACCCGAGGTTCAGGTACGCGACCATCAGCATCGGCTTGAGGACGCTCGCCGAGGGAGTCGGCCGCCAGCGGTGGTAGCCGTGCAGCCTCCCCTCCTCGTCGACGAACGCGAAGCTCTCGACGCCGGCGCGAGCCTCCACGAGCGCGATCGCATCGGCCTTGCGCTCGGACCAGGAGACAGGTGCCCAACGGGCATCCGCCGACGCCGCTCCGGCCAGCAAGCCGAGCGCAACCGTGGTCGCGGCCAGGAGAGCCGGCACGATCGTCACGCGTACCGCCGGTGGAGGATGAGCACATTTCCGTCCGGGTCGTAGAAGAACGCCATGTGGCAGACGCCCGTGTCGACCGTCTCGCCCTGGAACCGGACGCCGGACGCCTCGAGCCTCTCGCGTGAGCTCCTGACGTCGGCGACGCGCAGGGCGATCCCCGCGGTGTTCGGCTCGAAGGGCTCTCCGTCCGCGGCGGGCTCCCACAGGCCGAGGGTGACATTCGCGGTCTCGAACTCATCCGGGGAGCCAGGGTTGCTCGCGAGCCCGAGCGTCTCCGCGTAGAAACGGCGCGCGCGTTCGCGGTCCCGCGTGGGGACCGAGACGAAGTCGACCCGCTCGACGTCGATCACGGAGGCGTCATTGTCGCAGGGGTTCGGACGGACGATCGGCGGGGATAAGCGCCAGCATGCTCTCCGAAGTTCGGCAGGCAGCGCACGGAGCCTGGGTGGAAGGTGCAGGCCGTTTCGGTCTAGCCGCCAAGGGCGTGTCGTACGTCCTCGTGGCGATCCTCGCCATCCAGGTGGCGGTTGGGGCAGGTGGCGAGCCCGCCGACCGGCAGGGCGCGCTCGATGCCGTCGCCGACGAGCCGTTCGGCTGGATGCTGATCCTGGCGATCGCCGCCGGTTTCGCGTGTTACGCACTTTGGCGCTTCGCGCAAGCGCTCGCCGACCGCGACCGCGAAGGAGACGACCCGGTCGGCCTCGCCAAGCGGGCAAGCGACCTTGCCAAGGGACTCCTCTACGCGGGCTTCGCCGTGCTGGCGGTGATGATCGTGGGCGGATCCGATTCGGGCGGCTCCGAAGAGGACACGGCAACGTCCTGGATCCTTGATCTACCGCTGGGACGCTTGATTGTGGGAGCCATCGGAGCGGCTGTGGTCGGCGCCGGCATCTGGAACGCGTACCGAGCCGTCACGCTGCAGTTCCTCGAGGACTTGAAGACGCGGAAGATGAGCAAGAACGAGGAGCGCTGGTACACGGGCGTCGGTGTGTTCGGCCACCTCGCGCGCGCGGTCGTCTTCACGCTGATCGGGATCTTCCTCATCCGCGCCTCCTACCAGTACGACCCCGACGAGGCGATCGGCCTCGACGGCGCGCTCGCGACGCTCGCCGGCGAGAATGCCGGTCCGCTCCTCCTCGGAGTCGTCGCCTTCGGTCTACTGGCGTACGGGCTCTTCTGCTTCGTGCAGGCGCGCTACCGCGACGTCTGAGGGCTACGCGGCGTTTCGCAGCGCAACGATCTCGCGTTGCATCGAGAGGCGCTCGAGCGCCTCGGCCTCGATCTGACGAACGCGTTCGCGGGTCAGCCCGAGACGCTTGCCGATCGTGTCGAGGGACTGCGGATCGCCACCGCCGTTCAGCCCGTACCGGAGCTGAACGACCTCGCGCTCGCGCGCGGGCAGCTCCGAGATCGCTTCCCTGAGCGTGTCCTGCGCGAGGCTGACCGTGAGAGCCTCGTCAGGGGAGGGGTCGTCGCCGGCGAAGAGCTCGCCGTACACGGCGTCGTCCGAGTCACCGATCGGCTTGTCGAGGCTCGTCACCGCGCGCGCCGCGTGCTGCACCTCCTGCACGTGCTTCAACGAGAGCTTCGTCGCCTCGGCGATCTCCTCGTCGGTCGGCTCGCGCCCGAGCGTGGTCGTGAGCTCGCGCTGCGCCCGGCCGATCTTCTGCTCGCGCTCGACGATGTGCGCCGGGATGCGGATCTCGCGCGCCTTGTTGGCGATCCCGCGCTGGACCGCCTGGCGGATCCACCACGTGGCGTACGTCGAGAACTTGTAGCCCCGCCGCCAGTCGAATTTCTCGACGGCGCGAATGAGCCCGATGATTCCCTCCTGGATGAGGTCGAGGAGGGAGAGGCCGTGGCCCTGGTACTTCTTCGCGATCGAGACGACGAGGCGGAGGTTCGCGTTGACCATTCTGTCTTTCGCCGCCTTGTCGCCGCGCTCGACCCGCTTGGCCAGCTCGACCTCTTCTTGCGCGGTGAGAAGCGCATGCCGGCCGATCTCGTTGAGGAACAGCTGGAGAGCATCGGTCGTCGCGACGGCGAGATCGCCGTTCACGTACGTCGCGTCCCTGGCGTCGTCGCGGGCGCAGTCGTCGGTCAGGTCGATCTGGCGCCGGTCGAGCTCGTCGTAGAGCGCCTCGAGTTCGTCGTCGTCGATCTCCGCCGCTCGCACGAGCTCGTTGAACTCCGACAAGTTGATGCACCCCTTCTCCTCTCCGCGCTGGAGCAGGGGCTCAACCTGCGTGGGTACGTCGCTCTCCGCCACCGATCCTGGTCTTCCCGCTCGATCTTCTCTCTTAACAGTACGAACGTACGTTCTATAATTGCGGGATGGCCAGGGCCCAGTACCTGGAGGAGACCTGCAAGTCGGCGCTCAATCGGGTCCCCGAGGCGAGCCGGGTGCCGTTCCGCTGGACCATCAACCCCTATCGAGGCTGCACGCACAGCTGCCACTACTGCTTCGCGCGCGCGTTTCACACCTACCTCGACCTGGGCGTCGGGGCGGACTTCTCCACGAAAATCGTGGTCAAGACGAACGTCGTCGAGGTGCTGCGGCACGAGCTCGCCTCGCCGCGCTGGACGGGCGAGCACATTGCGATGGGGACGGCGACTGACCCGTATCAGCACTGCGAGGGCCGCTACCGGCTGACGCGCGGCGTGATCGAAGTGATCGGCGAGTTCGAGAACCCCCTGTCGATGCTGACGAAGTCGACGATGATCCTGCGCGACCTCGATCTCTACAGGCGCCTGAACGAGGTCGCGCCGCTCACGATCTCGATGAGCGTCGGGACTCTCGACGAGAAGGTGCGCCTCGTCGTCGAGCCGGGGACCTCGCCGGGTCGCAAGCGGCTCGAGATCCTCTCGCGTTTTGCGCAGGCCGGGATCCGAACGGGCGTGCTCGTCGCGCCGATCCTCCCGGGCCTGACCGACGACGACGAGCATCTGGAAGAGGTGGTGGTCGCGTGCGCGGACGCCGGCGTCGATTACGCCTCGCCGATCGTGCTGCACGTGCGCACGTCCATCCGCGAGCACTTCATGCCGTGGATGCAGGAGCACTACCCGTGGCTCTACCCGCGCTACGTCGAGCTCTACGGCGGACGCTCGTACGCGCCGAAGTCGTTCCAGCAGGAGGTCGCCGAGCGCTTCGCCCGTCTGCGCGACAAGCACGGTGTCGGTGCGAGCGGCCATCGCCGCGCCGAGCCGGAGCCGAAGCCGCGCGGACAGCTGACTCTGGCTGTCTAGAGTCCTTGCAGTGACGGCTCCGATCCGCATCGGCACGTGCTCGTGGGCGGACGAGGCGCTCACGAAGCACTGGTATCCGAAAGGCGTGCGCTCGAGCGAGGAGCGCCTGCGCTACTACGGCGAGCACTTCAGCACCGTCGAGGCGGACTCGACGTACTACCGGCTGCCCGACCCGGAGATGGTGGCGCGCTGGGCCGAGCGCACGCCCGACGGCTTCGTCATGCATGTGAAGGCCTTCGGCGTCATGACGAGACATCCGGTCAAGGCCGAGCAGCTGCCGCCCGACCTGCGCGAGCAGGCGCCCCTCGACGACAGGGGCCGCGTCGACCGCCCGCCGCGTGAGTTTCGCGCCGAGGTCTTCGGGCGCTTCCACGAGGCGCTCGCGCCGCTCCGCGAGGCCGGCAAGCTGGGCGGCATCCTCATGCAGTTTCCGTCGTACGTCGTGTACAAGCCGGTGTCGCTCGAGTACATCAAGTGGGCGGCGGGCCAGCTGCAGGGCGATCGCATGCTCGTCGAGTTCCGCCACCGCAGCTGGTTCGAGGATGAGAACCGCGCCGACGTGCTGTCGTTCCTCGAAGAGCTCGGCGCGACGAACGTCGTCGTCGACGCGCCCAAGACGGAGGCCAAGAACCTCGTGCCGACCGTCGTCGCAGCGACGAGCCCGCTCGCGTACGTCCGGCTGCACGGCCGCAATGCCGAGACCTGGAACGTTCGCGGCGGAAGCGCGTCCGACCGGTTCGACTATCTGTACACGCGCGAGGAGCTGAGCGAGTGGGTCGAGCCCCTCCGCGAGCTGGGCGAGAAGGCGGAGGAGGTCTACGTCCTCTTCAACAACAACCGCTGGAGCCGGGCGCCGCAGGGATTCGGGGACGGGACGGTCGCCCAGGCCGCTGCTAATGCCCTCATGCTCAAAAATGTGCTTGAAAATGACGGTTTTCGGCTACTCTGAGAGCAGGCGGACCGCGGCGCCGACCGGGACACCATGAGGGCCCCTTCCACCAGCAGACTGGCGCCGCTGACCTTTTGGGTCGTCGGATTGAGCGTGGCGATCGCGGTCGTCGGGTCGTCCACGTTTCTCTTCCCGGGTCCGGACATCGGCGAGCGTCCCGCGGCGCCTTCGGGCCGCGACGTCGTCGCGCGCGTCGTGGCGCCGCTCTTCGGCCCGTCACCCGCGCGCGAGCGTGATCGCAGTGCTTCGCCGGCCCCGGCCGCGCCCGCGGCGATCGCTGCCGCCGTCGTAGCGGCTCCGCCGCTCGTCTCGATCCCGACCGCCGTCACGAATGAACGTCCCGTCCGCGGACGCGACCAGGTCTCGCGGCCGCGCCGCGGCGACAGCCCTCCAGCGGCCCGTGACGACAGGGCGAAGGGCCACGGCAAGGCCAAAGGCCACGGGGGGAAGCAGGAGGGCAAGACGAAGGCCGGCAAGCCCTCTCCCTCCGGGCCATGCGGCCGCCGGCTCGAAGTCACAGGGTCACGGCCCTCTAAAGTCCAAGCCGCCGCGTGGACCCAAGAGCCTCACGTACAACCTGCGCACGGCCACGGGAAGGCCAAAGGGAAAGCCAAAGGGCGCGCTCGTGCTCATGCACGGGCGGGGCGCTGACGAGCACGACCTAGCTCCGCTTCTCCAGGCGCTCGACCCTGAAGGCGACTACGTCGGGCTCCTCCCGCGCGGGCCGTTGAGCCTTCCGCCCGGAGGCAGGCATTGGTACGTCCTGCGTCAGGTCGGTTCGCCGGACCGTGAGACCTTTCTCGAGACGTTCGCGACGCTGTCGAGGTGGCTCGACGACGTGCTCGAGGAGAACGACGTCGGCGTCGACCGCCTCGTGCTCGGCGGCTTCTCGCAAGGCGCCGTCATGGCCTACTCCCTCGGTCTCGCCGCGCAGCGCGAGCGGCCGGCTGCCATCCTCGCGTTCAGCGGGTTCATCCCGCGCGTGGACGGGTTCGACTTCGACGAGGAGAGCCGCGCCGGCTTGCCGGTCTCGATCTCGCACGGGAGCCTCGATCCGATCATCAGCGTCGAGTTCGCGCGCGAGGCGCGGGCACAGCTCGAAGCGGCCGGCGTCGCGGTCAGCTACCGCGAAGACCCGGTGCCGCACACGATCTCTCCCGGCGCCCTCGCCCAGGCCAGAGACGTTCTCGCGCAGGTCCCGGTCTAGGAGACCGCGGCGTCGCCGGGGCGGGGCTCTTCGATGCCGGTCTCGGGCGGGCCGACAGGGATGGGCCGTGCCGGCCGCAGGTACAGCCACTCGTAGAGGAGCGCCGCTACGCCGCCGCCGAGCAGCGGGCCGAGGTACCAGACCCACGCGTCCGCCCACGAGCCGTCCACGAGCTGCGGGCCGAACGCGCGGCCGGGGTTCATGGCCGCGCCGGTGAGAGGACCGCCGATCAGGATGTCGAGCGTGATCGTGAATCCGATCGCCAGGCCCGCGATCGACTTGAACGTCCCGCGCGGGTCGGCAGCCGACGCGAAGATCACCCACACGAGGAAGAAGGTCAGGATCGCCTCGATGACGAAGCCGGCGCCCGCACCAACACCGTCGCCGAGCACCGGGACGCCAAGGTTGACGGCGTCCGTCAGCGTCGTCGGGCACGACGAGAACGAGCACGACCGCGCCGAGTACGGCTCCGACCATCTGGCTGATCCAGTAGACGACCGCGAGCGCGGGATCCATGCGGCGCGCTACGAGGAAGCCGAAGGTCACCGCAGGGTTGAAGTGACCGCCCGAGATGTGGCCGACCGCGGACGCCATCACCGCGATCACGAGACCGTGTGCGAGCGCGATCGCGACGAGATCGCCTCCCGCCGTGACTGCGATGGCCCCCGCGCCGACGAACGTCAGCGCAAAGGAGCCGACGAACTCGGCGACACCGCGGCGAACAGAGTCGTACTCCACTGCCTCCGAGCGTAGAGCTACGCCCGGACGGCTAGGAGCGCCAGTAGCTCCGAGTGAAGAGGACGATGATCGGGATTATCTCGAGGCGGCCGAGCCACATGAGCGCGATCATGATCCCGGTCGAGACGTCGCTGAACGGCTCGAACGACCCCATCGGCCCCGCGAACCCGAACGCCGGCCCGACGTTGCCGAGCGTCGTCGCCGCCGCCGCGATCCCCTCGAACGGGCTCAGCTCGACGCCGGCGCGCGCCGCGTCGGCGAGCAATGCGATCGACCCGACGACGAACAACCCGACGTAGATCAACACGAATGTGATCACGGCCCGGAGCGTGCGCTCGTCGACCGGCGATCCGTTCAGGCGAAGCGGCGAGACGAGCTCGGGATGCACGGTCTGGTCGAGCTCGCGACGCAGCATCTTGCCGATGACCACGTGCCGGACGACCTTGATCGATCCCGCGGTCGAGCCTGCCGACCCTCCGGGAAACATGAGCGCGACGATGAGCAGCGCCGCGAACGGCGCGACGACGAGCCACTCGTTGAAGTCCGTGCTCGCATAGCCCGTCGTCGTCATGATCGTCACGGTCTGGAAGGCCGCCTGGCGCACCGCCTCCTCTCCGGAGAAAAGCCCCTCGCCGACCAGCACGACGAAGATCAGGAGCGTTCCTACCGCGAGCAAGCCGATGTAGAGGCGGAACTCCTCGTCGCGCCCGAGAATGCGCACCTGCCGACGTGCTAACGCCCGATACATCAGGGCGAAGTTCGCTCCTGCGAGCACGGTGAAAGCGGTAATAGCCCATTGAGTCGCGCCGCCGAAGGCTTCGATCGAGCGGAGCTCCGTGGAGAAGCCGCCCGTCGGAAGGGTCGTGAAGGCGTGCGCCACCGCCTCGAAGAAGCTCATGCGCTCGTCGGCGCCGCTGACCCCGAGCAGCCAGAGCGTCAGGATCATCGCCGCTGTCAGACCGACATAGAGGATCCACAGGCGCCGCGCGGTGTCCCGAATCGAAGCGGTGAGCTTCTCGAGCTCGGGCCCCGGCGCCTCGGACTCCATGAGCTGGCGGCCTCCCACCCGCAGCCGCGGCAGCACGGCGAGCGCGAGCACGATGATCCCCATGCCGCCCAGCCACTGGGTGAACTGGCGCCACATGACAAGGGAGTGGCTGAGGGCCTCCACATCCGTGAAGACGCTCGACCCCGTCGTCGTGAAGCCGGACATGGCCTCGAAGAACGCGTCCACCGGCTTCGAGATCTGCGGCTCGTCGGCGAGCAGGTAGGGCAGCGAGCCGGCGGCGGCCGCGCAGAGCCAGGTGAGAGCGACGACGAGGAAACCCTCGCGCACGCCGATGCGCTCTTTGCCCTCCGTGACCCGCTCGAGCGTCAGGCCGAAGCCGGCGCAGAGCGCGCCCGAGGCAAGAAACGGCCAGAAGGGCTCCGAATAGCCGAGCGCGACCGCCGTCGGGAAGAGGAATGCCACGCTCAGGTACTTGATGAGCGCGCCGACGAGGTTGAGCGCGCCGCCGACGTCGACGATGAGGCGCGGCCGGGCGACGCGGCCGAGACGCCCGGCGAGCTCGGTCACAACGCCTTTTCGACTTCGTGCACGCGGGCCGACTCGGTGAAGATGATCGCGCGGTCGCCCGGCTCGAGCATGTCGCCGCCGTGCGGGAAGATCGCGCTCCCGTTCCGCACGATCGCGCCGATGAGCGAGCCGGTCATCGGCAGCTCCTTGAACGGCTTGCCGACGAGCTTGCTCTCCTCGCGCACGGTGATGTCGAGGATCTCGAAGCGGTCGCCTTCGAGCATGGTGACCTGGCGCGTTCGCGGGTCGTGCGCCCAGCGGACGATCTCCTCGGCCGTGACCGTGCGCGGGTTGATCGCCACGTCGATGCCCGCACGCTCAGAGAGGTGTTCGGTGATGCGCTCGTGCACGATCGCAATGGTCAGCCCGATGCCGTGCGACTTCGCGAGGAGCGCGGCGTACAGGTTCTTCGCGTCGTCCGGCATCGCGAAGACGGCCGCTCGTGATTCGCCGATCCGCTCGCGCTCGAAGAAGTCCGGATCCGACCCGGTCGCGTGGAACACGCGCACGTCCGGCAGCTCCTCCGCGACTTGTCGCGCGCGAGCCGCGTTGGCTTCGATCAGCCGCACGCGAATCCCCTGGTCGAGCAGGAGCGTTGCGATCGCGACGCCGGTCTGACCCGCTCCCACGATGACGACGTCGTCCACGCGCCGCTCACGGGGCGCGAGGATCTCGCTCCAGTTCCTGGCGGCTTCCGGCGAGCCGATGATCACCACGCGGTCGCCCGGGAGGATGGACTCCTCGCCGCGCGGGACGATCATCCGGTCGCCGCGGATGATGCTCGCCACCTTCGACTCGGCCGGTATGGCGGCCTCCCGCAGCTTGCGTCCGACAACGGTGTCCTCTCCCGAGTCCTCGTCCGCCTTGACCACCTCGAACTCGACCATCTGAACCTGTCCGTCTGCGAAAACGTCGGTTTGGCGCGCCGCTGGAATGCCGATGATGTGCGAGACCGCGTGCGCTGTCTCGAGCTCGGACGAGACCATGAAGTCGACATCGAGCTCGCGCTCCTGCCAGAGCTCGAGAAACTCGACGTTCGCCGTGCGCACGATCGTGAGGATCTCCGGCGAGACCTTCTTGGCGAGCATCGCGGCCACGATGTTGACCTCGTCGCGGGAAGTGCACGCGATCAGGAGGTCGGCGTCGCGAACGCCCGCATCCTGCAGCGTCCGCCTGCTGGCGCCGTTGCCCTCGACGGTGGCGATGTCGTACTGGTGGGCAAGGGACTGAAGCCTGCTGCGGTCGAGGTCGATCAGCGTGATCTGGTGCTCGTGGTGGAGAGCCTCCACCACCGTGGAGCCCACCTGGCCGGCTCCGATCACGAAGATCTTCATCGAACGCGGAGACTAGCGCGCGCGCCTGTCAGTTCCAGTCCGGCTCGTCCTCGATCCCGACGGCGTCCGCGACGCGGTTCACGTAGTTGAAATAGGCGATCACCTGGATGGCGTCGTGGATCGCCGGGTCGCTCCACCCGAGGGCTCGAAGCGCGTCGACGTCCGTCGCCCCGACCGACGCCGGCTCGTGGGTCACCTTGACCGCGAAGTCGCAGAGGCCGCGAACGCGGGGCTCGAGGTCCGCGGCGCGATAGTCGTGGGCCGCGTGCTCTGCGAGTTCTTCCGGGGCGCCCTCGGCACGGAGGTCGTTCGCGTGCGCGCGTATTCAGTAGTGGCAGTCGTTCGCCCGCGAGACGACGACGGCGAGCAGCTCGCGCTCGGCCCGGGCCAGCTCGGAAGGGCCGAACATGATCTCCTTGTAAAGGTCCATCGAGCGCCTGAGGACGGCCGGCCGCAAGCACATGGCCTTGACGATGTTGAAGACCTTGCCGGCCCGGCTGACGGCCGAGTCGTACTCCCGCTTGAGGTCGCCGGTCGCCTCCCCCACCTCGATCAGGCGCAAATGGGCCATCCCGCCGGGATTCTGCCTGCAGGCGGGAGTTCCGGTTGAAGTTTTCGACGGCGGATGTAAAGGTTCCCCCTGCGGCCGCGAGCAAAGGGGTAAAGACCGGTGTCTGAACTGGGGGACAGAGCGTCGTACGAGGCGGAAGAACGTGAACCCCGCCGCGAGCACACACAGCTGGGCGACCGCGTCGCCCACGTGCTCAACGCGGCCGAGGAGGCGGCGAACCAGATCCGCGTGGATGCCCGCCGGGAGGGCGTTCGCATCATCCAGGAAGCGGAGGCGACCGCAGCGACGCGCGTGGACGAGCTGACGCGCGAGGCCGAGCAGCTGCGGGAAGACGCCGAGGACTACGCGCGCGACATCAGGAGCGCCGTGGACTCCTACGCGACGCAGCAGCGACGCGATGCCGAAGAGGAGGCGCGCAGGATCCTGTCCGAGGCGGAAACGCAGGCGCGCGCCACCCGCGAAGCGAGCCAGGAGATGTCGGAGCAGATGCAGCAAGACACACGACGCCGCCATGAGATGCTCCAGCGGGAGTCGAAGGCGCTCGAGGAGCGCCGTCAGCGCGTCGTCGAAGGTCTCCGCGACCTCTCCGCGCAGCTTCAGGACGCGCTCGTCGAGCCGGTGCGGAAGGGGCGCGAGGAAGAGTCGCTCACCGACGCGCTCGACTTCGAGCGCCGGCGCTGATCTCTCCCGAAGAGCTCCGCCGACTCTTTCGCAGCTTTCCCTCCGGCGTCGCCGTGCTCACGATCGACCTCGACGGCCAGAGGCTCGGCCTCACGCTCGGGTCGGTCGTCTCGCTTTCGCTCGAGCCGCCGCTCGTCGGCGTCAGCGTCGCCAGAGAGGCGGCCATGCACGAGCTCCTGCGTGAGGCGGGTGAGTTTGCGCTCTCGCTCCTGGCGGGTGACCAGGAGACGGTGGCGCAGCACTTCTCGCGCGGTGTTCCGCCGTTCGCGCACTGGCAGGGGATCTCGCTGCGAGAGGTCGACGGCCCGCCTCAGATCGAGGGCGCCCTCGGTTGGGTGCGCTGCCGGACGGGGGCCGAGCACGCCGCCGGCGACCATACGCTGTTCGTCGGCGAGGTGACGCAGGCGGAGGTCGGGCGTGGCGGGCCTGCCCTCGTGCACGTCGGCCAGGGCTACATCTCGCTGTGATCGAGGCCGTCGTCTTCGACCTGGACGGGGTGCTCATCGACTCCGAGCACGTCTGGGACGAGGCGCGCCAGAACCTGGCCGAGGAACGGGGCGGCCGCTGGAGCGAGAACGCCTCGCGCGACATGATGGGGATGAGCTCGCCGGAGTGGTCGCGCTACATGCGCGACGACATCGGGATCGAGGACGAGCCTGAGGAGATCTCGGCCGAGGTGGTGCGCAGGCTCGAGCGCATCTACCGCGACGAGCTCCCGCTGATCGAGGGCGCCCACCAGGCGGTGGAGCGCTTAGCCGCGCGATGGCCGCTCGGCGTGGCCTCCTCCTCGAACCGCGAGCTCATCGATCTCGTGCTCGAGCTGTCAGATCTCGACCGCTTCTTCGCGGCCACCGTCTCGTCCGAGGAGGTCCCGCGCGGGAAGCCTGCGCCTGACGTCTACCTGGAAGCGGCCCGGCGGCTCGGTGTGGCGCCCGAGCGCTGCGCGGCCGTCGAGGATTCCGAGAACGGGATCCTCTCGGCGAAGGCCGCCGGGATGCGCGTGCTCGCCATCCCGAATCCGCAGTACCCGCCGCACGACGAAGCCCTTGCCTCCGCGGACGACGTGCTCGGCTCGCTGGCCGAGCTCACGCCCGACGCAATCGGCTAGGAGGGTTTGGCGGAATTCGCTCCGCCGAATGGGTGCGATGGGCGGCGCGAGGCAACGGACGCAGGGAGCGTTCGTACTGGATTTGAAGTACGGGCGCGACTGAGGACGCAGCCTGGGGCGATCAGCGCGGCCAGGCGGCATCAGCTGTGTTTCGTCAAGCCCTCCTAAGAGTCGACGCGGCCGACCAGGACGCAGCCGTTGTGGCCGCCGAGCCCCATGGCGTTCGAGAGCGCCACGCGGATCTCCGCCTCGCGCGCCTCGTTCGGCACGTAGTCGAGGTCGCAAGCGGGATCGGGGTTCTTGTAGTTGATCGTCGGCGGGATGACGCCCTCGTGGATCGCGAGCGCGCAGACCATCGACTCGACCGCACCCGCGGCCCCGAACATGTGCCCGAGCTCCGACTTCGTCGAGGAGACCGCCAGGTCGTACGCGTGCTCGCCGAACACCTCTTTGATGGCTTTCGTCTCCGCCGCATCGCCGAGCGGCGTCGCGGTGCCGTGCGCGTTGATGTAGTCGACGTCGTCGGGCTCGACCCCCGAGCGCTCGAGCGCCTGGCGCATCATCTCGACCACGCCCGTCGCCCCGGGATCGGGAGCGGCCATGTGGTACGCGTCGTTGGAAGCGCCGTACCCGAGTATCTCTGCGTAGATGCGCGCGCCCCGCGCCTGGGCCGCCTCGAGGTCCTCGAGCATCATCACGGCGGCGCCCTCGCTCATCACGAACCCTTCGCGTGTCGCGTCGAACGGCCGCGAGGCCGTCGTCGGATCGCCGTTGGCCGAGGCGAGGCCGCGCATCGAGCAGAAGCCCGCGAGGATGAGCGGGTGGATGCAGGCCTCGGTGCCGCCTGCGAGCACGGCGTCGGCGTGGCCCTGGCGGATGAGCTCCGCCCCCTCCCCCACCGAATGCGACCCGGTCGCGCAGGCCGAGACGACGGCGTAGTTGGGCCCGCGGATGCCGAGCTCGATCGCCAGCTGCCCGCTGGCGGAGTCGACGAGGATGTTCTGGATGAAGCTCGGGGAAACGCGGTCCGGCCCGCGCTCCTGGAGAACCTCGTGCTGCTGCATGAGCTGGTTGAACCCGCCGATGCACGAGCCGACCACGACGCCCATGCGCTCGGGCCGGTAGCCGTTGGCCCCGGCATCGGCAAGCGCCTCCTTGGCGGCGGAGAGCGCGAAGAGGACGTTGCGGTCGATCCTCCGCATCTCCTTGGCCGGTACGAGACCGGCCGGCTCGAAGTCCTTCACCTCGCCGGCGATCTGCACGTCGAAGGGGCTCGGGTCGAAGGCGCGGATCGTGTCGATGCCGCTCCGGCCCTCGAGCAGGCCTCGCCACGTGGACTTGGCGTCGTTGGCGAGCGGCGTGACGGCGCCGACCCCGGTGATGGCAACTCTCCGCATTGGTCCTTAGACGGGCCAGGGCCGATTTCCGTTACGTCGAGGGCGATAGTCTCCGCAGCCGTGCCCTCCTCGAAACTGCCCTTCCCGCCCATGGAGGCCGAGCTCGTCGATCAGCTCCCTACCGAGGGCGAGTGGCAGTACGAGCCGAAATGGGACGGTTTCCGGGGAATCGTCGAGAATGTCGAGGGCAAGCTCAACGTCTGGAGCCGGAACGCCCGCCCGCTCCTGCGCTACTTCCCCGAGCTGGGTGAGCTGGCCGAGCAGCTGCCGCCGGGGTCGGCTGTGGACGGGGAGATCGTGATCCAGCGCGGCGGTTCGCTCGACTTCGACGCGCTCCAGATGCGCCTCCACCCCGCCGAGAGCCGGATCCGCAAGCTCTCGGCCGAGATCCCGGCCGAGTTCGTCTGCTTCGACGTCCTCCTCTGGAGCAAGAAGGCCCTGCACAAGCTGCCGCTCGAGGAGCGGCGAGCTCAGGTCGAGAAGCTCCCCTTCGCCATCTCACCCGCGAGCCGCGACACGAAGCAGGCGGAGAAGTGGCTCGACCGGCTCGACGTCGCCGGGTTCGACGGAGTCATCGCCAAGCGGCTCGGCCTCCCCTACATGCCGGGCTCGCGCGAGGCCGTCCTCAAGGTGAAGCAGCGCAAGACCGCCGACGCCGTCGTGGTGGGCGTGACGTGGAGCGAGAAGGGCGGCAACTTCGCGAGCCTTCTGCTCGGCCTGTACGACGACGAAGGTCAGATCCGCCACGTCGGCGCCGCCTCGGCCGGAGCACGCGGGCGCCGCGAGGAGATCGAGGAGCGGGTCAAGCCGCTGCTCGGCGGCGAGCCGTCACGCATGCCGCGCGGCGCGCCGAGCCGCTGGCGGCCGAAGGTCGAGCTCGAGTGGAGCCCGGTCAAGCCGGAGCTCGTCGGTCGAGATCAAGTACGACAAGTGGCAGGGCCAGCGCTTCCGTCACGGCACGCGCTTCCTTCGCTTCCGCCCCGACAAGGATCCGGAGGACTGCACCTTCGAGCAGGTGCGCAGGAAGCCGAAGCGCGGCGACCCTACTGTTGCGGGGCTTCTAGGCCGAGCTTCTTGAAGCGCGGCGCCAGGCTCGTCTTTCGCCGCCACATCCCCGCCGTCAGGTCCCCGACCTCTTCGAGTCGCGCGCGCATCGTTTGCAGCGTGAAGGCGGCCGGGTCGGAGTCCGCCACCTCTTCCCACCGCAGCGGCGCAGAAGCGCGGGCGTCCGGCTTGGGGCGGATCGAGTACGCGGATGCGATCGTCCGGTCGCGCGCGTTCTGTCCGTAGTCGACGAAGACGCCGCGGCGGTCGGCGACCTTCCACGTCGTCGTCGCGACGTCCTGGTCGTCGATGCGCTTCTCGACTTCCTGCGCAAGCGCCTTGGCGAAGCGCCGCACCTCCTTGAACACGAGCTCCGGGCGGATCGGCGCGAGGATGTGCAGGCCGGTCGCGCCCGACGTCTTCGGGAAGCTCGGCAGGCCGAGCTCGTCCATGACCTCCTTGACGACCAGCGCGATCGTGCGCACGTGCGTCCAGGGGTTCCCCTCGCTCGGGTCGAGGTCGATGAGCATGTAGTCCGGCCGCTCGACGTCGTCCACCCGGCAGTGCCAGGTGTGCAGGTCGATGCAGCCGAGGTTGACGATCCACGCGAGGCCGGCCGCCTCGGTGACGACCGGGAAGTCGGCGGTGCGCCCGCTGCCCGGGAAGAGGATGTGCACCGTCTCGAGCCAGTCGGGATGCGGATTCGGAACGCGCTTCTGGTAGAAGAAGAACCCGTCCACGCCGTCGGGGTAACGCAGCATTTGCATGGGGCGGTCGCGGACGTGCGGAAGAATGAAGTCGGCGACGTCGACGTAGTAGCGAATGAGATCGCCCTTCGTCAGGCCGCTCTCCGGGAAGAAGACCTTGTCGAGATTTGTGACGGTTACCTCGCGCCGGCCGATCCGCACGGCGCGAGGCTAAACAAATCCCCCTTGCTGGGGACGCCCCTCCGGAGCCCCGGGCGCATGATGGAGGTGCCGGCTCCCCTCACACCCCCGGCGTCTGGCGAATGCCCGTTTCGGCCTAGCGGCTCCATACACCACCGAGGCGGGCTTCGCTCTTTAATGACTCGCGCGCGCGAGGGACCCCGGGAGGCCGTTGTTACCATGGACGGCCAACGGAGAAGTGGCCGAGTGGCTGAAGGCGGCGCCCTGCTAAGGCGTTAAGGGGGTAATTACCTCCTTCGAGGGTTCGAATCCCTCCTTCTCCGCCTCGCGTCGCAACCGCACACCGGAGGGGTGGCAGAGCGGACGAATGCGGCGGTCTCGAAAACCGTTATCCGTCGTTAGGCGGATCGAGGGTTCGAATCCCTCCCCCTCCGCTCTTTGGGCCGAAAGCCGCGCATGTCGGCGGCTTTTCGAACGTGACCGCCATCCGACGCGCGGGTCGCTTATCCGCCCTAGTCCGCCTTCGTCCGCCCCAACAAGACTCCGCTGGCGCCCAAGTGGCGCGCACCACGCCAGAGCGTCAAGCTGCGCGGGGTTCGGGCCCGAACCCGTTGATCAATTCGCCTCGGACCTTTGACGGATCCGCCTCGAAGTAGGAGACTGGCGCCCTCAAGTCATCAGCAAGGGGACGGGATGCAGGATCGGGATGCTGGAGACTCAGGGTCGCCTCCGCGACCATACGGGGGGCGCGCCCAGCCTCCTGCAGCAGACGCTCGCTAGCCGAGATCGGCAGGGGGGCGTCCAGTGACGCGCTGGATCATCGCCTCGAGCCTTAGGTTCCGGCTCCTGGTCCTGGCCGCCGCCGCGTTGACGATGGGCGTTGGCATCGCGCAGCTGCGTGATGCGCCGGTAGACGTCCTCCCCGAGTTCACGCCGCCGTACGTCGAGATCCAGACGGAGGCTCTCGGCCTGTCCGCGGAGGAGGTCGAGCAGCTCGTCACCGTCCCGATGGAGGCCGACCTGCTGAACGGCGTCGAGGGCATCGACGTGATGCGCTCGGAGTCGCTTCCGGGCCTGTCCTCGATCACGCTCGTGTTCGAGGACGACTTCGACCTCTACACGGGTCGCGGCAGCTCGTCCAGGAGCGCCTCACGCAGATGGGCGCCGCCGCGCTGCCGAACATCTCCAAGCCGCCGGTGATGCTCCAGCCGTACTCGTCGTCGAGCCGGCTGCTGATGTTCTCGCTCGCGTCCGACAAGGTGACGCCGATCGAGAAGTCCGTGATCGCGCGCTGGACGCTCCAGCCGCGCCTGCTCGGCGTGCCCGGCGTCGCGAACGTGGCGATCTGGGGCTTCCGCGACCGGCAGCTCCAGGTCCAGGTGGACCCGGAGAGGCTGCGTGACAAGCAACGTGACGCTGAAGCAGGTCGTCGAGACGCACCGCGAACGCGCAGATCTCCTCGCCGCTGTCCTTCGTCGAGGGTGTCGTTCCCGGGCACCGGCGGGTTCATCGAGACGCCGCAGCAGCGGCTCGGCGTCCGCCACGTGTTCGACAAGCTCACCGACCCGAAGGAGCTGAGCAAGGTCCCCGTCGAGGGCACGGGCGGCAAGCGTCCGCCTCGGCGACGTGACCACCGTCGTCGAGGACCACCAGCCGCTGATCGGCGACGCGGTCGTGAACGACGGCGACGGGCTGATGCTCGTCGTCGAGAAGTTCCCCGGCAAGAACACGCTCGAGGTCACCCGCGGCGTCGAGGCCGCGCTCGAAGACCTCAAGCCCGGTCTCGGGGGCATGGACCCGGACACGTCGGTGTTCCGGCCTGCGACCTTCATCGAGGACGCGATCGACAACCTCACGCTGGCGCTCGTGATCGCGGGCATCCTGCTCGCGCTGGTCGATCGCGGCGTTCCTGTTCCAGTGGCGCACGGTGCTGATCGCACTGTTCACGATCCCGCTGTCGCTGATCGCCGCGGCGCTGGTGCTGGACATGCTCGGCGAGACGTTCAACGCGATCTCGTTCGCGGGCCTCGCGGTCGGCCTCGCGGTCGTGATCGACGAAGCTGTCGCGGGGGCCGAGAACGTGGCCCGGCGGCTGCGCCAGCACCGGGAAGCCGGCAGCGACAGGCCGACCGCCGACATCGTTCGGGATGCGACGCTGAGATGCGCAGCCCGCTCGCGTACGCGAGCGTTCATCTCGCTGCTCGCGATCGTGCCGGTGGCGGTCATGGAGGGGCGCCCAGGCGCGTTCTTCGAGCCGCTCGCGCTCGCGTACGCGCTGGCTGTCGCCACCGCGATGGTGGTCGCCCTGACCGTCACGCCGGCACTCAGCCTGCTGCTCTTCTCGCGCGGGACTGGCGTTCGCTCGCGAGTCGCCGCTGCTGGCCGCGACTCCGGCCGCGCTACGACTCGGCGCTGTCGAAGGTCGCCGGCAAGACGCGCCCGATCATCATCGGTGCAGCCGCCCTGGTCGTCGTCGGTGCGCTCGCATTCGCGCTGCAGGACAAGTCGGTCATCCCCTCGTTCAAGGACCGCGACGTGCTCGTGAGCCTTGACGCGGAGCCGGGCACGTCCAACACGCGCATGACGGAGATCGCGACGCAGGTCAGCCGCGAGCTGCGCGTCGCTGCACGGCGTCGACAACGTCGGCGCGCACGTCGGCCGCGCGGTCGCCGGCGACCAGCGCCAGGACGTGAACTCCGGCGACGTGTGGGTGAGCATCGACTCCGGCGCCGACTACGACAAGACGTTCGCGTCGATCGAGGACGCGGTCGCCGACGTGCAGGGAGTCCGCAGCGACGTCATCACCTACTCCGAGCAGAAGATCCGGGACGTCGGCGCGCTGCGGGACGGTCAGAACCTGGCCACCGGCGACGGGCTCGACGTCCTGACCGGGTCGGACAAGCCGCTGGTCGTGCGCGTCTTCGGCGAGAAGTTCGACGTTCTCGCGCCGCGAGGCGAACAAGGTCCAGACGCTGATGTCGCAGACCGACGGCGTCGTCGATCCGCGCGTCGAGCAGCTGACGACGCAGCCCAACGTCGAGATCGAGGTCGATCTCGACAAGGCTCGCGCAGTTCGGGATCAAGCCCGGCGACGTGCGCCGCGCGGAGGCGACCCTGGTCTCAGGGTCTCATCGTCGGAAGCGTGTTCGAGGACCAGAAGGTGTTCGAGGTGGTCGTCAAGGGCACGCCGGAGACGCGCCGCAGCATCGCCGACATCCGCAACCTGCTGCTCGACACGCCCGGCGGCGGGCACGTGCGCCTCGGCCAGGTGGCCGACGTGCGGATCGCGGACGTGCCGATCTCGATTCCGCGTGACAAGGTCTCGCGCTACCTCGACGTCAAGGCCGACGTCAGCGGGCGCAGCCTCGACTCCGTCGCGAACGAGCTCGAGGACCGGCTCCAGCAGCGCCGACGTTCCCGCTCGAGTACCACGCGGAGGTGCTGACGCAGACCACGAGCTCCGAGATCAACCTCGGGCTCGATGATCGGCGCGGCGCTCGCGGTCGCTGATCGCGATCTTCCTGCTGATGCAGGCCGCCGTCCGCGGCTGGCGGCTGGCGGTGCTCGCCTTCGCGATGCTGCCGGTCGCCCTCTGCGGGCGGAGCGTTTGCGGCCCTGATCGACGGCGGGCTACTCGCTCGGGTCGCTCGTCGGGTTCCTGGCGCTGCTCGGGCATCGCAGTCGCGCAACGTGCTGACGCTGATCCGTCGCTATCCAGGACCTGGAGCGCTACGAGGGCGAGGCGTTCGGGCCGGAGCTGGTCGCGCGCGGGGCGCGCGAGCGGCTGGGCCCGATGCTCACGACCGCCGTCGCGCTGGGCGTGGTCGCCCTCGTCTTCGTGGTCATGGGCACTCAGCCCGGCCTCGAGGTCGTGCACCCGATGGCGGTCGTGATCCTGGGCGGGCTCGTCACCACGACGCTCGTGAGCCTGTTCGTACTGCCGGCGCTGTACCTCCGCTTCGGTGGTCGTCAGCCGACGCTGTCGCCGGAGGAGGAGCTGATGCATCGCTGGGTCGGCATCGAGCCGGACGGCGCCGGCAGACGGTGTCGTGCGGCGCTCGGTGCGCGGTGCGTCGCACAAGCCAAGGATGGAGGTGAGTCGGGTGAGCCTCAGCGGGCCGTCTAGACGCTGCGCCGCATCGGCGCAGGTCTCGCAGTGCTCGCCTCCGGGCTGGTGCTGGCGGGCGTGCTCGGAGGTGGCGTCGAACCTGCGGGAGAACCAGCCCTACGAGGTCGATAGGACCCGAGGACGCGGCCATCAAGCCGGTCAAGATGGAGGACGCGACCGCGGCTCTGCTTGCCTGTCGAGACGACCGACGGTCCGCGCGACGGAGGGCAACCGCAAGGTCGTACCTCACAACGCGGTGATCTACAACCCCGACGGCGACGTGTTCGTGTACACGAAGCCGAAGGCGCGAGACGTACAGCCGCGCTCCGATCGAGGTCGTTCGGGTGCACGGCGACCGGGCGCTGCTGTCGGACGGCCCTCCGGCCGGCACCGACGATCGTGACGACGGGCTCGGCCGAGCTGCTCGCGACCGAGTACGAGATTCTCAACCAGCATCCATGACCACGGACGGGGGTTCGCAGTAATGCGTTGGATAGTCGCTCGTAGCTTGCGGTTCCGGTGGCTCGCCGTCTTCGGCGCCGCGGCGCTGCTGATGTTCGGGTTCTTCCAGACCCGCAACGCGGAGACGGACGTGTTCCCCGAGTTCGCCCCGCCGATCATCGAGGTGCAGACGCTCGCGACCGGTAACTCGTCGACCGAGGTCGAGGAGCTGATCACGATCCCGATCGAGGACGCGCTCAGCGGAATCGAGGGCGTCGACGAGATGCGCTCCTACTCGGTCGAGCAGGTGTCGTCGATCAAGATGTACTTCAAGCGCGGGACCGACCGCAACCACGCGCGGCAGCTCGTGCAGGAGCGCCTCGCGGGCGTCACGTCCCAGCTGCCGCAGTGGGCGAGCCCACCGTTCATGATGCCGTCGCTTTCGTCGACGAGCCGGATCCTGAAGATCGGGCTGACGTCGGACGAGGTGTCGCTGATCGACATGTCGGCGATCGCCTACTGGAAGATCAGGCAGCGGCTGACGCGCGTGCCCGGCGTGGCCCAGGTGCTGATCTACGGCGAGCGGCTCAAGCAGCGGCACGTCCAGGTCGATCCGCGCGAGCTGGCTGAGCACGGCATCTCGCTGAACCAGGTCATGGAGACGACGTCGAACTCGCTGTCACGCCGGCGTGCTCGCGTTCGAGGAGGCGTTCACGGTCGGCACCGGCGGCTTCGTCGAGTCGAACGGCCAGCGGATGAACGTCCGCAACATCCAGCCGGTCGCTCGACGCGCAGGACCTCGCGAAGGTCCCGCTCGAGCGGCGTAACGGCGAGCCGGCTGCGTCTGAGCGACCTCGGCAGCGTGGTCGAGGACACCATGCCGCTCTGGGGCGACGCCGGCATCGGCGGCAGCGCCGGCCTGCATGCTGATCGTCCAGAAGGTGCCCGGCGCCAACACGCTCGAGGTGACGAAGGGCGTCGAGGAGGCGATGGACGACATGAAGCCGGGCCTGCCCGGCATCCAGGTCCACGACGGCCTCTTCCGGCCGGCCACGTTCATCGACATGGCTCTCGACAACCTGATCGAGGCGATGCTGCTCGGGATCCTGCTCGTGATCCTGATCCTGGCGGCCTTCCTGTTCGAGTGGCGGACGGCGTTCATCAGCCTGATCGCGATCCCGCTGTCGCTGGTGGGCGCGCTGGTCGTCCTCGAGATGTTCGGCACGGTCATCAACGTGATGATCCTGGCCGGATTGGTGGTCGCGATCGGGGTGGTGGTCGACGATGCGATCATCGACGTGGAGAACATCGTGCGGCGATTGCGCCAGGCGCGCGCCGAAGGACGCGAGGTGTCGACGTTCAAGGTCGTGCTCGACGCGTCGGTCGAGGTCCGCAGCGCGATCATCTACGCGACTCTGATCGACGTCTGCGCGATCGTCCCGGTGTTCTTCCTGTCCGGGCTTTCCGGCTCGTTCTTCCAGCCGCTCGTCCTGGCCTACGGGCTCGCGGTGCTGGTCGTCGATGCTGGTCGCGACGACGGTCACGCCGGCACTGTGCCTGCTGCTGCTCTCGAGGGGACACAGGCAGAAGGAGTCGCCGCTCACGCGGGTGCTGAAGCGCGGCTACGGCGCAGCTCTGGCCGTCGTCATGCGCAGGCCGCATCCCGGCGATCGTTGACCGCGGCGGCCGTGATCGGCGCGGGCCTGCTCGTCTACCCGACGCTCGGCCAGTCGCTGCTGCCGAACTTCAAGGAGAACGACCTGATCACGTACTGGGCGACCAAGCCCGGCACGTCGCTGCGAGGAGACGATGCGGATCTCGAACCGGGGCTGCAAGGACTACCTCGAGGAGATCCCGGCGGTCGAGAAGTGCTCGTCCCACATCGGGCCAGGCGCTGCTCGGCGACGAGATCCACGGCGTGAACTTCGACGAGCAGTGGGTCAGCCTCGACACGGACTACGACTACGACGACAGCGTCGGCCGAGATCAGGGAGATGATCGACAGCTACCCCGGCCTCTACCGCACCGTGCAGACCTACCTGCGCGAGCGCGTCAAGGAGGTGCTGAGCGGCTCGAACGAGTCGATCGTCGTGCGCGACGTTCGGCCCGGACGTCGAGCGTCCTCAAGAAGAAGGCCGAGGAGATCGTCCAGGGGCTGGCGAAGGTCGAGGGCACCGTCGATCCGGCCGTCGAGCAGATCGAGCAGATCCCGCAGATCGAGGTCGAAGTGAAGGTCGGTGCGGCGCGGCGCTACGGGATCACGCCCGGGCCACGTGCGCCGGCAGTCGTCCGCGTTGATCGCGAGCGAGGAGGTCGGCGACATCTTCGCGCGGCGGCAAGGCCTACGACGTGCACGTCTGGACGCAGAAGGACTTCCGCGACAGCGTGACCGACATCGAGAACCTGCCGATCGACACGCCCAACGGCGGGCAGGTTCCGCTCAAGCGGATCGCCAACATCGACATCAAGCCGATCGCGAACGCGATCAAGCACGAGCGGCAGACGCGCCGCCTCGACGCCTCCGCCGACGTGGCCGGGCCGCGACCTGGCCTCGACGGTCGGCGGACGTCAAGAAGGAGCTGGCGAAGGTCGACATGCCGCCCGGCTACCACGCCGAGGTGCTCGGCGAGGCGCCGGAGCTGAACGCGGCGCAGGACGACCTGCTGCTCTACGGGATCCTCGCGATGATCGTGATCTTCCTGCTGATCCAGGCCGCGCTTGGCAGCGTCCGGCTCGCGGTGCTGGTCTTCCTGCTGCTGCCGATGGCCCTCGCGGGCGCGGTGCTGGCGGCGAAGCTCGACACCGGCATCCTGTCGCTCGGCTCGCTGGTCGGGTTCCTGACGGTGCTCGGCATCGCCGGGCGCAACGGCATCCTGATGGTCGCCCACTTCCAGCACCTCGAGCGGGAGGAGGGCGTCCCGTTCGGCCCGGAGCTCGTGCTGCAGGGCGCGAAGGACCGGCTCGCGCCGATCCTGATGACGGCCTCGGCGACGGGGCTGGCGCTCGTGCCGCTGGTGATCGCCGGCGCGGTTCCGGGCAACGAGATCGAGCACCCGCTCGCGGTCACGATCCTCGGCGGACTCGTCACCGCGACGCTGCTCAACCTGTTCGTCCTGCCGTCGCTCTACCTGGCTTCGCGAAGGGCAGGAAGGGACGTGCGTCCCGAGCAAGTCGCTGATGTCGGCCTGTGCACAGCCTGAAAGGAAGCGTCCGATGGTGAAGACCAGCATTCGCCCACAAGAGATGGGGTTCGGAAGTCTTTGCGTCGTCTTCCTGGGAGTAGCGCTCCTGGCGCTCTCGGCTTCGGCATGCAGTGGCGACGGTTCGTCCGAAGCGATCACGAGTACCGAGACCGCACAGGGAACAACTGACACCGCACAAGGAACGACCACGGAAAGCGAGGTCTCTGGAGGAGAGGTCTCCGCGGAGGACTTCGACGTCAGCCTGTTCGACGACACCTCGACCACGATCGACAACGAGTGGTTTCCCCTGAAGCCCGGGACCCGATGGACCTGGAAGGGGTCGACAGAGGAAGAGGAGGGGCGCATCCCTCACAGCATCGTGTTCACCATCACCGACCTGACGAAAGTGATCAACGGCGTGCGCACCGTCGTCGGCTGGGACCGGGACTACAGCGATGGCGAGCTGGTGGAGACAGAGCTGATCTTCCTCGCGCAGGACAAGGAGGGGAACATCTGGCATCTGGGTCAGTACAGCGAGACGTTCGAGGAAGGCGAGTTCGTCGGGGGCAGTGCCTGGCTCGCCGGCCTGCACGGTGCGAAACCGGGGATCTGGGTGAAGGCCGAGCCGCGGCTGAAAGCGCCCGCCTACTCCATGGGGTTCGCACCCCCGCCGTACTTCTGGGACGACTTCGCGAAGACATTCAAGATGGGGCAGAAGACGTGCGTTCCCGCTGGCTGTTTCGAAGACGTTCTGGTGACCGACGAATTCGAGCCGGACAAGCCGGGCGCCCATCAGCTCAAGTACTACGCCCGTGGCGTCGGCAACGTTCGAACCGGCTGGCGAGGTGAGGATGCAGATAAAGAGGAATTGGGACTGACCAAGGTGGTGCACCTGAGCCAAAGCGCCCTGGCCGAGGCCCGCTCCGAGGCGCTGAAACTGGAGGCACGCGCCTCCACGTACAGTGAGGCGCCGCGGAGCCGCTTGGCGCCCAATAGGCATCGCGGTGGGTCGTTAGCCTTGCTTTGCAGGCCGGATGCCCTCCCCGATCTAAGGGCCGGCTGATCCTTATCGCGTGCCGGTGAAGCCGTACGAGGTCAAGAGCAAGGATTCCTCTTGACTTAGCCCGATTCCGGGGGCGTAGGTCTTGAATTCCTTTTCACCCGGATCCAGGGCGTTCCCCTCCTGTGTCTTCAGGCTATTCGAGAACGAGCCTGCTGGCGTCTCGAGGGTTTCGTCAAGACTCACGACCTCGGCTCGGTCCAATGCCACATCTGGGGCAATCTCCTGGTAGTACCTCATGCCGACGGTCGGATCGCCGGACATGATCAAGCCGGCTTTCGCACCCTTCTTCCCTGCCAGCCACGCTCCGCTGTGACTGAACACTTCTCCGTCCTTGTAGTCATCGACCTCTTCACCAAAATAGAAGACGTCTTTTGTTGACGGGCAAATAGCGAAGAAGTTTCGCGAGACCTCGATTATCTCCCCGTCTTTCCATTCCCTCTCCTCGACGACGCGCGTCGTGATGCTCGTAACCTTCCCGGTTTCGTCGAGCACTCCGCTGATCGTTTTCGTGTCGTCGAGAACTGTTATCTGAACCTTTTCACTGCCTCCTTCGAGAACGAGCTGGAATCCACGCTCCAGGATGAAGAACTGATTTCGCCCCGTGGACGCTAACTCACACTCTGAAATGCCAAACTCCTGCTTCCACGACGGGTCGGCACCGAAGTCCGACTCGGGAGCACCGCATGCAACTGCAAGGAGGACAACCACCCCAACGACTGGCGCGAGCAAGTGAATTTTGTTTCTCACGCCATGTCCTCTCGTGTCCAAGATCGTCGTAGCTGGCAGTCGGTTGCGGGACGGGTGCACCTCCCGCGAGGGAAGCTGCTTTCTAGGCTAGGACGGGCAATAGGAAGATGAGAGGAGCCGACCAATTCGGGCGACCATCACCTCAAAGCCCGTAGGCGGCTCGCTCGAGCGCCTCTGCCACGTCCCCGGCGCTGCGTCCCGGCGTGTCGTTCCAACCGTGGACGTACCTGGCGGTTGAGCCGCCCAGAGAGCCCGCGAACCGAAGCACCTTGCCCTCCATCTCCGTTCGATGAAGGCTGAGCTCCCCCGCGGCTTCGCCGACCGCGCCTGCCGCGCACAGCGGGCCGCCCGCTGCCCAGGGACCCTGGCACAGCCCTCGTTCTCGAACGATCTCCGCTGCGCGGGCGAGGACGGGATCCGGATCGGCCAGAGGCTGAGCCTCGAGTGGAGCGATGGGATTCACGGTGGTTTTCGCCACCGAGCGGTCCTCCTTCCGCAGGCCCGTCGGACGGGCTCGCGTGACTCCGGAGGCCATACCCACCTCGAGCATTCCTGCAAGCGCAGCCTTCATACCCATGACACAACCCTTATCGGACATTCGGCGTCCGCACGATAGGGCGGTCGGATGAGACGAAGATGAGAGGACGCGGGCCGGGGCGAGGTCTCGAAAACCGTTATCCGTCGTTAGGCTGATCGAGGGTTCGAATCCCTCCCCCTCCGCCTCCCAACCACCCTCAGCGCTCGACTAAAGACGACGCGGCCGGCTACAAGGCACGCCGGCCGCGTCATGTTCCGCACCGTTACCTAATCGTTCGTCTGGTCGAAGCACTCGTCGACTGAGCCGTGGAACTGCGCGACGTGGCTGTACACGTTGCGGCCCGCAGGCTGGGCGTTGTGCGCAAAGTTCTGAGCGACTTCGTACCTGTACATCTCGGGCTCGCCCCCGCCGTGCGCGAAGAACGACGAGAACGCGCCGACGCACCCGGCACCTTCGTTTGGCCCGGCCGATGCGTTCCCTATCGGCGCTACCAACGCTGCCAGCGCTGCGCCAATGACGATCATCCTCTTCATCTCTCTCCTCCTTCTGAGTTGACTGACTCGACCGCTTCTGTCACACGGTCGAACGCGAGGCCCGCGAAGCGCCCCGCCACCCGTACGGTTTCGGCCGAGGCTGCTTCGAAGAGGTGGAAACAGGTCTCGTCGTCGGGAACGAAGATCAAGCGCAGGTAGCACACATCGGAGCCCGAGCGACGCAGCGCGGCGGCTGCGGCGCGGGCTCGCTCGGCGGCTTTCTCCACCTCGCCCGCCCGCAACCGCGGCATGTACACCTCGACCAGAAACGTCGGCACTAGAAAGCGACCCGGGTCAGCGTGTCTGCCGCCTGGCTTGCGACCCAGACGGCGCCCGCGCCGACAGCGATGGCCTGAGCACGCGGTCCAATCTCGAACTCGCCGACGACCTTGTTGGTAGCCGCGTCGATCCTCAGCAGCGTGCCGTCGGTCGCGTGCGCCACCCACACAGCTCCGCCGCCGACCGCCACCGTCGTCGGGCCGTCCCCGACCGAGATCTCGGTCGTCTCGCCCGAGTCGGGGTCGACACGGGTAACCGAGTCGCCGTCGAAGTTTGCAACCCAGACGGCGCCCTCGCCGATCGTGACACCGAGCGGCCCGCGGCCGACCTTGATGGGCTCGGCGATGGGCTTCGCCGTCGCCGAGTCGAGCCGCGTGACTGTGCCGTCCACCGCATTCGAGACCCAGACCACCCCGTCACCGACGGCGATGCCCCCACCGGCCGCACCCGCGAAGGGCTCCGACCCGACCACGATCTGCTTCCCAAGCGGCTTGCCCGACCTCGCATCGATCCGGCTGACGGTTCCGTCCGAGCCATTCGAGACCCAAACGACGCCGTTGGAGACCGCGAGGGCGAGCGGATCGCGCCCAACACGTATCGGATCGCCTACGAGCTCGCGCGTGGTGGAATCGATGCGCGCGACCGTGTCGGTCCTGAAGTTGCCGACCCAGAGGTCACCGTCGCCGGCGGCGAGAGCCGACGGCCCCATGCCCTCCAGCTCCACCTCGCCGAGCGGCGTCTCCGTAGCGGCGTCGACGGCCGTCAGGGAGTGCCCGCCGAGGTTGGCGGTCCACACCACGCCGTCCACAACCGCGACGGCGAGGGGTCGGTTTCCAACCGCGATCTTCTTCACTTCCGGTTTGCGGCTGGAGTCCGGCTCCGACGGGTTGGACTCGCTGCCACACGCCGCCAAGAGGCCTGCCAGCGCGAAGCCGCAGACCAGTTGCGCCATGCCTCTCATTTCGCCTCCTGCCCAAGTGGATCAGCCATGGCCCCGAGGCTACGGCGGCTCGGCGCGAGACGAAATTCAGGAAACCCCTACAGTTTGGCGGGCGGGACGCCTTCCGCGATACGGCGAGCAAGCTCGGTTCGGGAGTGGATGCCGAGCTTTGCGTAGATCCGCGACAGGTTCGTCTCGACCGTCTTCGCGGTCACGAACATCGCCGCCGCGACCTCCTTGTTCGAGCGTCCCTCGGCGACAAGCTGCGCGATTCGCTGCTCAGTGGGCGTCAGCACGCCGCCCGAGGGACTGCGGCCGCTGATTCGGCTGAGCTCCCCCCGCGTCCGCTCGGCGAAGAGCTTCGCGCCGAGGCGTTCGAACTCGGCGAGGGCAAGCTCGAGCATCTCCCGCGCAGCGGCTTTCTGCTTGGCGCGCCGCTTCGCGCCGCCGTAGGCCAGCAGCGTTCGCGCGCGGTCGAAAGGGAGGCGGGAGCGGTCGTGCTCGGCAAGGGCTCGCTCAAACGCGGCAAGTGAGCTGCCGAAGTCACCGACCGAAGCGGCCAGGAGGCCGCGGCACCGCAACGACTGCGCGAGTGCGGCGTTCCGTCCCAACCGCACGGCATTCCCTTCGTACCACTCGAGCAGAGACTGGGCCTCGTCGAGCTGAGCAACCTCGATCAGCGCTTCGACAAGGTCGATGGCGAAGCGCGTCCAGCACGGGTCGGCGATCTCTTCCTTCTGCACGAATTCAATGAGAGGACTCAGGCGCTCAACGGTCGCCGCCGGCTGCTGGAGCGAGAGCTCGAGCAGCCCAAGAGCGGCTGTCGCGACCAGCTGCGCGGGCCGCGCGTTCATGCCGTCCGCGAGCGCCAGCGCATGCTCGCCCGCTTCGCGCGCGAGGTCGGCGCGCCCTGTATGAGCCTCGACGAGCGCACGGACGCCGAGCAAGTACGCCTCGAGGGATCGCTGGCCAGCCTGCTCCGCGAGCTCGTAGCCCTCCTCTGCATGACGGCGCGCAGACTCGAACTCGCCGGCCAGGCAATCGGCCTGCGCCAGGAGTACGAGGACGTACGGAAGCGAGCCTTCGTCGCCGATCTCGCGGCCACGCTCGATGAGCTCCCTGAACGCGGTGCGCGCACGCTCGATCTCCTCTTGCCACATCCAGACGACTGCGCACTGGAACTTCGGCTGAGCGAGGAGTCGCAGGTGCTCGCACACGGACTGATGCGCGATCGCCTCCTCGAGCGTCGCCGTGGCCGCTTGGCGACCGAGGATGGCCTGAGACAGCAACTGCGTCCCGAGGGCTTCGGCCAGGAGCGCCTCGTTCCCGACATCGCGCGCGAGCGCGACGGCTGCCTCGGCGTGGTGGACGGCCTCGGCCAACCGTTCACGCAGCTTGAAAAGACCGCCCGCCACGCCCTCATGAGCCTCAGCGCGCATGACTTTGTCGGGGCCGGCCTCGACGATCGCCTGTAGGCCGAGATCGATCGGCGCCCGCAGGTCGTCGTCGTAGGCGCGCACGCGAGCGAGCCGGTTCAACACTCGTGCCCGCTCGGGGCCGGGCGCAGCTTGCGCGAGAAGCGTCTCGAGGAGCACGCGCGCGCGGCGGCTGTCGCCCGATTCGAAGTGGTGGTAGGCGGCGTCTCCCGACCGACGGCGAGCGGCCGCAGGATCGTCGGCGGGAGTGAGCTCGGCTGCGCGCTCGAGCAGCTCGGCCGCAGCGGCTGGCGCGCCGCGCGCGTGGGCATGGTCCGCTGCCGCCGCGAGGGCAGTAGCGACGTGCGCGTCAGGTCCTGTCGCCGCAAGCGCCAGGTGACGCGCCGCCTCCTCCGGGTCGTGCACGAGCTCCGCCAGCCGAGCGTGGATCGTGCGCCGCTTGGGCGCGTCCACCCCGAGGTACGCACCCGAGGCGAGGAGCGGATGTTCGAACTGGATGCGGCCCCGTTGGAGCTCGATGACGTGCGCATGCTCGGCTGCGCCGAGCGCGTCGACCCCGCCCTCGACGACACCGTCGACTAGCTCGGCGGTCGGCTGCGCAAGCGCCGCGGCGACGGCCAGCGCGTACTGCGTCGCGGCCGGAAGCGCTACCAGCCGATCGCGGACGAGCGTCCCGAGCGTCTCCGGCAGCTGACTTCCCGGGCTCGCTCGCTTGCGCACGGGCTAGCTCGAGCGCGAAGAACGGGTTTCCGCCCGAGAGCTCGTGGATTCGACGCAGCAGAGGGCGCGGAAGGGTGACCCCGAGCCGCTCGCGGAGCAGGCGGTGCAACGAACCGAGGCTCAGCGGTCCGAGAGTCAAGCGCCGCAGGCGCTCTTCGACCGCGCGCTCGAGCGCGAGTGGCTCATCGTCGCCCACGAGGCGACGGGTGAGCAGAAGCGCGACGGGTTCGTCCCTCAGCCGCCGGGCGGCGTACTCGATCACGGCCAGCGACGGCGGGTCGAGCCATTGGAGATCGTCGACCGCGACAAGGAGAGGTTGATGGCGCGCCAGCGCGCGGAGCCCGCCGAGGAAGGCCGTCGAGATCCCGCGCGGGTCCGGCGGCGCGGCGCCGGGCTCGCGGAGCAGGAGAGCGACCTCGAGCGCCCGCGCCTGCGGCGGCGGAAGCTCTGGCATGAGATCGCCCGCCGCCTCGCCGAGCAGATCGCCAAGGCCTGCGAACGACAGATTCGTTTCGCTCTCCGACGGCCGCGTCTCGAGCACACGGAAGCCGTTGCCCCGGGCAAGCTCGACGCCGTGTCGCCAGACCGTGCTCTTGCCGATTCCCGCCTCACCCTCGAGCAAAAGCGTCCCGGGCAGGTCATTGGGCGCTTGGAGGAATGCCGCGACGAGCGAGAGCTCCTCGTCGCGTCCGACGATGGCGAGAGCGGCCGTTTCCATCCCCGCAGATGATGCTACGAAGCGACGCGCGCGACTAGAGGCGGCGTGCGTAGGGATGTACTGTCCGTTTCGGGATCAGGGCGGCGCTGGCGACCAACCTGGCGCACCGGATGTGAACCCCCTGCTAATCCGCCTTAGCTCGGTCTCGAAAACCGTTATCCGTCGTTAGGCGGATCGAGGGTTCGAATCCCTCCCCCTCCGCTTTCTTCGTGCTTCCGCGCGCGTAGCGCGGAGCTAGCGCCGCGAGAAACGGTGGGAGCGCAGACGCGCTCGACTCGCATTCGGCTCGGGGACGAACGCGAGGCGTCCGACCGGGCCGTGAAGGGTCTCGAACTCGACCAGCTCGCCGGCGCATCGGCCCGCGGGCTTCTCACCGGGCAAGAACGCCGTCCCGAGTACGTCCATGCGTTCACCGTCGTCGGTTCGCAGCGCTCCAAGATCCTTCGCCGCGTTGAACCACAACATCGTGCCGCGTACGCGGATCGCTCCTGCGGAGGCGTCGGGGCCAAGGGAACCGATTTGCTGCGTCGGCCCTTCGTCCCCGCGAATCACACCGTCCGTTTGGCCGAGCCGCCCGACGGTTCCGTCTGCCATGACATGCCCCCCTCACTCGTCGCGAACGGGTGGGGAAGGCGCCGGAGCGCAGACCGGACTCGCTCTGGATGTCCAACGATCGTAGCAGGCTCGGTTCTCCGCTCCTCTTTCCGGCACCCGCCCTCTGCGACGATGCGGGAAGTGACTGCGTCGAAACGGAGCTGGAAGTACTACGCGTCGCTTCCTGAGCGAGGCGTGCGGGCGGCTGCGGCCGCGCTTGGCGGCACCCTCGAGGAGACGTTCGCGCTCACGCTTCCCCGCTTCGTGCGGCGCTCGCGCTTCTACGAGGCGACCGCGAAGAACCTCCTGCGCGTAGCGATCGAGCTCGTCGGCGGTGTCGAGCGCGCACGGCCCGCCGAGCCCGAGCCCGACGTCGGGGAGCTTGCGAAGCGCAAAGGCGCGGGCAACGTCGTCGAGCTCGGCTCGATCGCCGCCTTCGGGTTCTCGCCGCTTTGGCTTCTCGCTGCAGCGTCGGATTTCACACACGGGTCGCGCGTCTATCTGAGCGCCCTGACGCAGGAGCTGAAGGCGGCGGGGCTCCTCGCCCCGAACGTCGACGCTCGCTCCGTCGACGAGGTGTTGGGCGTGATCGAGCAGACGTCGGGCGGTGCGGCGCGGATGATCGACATTCCCCCACTCGAGCTCCGAGAGCTGCGGGCATCGCTAACGGAATTGCGCGCACACGCGGACTCGCTTCCCTCCGCCGAGGAGCTCGCCGCCCTGTACTCGGCGCTGCGGCGCACCGCCCAAGCTGAGGAGAGATCGCTCCTCGAGGTCTCGGCAGGCGTGGGACTTGCATTCCTCACCTCGGCGCGGAAGGTGTCGGACGAGCATGTGGTCGCGCCGTACCGCGAGGACTGGAAGCCGTTGCGTGACGAGGGGTTCGCCGCGTACTCGAGGCGTGTCGGCAAGGCCTACCGCGAAGCCGTCTCCCGCCACCTTCGGTCCGACGAGCCCGCCCACAGCGAGCGCCTGCTCGAGGGGTTCGCGGCCTGGCGCAGGCGCCGGTCGGGCAAACTCTGATCGTCTAGAACCGAAAGGAGCCGCATGAGCACCACCCTCGAGCCTTCGACATGGGAGACGCGCGCCGCCGAGCTCGAGGTCGACGGCCGCGCGATCATCGCCAACCAGTCCGTCGACGCCCGCTCGGGCGAGACGTTCGAGAAGCGCAGCCCGGTCGACGGGCGCGTCCTCGCGACGGTCGCCGCCGGCGACACTCCGGAGATCGACGACGCCGTCCAGGCGGCTCGGAAGGCGTTCGAGGACGGCGTCTGGTCCCAAATCGCACCGCGCAAGCGCAAGCACATCCTGCTCGCGTACGCCGACGCGATCCTCGACCGCAAGGAAGAGCTCGCGCTCGTCTCCACGCTCGAAATGGGCAAGCCGATCGCCGACTCGATCGGCGAGGTGTCGCTCACGGCTCAGTGCATCGCCTACTACGCGGAGGCGATCGACAAGGTGTACGGCGAGGTCGGGCCGACGCCGCCCAACTCGCTCACGCTCGTGACGAAGGAGCCGGCCGGCGTCGTGGGCGCGGTGACGCCCTGGAACTACCCGCTGCTGATGCCCGCCTGGAAGTTGGGACCGGCCCTCGCAACCGGCAACTCAGTGGTGCTGAAGCCTGCCGAGCAGACGCCGCTCTCCGCGCTCCTCCTCGGCCAGATCGCGGTCGAGGCGGGCCTGCCTCCGGGCGTGCTGAACGTCGTGCCGGGCTTCGGCGAGACGGCGGGGCAGGCGCTCGGGCGCCACATGGACGTGGACGTCATCTCGTTCACCGGCTCGGGCGAGGTCGGGAAGCTCTTCCTCCGCTACGCAGGCGAGTCGAACATGAAGATGGTCTGGCTCGAGTGCGGCGGCAAGTCTCCGAACGTCGTGCTCGCCGACGCTCCCAGCATCGAGGCCGCTGCTCAGGCGATTGCGGACGGCGTGTTCGTGAACGCCGGGCAGATGTGCAACGCCGGCTCGCGGCTGCTCGTCGAGAAGTCGGTCGCCGACGAGCTCCTCGAGCGGATCGTCGCAGCCGCCGAGCCCTGGAAGCCGGTGCACCCCTTCCAACCCGAGGCGAAGATGGGAGCCATCGTCGACGACGCGCAGCTCGAGCGTGTGCTCGGCTACATCGAGGCCGGCAAGCAGGAGGCCGAGCTCGTCTCGGGCGGCAACCGCGCGCTCGAGGAGACTGGCGGCCTGTACGTGGAGCCGACGATCTTCACGGATCCCACCCATGAGTCGAAGGTCGCGCGCGAGGAGATCTTCGGCCCGGTCCTGACGGTCATCCCGATCGAAGACGCAGAGCGCGGCATCCAGCTCGCGAACGACACGACGTACGGTCTCGCGGCAGGAGTGTGGACGCGCGACATCGGGCGCGCGTTCCGCGTCGCGCGGGCGATCCGCGCCGGCAACGTCTACATCAACGCGTACGACCGCGGCGACATCTCGCTTCCGTTCGCGACGTTCAAGCAGTCCGGCATCGGGATCGACAAATCCCTGCACGCGATGGACAAGTACGTTCGCGTGAAGATGACCTGGGTGAACCTCGATTAGCTAACGCCGGCCGCGTCGTTACTTGACGACGCGGTACTTGAGGTGCGTGACGCCGGGTGCCTCGACCGCCCTGGTCTGCTCCAGCTTCACGCCCTGGCCGACGCCGTCGAAGAGGCGCGCTCCGCCGCCGAGGACGATCGGGACGACGTGCAGCTCGAGCTCGTCGACGTGTCCGGCGGCCAGGTACTGGTTGATGATGCTGGCGCCCCCGCCGAGGAAGACGTCTTTCCCGGCGGCTGCCGAGCGAGCCTGTTCGAGGGCCTCTTCGATTCCACCTGTGACGAAGGTGAACGTTGTGTCCGAAAGGGTCAGCGGCTCGCGCTCGTGGTGGGTCAAGACGAAGACCGGCATGTGGAACGGCGGCTCGTCGCCCCACCAGCCCGTCCATGGCTCGTCGCTCCACGGGCCGGGACCGCCGCCGAACTTGCCCCGACCCATGATCTCCGCACCCACGTTGGCCTGAGATTCCTCGGCGACCGTGCTGCTGACGTTCACCTCGCCACCCTCGAGCCCGTGAGGCGCGCGCCAGGCCTGCAGCACGATCAGCCACTCGTGCAGGCCTTCGCCACCCTCGCCGAGCGGGTTCTCGAGGCTCTGATTCGGGCCGGCGACGTAGCCGTCCGCCGAGACCGAGATGTGAGCTCGTACCTTGCTCATGCCCTATCGACTCCCACCGCCGCGAAAACTCATCGCAGCGCGTAGCGAAGGAAGAGATGCGCATCTTGCCGCTTGACGCTCGAGACGCGCGCCTGGACCCCGTTCTCCGGCAGAAAGGCCGCGCCCTCGACGAGGCCGAAGCGGTCGCCTTCGCTGGAACGGCCCGCCAGCAACGGCGAGATCGTCAGGAAGAGATCGTCCACGACGCCCGCCCGCACGAAGGATCCGAAGCCGTGCGGCCCGGCTTCGCAGAGGACGTGCTGGTGGCCGCGCTCACGCAGGTGCGCGACGACCGCCGCCGGGTCGAGCTCACGATCGTCCCCCAGCGAAACGAGCTGCGAGGCCTCGGGTAGCCGGTCGGACAGCCGCGCGGCCCCTTCCTCGCTCGTCAGGACGAGAGCCCCGGCCTCGAGCGCCGGGTGTGCCGGATCGATCGCGCCGCTGCCCGTCAGGATCGCGACCTCCGGCTGCGCGTCCTTTTCAAGAACGCGCCGCAGCTCGGCGAACTCCGCTGCGGCGGGCGGGTAGGCACGCTCGGGCATCCAACTCGCGCGCGGCCATGCAGCGACGGTGCCGGCGCCGGTCAGGACGACGTCGGCGAGGGCGCGCAGCAGGCCCATCACGAATTTGTCCCCGTCGCTGCCCATGCTGATGAGCTCGTTGGAACGAGGGACGCTCGGAATGGCGACGACGCCGTCGAGCGTGGAGACGAAGTTCGCGTAGACGAGCGGCTCTTCGAGCGCGAGGCCGCCGCCGTACATGTTCTCGAGGGCCGGCGTGAGGACAGAATCCGGAAGCCAAGACGCCTCGTACAGGGTCTCGAACAGGCCGCGGACGCTAGCACGGGCCGAAGTAGAATTCGCCTCCGCCACACCATGCGAGCAACCGTCAAAGAGAAGCAGGAGATCGCGAAGGGAACGCTCCTCGTCACCTTCGACCTCCTCGGGGAAGAGGTGGACTTCCAGCCCGGGCAGTACTTCTTCGTCACCCTGCCCGACCTCGGCCATCAGGACGACCGGGGTCTGCGGCGCCACATCACCGTGGTGACCTCGCCCAACGAGAAGGGCGTACTCGGGCTCGCCACGCGGCTGCGCGACACGGCCTTCAAGAACACGCTGCAGGAGGTGTCGGTGGGGGCCGAAGTGGAGGTCGAGCCGCCGAAGGGCAAGTTCGTGCTCCCGGAGGACACGTCACGACCGCTTGTCTTCATCGCGGGCGGCATCGGGATCACCGTGTTTCGCAGCATGCTCCTCTACATCCGCGAGGAGAAGCTCCCTTACCGCGTCACCTTGATCTACTCGAACCGCGACCGTGAGTCCACGGCGTTCCTCGAGGAGCTCGAGGAGCTCGACCGGGAGCTCCCCAACTTTCGCCTCATTCTTACGATGACCGACGACCCCGAGTGGAGCGGGGAGACACGGAGGGTCGATGCCACCTTCTGCAAGGACCACGTGGAAGGGGACCTGAACGACTACACGTTCATGGTCGCCGGGCCTCCGGCGATGGCAGAAGGGGTGCAGGCTGAGCTGGCCGAGGCGGGCGTCGACGAGGCGAACGTCACGGCCGACCGTTTCAGCGGCTACTAACGCCTATACGGCAGCCTGCTGCGACTTCACGTGCGCGATGTACCCACGCACGTCCCCCGCTGGCTCGGTGTACGCCTCTCCCAAGACCTGCTCCATCCGCTCGATGTACTCCTCGGCCCAGCCGGGAAGCTCGTAGTCGATCGCGCGCAGAAACTCGAGCGTCGCCGCCCAGCGCATGTCCGCGATCGAGGGGCCGTCGCCGCCGATGAATTTCCTCCCCTCGAGGAACCAGGCGCGGAATGCCTCGAGTGGCGTAGCGAGCGCCGCCTCCGCATCCTTCTGCGCCTTGGCCTTCATTTCGTCATCCGCCTCCGAGGTCCCGACCTCCCCGGGGTACTGGCCGAAGCCGAGCGCCGGATAGGTCGCGCGCGTGAGCAGCGGATAGAACGTGCCTGTGAGGTAGAACATCGCGCTGTCGACCATCGCGCGCTCGCCGGGATCGGTGGGATAGAACTGATGCAGTCCGTGCTTGTTGCAGAGGTACTGCATGATCGCGCAGCTCTCCCAGATAGACCCGCGCGGAAGACCGGCTTCTTCGAGGAGCGGCGTGAGGTCGGCGGGGTCTTTCGCGAGAAACTCCGGCGTGCCCTTCCGCCCCCACATGTCTTCTTCTTCGAACTCGAGATCGGCGGCGCGGACGAGGATGCGCACGCAAAGGTTGTTGACGCTCGGCTTGAGAATGCTCAGGTTGTGGTCGGCCATCGAGCCCTCCTGGATTCGTAGGCCGCCATTCTCGCGCGCGGGCGGATCATTTTCCACGCTCTCTCCCACCCAAGGTCCGAACGCCTAACCTGACGGCGTGGCCGACTACTACGTCGTGCGCCAGAAACGCGGGCCCGAGTGGGATTACTCGCGCGGGCGGCGCGAGCAGGACCGCTGGGACGAGCATGCCGCCTTCATGGACGCGCTCGTCGACGAGGGTGTGATCGTGCTGGGCGGCCCGGTCGGTGACCCCCACGAGGGCGACGAGACGATGCTCGTCGTCGCTGTCCAGAGCGAGCAGGCGATTCGCGAGCGCCTCGCTCCCGATCCGTGGGCAGGGACGCACCTGACGCTCGTCAGCGTCGAGCCGTGGACGGTCTGGCTTAGAGCCTGAGCAGGAACCGCTCTATCCATCCCGTAATCCGATGCCGACAAGGACGGCATGGACCCAGCAGGCGCTCGAGAGCTCGCCAAACGGATCGCCGAGGAAGAGCAGCGGCGGTCGAACGCTGCCGGACAGTTCGAAGCATCGGCGTCCGACGGGCGTGACGGCGGTGCCGACACGCACGTCCTCTTCATCTGGCACTCGTCCGGCTACCAGCTTCTTTCGCGCGACGGCGCAGTGCCGGAAGCCGGGTCCGAGATCTCGTTGAGCGACCAGGGCGGCGGCCGCTACCTCGTCAGCAAGGTCGGGCCGTCTCCCTTGCCGGGTGACCGCCGGCGCTGCGCGTTCCTCGAGCCAATCGATTAGCGGGCTACGAGCGTAAAGCTAGGGCTGGTGGAAAGTGGCCAGCCGCTCGGCCTCCGCGTCCACCTCGCGCTTCACGTCCCGGCCCAGGCGCTTGAAGGGGGCAACGACCACGCGACCCCGCTCGTACGTCCACGTCCCCGCCACCCGGCCGTCGATCAGGAACGTCTGCACCGACTGGGGGGTCTTGGTCGTGAAGACGCGCGCGCGGTACTCCTCCGGAAGAATCTGCGTCCGACGCGCGTGCGCGAGCAGCGTCGCGTCCCACACCGGCAGGAACCGAACGGGCGCGGGCGTGTCTGCGTCCGGGAGGGGCGCACGCGGCAGGTCGACGAGCTCATTCCCATTCTCATCGCGGAAGCGACGCAGCTCGAGACTCTCGACGACCGGCTTCATGAGCGCGACGGGCAGCCCCGCCCAGTTGGCCAGGTCCTTCACCGATGCCGGGCCGAAGCCCGAGAGATAGCGCCGTACGAGCAGCTCGATCCCCTGCTCCTGGGTTACATCCGACGGGCCGAGCCAGTCGTCCGCGAGCGCGTAGAGGTCGGCTCGCCGCTGCTCCCACGTGCCCGACGGAGGCGCGCGGACGAGATCGAGCCACATGCCGACGCCGTTCCAGGTGACGTTGTCGGCGCCGAGCTCCTTCACGAGCTCCGTTCGCCGGAGCGGCCCGTCGGCAAGCAGCTTGCGCGTCTTCTTCGCCGCCGCCTCGATCTTCCGCCGGTCTGCACGAGCGCCGTGGCCCTTGATCCACCCCTCACGCCGCCTGTCCCGCACCCCTTCCGCGATCACGGGGAAGTCGCGAGCCGAGACGAGGTGGATCGTGACGCGCATGAGCGTCCCTTGGGCGACGGAGCGCCGCTCGAGCGCCTTCGTGAGGTCGTCGCGCTCGAAGCCTGCGAGCCGCGACCAGAGGCCGATGTACATGGAGGGCGCGTACTGGGCCTGGATGCCACCGAGCCGCTCGAGGGCCCGCGGCAGCGGGAGATTCGCGCGCTGGAGCAGGAGTTGGCGGGCCAGCAGGGCTCTGTTGAGTTCCCGCTCCGTTAGAGTTTGCTCGGCCAGAAACCGACCTTTGTTGGATTGCGGCCCGCGGGAATACCGGTGGGCCGCCCTCGTTTGGGAGGCACATGACACTGGACAGCCGTCAACGTTGGCTCGCGCTCTACCTGCTCTGTCTCGCGGACATCATGATCGTGCTCGACACGACGATCGTGAACGTCGCGCTGCCCGCGATCGGAGAGGACCTGGGGTTCTCGCAGGCCTCGCTCGCGTGGGTGGTGAACGCGTACCTGCTGACGTTCGGCGGCTTCCTGCTGCTGGGTGGGCGGCTCGGAGATCTCTTCGGTCACCGGCGGCTCTTCCTCATCGGCATCGTCATCTTCACCATCGCGTCGCTCGCATGCGGTCTGGCCAACTCCCAGGAGTTCCTCATCATCGCGCGCGCCGCTCAGGGTGTCGGCGGCGCGATCGTCTCGGTCGTCGTGCTGTCGCTGCTCATGATCATGTTCACGGAGCCTGCCGAGCGCGCCAAGGCGATGGGGATCGTCGGCTTTGTCCTCTCCGGCGGAGGAGCCGTCGGCGTGCTGCTCGGCGGGGTCATCACCGAGATCGCGGCGTGGAACTGGATCTTTCTCGTCAACATCCCGATCGGCATCGCGGTGTTCGTGTGGTGCCTGAGGCTCCTGCCCCCTGACCAGAGGATGCCGGGCACCGAAAGGCGCCTGGACCTCGCGGGAGCGATCACCGTGACCGCGGCCATCATGATCGCCGTCTACGCGATCGTGAACGGTAACGAGGAGGGCTGGACGTCGGCTCAGACGCTCGGCATGCTCGGCGCCGCGGCCGTGCTCTTCGCAGCATTCATCGTGATCGAGGCGCGCGCAACCGCTCCACTCGTGCCCCTTCGGCTCTTCAAGCGTCGCAACATCTCGACCGCGAACGTCATCGGCCTGCTCATGCCGGGCGCGATGTTCGGGTGGTTCTTCCTCTCGGCGCTCTACATGCAACTCGTGCTCGGCTACAGCTCCCTCGAGGTCGGTCTCGCGTTTCTACCCGGCACCATCATCTGGGGTATCGCCTCGATCGCGGTGTCGGATCGGCTCGTGATGCGGTTCGGCTTCAAGGTGCCGCTCCTCCTCGGGCTGGGGGCCTTCATGATCGGCCTCCTGCTGCTTGCGCGGGCTCCGGTCGACGGGAACTACCTGATCGACATCCTCCCCAGCACGATCTTCTTCGGCATCGGCGGTGGCATCACGTTCAACCCGCTCCTTTTGGCAGCGATGGGAGATGCGACGCCGATGGAGGCGGGCCTCGCATCGGGTGTCGTGAACACCTCCTTCATGTTCGGCGGAGCGCTCGGCCTGGCCGTGCTGGCGAGCGCTGCGGCCGCGCGCACCGACGATCTCCTCGCCTCGGGTGAGAGCCAAGCGGCGGCCCTCACGGGCGGCTACCACCTCGCGTTCGTGATCGGTGCCCTGTTCGCGGCGGCGGCGGCCGTGGTCGGAGGCCTTCTGCTCCGACCGGCCGCAGCACCGGCGCACGGGATGGAACCTGAGCCCGCAGGCGAGCCTGCGGGCGAGCCGGCAACCTGATGCGCCTCGAGGGCATCCACCACATCACGTGCATCACGGCGGATGCGCCCCGCAACGTCGACTTCTACGCGCGCGTCCTCGGGCTTCGCCTCGTCAAGAAGACCGTCAACCAGGACGACCCGACCGTGTACCACCTGTTCTACGCCGACGAGAAGGGAAGCCCGGGAAGCGACATCACGTTTTTCGAGTACCCCGGCGCGAGACGGGGCCGCGCGGGCGCGGGCATGGTGCACCGGATCGTCTGGCGCATCGCGAACGAGGAGGCACTGGACTTCTGGGAGACTCGTCTTCGCGCAGACGGCGCGCCGGTGTCGCGGACGCCCGGCCGGCTTACCTTCTCCGATCCGGAAGGACTGAGTCTCGAGCTCGCCGTCGTCGAGACCGAGGACGCGCCGCTCCTCGCCGACCATCCCGAGGTCCCGGCCGAAGTCGCGCTCCAAGGCTTCGACGGCGTGCGCGCGTACGCTCTCGAGCCGGAGGCGAGCCGACAGTTCCTCGAGGGCGCGCTCGGCTTCGAGCCCGCAGGAGCGGATGCCTACGAGCGCCGCGGGGAAGAACGCGGGTCCTTCTACGCCTACGACGGGACGCAGGAACGCGGAATCGGCGGCGCGGGGACGGTTCACCACGTGGCGTGGTCCTCGCCGATGGACGAGCACGAAGGCTGGCGGCAGCGCGCTATCGAGGGCGGGGCCTCCGCGACGCCCGTCATCGACCGCTACTACTTCCGGTCCATCTACTTCCGCGAGCCGAGCGGCGTCCTTTTCGAGATCGCCACGATGGGTCCGGGATTCACCGCCGACGAGCCGCTCGAGACCCTCGGTGAGCGACTGTCGCTCCCGCCGGACTACGAGCACCTGCGCGACAGGCTCGAGCCGGTCCTGACGCCGTTGCCGAACCCGCGCGCGCAAGAGCCGGTCTCCTAGCCGCGCTTCGAATCCTCCCGATTCGGTAAATCCCAGGAAGGTCGTACATGGGGCGCTACGTGCTCAGACGGCTCATCTGGACAGCGTTCGTCCTCCTGATCGTCACCCTCCTCACCTTCACGATCTTCTATGTCCTCCCGCCTGGCGACCCGACCAGTCAAGTCCCACCCGCCCGCCAGGTTGCGGGAGGGACTCCGCCTACTGAGGAGCGGCTGGCCGAGATACGAAGACAACTGGGCCTGGACCGGTCGCTGCCGGAGCAGTACGGGCTCTTCGTCAAGCACCTCGTCATGGGTGACGGCGACGACTGCCCGACCGGGATCAAGGGGTGCGGTTGGCCCGGGCTCGGGTTCTCCTTCGAGACTCGCACCTCGGTCCGGCAGGAAATCATGGAGCGCGCGCCCCGAACGCTCTCGCTCGCTCTCGGCGCGGCCGTCATCTGGCTCATCGTTGGAATCTCGATCGGGATCGTCTCGGCGCTCCGGCGCCGGACGCTGACTGACCGGCTCGCCATGGGCTTCGTGCTCTTCGGCATCTCGGCGCCCGTCTTCTGGCTCGGCTTGATGGCGCTGTTCGTCTTCTGGCAGACGCTCGGCATCGAAGCGCTCGGCACGGGCTACGTCAACCTGCAAGACGATCCGGTCGGCTGGTTCCAGCACCTGATCCTGCCGTGGTGTGTGCTCGCTCTCCTGTTTGCCGCGTTCTATGCCCGCATGACCCGGGGGAACCTCATCGACACCATGGGGTCGGACTTCATTCGCACGGCGCGGGCGAAGGGCCTGCCCGAGCGCACCGTGGTCGCCAAGCACGGGCTGCGCGCGAGCCTAACCCCGATCGTCACGATGCTCGGCATGGACCTCGCTCTTCTTGTCGGCGGAGCCTTCATCACGGAGATCGTGTTCAATCTGCAGGGCCTCGGCCAGTGGGCCGTGAGCTCGGCTTATTCGTCCGACCTTCCGGCTCTGGTCGGCGTAACGGTCGTCACCGCGTTCGCTGTGGCGGTGCTGAACCTGATCGTCGACATCGCATATGCGTATCTCGATCCACGAGTGAGACTTTCATGACGCACGAAAGTCGCGACGAGCGTCTCGACCGCGAGCTGATCGAGCTCCTCAACGAGCTTCGCGTCGCGCTGCCGGGCGTGCAGGTCCTGTTCGCGTTCCTCCTGGCCGTGCCGTTTTCGCAGCGGTTCGAGCAACTCACCGCCGTGCAGGAAGACGTCTTCTTTGCGGCATTCCTTTGCACCGCCGTCGCAACGGCGCTCCTGATTGCGCCGTCGGTCTACCACCGCTTACGGTGGCGGAAGCGCGACAAAGATCAGATCCTCCGCACCTCGAACAGGCTCGCCATCGCAGGCACGGCCTTCTTGGCAGCTGCGATCGTCGCGGTCGTGTACCTCGTCACCGACCTGATCTACGGAGCCGTTACGTCGATCGTCGTGACCCTGGCGGCCGCCGCAATGTTCGGCTGGCTCTGGTACGGGCTTCCGCTCGTCAGGCGCTGGCGAGCGCCTTCGCGTTCCTGAGCTCGCGACGCAGGGCGGCGGTGGCTCGCTCGACGCGCTTCCGGTTCTGAGGGTCGTTCAGCCAACTGCTCGCTCCCGACGGGTGCGGCAGCGGGACGGCGATGGCCTCGCCGAACGGGAACACGGAGCCGATGCACTCGTCGAGGCGCCGGCGCAGCATGAGCACCCGGCGGATCGCCAGCCCACCGACCGGCACGACGACCGCAGGACGGACGAGGCGAAGGTCCCACTCGAGCCAGAAGCGGCAGAGCTCGATCTCGCGCGGGGTCGGCGCGCGGTCGCCTCGGCCTGACGGATGCTTGCCCGGGTAGCAGCGCGTGATCGAGACGCAGTAGAACGTCGCGTAGAACTCCTCCTCGTCCATGCCGACCCAGCGGCGCAGCGTGCGACCAGCGCGCCCGCGCCAGGGACGGCGCTCGTCTCCCTCGATAACTCCCGGCGCCTGTCCGACGATCATCGCGCGCTGTCCGGCGTGCCCCTCGAATACCGGCCAGGACTCGAGTGGATAGCCCGCCTCCACGCATGCGCGGCACACGCGGTTGTCTCGGTGGAGAGAGGCGAGCGAGCGATACGAGGACTTCCGCCGGTGGTGACCCCGATTGGGGGCGGGTGGCGGGGAATCTGTCACCGACAGACGACCACGAACCAGTCGCCTTCGTGCAAGACGACACCGCCGCCGAGCTCCTCGGCAAGCTCGTCGGGATCGAAGTAGCGCTTGTAGACGTCGTAGCGCGAGCCGTCGTTGAGGATGCGCTCGTTGATCTCCTCGCGTCCGACGCCCGGCCGCATAGCCGTGTCGACCACGACGAGCTCGGGAGCGAGCCGGCGCGCCTCCGTGAGGAAGCGTTGCCGGTGCCCGTCGCCCAGGTGGCCGTAGAAGTGGCCCGTGAACACGCGGTCGAAGCTCCCGTCGGCAAACGGAAGAGCGAGCGCGTCCGCGCGCACGAAGGTTGCGTCCGGGCAGCGCTCGCGGGCGATCGCGAGCATCGTCTCGCTCTGGTCGATCGCGGTGATCTCACCGCGCAGATGCTGGGTCAGGAAGCCGGTCCCGCACGCAACGTCGAGCACACGTGCGGGCGCGAGGGCCGCGATGACACCGAAAAGCCCGGCCAGCTCCTCGTCCCAGCCGGGACGCTCGATCCCCTCAAACCGGCCGACACCGAGGTACCACTCGTCGTACTCCGGGGCGCGGAGGTCGTAATAGCGGCGTTCCTCGGCTCGCACGGAGCGAGCCTATCGTTGAGCCTGGATCAGCTTTTGCCGGCGATCGCGGCCTGAAGCTGCCTCTTCGTCATCTTCGAGCGCCCACGGATGTTCAGCCGCTTCGCCTGGTTGTAGAGCTGCTCGCGCGTCTGGCCCTTCCGCCGGTTGGTGCCGGACCGCTGGCCGCCCCGCTCGCTCGGGGACTTGCCGCGCAGGGAGCTCTTGGAGCGAGTCCGCGACTCACCGGAGCGCGCCCGTTCCTTCTGCACGGTCCGCGCCGCGAGCTCCTTCGCGCGCTTCGTCGAGGCGCCGCGTTTCTTCGCGCTGTCCTTGATGTGCTCGTACTGGCGGGCTCGCTTCGTGCCCTTCTTGACTCCGCGTGGTGGCATGTCGACCCTCCTACACTCGCGTACGGCAGGCTTTTACCAGCGCATGGAGGGTTCAAACGCCGGCGCGGTACCATGTCCGCACCCTCGGAGAGGTGTCCGAGTTGGCCTAAGGAGCGCGACTGGAAATCGCGTACCCGGTGAAAGCTGGGTCGCGGGTTCGAATCCCGCCCTCTCCGCCTAGAACCCCTGGAGGTAAACGGCTTGCGCCCCTGGCCGCCCGAGTGGAGGGTCAGGGCGCTGCACCGTGCGAGCCGCTTGCGAGTTGACGATCTAGAGCGACAGCCGTTCCCATTCGTGATCGTCGACGAAGGTTCGCTCGCCACGCATCCACTGCGAAAGCGCGTCGGCGATCGAGGCCAGGGACACGCCCTTCGCCTGGAAGTGCCGACCGGGGGAACCATCCCGGTACTCGAGCAAGAAGCGCCCTTCGTGATTGATTGCCTGCGCGTACATGTTCGGCGGGCCACTGCTGACGGTGAGGAAGCCTCCCGGCTTTCGAAGCGTCTCGTGCACGAGCACGAGCCAGCTCTCCGGCTCCCCCACGGTTCCGCTCGGGGTCATGATCGTCAGGTCATCCGGCCCGAGCGGCTCACGTTCCCAGTCGTCCCCTGACCCGGTCGGCCACGCCGGCTCCATGAAGTCAGTGTGCCAAAAGGGCCGGTTTCCTTGGAACTCGCTCGGCGGGCGCGGTGTAATCGGGCCATGCGAGCGCGCGTGCTTCTTCTCGTTCCCCTGCTCGCATTCGCCGGCGTCTTCGCCGGCACCCTCGCCTACTACGAGCTCGGGAACGACGAGGCGCCCGCGGCCGCCACGACGCAGGCCGCCGCTCGAACCGACGGGAGCCTTATCGTCGCACTCGAGCAGAAGCCGGGCGTGCGCCTCTACGTCGCTTCAGCGGACGGAAGCGGGGGCCGCTTCGTCACGGGCGACAACGAGCCGACGGACGGAAGCGTCCTCGTCGAGGCCCATCCGGACTGGTCGCCCACCACAGAGCGAATCGTCCTCACCCGTTACACGGTGAAGGGTCAGGATGCAGCCCCACCGAAGATCTGGAGCGTCGCCCCGGACGGGTCCGACCTCGTTCAGCTCACGCACGGTGACGACCCCGATTTCCTGGCGGCCTGGTCACCGGACGGCGAGAGGATCGCCTTCACCCGCGAGCTGGACGGCTCCGCCGAGGTCTTCGTCATGAACGCCGACGGCTCCGAGGTGACCCAGCTCACCAACGACAGCGCGGTGAACGAGGAGCATCCCGCCTGGTCGCCGGACGGGACGCACATCGCGTACACGTCAGGCTCGGAAGAGCATCAGGATCTCTACGTGATGAGCGCGGACGGTTCGAGCCCCACCCGGATCACCGGCGGGCCCTTCTTCGCCGCCGACCCCGCCTGGTCGCCGCAGGGAGACAGGATTGTGTTCGTCTGCGACGCGGATCTCTGCCTGGTCCGCCCCGAGCTCGGCGCGCGTCCGGCCAAGCTTGTCGGGACGCGTCCCAAGGAATCCTCGCCGCGCTGGTCGGCCGACGGCGGGTCGATCGCCTTCGCACGCTTCCCCGGTGGCGTCTTCCTCGTCGACGCCGAGACGGAGAGGACGACTCGGGTTCCCCTGGACGGAGAAACCTTCACGCTCTCCTGGGGCCCCGCGTGACCGAGGGCGGGCCGCTCTTTCGCCGGCGCGACTTCCTCGTCCGGAGCGGGCTCGTCCTCGGAGCGAGCACGCTGACGGGCGCAGCCGGCTACGTCGCGGCCAAGGAGATCGCCACCGACGACGATCCCGCCGCCGCCCAGGCGCAAGCCACGGCGCAGGGAACCGGCGTCGAGTCCTGGGAGGACGTGCGCTCCCTCTTTGCGCTCGACCGCCGGCTGACCGACCTGACGACGTTCATGCTCGCGCCGCATCCACGCCCGGTGCGCGAGGCCATCGAACGCCACCGGCGCGGCCTCGACGCCTCGCCGAAGGAATACCTCTTTGCGCACGAGCTCGAGGAGGAGCAACGCGTCGCCGCGGCAGCCGCCGAGTACCTCGGCGCCTCGTTCGAGGACGTCGCCTTCACCGACTCGACCACGATGGGCCTCGGGCTCTTCTACGGAGGGCTGCGCCTGCGGGAGGGCGACGAGGTCTTGACGACCGAGCACGACTTCTACGCGACACATGAGGCGCTGCGCCTGCGTGCCCTGCAAACGGGGGCGAGGGTCAGAAAGATCCGTCTCTTCGACGACGCTGCCAGCGCGTCCGTCGACGAGATCGTCTCGCGCCTCGCCGACGGCGTCACACCGCGAACGCGCCTGGCGGCCGTCACGTGGGTGCACTCGAGCACGGGTCTGAAGCTGCCGGTGCGGGCGATCGCCGATGCCCTCGCCGACCGGTCCGTCCTCCTGGCCGTCGACGGCGTGCACGGGTTCGGCGTCGAGGACGCCGGCCCGAACGAGCTCGGGTGCGACGTTCTCGTCTCGGGTGGTCACAAATGGCTGTTCGGCCCGCGGGGCACGGGCGTCGTGTGGGCCACGCCGGAGGCATGGGCGGAGACGGCCGCGACGATCCCCACCTTCGACGGGAGTAGCTACGGCGCGTGGCTCGAAGGACGCAAGCCGGCGGGCCTCCCACCCGGGCCGACGATGACGCCGGGAGGCTTTCACTCCTTCGAGCATCGCTGGGCCCTCGCCGATGCGTTCGAGCTGCACGGCCGCATCGGCCGCGACCGGGTCGCGGAACGCACGCACCAGCTGGCGCGAACGCTGAAGGATGGGCTCGCGGAGATTTCCGGAGTCACCGTGACCACGCCTCGCGACGAGGAGCTGTCGGCGGGGATCGTCTGCTTCGCGCTCGAGTCGCTCTCGGCGCGCGAGGCGGTCGACCTGCTCGGAACGGGTCATCGGATCGTCGCGAGCGTCACGCCGTACGCCGAAGAGCTCGTGCGGCTCGGCCCGAGCATCGCGAACAATCCCGAGGACGTCGAAGCCGCTTTGCGGGCCGTGCGCGCTCTGGCCTAGCTACCGCTCGTGGAGTCCACGAGGAACGCGACCAGGTCGTCGAGCTCCTGGTCGCTCAGCTTCTCGCCGTAATCCTCCGGCATGAGGCCGTCCGAGAAGCCTTCGGTCACCTCGGCATCCGGGTTGACGATCGACTCGCGGATGAAGTCGGCGTCCTTGTCCGCCAGGCCCTCGTCGAGATTCGGCCCGAGCGTCTGCGACGAGCCGGCGGCTTCGAGCGTGTGACAGCTGCCGCACGCCGGCTGGGCGCTGTCGAACACCTCCTTGCCCGCTGCGGGATCTCCCGCGGCCTCGGCCGGCGGCGCTTCGCCGGTCTCACCCCCGCTCGTGTCCGTCGCGCCGGTCGTCTCGGTCGGCGCACCGGCCTCGGGCGGCGCGCCCCTTGACCCCCGCTCTCGTGCTCTGCTCCGAAGACCTCGACCGCCGCGAGCATGGCGATCACGAGGAGCGCTGCGACGAGCACGAACGCACGCACGTTGCGGCCGGGGAACGAGGGGTTCCGCCGGGGGATGACGATCGACACGACCAGGCTGAAAGAGACCAGGACGAGTGCGACGACACCGAGGATGATCTCGTTCCGGGTCACCGGGCGGGCAATACGATACTTCGATGGGTTGGCGTCGCGTCGGCGTGCTCCTCGTGGCCGGCGCGGCGATCCTCCTGGCGGCTCTGCTCGCGCTGGCCGGGATCGGAGAGCGCGAGGGGGCGCTTTCCGACGGCCAGGCGTTCACGCTCGGGATCGTCCAGGGGCTCACGGAGCTCTTGCCCATCTCGTCCTCGGGGCACCTGATCCTCGTTCCGTGGCTCGCCCAATGGGAGTTCCTCGAGCGGAACGACGAGTTCAACCAGACGTTCGACGTCGCGCTCCATCTCGGCACGCTCGTGGCGGTCGTCATCTACTTCCGTACGACGATTGCCGACCTCGTGCGGGCGTGGCTCCGGAGCGTCCGGAAACGGCGCTCGGACTCGCCGAGGAGCGCGTGGCCTGGATGATCGCGATCGCGACCATCCCCGCTGCGATCGTCGGCGCTCTCGGAGAGGAGTTCATCGCCGACGAGCTCGGGGAGCCTTGGCAGATCGCGATCCTGATGGCCGTCTTCGCCGTCGTGCTCTGGATCGCTGACCGGACGACGCCGCGGCGCGTGCCCGACGAGCTCGGTACCCGTGGCGCCCTCGCCCTCGGGCTTGCCCAGACGCTCGCGCTCGCGCCCGGCGTGTCGCGCTCCGGCGTGACGATCTCGGCGGCGCGGTTCCTCGGCCTCGATCGCGAGGCGGCCGCGAACGTCTCGTTCTTGCTGCTCGTCCCGATCACGCTCGGCGCGGTGGTGTGGAAGGGCGTGACCGACGTGCTGCTCGGAGACCTGCCGCCCGGCTGGGGCGGCCCCTTCCTCGTCGGCACGATCGCGGCGGCCGGAAGCGGGCTCCTCGCCATCTGGGCGCTGCTTGCCTACGTGCGCCGCCACACCTACACCGTCTTCGTGGTGTACCGCCTCGTCGTCGCCGCCCTCGTGCTCCTTCTCATCGCAACGGGCGTTCGCGAGGCCGGCTTCTAATGCGCTGGGCGCTCGATGCCGCGATTGTCCTCGCCGTCGGCCTGGGCACGCTCGGTGCCGTGTTTCTGCTGCGCGACGACGGGCCCGCAGAGCTCCTCCCGGACCTGAGGCAGCTGCCGCCAGACGCCATCTCGGTGGACGAAGCCGAAGGCGAGCATCGCCTCGTCTTCCTCTCGGCGGTGGACAACGTCGGGGAAGCGGCGCTCGTCATCGAGGGAAGGCGCGCGAGCCGCGCCGAGCCCACGATGACCGTGGAGCAAGTCGTGACGGCGGGCGGACGGCTCGACGCGGCGGTACGGAGTGGACGCCGACCTCGCCTACGTCGTGGCGGAGACCCACGAGCACTGGCACCTGCTCGGCTTCGAGCGCTACTCGCTCGAGACGACCGACGGCGAGGTGGTCGCGCGCGACCGGAAGACCGGTTTCTGCCTCGGCGATCGCTTCGACTCCGACGAGCCCGAGCTTCCTCACCAGCCCGCCCGTCCGGTCTGGGTCGGCGAATGCGGGCGGGGCGGCCGCGGGCTCCTCTCGATGGCGGAGGGCATCTCCCCCGGCTACGGCGACGACTACGTGCCCTCCCTCGAAGGCCAGTACCTGGTGCTCGACGGCCTGCCCGCGGGGCGCTACCGGCTTTGGCATCGCGCCAACCCGGAGCGCGCGCTGCAGGAGAGCAACTACGCGAACAACGGCGCCTCGGTGCTCCTCGATCTGACCTGGAGCGACGGGGAGCCGTCGGTCACCGTCCTGGAACCCTGACCGCGGAGGCGGTGTAAGAGGGGAAAGCGATCGAGGAGGAGCGATGCGACGGACCGTGACCATCTTCATGCTGGCTCTCCTGGCGGCCGCCGCGCTGAGCACGGCCGCGCTCGCCAAGGAGGGCGGCGTCGAGCTCAGCTCCGTTCCCACCGGGATCAACCCCGGCGAGCCCTGGACGACCGACCTCGTCCTGGTCGACGGGACGCCCGAGCTGCTGGCCCAGGCCAAGCCGGGAATCCAGATCACCAGCCTCGACACGGGCGAGCAGATCGACTACCCGGCCGCGCCGGGCAAGGGCGACGGCGTCTACACCGTCGACGTCGTCTTCCCCGAGGCCGGAACCTGGGCGTACTCGGCCTACGACGGCGTCACCGGGCGGATGTACGAGTTTCCGGCCGTCGAGATCACCGGCCCGACAGTCGTGGCGAAGCCCCCGGTTGCGGCGACGAAGTCACCGAGCTCGGCGGGAGGCACCTTCCCCGTCTGGCCGCTCGTCGGCGGGCTCACGGCATTTGCTGCTGGCTGCCGGGGCGGCGGCGCTCCTGATCCGGCGCCGGCAGCTGCGGCCGTCTCACTGAAAGCAGGCTGCATCGGGAGGGAGAGGGCGGCTCCGGCCGCCCTCTCTCGTTAAGCGGAGATTGAGGGCGCGTAAGGGTCTTGTGACAGGGCTTTCCGTGCCGATACCTTGATTGGAGGAAAACTTTGTGACAGTCGCCATGCTCGATCCCATCATCAATCTCGTCACCAGCAACACCCCTCTCCCGTCGCCGTGGGGACGGGTGGTGGTCATCGTCGCCCTCTTTGCGATGGCGTGGGCCATCTCGCGTCTGAGCGCCTCGGTCGCGCGGCGGGTTCTCGCCTGGCACGACCGGCGTCACGAGCACAGCGACCTCGAGGCGAGCGGCAAGATCGCCGAGCTCAAGCGGCGCGAGACGCTCGTGTCCGTCATCCGGACGGGCATCGCCTACGCCGCGTTCGCGACCGCCATCGTCCTGTCGTTCGCGCAGCTGGCCGGCGGCGTCGATCGCTTTGCGGCGATCGCCGGTGCCTCGCTCGTGCTGGTCGTGGCCGGCGTTTCGGCGCAGCGCGTCCTGGTCGACATCATCACCGGGCTCACGATGTTCGTCGAGCGCTGGTACTCGGTCGGCGACACGGTCGTGCTCATCGCCGCGGGAGTCGATCTGCAGGGCGTCGTCGAGGACGTGTCGCTTCGGCGCACGCGCCTACGCTCGCTGAACGGCGAGGTCATTCAGGTCCACAACTCGCAGATCACCGCCGCCCGCGTGCTCCCGAGCGGTCTCAAGGAGCTGGCCATCGAGCTCTTCGTCTCCAAGCGGGACGAGGGCGAGCGCCTGGTCGAGGAGGTTGCGCACTTCCTGCCCGAGGGCCCGACCACGTTCGTGCGGCGCCCCTGGATCGAGAGCGTCGAAGAGCTCTCTCACGTGCTGACCCGGATCCGCCTGCGCGTCACGGTGGCGCCCGGCCGCGAATGGCTCGCCGAGGAGTTCTTCGCGACCTGCTGAAGGAGCGCGGCGGCACCTCGCTCATCGTGCACGGCCCCGTCACGCTCGCCGTCGACGAACGCGCCACACGGACGTTCGCGCGCGCCAGCGCCACGACGCGGTCACGCTTCCGTCCGGTGCCTCAGGGCGAGGCGGCCGGCGTCCGCTAGCTGCGGCGCCCCTCGCCTGGAACAATCTCGGCGGCCCTAGGGCCGCGAATGGCGCAGTCGCATCTGATCGGGTTGCTGCTGGCGAGCGAGGAAGACTGGCCCGCCGCGTTCGAGACCGTGCTGCGCCGGCTCGGCCCGGTCACGTATCGCGGCGCGAAGCACGAGTTTCCGACCGAGCGGATCATGAACGAGCCGTTCGACCTGCGCTACAAACCCCGTTACGAGCTCGTGATCGACCGGCTGTCGTGGTGGTACGACGTCCCGCGCGAATGGCTGAAGAAGATCGCGCTCATGAACGACGTGTATCTCCTCAACAGTCCCTTCACCTTCCAATCCATGGAGAAGCACTCGGCCTACTGCGCCGGGATGCGCCTGGGCCTGAAGGTGCCGGAGACGTGGCTCATTCCGCACCGGGTCCCGCCGGACAACCCGCGCTACCCCCCCGTCGCCGAGCGCTACTCGACCCCGTTCGACCTCGACGAGATCGGCGGCTACCTGGGCTATCCGCTCTTCATGAAGCCCTTCGACGGCGGCATGTGGGTCGGCGTCACGAAGATCAGCAATCCGGAGGAGCTCCATTTCACCTACGACAACTCTGGTGAGCGGCTCATGCATCTCCAGGCCGCGGTCGACGGCTACGACGTCTTCACGCGCAGCCTTTCCATCGGTCCGCAGACGATGGTCATGCGCTTTGACCCGGGCGCCCATGGCCACTACCGCTACGTGCACGAGCGTGGCTTCGTCTCCCCGGAGATCGAGGCTGAGCTCGCCACGATCAGCCGGCTCGTGAACGCCTTCTTTCGCTGGGAGTTCAATTCGTGCGAGGTAGCGGTCAAGGACGGGAACGCGTACCCGATCGACTACGCGAACGCCTCACCCGACATCGCGCTCGTCAGCCTGCACTACTACTTCCCGTGGGCGATCGAGTCGCTCGTCGCGTGGTGCATCTTCTGCTCCATCTCCGAGCGCGCCTCGCTCCGCCTGGAGCCGATCACGCGCGACTACTTCGAGGTCGGCGACCGCGAGGATCTCTCCTACGAACAGAAAATCGCTCGCTACGAAGAGCTCGCGAACCTCTACTTCCAGGCCGACCAGTTCGCCGAATTCCGAGCCGAGGCGCTGCCGCAGCTGCACGAGCTCATGGTCGACTACGTCGAGAGCAAGGAGTTCGACGACCTCGTCGTGTCGTCGATCCGCCTCGAGGTCGAGCCGGAGCGCCACGACGAGATGATCGAGCGCTGCCGCGAGCTCACTGCCGCGTGGGCGGCCGATCAGCGCGCCGCGGCGCGCTAGCGCGCAAGAACTAACTCAACGTCACGAGCGCTTCGTCCATGCTGTCCGCACCCGCGGTGCACTCTCGGCGCGCTGCGTCCGACTTCAGCTCCCGACACCCCTCCTCGGCGAAGGCGCCGTCCGTCACGACGGCCAGTGCCCTCCCGAGCCAGAATTAGCAGCCTGTACGCGGCCGGCCGTCGAAGCAAGGGCGACCAGTCACGACTCTCTGCCTGCGTGGGACGATCGGTGGGCCGACGCGGACGCGTGTCCAGCAAAGGACATGGCCGCGCTAGGAGCGCGGGCCCCTGCACGCAAGGCGTTTTGGAGGGACGGCCGGTTGACCGCCCTCCAACGCTAACGCGGGTCTCTACGGAACGAAGGTACCCCGCGGGCGCTCGCCCGAAAACAAGCCTCCGCAGACTCGTACGGCGCCCTCTGCGGGCCGCTTGCCTGATGGGCGCACCTGGGATCGAACCAGAGTGAGTCCGTGTAGCTCTGTGTCGCCGCGTACCGCAGAGTGGCGTCGGGAGCGGGCTCGCGGCCCATCGGGCACCGCCTTAATGTTGCTCCGTGTCGGCTCGTGCTACCGCGTCGGGTTTCAGCGAGGGTTTCACGGTGCCCCATCTCCGACGCACCGGACCAGCACTCGGCGGGCTTGGCGTTTCGATTGGCGAAACGCGCCTAGGAGGGATTGGCGATATCGGCAGCGGACGGCCTACGCGCCATTGAGACCTGTGCGATCCCCGATCATGGCTAGCGCGAAGTACGCGACGGCGAGTACGAACGGTACCGCGACGACGCGGCCGGGATGTGGCGACCACCAGCGTCCAATGAGGACGAATCCAAGGACCGAGCCGAGGAGGCCCGGATACCAGAAGACCGGGTCCATAAAGAGGCCAGTGACATAGATCGCGATGCCGACGAGAACGTGGACGATGACTGCCACAACACGTGCGAGCATCAAGGCCCCTCGCTTCATTCGTCATTAGCCTACTCGCGCGTCACGCCGCGAGTGCAACGGCTCGCGCTCGGGCGAGCGCCACGCTGAGTCGAGCGAGCGTGGAGCAACCGCACTAGCAGCCTCGCAAAGACGCGTGCTTTCCTTTCCGCCGGTGACGGGCGAGACACGGCTGGTTCTGCGACTCCTCATCGACCGGCGAAGGCGCGAGAAGATCGCCGTGCATGAGGCCGAGCAGTGGGCCGTGCGCCGGGGCTGGGAACGAGCCGCTTGCCTATGCGGGTGCGGCGGGTTCCCGCGAGCCGAGCGCTCCCGTTTCCTGCCGGGACACGACGGTGACGCTGTGCGCTGGAACCGTCTCCCCCGCAACCCCTCCGACGCCGCCGACCCTCCGCGGAAGTCAAGCGGGCGCAAGCAGATGCGGACGTGGAGCGCCGAGCAGTTGCGCACGTTCCTCGAATCGGACTCAGTGCGCAACGATCGCCTTTTCGCCGCTTACCGATTGGCTGCGACGACCGGGATGCGGCGGGGTGAAGTGCTCGGGCTGCGCTGGCGCGATGTAGACCTGCAGACCAGCCGCGTGTCAGTCGTGCAGACGCTGATCTCTGTGGACGCCGAGGCGCGCTTCTCCGAACCGAAGACGGCGAAGAGCCGCCGATCCGTGCCGCTCGACAGCGAGACGGTCACGGCGCTAAGGGAGCATCGGGACAGGCAGGAGTTGGAGCGACTGACGCTCGGCATGCCCCCCGAGAGCGAGCTTGTGTTTACGCAGCCGACCGGCGAGCCAGTGCAGCCACGCTGGTTCACGAAGGCGTTCGAGCGGCAGGCGAAGAAAGCGGGGCTTCCGAAGATCCGCCTGCACGACCTGCGGCACACGTGGGCGACGTTGGCGCTGCAGGCTGGACTGCACCCGAAGGTCGTGAGCGAGATCCTGGGTCACAGCTCGGTCAGCATCACGCTGGACGTGTACTCGGCCTCAATCCCCACGCTCAGCGAGACAGCGGTGGCAGTCGTGGCCTCGCTAGTCGCCCCATCGGGCCGCTCCACCGAAGAGCGCTAGGGTTTCAAGCGGGTTTCACGGAGGGACTCCCCACACCCGAGGCCGCGTCCGAAGCGGCCTTCGTGAGTGGGCGCACCTGGGATCGAACCAGGGACCTCCCGCGTGTGAAGCGGGCGCTCTCCCGCTGAGCTATGCGCCCGAGCCGCCACCAGTGTAGCGACGGACTAGCGCCGTCAGGACCTTTCGATCTGCTGTGAAGAGCGGTCAGCGAACGCATCAACCGTCGAAGCGCGCGCCCACCAGCTCGGCCGCGTCCGCGTAGTCCGATTGGCCCCTCGGCAAGCGAAGCGTGCGCCGACGTCACGGCGGCCTTGCGCGCACGCAGCGTGGTCAGGAGCTCACGCTTACTGAGCTCGGCCTCGGACGTTCGCTGGACGAACTGGCTCAAACGCGGCCACCTGCCGCTCGAGCGCGGCCGTCGCCGAAGCGAGCGCGTCGGCGTCGCCGTCGATCGTCGTGAGAGATTCGCCGAGATCGTCATAGCCCTTCCGCAGGCCTGCGCCCGGCGCGACGGGAACGATCGAGGGAGCCCCGCGAGGACGCCGCGGCTTAGTCTTGAGCGGAGGCTTCTCCCGCTTCCGGCGTGAGAATGCGGGACGGAGGGGCCTCGGCGCGGGGTAGTTCGAAGAAGAACGTCGAGCCCTCGCCGGGCTCAGATTCCACCCAGATTCGGCCGCCCATCCGCTCGATGAGCTCCTTGCAGATGTAGAGGCCGAGGCCCGTCCCACCCACGCCCCGAGTCATCGCGGGATCGAGCCGGTAAAACTTTTCGAAGATCCGCTCCTGCTCCTCAGAGGGGATGCCGAGGCCTTCGTCGCTGACGCTGAAGCGCACAACGCTGTCCTCTTCCTTCACACCGACCTCGATGAGGCCGCCGTCGGGTGAGTACTTGATTGCGTTCTCGACGAGGTTGACGACGACCTGTCGAACTTTGTCTCGATCGGCAACGACCAGCGGCGCGGATCCCGGTGCGACGATCGTGAGCACGATGTTGGGCGGGGCGTGGGTTCTGACGGACTCGACGACCCGATCCAAGAAGTCGAGCGCTTCGAACGGTTCACTCGCCGTGTCGATTTGGCGTGCCTCGAGCTGGTTGGCGAGCAGGATCTCGTTGACGATCCGGCCTAGCCGATCCGACTCGTCGACGATGAGGGAGACGAAGCGCTCGCGGCCGGCCTCATCGAGCGCGAAGTCGTGCCGCCTCAACGTTTGGGCGGCGCCGTAAACGGCGGCCAGCGGCGTACGCAGCTCGTGCGAGGCGGTCGCCACGAAGTCGGCCTTGAGCTCCTGGAGGCGCCGATCGTCGGTGACGTCACGAAAGGCATAGACCGTTCCACCAAAGAATTGGACGGCCGAGATGGAGATCCAGCGTTCGCCCTCCTCGGTCTCGACGGGAAGGGTCTCCGCGTGCACGGGCTCGCGCGAGTGCGCCACCGGGATTCGCTCGACGAGGGCCTGCCAGCCTGGGATCGCTTCGCCAACTGAATGATCCAGCACCGATGCGGCGGCGAAGCCCGTGATGGTCTCGGCCGCCGGATTCCAAAGCCGAATCACGCCACCGCGATCGACGAGAAAGACGCCGTCCCCGACGTGTGCGAGCACGCGGGCCGCATCCGCCCGCTCCTCGACCTCGCGCTGTAGGCCGCCGCTGTCGATAGCGATGGCCATCGCCTCCGCAAGGTTCTGCGCGAGCGCAAGGTCGTCTCCACCGTACGAGCGCCCGGGCGCCTCCGTGATGAGTGTCACGGCCCCAAGCGCCCGACCGCGTGCCATCAACGGCGCATGGATCCGCGAGGCTGTCAGCTTTGGACGGCCCTTTCGAACGACCTCCAACACCGCGGGCTCGGGCTCGGAGCCCGGTTCCATAACAGAGCTAGCCGATTCGCCGCGAGCGATCGCGAACCGAAGCGGCGCCGACTCTTCGACCAGGTCGACGACGCACCAATCGCAGATATCGCGCACGGCGAGGTCCGCCACCCTTCTGATCGTCGACTCGAACTCCGACGAGGAGGCAAGAAGAGAAGCAGCGTGCGCCATGAAGTCGAGCTTCCGCTGCCTGCTCAGCGACTCGGTCGTCGCCGCTCGCTCCGCCGCCAGCAGGCGTTCGCGTTCATCCGCGAAGCGCCGGCCCTCGCCCACGTCGGCCAGGTATCCCTGGACGAAAAGGGGCTGGCCGGCCGCGTTGCGCACGGTCACCGCCTCGTCGCGCACCCAGACAATCCGGCCGTCACGCGATAGCATCCGGTACTCGGAACGGAAGGGCTGTCCATTCGGATGGACTGCAGCGGCCTCCTGGGCCACTCGTTGGCGATCGTCGGGGTGGACGAGCCGTGAGAAGAGGTCCGGCTGAGCCATCCAATCTTCCCGCGAGAACCCGAGAAGCTCGTTGACCTGAGGGCCGATGTAAAGAGTCGCGCCCCGGTTGCCAAGTTCGTGCACGTACGGCACGACCGGTAGACGCTCGGTCAGCGAGCGGTACTTCGCCTCGACTTCGTCGATTAGCGCTCGCGTGCGCGCCGACTCGCTGACATCCGTGGCAGTGAGAACGGCGCCGGCCGTCTCGCCGCTTGCGCCACGGATCGGCACCGCGGTCAAAGAAACGGAGATTTCCGCCCCATCCTTGCCTCGATGGACGGCCTCTTCAGCGCGGACCTCGTCACCACCGCGCATCGCGTCGAGCAGGCGAGTGGCTGCGTCCGCGTCACCCTCGCCTGCCCAGAGGAGCGACACATCCTGCGCAACGACGTCTTCAGCCTCGTAGCCGTACAAGGCCGCTGCGCCCGGGCTCCAGTCGACGATCGCACCGCCTGTATCGACACTGACGATCGCGGCGGTCGCGCCTGCCCGGGTGGCGTCCAACTCAGCCGCCAGCAACCGCTGCGCAAGCGTTCGACGCCGCAGGCGGCCGGCCACGATCGCCACTGCCGTCATCGCCACCGCGATGGCGAGCGCGGCTGCCACTGCGGGCGGAAATCGCTCGGGCCAGACAGCTGCCGGCACCGTTACGGCAGCCACGACCAGTCCTGTGACCAGAACGGCGGCGAAGGGCATGCGCGACGGGCTGATTCGCATCATCGGCGAGAGATGCGCAGTTGGAGGGACTGACGGGACGACCTCTAAGTGAAGCACCCTCCGTGGAGGTTCGCAACCATGGCAACGCTTCCTCCGCGAGCGCAGGGCTCCGCGAAGGTGAAGTGGGCGCCGTGCCGCTGAGCTATGCGCCCGGGCCAAGGCCAGTGTAGCGCCGGAACACGGGTACAATTCATGATCCCGGTCGCGCTAAGTGGGGAGCTAGCGGTTCCCTGAACCCGCAATCCGCTCTAGCGGGGCCGAACTCCTTCCCAAGGGGGTTGTGTTCGAGGTAGGGCTTGCGCACGCAAGCGATGACGGCCAGGTTCCGCGCACTGGGAGCCTGCGAACCGCGTCAGGTCCGGGAGGAAGCAGCGCTAAGCAGCGCCTCTCAGGTGCCGCGGGTCGACCTGGCCCGAGTGAGCGTCGCACCGCACCGCCCCGAGCCCGCCTTCGACGGAGGGTGCGCGACCGGGCTTATTGTTCTCCGACCGCCGCGTGACCGCCCTCTACCGCAAGTATCGACCGCAGGATTTCGACGAGGTCGTCGGACAAGAAGCCGTCGTCCAGACGCTTCGAAACGCGATCGAGCGCGACCAGGTGCGCCAGGCGTACCTCTTCGCCGGCCCGCGCGGAACGGGAAAGACGTCGCTCGCGCGCATCCTCGCAAAGTCTCTGAACTGCGAGAAGGGCCCGACTGCGACACCGGACAAGACGTGTAACTCATGCCGGACGATCGCTGCGGGCACGTCGCTCGACGTGATCGAGATGGACGCTGCCAGCCAGCGCGGCATCGACGACGTGCGCGAGATCCGCGACCACGTCGTCCTCCAGCCCGTCGAGGGCCGTTACAAGGTGTACATCCTCGACGAGGCGCACCAGCTCACGCCGGCCGCCTTCAACGCGCTCCTGAAGCTGATCGAGGAGCCGCCCCCGCACCTCGTCTTCATCTTCTGCACGACGGAGCTCGCGGAGATGATGCCGACCGTCCGGTCGCGCTGTCAGACGTTCCTCTTCACGCGGCCGCGCTTCGCCGAGCTCTCCAAGCTCTTGCGCCGTGTTGCCGACGGCGAGAAGCTCGAAGTGCCTGACGCGTCGCTCTCGCTCATCGCGCGGAGCGCGCGCGGCAGCTTCCGCGACGCCGTCTCCCTGCTCGACCAGCTCGCCGCCGCGACGGACGGGAAGATCACGGTGCAGTCGGTGCTGCAGCTCCTCGGCGCCGTCGAGGAGGAAGCGCTCTTCCGCATCTGCGACCTCGTCGTCGATCGCGACACCGCCGGCCTGCTCGCCTTCGTCGAGGAGCTCGCGGACCAGGGTCAGGATCTCGCGCGGCTCGTCCACGACCTGCTCGAGCATCTTCGCCACCTCCTGCTCGTCCAGCACACGGGCGAAGTGCCCGACTCCCTTCCCGTGACGCCCGAGACACGTGAGCGGCTGCGCTCACAGGCCAACCAGCTCGGGGAGCCCGAGGTTCTCCGCCTCATCGACCTGCTCGCCGTCGCGGTCGAGGACGTCCGCCAGGGCGGCGACCCGCGCCTGCCGCTCGAGCTCGCGCTCGTCAAGGTGACGCGCCCGGGCGCCGACCTCTCGCGCGAGTCGCTCTCCTACCGAATCGAGCAGCTCGAGTCTCGCGCGCGCGGGGCCAATGAGCCGAGGGCGGAGCGCGCCGACGAGCCACCCGCGCCGACGCCGCCTCCCGCTCCACGCGACCTCGACCTCGAACAGCTCCAGAGCGCGTGGCAACAGGCCGTCGTGCCGGCCGTCGCGGGCCGGTCCATTCCCGCGTCGTCGGTTCTCGCCGAGGGGAAGCCGGCGGCGCTCGAAGGCGAGCGCCTCGTCGTCGAGTTTCCCCCGGCCGCGTCGTTCCACCGCAACCTCGCGGAGGAGCCGAAGAACGCCGAGCTTCTCGGCGAGGTGCTCTACGAGGTGACGGGCCGCCGGCTCGCCGTCGACTTCGTGCTCGGCGAAGGGAGCCACGAGGAGCCCGCAGAGGAGACGCCTGCAACGGAAGAGGAGATCATCTCGCTCATGAAGAGCACGTTCGACGCCCGCGAAGTCCACGAGGAGTAAGGAGCCCGCCATGCGCATCGAATCGTCCGTGACCGCCATCTCGTGGATTCCCCGCGAGGCCATCCAGGGTCTTCCGAAGATCCCGTTCGACCTCGGCATCGGCCACTACGACGAGCCGCCGCCCGACCAACTCGACGAAGGCGGGCTCGAGCGCCTGCGGCAAGCAGACCGCCTGCGCGAAGCGAACCACTTGAAGGCGTGGATCGAGGTCGAAGACGGCAAGGTGGTCGGCCATGGTCATGAAGGCGGCGCCGTGGTCGGCTCGACGACGTTCCGCATGGGCCCGAAGGACGTGGTTTTCGCGGGAGTCCCGTTCGAGATCCTGCAGCCCGAGCCGGAGGTCTTCGACGACCGCATCCGCTTCGTGCAGACCGTCGGCGGACGCGCCGGCTTCCCCGCCCCGCGCCTGGTGAAGGGAAAGCCCTTCTTCCGCATCCACTCCGCGACCGCCTGGACCACGCTGGCGCTCACGATCCGTGCGGACGGGTCGTCAGATCACGAGCTCGTCGGCGCGAGCACGTTTCCCCGTCACTGGATCTATGACCGCGACGGGAACCTCACGCACAAGGCGGGGACCATCGACTTCAAGAAGTGGTACCGCGAGGCTCACGGCGAGCACACGCCCTGGGGTGCGGAGGACTCGGATGCCTTCGTGACGCAGGCCGAGAGCGCGCTCGAGCGGCAGATCTCGGCGGACCTCATGCAGCGGGGAGCGACCGTCGGACGGCGCAAGCTGGCCCAGGACGAGACGCTCGTGGAGGAAGGCGCGCCCGCCGACGAGCTGTACCTCGTCCTCGACGGCGTGCTTGCCGCGGAGGTGGGCGGCGAGGAGCTCGCCCAGGTAGGGCCGGGCGCCATCCTCGGAGAGGGCGCCGTCGTCGGCGGCGGGAAGCGCAACGCGACGCTCCGCGCCTGTACACCCGCACGGGTCGCCGTCATCGCGGCCGATCAGATCGACCGCGAGGCGCTCGAGACGCTGGCCGCCGGCCGGCGCGCAGACGCGTAATCTGACAGCCCACGAGAAGGGCGGTTCGCCGTGAAGATGGACATGAACAAGATGCTGCAGCAGGTGCAGCAAATGCAGGAAGAGATGGCGCGGGCCCAGGAGGAGCTCGCCAAGGAGACCGTCGAAGCGTCTGCGGGCGGCGGGATGGTCGTCGTCAAGGCGACCGGCGCCGGCGAGATCGTCGAGATCAAGATCTCGCCCGAGGCGATCGACCCCGAGGATCCCGAGGGACTTGCAGACCTCATCCTTGCCGGCGTCAACGAGGCGCTGCGAAACGCCCAGGAGCTCATGCAGTCCAAGCTGGGAGGCGCGGTCGGCGGCCTCAAGGGGCTCGGCCTCCCCGGCCTGTAGAACACAGGGGCTGATGTTCAGCCCGCTCGTCGACAACCTGATCGCCCAGCTCTCGCGCCTGCCCGGTATCGGCACGCGCACGGCGCAGCGGCTCGCGTTCCATCTTCTGCGCGTCTCGAAGGAAGAGGCCTTCGCCCTCGCCGACGCGATTCGCGAGGTGAAGGAGCGCATCGGCTTTTGCCGCGAGTGCGGGAACCTCACCGAGGAGGAGCTCTGCGCGATCTGCCAGGACACCCGGCGCGACCGCTCCGTCATCTGCGTCGTCGAGCAGCCCGCCGATCTCCTCTCGCTCGAGCGCACGCACGAATTCCGCGGCGTCTACCACGTGCTCGGCGGCGCGCTCTCCCCGCTCGACGGGATCGAGCCGAAGGACCTCCGCATCGACGAGCTCGTTCAGCGTGTGGAGCGGAACGGCGTCGCAGAGGTCGTGCTGGCCACCAACCCCAACATGACCGGAGAGGCGACCGCGGCCTACCTAGCCGACCGCCTGCGCGACCGCACCCGGGTGACGCGGCTGGCCTCGGGCCTTCCGGTCGGCGGCGACCTCGAGTACGCCGACGAGGTGACTCTCGGCCGGGCGCTCTCAGGCCGGCGCGAGATGTGATAGGCTGGTCAGGTTGAGCCGAGGGACCGAAAGGTCTGTCGGCTCAACTTTTTAAGGGCCGCCGGGGGTCGAACCTAGAATCACTCCATGGCCGAGACGGTCTACGAAGCCGTTCCCGAGGTGCAGCCGGCCGCGGCGCCGCCGAGCACCGGGACCCTCGTGATGAAGTTCGGCGGCACCTCGGTCGCCGACTCCGAGAAGATCCGCCGCGTCGCCGAGCGCCTCGTCGCCGCGAAGAAAGCCGGCACGCGCGTCGTCGGAGTCGTATCGGCGATGGGACAGCACACCGACGAGCTCGTGGCCCTCGCTCACGAGGTCTCCCCCCGGCCCAAGCCGCGCGAGCTCGACATGCTCATCTCAGTCGGCGAGCGCATCTCCTGCGCGCTCGTCGCGATGGCCATCTCGGATCTCGACCAGGACGCCATCTCGCTGACCGGATCGCAGGCGGGGATCGTGACCGACACGGTGCACGGCAAGGCGAAGATCGTCGAGGTGCGCGCGCGCCGCATCCACGAGGCGCTCGACGACGAGAAGATCGTGCTCGTGGCCGGCTTCCAGGGCGTCTCGACGGATTACGACATCACAACGCTTGGCCGTGGCGGGTCAGACACGACCGCGGTTGCCCTCGCGGCGGCTCTCGGAGCGGACGCCTGTGAGATCTACACCGACGTCGACGGCGTCTTCACAGCGGATCCTCGCATCGTGCCCGGCGCGCGCAAGCTGCATGCCGTCAGCTACGAGGAGATGCTCGAGATGTCGGCCTCTGGCGCGCGGGTCCTTTCGCTACGCTCGGTCGAATTCGCCCGCAACCACGGTGTCAAGCTTCACGTCCGCTCGACATTCACCGACGACGACGGCACGTGGATCAGGGAGGAGGACGAGCGCATGCTGGAAAAAGCGATGATCTCCGGCGTCACGCACACGCTCGAGGAGGCGGTGTACGAGGTCAAGGACGCCGATCGCGCCGACCTCTTCGGAGCTCTCGCCGACGCGGCCGTCAACGTCGACACGATCGTCGAGACGAGCCGCGAGATCGTCTTCTCCGCGCCCACCGAAGACCGCACCGAGACGACCGCAGCGCTCGAACGCCTCGGTGCTCAGTGGTCGGCCCGTGAGGGGCTCGGCAAGGTGAGCCTGATCGGCGCCGGCATGAAGAGCCACCCGGGGATCGCCGCGCGGACGTTCGCGGCGCTGCGCGAGCTCGGCGTCGAGCCTCAGCTCGTGGCCACCTCGCCCATCAAGATCGCCTTCTACGTTCCCCAAGGGGACGTCGAGCGCACGGTCAAGGCGCTGCACGAGGCGTTTGAGCTCTCCTCGGCAAGCGCGGAGCGACAGCACGCGTGACGAGGATCGGCGTCATCGGCGCAACAGGCGCGGTCGGCACGGTGGCGCTCGAGCTCTTGGCCGAGCGCGGGTTCGACAACGTGCGCGCGTTCGCGTCCTCCCGCTCGGCGGGCCGGACGGTGCGCTACGGCGAGCGTGAGCTGGAGGTCGAGGAGGCAACCGCCGAAGCTCTCGGAGCCGGCGATCTCGATCTCTGCTTCTTCTCCGTGGGCACTGAGGCGAGCCGCGAGCTCATCCCGCAAGCCACGCGCGGCGGCGCCGTCTCGATCGATAAGTCCGACGCCTACCGGCTTGCGCAGGGTGTCCCTCTCGTAGTGGCCGGCGTCAACGACGACGCGCTCGACCACATTGAACTCCCACCACCCCACCCCCTGACCCCCGGAACCGGGATCGTTGCGAACCCGAACTGCTCCGCCATTCAGCTGGCCTGCGTGTTGAAGCCGATCGAGGATGCGGTCGGAATCGCACGGGTTCGCGTCGCCACCTACCAGTCGGCTTCGGGCGCAGGCGACGCGGGGATCGAACGGCTGCGCGGCACGAGGGTGGACGAGACCGACCTGGCGATGGACTGGGACCTCGACGGCGACGAGTTCAGCGAGGAGGCGAAGATCCGCGCCGAGACGCGCAAGATCCTGTCGCTCCCCGAACTGCCGCTTCAGGCCAACTGCGTACGGGTGCCGGTCATGGTCGGGCACGCGCAGGCCGTGTGGGTGGAGACGAAGGAGCCCCTCGCGCCGGAACAGGCGCGCGACGTGCTCTCGGCGGCGCCGCACGTTCGGATCTCGGAGCTTGCGACGCCGCGTGATGCAGCCGGCGCCGACGACGTCCTCGTCGGACGCATTCGTCGCGACCCGACCGTCGAGAACGGCCTCCTCCTCTGGGCCGTGTGCGACAACCTGCGCAAGGGCGCAGCGCTGAACGCCGTCCAGATCGCCGAGCTTCTGCTGGCGCGGCGCCTGCTGGCCGCTTAACCGAGCGGGCGCTCGGCCACCGGCGGCGGCGCCACGGCTTCCTTCACCCTGCGCCAGGCCTTTGCCGTCATCCCTTCCTCGATCGGCTGGAGGCCGCCGACCTCGAGGCGCGCGAGGGTGACGTTCCCTTCCCAACGCACCGGATAGAAACCGAAGTCGGCGAGGAAGTCGGAAGGGAAGATCGTCCGGTGGACGAGGAAGCGCTCGTACGCCGACTCGCCCTCGGGATAGCGGTACCCGAACGTCTCCACCGCCTTCGCGCCCTTGTCCTTCGCATCGCCGATGGCGGAGAGGAAGAGGCTCTGCATCACCCACGGCGAGGAGACGTCGACCAGGTACGCGCACGCGATGAGCACCGCGTCCGAGGACGGCGGGCCGGCCGGTAGCTCGAAGGCGCGCGGGAAGTGCCCGGACGGCGCGAACTGGATGAAGCCGAGCAGACGGTCGCCGTCGCCGAAGTAGAAGGCGCCCCACGCGCCGTAGTCGTCCTCGACCCGCTGCGCCCACCGTCCTTTGGCCGCCGAGCGGTCCCCGCGCGACTGCCAGAAGACGCAGTCCACGCACGGATCGGGCGCCTGCGTGATCGAGGCCGCCGTGACGGGGTGCAGGCGGTACGCCATCGGGCCCTCGGAAAGCTACTCGCCCCGGGCCCGGGCGAGATCCTCGCGGAGGCGCTCCCGAGCCTCCTCGAGCTCCCGACGAAGGCGCTCGGCCCGCTCGGGGTCAGCTGGAGGCTTGCGGCGAAGCCGACGGGTCAGCAAGGCCGCTCCAGAAGCGGCTCCCAGGCCCATGGCCGCCAATCTGCGCCTCATCCAGCCACGATTGTAAGAAAGGAGCGCAAGTTTTTCGGCTGGTGGGGGTCTTATCTAGTGGAGGGGCATTCCGGCCCGGCTTCCACGGAAGCCGGGCCGCGTCCTTTAAGGGGCCTGGAGCTTTTCGAGGACGGGCGTCACCGGTACGACGTGGCGCTTGAAGCGAAGCTCAGAGTCCTCGAGCCCGGCCGCCACTCCGATCAGCTGCGACAGGTGGAGGATCGGGATCCCGTAGCGCTTGCGCTTCGACGCCTCGAGCTTCTGCTGCCAGGCGTCCAGTGAAAGGTGGCAGAGCGGGCACGGCGTGACCATCGCGTCCGCTCCCGCCTCGATGGACTGCTCGATCGGCTGGATCAGCTCGCCGAGCGCGGTCTCCTCGCGCGCCTGGATGATCGGAAAGCCGCAGCACTTGATCTTGGCCGGATAGTCGACGGGCTCGCCCCCGCACGCGTCGATGATCGCCTCGAGCGACCACGGCCGGTCCGGGTCCTCGAAGCCGAGGAGCTTCGAGGGGCGCAGGATCTGGCAGCCGTAGAACGGCGCGACGCGGAGACCCTTGAGCCCCTTGTGCGCCACCTCGCGGAGCTTCTCGAGGCCGTCGCCGTCGGCGATCAGCCAGAGGAGGTGCTTCACCTCGACACCGCCCGAGTACCGCGGGGCGCCGACGCGCTCGAGGTTGTCGCTCACGCGCTCGCGCAGCGCGTCGTCGTTCTGGATCTGGAAGTTCGCCTGGCGCAGGTTGAGCGTGCAGACGTTGCAGATCGTCATGAGCGTGTCGCAGCCGGTCGCCTCCGCGTACGCGAGGATGCGCGCGTTCAGGTGCAGGTAGTAGTCGGGCTCGGCTTCGTGGATGTCGCCTGCGCCGCAACACGTGACCGACTCGAGCTCCTCGAGCTCGATGCCGAGCTTGGGCGCGAGCGCCTGCGTCGACGTGTCGAGCTCCTTCGCCGACAGCGAGGCGAGACAGCCCTTGTAGTACGCGACCCTCACGTCAACCCTCCGCCTGCACCGGACGCTCGCCCGGCGTCACCTCGGGCGCAACGCGGCTCGCCGGAGCCTCATCGGGCGACGTCTCCAAATCGACGCGCGCGAGGGCGCGCTCGCCCTGCACGATCCCGGCCGCCCCGTCGCGTCCTTGCGACTTCACGACCTCGAGCAGCGCGCGCGCTTCCTGGACGTCCTTCGCCACGTGCGGCGGGATGGGAAGCGGCACCTTGCCGCGCCTGAAGAGCGACATGGCGAAGCGCGTCTCCTTGAGTGCGGAGACGACGCCCTGCGTCTTCGGCACGAGCTCCGTCTCGCGCAGCCAACCGGTCGTCTTGGCCGAGTGGACGAACCAGTTGGCGTGCTTCGCCCCCATGTCGTGGTCGATACCCTCACTGATCGACTCGGCGCCGAGCTTCGCGATGGCGTCCCGCGGGTCGACGCCCTTCGGGCAGCGCTCGTTGCAGAAGTAGCACCTCGTGCAGTCCCAGATCCCGTGCTCGCTGTTATATGAGACGAGCCGCTCGACCTTGGAGCGGTCGCGAGGGTCGCCGACGAAGCGGAAGCCCTTGGCGAGCGCCGCGGGCCCGAGGAACTCCGGATCGGACTCCATCGAGTTGCACTCCGAGACGCAGCAGCCGCACATGATGCAGAGCGACTCCTTATGGATCGGGTTCATCTCTTCCTGGGAGTGGCGGAACTCGCCGGCCGCCGGGTACTCCTCGTAGCCCGGGTCGAGCCACGGCTTCATGGCGCGGATCTTCGTCCAGAACGGGGTCATGTCCACGACCAGGTCCTTGACGACCGGCATGTTCCCCATCGCCGAGATGACGGGGACGTGACCGCTCTCGACGATCGGCAGCATGCGCTCCTTGCACGCGAGAATGGCGCGACCGTCCATGCGCATGCCGCAGGAGCCGCAGATCATCATGCGGCAGCTCTTGCGGTAGGCGAGCGTGCCGTCCACCTGGTCCTTGATGAGGTCGAGCACGTCCAGGAGGCACGCCCACTCGGGCGCCTCGACGTCGTAGCGCTCGAGCACCTTCTCGCCGGTGGCCGGGTCGAAGCGCCAGATCTTCAGGGAGACGTCCATCAGCCGCCGAGGCCAAGCTTTTGCAGGTCGATGACCTCGTCATCAGGCGGCGGCTCCACGTCCACCTCGGCCCCGAAGTCGTACATCTCCATCGTCAGTGCCATCGTCGTCTCCTCGCCGTCCTGGTCGGCAGGCAAGGGCTGCTCGTATTTCATCCGCCGCGTCAAGCCGTCGCCGTCGATCCACACCTCGAACGGCATCGTCGGCTCGCCGGTCAGCTCGAGCACGCGCTCGAGCTCGTCCCGCGAGTCGGCGGGAATCTGCTCCAGAGCTTTCCGGAGGTCGACGGTGCCGCGGTAGTGGGTCGTCTCGACGCCGCGAACCTTCTCCGAGCCCAGCCGCTCGAAATCGTCACTCGCGCCGAGGAGGTACTTCAGCGTTTGTGTCGGGTCCGCTTGCTGGATCTGCCTCAGTTCCTCGAAGTCGACGCCGAGCTCCTCGCCGGCCACCGCGAGGTCGAGGCGGATCCATTCTTTCCCGCCGGGAAGCGCCGAGGTGATCTGGGAGGGGAGCTTCATGTAGATGACCAACCCGTCCATGACCAACTCCATCTCGCCGCCGAATGCCCCTCCGGTAGCGGCGCCAAGCTCGGACATGTCGAGGGTCATGCGGGCCTGTCGGCCCGTGTACTCGCCCTCGGCGCTGACCGTTACCGGTCCGCCCGCCACTCCATTCACGGTTCCGGTGAAGCTGACGCGTGCGCTGCCCGCGTCGGCCGTCTTGGTGGCAGCGCCCGCCACCGCCGCTTGCGGAGACACCACCTCGGCCACATCCTCGGACCCACAGCCGGCGAGACCGAGCGCGGCCAGCGAGAACGTGACGAGCAGGGCGATGGTTCGGCTCACTAGTACTTCCTTTCCTCGGGCTGCCATTTGGTCATGCGGACCGGCTCCCAGGCGAGCTGCGGTCGGTCGTTCGCCCAGGATACGAGCGTATGCTTTAGGAAGTTATCGTCGTCGCGGTCCGGGTAGTCGTGAGGGCGGGCGTGCGCCCCGCGACTCTCCCGCCGCGCCAGACCGGCCTCGACCATGCAGGCGGCCAGCTCGAGCAGGAAGCCGAGCTCGAGCGCCTGCGTGAGGTCGTTGTTGAAGACCGTCCCTTTGTCCTCGACGACGACGCGGCTCGTAGCGCTGCCGGAGGCTGTCGATGATCTCGCCCTGCCGGCGCATCTGGTCCTCGCGACGGAAGACGCCGAAGTTCTCGTGCATCGTCGTGGCCATCTCGTCGCGGATGGCGTGCGGGCGCTCGCCTTCCGTGCGGTCGAGCAGCCGGTCAAGCTCGCGCTCGGCGTCGGAGACCATCGTCTCCGGAACGGTCACGGTCGTATGCGTCAGCGCGTACTCCGCAGCGGCCGCGCCGGCGCGCTTCCCGAACGTGATCGTCTCCATGAGCGCGTTCCCGCCGAGCCGGTTGGCTCCGTGCACCGACACGCACGCGACCTCGCCGGCGGCGTAGAGGCCCTCAAGGGACGTCGCCCCCCAGAGATCCGTGTCGACGCCGCCCATGTGGTAGTGCGCGCCCGGCCGGACGGGGATCGGCTCGTGGATCGGGTCGACGCCGGCGAAGACCATCGAGAGCTCGCGCGTCCCATGGAGGCGCTCGACGATGCGCTCGGCGCCCAGGTGGCGGAGGTCGAGGAGCACGTTGCCGTCGACGCCGCGGCCCTCGTCGATCTCCGTCTGCTCGGCCCGCGAGATGACGTCGCGGCTCGCGAGCTCCATCGCGTTCGGCGCGTACTTCTGCAGAAAGCGGTCGCCGTCCGCGTTCAGGAGGTAGGCGCCCTCACCGCGGCAGCCCTCGGTGATGAGGACCCCGGTGGGCGCGAGGGTCGTCGGGTGGAACTGCATCATCTCCATGTCCTTGAGCGGAACGCCGATGCGAAGCGCCATCGCCATCCCGTCCCCCGTGCACGCGTAGGCGTTGGTGGTCCCGGTGTAGAGCCGTCCGGCGCCGCCGGTCGCAAGGATCACGGTCTTGGCGCCGATCGTGCGCAGGCCCCCGTTCAAGAGGTCCCAGCAGATGACGCCCTGGCAGCGTCCTTCGTCCTCGACGAGCAGCCAGGCGAAGTACTCCTCGTACACGCGCAGGTCGCGCTTCATCACCTGTTCGTAGAGAACGTGGATCAGCACGTGGCCGGTGATGTCGGCGGCGTACGCGGTGCGCGGCTCGCCCGCCGCACCGAACGGCCGCTGCGCGATGCGCCCATCGTCGGTTCGCGAAAAGACGGCGCCCCAGTGCTCGAGCTGGTACACGTCCTCCGGCGCTTCGTCGCAGAGGACCTGGATCGCGTCCTGGTCGCCGAGGTAATCCGAGCCCTTGACGGTGTCGAAGGCGTGCTTCTCCGGGTCGTCTTCGGACGCGTTGCCGAGCGCCGCGTTGATGCCGCCTTCGGCCGCCCCGGAGTGGCTGCGAACGGGATGAATCTTGGAGATCAGGGCGACGTCCGCGCCCGTGTCGTGAGCCTCGATGGCCGCACGCATGCCGGCACAGCCGGCACCGACGATGAGCACGTCGTGCTGGGCTTCCACTGAAAGGGACGCTATCTGAACCGCGTGAGGGATTGCGCAGACGACGCCGGGGTAAGATCCTGCGGTCGTGGCGAAGATGGCTTTCAGGCTGCCGAAGGCAGCCCGCGTGATCGAAAACCCGAGCTCCGACGAGGTGAAGGAGCTCGCTGCGCGCATGCCGAACGCGAGCAAGACCCGCCACGGCAACGTCAACGTCCAGACGGAAGTGGTCGCGCGCTCGAAGGGCTCGACGTTCCTCGTCACGGACGAGCCGGACGGGACGCACCAGGCGATCTCGCGCGATGAGGCGGAGAGGTGGGCGGAGGCCCAGGACGCCTACATCGCCGGCCAGCAGATGGTGCAGATCGACGGCTGGATCGGAACGGATCCGGACTTCCGCGTGCCGGCGCGCCTGTACATCGAGGCGGCCAACGCCAACATCGCCGGCATGCAGCAGCAGCTCTACTTCCACACCGACGACCCCGAGCACGAGCCCGAGCTGACCGTGATCTACACCCCGAATCTGAAGGCCGAGGGCTACCCGGACGACCGGCTCATCAGCGTCGATCTCGACCTCGGCGTCACGCGCATCTTCAACTCGGACTACTTCGGTGAGTCGAAGAAGGGCGGCCTGCGGATGTGGAACAAGCTCGTCTACGACCGCGGCGGGCTGCCCTCTCCACGCCGGCTGCAAGGTGATCCCGACCCAGCGTGGACGGCGCGTCGGCCTGATCGTCGGCCTGTCGGGCACCGGCAAGACGACGACGACTTTCACGCGCCAGAACAACTCACTCCCCGTCCAGGACGATTTCGTAGCGTGGATGCAGGACGGCATCTACGTGACCGAGAACGGCTGCTTCGCGAAGACGTTCGGCCTCAACCCGGAAGACGAGCCGACCATCTACGGCGCGGTCACGCAGCCGGACTCGTACCTCGAGAACGTCTCGCAGAAGGGCAACGAGGTCGACTTCTACGACACGAGCTACACGCAGAACGGGCGCGCCACATTCCCGTTCTCGGTGATCGAGTCAGCGGCCACGATGGAGATCCCCGAGGCGCACTTTCTCCTCATCCTGAACAGGAACGAGGGGATCATCCCCGCCGTCGCGAAGCTCGAAGGACCGCAAGCGGCCGCGTACTTCATGCTCGGCGAGACGCAGGGAACGAGCGCGGGCGGTGCGGACGAGGCGGGCAAGTTCCTGCGCGTGCCCGGCACGAACCCGTTCTTCCCGATGCCGCACGACCATCAGGGCAACCGCTTCCTGGAGCTGCTCGCCGACCACCCGCTCGAGGTCTACTTGATGAACACAGGGCGCGTGGGCGGGCCCGAGAACGACGAGCGCTCGCGCAAGGTGCGCATCAGCCACTCCTCCGCGATCGTCAAGGCGATCGCCGATGGCACAATCGAGTGGGAGTCGGACCCTGACTTCGGATATCTGGTCGCCGCGCAGGTGCCGGGGATCGGTGGCGAGGACAGTGCCGTGCTCCGCCCGCGCGAGCTGTACGCGTCGCAGGGCCGCTCCGACGATTACGCCGGGGTCGTGCAGCGGCTGAAGAGCGAGCGGCGCGCGTTCCTCGAGGACTTCCCGAGTCTCTCGGAGGACATCGTCGCGGCCGTCGACTAGCACGTCTCTTCATGAACGCGCGCAGGCGGTGATTCCGGGCGGAGTGAATTCGCCCGTCCGCGCCATGCGCGCCGTCGGGCTCGACGAGCCGCTCTTCGTGCGGAGCGCAGCGGGCGCGTACCTGGAGACCGAGGACGGCCGGCGACTCGTCGACTGGGTGATGTCCTGGGGGCCGCTCGTGTTCGGTCATGCCGACGCGGAGATCGTCGAAGCGGTTCAGGAGGCGGCGGCGCACGGAACGACGTTCGGCGCCTCGACGGAGCGCGAGGTGGAGCTCGCCGAGGAGATCGTGGATGCGGTCCCCTCCGTCGAGAAGGTGCGTCTCGTGTCCTCGGGCACCGAGGCGGCCATGAGCGCCGTGCGCTTGGCGCGCGGCGCGACTGGGCGCGACCTCGTCCTCAAGTTCGAGGGGTGCTACCACGGGCACGCGGACGCGCTCCTCGCGGCGGCGGGGTCGGGTGTCGCCACGCTGGGGATCCCGGCGAGCCCGGGGGTTCCGAAGGGCGCGACTGCCGACACGATCGTGGTGCCGTTCAACGACGTCGAGGCCGTGAGCGCCACGGTCGAGCGCCACGGCGCCGAGCTGGCCTGCGTGATCGTCGAGCCCGTCGCGGCCAACATGGGAGTCGTTCCGCCCGAGCCGGGGTTCCTCGAGAGCTTGCGCTCGCTCACGAACCGCTGCGGCGCGCTCCTCGTCTTCGACGAGGTCGTGACGGGCTTTCGTCTGGCGCGGGGCGGCACGCAGGAGCGCTTCGGCGTCTTCCCCGACCTGACGGTGCTCGGGAAGATCGCCGGGGGCGGGCTTCCGCTCGCTGCGTTCGGCGGGCGGGCGGACGTGATGGACGAGCTCGCGCCGGCGGGGTCCGTCTACCAGGCCGGAACGCTGTCGGGCAATCCCCTCGCAACGGCGGCGGCGCTCGTCGTCCTGCGGCGGCTGCGCGACGCGGACGTCTACGGAGAGCTCGAGGCGAGCGCGACCGCGTTGGCCGAGGGCTTGCGCGAAGTGCTGGGCGCTGACGTCGCGGTGCAGCAGGTCGGCTCGATGCTCACCGTGTTCTTCCGTGCGGGGCGCGTGCGGGATTTCGCGGACGCGAAGGAGTGCGACACCGCCGCATACGCGGCGTTCTTTCGCCGGCTACTCGACCACGGCGTCTACGTGGCGCCGTCGCAATTCGAGGCGATGTTCGTCGCCACCGCGCACGGCGAGGATGAGATCGCTCAGACGGTCGAGGCGGCGCGCGGCTTGAACTCCTCGACGGCCGCCTGAACGAGCGCGCCGGCCCGCGGCGAAGGGTCGCGTTCCCGCTCGGACTCTGACAACGCAAGCGCGACGACGTCGCTGAGCGTCAGCGTCGTCACCGAGGCATGCCGGGAGACGCCGGGCTCCGCGTTCGGCGACAACCCGAGGTCGACGAGGAAGAGAGGTCTGGCCCGCCCGCGCACGTCCGCTTCGCTGACGAGCGGCTCCGGAGCCGACGTGGCGAGCACGAGCAGGTCGGTGTCGGCCAAGAGCCCGGGCAGGCGCCCGAGCACGTCCGTCTCCGCGCCGACGGAGGTCGCAAGCTCGCGCGAGCGCTCGACGGCTCCTGTTGACGATCGTGAGCCGCCCGATGCCGAGCGCGCGCAGCCGCGCCGCCATCTGCGAGGCCGTCTCCCCCGCGCCGACGACGACGGCCGAGCGGTGCTCGAGGCTCTCCACGTTCGTCGACACCCAGTCGGCGGCGAGGTCGGTGAGGGAACGGCGAATCTTCGAGATGCCGAGCGCGCGCCGGATACGACGGCCGTGACGAAGCGCGTGACCGAAGAGCTCGGAGAGAGCGTCGCCGGAGGTTCCTGCCTCGACGGCGCGACCATGCGCACGGCGCACCTGACCGAGGACCTCGTGCTCGCCGAGAAGCGCGGACTCGAGGCCGGCCGAGACGGCGATCAGGTGACCGACTGCCTGCTCGTCGCGGCGAAGCACGGTCTCGACGTGGCCGTTGCCGTCGAGCAGATCGTGCAGCTCGTCGGCGAGCGCGGACGCTGTCTCCTCCGGCGCGTCGGTTGCCGCGTAGAGCTCGAGGCGGTTGCAGGTGGAGAGAAGCACGACCTCCGGAACGCCGCGCTCGGCGATGCGTTGCAGGAGCGCGGGCACGGCCTCGTCCTCGAGGCGTGCACGGGCCAGCGTCTCCAGCGAGCTCGCGCGGAAGTCGGTGCCGACCTCTACGAAGTGCCGCACGTGACCAATTGTCGCAGGGACGTAGAGGGCCGCGCTTCGTATCTCAGCGTGCAAGCTTGCGCGGCGGCAGCGTCGCGTCGAAAGAGGCGCGCTCTGCGTACAGAAGAGCAGGGTCGGCGTGAACGTCGAAACCAAGCGAGAGGAGGACGTCCGCTGTGGCGGGCTCCGTCGCGACGGCGTCTTCCCAGAGAGCTTCGCCGCGCTGGATCCGAAAGCTGCGCAGGCCGGCGGCCTCGAAGATCCCGAGCTCGTGGCCACCGAGCGCCTGTGGGTGGCCGGGGCCGGCCGTGACGTAGCGGATGGCGAAGCCCAGACCGGGTGCGTCGGCTTGCCCGCGACGAAAGCGCAGACGCGCGGGACGGAAGGGCGCGCCGAAAAGCGCTCCGCCGAGCCCGAACGGGGTGACGCGCGCGGCTACGAAGAACACCGCGGGCTCGTCCTCGAAGCGCGTGTACAGGCGCACGTTCAGCTGTGAGAAGGACGGGACCGGCAGCCGGCCGAGACGACCGTTCTCCACGCGGTAGGTGACCACCGAGACGAGGTGCTTGCCGTCGACCTCCACGGGCTCGAAGCCGGGCGGGAGCTGGCGGGCCGCGACCTGGGGGTCCGTTTCCCAGCTCGCGATGAGGAGATCGCGGACGGCGAGGGAGAGCAGCACGGCAGGAAGCCTAGGCCGGGCGCGGAAAAGCCCGCCGTGGACACCGTTGCCGCGATCGAGCGGTTTCTCGCGAGCGCCGCGCTCTCCGAGGGCACGCGCAGGGCGTACCGGCGCGACTTGGAGGAGCTCGCGCGGTGGCTCGACGAGCGGAGGTTGGGGCTCGACGACTTCGATGCGCGCGCATTCTCCGAGTACGCCGCCGACCTGGCCGCCGACCGCCCCGGACGCAAGCCGCGCAAGCTCTCGCAGACGACGATCGCGCGGAAGCTCGCCGCCGTGCGCTCGCTGCTTCGCGTCTCGCTCGGTGCGAGCCGTGTCCCGGATCTGCCGTTGCCGGGGCAGCGGCGCCGGCGTCTCCCGTACGCGCCACGCGCGAACGAGACCGACGAGCTGATCGAGGGCGTCGACGGCGACGGCGCGCTCGGCCTTCGCAACCGTGCGTTGTTCGAGCTCGTCTACTCGGCGGGACTGCGTGCGCAGGAGGTCGTCGACCTGTCGCTTGCAGACGTCGACTTCGAGCAGGAGCTCGTGCACGTGCACGGCAAGGGCGGCAAGGAGCGCCTCGTTCCGCTCGGCGAAGAGGCGTCGTACCGCCTTCGGCTGTACCTGGAGGGCGGTCGCTCGGCGCTCGCCCGCGACGCGGAGGACACGCTCTTCCTATCGGCGCGCGGCCGGCCGCTCGACACGTCCACGCTGCGCCGCCTGCTTCCGAATCCGCACCGGCTCCGCCACGCCTTCGCGACGCACCTGCTGGAGGGCGGTGCCGACCTCCGCGCCATCCAGGAGCTCCTCGGCCACTCCTCCCTTTCCACGACGCAGATCTACAGCCACGTCGACGCCAAGCGCCTCCGCAAGGTCTACGACCGCTCCCACCCCCGTGCCTGAAGCCGTTGAGAGCTTCCTCGCGGTGCTGGCGGCGCGGCGGGCGCCCCGGACGGTGGAGGCCTACCGCCGCGACCTCGCCGACCTGACCGCCTTCCTCGACGGCTCACCGGCGACGGCCGACGCCGACGACATTCGCGGCTGGCTCGCGGATCTCCGCGCCCGCGGCCTCGCGCCCGCTTCGATTGCACGCCGGGGAGCGGCGGCGCGCTCGTTCTACCGCCATCTCGTTCTGATCGGCGAGCGCGAGGACAACCCCGCCGCCGAGGTCGACCTGCCGCGCCGCCGTGAGAAGCTGCCGCGCTCGCTCTCGCCGAGAGACGTGGAGCGACTGATCGAAGCCGCGCAGGGCGTCACCCCGCGCTCGCTCCGTGACCGCGCGCTCGTCGAGCTCCTGTACGGCGCCGGCCTACGGGTCGGCGAAGCCGTGGGGCTCGACCGCGGCCGCGTCGACCTCGACAACCGCGTCGTCCGCTGCCTCGGCAAGGGAGACAAGGAGCGCATCGTCCCGCTGGGCCGCCAGGCTGCCGACGCGCTCCGCCGCTATCTCGCGCGAGGGCGGCCGCACCTCGACCGCCGGCGCCGACCCGAGCTCTTCCTGAACGCCCAGGGCGGGGCGCTCACCCGCGCCGGGGCCTTCCTCATCCTCCGCCGTCTCGCCGGCAAGGCCGGGCTCGAGCCGGCCCGGGTCCACCCCCACCTCCTGCGCCACTCGTTCGCGACGCATCTGCTCGAAGGAGGAGCGGATCTCCGCAGCGTCCAGGAGATGCTCGGCCACGCCGACCTCGGGACGACCGAGCTCTACACGCACGTCTCGGACCAGCGCAAGCGCGACACCTACTTCCGCGCGCACCCGCACGCGCGCCGGAAGCGCAGCGGTAGCGCGCCGCGCTCTTCTTCTTCTTCGTCAGAGCGCCGTGCACGGACGCGGCCGCCGCGGCGAGATCCTTCTCGTCGGACGTCTCCGCCAGGTGCGCGAGGAGCGTGATCGTGTCCGCCGCGGGAGAGCCGTTCTTGAGAGACAGGATCGCCAGGCGCCGCACGGCCAGGTTCGGATCCTCGCTCGCGAGGCTGTGCAGCGTCGGGCGCCGCGCATTCACGAGGCCGGGATGGTCACGCGAGAGGAGCTCGAGAGACAGGAGCGCCGAGCCGCGACATGCCGGGCTCTGCGTCCTCGAGGCCCCGTCGCAAGAGCTCGGTCTTCTGGTTGAAGCGAAGCTGCCCGACGGCTCGGTAGGCGACCGCGCGCTCGCGATAGTCGGAGCTCCGCGCCGCCGCTTCGAGATCCTCCGCTACCTCGCGCCGAAGATCCGCAAGCTCCCGCTCGTCGGAAAGCTCGGAGGCGCGGGCCGCTGCCTCCGCAAGATTCAAACTGACGTGACCGACCGGGTGGCGGGACCGGTGTAGCGCGCCGACGGACGGATGAGCCGGCCCGCGCTCTTCTGCTCGAGGATGTGCGCCGACCAGCCGGCGACGCGCGCGCACGCGAACATCGCCGGGAAGAGCGGCGGCGGGATCTCCGCGATGTCGAGGACGACCGCCGACCAGAACTCGACGTTCGTCGCGAGCACACGCTCGGGGTGACGCTTCGCGAGCTCGTCGAGCGCCGCTTGCTCGAGCGCCTCGGCCACCTCCACGCGCGGAGACTCGAGCTCGCGCGCCGTGCGTCTCAGCACGCGTGCGCGGGGGTCTTCGGCGCGGTAGACCCGGTGGCCGAAGCCCATCAACCGTTCGCCGCGGTCGAGCAGGTCGACCACGTACTTCTTCGCATCGCCGGCCTGCGCAACCTCGTCCAGCATCTTCAAAACGCGGGTTGGAGCCCCACCGTGCAGCGGCCCGGAGAGCGCGCCCACCGCGGACGACATCGCGGCGCCGCAATCGGCGCCGGTCGAGGCGACGATGCGCCCGGTGAACGTGGACGCGTTGGCGCCGTGCTCGGCCGCCGACACCCAGTAGCTGTCGATCGCGCGCACGTGACGCTCGTCGGCATCTCCGCGCCAGCGCAACAGGAAGCGCTCGGCCGCGGTCTCTCCTTCGGCGACGACGTCGTCTGGAATGCGTTCCTTCTCGCCGCGCGCCGACTGGGCTACGAGCGACAGCATGGCCGCCGAGAGACGCGCGAGATCGTCCCGCGCCTGCTCGTCGTCGATGTCGATCAGCTGGCCGAGCTTCCACTTGCCCCCGAGGACCGTCGTAGCGGCCTGCAGGTCGGCCATGGCGCTTCCGGTTCGCGCGGGAAGCTCGACGTCTTCGGCGCGGGGCATGCCTGGCTCGAACGAATCGTCGACCAGCAGGCCCCACACCTGCTCGTACGGAACCGAGCCGACGAGGTCCTCGATGTCGACGCCGCGATAGCGAAGGGCTCCCCCTTCCTTGTCGGGCTCGGCGATCTCGGTCTCGAACGCAACGATGCCTTCGAGCCCTGGCCGGAACTCGTTCATCGGAGGACAATCTACCCGCAAGCACTCGGCTCCAAGCGGGTAGAGTCGAGGAAAGATGGCCCAGCGCGTCACCTTCATCCCCGGCGACGGGACGGGCCCGGAAATCGCAGAGGCGACGCGGCGCGTTCTCGAGGCGAGCGGCGCGGAGCTCGAGTGGGAAGTGCAGCACGCCGGCGCCGACGTCATGGACGAGTACGGCGGCAACCCCCTGCCCGACCACGTGCTCGACTCGATCAAGCGCAACGGCGTGGCCCTCAAGGGGCCGATAACGACGCCTGTCGGCACCGGTTTCCGCTCCGTCAACGTCGCGCTTCGAAAGACGCTCGACCTCTTCGGGCAGGTGCGACCGTGTAAGAGCTACGCCGGTGTCCGCTCGCGCTACGAGAGCGTCGATCTCGTCGTCGTCCGCGAGAACACTGAGGACCTGTACGCGGGCATCGAGTTCGAGGAGGGAACCGACGGCGCGAGCGAGCTGATCGAGTGGCTCGGCGAGCACGAGGGGCGCGTGCGCCCAGACTCGGGAATCTCCATCAAGCCGATCTCGGTCGCCGGCACCCGCCGCATCGTCGAGTTCGCCTTCGACTACGCTCGCCGCAACGGCCGCCGCAAGGTCACGGCCGTGCACAAGGCCAACATCATGAAGTTCACGGACGGGCTCTTCCTTCGTGTCGCCCGCGAGGTTGCCGAGGCCAACACCGACGTCGAGTTCGAGGACCGCATCGTCGACAACCTGTCGATGCAACTCGTGCAGCGTCCCGAGGAGTACGACGTGCTCGTGTGCCCGAACCTCTACGGCGACATCGTCTCCGACCTGGCCGCCGGGCTCATCGGCGGGCTCGGTCTCGCGCCGGGCGGTAACTTCGGCACAGAAGCCGCCGTCTTCGAGCCCACCCACGGTTCCGCTCCGAAGTACGCGGGGCAGAACAAGGTCAATCCGATGGCGATGATGCTCTCCGGCGTGATGATGCTCCGCCACCTGGACGAGTGGGACGCGGCCGAGCGCCTCGAAGGAGCGATCGCCTCCGTCATCGCAGAGGGACGGTCGGTCACCTACGACATGAAGCCGACCCGCGACGATCCGACCGCCGTCGGGACGAGCGAGGTCGCCGATGCGATCATCGAGCGAATGGGAGTGCGAGTGTGAGACAAAAGGTCACAGTCATCGGAGCGGGCAACGTCGGAGCGACAGCGGCGCAGGAGATTGCGCGGCGCGACTACGCCGACGTCGTCATCGTCGACATCAAGGAAGGACTGCCGCAGGGGAAGGCCCTCGACCTCAACGAGGCCGGGCCAGTCCTCGGCTACGAGCCCGCCATCGTGGGCACGAACAGCTATGAGGAGACGGAAGGCTCCGACATCATCGTCCTCACCGCCGGCGTGCCGCGCACCGGCGACATGAGCCGTGACGACCTCGTCACGACGAACGAAGGCATCGTCGCCTCCGTCACGCGCGAGGCCGTCCAGCGGTCTTCGGACGCCGTCTTGATCGTTGTGTCGAACCCGCTCGACGCGATGTGCCACGTCGCGAAGGACTTCTGCGGCTGGACTCGCGAGCGCGTCTTCGGCATGGCGGGCATCCTCGACACGGCGCGCTTCCGCACCTTCATCGCGTGGGAGACGGGCGCCTCACCGAAGGACGTGCAGACGATCGTCCTCGGCGGCCACGGCGACCAGATGGTCCCGATCGTCTCCGCGACGACGGTCGGCGGCGTGCCGCTTCGCAAACTCGTCTCGGACGAGCGCATCGAGGCGATGGTCGAGCGCACGCGCAAGGGCGGCGGCGAGATCGTCAAGCTGCTCGGCACCTCCGCGTGGTATGCGCCGGGCGCAGCCGTCGCGCAGATGGTGGACAGCGTCGCCCTCGACCAGAAGCGCGTGCTGCCCTGCACCGCGTACCTCGAGGGCGAGTACGGCATCGAAGGCCTGTACATCGGGGTTCCGGTCAAGCTCGGGGCAGGAGGAATCGAGGAGATCGTCGAGCTCGAGCTCGGTGACAACGAGCGCGCGGAGCTCGCACGCTCGGCCGACGCGGTGCGCGAGGTCGTCGGCGTCCTCGCGGGAACGCCTCGCTGAGACCGAAGCAGGTCCTCGTCGCGCTGGTGGCGCTCGGCGCGATCGTCGGGCTCCTCTGGATCATCCCGTCCGACCATTACCTCTACCTGCCGGACCCCGCGCTCGAAGTCGATCCGCTCGTGCGCGTTCCCGACGAAGACTCCGGCTCGGCGGAGGGCGGCATCTACATGGTCGACATCCTCGTCCGCCGCGCGAGCCTGTTCGAGCGCCTCTTCCCGCAAGTGCACGACGGCGCCGAGCTCATCCCCGAGGAGGAGTTCAACCCGGCGGGGCTGAGCGAGACCCAGCGCCGGCAGGAGAGCCTGAGCGAGATGAGCGCCTCGCAGCAGATCGCGATCGCAGTGGCGCTCCGACGGCTCGGCCACGACGTCGAGTCGCTGGGGGCCGAGGTCGCCACGGTGCTCGCAGGCGCACCCGCGGACGGAAAGCTCGAGGTCGGCGACGTGATCGTCGGCGCCAAGGGCGAGGAGGTGAGCTCGCCGGAAGACCTCTTCGAGGTCATGAGCACCCACACCCCGGGGACGCCCGTTCGGTTCGACGTTCGCCGAGACGGACGGGAGCGAGAGATCGTGGTCGACACGCGCGCCTCCTCGGACGGAGAGCGCCGTGCCGTCGTCGGGGTCATGGTGCAGCCCGAGCTTCGCTTCCCGGTCGACGTCGAGATCGACGCGGGCAACATCGGCGGGCCCTCGGCCGGCCTCGCGTTCGCCCTCGACATCTACGACGAGCTTGGTGAGGACATCGACCGCGGGCGACGCATCGTCGTCACCGGGACCCTCGACCTCGACGGCCGCGTCGGCCCGATCGGAGGCATCGAGCAGAAGACGCTCGGCGCTCGGGCCGTGGACGCGGACGTCTTTCTCGTTCCCGACCTGAATGCGGAGGCGGCTCGGCGCCGCGCCGACGACGACGTGCAGGTGATCCCTGTGTCGACGTTCCAGGAGGCGTTGTCGGCGCTGACAACCGAGCAGTTGTCGTCTTAGCCAACAATCTGCGCAATTCTCCCGGAAATTGCGAAAAGTTTGGCGCACCGCCCCTTCAATGGAGCCTTACACATTCCTAATATGCCCGCCCACGGGACGGATGCGGAAGAGAGCGGAGATCACCTGCGAGGACTGCTACTTCCGCCGCGCGTACCTCTGTGCGCTTCCGGGCAACACCCCCTGCCCGACCTTCCGTTCCGTCAAGGGCGCGCTGGCCCCGCCGCGGCAAGCGTCGCTTGTCCCCCGGTCACAGCTGCGGGCGCACGCCGCGGCGTAGCGCCCAGCCCAGGGCGCTAGGCAGCGACCGCAGCCGAGTCGACGAGTTTTCCGAGACGGGCTATGCCCGTCTCGATCTCGTCCACGGTCGCGAAGGAGAACGCGAGGCGAGCGGACTGCTCCCCGCCCGTGCTCCAGTAGAAGTCGGCGCCCTTGATGAACGTGACGCCCTGGTCGACGGACTCACCGAGCAAGCGCTCGGCGTCGACGCCGGCGGGCAGGTCGAGCCAGAGGAAGTAGCCGCCGTCAGGTCGGTTCCACGACGCTCCCTCGGGAAGCGCCTGTTCGAGTGCGCCGAGCATCGCGTCGCGCCGCGCGCGCAGACCCGCTCGAGCGCGCTCGAGGTTCGGTTCGAGCTGTCCCCCGCTCAGGAACTCGAAGAGCGCGGCCTGCACGAAGATCGACGGCGACACGTAGTTCTCGATGACGAACGCTTCGATGGCGGGAACGAGGTCCTCCGGCAGGACGAGGTACCCGACCCGGATCCCAGGCGCGACGGTCTTCGAGAAGGAGGAGAGGTGGATGATCCCCTCGCCGCCCGCGAGCTCGAGCAGCGTCGGCTCGTCGTCGCCCTCGAAACGGAGCAGGCGGTACGGATCGTCCTCGAGAACGAGCGCGTCGTGCTCGCGCGCGACGTCGAGCAGCGCCTGGCGCGCGGGGACCGAGAGCGTGCGCCCGCTCGGGTTCTGAAAGGTCGGGATCGTGTAGACGATGCTGCGGCCGCGGGCACTCTTCAGCGCGCCGGCGAGCGCATCGAGGTCGTGACCGTCGTCCGTGAGCGTGACCTGCTCGGCGTCGGCGCCGAGACGCCGAAGGATCGAGAGCGATCGGTCGTAGCAGGGCGCCTCGACGACGAAGCGCCTGCCCTCGCCGACGAAGTGGCGCGCGAGGAAGTTGAACCCCTGCAGGGAGCCGTTCGTGACGATGAGGCGCGAAGGTGCGACGCCGTGGCGCTCGGCGATCCATTCGCGCAGCGGCGGGTAGCCACCGGGAGGGCCGTAGTTGAGCGCGGTGGCACCGTCGCGCTCGAGTGCAGCGCGCGCGCACTCGCCGAACTCGGCGATCGGCAGGAGGTCGGGCCCGGGGATTCCGCGGGCGAAGGCGATGACGGCCATGCAGGAGAGTCTAGGCGGGCCTGGTGACGACGACTTCGGCCGCCAGGCGCGCGACCTCGGTCGGGTTCGTCCCGACGCGGACGCCGTGAGCCTCGAGGGCCGCCTTCTTGGCGCGCGCCGTCCCGGCCGAGCCGGAGATGATCGCGCCCGCGTGGCCCATCGTCTTGCCGGGCGGGGCTGTGAAGCCGGCGATGTAGGCGACGACCGGCTTCGTCATGTGCGTCGCGATGAACTCGGCGGCCTTCTCCTCCTCCGCACCGCCGATCTCGCCCACCATGACGACGAGCTCCGTCTCGGGATCGCTCTCGAACTTTTCGAGCACGTCCACAAACGACGACCCGACAACGGGGTCCCCCCCAATGCCGACGATAGTGGACTGGCCGATACCGAGTTGCGTCAGCTCGTGCCCGATCTGGTACGTGAGCGTGCCGGATCTACTGACGAGCCCGACCGTGCCCTCACGGAAGATCTCGGCGGGAATGATCCCGACGTTCGCCTTCCCCGGCGAGAGCACGCCGGGGCAGTTCGGGCCGATCATCGTCACGCCGCGCGGGCGGATGTAGTTGTAGACGCGCAGCATGTCGTGCGCGGGAATGCCCTCCGTGATGGCGATGACCGACTTGATCCCGGCATCGACGGCCTCGTAGATCGCATCGGCGGCAAAGCGGGCCGGCACGAACACCATCGCCACGTTCGGGCTCGACTCAGCGACGGCGTCGCGGACCGAGTCGAACACCGGAATGCCCGCCACGTCCAGCCCGCCCTTTCCCGGCGTGACGCCGGCGACGACGTTCGTCCCGTACTCCTTGTTCCGCGTCGCGTGGAACGAGCCCTCATGTCCAGTGATCCCCTGGACGACGAGGCGCGTGTCCGAGTCGACGATGACGGCCATCAGGCCTTGCTCCCTCGGAGCGCGATGCGCTCGATCTCGATGCGGTCGTCCTCGATCCGGTCGGCCAAGAGCGAGCGCACGCGGGCGGCATCGGCGCCGACGCAGCCGGTGCGCTCGAGCCACGTGGGGACGTGGAGTGTTCTCGTGGGCCGGCGCACCTCGGCGACGTCCAGGCCGGCATCCGAGAAGAGCTCTCGCCACTCGTCCTCGCCGAGCTTGCGCACGTGCGAGGGATCGCGAATGCGGTCGGCCGCCTCCCACGCCTCGCCCGCGTAGACGTTGTCGACGACGAGGACGCGATCGGCGGCGACGCGCGCCATCTCGCGCACAGCCGCAACGACGTCGACGAAGTGATGAGCGCCGAGCCGGGAGGCTACGACGTCGAAGCTCGCATCGGCAAACGGCAAGTCCTCGGCACGGCAAACGACATCCGGGGCCATCCCGGGCGCCGCGTCGCAGCGCAACGACCTCGAGCCCCGCCTCGCGCAGGCGACGCGCAACGTGACCCGCCGCCCGTCGCGACGTCGAGCGCAGTGCGGGCGCCCCCGGCCCATTCGACGAGCAGATCGAGATCGGGCCCCTCACGGTGCTCGTCGCTCGCGCGGTAGGCCTCGGCGCGTTCGCTCCAAACGTCGGTCATCTCGCGCCCGCCAGCTCGACGACGCGCTCGGCCGCCGAGAGCATCGTCTCCTCGACGTGGAGGTTGGGAGGCGCCGCGTCGGTGAGCATCGCCGCGACCCTCCTCGGCGTTGGTGCCGTCGAGGCGCACGACGATCGGGAGCGTCGATCGTCATCCGTTCGAGCGCCGTGAGGATGCCCCGTGCGACCTCGTCGCCGCGGGTGATGCCGCCGAAGATGTTGAAGAGGATGCCGCGCACGTCCGCATCGGACGTGATGACCTCGAGCGCGGCCACGACTCCCTCCGCGTCACCGCCGCCGCCGAGGTCGCAGAAGTTCGCGGGCCGCCCGCCCACCTGGTCGATGACGTCGAGGGTCGACATGACGAGGCCGGCGCCGTTTCCGAGGATGCCGATGTCACCGTCCAGCTTCACGTACGTGACGTCCTTCTCACGCGCCAAGCGCTCTCGCGGGTCGGCGGCTTCGGGGTCGCGCATCTCGGCAATGTCGGGGTGCCGGAAAAGCGCGTTGTCGTCCACGCTGAACTTCGAGTCGAGCGCCTTCACCTCCCCGGACGACGTGACGATCAAGGGGTTGACCTCGCAGAGCATCGCGTCGGCCCCGACGAACGCGTCGTAGAGCTTCTGGATGAGCCCGATGACCTGCTTCTGCTCGTCGGGGTCGTCGACGCCCGCCGTAAAGCAGAGCCAGCGCGCCTGGTAGGGCTGAAAGCCGACCAGCGGGTCGACGTGCAGGCGTGCGAGCGCCTCGGGAGAGCGCTCGGCGACCTCCTCGATGTCGACGCCGCCCTCGGTCGTCAGCATGAAGAGCGGCTTCTTCTCGCCCCGGTCGAAGGTGAGCGAGAGGTAGTACTCCTTGGCGATGTCCGAGGCCGCCTCGATCCACACTTTGCGAACGACGTGGCCGCGGATGTCCATGCCGAGGATCTCCGACGCATGGGCGTGCGCCTCGTCGGGAGAATTGGCGAGCTTGATGCCGCCGGCCTTCCCGCGCCCGCCGGTCAGCACCTGCGCCTTGACGACGACCTGGCCGCCGAGCTCCGCGGCGGCCGCACGCGCGTCCTCCGGCGTTGTCGCAAGCCGTCCCTCCGAGACCGGGATGCCGAAGCGCGCGAACAGCTCTTTCCCCTGGTACTCGTAGAGGTCCACCGGCGCGGGCGAGTCTATCCGCAACGCTGTAGCCTTCCGGCCCCACTCACGACACCGGGAGGAACCGATGACCAGCTTGAGGGACGAGGACATCCAGAGCGGGCGCGCAGCCACACAGGTGCGCAGCGAAATGCCCGGTGACCAGGACCAGGACGATCAGGACTCGGACTCCGACGACTCGGACGCCGACTCGAGCGACGCGGATACCGACACCACAGACCCGAGCTAGCACCACCGCGGAGCGCGCCCTCGCGCGCTGCATCGAGCCGGTCTCGGCGGAAGAGTTCTTCGCCGAGCACTGGGAGCGGAAGCCGCTTGTCGTCGCGCGCGACGAGGGCGGGCGCTTCGACGACCTTCTTTCGCTCGCTGAGGTCGAGCGCCTCATCTGCTCGAGCGGCATCCGCTACCCGTCGATTCGCCTGGTCAAGGCGGGCGCCACGATCTCGCGGCGCGACTACACCGCCGATCTTCCCTGGCGACCGGACCCGCTAACCGGGACGGCCGATGTGCGCCGCGTGCTCGCCGAGTTCGACGCGGGCGCAACCGTGGTGCTCCAGGCGCTCCACCACACGTGGGAGCCGCTCGCGCGCTTCTGCCGTTCGCTCGAGCTGCTCCTCGACCACGCCGTCCAAACGAACGCGTACTTCACGCCGCGCGATTCGCAGGGCCTCGCCGTTCACCACGACACGCACGACGTCTTCGTCCTGCAGGTGCACGGCGAGAAGCGTTGGCTCGTGTACGAGCCCGCCTGGCCGCTGCCGCTCAAGAATCAGCGCTACCGCAAGGAGCTCGGCAGGCCGGGCGAGGCCGTCCACGACGTCGTGCTTCGCCCCGGCGACACGCTCTACATGCCGCGGGGCTGGCTGCACATGGCCACGACGTCGCAAACCGATTCGCTGCACCTCACGGTCGGCGTCAACGTCTACAGCTGGCTCGACGCCCTCAAGGCCGCGCTCGAGGAGTGCGGCGACGACGTCGACTTCCGCCGCGAGGCGAGGCCGGACAGCGACCTCCAGGAGGAGCTCGTGGCACGCCTGCTCGAGCGGCTCGAACCGGACGAGGTCACCCGGCGAAGGCGCAAGCGCTTCGTCAAGAGCCGCCGCCCGGTCCTCGCGGGCCAGCTGTCACAGCTGCGCGCGCTCGACAGCCTCACGGAGGACACGCTCCTCGAGCGACGCGACACCGTCGTCGCCGACATGGCCGTCGTCGGTGACACGGTCAAGCTCTTCTTCGACGGCCACCACCTCGAGCTTCCGGCCGACCTCGAGCGCGACGTCGAGTTCATGGTCGAGACAGACGAGCCGTTTCGCCCGTCCGACCTTCCCGGTCAGCTCGACGAGGAGAGCCGCCTGGTTCTCATCCGCCGTCTCGTCCGCGAGGGATTCCTGGAGGTCAGCGCGGACGAACGCGCTGGCCCGTCGCCACGAAGCGACGAGCGCGCTGCGGAGTAGCCGCGGAGCACGTCAAGAAGACGGGCTCCTCCGACAGCTCGGCGACGACGTCGATCTCGTGGACGCCCTCGGCGCTCACGATGTCGACGGTCCAGCCACTCTCGGCCGCCCGCACGCCGCCGAGCGACACGTCGTCGATCCCCCGTAGCCCTGTCGTCTCGCGCACGAGCCGCTCGGCCGCCTGCACCGCAAACGTGTACGCCGACCGGCCCCGGTAGCGCTCGAGGTCGATCTCGCCGTCGAGGTACGAAGCGAGCAGCGGCGCGACGTCCTCGTCGCCGACGCGCCCGAAGTAGAGGCCCTCGGGGAGACAGACGACGTTGCCGGCAAATCGGTCGCCGCCCACGTGCGTTGCCTGCCACACCCAGGTCGGCTCCGTCTCCGCGCACATCCGCTCGTACAACTGATGTCCGTACTTCGCGCAGCAGCGGTCTCGCTTGCCGTGCGTGCAGACCAGGAACAGCGGGTGATCGAGGGGGACGCCGGGAACACCGGAGTCGCGCAGCGCCGAGACGAGGTCGAGCGAGAGGAGATCCTCGTGACGCTCGAACTCCACGCGGTAGAGGCGCTCCTCGCCCTGCCGCGAGGAGCCGAAGAAGAGCGTGCGGCGGGGATCCGGCCGGCGTTCCGGCTTCTTGACGAACAGCAGGCGTGAGTGCGGTAGGCGTGCGAGTTGGTCGCGCAGGTGAGCTTTCAGCTCGGCCGACAGCAGGCTGTCGCCGAGGACGTCGCGGCTCCAAAGGCCTCGGTACTCGACGAGGATCCAATGGTCGACCCGGCTCGCGGTCGCGGCGAGGGACTCGGTGCCGGCCGCGGAGACGTCGGCGCAGAGCGCTCTGCGGTTGACGACTTTCGGGTCTTCGAGGGAGACCGCCACGGCGTAAGGTTACCCTTACAAGTCTCCCTCCTGCGCCACCGTGCAGATGACCTGGCCGGTCTTTACGGGCTCGCCGGGAGCGACCGTGAGCCCCGTCACGCGACCGGCTCGGTGCGCGGTGATCTCGTTCTCCATCTTCATCGCCTCGACGACGCAGATCACCTGGCCCTCGCGCACCTCGTCGCCCTCGGAAACCTCGACGGCGAGCACGGTTCCCTGCATCGGGCTGACGACCGCTTCGCGCGCGGCGCCGTGCCCTGCTCCCCCGCCGGCGCGCTCTCGGCGGCGCCGCGCGAGCTCCGCGTGGGGCGGCTCGGGGCGCATGACCTTCACCTCGTAGCGGCGGCTGTCGAGCTCGACGTGGAGCACCTGCTCGCGCGCCGGACCGGCAGGCGCTCGTGCGGTCACCGCTTCTTCCGGTTCGGTGGACGCCGCGATCTCCTCCACGACGCCGCGACACGTCGTTCCGTTCGTGAAGCACGAGTGCGAGAGGAGGCGCCGGTGAAAGCCGATCAGCGTCGTCACCCCTCCGACCTCGAACTCGCCGAGCGCGCGGAGCATGCGCGCACGCGCGCGCTCGCGGTCCGTGTCCCACACGCACAGCTTCGCGATCAGGGGGTCGTAGAGCCTGACCACCTCGCTCCCTTCGGCGACGCCCGAGTCGACGCGAACGCCCGGGCCTGCAGGCTCGCGGTACGCCGTGATGATCCCGGGCGCGGGGAGAAAGCCGTTGGCCGGGTCTTCGGCGTTGATGCGGCATTCGATCGCGTGGCCCGCAAAGCGAACGTCCTCTTGCGTGAGCGAAAGAGGCTCGCCCGCCGCGATCAGAATCTGCTCGCGCACGAGGTCGACGCCGGTCACGAGCTCGGTGACCGTGTGCTCGACCTGGATGCGCGTGTTCATCTCGAGGAAGTAGTAGGAGCCGTCCGGCGCGAGCAGCCCCTCGATCGTTCCCGCGCTGACGTAGCCGGCCGCGCGCGCTGCGTCGACTGCGATTGCGCCGATCCGCTCGCGCAGCTCCGGCGTGACCGCCGGGGACGGCGTCTCTTCGACCAGCTTCTGGTGGCGGCGTTGGATGGTGCAGTCGCGCTCGCCGAGATGGATGACTTTCCCGCCCGCGTCGGCGAGGACCTGCACTTCGACGTGGCGCGGGTCCTCGATGAACTTCTCGACGTACACGGTCGAGTCGGCGAAGTACGCCTCGCCCTCCCGCTTGGCCGAGGCGAAGGCTCGTTCCGCCTCGGCCGCCGCCTCGACGACCTTGAGGCCCTTGCCGCCGCCGCCCGCCGACGCCTTGATCGCGACCGGCCAGCCGTACTCGTCCCCGAGGCGCACGACGTCGTCGGCGGACTCGACCGCCTCGGTCGTCCCCGGCACGATTGGCACCCCCGCCGCCTTCATGAGCTCGCGCGCCGCCACCTTGGACCCCATGAGCTCGATCGCCTCCGGCGGGGGGCCGATCCACACGAGCCCCGCCTCGCCGCACGCGCGCGCAAAGTCGGCGTTCTCGGCGAGGAAGCCGTAGCCGGGATGCACGGCCTCGGCGCCTGCGCGCCTCGCCGTCTCGACGATCCGCTCCTGGTTCAAGTAGCTCTCGGCCGGCGCGCCTGGCCCGAGCAGGTAGGCCTCGTCCGCGAGGGCGGCGTGCAGCGACCCGCGGTCGGCCTCGGAGTAGACGCCGACCGTGCCGATGCCGAGCTCGCGCAGGGTCCGAAAGACCCGGATGGCGATCTCCGCCCGGTTGGCCACGAGGACCTTCGTGAACGGCGGCATGGGCGGACGTATTCTGTCCCGCGGTGAAGTTCGCAGACCAGCTCACGGTCGCCCGCATCGCCGCGACGCCGGTCGTTCTCGTCCTCTTCGCGTGGGACTTCCCCAATCACGACTATTGGGCGACGGCCGTTTTCGCAGCCGCGATGGCAACCGACACGGTCGACGGCTGGTGGGCACGGCGGACGTCGACCTCCAATCTCGGGAGCCTCCTCGACCCCGCCGCGGACAAGATCCTCGTGTTCGCGACGCTGATCATGCTCGTCGAGCGCGTGTTCCCACCGTGGATGATCGCTCTCATGGTCGCCCGCGAGTTCCTCGTCGCCGGCCTGCGCCTGGCCGCTCTCGAGCGCGGCGTCGTCATGAGCGCCCGCGATCTCAGCAAGCTGAAGACGTGGTCTCAGGCGGTTGCCGCGGGGCTCGGCGGCCTTGCCGCTGGCGGGGCTTTCTCCACGGACATCGCTTGGTGGGCGGGTTTGGTCGCGCTCGTGCTTACCTGGGTGTCGGGCCTCGACTACGCCCGCAGCGCCCCGAGCCTCCTTCGTGGACACCAACCTGCGTAACTTCCGCCGCGACGACGCGGACCAGGTCGTCGCGCTTGCCCGGCAGGCCTACGCCCGGCCGGAGGAGCACGTGGGAAATCCCATCTGGCCGACCCGGGAGGAGCTCGAAAGCGAGATCTCCGACTGGGACCCACCCGCCACGGAGACGCTTCTCGTCGCCGAGGACGGCGACGGGGTGGTCGGCATCGGCGGGGTCGAGGCGGGCGGTGGAAGCCCCGAGGTAGCCGACCTCTTCGGCCCGGTGGTGGCCAAGCGGGCGCAGGGCCGACGCCTCGGCTCGCGCCTGCTCGCCGAGTCGATCGCGCTCGCCCGTGTCCACGGCGCATCGGTCGTCGATGCGGCCATCGGCACGAGCAACCGCCGCGGCCGCGTCCTCCTCGAGCGGAACGGGTTCGCGCCGAGAGGACCGGTTCAAGCCTTCTACGAGCTTCGGCCCCAGGATCACCGGCCGGCCCCGCCCTCGCCGGAGGGGCTGACGGTGCGCCGCGCCAACCGGGCGGACGAGGACCCTGTGTTCGCCCTCTACCAGGAGTGCTTCCCGGACGGGCGCTTCCCCGAGGACTGGCTTCTGGCCGGCCTGGACGAGGGCGTCGTCCACCTGGCCGAGCTCGACGGCTCGCCGGTGGCATTCCTGACGATCGACCGCCCCGATCGCTGGATCTACCTCGTGGGAGTCAGGGCCGAGGCCCGGGGCCGCGGCATCGGCGGGTTCCTGCTCTCCCGGGCGCTCGAGAGCTACTGGGGAGAACACCCGGGCGACATGCTCGGCCTCGCCACTCGAGCCGACAACACCCCGGCCATCAGGCTCTATCGGGGCCAGGGGTTCCGCCCGACCCTGCTGCTTCAGCCCTACGAGCTCGTTCTCTGACCCTCGGAATCGTCGTCCAGAGCCTCTTCCTGGCCCCGCCGCCACCAGGCGCTCCGGGCCTCGACCGGCTCCTGGAACAGGCGGGCCAGGGCGACCTCGAGCGCCTCACGTTCCTCGGCGGTCGGCTCCGGCTCGAAATCCGGTCTCATTGCTGTATTTCAGCCATTTTCCACAGGCTGGGGAAATCACTAGAAAGGGGGATGATGCCTTACCCCGCGCCAATGAATACTCAGCAAGTCAAAGGCGTCCGACTCTGGGAGAAGGGAAGGGACAAATGCTTCACTGGAAGGCAAAGCTGGCATCCGTTGCCGTCGTAGCCGCCCTCCTGGCCTCGTTCCTCGCTGAGGGCGAAGGCTGGGCCTGGTAGCACGAAACCGGTAGAAAAACAGTGAGTGTGCTTCCCCTACGCGCCATCGGGCGCGTAGCGGGCAGGAAAGAGCCGGGGGGCCTCGTGTCGAAAGAGACCGTCCGGCTTTTGCCTCTCCTCGCCCCCGTATCGGTCTCTGGGTTCGCTCTGGCGGGTCTGGCGGCCTGGTCCTTCGCGACCTCGTCGCCGACTCTGGCCGTGACGGGAGGCCTCCTGGCGCTCCTGTTCGCCGCGATGTTCGTCGAGGCACACCCGGTTCCGATCGAGGGCGTCTCGTCCGAGGGCGTCTCGCTCGCGGCCGTCTTCATCGTCGGCGCGGCCGTCATCTACGGCTGGGCGCCGGCGGTCCTCATCGGATTCCTCACACGCGCGGCCATCGAGCTGATCCAGCGCCGGCCCGCGGTGCGGCTTTCGTACAACAGCGCCGTGTACGCGCTCGGCGGCGGCGCGGCAGGAGCTGCGGCGGCCGCCGGTGCCGAGGGCCCGGGGGTCGAGTGGCTCTTCGTCCAGGTCGTCCTCGCTGCGGCCGCGTTCTACCTCGTCAACATTCCGCTCATCGCGGGAATCATCTCGCGCTGGGCCCACGAGCCGTTCCTCCCCCTGCTTCGCCATTCCGTCTACTGGACGGCGGTGCCCTTCTCAATCATGGCGTCGGTCAGCCTCATGCTCGCCGTCCTCTGGGAGCGCTCGCCGCTTCTCGCGATCGCGCTCGTCGGCCCGCTCGTCGCGATCGCGCTCTACCAGCGCTCGGTGTACAGCGCGCTCCGCGCGATGCGTCTCGCGCTGACCGACCCTCTTACGGGCCTCGGCAACCACCGTCACTTTCACGAGCGCCTGCAGCGCGACCTCGACAAGGCGCAGAGCGAGGGCTTCTGCCTGACGCTGCTTCTCCTCGACATCGACAACTTCAAGCAGGTCAACGATCGCTTCGGGCATCCGGTCGGGGATCGCGTGCTCGCGCAGCTGGCGACGCGTCTGCGCCAGGGCGGAGAGGCGTTCCGTCTCGGCGGTGACGAGTTCGCGCTTCTCCTCGCGCGCCGCGACGAGCACGAGGGTCTCTCGATCGCCCAGTCGATCATCGACCGCATCGGCGATACCGAGCTCGAGCACGGCGGCAAGGTCAGCATCTCGGCCGGTATCGCGACCTACCCGCAGCACGGCGTCGAGCGCAGTGAGCTCGTTCGCGTCGCCGACAGCGCGCTCTACATCGCGAAGGAGGACGGCAAGAATTGCGCGCGCGTCTACCGGCCCGACCTGCTCGAGCTCGCCGAGCTCAGGCGTCTCGCCGAGGGACCCGACCGCGCCGCTCGCCTGCGCGCGGCGGCGTCGCTCGCGCACGCAGTCGACGTCCGCGACGCGTACACGGGCAGCCACTCGTACATGGTCGGCGAGATCGCCGGCCGCGTCGCGCGACGCATGGGCCTCGAGCCCGAAAACATCGAGCTGACGCGCCTCGCGGGCAGCCTGCACGACCTCGGCAAGCTCGCCATCCCCGAAGAGATCCTGCGCAAGCCGGGACCGCTGAACGAGGCGGAGCGCCTCGTGCTCGAGCGCCATCCGCAGATCGGCTTCCGCATGCTCGACTCCCTCGGTGTCGAGCCAGTCGCGACGTGGGTCCTCCACCATCACGAGCGCTGGGACGGCCGCGGCTATCCCGACAAGCTCGGTGAGGATCAGATTCCGCTTGGCTCGCGCATCCTGTTCGTGGCCGACGCGTACGACGCGATGACGAGCGAGCGCGTCTACCGGCGCAAGCTCTCGCACGACAGCGCCATCGACGAGCTCGAGCGGTGTGCAGGCACCCAGTTCGACCCGCACGTCGTCGCGGCGTTCAAGGCGGAGTTCGACGAGCACCGCCGCCTCGAGCTGGTCGAGAGCGCCTAGAACCCGCTAAGCGTCGGCGCGCGTATCGTCTAGGTGATGCGTGCGCGAGCCACGTGGTTCGTCGTCGGCGCAGTCATGGCGCTCGGCATCGTCGCGGTCGTGGACTCGCTCCCGTGGCCGGGAGCGAGTGAAGCTCCTCGCGCAGAGGAAGAGGGCCCGCCCTCGGCCGAGGTCGCCCGGCCGTCCGGACGCTTCGAGGCCCAGGGCGTCCTCTACTACACGGACAACTTCTGCCGCCTTCGCGGCCTGAAGCTTCCGAGCTTTGAAGCGGTCGAGGCCCCAGAGTGGGAGGACTGCGGCTTCTCGCTCTCTCCGAGCGCGGACGGCGTGCTCCCCGAGGGCGTGACGTGGGAGCCACGCGGAGCCAGGCGAGTGGCCGCCTTCGACGGGTCCGTCTACGTCGTCTCTGACGCCGCCGGCTGGGAGTACCGCTTCCGCGGCGAGGCCCCGGCGTTCAGGCCGGACGGAACGCTGACCTTCCTCCGGAACGGCCAGCTGTTCGAGCTGACCGGCTACTGCCGGCCACGGCGGAACGTGCCGTGGTGCGAGCGGCTGCTCCTCAGCAGGAGAGACCTGGTCGCGCCTCTCGCGGACGGGCCCCGACCGCCACGCGTGAAGGAGATCGTGTGGTTCTCGCAGACCCGGATGGCCGCTGTCCTGGCGTTCGAGCAGGAGGACATGGTCGCGGTCTACGAAGGCCGCCGGCTCCTCGACCTCGTCGGAGTGGGCTGGCGCTTCTCCGAGCTCAGCCTCAGCCCGCGTCGCAACTTTCTGGCCGCGCAGGTCGAACGACCGCGCGGCTTCGTCTTCGTCGACAGTGATGGACGCTCGTTCGCGCTCAGGGAGATCGGGCGCGACAACTACGGTCGCCCACCCTTCACGGCCGGCCGCGCCGTCGCGTGGTCGGCGGACGATTCGTGGACGGCCGTTGCGCGCAGCCACGACGTCGTGTTCTTCCGCATGGGCAGCGAGAGCCCCGACGTCGTGAACGTCCAGGTGACGGCGCACGACCTCGCCTGGGCCACTGCCTCAGGAGTGCGCGATCCGGCTCCGGATCACCGCTCGACGAACAAGAGCTAGCTCGTACTAGAGCGGGATGTTGCCGTGCTTGCGCGGCGGGCGCTTCTCGCGCTTCGTAATCGCCGTCTTGAGCGCGTCGATCAGAATCGGGCGTGTGCGGCGGGGCTCAATCACGTCGTCGAGATAGCCGCGCTCGGCCGCCGTGTAGGGGTTGGCGAACTGCGCACGGTAGTCCGCGATCAGCTCGTCTCGCTTGGCTGACGGATCGGCGGCCTCCTCGATCTCCTTGCGAAAGACGATGCCGACCGCGCCCTCGGGCCCCATCACCGCCACCTCCGCCGTCGGCCAGGCGAAGTTGAAGTCCGCGCGGATGTGCTTCGAGCTCATCACGTCGTAGGCGCCGCCGTAGGCCTTGCGCGTGATGACGGCGAGCTTCGGGACCGTCGCCTCGGAGTAGGCGTACAGGAGCTTGGCGCCGTGCCGGATGATCCCGCCCCACTCCTGCGCCGTGCCCGGCAAAAAGCCCGGAACGTCGACGAAGGTGACGAGCGGGATGTTGAACGCGTCGCAGAAGCGGACGAAGCGCGCGCCCTTGACGGAGGAATCGATGTCGAGCGTTCCTGCGAGCGCCCTCGGGTTGTTCCCGACGATGCCCACGGGATGACCCCCGAGGCGCGCGAAGCCGCAGACGAGGTTCTCGGCCCACACTTGATGCACCTCGAGGAACTCGCCGTCGTCGACGACGCGCTCGATGACGGCGCGCATGTCGTACGGCTTCGTCGCCTCGTCGGGGACGATCGAGTCGAGCTCCGCGTCCTCGCGCCCGATCGGGTCACTCGGCTCGAAGTAGGGCGGCGGATCGATGTTGTTCTGCGGCAGGAACGAGAGGAGGTAACGCGCGTCCTCGAGGCACGCGTCCTCACCGTCGGAGGCGAAATGGACGACGCCGGACTTGGCCGCGTGGGTGGACGCGCCGCCGAGCTCCTCGAAGGTGACCTCCTCGCCGGTGACCGTCTTCACGACCTCGGGCCCCGTGATGAACATGTACGACGTCTCCTTGACCATGAAGACGAAGTCCGTGATGGCGGGCGAGTACACGGCGCCGCCGGCGCACGGGCCCATCACGAGACTGATCTGCGGAATGACGCCCGATGCCTGGACGTTCCGCCAGAAGATCTCCGCGTAGCCGCCGAGCGAGACCACACCTTCCTGAATGCGCGCGCCGCCCGAGTCGTTGATGCCGATGAGCGGGCAGCCGTACTTGAGCGCGAGGTCCATCACCTTGCAGATCTTTTCGGCGAAGGCCTCCGACAGCGTCCCACCGAAGACGGTGAAGTCCTGCGAGAAGACGAAGACGCGCCGGCCGAAGATCGTGCCGTAGCCGGTGACGACCGCGTCGCCCCACGGCCGGTTCTCCATCATCCCGAAGTGCGGGTTGCGGTGGCGCACGTAGCGGTCGAGCTCGACGAAGCTGCCCGGGTCGAGCAGCTTCTCGATGCGCTCGCGCGCCAGCAGCTTCCCGCGCTCGCGCTGACGGTCGACCGCGCGCTGATCTCCGGAGTGGAGCGCCTCCTCGCGCAGCCGCTCCAGCTCGGAGAGCTTGTCGCGCGTCGAGGAGTCCTCGGTCTGGGCCATCAGCGTTCTCCTGCCAACAGGGCGAACATGATGCCGTCCCGGCGCTCTCCGCGAACGTCGAGATAGCGGCGAAGAGTGCCCTCCGGCTTGAACCCGGCCTTCTCGGCCACCCGGCACGACGCGTGGTTGCCGGGCTCGGCCAGCAGCTGAACCCGCGGGCTCCCGAGCTCGTCGAAGGCGCGGCAGGAGAGGAGACGGAGCGCGGTCGTCGCAACACCGCGGCCTCGCGCGGTCCGCTTGACCCAGTAGCCGATCTGCACGTTCCCCTGGTCGACGATCCGCCACCCGATCGAGCCCAGGAGCTCGCCGCTCTCGGCGTCGACGATCGCCCACTGGTCGGACGCGGACGCGATGTAGGCGCGCGCGTCCTCCTCGGTGTACGGAACCGGTATGGGGATCCAGCGCGCGACCTCGGGATCCTGGCACCCCTCGGTGATGGCCGCCGCGTCCTCCGCGATGAACGGGCGCAGAACGACCCCGTCTCCCTCGAGCGTCATGGCGCCAGGTGCGCGTCGTACGTGCCGAACTCTTCGCGCAGCGCGTTGCAGACCTCGCCGATCGTGCAGCCGGCGGCCAAGGCGTCGCGCATCGGAGGAAGCAGGTTGGCATCGCCACGCGCCGCTTCCCGGACGGTCGCGAGAGTCGAGTCGGCGACGTCCGCATCGCGCTGCTCGCGCACCTTCTGCGTCCGCTCGATCTGGCGCCGCTCGGCCTCGGGGTCGAGGCGGTGGAGCTCGACGTCCTCTTCCTCGCCCTCCTCGAAACGGTTGACGCCCACGATCACGCGCTCCCCGGCCTCCACCTGGCGCTCGAAGGCGAACGCGGCCTCCTCGATCTCGTGCTGCGTGAAGCCTTGCTCGATCGCCTCGACCGCCCCGCCGAGTTCGTCGATCTGCTCGATCAGCTCCCACGCGCGCGCCTCGAGCTCACGCGTGAGCGACTCGATGAAGTAGGCGCCGCCCAGGGGATCGGCGGTATCGGTCCCGCCCGCTTCGTGCGCGAGGATCTGTTGCGTCCGCAGGGCGATTTGGGCCGACCGCTCGCTCGGCAGCGCGAGAGCTTCGTCGAACGAGTTCGTGTGAACCGACTGCGCGCCTCCGCAGACCGCCGACAGGGCCTGAACCGCGACGCGCACGACGTTGTTCTCCGGCTGCTGCGCGGTCAGCGTCGAACCGCCCGTCTGCGCGTGGAAGCGCAGTGCCTGGGCCCGTGGGTTCTTGGCGCCGAACCGGTCGCGCATGATGCGCGCCCACAGGGTGCGGGCCGCGCGGAACTTCGCCACCTCCTGGAAGAAGTGATTGTGCGCGTTGAAGAAAAAGGACACCCGCTCGCCGAACTCGTCGGGCGAAAGACCCGCGGCAACGGCGGCTTCGCAATAGGCGATGCCGTGCGCCAACGTGAACGCGAGCTCCTGCACGGCGGTCGATCCTGCCTCGCGGATGTGGTACCCAGAGATCGAGATCGTGTTCCACTTCGGCAGCCGCTCGTGGCAGTACGCGAACAGGTCTGTCGTGATCCGCATCGAGGGCTTCGGCGGGAAGATGTAGTTCCCCCGGGCGACGTATTCCTTGAGGATGTCGTTCTGCACCGTGCCGCGGAGCTCTACGCCGCTCTCGCCCTGCTTCTCCGCGACGAGCTCGTAGAGCAGAAGCAAGAGCGCCGCCGGCGCGTTGATCGTCATCGACGTCGAGACCTGCCCGAGCGGGATCCCGTCGAGGAGGGTCTCCATGTCGGCGATGGAGTCGATCGCCACGCCGGTCCGCCCCACCTCACCGACTGCGCGCGGGTCGTCGGAGTCGTAGCCGAGCTGCGTGGGCAGGTCGAAGGCGACCGACAAACCCGTCTGGCCGCGCTCGAGCAGGTAGCGGAAGCGCGCGTTCGTCTCTTCCGCCGAAGCAAAGCCCGCATACTGGCGGATCGTCCAGGGGCGACCGCGATACATCGTGCTGTACGGGCCGCGCGTGAAGGGGAAGTCTCCCGGCGGCTCGAGCTCGAGGCCTGTGACGTCCGCCTCGGTGTAGACCGGCTTGATTTCGATGCCGGAGTCGGTCTCCCGCCCCTCTTCGGCCGTCGCCATGCCTGAATCGTATTCTTGTGGGGCCCATGGCAGGGACCGGCGACACCCTCGCGTTCCCGGACGGGAGCGACTACACGATCACCGCATCCGCAGGCGAGACCGGCGGCAGCCTGGTCGAGATGGAGATCCTCCTGCCTCCGAACGCCTTCACGCCGCCGCTCCACGTCCACCCCAAGCAAGAAGAGGACTTCGAGGTGCTTTCCG
>CAVVGB010000006.1:0-59047 GCA_963747715.1 uncultured Actinomycetes bacterium
AACAAGCAAGCACAAGGCCACCACACTAAGTCGTCTCATATCGCTTCCTCCCTAGTTTCCCGCATACCACGAAGCGCTTATACGCCCGCCGCTCTGCCTTGTCAACGGAGCCTTCAAGGCGCAAGTCCACGCAGGATTTAGGGACTACTACGAGGGCGGCTTTACCACGAGCAGGTTGGTGAACGCAAAAGAGGAACTGCGTGGAGATCTCCTCGAGCAGCAGTTCGACGAGTTCGGCGCAGAAGGTGGAGCTCGCCTGGGTTCTCATGAGTCAAGCGCTCCACAAGGAGAAGGACGGCCACGTCGTCATCTTAGAGCGCCCCATCCCGGACTGACCGCGGAAGGCCTAGCCACGCCTTAGACGGCCTGACGGTGGGCTACCGACCGGCCGGTCTGGCTAGGTGATGAGGCCGCCGCCGCCCTTCCGCAAGCGCTCCCCCCTCGAACTCCTCTGGCAAGGGAGAGAAAATCCTGACTCTGGTGCTGGGGTTTGGTGTGGAAATCCAAGATTCCCTGCGCTAGCTTCCCGCCGATGGCTCAGACACCATGAGAGGGACGACCAGTGACGAAGGGACTAACCGCTACGTTGGCGACCGCAGCCGCGCTCATCTTCTCAGCAGCCGCCGGCGCCCACACGTTCACCATCGGGGGCGACTGGAAGATGAGTTCATTCGCCGTCAAGCGCGACGGGACGCTTGGCGGGGCGATCGACGCTTTTGGTCAGCCGGGGAGCCGCGACCGAAACGGCGAGATTTGTCCCCGTCGGTGGCCCCACCACGGCCTGAGGATCGTCTTCTACAACCTCGGCGGCAATAACCCCTGTCGGGGGGCATTCGGCTTCTTCTCGAACGCTCGCGCGAAGGGTCCGCATTGGCGGACGATAGGGGACTCGAGATAGGTGATCGACAACGGCGGCTCCGAAATCTGTATCCGAACGCGACGTTTCATCCCCGGCAGCGCTTCAGCTGGCCCGCTGGCTGGTGGCTCGTTACCCGACAGTCACAGTTCGGCACCGGAGGGTCGTACCCGGGTCTGCTCGCGCGGATGCAGGATCGCCGGGTGGTCGCATTTCACGTTCGGTATCCCGCCGGTGGTGACTAGCGCTCGCCGCCGCCCTCCCGCAACCCTCCCCGCTGCGTTACCGTCGCCCCCAAGGACGATTCATCAAATCGCCATACCAGGACGACACGCGTAGGCCGAGGATGAGGCCGGCGGCGGTGGCGAAAGCGAGGGCAATGGAGACGGAGTGCAGTTACGACGTCGGAAACGAAGTACGTGACGACCCCGCCTGCTATCGCCATCGCGAGCGGAAATGCGAGTCCACGCCTCCACCGGCTCCGGAGTGAACGTGACGAAATACCAGCGACGCTCGTCTACAAGTCGTCGCGCGCCGGTGTCAGCCTTACGAGCTTTCCGACTGCGACTGGGCGGAGGACTCGAGCCCCGCGCCAGTCTCCGTTTGCACCGTGACCGCTTGGTGCCCTCGGCAGACGCAGTCGGGGGTTTTCCACCGGAGGAGCGAAGCGCGTCGAGGCCGGCGAAGGCGGCGACGACCACAATGGCTCCTACGACGATCCAGGTGATGCGCGTCTGCATGGCGAGGTTCTAAAGCGTCCACATGACAGGCCGCCTTGCAAGGAAGTTTCAGCCTCCGCCACCTTCCGCAAGCCTTCCCGCTCCGCTTTCAGCTCGGCGGATCACGTACAACCACCTAGGGCCGGCGACGAGGCGGCTTTACGACTGGCGGGAAACGCGGCACCGTCGGTGCCTGGCCGTCGCCCGGTTGCATGCACGATGTTCGGAACGCAATCCCTACCGGAGGATTTGGGGGCGTCGGAACGAAAGCGCCATTCCGGTGGCGTTCGACACTGAGTGGTACAGCGAGCGGGGTCAGGCCTTCCGGCGGGGGAGTGCTTTCCGCGATTATTGGCTTGAGCATTGCGACGGCTTCGAAGCCATCGGCACGAACGGCCGGCATCTTGGCCGTGTTAACCGGTTTGCAACCCCCCAAGGTGCGGCTTTTCTTCGGCTGGGCGGTCGTCGCTCCCGCGTCGTCCCAGTTTCAGCGGTAGAGAGGGTATGGCCAGCCGCATCGATGCTTGTCATCGCTCGATCCTGACGTGCCCATGCAGAGAAGCGGAATAACCCCCAATCGGGACTTCACTAATCGGGCCCCACGAGACGCGGAGTTGCAGAACCCACCCGAGGCAAATTTGGCTGCCAGAGCGCCGCGGCAGTCCTGGGAAGACGAGACAGTTCCTTGGTGGGAACTCGTCTCGGAGGACCGTCGAGTTGGTGAGACAGCTGCGCCGCCGCATTTCCCTTCCGTTCCAAAGCTGCCCTGGAGCGCGATGCGGCAGCGCGCTTTCAGCGAAGGAAGAGTCCTCCGAGAGCTCTTCGAGCTGATACGTGACAACTCTGGGAAGTTCGTCGCACTCGTGTTACCGGGATTCAGACGCGGCTGGCGCGTGACATGCATCGGACTGCGCCTCGTCGATAATCAGCTCGTAGCTGCCCGGGCGTTCGGAGCAAGTCTGGTTACTAGGGCACGCATACGACTCGGACGGCTACTCATCCGGCTTGCTTTTTGGGTAGCCGGCAATGGACGGCTTTGAGAGGCCGGGGCCGTCTGAGACGGGCTGCGGCTTCCGCCTCGGACTTCTCTTCCGGGGTTAGGGGAATGAGAAGAGCCCCGGCCTCAATCTCGATTCTCGGCATGAGCCTCGAAAGCTTGAGTGCGCCTATCCCTCAGTCGGCCCACCACTACCCGCTGCTATCGGCCCGCCGCCACCATTGGGCCTTGACGACGCGTCGATTCCGGTGAAAGTGAGAAGTGCGACCCCGGTGCGGCAACTCCGGGGGCGCATCTGCGGCGGTGACAACGGTACATCTCAACGACCCCGACTTGATCGAGGCCTTAGCGGAGCGTCTGCGCGGCTCGGGTTGCATCGTTGCCCGCATTGGCCCGAACACCATCGACATCCGCTCGGGCTGGCCAGTCGACGACGACGCAGCTTCATACGAACTAGACGGCTACCTACGAGCTTTCGAAGCACTCCATTCGGGTACCCGCGCGACAAGAGTCTGAGGGGAGAGGGACGTGGTTCGGCTCGGTCGAGGGCAGCGGCGGCCCCGACCTCCGACCTCTTGCTCGTGCCCAAGCTCCACGAGAGGAGCCAGGCGCTTGCGCACTTGCTGGTGCTTGTGGCCATAGCCCCGGAGAGTGGTGCTGAGTGACTTCATCTCGGCTCATGTTGCCGGGAGCGGCGGAGATAGCGGGAGAGCGCGGGAGAACGGAAACGGGGAGAGAGATGCGATTGCGCGGGGTCAGGAGCGCGTCTGCCTAAAAAGACCGATCTTCGCGGTGTGGCGGCGTCCAAGAGCTTGGGCGTCGCCGCGCCCGCTGGACCCATTTAGAGGGCGATAGCTCCAGGCCGCTTGAAGTGGCACGGAGCACAAGTGGAGAGGGGGACGCTGCGCTAACGCCCCGTTCCCCGTCCAAGGCCATGGCATGTGTTTCGGAGGCACAGCTGGCCGCGGGGTCAGGTGGCGTCCAGGGAAAAACGCAATCCTCTACAGCGCGTTAGCTCAGCGATTCGCCGTTGAGTCTCCACGTAATTGGGAAAGGAACTGCGCGGGGTCAGACGGCCGTCTCTGCAAGAACGCGATGTTCGACAATGGGCCTTGCAGGGCCTATTCGACTAGCTTCGACCGCCAGTGTCGGCAAACCCTCTCCTAGGTAGAGAGCGGGACGTTCGTAGCAACGCCCCGCTCTCTGTGTCCACGGCCAGGGCATGTCGGACAGTGGCGAGTACTTCCGCCGTGGGCGACCCTCTCGGCGTGGCGCTAGGGGCGTAAGAGCGGACCGGCTTGCAGAGGGGCGGCGACGGGATCAAGCTTCCTGACGTGCCTGTGTACCAACGAAGTTGAAACCCACCCGATTCACTTGGGTCATCGTTGGCGCGGTGGTCGCATTGGTTGTCTTCGCCGTCGTCGATGCGCTTCGCTCCCCGAACAAGGCGGCCTCCGCATCGACGACCACAGGATCGACGACAACGGTGGAGCAGGCGAGCGGCAGACCGTCTAGCTGCACCCGGCGCCAGATAGCGGTCTCGGCCGAAGTTCGCGAACACAACGCCGAACGACAAAACGGGCGCGCGGCGATCGTCGTGGGGCGCATCGGGACCAACCCCTGCAACCTGGATGGCGCCTTTGCTCGGGTGACGATGAAGGACCGGAGCGGTCAGACAGTAGGGGTTTGGAGCGGGCGCTTTTGGCTCAGGAGCGAATCCCTGGCAGCCACTGTGCCTGTTGAATTCCCCTGCGAGGGGCGAGGCCCGTTTCTCGCGCTCGTGAGGGTGGTCGGCCTGTATCCCGATCCTTCGGACAAGCCCTTCCGCATCGAGATTAGGTGCTAAGAGCGTGCCGGCAGGGCGTGTTCCGGATGAAGCGGCGACCGACGTTTCCCGCCGGCGAGAGAACCCATGTTCCCCATGCCCGGTTTTGGGCGTACTCGTGGCTCCGCTTTCAAAGTCAAAACCCCCGTCAGTAGCGGGAGAGGATTGGCGTCAGCGCCCTTCGCCCCGTCCTTCCTTAGCTACTAAGGCGTTGTTCTCCTAAAACCTCCCCTGTGGCAAGGCCTTGTTCGCGTCCTCTGGCATCGGGCGGGGTTCTCCGCGTATCCACGTCCCTTTTCGGGCGCTTCGTCTTGGTCTTGAGCCGTAGACCCTCCCAGAACTACGGCCGCCGTTAGCAAACCCGCTTACGACTTGGGCTGTTGGGGTCGCCAACCTCACGGCGCTTCGTCTAGGCGGCCCCTTCGCCGCGGGAGATGCTCCAGGTCGCATGGCGGGAACAGGGCGCGGGTTCGATTCCCGCCGCCTCCACTTGAACAGCGATAGGTCGCGGCCGTGCCGTTTCGCTCAGAAACCTCGGGCGACCGCTTCGAGGATCTCGCCCCGAATGACGCGCTGGTCCGAAGTGGCCCGAGTCCTCCCAGACGGTAAGCCGAGCGTTCGGCAGCAGTTGCACCGTGAAGTCGACGTGCCGCCGGTCCACGAGTCGGGTCTTGCGCCCCGTGCCAAACGTCGACTTCCACCGCGATGTCCGCAACGCGGAAGCCCCAGGGCAGCCAAGCGTCGATCAACTCCCAGGCAACGGCCTCTGGCCCTTGGCGAACGCTCTCCCGGGTCGCTTCGAAGAACGGTCGCAGCCGCTCCTCATCCTGGAAGAACCATTGGTCGCCGGCGGGTGTCTTGTAACGGTCGACAGCTGACTCGGGCCTGTTCCAAATCGATTCCACCCATTCGCGTTCCTGCTCGGCCGTGGCGCGCGCCGCTGCGTCGGGATCCCGCTGAGCAAGGTCGAACATCTCCCGATCGGCGGCGTCCAGCTCCTCCAACGCGGAGGGGTTCTCCGCGACGTTCGACTCGGAAAGGTGCCGGGTGCACGCAATGCCGACACCGGTGAGTCTCGCGGGGATCAGCGCTGCGCATGCTGCCGCGTAGACCCCTCCTGCCGACCAGCCCGCGACGCCGAACTTCTCGACCCCGAGGGCGTCGGCAAGCTGAACGACGTCCCCCGGCCAGTCACCGAGAGTTCGGCGAGGTAGTACGTCGGACCCCCGATCCCGGGACGGTCGACAGTGACCAGGCGCACGTTCGAAGAAGCCGTGACGGCTTCGTCCGGACAGAAGAGTCTCGAGTGCGGGGTACCGTGAAAGAGGAAGACGCAGCGGCCCCGGGGCTCGCCCCACTCCGAGTAGGCGAGCCTGCGACCGTCACCGAGTCGAATCGCGTCGTCAGTGAGAGGCGGCACGCCCATGCAGCCTAATCCGCAAGCGGGGGAAACGTTACGGCGGGCTCGATTCCCACCGCCTCCACTTGCCGGCCGAGGCACGTGCGCTTCGTGGGGAGCGGACGGTTAGGGCGGAAACGCCTCTCGGAGGATCCTGAGCCAGTTCCCGCTCGTGATCGCCTCGAGCCGCTGGCCGTCGTAGCCTCGTCCTCGCAGCGCCGTGACCAACGATGGAAAGTCCTCCGGCCCGGTGAAGCCGTCGAGTGCGAAGCGCGTCTCGGCCACCTGATCCATCTCGGACGGTGGTACCTCGTCGAGGCTAGGCCCCTGTTCGGTCGGCCTGACCTGGTCGACGAAGTCGGCTCCGAGGCCGACGTGCTCGATTCCCATTACCCCGACCGCGTGATCGAAGTGATCCAGCCAGCGTGAGAGCGTCGGCGCATCAGGATCGACGACGAACGAGAGCGCCATCATCCCGAGTACGCCGCCGCGTTCTGCGAGCCCCTCGAGTTGCCAGTCGGCGAGATTCCGCGGATGGTCACGGACTGCGCGGCAGCCCGCGTGAGTCACTGAGAACGGGATCCCTTCTTCGAGAACGTCGTGCCAAGTCTGCTCGGATGCGTGCGCAAGGTCGAGGACGACGCCGAGTTCGCCGAATCGGCGGACGAGCGCTCGGCCCCGCTCGGTCAATCCCCGCGTCGGCGTCTCGATGCCTCCGGCGAACTCGTTCGCGTGGTTCCAGGTCAGGCTCGCCGTACGCACACCACGTCCGTACCACTCTTCGAACGCGCCCGGATCGCCCTCGAGTGGCTCGACGCCCTCCATCGAGAGCACGAGCCGCAAGCGTGGGTCGCGGAGCTCAGCGCTCGTCTGGACCTGGCAGACCTGCTCGGCGTTCTCCTCGACGATGCGTCTGAACTCCGCCTCTTGGGCGAGTGTGCGTTCACGCGCGTCGGTGCGGCATGCGCCTTCGCCGTACAAGGGACAGATCTGGACGCCAACGCCACCTGCTGCAAGCCGCGGCAGCCAGTAGCGCGTAAAGACGCCCGCCTCTCCGCGACGCAGTACGAGCTCGAAGGACGATTTTGCCTCGTTGTGAACGACGAGCTCGAGCAACACGTCGGTGTGCGCGTCGACGATCATGCAGGCGAGGGATTCGCATTCCTTTGTCTGTTGCGGCAAGATCGGCTCACGATGCCAGACACGTCTGACTCGCGTGCCGAGGATGCAGTTGCTGCGAGTGCTTCGTCGATCGACGGCAGGCGCTTTACGTTCGAGTGTCCGGTCGATGGGCTCGACCTGCGAGCGGGTGGCTATGTCACCCTCGCTGGGCAACTCGGTCAGGTTCAGTCGATCGAGCTAGCGTCGACGCTTCGGGGCCACGGCGTCGTCCTCGAGGACGAAATGTCCCCTTTCCACCGGGTCGAGCTGGCGCAAGCAAGCCAGTCTGAGGTCGTCAGTTGGCTCGAGCGAGCGCGCCCCCCGCGAGCAATGCTGGACGTCGGCTCGCTCTCGCTGGAACCGAGCGTCCGCTTTCTCCTCGACGCGGCCGGCTTCGGCAGACACACGTTCTTCTGCGGCCAGTCGGGCTCAGGCAAGAGCTATGCGCTGGGCACCGTGCTCGAGCAGTTGCTTGTCCAGACGAGACTGCGGATCGTCGTTCTCGACCCCAACTCTGATTTCGTGCGGCTTAGCACGGTGCGGGACGGCGTTGAAGAACAGATCGCCGCCCGCTACCGGCGCGCCGCCGGCGATGTCGTGGTGCGCCGGGGCGAAGCCACGGAGGGGGAACGGCTGCACGTCCGCTTCACCGATTGCGACGCGGACGAGCAGGCGGCTGTTCTGCGGCTCGATCCGATTCGTGATCGGGACGAGTACGGCGTCCTGGTCGACCTCCTCGAAAGCGGCTTCGAGAGCTCCGACTCGAGTGCCCGCGACGTCGCCGACCGGCTGCTGCATTCCTCGGATGCGATGCAACGGGCGCTCGGCGCGCGGCTCCGCAACCTCGGCATCCATCGGTGGCAGATCTGGTCGAGTGGCGCCGCCGACTCGATCCAGGACCTCGTCGGGTCGGGCGGGCCCCGCGTTCTCATCGTCGATCTCGGCTCCTTGGAGACGTGGGGCGAGAAGGCGATCGCGGCGGAGAGCGTCCTTGCCGCACTGTGGCGACGCCGCGGCGAGCGCGATCCCACGCTCGTCGTGATCGACGAGGCGCACAACGTCTGCCCCCGCGAGCCCGGCGACGAGATCATCACCCTCGCCACCGAGCACGCGGCCAGGATCGCAGCCGAAGGACGGAAGTTCGGGCTCTACCTGCTCGTGTCCACCCAACGCCCGCAGCGCGTCAACGAGCTGGTGGTCTCTCAATGCGACAACCTCGTGCTCATGAGGACGGCCTCGCGCGGCGATCTCGCGTACCTCATCGAGACGCTGTCGTTCGTGCCGGAGCCGCTCGTCGAGTATGCGGGCACGTTCCGACCCGGTGAGGGGCTAGTGGCGGGGAGATTCGCGTCTCACCCGGCTTTCGTGCGCTTCGGGCCGCGACTAGCCGAGGAGGGTGGAGGAGACGTCCCCGCTACATGGGCCGAGGTCGGCGAACCGTGAGCTCCTTGCGCTAGCCGCCGTTCCTGCCGACGAGCTTCCAGGTCTCGACCGCGCCCTTGCCCTTCACCTCGACGAGCCCGAGCGGCTCGGTGACGAAGTCCTCGCGCACGAGCTCCCAGGTCGGCCGGGTGATCTGGATCTCGTCTGATGTCCCGTGCGACTCCATGCGGCTGGCCATGTTGACCGTGTCGCCCCACAGGTCGTAGAGGAAGCGGCGGCGTCCGATCACGCCGGCGACGACCGGGCCCGAGCTGATCCCGATCCGGAGCTGGAGCGCATTGTCCGGTAGGCACGTGCGGGCGCAGTCGAGCATCTCGATCGCGAGGTCGCCAAGGGCTTGTGCATGGTCGGGACGCGGTCGGGGAACGCCCGCCGCCACCATGTAGCAGTCCCCGATCGTCTTGATTTTCTCGACCTCGTAGCGGTCGACGAGCTCGTCGAAAGCTGTGAAGAGGCGGTCGAGCAAGCCGACCACGTCGCGAGCCTCGAGCCGGCTGGCGAGAGGGGTGAAATCGACGACGTCGGCGAACAGGATGCTGGCGTTGTCGAAGTCGTCCGCGATCGCGTGGGAGTCTGCCTGCAGACGCTCCGCGATCTCCTCAGGGAGAACGTTCGTGAGAAGCGCCTCGACGCGCGCCTGGGCCGTCTCTCGGCCGCGCGCGAAGACCACGAGCAACATCGTGACGACGAACGACACTGCGATGATGTTGAGGACGTCGAGGGTCCGGACGAAACCTTCGGGGAGGTCGGCGCCCTCCGGCCGTACGACTTCGGAGAGGGCGACGACGAGCAGGGTGGTCGCAATGAAGGCCGCAAACCACGGCCACGCACGGCTCGGGCGGTCGAAGGCGACTGCGCCGAGCGGCGCGAAGAAGGACCACACGACCACTGAGCTCGACGCGTCGAGACCGCCGAGCATGATGGCGCCGGCTGCGGGCGCGATGAGGATCAGCAGGAACTGGGCCGTCCGCAGGAACGCGAAGTTGTTATTGCGGGCGAAGACGAGGAGGCTGATGATCGAGCCGGCCACGTACGCCCATGGCGTGAGCGCGGCCCCTTTCTCGTCGAAAAGCCAGTAGAGGCAGCCCCAGAGGAACCCGATCGGGAGGATGAGGACCGCGATCCCGACGAGGAGCCGCTTGCGGAAGCGCAGGTCCGACGAATCGGTCGGGTCCGACCCGATCGAGAGGAGGCGGTCGAGCACCGGCGCGATCATACGGAGTGCCCGAATTCGCGCAGGGGCTCAGCCCGGCGCGGCGGGCTTCACGGCCAGGGGACAGTCCCTCGTACGATGTGCTCCGTGAACATCGTGGTCGCCAACGTCAAGGGCGGTGTCGGGAAAACGACGACCGCCGTCTACCTCGCCGCGGCAGCAGCCGAGCGTGGAGACGGGCCCGTGCTCTTGATCGACGCCGACCGGCAGGCTTCCGCGGCCGAGTGGCTCGAGGAACGCCCCGTCGAGGGCGTGGAGGTGATCGAGGCGCCGTCGGAACGAACGCTGGCCAAGGCGGTTAGCCGCCGCGACGGCCTCTCTGTCGTCGACGGGCCGCCGGGCGACACACGGCTCCTGGGAGCCGCGGCCGGCGCGGCCGACGTCGTCGTCATCCCGACGCGCGCGGCCGGTGTGGAGATCTCGCCCGTTCTGTCGACGCTCGAGTTGATCCCGAGCAAGACACCGCGCGGCGTCGTCATCACGGCGGCCCGCCTCGGAACGAACGATCTCGACGAGACGATTGCGTTCTGGCGCAGAGAAGGCATCCGGATCTGGGGCGTCGTGCCGGAGCGCGTGGGGATCGCGGCCGGCCCCGAAGCGCGCCTCCTTCGCGAGGGACTCCAGCACTACGACGGTGTCCTTCGTCGCGCGCTGAGAGGGCGGCGCTAATCGCGAGGAGATCCCTTGTTGTCACCGATGGCGACATTTACCGGGTATGATTGGAAGGCGCAGAAGGTCAAGCGCGGAAGCCGCTGAGGCTCCAACTTCCTCTTCGTCTGTCACATCTGGCCTGAGTGCAGCAGGAGAGCTCGTCCGAGTTCTCTGTCCTTAGATCCACAGTCAGGAGCAGCACATGCATGCCATCGTGAGACGTTACGAGGGAATCGACAGCAAGCGCACCGACGAGCTCAAGCGCAAGGTTGACGACAACCTGATGCCGAGCTTGACCAAGCTGCCGGGATTCGGCGGCTACTTCCTCATCGAAGCCGGTGACGGCGTCATGAGCTCGGTCAACTTCTTCGACACCTCGGCGCAGGCCGAAGAGTCGACTCGCGTCGTAGCCGACTGGCTGCGCAACGAGAAGCTGGAGACCATCGTCCCGAATTCGCCGAAGATCACGCTCGGCGAGGTCATCGTCCACAGGATGAATCGGTCGTAACAGCCGGCAAGATCGGCTCGAAGTAGAAGAGAGGGCCCGCGATGCGGGCCCTCTCGTTTTCCGGACGCAACGCCCGCTACGTTAAGTCCATGTCGGTCGTCATCGCGTCGAATCTGCGCAAGGAGTTCGCAGGCGGGGCTCTCTTCAGCGACGTCTCGTTCGCCGTCGGTCGTCGTGATCGCGTAGCGCTCCTCGGCCCGAATGGGGCGGGCAAGACGACTCTTCTCCGCATGCTCGCCGGGGACGTCGCGGGTGGACGGCGGCGAGCTTGCGTTCGCCAAAGGGACGCGGGTCGCGCTCCACGACCAGCGAGCGCCACTCGACCTCGATTTGAGCCTCGAGGCCTACGTGGTCGGCGGCTCGGGCGAGCCGCTCGAGCTGGAGGCCGACCTGCGCCGCCTGGAGGAGGCGATGGCGGCGGGCGCGCACGACGCGAAGACGCTCGCGGCCTACGCCCGCGCTCAGGAGCGCTTCGAGCACGCGGGAGGTTACGTCTGGCGGGAGCGTGCCGCCGCGATCGCCCGCGGTCTCGGCTTCGCCGACGCCGATCTCCCGCGTCCTCTCGAGACATTCTCCGGCGGAGAGGTGACGAAGGCCTCGCTCGCCCGCGCGCTCGTCGGCGAGCCCGACCTCCTTCTCCTCGACGAGCCGACGAACCATCTCGACGTCTCGAACCTGGAGTGGCTGGAGGAGAAGCTCGAGGATCTCGGCGCCGCCTGCGTCATCGTCGCGCACGACCGCTGGTTCCTCGAGGCGGTCACGACGGCGACGCTCGAGCTCGAGGCCGGCCGGTCGACCTACTTCGCGGGCCCCTGGCACGTCTGGCGCCGCGAGAAGGCTGAGCGGGCGCAGACACGCCGAGAAGACGGCCAAGCGCATCTCGGAGGACATCGCACGCCTCGAGCGCTTCGTGGAGCGCTTCCGCTACAAGAAGTCGAAGGCCAAGCAGGCCCAGGCGAAGCTGACGCACATTTCACGCCTGGAGCGGGAGAAGGCAGGTGCCGTCGAGGAGCACACGCTCCTGACGCGCCGCCGGCGCGCGGCGCGCTTCTCGTTCACCGAGCCCCGGCGCAGCGGACGCCTGGTGCTCGAGCTCGTGGGTGAGACCGTGGGCGTGGCCGGCCGCGAGCTCCTGCACGACGTGACGTTCGCGCTCGAGCGTGGCGAGCACGTGGCGTTGATCGGCCCCAACGGAACCGGCAAGACCACGCTCCTCAACCGGATCGCCGCAGGCGACTTCAAGGTCGGCCACGGCGTCGAGCTCGGCTACTTCTCCCAGCACGGGCGCGAGCTCGACGAGCGCGGCTCGGTCCTCGAGTGCGTCCAGAGCACGACGGGGCTCATCCGCCCGGACGCACAGGCGCTCCTCGGGCGCTTCGGGTTCTCGGGATGGGACGAGCACACGAAACCGGTGCGCAAGCTCTCGGGCGGCGAGCGCCGGCGCCTCGGCCTCGCGCTCCTCGTCGAGTCGGGCGCCAACTTCATCGTCCTCGACGAGCCGACGAACCACCTCGACCTGGAGAGCCGGGAGATCCTCGAGGCGGCGCTCGAGGCTTTCCACGGGCACCGTGCTCGTCGTCACGCACGACCGCGCTCTCATCGACGCAGTCGCGGAGCGAACGCTCGCGATCGAGGACGGCACCATCCGGGGCTACGACGGCGGCTGGGCGGACTACGTGAAGGCGCGCGAGGAACTGGCTGCACCGCCGGAACCGGCGGCGAAGCCGAGGAAGCGAGAGGCGAAAGCGCAAGCGCCGCGACAGGCTCCGAAGGAGCCCGCGCTCGCCGACATCGAGGCGCAGATCGAGGCGCAGGAGCGACACGTCGCCGACCTGGAGCGCCACTTGGCCGACAACTGGGAGGATCAGGAGGCCATCAGAGCACACCGTGCCGCGCGGGAGGAGCTGCAGGCTCTGCTCGCGCGGTGGGAGACGCTCTTCGAGCTGGCCGACTCGTAACGACTACGCGCGCGAAAGGAGCTTCATGCTCGGTTGGATCGACGACATCGAGAAGGTGACGAAGGAGAACTCGACGTTCCGGACGGTCGTGTTCACGGGAGAGCACACGCAGCTCACTGTCATGCGGCTCGGTCCGGGTGAGGACATCGGGCTCGAGTCTCACTCCAAGCTCGACCAGTTTCTCCGCATCGAGGAGGGCCAGGCTCGGGTTGAGCTCGGGAAGACAAAGGAAAGCGTCGACGAGACGCACGACGTCGAGGACGACTGGGCGATCATCGTCCCGGCCGGCATCTGGCACAACGTCGTCAACACGGGGTCCGGCGACGTGAAGCTCTACTCGCTCTACTCACCGCCCGAGCATCCTGACGGGACGGTGCACCGGACCAAGGCGGACGCAGAGGCGGCCGAGCACGCTCACTGAGTCCCGGATGGAGGATCAGACGCGGGTGAGGAGCAGGTCAAGCGGGCGGGGGGCGCGGGCAAGATCGAGCGCCTCAACGAGGAGACGCGCGTAGCGGATCTTCCGGCTGCCGCCGCTGCCCATGAAGCGGCGAAGCTGCTCTTCGCGCGGACGGTTGCGCCACTGAGCCTGCTTCTGCAGCGTGCGAAAGGCCCGGAGCTCACGTTGGGCGTCGACGATCTCTTCCACCCGGTCTGCGCCGAGCGCGCGGATCAGCTCGTCTTCGAGGTCTTCGACGCACACGAAGAAGCCGAGCGCTTCCATGTCCTCCCGCGTCAAACCGGACCCGAGGCCGGCGCGCTCCAGCCCGCGGCGGAAGTCGCCTTCCTCGCCCGCGTCGCACAGCCCCGCTAGCCGCACGCCCAGGCCCGCCGGAGGCGGACCAAAGCGGGACAAGAACGAGCCGATCGCCTGCGCGCCGCCCATCGGCAGCACGGAGACGCCTTCGGCGGCGAGATCGCGACCGCGCCGCTCGGCGAGTGCCACGACTGCGTGCTGGTCGCTCACGCCCTCGACGAGGACGACCGCGCGCGGTGTTACGACGGCAGCCACTCCTCACGGAACGGAGCCGGCTTGCGATCGGGGATATCGGCATACGCCCGCTCGGTGTCGATCGTCTCTTCCTCGACGCCTGTGCCGTGTCGAAGCGCGAGCTCGTCGACCGTGTAGGCGCCCCAGCCGTCGGTGTCCTGATGGCTGCGCGCGCCGATGGCGAGGATCATGCAGGGCTCGTCGCCGGCGCCGATGATGATGTGGTTCGTGCCCGGCGGGCAGTGGACGATGTCCCATTGCCGTAAGGGCCGTTCCTCGCCTTCGACGAGCAGCAGAGCCTCTCCCGAGAGGACGAAGAAGTCCTCCTGATCGGCCTCCCAGTGGTACTGGCCCATCGACTCGCCCCGCGCGAGCGCGTAGAGGGCGACTCCGTACTGCGGGAAGTAGCCGTCCGGCCACCCGTCGAAGGAGAGGACGGCGCCGCGCCCCTCGGCGCTTCTCCAGCGCGCGTCGCGCGCGTTGAGGACGAACCAGCCCTCGCCGGCGACGAGCCCGTGCTCCATCTTCTTCAGAGGTGCCTCGGGAACCACGCGCGGATCATAGGCACGCCCACGCGCGTGGGCTCAGGCGTCGTTGTCCGGCTCCTGCGTCCTGATCTCGATCCAGTCGTCGGCGCCGCTCTTGAGCCGCCGCGCGAGCCGGGTGTCGGGATCGGCTCGCCAGCCGGCGAACATGACGACCACGAGCGCTGCCACGATCATCGCGCTGAAGAGAAGCTTGCGCTCCTCGACCGCGATGAGGACCGCAAACAGCGCCAGCCAAAGCGCAAGCGCGGTGCCCTGGAGGCGTCGTTCGGTCAGGTACGGCGTTCGCGACTGTGTGCTCTCGAGGAGCGCGGTGTCCCCGTGCTCGTCGACCCAGAACCGCTCCACACGCCCCTTTCGCACCGCGACGACGTCGACGGTTCGCGCACCGACGTCACGGACGTACGCGACGCCGGCGTGCTCGTCGGCGATCCGCTCGACGGCGGAGAGCTGCGCGGTGCCACGCGGTGTCCAGGCGCGCAAATCCGTCGGTGCATGCCACTGTCCCTTGCCGCCGTACGCCCTGTGCGCGCGCGGGCCAGATCCTGGCCGAGCCCGCCGATGACGATCCCCGCCACCCACAGAAGCCAGCCCACCACGACGAGAGGAGCCAGCTCGGGGTGGCTCTCCGACGCGATCCCTCCGCCGACGAAGAGGACCCCTCCGACAACGAAGAGCGCGACCAGCCACCGGCGACCGAGCCTCCGTGGCGACGAATCGACGAGCGTCGCGGTGCCATCGTCGTTCACCCGGTACCGCTCGAGATTCCCCTTCCTGAGCGCCACGACGTCCGTCGTACCGTCGGACGTCGTACGCCAGAGCACATGCCCGTCGAACTCCCTGGCCAGCCGCGCCGGAGTGGTGGCCGCGGCTGCCGATCCCGACTTCGGTGAGCTGTAGACGGGCGACACCGGTCGAACCCACTCACACAGAAGCATGTGGACGCGAGAAGCGCAATCCCGGGTAGCCTCGGGCGAAAAGACTGGGAGGGACGACATGGCGACGCAGAGAAGCGCGGAAGTCACGTGGCACGGCAGCCTGATGGAGGGGAGCGGGACGATCGAGTCGACAACGAGCGGCGCACTTCCGCCGCTTCCGGTGACGTGGTCTTCTCGGGCGGAGGACCCTCAAGGACGAACGAGCCCTGAAGACCTGCTGGCGGCGGCGCACGCATCCTGCTTTGCGATGGCGCTGTCCCACGCGGTTGCCGAAGCCGGTCACCCCGCTGAGGAGCTCAAGACGTCCGCGACGGTGACGTTCGTTCCCGGGACCGGGATCACGAAGATCGCGCTCTCCGTGCGCGGACGCGTGCCCGGTATCGACGACGCCGCCTTCCAGGAGGCAGCGGAGGGGGCGAAGCAAGGCCGTCCCGTCTCGGAGGCGCTCGCAAGCGTGCCCGAGATCACGCTCGACGCGAGCGTGGGTCAGTAGCGCGGAAGGTCCGGGCCGGAGTAGAAGTCGTACGTGCCCTCGCGCGCGTAGCGCTCGACGCAACGCGCAAGCGCCTTCTCGTCGAGCTCGACGCCGAGCCCCGGCCCTTCCGGCACCGGCACGACGCCGCGCTCGGGCTGGAACGGGCCGCCCGCGATGACGTCGTCGGTCGTCCAGCGGAGGAGCGACTGGCTCGGCCGGTCGAGGTACGGCGTCGCCGCGGCGACGTGCAGGTAGGCGGCCGTTGCGATCCCGAGATCCCCGCTGTAGAACCAGAAGCCGACTCCGGCTCGTTCGCATTCGGCGACGAACCCCTGCGTTCCCGCGATTCCGCCGCAGAAAGCGAGGCCGATCACAATCGCATGCGGCGCGCCGAGCTCGGCCGCGCGCGCAGGGTCGGGAATGTGGGACGAGAACGGGATCGTCGTCGATTGGCGCAGCTCGGCCATGTCTGCGAACGATCCGACCGGCTCCTCGACGTTCGCGACGTCGAGCGGCTCGAGCCGCGACAGCACGTCGCGCGCCGTCTCCAACGTCCAGCCCATGTTCGCGTCGAGACGCAGCGTGCGCTCGCCGATCGCCGCCCTGATCTCGCGCGCGAGTCGAAAATCGTCGTCGGCCGACCGAACGCCGACTTTACCCTCAAATGCAGGGGAATCGTGGTCCTCGATCATGCGCGCGCAGTAGGCGGCGACCTCCGTCGGCGACTGCTCGCGACCGTCGCGGTACGCGAAGTACTCCGTGAACGCAACTTCGGTGCGACAAGAAGTCCCGAGCAGCTCGTGCAGAGGCACGTCCGCTTCGCGCGCGGAGATGTCCCAAAGCGCCAGCTCGATTCCTGACAGCGGATTGTCGATGAGCACCTTGCTGTCGGTGCGGTGATCGGCCGGCGGTCGCTCGCGACGGCCGAGTGCGGCGAGCGCCTCGGCGGTGTCGCGCCCGACGAACGTGGGGCCGAGATCGCACCCGAGCGGTGCCGCGTCGCCCGGAGACGGAGTTTCGCCGAGCCCGACAACGCCGTCCTCGGTCGTCACCCGCACGACAGTGCGGTGGATGCCGGCGACGATGCCGGGCGCCATCTCGTACGGCGCCTCGAGCGGCACGTTGACGGGCCATGCCTCGACCTTGGCGATCCGGCTCACGCCACGATCATGGCGCAGTGGGTCACCCAGGGGAGCGCGAGCGCGTCTAACCTGCGGGCATGGCCGCGCTCACTGGGGGATGCGGATGCGGCGCCGTCCGCTTCGAGGTCACCGCCCCGTTCGAAACGGCTACCTACTGCCACTGCACGCGTTGCCAGCGGCGCTCGGGCACGGCGGCTTCAGCCCAGGGACGCGTCGCGCCGGGGAGCATCCGGGTTGTGTCTGGGGAGGACGAGCTCCGCGTCTGGGCTCCCGAAGACGGATACGAGAAGCTCTTCTGCGGGCGCTGCGGCTCGGCGGTCTTTGGACGGCCTCCCGGGGAAACCGAGTACACGAGCGTCCGCCTCGGTGCCATCGACGGCGACCCGGGCATCCGTCCTCAGTGGCGTCAGTACGTCGCCTATGCGGCAGTGTGGGAAGAGATTCCCGACGACGGGCTTCCTCGGTACGACGAAGGAAGGCCAAGTGTCTGAGATCGAGCTCGGCCCGGACGAAGCCGTCCCGGGCAAGCCGTTCGCCGATCCCGAGCACACGCGGCGAGAGGAGGCCGCGCTACGCCACCTGCTCACGCACGAGCGCTCCCGCGCGCGCGCCTGGGCGAACGGCAACGACGGCGGCACCGACGTCATCATCCGAGAGACGGACACGGACGGCCTTCGCCACCTGCTCGTCGTCCCCGACACACGCGCGCTCCTCGACTCGCCGGACATGATCGTCGTCGGTTTCTTCGGACGGCCGAGGGACGATGCCGACGTGCCGCTTCTCTTCGAGCTCGAGGAGAAACTGATCGGGGGAATGGCTGCCTACGCGGAGGGCGGTCTCCTGAGCTACTACGACCTCGAGCTCGTCAAAGGGGCGTACGGAAATCTCATCCTTTTCTCGTCCGCGCAGGGGCCGATCAACTGGCGGGAGAATCCCGTGCACCACCGTGCCGTCGACATCTCTCCGCAGAACTACTGGGAGATCCGGCTCCACCAGGGAACGCTCTCGGGCCGCCTCCTGGACGGCGGCGAGCTGCATCTCAGGCAAACGAAGTACATCGACTACAGCGAGCCCGAGATCTGGCGTGCCGTGCGGCGCTTAGCGTCGCCTAGCTGACGTCGGCGGCCGCGCCGTGGCCGTTCGTATCCACGGCGGTGAGTCTCTCCTCGGGGAAGAGACCGTCGAGCCGGGCGGCTACTTCACGCAGACCGTCGTGCGCCCAGTCGATGCGCTCGCCGAGCAGACGCACCTCTTCGCGAAGGCGAAGCTTGCGCGCGTCCGCCTCGGCTTCGACACGGCTGGACGCCTCCCGGGTCTCTTCCGTGATCGCAGCAGCCTCGGCGCGCGCCTGCTCCAGGATCCGCGTCGCTTCCTGCTCGGCCTCGACGCGCGATTGCGTGCGGGTCGCGTCGGCGTCCGAATGCGCCCTTCGGCGGATGTCGTCGGCCTCTTCGCGGGCCATCGTCAGCATGTGCTGAGCGGCTTTCTCGGCGGCGGTGAAGACCGCCGAGACGCGGGCGCTGATCTCGGCTCCGGAGGTTCCCTCGTCGCCTTCGACGGCGAAGGGAGCGGCTGGTTCGGGCATGTGGGCCACGGCTGTCACGATGGTAATCGGCAGGCAGGACGAGGCCTTTAGGGGCTTCGGCCGACGCACGCAGAGCCCACGGCTTCCGGGGAGGGGCAGCCAAGGTGCGTGAGCGTGAGCGCCACCTCCGCCTGGAGGAGCTCGAGCACGCGCCGAACGCCCTCCTCGCCGGCGACCGCTAGCCCCCAGATCACGGGACGCCCGACGAGAACAGCCCTTGCGCCCAGAGCCACCGCCTTGACGGCGTCGGCGCCCCTGCGGACTCCGCCGTCCAGCAGGATCTCGGCCCGTCCGCCCACGGCCTCCACGACCTCGGGAAGGACGTCGAGGGTGGCCGGACCCCCGTCGAGCTGGCGCCCCCCGTGGTTCGAGACGACGACCCCCTCCGCGCCGTGCTCGACCGCGAGGACGGCGTCCTCGGCCGTCAGGACGCCCTTCACGAGCAACGGGAGTGGGCAGACCGACCGTAGCCACTCCAGATCCCGCCACGTGAGCGACTGGTCGACGATCTGACCGAGCGCCGCATGGAAGTCGCCGCCGCCGAGGTGCTCTGGGAGGTTGGGAAGCGGCAGGTCGGCGGGGAGGCGGAACGCAGCGCGGAGGTCGCGCTCGCGCCGTCCCGGCGCCGGGAAGTCGACGGTGAGCACGAGCGCCGAGAACCCCGCTTCGACGGCGCTTGCGAGGAGGTTCTCGGTGAAGCCGCGGTCGTGCGACCAGTAGAGCTGGAACCAGTGCTTGCCCCCCGGCGCGGCGGCGGCCAGCTCCGCGGGCGAGACCGAGGCGAGCGAGGAGAGGCACATCACCGTCCCGACAGCGGCCGAGCCGCGGGCGACCGCCCCCTCTGCGTCCGGATGCGCGAGCCGGTGGAAGGCCGTCGGCGCCACGAGCACCGGCATGGAGACCTCCTGGCCGAGCACGGTCGTCTGCGTCGTCACGGTGCGCACGTCGACGAGCATGCGGGGGCGCAGATACCAGCGCCGGAATGCCGCCACGTTCTCACGCAGCGTCCACTCGTCGCCGGCGCCGCCGACGAAGTAGCCGAACGCGCCCGGCTCGAGACGCTCCTCGGCGAGGCGCTCGTAGTCTGCGACGTTGATCGGCTCGGCGGCCAACGCCGCCGCAGCGTACTGCGCGCGCCTAGACGGGGTTCTCTGCGAGCGCCGCGGGGACGACGCGGAGGAAGATCTCGACGATGCGGGGGTCGAACTGCGTCCCGGACGCCTCTTCGAGCCGGCGGCAAGCCTCCATCGGGGTGACGCGGGGACGGTAGGGCCGGTCGGTCGTCATGGCGTGGAAGGCGTCGCAGACGAAGATGATGCGCGCCTCGATCGGGATCTCCTCACCGCCGAGCCCGTCCGGGTAGCCGGTGCCGTCCCAGCGCTCGTGGCAGTGCCGCACGATGTCGCGCACGTCGTGCAGCCGCGCGATCGGCTCGAGGATGCGCTCGCCGAGCTCAGGGTGGGTCTCCATGAGCTCGCGCTCGGCGAAGGTCAGGGGACCGGGCTTGGCGAGGACGCTTGACGGAATCCCGATCTTTCCGATGTCGTGGAAGATCGCGCCGAGCTCCAGGCGCTTGATCGACTTGGCGTCGAGGCCGAGCTCACGTCCGACGCTGACGGCCATGTCCTTGATCCACCTGGCGTGGGCCGACGTGTACTGGTCGTTCGCCTCGAGGGCGTTGGCGAGCGCCTCGATCGTGGAGAGGAAGGTGTCCTCGAGGCTCTTGAAGCTGCCCGCGTTGGCGATCGCGAGCTTCGCCTGATGGGCGAGGCCGGCGAGGAGACGGAGCTTGCGCTCGGACGCCTCGAGCTCCCCAGTCGGCGCGCCGACGACGATGCAGCCGAACCGGCGGGCGTCGAGCTTGATGGGGGCGACGGCGAACGTGAGGTCGCCACCGTCGTACGCGCCGTCGATCGAGTCGAGTTGGTCCGGCGGCATCAGGAAGGGCTCGGGGCGGTCCAGCATCTTCAGCGCGGTGGCGGCGTCGTAGCGAAGCGTCGCCAGCCGTTCACGCTCGTCGTCGTCGTGGCCGTAAGAGGCGCGGACGGTGAGGTCCTCGACCTCGGAGTCCTGCAGCCACACCGACGCCCGCGTCGCGCCGAGCGTCCTTGTCGTCAGCTCGACGACACGCTTGACGACCTCGTCGAGAGTCTCGGCGGTCGCGAGCTCGCGGCTCACCTCGAGGAGCGCGTTGGCGATCTCGAGCGATGCCTTCGCGTTCTCCGCCTCGCTTCGCTCCGCCTCGTACAGGCGCGCGTTCTCGAGGGCGACCGAGGCGTGGCCGGCGAGCACCTCGAGCAGGCGAACGTCGTCCTCGTCGAACTGGTCGACGCCGAGCTTGGAGATCACGACGACGCCGATGACGCGCGAGCCGTAACCGAGCGGGACGGCGATGATCGACTCGTCGACATCGTCGGTCCCGGGAACGTCGGCGGCGAACTCGCAGTGCAGGGCGTCGTTGATGAGGAGCGACTGACCCGTGGCCGCCGCGCGGCCGGTGATGCCCTCGCCGACCTTGCACCAGAGGTTCTCGACGTTCTCCTCGCCGTACTCGCCGAGGCTTCCCTTGAAGGCCGTCGGCACGAGGTCCTCGCCCTCGGCGATGTACACGCGGCAGTTGTGGTAGTCGATCAGCAAGCGCAGCTCGTTGACGATCACGTCGCCGATCTCGCGGACGTCGTTCGAGCGGTTGAGCTTGCCCGCGAGGCTCTGCAGCATCTTGAGGTGGGCGATCGAGCGCACGTCGTCGGACGCGAGCGAGGATGCGCTGGGCCGCTCCGTCGCGTCCTCGTCGAAGAGGACGGTCTGGTTCTTGCCGCGCGCCTTCGCCGTCATCATCGCCGCCTCGGCGCAGGCGACGAGCTCGCGCGGGTTCATCGCGTGCTCCGGTCCCTGCGAGATGCCCATCGAGACCGTCATCCGGCCGGCGGGCTCGAACGAGGTGCGCGCGACGTAGTCGGTGATGCGGCCCGCGATCGTGAGCGCGTCGCGGCCTTTGCAGGGGGCCATGATGACGCCGAACTCCTCGCCGCCGAGGCGGCAGACCACGTCCGAGGAGCGAACGCTGCCGCGCAGGATGTCGGCGAGGGCAGCCAGCACGTGATCGCCCGTGCCGTGCCCGTGCACATCGTTCACGCGCTTGAAGTCGTCGATGTCGATCATGAGGACGCCGATCGAGTCCTGCGAACGGCTCGCGCGGTTGAGCTCGGCGCGGAGGCGCTCGTGGAAGTAGCGGTGGTTGAAAAGACCCGTCAGCGAGTCCGTCTGCGCCTGGAGCTCGAGGACGGCGCGGATCTGTGCGTTGTCGAGCGCGAGCGCGGCGGCGTCGCCGAAGCGCTTGGCCAGCTCGAACTCGTCCTCCGTGAAGGCGGCGTCGTCGCCGAGGCGGTAGATGTTGAGCGCGCCCTTGATTGCGCCGCGCGCGACGAGGGGGACGGTGATGAGCGCCTCGGGCTCGTCCTCGGGCGTGCCGGGGACGATCGAGACGCGGGGATCGAGATGCGCCTGCGGCACGAGCACGGGCTCACGCTGCTGGACGGCCCAGCCCGTGATTCCCTCGCCCCATTCCATCCGCGCGTTCATGATCTCGGTCGCCCACTTGTCCCTCGCCATCAGCGGGACGAGCAGCCCGCGCGGCTCGTCGGCCTGGTAGATCGTGAACGAGTCGTACGGGATCAGCTCGGCGAGCGTGTCCGCGATCTTGTCGAGCAGGGGGTCGAGGGTCTGCTCGGACAGGACGTCGTGGAAGATGTCCGCGAGCCGCCGGTAGGAGTCGACGAGCGTCTGGACACGCTTCAGGGTCGGCCGCGGCGCAGCCTTCTTCGCCGGCGCCTTCTTAGCGGGTCGCGAAATTGCCATGATGAGGCCCTAGCCGCCGTGACGGGGCCTGTCCTCTATTCAAGCCCGGTCCGGGGGACGGCCCCTCCCTCGAACGGGGGAACGTCCCTCGCAGAGGCGCTTGGAGTCTGGGGTTTGTGGGCGGTCGCTGTGCTTGCCGTCGTTGTCACGTACTCCCGTATTTCGGCGCAAGACCTCTACAACGTGAGTGGCGGAGGGCTCGAGGGCGGCCTGGGGCGTGCCCTGGTCTTCCTCGGCTACCCGACGCGCTCGTCGCTCTCGCCGTCCTCCTGGTCGTTTTCGGACGGCTCGGGGCGCACGGCCGAGCGGGCCGCCGCGGTCGTTTCGGCGGCCTTGTGCGCGACCATCGCTGTTCCGGGAGTGGTGGATCAGGGTGACCTCGACGGCCGGCCCGTCAACGGTCTGGCGGCGGCCGGGGTCGCCATCGCCCTCGTACTCACGGTCGCCGCGCTCGTGCGAGGGGGTCTCGGCAGGCCGCTGCCCTTCGGCCGGGCCGACGTCGTGCGGATCGCGATCGCGGCGTTTCTCTTCCTCGTCTCGTTGCCGTGGTTCGCGGCCGAGCTCGGGTTCTACCTCGACGGTGTGCCGGTCGTCGGCTCGATCTTCATGTCGGGGGAGGTCATCACCGAAGGCGAGGAGACCGCAGCCGCCGTTCACCTCGGCGACCATCACGGCACCGACGGCATCCTGCTCGCCTGGACCGCCTTGGCGCTCTCGCGAACGGTTCCGACGATGCCGAGGGCCCCGCGGCGGACCGTGCTCGTCTTCTACCTGTGTCTGATGCTCGTGTACGGCCTGGCGCTCGCGCTCGAGGACTTCTGGCACGAGCAGCTCGTCAAGCGCGACGTCACGTCGCTTCGGCTGCCGAACATGATCCGGCCGGACGTCTCACCGGCGTGGGGCGCGCTGCTGGCGGTTGCGGCGGTCCTGGCAGTCTTCGCCCTGCGTTATGCGCCCTCTGATCACGCTCGCACTGACGCTGGGACTCGCCGCCTGCGGCGGTGAGTCGGGCAAGACCACCGTCCTCCACCTCGGCACGGACCCCGACGGCGCGCTCGCCTTCGACAAGGACTCGCTGCGCGCGCCGGCCGGTGAGGTGACGATCGAGCTGACGAACGACGCGCCGATCCCTCACGACGTCTCCGTGGAGGGCAACGGCGTCCGCGAGTCGAGCCCGACCGCCATCACGAGCCGGGCGGCGCTCGAGGTCGAGCTCGAGCCTGGCACGTACACCTTCTTCTGCTCCGTGGCCAACCATCGCGAGGCAGGCATGGAGGGCACGCTCACGATCGACTAGCGGCGCGTGGCGAAACTCATCGATCTCCTCCATCTCGGTCACCGGCAGGTGATCGCCTCGTACCTCGTCGAAGGGGCCGAGCCGGCGATCGTCGACTGCGGCCCGTCGACCTGCGTCGAGGCGTTGGAGCGGGGGCTGGACGCCAATGGACTGGCGCTGCAGGACGTTCACCATCTCGTCCTCACGCACATCCATCTCGACCACGCGGGTGCGGCGGGCGTCCTCGTGCGCAAGCACCCAGGCCTGCGCGTGCACGTGAGCGGGATCGGCGCGCCGCACCTCGTCGACCCGAGCAGGCTCGAGCGCAGCGCGCGCCGCCTGTACGGCGAGGACTTCGACTTCCTCTGGGGCGAGCTCGCTCCAGTCCCTAAGGAGAACGTCGACGTGATCGGCGACCGGGTGCTCGATTTCGAAGCGTGGCCGACGCCGGGTCACGCGTCCCATCACGTTTCCTTCCTTTCGGCGGACGGGTTGTGCTACTCCGGTGACGCGACCGGCGTCGTCATCGCGCCGGCCACGTACGTCGCGCCGGTCTCGCCGCCTCCCGACATCGACGTCGGCGCGTGGGAGGCGACCATCGATTCGATCGAGAAGCGCAAGCCCGCGCGCCTTTGTCTCCCCCACTGGGGCGTCGTCGAGGACGTGCCGACCCACCTCGCCGAGCTGCGGGCCCAGTTGCGGACGTGGTCGGACCGCGTTCGCGGCGGCGCGACGGCGGAGGAGTTCGTCTCGGCCGCGACGGCCGACCTCGAGGCGGCGTCCGACGAAGAGACGGCCGCGTCCTACCTGCAGGCCGCGCCGCTCTGGCAGTCCTACGCGGGCCTGCGCAGATACTGGGAAAAGCAGGGGCATTCTCGTTGCCCCGGATAAGGGATCAGGCTCCGGCGGTCCCTTGCCGTAGGCTCTAGATGATGCGTTGGGTCGTAGGGGTCTTGCTCGCCGCGCTCGTTCCTCGTCGCGCCCGCGACGGCGGACGGCGCGCGCCTGGTCCGGGTGGCCGGCGGCTTCGACATGAGCATCTACGCGACGAAACGGTTCGGCTCCCTTTACGTCGTCGAGCAAGACGGTCAGATCTGGCGCAAGCGCTCCGGCACGCGCTCGCTCTTCCTCGACATTCGCGGCGACGTTCGCTGCTGTGGCGAGGAGGGCTTGCTCTCCTTTGCTTTCGACGGCTCGTATCGGACGAATCGCTACATCTACGTCAACTATGTGAACAACCGCAGCAACCTCGTCTTCGCTCGTTACCGGGCCAACTCGAGGTTGACGAAGGTCCGTGCAAGCTCGAAGCGTGTGATGACGCGCGTCTCCCATCCCGGTGAGGGGAATCACAACGGCGGGATGATCGTGTGGGGGCCCGACGACCGGTTGTATGCGAGCACCGGAGACGGTGGAGGAAGCTGCGACACGAGCGACAACGCGCAAGACACGTCATCGTTGCTCGGGAAGGTCTTCAGTCTCGATCCGCGCGACCTGTCCGCTGCGCCACGCCTCGAGGTCTACGGCCTGCGCAACCCGTTCCGCTTCTCGTTCGACCGGGCGACCGGCGGCTTCTACGTCGGAGACGTCGGGCAGGGCAACTGGGAGGAGGTCAGCACCCAGGCTTCGTTGGGTGGCGCGCTCACGAACTACGGCTGGCGGGTCTACGAGGGCTTCGCCTTCAACCCCTGCGGTGACACGACGCTGAGCGGCCCCGCCGGTCACCACGAGCCCATCGACGTCTACAGCCACTCGGCCGGCCGGTCGGTCATCGGGGGCTTCGTCTACCGCGGCAACACCCTGAAGTGGCTGCGCGGTTCGTACCTCTTCTCGGACTTCTACGGCGGTCGCATCTGGCGGCTCGTCTTTCGCAACGGGACGCTCGAGCGCGACCGTACGAGTGTTCTCAACACGGGCTTCAACGTCTCGTCGTTCGGCGAGACCGCGAACGGCGAGCTTCTCGTCGTCTCCTACGGCGGCACGATCTACAAGCTCGCGCCGAACTCCTAGTTGCGCTTCCTCACGCTCCCTCGAGCGCCGCTGGCAAGGGAGCCAACGGAGCGGGCGCGAGACAGTACACACAGACGTACGGCGAGCGCCCGCGATCGCAGGATCCTGCCGCCAGCGGCGTTAGCCTTCCCGCGAAGCCCGGCTTCGCCGGGCCAGAGCGGAAGGCGGCGAGGCGCGTGAGGTTTCAGTTCGTCGACTGCCGGTGGCAGTTGGGGGAGCCGGAGCTCGGGCGCCGGTTGTATCTCGAGGGCCACATTCCCGGCGCGTCTTTCATCGACGTCGAGCGCGAGCTGTCCGTAGGGCAGCCGGCCGGGAACGGTCGGAGGGCGGCACCCGCTTCCGTCTGCGGAGGACTTCGCCGCTTCGGCCGGCCGGGCGGGCATCGGCCCGGAGGTCTTCGTCGTCGCCTACGACCAGGGGATGAACGGCGGCGCGGCGCGGCTCTGGTGGCTGCTCCGTCATTTCGGGCACGACGACGTTGCGGTGCTGGACGGTGGGATCGGCGCGTGGCTCGGCCCGCTGCGGGCCGGGGAAGAGGAGATCGAGGAGACTCGCTTCGAGGCGCGGGAGCGGAGCGGCGACGCAGTCGGCGCGGAGGAGCTCGAGTCCCGTCTCGGTGAGGGCGGGCTTGTCGTGGTGGACGCGCGCGCCGCGGAGCGATACCGCGGCGACGTCGAGCCCGTCGACCCGGTCGCCGGCCGCATCCCGGGCGCGCGCAATCTGCCGTACACCGGCGACGGTGAGTTGCCGCACGAGCTTCTGAACGCCGAGGAGCTCGTCGTGTACTGCGGCTCCGGAGTCACTGCCTGCGTCGACCTCCTCTGGCTCGCCCGCGCCGGTCGCCCAGACGCCAAGCTCTACCCGGGCTCGTGGAGCGACTGGTGCGCCCGCGGACTCCCTGCCGAGCGCGGCTGACCGTCAGGCGCTGGGCGGCTGGACGGAGTCGTCCGGCTCGAAGAGCGAGAACGAGTTGCCCTCGGTGTCCTTGCAGCGGGCGAACCAGCCGATCTCCGGGATGGGCTGCTTCTCGTCCGCCTCGCCGCCGGCGTCGCGGACCTTCGCGCACGCGGCGTCGATGTCCTCGGCGAAGAAATAGACGATCGGCCCCTGCTCACTCGACTGCTGCGCGTACACCGCGCCGGGCGGCTCGACACCGTCCGTCATGAGGTATTCGAACTCGGGCATCGCGTCGCGGAAGGACCAGCCGAACACCGACTCGTAAAAACCTCGCGCGCGCTTGGTGTCCTTCGCCGGGAGCTCGAAGTGGACGATGCTGTTTGCCATGCCTGCTCCTTTCTACTCGACGTCGACCGCGGTGATTCCGACGAACTCCTTCGCGTCCGCGTTGGAGCGGTAGCGCTCGTAGACCGCCAAGGCTACTGCGAGATCCTGAACCGCGAGGCCGGTGGAGTCGAACACGGTGATGTCCTCCTCGCCGCCGCGACCCTCCTCCTGACCGAGCAGCACCCGGCCGAGCTCAGCGACGTCCTCGCGCTTGAGCCGCCCATCCGCCGCGGCGCGCGCGATGTCGCCGTTGTGGCTCGCCTGCTCCCACTCGTCGCAGACGACGGTGACGCGCAGGAGCTCCTCGACGGCGATCTCGGCCTTGCCGGGACCGTCGGCGCCCATCAGGCTCACGTGCTGGCCCGGCTGCAGGGAATCGCGTCCGAAGAGGATCTCCGCGCCGGGCGTGACCGTTACGACGACGTCGGAGGCGAACGCCTCCTCGCGCTCCACCGCCCGCGCGCCTAGCTCCTCGGCGACTCGCTCGGCCTGTCCCCGGCGGGCATCCCAAAGCGCCACGGACCGCCCCCGCGCGACGAACGTCCGCGCGACGGCGCGGCCGTTCACGCCGCACCCGATTACCGCGGCCGTGCCGCCGTCCTGAACGCCCAGGGTCTCCGCCGCGAGCACGGCGGCGGCGCCGGTTCGCAACGCGGTGACGGCGCCCGCATCCAGCAACGCGCGCAGCTCACCTGTCGCGCCGTCGGAGAGTAGGACGACGCCGCTCACGGTGGGCAAGCCGCGCGCCGGATTGCCGGGGAACGACGTCACCCACTTCAGCACCGCGTGCCCGGCGCCGGCCGCCGGCATGGCGCGAAAGTCGCCGTCGGGCGGTGCGGGCACGTACACCTTCGAAGGCATCGACCACTCGCCGCGCGCGTGCGCGACGAACGCCTCGCGTACCGCCTCGAGCGCATCAGCCGGGTCGAGCGCCGCGTACACGTGCCGCGCGGAGAAGAAGGGAACGCTCACGAGCGCGGTTCTCCGATGTAGCGAAACCCGATCGCCTGGATCACGTCGTCGTCGATCAGGCGCCGTTCCTCCGCTTCCTCGATGTTCGCGTGCGCATCGCGGTGCAGGTACGGGAGCCATGCAAAGGACCGCTCGGTGAAGTGCGCGTCCAGCTCTTCCCGCATCGCCCCGTAGCTATGGAGCCCGTCATGCTCCTCCTCCCAACGCTCGCGCCCACCCTCGGCCGGCTCGCCGCGACGCGGGTAGAACCAGCCCGCGGTCGCCTCGTCCATCCGGTCCCACGCAAACTCGTCGAGCATGAGGACGCCATCCTCGCCGAGGATCCGCACGACCTTCTCGAGAGCGGCTCCGAGATCGTGGATGTGATGGAGCGACCTGCTCGCGATGACCGCGTCGAACGGGCCCGACTCGTCGAAGGCCTCGAACGACACGCGGCGAAAGACGTCGCCTTCGGGCGCATCGGGGTCGATCGCCAACACGTCGTAGCGCGCCGCCGCCAGCGCGCGCGCGAGCTCACCGCTCCCACACCCGATCTCGAGGATGCGCCCGGGCGGAGGCCGCAGGCGAGTGAGGACGAACGGTGCGAAGTCCATCGTTAGGCTGAAGCTTGCCGTGAAGGTGGTCATCTGCGACGTCGGGCCACGGGACGGGCTCCAGAACGAATCCGCGGTCCTCGAGCCCGCCGTCCGCGCCGACCTGGTCAACCGCCTTGCCGCCAGCGGCCTCCGGCGCATCGAGGCTGCGAGCTTCGTCAACCCCGAGCGCGTGCCTCAGATGGGCGGCGCCGAGGAAGTCGTCGGCGCGCATCGAGCGCCGCGACGGCGTCGCCTACGCCGGCCTCGTCCTCAACTTGAAGGGCGCCGAACGCTTCGCGGCCACGAACCTCGACCGGCTGCACTTCACCCTCGCCGCCACCGAGACGTTCAACCAGCGCAACGCCAACGCTTCCATCGCCGACTCGCTCACCACTCTCGCCCACCTCGAGACCGACCGTCCGGTGAGCGTCTCGATCAGCGTCTCGTTCGGCTGCCCATTCGAGGGCGCTGTCGACCCGGACAGAGTTCTCACGATCGCCGACAAAGCGGTCGAGGCCGGGGCGGAGGAGGTCGTCTTCGCTGACACGATCGGCGTTGCCGTCCCGCGGCAGGTCGAGCAGCTCGTGCGCGCAGGCGCAAAAAGCCTCCCGGCCGTCGGCGGCCACTTCCACAACACGCGCAACACCGGCTTCGCCAACGCGCACGCCGCACTCGCAGCGGGTGCCACCGTCCTCGACGCGTCGGTCGGCGGCCTCGGCGGCTGTCCCTTCGCACCGAAGGCGACCGGCAACATCGCCACCGAGGACCTCGTGTACATGCTCGAGGGTGAGGGGATCGAGACCGGGGTCGATCTCGAAGCGCTCATCGGCGTCTCGCAGTGGCTCGAGGGCGTTCTCGGACGCACGCTGCCCGGGCAGGTTTACCGCGCCGGCGCCTTTGCCCCTGTCTCGGGCTAGCGTCGCGGCCTGGGCGGCGATCGCCGCCTCGGTCGGCTTTCTTCTCGCGCGAATCGTTCCGGACGTCGGCGGCAAGCCGCTTTTCGAAGACGAGGCCGTCTCGGGCCTGATCAGCGCGCGCCCGCTCGGCGAGATCATCCTCACGACCGTCTGGGATCGCGGCGGCGCGCCGCTGCACTTCCTCCTGGCGCACCTCGCCTTTCAGTTCGACGCGTCGGCGGAGGCGCTTCGCTGGCTGTCCGTCGTCTTCGCCATCGGAACTGTGCTCGTCTGCTACGACCTCGGCCGCCGTCTGGCCGGCCAGATCGCCGGCGTGGGCGCGGGCGTCGTCGCGGCGACCTCCGGGATGCTGGCCGTCTACGGGAGCTTCGGGCGGATGTACGCGCTCCTTGCCTTCGTCTCGGCGCTCGCGGCCACGCTCTTCGTGCGCGCGCTCGACGAGCGCACCAGGAGCGCCTCGGTCGCCGCGGCTGCAGCCGCATGGCTCCTTCCCGCGGTGCATCCATACGGCGGGATCGTCGTCGCGATCGAAGCCGCCGTCGCCCTCGCCGTCTGGCGCGGCCGGCCGCTTCGACCCGCGCTTCCGGTCCTCGCCATCGGGCTCGCCATGATCCCCTTCGCCGTCGCTGATCTCCGCCTGGCGAACCGCTTCGAGGTGAGCGGCGAGGCCAAGGACCGCCTCGCCACCTGGGACGAGGCGTGGGACCAGCTCAGCTCCGCGGTGAGCGGCTTCGCCGGAGCAGAAGGACTGACGCTCGCGGTCTTCCTCGGGCTGGCGCTCGGCGGCGCCGTCCTTCTGCTGCGGCGCCGTCCCGAGCTCGTCGTCTGGGGCCTGCTCGCGCTCGCGGCGCCGCCTCTGCTTGCGGCGCTCGTCCGCACCGGCCGGGCGCCGGATCTCTCCCCGCGGCACCTGATCTTCGTGCTGCCCTTCTTCGCCGCGGCCGTGGGGACGGCGGTCGCCCGCCTGCCCTGGCCGCCGATCGCGCTCGCCGCCGTCTCGGCCGTGGCCGTGTTCTCGGCCCAGGGCATCGTCGACCCACGGACGATCACCTACACGGCCGCCCTGGGGAGCGACGAGGCCCTCGCCGAGCCCTCTGCCTGGCTCGAGGAGCGGGTGGGGGAGGGCGACGTCCTCTATCCCTACTCCTCTGTCTTCCTCGCCGCGCTGCCCGAGGCCGGAGAGGCGGTCAGCCTCCCGCGCGGCCAATCTCAGTCACTCCTGGCGGCGGTCGAGCGGCTCGACTACCCCGTCCATGACCTGTTCGTGGCCATCCCGGCCGAGGGGCCGCTCGGCGCCTGGACGATCGTCCACTCGCCCGGCCCGATCGCCGATGCCAGGGGCCTTCTCGAGCGAACGCTGGGCACGCTCCAGGCTCAGCGCGCGACCCTCCCGGCGAACTCCCCCGAGCCACTGCAAGACTGGTTCGGCCTCAACGAGACCGTCCTCTGCGAGGCGCTTTCGACCCTGGACACGGAATGTGTTAGTGAATAGCGATGCTCCGTAAGGCCCTTGGGTTCTTTGCGGTCCTGCTCGGGATCTGGGTGGTCTGGGAGGCCTTCAAGTACGTGGCCGAAGCGGCCGAGCTCACGTGGCCGTTCCCGGTCAACGACCGCACCCTCCCGCACGTGCACGACATCATCGGGCAGCTGTTCGAACCCTCGCGGCGCAACGGGCCGCTCCTCATCGAAGTGCTCTGGGACGCGGCGCTCTTCACCGCGAAGGAAGCGTTCGTCGGCTTCATCCTCGGCGCTGTTGTCGGCTTCGTGATCGGCGTCGTCCTCGTCCACTCGCAGCTGCTCGTGCGCGGCTTCCTGCCCTACATCGTCGCGTCGCAGACTGTTCCGATCCTCGCGGTCGCACCGATGGTGGTTATCTGGCTCGGCGGACGCGGGCTTCCCGACTGGTTCTCCGTCTCCGTGATCGCCGCCTACTTGACGTTCTTCCCCGTCACGATCAACACGCTGCGCGGCCTCCACTCCGCCGACCCGCGCGCACTCGAGCTCATGCGCTCCTACGCGGCGAGCGCGTGGAAGATCCTCTGGAAGCTACGCGTCCCCGCCGCGCTGCCGTACCTCTTCGCCGCGCTCAAGATCTCCGCGACGGCAAGCATCGTAGGCGCGATCATCGGCGAGCTGCCCGCGTCGATCCAAGGCGGGCTCGGCGGCGCCATCCTCAACTTCAACCAGTACTACGCGACCTCACCGCCCAGCCTGTGGGCGACGAACCTGATCGCGACGCTCCTCGGCATCACGTTCTTCCTCGCCGTCGTGATCGCCGAGAAACTCGTGGTCCGCCGCGCCCCGGAGCACTTCGCATGAGCGCGAACCAGGCAGTCGTCTCGCTTCGCAAGGTGACGAAGCAATTCGGTCAGGGAGACGTCGTCGCGCTCGACTCGATCGACCTCGAGGTCAAGCCGGGCGAGCTCGTCTCCCTGATCGGGCCGTCCGGCTGCGGGAAGTCGACGCTCCTGCGAATCGTCGGCGACCTGATCCAGCCCTCGGCGGGAGAAGCGGTGGTCAACGGCAAGCCGGCGCACCAGGCGCGGCTCGACCGTGACTACGGGATCGTCTTCCAGGACGCCGTGCTCTACGACTGGCGCACGGTCTCGAAGAACATCTCACTCCCGCTCGAGATGCTCGGCTGGGACCGCGGCCGCCGCGCGAACCGCGTGCGCGAGATGATCGAGCTCGTCGATCTCGGCGGCTTCGAGAACCACCACCCGTGGCAACTCTCCGGCGGAATGCAGCAGCGCGTCGCGATCGCGCGCGCACTCTCCTTCGATCCGCCGCTCCTGCTCATGGACGAGCCGTTCGGCGCGCTCGACGAGATGACGAGAGAGCGCCTCAACATGGAGCTCCTGCAGATCTGGCAGCGGAGCGGGGGGACGATTCTCTTCGTCACGCACTCCATCTCGGAGGCCGTCTTCCTCTCGACACGCGTCGTCGTCATGTCCAGCCGGCCCGGTCGCATCACCGGCATCGTCGACATCGACCTGCCGCAGCCGCGCACGGTCGACACACGCGAGGAGTCGCGCTTCTTCGAGCTCGTCACCGAGGTGCGCGAGCTTCTCCGCGGTGGCGGCGCCCGGCGCCCGCCGACACGACGACCGAGGAAGAGCTGATCGCCGCGGAGGAAGGCTTGTGAGCCAGGCTCCCGTCGCCGTCCAGCCGCTCCCGCGCGGAACGCTCGGGCGGCGCGTCGGCAGGCGCGTGCAGGACTGGGCGCCGGCGGTCGTCGTCTTCATCCTCGTGATCGCGGCGTGGGAGGGGCTCGTCCGCGCCCTCGACGTGCAGCGCTTCCTGCTGCCGCCGCTCTCGGACATCCTCGCGGAGATCAGGGACAACCCCGACACGTTCATAACAGCCGCGCGCATCACGTTCATCGAGGCGCTCGGCGGCTTCCTGATCGGCTCGATCGCCGCGATCCTCGTCGCGCTCATGCTCGCCCACTGGCGCGGCCTCGGGAGCGCGATCATGCCGTACGCGATCGCCGCCAACGCGATCCCGATCATCGCTTTCGCCCCGATCACGAACAACTGGTTCGGGGCGATCGACCCCGAGTCGAAGATGGCGATCGCAGCCGTCATCTGCTTCTTCCCGGTGTTCGTGAACACGCTGCGGGGGCTGACGTCCGTCCGGCCGACTCAGATCGAGCTGATGCGCTCGTACGCGGCCGGCGAGGTGGACGTCTTCAGGCGCGTTCGCATACCGAACGCGCTCCCGTACGTCTTTACGGGGTTGAAGGTGGCGACCGTACTCGCGATGATCGGCGCCATCGTTGGCGATTACTTCGGAGGATCCGCGAACTCGCTCGGCACGAAGATCCGCCAGTCCGCGGGCTACTTCGACTTCGAGACGGCCTGGGCGGCGATCCTCGTCGCCAGCGTCCTCGGGATCGGGTTCTACGCCGCCGTCGCCCTGGCGGAGCGATTGACCATGGGATGGCATCCTTCCGCCCGTGCAGGGCGGGCGGAATGAGGGTTCGGACAGAAAGGGGAAGGTGAATGAGGCGCGCTAGGTGGTTTTGGCTGGCAGCACTGCTCGTCGCCGCGCTGCTCGCGATCGTGGGTTGCGGAGGCGACGACGACGGAGAGGCCGGCGGCACGGGCACCGGCGAAGAGCCGGCCGAGCTCCAGCCGGTCACGGTTCAGCTCAAGTGGGTGACGCAGGCCCAGTTCGCGGGCTACTACGCCGCGCTGGACCAGGGGTACTACGAGGACGAGGGGCTCGACGTCACGATCAGGCCGGGCGGCCCCGACATCGTCCCCGAGCAGGTCGTGCTCGGCGGGCAGGCCGAGTTCGGGCTCAACTGGCTCGACAACACTCTCGCGACCCGGGATCAGGGCGGCGAGATCATCAACATCGCGCAGGTGTACACGCGTAGCGGCATGACGGAGATCACGTGGAAGGACAGCGGGATCGACGACATCGCGGAGCTCGAGGGCAAGAAGGTCGGCGTCTGGCTCGGCGGGAACGAGCACAAGCTCTTCGCCGCGCTGAACAAGAACGGCCTCGACCCGCAGAGCGACGTCGAGATCGTCGCGCAGCCGTTCGACATGAACCTCTTCCTGAACGACGAGATCGACGCTGCCGCGGCGATGACGTACAACGAGCTCGCACAGGTGCTCGAGCAGGAGAACCCGGACACGGGCGAGCTCTACACGCTCGACGACCTCAACGTCCTGAAGATGTCCGACCTCGGCACGGGCGCACTCGAGGACGGCGTCTTCGTCCGCAGTGACTGGATCGAGGACGAAGACAACCAGGACATCGCGAAGCGCTTCCTGAAGGCGAGCTTCAGGGGCTGGGTCTACTGCCGCGACAACCAGGAGGAGTGCCTCCAGATCGTGCTCGAGAACGGGCCGACCCTCGGTGAGGGCCATCAGCGCTGGCAGCTGAACGAGGTCAACGACCTCATCTGGCCCGCGCCGCTCGGCATCGGCGTCATGGATCCGGAGTCGTGGGAGATCACGAAGCAGATCGCCATGGACTACGGGATCGTCCAGAACGAGCCCGAGGACGAAGCGACGTTCCGCACCGACCTCGCCGAGGCTGCGATGCAAGAGCTCAAGGACGAGGGCGTCGACGTGAACGGCGAGGGCTTCCAGAAGGCTGAGGTCGAAGTGACGCCCGGAGGCGAGTAGCCATGTCGGTTCTCATCAAAGGCGGCCGCGTCGTCACAGCCACTGACGACTACGTCGCCGACGTCTACGTCGAGGACGAGACGGTCTCGCTGATCGGCGAGTCGCTCGACGTCCAGGCGGACAAGGTCATCGACGCGTCGGGGAGGTACGTCCTCCCCGGCGGCGTCGACCCGCACACGCATCTCGACATGCCCTTCGGCGGCACGATCACCGTCGACGACTTCGAGTCGGGACAGACGTCGGCCGCGTTCGGCGGGACGACGTGCCACGTCGACTTCATCATCCAGCCGAAGGGCATGACCTTCGCCGAGGCGATCGACGAGTGGCAGTCGAAGCGCGAGGGGAAGGCGGTCATCGACAACGGCTTCCACATGGCGGTGACCGACCTGAAGGAGGGCGGGACGCTCGAGGAGCTGGCGACGCTGCCCGACCAGGGCATCACGAGCTACAAGCTCTTCATGGCCTACAAGGGCGCGATCATGGTCGACGACGAGACGCTCTTCCGCGTCATGCAGGTCGCCGCCGACACCGGCGCGCTCGTGATGGTGCACGCCGAGCACGGCGACTCGATCGACGTGCTCGTCAAGGAGGCGCTGGCGGAGGGCAAGACGGAGCCGAAGTACCACGCGCTCACGCGTCCGCCGGAGACCGAAGGCGAGGCGACGAACCGCGCGATCCAACTGTCGCGCGTGGCGGGGTGCCGCCTCTACGTCGTCCACGTCTCGTGCAAGGAAGCCGTCGATCCGATCGCGATCGCACGCGAGAAGGGCTGGGACGTGTGGGGCGAGACGTGCACGCAGTACTTCTTCGTCGACTACACGTTCCTCGAGCGGCCGAACTTCGAGGGGGCCAAGTACGTGTACACGCCGCCGCCGCGGGCGAAGGAGAACCAGGAGGTCCTGTGGCGGGCGGTCAAGAACGACGTGCTCTCGGTCGTCTCGACCGATCACTGCGCCTTCCTCTGGGACGGGCAGAAGTCGCTCGGGAAGGACGACTTCTCGAAGATCCCGAACGGCGGGCCCGGGCCTCGAGAACCGGCTCCAGATGATCCACGAGTTCGGCGTGCGGCAGGGACGGATCACGCTCAACCGGATGGTCGAGCTGCTCGTCGACGAACCCGGCCAAGTACTTCGGCCTCTACCCGCGCAAAGGCACGGTCGCGGTGGGGAGCGACGCCGACATCGTCGTCTTCGACCCGGACAAGAAGATGACCATCTCGGCCTCGACCCACCACTCGAAGTGCGACTACAACCTCTACGAGGGCACCGAGGTGACAGGCGTGCCGGAGGTCGTCCTCCTGCGGGGCAAGGTCCTGGTCGAGAACGGTGAGTTCGCCGGCCGGCCGGGGGACGGGCAGTTCGTTCGCCGCGCTCGCTTCGGGGAGGCGCTCACGGGGGTGACAGCCGCGGCCTAGCCGACGCGAACGCCGCAAGGGTGGCTTGACGAAAGGGCGCGCCATCTTGACTTTCGGCGGAGCGAGGAAGAGGATCGCCGCGGTACCCAGCGCTCCCGCGCGACCGGAGAGCGCGTCTACGGCGGGCGAAAGGGTGGTGGAGATGGTCGCAAGGAGATTTGGAACTCTCGTTGCTGTCGTAGGTGCAACTGCGGCGATCGCCTTCCCGGCGTCAGGGTCGGCGAAGTCGATCGGAGCTTGTCCGAGCGGAGACAACTGGAGCCTGGTCACGGTCGCGAGCCTCGGCATCACGCCGGATGTCGCCAACGGCATTCCCTCCCTGGACGGGAATCGGGACGGCTGGACGTGTACCAGGCCGCTGGGCGCCCCAGGCTTGCCCGAGGGCGCATTCATTTTCCGCGACAACACTGTGTAGGGCTAGGTAGCGCGGATCTACCCGGCGAGCGGGGGCTGACGTCTAGCTCGAGGCGTGAATTGCGTCGCGGAGGCCCGCGGCGATGTGCGTCTTCGGAACGTAGGCGTCGGCCCCGGCGCGCTTGGCGCGCACGGTGTCCGCGCGCAGATCGGACTCGGTGAGCATGACGACGCGCGCATCCGAACCGTGGCTCCGTAGTTCCCGCGTCGCCTCGAGGCCGTCCATGAGCGGCATGCTGATGTCCATCAGGATGACGTCGGGATGCTCTGCGTCGGCGAGCTCGACCGCCTCGGCGCCGTTCTTGGCGTGGCCGATCACCTCGACCTCGTCGTCGTCCGCCAGGAGTGCCTCGAGCGCCCGGGCGAAGAGTGCCTGGTCGTCCGCGATCAGGACGCGGATGTGACCTTCGCTTGTCGCATGATCACCCATGGCCATAACGGACCTACCCAGATATCGACAGGGATCACATGAACTTAAGGGCGAGGCGAAATGCGGTCTCGCCTCGCCCGCTCCTGCCTCAGACGCGAGACCTCAGCAGGAGAACCGCAGTCCGCTGAGGCAGCGGTCGCGCCCGCCGGCGCCGTACAGCCGATCCGATCCGCGGCCGCCGTTGAGATAGTCGTTGCCTGCGTTTCCGCGCAGCTTGTCCGCCCCGCCCCGGCCGAGGAGCCGGTCGGCACCGCCGCCGCCGGCGAGAACGTTGGCCGCCCGTGACCCGGTGAAGACGTCCCGATAGCGAGATCCCAGAGGACGCTCGACCGCGCTTAGGTCATCCGTTCCGTACCCGGTTGCGCGTCCGCGGCCCAGGTTTGCGACGACTCCGGCAACAGACGTCTTGAAGGTGGCAGTGTCGGCACCGTCCTCGCCGCGGAGTTCATCGTCCCCGAGGCCGCCGTCGAGCTTGTCGTTGCCCGCGCCGCCGTAGAGCTTGTCATTGCCGGCCGAACCGATGAGGACATCGTTTCCACCGAGCCCGCAGATGACGTCGTTCCCGGGAGTTCCCTGGAGCCGGTCCCGGCCGGCGGTCCCGAGCAGGGTGCACTCTGCGCGCGGCACGGACGTCAACGTTTTCGCGGAGTTGTTCCCGGGTGCGGGATCGGGACGTTGGCCTCTCAGCTGGAACCCGCCGCGGAGATCGCCGGCCGCGGTCGCGTTGAGCTCGAGGTCGACGCTTACGGTGGGCCCGCGCGAGAGCTTGCCCAGGTTGCAGGTCACGACCACGCCGGTGACCGAGCAGCTCCCTCGCGAGGAATCGGCAGAAAGCAGGGCGAAGGGCCCCGACAACGTGACGGTCAGCCTGACGGCGTTCGAAGCAGCGGGACCGCGATTTCGCACGGTGGCCGTCGCGGTCAGGTCATCGCCGATCGCGACGACGCCGGGCGCAGAGGCAACTACTTCGAGATCTGCTTTCGGCTTGGCGGCAAGCGCCGCGGGAGCCCAGACGAGGGCCAGCACGAGCAGAAGGGTGAATCGCCGCATTGCCGTCCTTTCGTGACGCCGGTCTCAATATCGGCAGACTCCCGCCCGAGGCGCAGGGGGCCTCTCCCCGAACGAGGGATGCCTGCTAGGGCTCCGCGACCGCCTCTCGGATGGCGCCGGCCCTCGGGAAGGGCCGGACGAAGCGGGTCGTCCCCACATGAGCGATGGTGCCGCGGTAGGACTGGAGCATCGCCTGGGCCTCGGCGCTCGAGCGCTGCCCTTGGCGGACGAGCTGGCGGTAGCGAAGACCGGCGGGCACGACGACGTAATCCGGATGGCGGACGCGGGTCGGGACGTAGTCCACGCCGGTCACGGTTGCCTTACGGCCGACCGCCCGCACGTGGATGACCGCGATGAGGCCGTCTTGCGCCTCGGCTGGGCAGCAGGCGGACGTCTGGTTCGAGATCAGGTTGCCCTCGCCGTAGACGACGAAGCGCCCCGCGATGCGCCGGATCGTCTGCACGACATGCGCGTGCTGCCCAACGATCAGATCGACGGTTTCATGCCGCAGCAGGTAGCGCGCGAGGGTCCGCTGGTGCGCAGTCACCTGGTGTGAGTACTCGGTGCCCCAGTGGAAGTTCGCGATCACGAAGTCCGCGCCCTGCTTGTGCGCCCGCCGCGCGTCGCGCACCACTTTGTCGCGCGAGATGAGGTTCACGGACCACCGCTGTGGGATTCGCACGCCGTTCGTCCCGTACGTGTACGAGAGGAAGGCGATGCGAAGCCCGCGCACGCGCAGGATCAGCGGTCTTCGCGCGTCCCGCCGTGAGCGAAAAGTGCCGGTGTGGCGTACGCCCGCGTTATCGAGCGCGAGCGCAGTCGTCTCGATCCCGTACTGGCTCTTGTCGACGGAGTGGTTCGACGCAGTCGAGCACGCGTCCCAGCCGGTCCACGCGATCGCGCTCGCGAGCTCCGGCGGCGCGTTGAAAAGGGGGTAGCCGGTCTCCCCGCCGGCGCCCATCGGCGTCTCGACGTGACAGAGAGCGAGTGCCGCGCCGCGGACGATCGGCCGGATCGCCGCGAACATGGGGCGGAAGTCGGGGCGGCCGTTGCCATTCCGGTAGGCACGCTGCCATACCGGGGCGTGGATGAGGAGGTCGCCCGTTGCGACGATGTCGAACGTCTGGACCTCGGGCTCGTCCGGCTCGGCGGGGCCGCCGCCTGCTCCGGCGACTGCGGCACGGACCTTGCCGCCGGTGCCGCTAACGAGGCCGAACGTGACCGAGGCCACGACGAGGCCGGTCAGCGCCCCCGCCACCAGGCGGCGGCGTTGGACGTCGCGGCGTCGCTGGCGCCGCCGCTCGAGTCTCCACGGCTCGACGGGCGGCGACCACTCGACGCGGCCGTCCATGTGACGTTGGTAGCAACCACCTCGGACGGCGAGTGGGCTGCGCACCCGGGCGGTGGTAGGGTCGCGCCCCCGACACTGGAGGGCGGAAGTGGCTACACCGGAGCGGCGCTACGGACCGGGAATGGGCATCACCCTCGGCGGCATCATCGTTGTCATCGGCATCCTCATCCTCATTCTCTGGAGCTGGATCGTGGGCCTGATCGTCATCCTCATCGGCCTGCTCGCCTTCGGAGGTTTTGCACGGGGCCGCTGGTACTGATCAGACGCTGATCCCGGGCCTGACCAGACGTTTCGGTCGCTTCAGACCCGCGTCGTTCACGCTCGGGTTGAGCGGCTCGGCGAGGGGCGGCGCGCCGTATGACAGCCGCGTGCGGTCCGGATCCGGCACGCCATAGAGCGTCGTCCGCTGCCGCGGCGTGCGGCCGAGCTCGCGGACCGCAGCTTCCATCCCCTCGGGCGGCATCTCCTGCCCGTGGGCGGCTCCGGCCGCGCGCGAGATGGACTCGTTCATGAGCGTTCCGCCGAGGTCGTTCGCACCGGCGCGCAACGCGGCCTGCGCGCCGTCGATTCCGAGCTTCACCCACGACGCCTGCACGTTCGTGATGTAAGGGTGCAGCGCCAGCCGCCCGACGGCGTGCATGAGCACGGCTTCACGGAACGTCGGGCCGGGACGCGCGCGTCCCTTCAGGAAGATCGGCGCCTCCATGTGCACGAACGGGAGCGGCACGAACTCCGTGAAGCCGCCCGTCTTCCTCTGCTGGTCGCGGAGCGCGAGGAGATGCCTGGCCCAGCTGCGCGGCCCTTCGACCGCGCCGAACATGATCGTCGTCGTCGAGCGCAGGCCGACACGGTGCGCCTGGTCGTGGACGCGGAGCCACTGGGCGGTCGTGACCTTGTCCGGGCAGAGGACGCGCCTGACCTCGTCGTCCAGGATCTCCGCGGCCGTTCCCGGCAGCGAGGCGAGCCCGAGGTCCTTCAAGCGCTGCAAGTACGCCGCGAGCGAGACGCCGAGCGTGGCCGCGCCCTGCCAGACCTCGAGCGCGGAGAACGCGTGCACGTGCAGATCGGGCAGGCGGTGCTTGATCGCCTGGCACACGTGCGCGTAGTAGTCGCCCGTGAATCCCGGATGGATGCCGCCCTGCAGGCAGACCTCGACGGCGCCGCGCTCCCAGGCCTCCTGGCAGCGCCGCACGATCTCGTCGATGGGCACGAGGTAGGGCGCGCCGCGCAGGTTCTCGGCCAGCTTGCCCTTCGAGAACGCGCAGAAGCCGCAGCGGAAGTAGCAGACGTTCGTGTAATTGATGTTGCGCGTGACCACGTAGGAGACCGTGTCGCCGCACACCTCGCGGCGGAGCAGGTCGGCCGCCTCGACGACCGCGTGGAAGTCGGCGCCGCGCGCGCGAAACAGGTCGGTGACGTCGTCCTCGTCGAGCTCCACGTCGTCCCGGACCTTGGCGAGCACCGCGGCCACGGCCGTACCCGGACCTCGTCCGTCGGCGTTGACGAGTGGAGGGCAGGGGACTTCGGCGCCGGCGGCCCAGCGATCAGCTCGCGCTAGGCCGTCGGCGTCGGCATGAAGGCGGATCTCGCGCGCGACGCGCGCGTCGGCCCAGCGGTCGAGGTCTGCGACGTAGTCGGGATAGATCGGGAGCCGCGCCGCCAGCTCGTGGCCGGCGGCCTCGGTCGCCCGCCGGAGCCGCTCGATCTCCGGCCACGGCGCCTCGGGGTTCACGTGGTCGATCGTCACGGGCGAGACGCCGCCCCAGTCGTCGATCCCCGCTTCCAAGAGGCGCGGGAACTCGTCGTAGGACAGGTTCGGCGGCACCTGGATCTTCATGTCCTCGCCAAGAACCTCGCGGGCCGCGCGCACCGTCCAGAGAAGCTCGTCGAGGGACGGCTCCGGGTGCGCCGCCATCTTCGTCGCTGGCTTGGCACGGAAGTTCTGGACGATCACTTCCTGGATGTGGCCGTAGCGATCGTGCAGCGCACGAATCTCCGCGAGCGCTTCGAGTCGCTCGGCGCGCGTCTCGCCGATGCCGATGAGGATGCCGGTGGTGAACGGGATGGCGAGCTCACCGGCGAGCCGGATCGTCTCGAGTCGCCGCTCCGGCCACTTGTCCGGCGAGCCGTAGTGCGGCCCGCCTTTCTGCGACAGCCGCTCGGATGCCGTCTCGAGCATGATCCCCTGCGACGCCGACACCGACCGGAGCAGTGCGAGCTCCTCCCGGGTCATGACGCCGGGGTTGACGTGGGGGAGCAGGCCGGTCTCGGCGAGCACGAGCTCGCACATGCGCGCGAGGTACTCGATCGTCGTCTCGCAGCCGAGCGCCGCGAGCTCCTCGCGTGCGGCGCGGTAGCGAAGCTCGGGCTTGTCGCCGAGCGTGAAGAGCGCCTCGTGGCAGCCGGCTTCCGCGCCCGCGCGCGCGACCGTCAGCACTTCGTCGGCGGTCATGTACGCGCGCTCACCTCGCTTCGGCGGCTGCGCGAACGTGCAGTAGTGGCACACGTCCCGGCAGAGCTTCGTCAGCGGGATGAAGACCTTGGGCGAGTACGTGATGACGCTCACGCCGCGTGAGGTCCTCCGGACGATCGACGTCGAAGGCGAGGGCAGGATCGTCGACGATCGCAGGCTCGAGGCCCGCGGCACGCGCGCGCTCGATCGTCGTCTCCGCCGGGACCCCGAACGTGGGCTCGAACAAGGCCGGGTCGCGAAGCGCGAGCGCGTTTACGCCGCCGTCGTGCGAAGGCGCGAGGGCGACCGGCCGCGCGACGTCCGCGAGCGCATCGAGCGAGGCTGCCGTCACGCGTGGACAGTCGGCCATGATGACGAGCGCACCGTTGCGGGCGCGCGGGTCTGCGAGCCCGGCGGCGATCGCGTCAGGATGGCCTGTCCCCGCGTCCTGCAGGACCTCGACGCCGTTACGGGCCAACTCGGGCTCGGGGAGTCACGAGTAGCGTTCGCGTGATGGCGGTCGACACTTCGCACGCGGCCAGCACCCGATCGAGCATGTCGATGACGAGGCGCGCGCGCTCGTCCGGTGCGAGGGCCGGGGCGAGGCGCGTTTTCGCTCCGTCGAGGCCCTTGACCGGCACGATCGCGAGCATCGAGTGAGCATACGCAAGCTCGTCGTGCTGGCGGGCGGTCTGGGCGGCTCCCGCTGCGTCGACGCGCTCGCCCGCGCCGCGGGGCCCGAGGCGGTCACAGTCGTCGGCAACGTCGGCGACGACCTCGAGTTCCTCGGCGTGCACGTGTCGCCCGATCTCGACACGATCCTCTATACGCTCGCAGGCCTGCTCGACGAGGAGCGCGGCTGGGGTGTTCGCGACGAGACCTACAGCGCGCTCGCCATGGCGAAAGATCTCGGCGAGGAGACGTGGTTCACGCTCGGCGACCGCGACATCGGACTGCACCTCGTGCGCACGCGCTTGCTGCGTTCCGGCATGCCTCTGAGCGAAGCGATGAAACACGTCGCCGGCGCGCTCGGCGCGCGCGTTCGCCTGCTCCCGGTCACGGACGATCCGCTGCGAACGAAGATCGTGACCGACGACCGCGAGCTCGACTTCCAGCAGTGGTTCGTCGCGCGCCGCCACGCCGACCCGGTGCGCAGTGTGCGCTACGACGGCGCGGACGAGGCGCGTCCGGCGCCGGGAGTGCTCGAGGCGATCGGCGAGGCCGACCTCGTCGTGATCGCGCCGTCGAACCCGTTCGTGTCGATCCAGCCGATCCTGGCGGTGCCGGGAATCGAAGAGGCCCTCGCAAACAAGCGCGTGGCCGCGATCTCGCCGCTCGTCGGCGGCAAGGCGATTCGCGGCCCGCTCGCCGAGATGATGACGTCACTCGGCTACGAGGCGAGCGCCCGCGGCGTCGCCGCGCTGTACGGCGAGCTCGCAGACGTGTTCGTGATCGACCCCCAGGATCAGGATCTCGCAAGCGACATCAACGGATCCGTTGTCTGCCCGATCGTTATGGTGGACCCGGAGCGACGGGCGGAGGTGGGCACACGGCTGCTGGAAGCGCTCGCGTGATCGGCATCATCGGAGGCACAGGCGACTTCGGCCAAGGCCTGGCCGAGCGGCTTCGCCGTCTCGGCGAGGAGGTCGTGCTCGGCTCGCGCACGCCGCGCGACGAGTTCGTCTCGAACGCGGAGGCGACGCAGCGCTCCGACATCGTCTTCCTCTCCGTGCCGCCCGACGGGGTCGAGTTTATGTGCCGCAACCTTGCGGACGAGCTCGCCGGCCGCATCGTCGTGAGCGTGGCGAGCCCCGTCGTGTTCGTCGGAGGCCGTCCGGCGGCGGAGCCGGGCGACCTCTCGCTTGCCGAGCAGGCGCAGGCCGCCGCACCGCGCTGCCGCGTCGTCGCCGGCTTTCACACCGTGAGCGCGAAGGCGCTCGCGCGGGTCGACGATCCGCTCGACGAGGACGTGATCCTCTGCGCCGACGACGATGAGGCGAAGAAGGAGATCGCCAGCTCTCGCCGAGAAGGTCGTGGAAGGACGGGCGATCGACGCGGGCCCCCTCATGGTCGCCCGCTGGCTCGAGCCCGTGACGGCCGTGATCCTCAACGTCAACCGCAACTACCGGGTGCAGAGCGGCGTGCGAATCACGGGGATCCCGACGTGACGAGCTACCTCCTCGACCGCCACGGCCACTCGAAGACGGTCATCGAGCACACCGAGGTCGAAGCTCGGCTCGAGGACGGCGACTTCTTCTGGCTCGACCTCCACGGCCCGACCACGGCCGATTTCCAACTCCTGCGCGAGGTGTTCGGGTTCCACCCGCTGGCCGTCGAGGACGCCGAGCACTTCGGGCAGCGCGCGAAGATCGAGGCGTACGACGACTTCTACTTCCTCGTCTTCCACGGCGTCGCTCCGCCTCCGGACGAGGATCGGCTCGTCGAGCTGCACTGCTTCTTCTCGGACCGGTTCCTCGTCACCGTCCGCCGCGACGAGTCGCCCGGCCTGCGACACCCTGCGCGAGCGGTACGAGCGCCAGGGCGCGCTCGCCGAGCCGATCCGCCTCCTGTACCAGATCGTCGATGCGCTCGTGGACAGCTTCTTCCCGGCGCTCGAGGACGTCGACGACGAGATCGACACGCTGCAGGACTGCGATCCTCGCCGACGCGAGCGACGAGCAGCTCCAGCAGATCTACGAGCTGCGGCGGCGCCTCGCCCGCATGCGCTCGATCATCGCGCAGGAGCGCGAGCTCGCGCAGCGGTGGGTGAGCGGCGCGCCCGAGCTACCGCACCTCTCGCCGGAGGGCGAGCACTACCTGCGCGACGTGCACGACCACCTCGTCCGCCTGAGCGATCGGATCGAGACGTACCGCGAGCTGCTCATGAGCGTGATGGACACCTACTTCTCCGCCAACTCGCGCAACCTGAACACGGTCGTCAAGCAGCTCACCGTGATCGCGGCGATCTTCCTGCCGCTCAGCTTCATCGCCGGCTTCTTCGGCCAGAACTTCGGCTGGCTCGTCCGCCACATCTCGGGCTGGCCCGAGTTCTTCATCCTCGGCCTCGGCCTGCAGGTGTTCACGGTCGCGCTCATGCTCGTGTACTTCAAGCGGCGCGGCTGGTTCTAGCTCCGCCGGGTGCACGACGTCGTCGTCATCGGTGGCGGGTTCGCCGGCGTCACGACTGCGCGCGAGACGACGCTGCGCGGGGCCGACACGCTGCTGCTCGAGGCGCGCGACCGTCTCGGCGGGCGCACGTGGACCTTCCAGTGGAACGGCGCCGACATCGAGCTCGGCGGCGGCTGGGTGCACTGGCACCAGCCGCACGTGTGGTCGGAGATCACGCGCGCCGGCCTCGGCGTCGAGGTCAGCGAGGAGGCCGACGTCTCGAGCTGGCACGTCGGCGAGGAGCGGCGCTCGGGCACGGTCGCCGAGCGCGACGCGATCGCCGAGCGTGGGTGGAACCAGTTCGTGGACGGCGTCGCGGACGCGCTTCCGCAGCCGCACCATCCGCTCTTTGCGAACGACCGGCTGGCGCGCTTCGACCGGCTCTCGATCGCCGAGCGTCTCGACGAGCTCGACCTGGACGACGAAGAGCGCGACGTTCTCGTCGCCGAGCTCGAGTCGGTCGCGCACGGCCGGCTCGACGACGCCGGCGCCGTCAGCATCCTCCGCTGGCACGCGCTCTCGGGCGGAAGCCTCGAGCTGACCCAGTTCACGGGCGGGCGCGTCACGCTCGCCGAGGGAACGCAGAGCGTGCTGAACGCGATCGCGGCGCGGCGCCGAGTTCGAGACGCGGCTGTCCACGCCGGTCGCCGCGGTCTCGCGCCGCGGACGGCGGCCTGGAGGTCCACACGCGCGCGGGGGAGACGGTGGGCGCGCGGGTCGTCGTGGTGGCGGTGCCGCTGAACGCGCTCGGCGGGATCGAGTTCGACCCGCCGCTGCCGGACGCGAAACGGGCAGGCGATCGCGCTCGGCCAGGCGTCCCGCGGCATGAAGATCTTCATCCACGCGCGCGGCGAGCCGGTGAACCACAACGCCATCAAGCCGGGCCATCCGTTCGGCTACCTCGACACCGAGATCCTCTATCCCGACGGAACGCAGCTCCTGATCGGCTTCGGCCCCGACGCCGAGGCCTGCAACGCCGACGATTTACCCGACGTCCAGCGTCGGCTCGACGAGATCCTGCCCGGCTACGAGGTGCTCGCCGCCACGAGCCACGACTGGCTCGCAGACGAGTTCGCGCGCGGGACGTGGGCGATCCACCGGCCGGGGTGGTACACGACGCATCACGCCGAGATGCAGAGGCCGGAGGATTCGGTCGTCTTCGCGGGCTCCGACTTCGCCAACGGTTGGTCGGGCTTCATGGACGGCGCGATCGAGTCCGGCTTGCGCGCGGGGAGGACCGCGCTGCGGCTGCTCGGCCGATGAGCGAGGTACGGCTCGTGCCGCTGGAAGGCATCCCCGACATGGAGCCGGGCGTGGACCTTGCGAAGTTCGTCGGGGATGCGATCGAGCGCGCGGGTGGGCTCGACGCGGGCGACGTGGTCGTCGTGGCGCAGAAGGTCGTCTCGAAGGAAGAAGGTCGCATCGAGGAGACCTCCGACCACGTCGAGGTGATCCTGCGCGAGGCGCGCGCGGTGCGCCGCCGTCGCGGCGACCTCGTCATCGCCGAGACCGAGCACGGGTTCGTCTGCGCGAGTGCCGGCGTCGACCGGTCGAATGCGCCGGGCGAGAACGTCGTGGTTCTGCTTCCGCGTGACCCGGACGCATCGGCCGCACGGATCCGTGACTGCGCTCGAGGGGCGCTTCGGGATCGCGCCGGCCGTGATCGTGAGCGACTCGTTCGGCCGCGCGTGGCGGCAAGGCACGACGGACGTGGCGATCGGCATCGCCGGGAATGGAGCCACTCCTCGATCTGCGCGGCACGAAGGACGCGCGCGGCTACACGCTCGAGTCGACGGTGATCGCCGTCGCCGACGAGCTCGCCGGCGCCGCCGAGCTCGTGATGGGAAAGGCGACCGGCGTGCCCGCCGTGTTGATTCGCGGTTACCGCGTGCCGGACGGCGACGGCTCGGCCCGCGATCTCGTCATGCCACCGGAACGCGACCTCTTTCCGTAACGCAAGAAGAGGTAGGGGCGGGACATGTCCCGCCCGGGAACTACTCGTAGGCGCGGAACTCGTAATGCGCGACCGTTAGCTCGCGGTCGACGAGGAACCGCTCGTCCTCCGGGTAGAACACGGCCTTCTCGACGTCGTCTCCCGCAAAACCGCGCACCGACTCCAGCGAGTCCCAGAGCGACATCGTCACGAACTCGGCGCGGTCGCCGACCACGCGGTGGAGGATGGAGAAGCCGCGGTTGCCCGGCGTGCCGCGAGAGCCGGGCGCACCGGTCTCCTCGAGGTACTGCACGTACGCGGCCTCGTCTTCCGCCCGCGTCCAGCCGCGCCAGATGCGGGCGATCACCGGCCGAGGCTCAGCGTGATGACGCCGAAGGGCGGGCGTGCATCCGTGTACACGGTCACGCCGTCCGCCTCTTGCGCTCGGTCCCACAGCCGGTTCTGGGCCTGGAAGGCGATGTTGTCGATCTCAGGAAACTGCGCAAGTGCGCGAGAGCCCATCTCGTTGACGAGATGCTGGATCGACTCCGACTCGAACTCCGCGAAGGTCCCCATCAGGTGCTCGCGGAGCTTCTCGCCGTCGACGCGCCTCCCGTAGTCGGCGTTGTGCCAGGAGACGTCCATGTGCACGAAGAGCGGCCGGTCGCGCGCGTCGGGCAGGGTCGTGTACTCGTCGCGGACGAAGTCGGCGAACGAGCTTCCCTTCAGCTTCACGAGGTGGAGTCCCTTGCGTCCCGACCGCTCGAGCCGCTCGCCCTTCCAGTCTTCGCCCCGGTAGATGTTGACCTGCGCCCAGGCGTAGTCGTCGTAGAGACGTTGGAACACGACGCCCGCGCGCGATGCGAAAGCGAGCTCGCGAGCATGCAGCTCGGTCGAGCCGACCTGCTCGTAGCGCTCGACAAATCGCGTACCGAGAGCGACCAGGAAGTCCTCGAGCCCTGCTTCCTGGTACTCCAGCGCGTGCTTGTGGATGAAGTTCTTCATCGAGTCGGTCGCGACGACCATCGAGTTGTCGCCCTCGGTGTAGGAAGGAACGAAGGCCTCCCCGTAGGCGAGCATCCGCACCTCGCACGCGAACAGGCGCTCGCCGTCCGTCCGGTACACGGAGACGGCGTCCTTTCCGTAGGAGATGCTTACCGGGTCAGCCATCGGTCGAGCGCGATCGCGACGAGCTCGTCGAGGCCGGTGGCGAGCTCGTCGTCGCGCCGGTTCTGGAGCCGCTCTCGCAGAACATGCAGGATCTCCGAGCGCGGCCGCTGGTTGACGAAGACGACGAAGCGAAAGCCGAACTTCTGCTCGTAGGTCTTGTTGAGGCGCCCGAGCGCCGCGATCAGGACGGGGTCCTCGTCGCTCCCTTGCTCGCGCATCGAGCGCGCCGAGCCGTTGCGCGCGCCGATCGGCGGGTGCGCGTTGAGCGCCTCGATCTTCTCCGTCTCGGGAAGCTCCTCGAGCACGCGCCTGGCCTGGCCGAGTGGGTCCTCGAGCCCGCTCAGCATCTCGACGAACCGGGTTCGCCCCTCGAAGAGCTCGGAGAGCTCCTCGGAGCTCAGCTGCCGCGGTAGCTCGTGCATGAGTAGGGCGAGATCAGGAGCGGGACGTGCAGATGGTCGGCATCCTCCTCGATCTGAAGCTCGAGTTCGATCCGGCGGAAGAAGGGCGAGGAGGCGGGATGGAAGACGAGGCGGTAGACGTCCGGGGCGAGGTCGGCGGCGAGTTCCGCGATGCGTCCGTCCGCGTCGGTCTCGCCCGAAGCGACGAGCTCGCTCACCCGGTAGAGCTCGACCTTGACTCCTGAAGCCGGCTTGCCGCGCTCCGTGTCGAGGACGTGGGTGGAGAGAGAGGTCACTCCAGGAATCTTTGCGCTTGGAGGCCATGTTCGTAGGCGATCTCGTGCTCGTCGGCGCGGACGAGGCGACCTTCGTGGACGACCTTCTCGCCGCCGACGTACAGGCTGTAGACCCGGTGGGGGGCTGAGAGCACCAGGCCCGCGACAAGGTCGTCCATGCCCCCGAACTGAAGTCCCGCGGTCGACCAGACCGCGAGGTCTGCGCACTTGCCGGGCTCGAGCGAGCCCAGGTCCTGGCGGCCGAGCACCGCCGCGCCCCCGCGGGTCGCGAGGCGGAGAGCTTCGCGCGCCGTCATCGCGCCGGGCCCGCCGCGGGCGCGCGCCACGAGCAGCGCCTGCCTCGCCTCGAGCAGGAGGTGGCTGCGCTCGTTCGAGGCCGGACCGTCCACGCCGAGGCCGACGCGCACGTCGCTTGCGAGCATCTCCTGCACGGGTGCGATCCCCGCGCCTAGGCGCATGTTCGAGCTCGGGCAGTGCGCGACACCCGTGCCGGCGTTTCCGAAGCGCTGTCACGTCCGCGGTCGAGAGGTGCACGCAGTGCGCGCACCACACGTCATGGTCGAGCCAGCCGACCTGCTCGAGGTACTCGATCGGCCGGCACCCGAAGATCCCCTGGCAGTACTCCTCTTCCTCCGCCGTCTCCGCGAGATGCGTGTGCAGCTTGAGGTTGAGCCGCCGCGCCAAAGCAGCCGACTCCATCATCAGCTCCTTCGTCACGGAGAAGGGCGAGCACGGCGCGACGGCGATCTGGATGCGCGCGCCCGGGTTGTGGTCGTGCTTGCGCGCGGCCCACTCGGTCGTGCTCAGGATCTGATCGTCGTCCTCGACGAGCTCGTCCGGCGGTAAGCCGCCCTTCGACTCGCCGAGGTTCATGGAGCCGCGCGCGGCGATGAGGCGCATCCCGAGCTCCTCGGCGGCCGTGATCTCCGCGTTCAGGAGCTCGATGCCATCCGGCTCGGGGAAGACGTAGTGGTGGTCGAAGACCGTCGAGCAGCCCGACAGCGCAAGCTCGGCCAGCCCTGACCGCGCCGCCGCGTACTCGGCCGGGTAGTCGATGCGTGCCCAGAGCGGATAGAGCTCGCGCAGCCACGTGAAGAGGTCGGCCTGCTGGGCGCGCGTGCGCGTGAGGGTCTGGAAGAGATGGTGGTGCGTGTTGATCAGGCCGGGCGTGACGAGCGCGCCGCCGAGGTTCTCGAAGTGCTCGGCGGGCGGCGGCGACCCCGTCCCGACCGACTCGACGAAGCCGTCGTCCAGGAGGATCCAGCCGTCGGGGTACTCCATCCCGTCGTCGTCCATCGTCACGACGAAGGCGTTCGTAAGCAGGGTTCGCACGGAGGGCAGTGTTCCCGATCGTGGGGCCGTGCGGTGATCGCCGGCGAAAACCGAGCAGGCCAAGGACGCAGGGAGGCCAGGCGTATTGAAATGAAATACGCGGCCGACCGAGGACGCCGGCATGCGACGGTTTGCAGCCAGCCGAGCGCCACTCGGCATCCGCGGTCGGGAACACAGTTACATCCGTCCGGCCCCGTCGCTACTTTCCAGGGCGGCGACGCTGCCTCGGAAGCACCGGCTTCCGGGGCTTTTTTCGTTGGGCGAGCAAAGGAGGTGGAGGGTGAAGTCGACGGAGCTCGTGATCGCGGCCAACACCGTCTGGGTCGTCGTTGCGGCCATATTCGTCATGTTCATGCAGGCCGGCTTCGCGCTCCTCGAGGCCGGGCTGACGCGGATGAAGAACGCCGCGCACATCGCCGGCAAGAACGTCCTCACCTTCGGCCTCTGCTCGCTCGTCTACTGGGCGGTCGGCTTCGGCCTGGCGTTCGGCGACGGCAACTCCGTCATCGGGACCTCCGGCTTCCTCCCGAGCACCGACGCCCTGCTCGGCGTAGCGCAGGCGCCGTTCTCCTTCTTCGCCTCGATCCCCGGCGCGAGCGCCTACTTCTTCGAGGTCGTCTTCGCGGGCGTCTCGGTCGCGATCGTGTGGGGCGCGATGGCCGAGCGTGCGAAGCTCTGGGTCTACTTCGCGTTCGGCGCGGCCTTCACGCTCATCTACTCGGTCGTCTCGCATTGGGTGTGGCACTCGGACGGCTGGCTCTTCTCGCTCGGGATGCAGGACTTCGCCGGCTCGACGGTGGTGCACTACCAGGGTGCGCTTGCCGCCTTGGCCGGCGCCTTGCTGCTCGGTCCGCGCATCGGGCGCTTCGGCACGGACGGCCGCGCGCACCCGATCCCCGGGCACAACATGCCGTACGCCGTTCTCGGGACGATCATCCTGTGGTTCGGCTGGTTCGGCTTCAACCCGGGCTCGACGCTCGGCGTCGTCTCGGGCGATCGCATCGGCTACTTCGGCTACGTCGCGCTGACCACGAACCTCGCTGCCGCAGCAGGCGCGATGGGCGGGATCGTCACGGCCTGGCTTCTCCTCAAGCGGCCGGACATCTCGATGATGCTGAACGGCGTCATCGCGGCGCTCGTCGCCGTGACGGCGGCGTCCGGCTTCGTGGCGCCGTGGGCGGCGGTCGTGATCGGTCTCGTCGCCGGCGCGATCGCGGTGGTCGGCGTCGGGTTCGTCGAGCGGATCCGGATCGACGACCCGATCGGCGCCGTCGCCGTGCACGGCATGGCCGGCGTGTGGGGGACGCTCGCGACCGGGATCTTCGCGGTGCCGGCGCTCGCTTCGAACCTGGCAACCGGAACGGGTGGGCTCATCTACACGGGCAGCTTCCACCAGCTCGGCGTTCAGGCCGTCGGGCTGCTCGCGGTCGGCGTCTTCACCTTCAGCGCCTCGTTCGCCGTGCTGTGGGGCATGAAGGTGCTGTGGGGGATCCGTGCCGAGCCCGAGACGGAGACGACGGGCCTCGACGTCGCCGAGCACGGCGCGTCGGGCTATCCCGAGTTTTATCCGCGCCTGTACGAGCTCGAGCGCCTGGAGCGGGTTGACCGGCCTCTGGAGGAGGCCGCGTAGGGACCGGGCGCGTAGGGGCTGGGCACGCCCGGCCCGCGAAGCTCACATGCGGCGGGCGCGAAAGGGCACTCTCGTCACGAAGCGCGCGCCACGCGCGCGCTTCCCCGCCTTAACCTGAAGGGGAGGCGGGTGGGCGTAACGCCCCGCTTCTTAGAACCACTCTTCGGCTTTGGGCTCTTCGATCGTCCGGCGCACGTAGTGGCCGGCGAAGATGAGCGGCCCGCCCGGGAAGAGCATCAGCATGACGAGCGCCATCCAGAGCGAGTCGTCGAGGCTGGGGCCGACGAGCGCCAGGGCGGGAGGGAAACACGCGAGGAGCGCCCCTTCCGGCCGCCCGATCGCGATCCCGACGCCGAAGTGCACGACGACGGCGAGGAGCAAGAGCCCGATCACCGCGATGTTCGGGAGATCACGCTGCGAGTTGGCGAAGCCGTAGATCCAGGCTGCCATGAAGACCATGTAGAAGAGGCCCGCGCGGACGTAGGTCGGCCGGCCCGCCGGGGTGCGTTCGATCAGATCGTGGATTGTGGTCACGTCGCCTCCGTTATTGCGGCGTGACCGCTCCGCCGCTCTGTATGGCTCCTTCGGATCATCGCCCGTTCGCCGCCGGAGGGGATCCCTCGCCTTGGGGAACTTTGCGCCGGAAACGGCCTGAACGCGCCGATAGGAGCGGTGGGCCCGATGACCCGGCGCGCCGTTCTCCTCACCTGCCTCTTCGCTCTCGCCTGCGCAGCCCTCTCGCTCGCCGGCAGCTTCGTCGCGCTGCGGGCCACGTCTCCGACGGTGCGCTCGTCGGAGCTCGGCACGATCGCCTTCACCGCAGCGCCGACCCGCAATCCGCGGCTCGACGTCTACGTCCCGATCGTCGACTGGGGCGTTCGCGCGCGCCCCTACGGCGTCCCGCTCGCCATCGAGCTCCAGGTGCGCACGCTCGACCGCGACACGGCGGCCGCGGCGGTCCGCTCCGGCAAGCCGGCCGAGGCGAACATCCCGCTCCTTCGCAACGAGCTGAGCCAGGTCGTCGAGCACGGTCTCATGCGCGCGGGCTTCGCGGCGCTCATCGGAGGAATCCTCGGCGGGTTCGTCGCAGGAGCTCTCCTGGCCGCCTTCGGGCGCAGCCGACACTGGCTCGCCGGCGGAGCGGGAACAGGCCTCGCCACCTCACTCGCCTGCGTCGCCTTCTTCGCCGTCTCGCTCACGCACCTGGATCCGCGCTCGTTCCGCGAGCTCGAGTTCTACGCGCACGGCGAGGAGCTGCCGCGGCTACTCGCCTTCTCGGAGGAAGTGCTCGAAGCCGGAGAGACGTACGCGGACTCCTACGACCGCGCACTCGACGGCCTGACGACCCTGATCGCCGCGGCCGGAGAGCGGCAGGAGGCTCTGCCGCCGACGCGCTCGCTCCTGGTCGCGTCCGACCTGCACTCGAACGGCCTCGTCCTTCCGGGTCTCGAACAGTACGCCGCCGGCAAGCCGGTTTTCCTCGTCGGCGACTTGACCCAGATCGGGGCGAAGTACGAAGCCGACGTGATTCCGGCGCTTGCCAACCTCGGTGAGCCGGTCGTGGCCGTGTCCGGCAATCACGACTCGCAGCGCTTCATGCGCGCAGCCGCACGCGCGGGCATCGTCGTGCTCACGCAGCGCGGGCGCATGAACGCGGACGGCTCGGCGGACGGTCAGCCGGTCGTCTCGGTCGACGGCTTGCGTGTCGCCGGGTTCGAGGATCCGCAGGAGCGCGCGCACGGCGGCCTCGCCTCGCGCATCGAGCTCCACGAGGAAACGCTCGCCGGCGCGGAGGAGCGCTTCCTTGCCTGGTTCGAGGCGTTGCCCGAGCGGCCCGATGTCGTGCTCGTGCATCGCCATTCGCTCGCGCACTCCCTGCTCGACCTGCTCGCAACCGATGAGGGCGCTTCCGTCCTCATCCTCACCGGCCACGACCACGAGCAGCACGTCGACCAGCGCGGGGAGCACGTGCTCGTCGACGGCGGCACGCTCGGTGCCGGCGGCGCCTTCGGGATCGGTGAGGAGCATGCCGGCTTCATCCAGCTCCATCTCGACGCGAACAACAACCTGCGCGCAGCCGACCTGATCGAAGTCGAGCCCGTCTCCGGTGGGGCGAGTGCCCGCCGGCTCGTCTTCGATCCACGTGAGCCCGAGACGCCTGCAGAGGCGGCACGCCCTTGAAAAGGAGCGGGGCGGAGTCCACCGCATTGGAATCCGCCCCAGCTAGTTCCCGATCAGCTCCCGCCGCATCGGAGCCGATCAGGAGTGCGATCCCGGTGAAAGCCCTCCGAGACGCTGCTCCCAGTATCACGCGCGCGTGACGCTTCATTCCATCCCCGTTTGGTGGTTCACCGCGCTGCTTGACGAAAGGCCTAGGCGATCGCGGACCCGTCCTCGACGTCTTCGTCGGGACGGATGAGCACGGCCCCGTGGCCGTGCGAGCGCGCCGCCAGCACGATCGCCTCGTCGCCGGAGAGAAGGCAGACGACCTGCCGGCCGACGAGGTCCTCTTTCGCGACATTCGGGAGCGAGAGCGTCGCGACCTTTTCGCCGCGCGTGCCGAGGTCGAGCGTCAGGCGGTAGGACGGCCCCCGCGCGCCGGGCAGGTCGTCGGCCTCGACGACGCGCGCGACGACCGCGTCGAGGTTGGCGACCTCGTCCGCCACTAGCCCTCCTCGATCCGGAAGTCCTGCGCCCCTTCCCACATGACGAGCCGCCCGACCTCGGAAAGAAGGTCCCGTCCGTCCTCGATCGTGGCGAAGTGGTTGCCGGCGAGCGGGCCGACGCGGCTTCCGAAGCTCGTCGCGCCGTAGGGGAAGAGGATCTCCGTCTCGCTGAGGCCGCCGGGATAGAGGAGGAGCTCACCCGCGCCCGGGTACGTGTTCGAGTTCTCGTGCTCGACCCCGAAGTCCCGGTCTCCGAGGGGGGCCCAGGCCGCCTCGCCGCTCCAGCGGGCCTGGACGAGCTTCGACTCGAACGGGAGCGCCCGCAGGACGGCCTCGCAGGTGCGCGGCGCCTTGTCGCTCTCGAGGCGGGCGCGGAAACCGAGCGGGCCGACCGTGATGACGAGCACGGACGGGATTATCACGGGTCGAGCGGGTTAGGCTTCGCGCGTGGACGTCCTGACGCCGCGCACTCTCGCGGAGGCGCTGCAGCTCAAGGCGGAGCGGCCGGGCGCGGTGCCCATCCAGGGCGGCACCGACGTCATGGTTGAGCTCAACTTCGACCGTCGCCGCCCGGAAGCGCTTCTCAACCTGAACGAGGTCGCCGAGCTGCGCGGCTGGGAGCGCCAGAACGGCACGCTCCGGCTCGGTTCGGGCCTCACCTACACGGAGGCGATGCGGCCGGAGCTCGCCGAAGGGCTGCCGGCGCTGGCCGAGGCCTCGCGAACGGTCGGCTCACCGCAGATTCGCAACCGGGGCACGATCGGGGGCAACCTCGGGACCGCCTCACCGGCAGGCGATGCGTTGCCGCCGCTCCTCGTCGAGGGCGCCGAAATCGAGCTGGCCAGCGTGCGCGGGACGCGAAGGATCGCGCTCGAGGAGTTCCTCGTGGGCCCGAAGCGCAACTCGCTTGCCGACGACGAGCTGATCACGGCCGCGTTCGTCACGCCGAGCGGCAACCGCCAGACGTTCATGAAGATCGGCCCCCGCAACGCGATGGTGATCGCCGTGTGCTCGCTCGCCCTGTCGGTCGACCGCGAGCGAGGGGAGGTGCGCGCGGCGTACGGCTCGGCCGGGCCGGTACCGGCGCTCGTGACCGGCTCGCTGTCGGACGCAGAGGGTTTCCCGGAGGCGGTCGCGAGCGCGGCGAGCCCGATCGACGATGTTCGCGGGACGGCGCGCTACCGTCGTCATGCTCTCCGTGTGATGACCGCCCGCGCGCTCGAGAGGTGCCTGACATGAGGATCTCCGTCGTCGTCAACGGCGAGACGCGCGAGGCGGACGTGTGGGAGGGGGAGAGCCTCCTCTTCGCGCTCCGCGAGCGCATGGGCCTGCCCGGTTCGAAGAACGCGTGCGAGCAGGGCGAGTGCGGCTCGTGCTCCGTCCTCATGGACGGGGTGCTTGTGTGCGCGTGCCTGGTGCTCGCCGCGCAGGCGGACGGGCACGAGCTCGTGACCGTGGAAGGGCTTGCCGAGGACGGGCGCCTGCACCGGGTGCAGGAGGCGTTCGCCGAGACTGGCGCCGTCCAGTGCGGCTTCTGCACGCCCGGGTTGATCGTGGCGACGGCCGACCTGTTGGCACGAAACGGCGAGCCGTCGGACGACGAGATTCGCGAGGCCTTGTCCGGCAACCTGTGCCGCTGCACGGGATACGCCAAGATCTTCGACGCGGTGCGACTGGCGGCGGGTATATGAGTCACGCGCGCGCGTGGGGGCCACCCCGTACCACCACCCACTTTCAGTGTGACGGGGAAAGACGCGCGTGTGGCGCGCGGGTTGTGCCAAGACACGCGCAGATGGAGACGAGATGAGCACGCCCGCGCGCAAGCTCGAGCTCGGACGCGTCGGCGAGAGCATTCGCCGCGTCGATGCGATTCCGAAGGTGACCGGCGAGTTCGCGTACGCCAGCGATTTGTTCGCCGCCGGCATGCTCTGGGGCCACACCGTGCGCAGCCCGCACGCGCACGCGCGCATCGTCTCGATCGACATCTCCCAGGCGCTCGCCTCGCCCGGCGTCCATGCCGTCCTCACCCACGACGACGTCCCCGGCGAGAAGCACTACGGCCTCGAGTTTCCCGACCAGCCCGTACTGGCCATCGATCGTGTGCGCTACTTCGGCGAGCCCGTCGCGGTCATCGCGGCGGAGCACCCGGAGCAGGCGCGGCGTGCGGCCGCCAAGGTCGAGGTCGAGTACGAGCCGCTCGAGCCGGTCATTGATTCCGAGCGCGCGACCGAGCAGGATGAATTGCATCCGCAGCGGCCGACCAGCGGCCACGGCTACCGCGAGGATCCGCGCCCGAACGTCGTCCGCTCGCTCGTCATCCGCCACGGCGATCCCGACGCCGAGGGCGACGTGTCCGTCTCGGGCTACTACGAGCTCGGAATCCAGGACCAGGCCTTCCTCGGCCCGGAGTCCGGGCTGGCGGTGCCGGACGGGGAGGGCGGCGTCGACCTCTACGTCGCCACGCAGTGGCTGCACGTCGACCGCGACCAGGTCGCGCCGTGCCTCGGCCTACCGCCCGAGCAAGTGCGCATCCACCTGGCCGGCGTCGGCGGGGCGTTCGGCGGGCGCGAGGACCTGTCCATGCAGATCCACGGCGCCCTGCTCGCGCTCCACACCAACCGCCCCGTCAAGTTCGTGTACACGCGCGAGGAGTCGTTCGTCGGCCACGTGCACCGCCACCCGGCGCGCATCTGGATGGAGCATCGTGCGAGCCGCGACGGCCGCCTCGTCAACGCGCGCATCAAGATCCTCCTCGACGGCGGCGCGTACGCCTCGAGCTCGACGGCGGTCACCGCCAACGCGGGTTGCTTCGCGTGCGGGCCCTACGCCGTGCCGAACGCGCTCATCGAGTGCACGACCGTGTACACGAACAACCCGCCGTGCGGCGCGATGCGCGGCTTCGGCGCCGTGCAGACGTGTTTCGCGAGCGAGGCGCAGATGGACAAGCTGGCGCACGCGCTCGAGATGGACCCGGTCGAGCTTCGCCTGCGCAACGCGCTCGCACCCGGCGACACGATCCCGACCGGCCAGAAGATCACCGGTTCCTTCCCGGTCGCCGAGGTCATCCGCCGCGCGGCTGAGATCCCGGTGCCCGAGCCGGAGAGCTTTGCGCGCGACAGCGTGCGCTTCCCCGGCGGCGCCGGCAACACGACGCGGGGCGAAGGCGTCAAGCGCGGCGTCGGCTTCGCAGTCGGCTACAAGAACATCTGCTACTCGGAGGGCTTCGACGACTACTGCGCCGCGCGCGTGCGTCTCTTCGTCGATGCGAACGGCGATCTGATCGCCGAGGTGCACTCGGCGGCGGCCGAGGTGGGCCAGGGAGTCGCGAACGTGATGGCGCAGGTCGCGCGCACCGAGCTCCCCGATGTGGCGGACGTCGTGCTTGCCCCGCACGCAACGGCGACGGTCGAGTCGGCGGGCTCGTCGTCGGCCTCGCGACAGACGTGGATGACGGCCGGCGCCGTTCGGCTCGCGTGCCAGGCGGCGCGCGAGGAGCTCGAGCGGCGCGAGGGGGGCCTCGCTCCCGGCGAGGAGATCGACATCGAGCGCATCTACCGACACGCGCCGACCTCGCCGCTCGATCCAGACACGGGGCAGGTCACCGGAGACCGGGCCCACGTTGCGTTCGCCTGCGCGGCCATGCGCGTGGTCGCCGAGGTCGACGTCGAGCTCGGCCTCACCCGCCTCGTCTGGGTCGGGACGGCGCAGGACGTCGGCAAGGCGCTCAACCCGCAGGCCGTCTACGGGCAGATCGAGGGCGGTACGGCGCAGGGCCTCGGCCTCGCGCTCATGGAGGAGATCCAGACGCGCGACGGACTCATCACGAACGCGAGCTTCACCGACTACCTCATCCCAACAGCGCTCGACATGCCGCCGGTCGTCGCCGAGCTCATCGAGGACGCCCAGCCGGACGCGCCCTACGGCGCCAAGGGCGTGGGGGAGCCGCCGACGGTCGTCTCGACCGCTGCCGCGGCCGCCGCCCTGCGTGACGCCACCGGCCGCGAGCTCAACCGCGTGCCGGTGCGCCCGGACGACCTGGCCGGGCTTACGGGCTAAAGAACAACGACGATCTTCGCGTCGGGCACGGCCGCCTGGCGCTCCCACGCCTCGGGGACGTCGTCGAGCGTGACGCGCTCGACGTCGATGACGACGTCGCCGGCGACCGCGTGCTCGACGAGTCGCGTGTACTCGGCTCGGATCACGTCGCGCGGCGCTGCGAAGTTCGAGAAGCCGAGGATGTCGAGCTGCTTCCCGCGCACGAAGCCCGAGCGGATCGTCGTCTCCGGCCCGGCGGACTGGCCGACGTGCACTATGCGAGCGCCGGGTGCCGCCGCCTCGACAGCCGCGGCGAACGGCTCACCCCAGAGCGGATCGAAGACGAGCGTCGGCCCCTCGCCGCCGCAGGCACGACGGAGCGAGCGGGCCAGGTCGCGGGGGTCGTCGATGCGAACCGTCTCGTCGGCGCCGACGGCGGCCGCGCGCTCGAGACGTTCAGCATTCCGCCCGGCTGCGACGACGCGCCCGGCGCCGAGCAGGCGGGCCGCCTGCACGGCTATGAGGCCGGCCGTCCCGGTGGCGCCGAGGACGAGCACCGTCTCGCCTTCACGTACGGGCGCGCGCCAGGCAAGCGGCAGCCACCCTGCGATCCCCGCAACCCCGAGCGCGACGGCGAGCTCGGGGTCGGCGCCGTCGGGAACGGGCGCGAGCGTCGTCTCCGCCACGGCAGCGCGCTCGGCAAGCGCGCCGTTGCGCGCGACACCGAGGCCACCCCCCGCCGCCCAGACGAGCACCCCATCGCCGCCGACCCGCCCGACTGCTTCTGCACCCGCCACGTACGGGAGATCCGGATGCCCGGCGTAGAAGCGCCCGGCGCCGACGGCGATGTCGATCGGGTTGAGCGC